>NZ_RCHC01000018.1 GCF_003664645.1 Acinetobacter chengduensis | reverse complement strand
TACGTGTGGCTTATTACGTTCAAACTTAGCCTTAGCCATGAGAGCTTCCTTTTTAAGCTACTCATGCAGGAACACTGCATGAGCATTAGATTTTAACTATAAAATTAGTTAGGCAATATAGTAATCGAAAGATTACTCGTCGTCACCTTTTTTACCGCCAGATTGGAACTTAGAAATGATGCCTTCAGCCACGTTACGTGGAGTTTCAGCATATTTAGCAAATTCCATAGAGTAAGTCGCACGACCTTGAGACATAGAACGCATTTGAGTCGCGTAACCAAACATCTCAGCAAGTGGAACTTCAGCTTTAATTGCTTTAGTACCGCCAGGAAGATCGTCCATACCTTGAACCATACCACGACGACGGTTTAAGTCACCCATGATATCGCCCATATAGTCTTCTGGAGTTTCTACTTCTACTTTCATGATCGGTTCAAGCAAGATAGGATCTGCTTTCATGAAACCGTCACGGAATGCGTAAGAACCAGCCATTTTGAACGACAATTCGTCAGAGTCGACATCATGGTAAGAACCGTCGAACAATGTAGCTTTAATGCCTACAACTGGGTAACCAGCTAGGACACCATTCTTCATACGTTCTTGGATACCTTTGTCAACCGCGCCGAAGAATTCTTTAGGTACTACACCACCAACAACTTCTTCAACGAATTCGTATTCTTTATCAGCGCCTTCAGGAAGCGGTTCTAAACGTACGTATACGTGACCGAACTTACCTTTACCACCAGTTTGACGTACGAATTTACCTTCTTGCTCAACAGACTTTTTGATCGTTTCGCGGTAAGCAACCATTGGTTTACCAATGTTCGCTTCAACGTTAAATTCACGTTTCATACGGTCAACGATGATGTCAAGGTGAAGCTCACCCATACCAGAAATGATCGTTTGACCAGATTCTTCGTCAGTACGTACGCGGAATGATGGATCTTCCTTCGCTAAACGGCCAAGAGCGATAGACATTTTCTCTTGGTCAGCTTTAGTTTTAGGTTCAACAGCAAGTGCGATTACTGGCTCTGGGAATTCCATACGCTCAAGAGTGATGACATTTTTCTCATCACAAAGTGTATCACCAGTTGTTACGTCTTTAAGACCTACACACGCAGCGATATCACCAGCACGGATTTCTTCAACGTCTTGACGTTCGTTTGCGTGCATTTGCACGATACGACCGATACGTTCACGCTTAGATTTAACAGGGTTATAAACCGAGTCACCTTGCTTAAGAACGCCTGAATAAACACGTACGAATGTTAAGTTACCTACGAATTTATCGTTCATGATTTTGAACGCTAACGCAGAGAACGGAGCTTCGTCAGAAGATTCACGTGAGCCTTCAGTTTCGTCTTTGTCATCAAGGATACCCTTGATCGCTTCAACGTCAGTCGGCGCAGGTAAGAATTCAATAACTGCGTCCAACATACGTTGAACACCTTTGTTTTTGAACGCTGAACCACAAAGCATTGGCTGGATTTCGCAAGCCAAAGTTTGTTGACGAATACCTTTAACGATGTCTTCTTTAGAAAGATCACCTTCTTCTAAGTATTTGTCCATTAACTCTTCAGAAGCTTCAGCTGCTGCTTCTACAAGGTTAGTACGCCATTCTTCAGCTGTTGCAACTAGATCAGCAGGAATATCGCCGTATTCAAACTTCATACCTTGAGAAGCTTCATCCCAAATGATTGACTTCATTTCGATCAAGTCAACAACACCTTGGAAGTTATCTTCAGCACCAACTGGGATAACTACTGGTACAGGATGAGCGCCTAGACGAGTCTTCATTTGTTCAACAACACGGAAGAAGTTTGCACCAGTACGGTCCATCTTGTTCACGAATGCTAAACGAGGCACTTTATATTTGTTAGCTTGACGCCATACAGTTTCTGACTGAGGTTGTACACCACCTACAGCACAGTAAACCATACACGCACCGTCAAGAACACGCATAGAACGTTCAACTTCAACTGTGAAGTCAACGTGTCCCGGGGTGTCAATTACGTTGATGCGGTGTTCTTTAAACTGTTGGCTCATGCCAGACCAGAATGTAGTTGTCGCAGCAGAAGTAATGGTAATACCACGTTCTTGCTCTTGCTCCATCCAGTCCATTGTTGCTGCACCGTCGTGTACTTCACCAATTTTGTGAGATACACCTGTGTAGAACAAAATACGTTCTGAAGTTGTAGTTTTACCAGCGTCAATGTGCGCTGAAATACCAATGTTACGGTACTGAGAAATTGGGGTTTTACGAGCCATGATTTCTAGCATTCCTAAATTTTGTTGTTTAAAACAGGACGCTTTAAGCTGCAGAACAGCTTAAAGCGATTTCATGACAGCGCAATGAAAGCACTGTCAATTTTCTGAGTAGGGCCTGTTTTATCCGCTTAGAAACGGTAGTGAGAGAATGCTTTGTTGGCTTCAGCCATACGGTGCACGTCTTCACGTTTTTTAACAGCTGCGCCTTTACCTTCAGATGCATCAAGCAACTCACCAGCAAGACGTAAAGCCATAGTTTTTTCAGAACGCTTAGCAGCAGCATCTACTAACCAACGCATAGCCAAGGCAGTACGACGGGATGGGCGTACTTCCATAGGTACTTGGTATGTAGCACCACCAACACGGCGTGCTTTTACTTCAACCATAGGACGAACTTTTTCAAGCGTAGCTTCAAAGAATTCAACTGGGTCTACTTTAGATTTTTCTTGAACGCGGTCTAAAGCACCGTAAACGATACTTTCAGCAATAGATTTTTTACCATCTTGCATTACGTGGTTCATGAATTTAGCGATTGTTTGGCTACTGAATTTTGGATCCGGAAGGATTTCACGAGCAGCGACTACGCGACGTCTTGGCATTTTAAACTACCTATAAATATGACACTTCAGGTTTATCCAGCATGAGCGCAAAGTGTCATGCGCTATTCGCTGGCCTTACTACACGTCGCTTGAATTTCACAAAATTAAATGCAGAAATCAGACAAGCGAGACGATAAAGGATTGCAGTTCTAGCGAACTAAGAAGCTAATCTTTTCAGATTATTTCTTAGGACGTTTAGTACCGTATTTAGAACGTGACTGGTTACGATCTTTAACACCAGCGCAGTCTAAAGAACCACGAACGGTATGGTAACGTACACCTGGTAAGTCTTTAACACGACCACCACGGATAAGAACAACACTGTGCTCTTGTAGGTTATGGCCTTCACCACCGATGTAGCTAGAAACTTCAAAACCTGAAGTTAGGCGAACACGGCAAACTTTACGCATTGCTGAGTTAGGTTTTTTAGGTGTAGTAGTGTAAACACGTGTACAAACACCACGACGTTGTGGACAAGCCTTCAACGCAGGAACTTTAGATTTTTCAACTAAAGTCGTACGACCCTTACGGATCAACTGATTTGTTGTTGCCATTTGGCAATTCTCCCGTTAAATAAAAGCCCAAAAAAAATACTGCTTTTTGAGGGCATGCAATTGTAATTCAGGACGCAAAAATGGTCAAGATTCGACTACTCATCAAATCTCAACCAAATATTTCTTTTGTTGCTTTTTCGGCCAAATAAAACCTAATCAAATCACTAACAATCTGAAAATATAAATCTTTATTTTTTTGACTGAATAGCCTTGGATGGCAAAGAGGTATCGACTAAATTCGTATTTTCGTCGGCCTGAGCATTTTCCTGCCACAGTATATCTTCATCATTGGCTAAAGCCGCTTGTTGTGGTGGTACATTATCACTCGGCGTCACTTCTTTTTTAGCCAATGCTGCCAAGCCATCTGCCACTTGCTCATCCTGAGTATCTAATGCAGTCGTCCCATCAACATTTTCCTGTGTTTTCTTCAAGACTTTAACTTGGGTGATATTTTCATTGCCTTCAATTTCAATCGCTTTATTTAATACAGGCTCGATCAGATTGTGCTCAATGGACTTTACAGATTCCATGAGTTTAGGTGCGGCCTGCGCCAATAATTCCATTGATTTTTCATAAGCCAGCAACGGCGACAGCTGTACATCTTTGTGCTGAATTAAGTATTCACGTGCATGAGAAAAGACTTGTTGTGCTTTGTGATTTACCTCATCGACCAGACGCAAGCTATATACAGCACTAATACCCGCGCCTGCCAATGGTGTTAAACGAGTGAGCTTATCGAGCAGTGACACTTTAGACAGCTGATTCAGCCATCCCAATTTATACTCCCCATTTTCATCAACAAAATATTTTTTGAGTGCATCAATATCATTTGTTGAACCCAACATTTGTTGTAACTGACTCAAATCATGTGTTTGAATGGTGCTGGATAAAGTTTTTAATGCCAATAACAGCGTTTGCTTTTCTGCAATAACGCCCAAATCGATTTGCCTAAAAATATGTTGCACGATCTCTTGATCACTTTCTTTACTCAGATCGAAACCGTATGAGCGACCAACTTGATAGATAATACGTAAAGACATTAATAATGAAGCTGGTATATCTAAAGTTGAACCCAAAACACCAGTTGCCCCAGTTACTGCGCCTTGCAAAGAAGCCAGCCATTTATTCTGTTCAATCAAAGCCTGACTCAAACGCCTAGAACGATCGACATCTTGAGTGAGTTCTTCTAAATCACGTACACCCGCTTCATCGAGTACTGCATCAACCGAACTGAGGTTATTGCTGATTTGATTCAGTTGTTCAAACAAATAATCTGACAGTTTGTCGGAAAATTGCGGTGACACAAAGTTCGCCACATTATTCACTTTACTATAATGACGCCCTAAAAATTGACGCGACACATTCGGAAGATGCTCACGCAAAACCTGCTGTGGATTATCGTATATTTTTGATGCAAAAACGTTTGCTGTCTGATATTGGCCATCAATGACAGATTGCTTAGATGAGGCTTGTGTTAGCTTTGCCACAGAATCTGGTGCAACATGATTCAACAAAGATGTACCTGTACTACTGAGCTTTTTAGCCACTCCAACCGCATTAGAAAAGAAACCGCTTGATTGCTTATTATTCGAGTTCGCCATTCCCTACCCCATTGCCCATATTCTTACAATTCTTGATAAATACTAGGTGTAGTCAGCATTTAACTCAACCTGAATATGTATCTTTTAGTAAAGCTAAGGCGCATTTTGCACAGAAGATCGGATCTTGAAAATAGGCATAGGATTTGCCATAAGAAAACAAAAATCTTTCTGCTATTATGATTGCAATTGAAATAACTGAGTCCACGCATCATTCACAGGTGATGCATCTGATATGAAGTGCGATGGGCTCATACGCAAGCTATAAAGGATCTGCAAATGAAACGTGTTGTAATCACAGGCATGGGCATTAACTCATGTATTGGTAATACTCTAGAGGATGTAACGCATTCTTTACAGAACGGGATTTCTGGAACACGTGCAAATCCAACTTATGCTGAATTAAATTTTAAAAGCCATGTCAGCGCAGCTGCTGAACAAAATTTCGATGGTATTGACCGTCGTTTAAAACGCTTTATGGGCGTTTGTGCCATGTATGCTTACAATGCTGCAGTTGCCGCAGTTGAGCATGCGGGCTTAACAGCAGAACAAATTGGTGGCAACCCTCGTTATGGTATTGCTGGTGGTTCAGGTGGTAACTCCACTGCATCTGTTGCAGAAATGATCAAATTACTAGAAGAAAAAGGTGCTCGTAAAGTTGGCCCATTTTTCGTACCACGCAATATGTCAAACACGATCACTGCCAACGTTGGCGTAGCGTTTAAAATGCAAGGTATTGCACACTCTATTACCAGTGCATGCGCAACCTCTGCAGATGCAATTGGTTATGCATATAACCTCATTCAATTGGGCAAACAAGACCTCATGCTAGCAGGTGGCGGTGAAGAAGATCACTGGTCTCAAAGCCTACTCTTTGATGCAATGGGTGCACTTTGCTCTAAATATAATGAGACACCAGAAACAGCTTCACGCCCATATTCAGCTGACCGTGACGGTTTTGTCATTGCTGGCGGTGGTGGTTTTGTGGTGCTCGAATCTTTAGAACATGCGCAAGCACGTGGCGCAAACATCTTGGCTGAAGTTATTGGCTATGCTGCAAACTCTGACGGTGCAGATATGGTTGCACCATCTGGCGAAGGCGCAACTCGTTGCATCCTCATGGCGCTAGAAGAAGCGAAAGAACATGGCGTAGACCAAATTGACTATGTCAACACACATGGTACATCTACACCGGCGGGTGATGTGACTGAGCTTAAAGCAATGGAACGTGCATTTGGTGAAGGTCAAGTACCTCCACTTAGCTCAACAAAATCTATGACAGGTCATAGCCTTGGCGCAGCTGGCGTACAAGAAGCTATCTACTCTGTACTGATGATGCAAAATGACTTTATTGCACCTAACATCAACGTGACAGAATTAGATGAAGGCGCGAAAGGTTTTGACATCGTACTTGAAAAACGTGACGCAAAATTGAATACTGTGATGAGTAACAGTTTCGGTTTTGGCGGTGTAAACGCTTGTCTCGTTTTCAAAAAATGGGAAGGCTAATTTAAGGTCTGTAGGTTTGGCGCTTCGGCGCTAAACCCCACCCCACCGCCCTTTTAAAGGGTACATTATGGATGCTCCTTCAGATGCTTTCCTCTGGGTTAAAGCATTACATATCATCGCTGTAGTTTGCTGGTTTGCAGCACTCTTCTATCTCCCTCGCCTTTTTGTCTATCATGCTATGAGTGATGATGCAGTTAGCCATCAGCGTTTTGTGATCATGGAACGTAAGCTGTACCGTGGCATTATGTGGCCAGCTATGATCGCAACACTCATTACGGCGCATTTTCTGGTCGATTGGGGCGATGCAACCCGACATTATCATGAAGCTTTATGGTTCTACCTCAAGGTCGGTCTTGTGGGACTATTGGTGGTTTACCATTTTGTGTGTGGCTATTACCGCAAAAAGCTCATGGACAACCCACATTACAAATCACATAAATTTTGGCGTTTCTTTAATGAAATGCCGACACTGATTTTATTTGCCGTCGTTATTTTAGTGGTGGTCAAACCCACTTTCTAAGCACAAATCGATAAAACAAAAAAACCTCCATCTAGGAGGTTTTTTTGTTTTATCAATCAGACTCATCTCTCAAATATGTAATCAATACAGGATCATGCCCTTCACCAACGACACGTGCTTAACTTTCGATATCACGCCAAAAGTGACTACCCACCTACTTCATCCATTGATGTCGAATCATTCGATTAAGCGGTGCCGAATAATATTTTTCTATTGCCCAGCTGAGCAAAGCTACCGCAATCAAATAAATAGGCAATAGCATTAATTTTTCTGCTGGCAGGGTTTCTTTAGGAAAATATACCACCTTCATTAAACCCAAAATAATTAAATGAAACAAATACATTTCATAGCTACGCTGACCTAACCAAACCAGCGCACGCGAACCCAATCCTTGTACCTTCGTTGGCGCTTCTTGCGTGAAACAAAAAATTAAAACTGCTGTAAGCAAAGCAAATAGACTGACGCCCCAAGTGCTCACTTCTTTAATTGGTGCATACAAATATAGTGCACACATCAATAGCGTAGCACTAACCATAATTAACCTAGAATACCTGAGCGTGCCTTTAAAATGGTGTACACACAGCGCGGTTAAACAGCCAATCGCGATACCATCAAAACTGGAAAAATAGTGATATAGATACGCACCACTTTCTTCACCAAGATGTAAACTGCGAAAATATGGCGCATAGGCGATAATCAACAATAGAAAAACAATAAAACCTTTCCCTTGCCCTAATCCATAGCACAACAACGGAAAAGCCAAATAAAAGACCTCTTCAACAGATAGTGACCAGAGCACGCCCAAAGCATAGTTGACCCAACCATATTCAATAATCAGCAGATTCATCCAAAAACTGAACACTGAAAACACAGTCAAACCATACGATACCTCTATGCCATTAGGTGCTTGATTGAGAAATGGCTTTAACCCCAAAGCGCCTAAACCAGTCACCATCAATACCAATAACACCAAGCAAGGCAGAATCCGCGCGATACGGCGTACATAAAAATCTTTAATCCTGATTTTTGCTAAAGAGCCACTACGTTGCAAAGTATGCTGGGTAATTAAAAAGCCAGAAATCACAAAGAACATGGTCACGCCATAATTGCCATTTCGAGCAATTAAGGTACTTAAACTCTCGCCAAAGACCTGAACTCCTAAAAAAGTATCATGGAGTTTATAAGGGATATTAAAATGATGCAGGAGCACCAAAAGAATGGAAAGACCTCGAAGAATATCTATTTTTTCATTACGCATAAAATGCTGAATCTATTATTGAATTTTCAGGCTTATTAAAGAGCAATACGCCATCAAAGTCTTGTTTAAATTATTGCAGAATGTTTAGTCAAAAAGTCTAAAGTAAAATAACGCCTCATCTGACTGCACAAATACATCAATCTACTCAAGTATATGATGGTCTATGAAAAGAATATTGCATCCGCATTGGATATCATTTTTAATAAATCAATAGATTGTTGTGCCATGCGAATAAAAAACTATACCAAGGATATTAAATGAATCATGAACGCTTAATTACAGCATTCTATTACGCTATTGACGGAATAATTCTTGGATTCGGAATAGCCCTTTTTACGTCATTTTATCTCAGTACCTCTTTTAGCTCGGCTAAAATCATTCTCTTCACCATCATTTCTTGCTTTGTAATTGGTTATTTATTTCCGCATTGTATTAGCCTTCTATTTAAGTCGATTTGGAGAATTTTCGTAAAGTAGGTTTGCTTGAATACTAAAATAATGTAAATAAAACCAAACTAAAAAGATAAAATTCTGATTCTTAGAAGTATGGAAGAATATCCGTTCATTGGTTTAATTGGCTAATTTCACCAATACAAACTATATATAAAAAACCGCTGTCTAAACAGCGGTTTTATTGGATTGAGTGATATCTAAATCACCACATTCAAACTTATGCAGGAATACGTAACACTTGCCCTGGGAAAATATCGTCTGCATTTTTTAATAAAGGACGGTTTGCTTCAAAGATTTTATTGTACTGGTTGGCATCACCATAAAATTCTTTAGAAATTTTAGACAGATTGTCTCCCGACTTTACAGTATAAAATTTACTTTCTGGCTCAGGCGATGCGACTGTGAGCTGATCATCGACTTGTGCAACATGGTCAATATTACCCACAGCCAAAATAATTTTCTCGCGGTCTGCCTGACTTTGCACCTGACCTTTGACCGTAGCCAAGTCAGATGTGCTGTTATAGCTCACTGATAGCCCCGTAACAGGCAATCCTAAAGCTTTAACATGACCAAGTAACTTATTTGCGATTTCTTGTGCAGATGGCTCTGCTGGCGTTGCTGGGGCAGCTTGTGGTTCTGCAGGTGCTGTATTTTTTTTACCAATGCCTTTTACAAAATCAAAAAGACCCATTGTTATTCTCCATAGTTTTTGATGTGTTATTTAAAAATCGTTGTACTTATTGTTTATAGCTAAAAACATAACTAATTTTAGGTGCGCTTTGGTGACAGAAAAGTAAGTGAATGTAAATTAACCGCTTAGAAAGCAGCTATAAAAAAAGCCACCTTAAAGGTGGCTTTTAATTTCAGCAAGCTGAAACAGCGTATTAACCAAGTTTTTTAGTTACATAGTCAATTGCTGATTGAACAGTTGTGATTTCGTTAGAATCTTCATCTGGAATAGTGATGTCGAAGTCGTTTTCGAAAGACATAACAAGCTCAACTAGGTCAAGAGAGTCTGCACCTAAGTCATCCATGAAAGATGCTTCGTTTTTAATTTCTTCAACTTTAAGACCAAGTTGTTCAGAAACTGCTTGTTTAACGCGTTGTTCGATATCGCTCACAGGAATTCTCCTCATTGCTTGTGGCGTTTTTAATGCCGTTAGTTTAATTCAATCTAAAAAATTTGGGAAGTTTATACATCAGCCAATTAGCTCATGTATAAACCACCATTTACATGTAAAACAGTGCCAGTAATGTAACTTGCCTTATCCGAAGCTAAGAAACTTACAGCATTCGCAATATCTTGTGGCTCACCTAAACGATTCAAGGCCACTTGATCACTCATTTTCTTACGAATTTCTTCACTTAACTGCTCAGTCATCTCTGTTGCAATAAAGCCAGGCGCCACGCTATTAACTGTAATTTGGCGACTACCCATCTCTTTTGCGAGACTACGACTAAAAGCTTCAATTCCAGCTTTTGCTGCAGAGTAGTTAGCTTGTCCAGGGTTTGCAAAATGAGCAACCACTGAACTGATGTTAATAATGCGTCCAAAACGTGCCTTGGTCATACCTTTTAGCACACGTTTAGATAAACGGTATACGGCCTTCAAATGAATGTTCAGAATATCATCCCAATCATCTTCAGACATACGGAGTAACAAATTATCTTTAGTCACGCCCGCATTATTTACTAACGCAAGAACTGGACCATAATTTTGTTCAATATCGGTAATTAATGCATCAATAGCAACGCCGTCACGCACATCCAATACTTTACCTGCACCATTTTCAGCAAATGATGTGGACAGTTTTTCCGCACCCGCTTCAGAAGTAGCAGTACCCACTACAAAATAACCGTCTTGAATGAGTTGTTGAGCGATGGCTGCACCAATCCCTCGGCTCGCTCCAGTCACCAATGCAACTTTGCGTTCTTGTGTCATGCGATTTTCCCTTCCGCCACTAAAATGGCATTTAAAGCATCTTCCATACGACTTTTTGAGTCGAGTGGGAATGCTTTTTCAATGTTTGGCAAACGTTTCGCCAGATTTGCAAGCACATTGCCTGGACCACATTCCACGATATATTGAATGCCTTGATCCTGCACATACTGCATTGTCTTCGTCCATTGCACAGATTGGTACAATTGCTCAGTCAATGCTTTACGTAAGGCTGCTGTATCTGTTGCGATTTCCGCGTTGACATTTTGTATTACAGGTATGCTAGGGAGCTCAATGGCAGTTTGTTCCAAAGCTTCTGCAAACTGTACAGCTGCAGGTTGCATCAAGGCACAGTGCGATGGTACAGAGACTGGAAGTGCGATGGCCTTACCACCTGCTTCTTTAGCCAAAGCCATCACAGCTTCAACTTCGGCTTTGTCTCCTGCAACCACGACCTGACCTTTGGCATTATAGTTAGCCGCTTGCACTGAGCCTTCAGCAGAAGCTGTCGCTTGTTCACAAAGTGCAATCACTTGAGCATCTTCTAGACCCAAAATGGCCGCCATTGCACCTTTACCTTGTGGCACAGCAGACTGCATCAATTTGCCACGTAAATTGACCAGTTTTGTAGCATCAGCCAAAGTCATCGCACCAGATGCAACCAATGCGCTGTATTCACCCAGTGAATGACCTGCAAGGTATTTTGGTGCAACGCCACCCAGTTCCAACCAAACACGCCATAACGCGATACTTGCTGTCAAAAGTACGGGCTGGGTAAATTCAGTTTGATCTAAGCCTTCGCCACTTTGAGCAATGTGCCACAAATCAAAGCCTACAGCTTCAGATGCTTCTGCAAATGTTGCTTGCACGCTACTAAACTGTTCTGCAAGTTCTGCGAGCATGCCTGCTTTTTGTGAACCTTGACCTGGAAACACAAACACGGTTTTCGTTGCTTGAGCCGCTTGTTCGATTTGTTTAGCAGACATAAAAAATCCTTTATTTTTAGACCAGCGGTAATATCAAATGATCAATTTACCAGCAAGCCTTCATGTACGCCGATGTATGGAGCGAAAATTTACCACTTATTTTTGCTTTAAGTAATTGCCAAATACAACAAAATTCAGCACAAAAAAAAGGGAGCTTTCGCTCCCATTTTTTCTACTAAGCTTGACGCTTAATACATCACCAATTATTCAGCAGATGCTTTAGCGAATAATTGACGACCACGGTAGACACCATCTTTAGATACGTGGTGACGACGGTGAGTTTCACCAGTCGTTTGGTCTACTGTTAATGCATTCTCGGTTAAAGCGTCATGTGAACGGCGCATGTCACGGCGAGAGCGACTTTTACGGTTTTGCTGAACGGCCATGATGGCTCCTTACAAAGATCGAAAAAATGGATCAGAACAAATTCGATTGTCTTATACTTAACAGTATAACACAAAAATTAGTTAAGTTTACCCTTCAAAGCAGCCAAAACTTCAAACGGGTTATCCCGTTTTTCTTCAGCTAACTCTTCTACGGCAGGTTGATGCTTATGTGCACATGAGTCATGCTTAGGTGACAAAGGCATCAACAATAACAATTCATCCTCTATCAGTGAGAGTAAATCCGCTGTAGCAGGTGCATCGTATGTACCTTTTACAGTTGCTTCACTTTCACCTAAAACGATGAAATCAGCATCCTCATCCAAGCGCTCTATCAGTGACTCATCATCCACAAGAGCCAGATGAAAATCTGAAATGAAGTTCATTACAACGGGCTCCAGACAACGCTGGCATTGCATTGAAACATTCGTTTCAGCATGACCATCTAGCCATACAATACGATGATAGGCATCCATTGATAGCTTACAGTCAATTTTGATCAATTGATCATCAATTGATCCAACAGCTTCACGGGCAATACGAACAAAACGAGATAAAGGCAGTTGACCTGACCACGTAAAGCCTTGTTCGGCCCATTTAAACGGCTCAATCTGTGCCGGAAAGGTATTTGCTGACATAATTAAGGCGGCAATTCTACAAATTCATAAGTACTCTGTCAAAGATTAAGATACAATTTTGTACTTATTTAGACAGACCAATTGGGTAATTTCAGTCATGCATCTGTTGCAGCCGCAAACAGAAGTGAATATTTCATCACTCGTTAGCACACTTTCAAACTCTAATTCTGACACCTCGCGTCCACAAGTGCAACTGTTGCCTTGGGCGAATTTACAATCAGAATCGGAACAGGTGAATTGGCTTATCTTACATTTTAATCATTGGTTTTCACACTTAAATGTGACCTTAGTGAAAGGTGATTTTGAGCCTGAATATTTTCCAGAAGATGAACATGGCCCTGCACGCATACAATTTGCTCATGGTTACTTTAATAGCGCATTACATGAAATTAGCCATTGGACCATCGCTGGCGCACAACGACGCTTACTACCTGACTTAGGTTATTGGTATGCACCAGATGGTCGAACAGCAGAACAACAAGCGCTTTTTGAGCAAGTTGAAATCAAACCACAAGCCATAGAATGGTTATTTTCTAAGGCTTTCGGTCGCAAGTTCCGCGTATCTTTGGACAATTTAACTGGTGATGGTGGTGACGGTTCAGATTTTAAAGACAATGTATTTCGCCAATTACAGCGCTATTTTTCAGGCGAAGCTAAACTCCCTAAGGATGCAATCCGCCTGATTGATTGTATTTGCCAGTGTACTCGGCAAGGTAGAGCACTTGCATTAGATGAATTTAGCCGTGAAATGCTTGATTAAATTACACAATTCTATCAACTGCGCATTGCGCATTGAGCTAATGCACAGCCATAATAAACTGACTGAACAATAACAAGCTAAACTTCGGAGGAATCAATATGTTGCATCTACGCGTACATCCAGATAATCCTCAGCCTCGCTTAATTAGCCAAGCCGTCGAACGAATTCGTGCAGGTGATGTCGTGGTTTATCCAACTGACGCTGCCTATGCCATTGGTTGCCAAATTGGAAATAAGCACGCCATGGAGCGGATTTCCAGAATTCGTCAGCTGGACGCCAAGCATCAATATGCGATTATTTGTGCCGATCTATCCGACATTGCCACGTATGCCAAAGTCGACAACGCCATGTATCGCTTACTCAAAAATAATACACCAGCCATTACCACGTTTATTTTGCCAGCGACCAGTGAAGTTCCTAAGCGTTTAATGCACCCAAAAAAGAAAACGATTGGCCTACGCATTCCAAGCAATCCAATTTGCCAAATGTTACTCAAAGAACTAGGCGAACCCCTACTCACCTCAACTTTAATTTTACCCGGCCAATCTGCGCCAATTGATGACCCCTATGACATTGAGATGCAATTGAGCAAATTAATTGATGTTTTGATTGATGGTGGGCTTGGGACGTTAAATACCACCAGCATTGTGAATCTTGCAGGTGAATATCCAGAAATCATTCGTCGTGGTGTGGGTGATGTCAGTGCTTTTGAATAAGCACTGATGGTTCAAATGATATTGATGTTATTGCTTGGACGCCCATTTATAAGGAAGGCATCAGCTCAACTAAGCTAACTTTCTGCTGGCCTTGCGCATCAAAATTTGTGTCGGCCAGCCATGCTTCATACGCCAGTTGTACGTTGGGCCATTCAGTATCAATGATTGAAAACCACGCTGTGTCACGATTTCGACCTTTGACAATACGATCTTGTCTAAATGTGCCTTCATATTGAAAGCCAAAACGTAGCGCGGCTTTTTTGGAAGGTGCATTCAAATCATCACATTTCCATTCCACTCGTCTATAGCCTTGAGCAAAACAATGTTTTAACAATAAATACAGCACTTCTGTAGCTGATGTGCTTCGTTTCATTTGATGTGAAAAATATACATTGCCAATTTCAATCACACGATGTTCAGGTCGAATATTTAATAAACCCACCCAACCCACAACACCTTGCGCCGTTTCAATAACAAAATGAACTGCATCTACGAAATTAAAATTGTGATCCAGCACCTTCATGAGCGCCTCTGGCTGTGCAAAACCTGAATATGGTAAATAGGTCCAACATGTAGCATTAGGTTCACTTTGAACCACCTGCCAAATCTGTTGATGCTGAATTGGGCTCAGTGTATGGGTAGACAATAAGTGGAGTTTGACTGTACGCCCCTCTAAAGAACTGAAAGCTGGTTTAATTGAATCAAATGAACTGACTAAGACTCCAACTGTAGGTTGACCCTGCTCTTGATCCGCATTTCTCAGATTATTGTTTGTGTCATTGTTCATATCATTATCCCTATAGCTGGCCTGACTACATGTTACATAGCACGCTACAATGTGCCTTTACGCTGTGATATTGCAATCATTTTGTTTTGAAAATGCGCGGCTAAATAAATAAACCCTATATATTTTCAGGTTTTTGAGCATTTGGTCTGCTAAGCAATTTCTTTGAGTGCAATTTTCAATTACACTAGGCCTATTACTTATATGCTTTTTCTTTCGATGTGAGATCGAAGAAAAATATCTTTCATGCCTTTGAAAATTCGCGTGGCCTATAACTGCAATGAATGAAATTGTCCATGAACCTATGGAAGCATCTACACACATCCGCGTTTTGGATGAGTGGCAAGAGACTATTCCAGAGGATTTATACATTCCTCCAGCTGCATTTGAAATTCTTTTAGAGCATTTCGAAGGACCACTCGACTTTCTGATCTACCTGATTCAAAAAAATGGCTTTGACTTATTACAAGTCGATATCGCGCCAATTGCAGCCCAGTATCTGTCTTATATGGATGCGATGAAGTCTCTGAATATTGAGCTGACTGCCGATTACATGGTGATGGCAGCCTTACTTGCTGACTTAAAATCTCGTTTATTATTACCTAAACCCAAATCTGTAAGTGCAACTGAAGTTGACCCGAAACAAGAATTAATTGATCGTTTAGAAAACTATTTACGTATAAAACAAGCGGCTGAACGTTTAGGCCAAATGCCGATCTTAGAGCGCGATACGTTTGAAACTAATGTGAGTTTAGGACAAACTTTACAAAGCAATGACGGCCATCAAGCCAATTTACTGCGTGATGCCATGCTCTGTGTGTTTAACCGCCCAGAACCTGTTGTGCATCAAATTACGCAAGAACCCGTATTGCTTGAAGAGCGTATTGCCCATATTGAACAAAAATTACTGAGTGGCGAAGTTCTCCCTTTTGAAGCTTTATTAACACCGAGCCAAGGCCGTATGGGCATGGTCGTGACTTTTATGGCTATTTTAGAACTCACGCGACAGCAAAAAGTTCACATCATCGCGTCAGGTGTAGAAGCACCGCTTGCAATTCAAGGAGCATGCGCATGAGTTCAGACCAAAATATATTATCTACACCTCAAGATGATCTGCATGAAATCCTCATGCAACTTGAAGCGATTATTTTTGCCAGTGATGCAGCCGTATCCATCGCGCGTCTAAAAGAAGCTTTCCAAGATCGCTTTAGCAAAACAGAATTACGCCAATATTTGCAGCAACTTTCTATGTTGCAACATGGCAGATCAATTGAACTCGTTGAAACCGCGCAAGGTTTCCGTTTTCAAGTCCGTGCAAAATATCGTAAAATCATTGCACAAACTTGGCCTGAGCGACCATCTCGCTTATCGCCATCTTTGCTCGAAACCCTTGCTGTGGTTGCTTACCATCAACCCGTAACACGAGCAGACATTGAGCAAATTCGTGGAGTAACCAATAACAGTCAAATTTTACGTACATTATTTGATTGGAACTGGATTAAAGAATCTGGTTTTCGTGAACTCCCAGGAAGACCATCGTTGTTAATCACAACGCCTCAATTTTTAAATGCTTTTGGTTTAACTTCTTTAAGCCAATTGCCTCCCCTGCAGGATGCCAAGGAAGCTTTTATGGCCCTCGATGCTAATGCACCGAAGTCATAAATAGGTGAACTGTTGATGATAATTTCTAAGGTTATGCTGTCATGAGTGAAAAATTGCAAAAGGTGCTTGCACGTGTTGGTTTGGGTTCTCGCCGTTATATGGAAGAAGTCATTGCCGCTGGACGTGTAAGCGTAAATGGGCAAGTTGCCCAAGTGGGTGAACGTATTGAACCAGGTGATGAGCTTCGCATCGATGGTCGTAAAGTACAGTTCCAAATTGAAGACGAAATTCGTCGTCGTGTGTTGATTTACTACAAACCAGAAGGTGAAATTTGCTCACGCAATGACCCTGAAAACCGTCCAACTGTATTTGAACAATTACCACAAATTCAAGGTGATCGTTGGGTAATGGTTGGTCGTCTAGACATCAACTCAACTGGCTTGTTGCTATTCACTAACGATGGTGAAATGGCGAACCGCTTGATGCACCCTTCAAACGAAATCGAACGTGAATATGCTGTGCGTGTAATGGGTGAGGTTACGCCTCAACTTAAAAACAACATGCTTCAAGGCGTAACACTGGATGACGGCCCTGCGAAATTTGAATCATTCTCTGAAATTGGTGGTGAAGGTATCAACCGTTGGTTCCAAGTGGTGGTAAAAGAAGGCCGTAACCGTGAAGTACGTCGTATCTTTGAATCACAAGGTCTTAAAGTAAGCCGTTTACTACGTACACGTTATGGTACGGTTATTCTTCCACGCGAACTTCGTACAGGTCGCTGGATGGAATTAGACAAAAACGATATCGATAATTTAACTAAATTAGTTGAATTAAAACCACGCCAAGGCACTGGCCTTTATGGTATGGCAAAACGTCGCAACGAACGTATGCAAGAAAAACCAATGGCAGCACGCCGTGGTGGTTTCTTACGTCAACAACGTCGTGACAACGAAGAACAACCTCAATCTTATGGTCGTGAACGTGAACGCCGTGAAGATCAAGGCCAACGTCGTGAAAACCAAAATGGTTCGAACTTTGCGCGTCGTGACAACCGCGATGGCAATTCATTCCAACGCCGTGAGCCTCGTAGCAATGAGCAAGCATTTGGTCGTCGTGAAGAACGTGATCAAAATGCACCACGTAAGCCATACGGTTTAAACAAAGGCTTTAAAAAGTTCTAATACTTTTAAGCTTTAAAACCCCAAAAGACAGATTTTTCAATCTGTCTTTTTTTATCTGCTTAATCTTATGCAATGACTGGCTATGCTTGTATCTTAGAGATGAGTCTAAATAATTATTGTGATATTTCGCATTTTGCTACAACTTTATGCGACTTCAACCACAGGAATATCAATCCAAAGACTTTTTGGAAAATTTTTCACTAAATAGGCTTTTAAATATTCAGCGGTATCTTTAGAAATGAGTTCATCTTGTGATTCATCATTTAAATTATAGGCCAATGCATACAATTCTAAGCCACGGATTTTAAGTGTTTCCAAACTTAAAATCGTATGATTAATACTGCCCAAACGACCTGAAGTCACTAAAATCACGGGGAATTTTTTCTCCGCAACGTAGTCAATTGTCAGTAATTCAGTAGTCAGTGGCACCATTAAACCGCCCGCACCCTCTAACAAAACAACGTCATACTTGCTTGCTAATTGCTGGGTAGCATCGGCTATTTTGTCAAAATCGATCTCTCGGCCATCAATTTTTGTAGCCAAATGAGGCGATGCAGGATAACTAAAAATTTCAGGCATCGTGAGCTTTGTTTCATCTTCTGGAAACCACCCCATACCCATAATTTGACGGTGTTGCTCAATATCCTCAGAGATATCTGTATTACCTGTTTGTACAAGCTTTTGCGTAATGGTCTTTCGTCCTTGCGCATTCCATAGTTTTGCCAAATAGCCTGTTGTGTAGGTTTTACCAATACCTGTGTCAATGCCACTGATAAAATAAACCGAAGCCGTCATGGCAATCTCCGTGCAATACAATAAATCGGATGATAGCTCAGCGAGTATTGAATCTGACCCAACTGATCTATATGTGAAAACTGTTGATAGGCCTGATAAAAACTGGCCAATGATTGTTTAGTCCAGCGAAAATGAGATGCCGTCGCCGTCACCCCTGTTGCTTTAAGATGCTGTAGCACCTGCTTGGGATGCTGAAAATACACAGGGCAAATTTGCTCAGATAAATGCAAAATCTCAAAACCCGCGAGTTGTAGTTTATTTTGCAATTCAGCCAGAGATAAATAGCTTAGGCCTTGACCTGTCAGGGTTTTAATTTCTTTTAAATTTTGATGACCAAAACTCGAAAAACAAAAAACACCTTGTGTCTTTAAGCTATCGTGCACTTTTTGAAAAATGGCATCTAAATCATGTATCCATTGCAATGCCGAACTTGAAGCCACTAAGTCTAAGTGAGTAGGAAAGCTCAGCTGTTCAATATCACCAATCAGCCAATCCAGATTGTGTTGCTCGCTAAAATGTTGTTGCACTTCGGCATATAAATCATTAAGAGAAAAATGCTGAATGCGTAGCTGTTGCATCAGTAAATGACTTAAATTTCCCGAACCACAGCCGATTTCAAACACATGATCAATCGGCTGATTCAACAAATTAGGGCAGTATTGCTGAATCAAGAGTAGCAGTTGCTGAGCAATCTGCTTTTGTACTACCGCATGTTCTGTATAGCTTTGCCCTGCTTGAGCAAAACGTAAAGCGACCTGTGCTTTATTGGCTTCAAATTGCGTCATTGAGCTAAACCAATTGCAACAACTGATCAAGTTCAGCAGGCTGAATCTGGGCAGTTAAAGAAATACGTAATCGTGCGCTTTGCTTTGGCACAGTCGGCGGCCGTACGGGCATGATATAAAATCCAGCCTCTTGCAAGACTTGAGCTTTTGCTACAGTTTTTGCAGAATCTCCAATAATCACTGGCACAATATGTGAACTAGACGGACACTCAAAACCCTTCGCACGCACACCTTGTTGTAAGCTTTGGCTCAATGTCATTAAGTCTGCACGTGGCTGTTTAAGTGACATAACACGTTGAAAAATAAAATTCGTCCATGCCATGCAAATCGGTGGTTGTGCTGTACTAAAAATTAACGGACGCATGGTATTGATGAGGTAATCTCGTAAGATTGGATAGCAAATTAAATACCCCCCCACCGAAGCCAAGGCCTTACCAAAGGTTCCAACCAATAAATCAATCTGTTCGATCACATCATATTGCTCAGCACAGCCAAGCCCACGCTCACCACGCACACCAATCGCGTGTGCCTCATCCACATACAGCATGACTTTGCTAAATTGTTGCTTCAATTGCACCAAAGCTGCTAAATCTGTTTCATCACCATCCATACTAAATATGGATTCAGTAACCACAATAATTCGCTCAATGTCGTTACTGTCATGATGTTTGCTCAGCAACTGCTCTAAGTGCAATAAATCATTGTGGCGATAGCGCAAAAACTTAGCAGTAGATAAGCGCATGCCATCAATCATACTGGCATGTACTAATTTATCCGCCAATATTAAGGTTTTGGTATCTGCCAAGGCAGGCAAAATACCAATATTCATGTGATAACCACTGTTAAATAATAAAGCTGAACGTCCAGCGAAAGCCTGACTCAAACTAGCTTCTAACTGTTCAAACTCAGGAAAGTTTCCAGTGAGTAAACGTGAAGATGATGAGCTCATAGTGCGCTGTGCAATGGGCGTTTCATCAAAAAACTGTTCGCGTAATTGTAGATTTGAAGCGAGTCCCAAATAATCGTTGGATGCCAAATTTAACATTTCACGTTCATTGATGCGTATAAAACGACTTTGCTGCACATTGGTACTAAATTGACGTAAATTGCCTTGTTGTTTTAAGTCATCGAGTTGCTGTGCAAAGTGATTTAATAAATAGCTATTCACGCGCTCTGCTCCGTATGCTGTTGCATACCAGCGACAACCTCAACTACTTGTTGTAATAAGGTTTTTAGCTCAAGCGCTGAAATTACATAGGGTGGCATCACATAAACCAGTTTTCCAAATGGTCGAACCCAAACTCCACGTTGCACAAATTCTTGCTGTAAGGTTTTCATATCAACGTTGATGGTCAGCTCAACCACACCTATCGCCCCTAATACACGTACATCTCGCACATGTGAGTACTGACTTAATGGCTGTAAATGAACCCTTAACTGCTGAGCAATAAATTCAATTTTGCTCTGCCAATCTTGTGCTAATAAAAGCTCAGTACTTTTTACTGCGACAGCACAGGCTAAGGGATTAGCCATAAAGGTTGGGCCATGCATAAATACACCCGCCTCACCCCGACTAATGGTTTCTGCGACCGTCGTAGTGGTCAGTGTTGCAGATAGCGTCATATAGCCCCCCGTTAAGCCTTTGCCGATGCACATAATGTCGGGTTCGACATTTGCCCATTCCCATGCAAACAGCTTGCCAGTTCGACCAAAACCAGTGGCAATTTCATCAAAAATCAGCAGAACTTGATATTTTTCGCACAGCAACTTGGCTTGACGCAAATATTCAGGATGATAAAACCGCATGCCTCCTGCACCTTGCACGATCGGCTCTAAGATGAGGCCTGCAATTTGCGTATGTTGTGTAGCTAATGTCTGTTCAAGCACTGCAATATCGCTTTGATCCCATGCCTCATAAAAGCCAATTTGTGGTGCTGGCACAAAAATACGGTTTGGCAAACTTGAGCCAAAAATTTGATGCATCCCTGTTACAGGATCACAGACCGACATGGCATTCCATGTATCGCCGTGATAGCCCGAACGCGGTGTCACAAAGTTGGTCTTTTGAGTTTCACCGAGCGATGACCAGTATTGCACGGCCATTTTTAATGCCACTTCCACTGCGACAGAACCCGAATCTGCATAAAAAATTTTATCTAAGCTCGGCGGTGTAATTTTAAGTAGAATTTTAGCCAATTGGATGGCTGGATCATGCGTTAGACCACCAAACATAATATGAGACATTTGCTGTAACTGATCCGTTACTGCCTGATTCAATTCAGGATGGTTATAACCATGAATCGCACACCACCAAGACGACATACCATCAATGAGTTGGCGTCCATCTTCCAGCTCAATAGTCGCACCATAAGCTTTTTTGACTTTAAATGCTGGCAACGGCTGGGTCATAGACGTATAAGGATGCCAAATGTGTTGCTGATCAAACTCTAGATCGGTTAATTCGGTCATCCATTACTCCACGCCTAAGGCTACATTGCATTTTTTTGCATGTTAAACCTACAGGAGTCAAAAATAAATTGCGAGATAGACCAGTTATCTATTTGTTTGGGTTATTTGCAGTAAATATTGGCAGATTTTGCAACTTATAGATTCAAATTCAAATAATGGAAAGCCATGAGAGCCACTTACCAGTTCAGTCTTAAAAAATTCTCCAGCAAATTTACGCAAATTATGCTCAACTTTGTAACTAACTAAAAAATCTTGTTTTGCAAATAGATGAAACTGATAGCCTGTATAATTCTTCAAGATACTGACATTATTTAATTGTTCCAAACAATGAAGACCCTTGCTTAAGGTATCTAAATTTTGAGCTCGAATTAAACTTTGCAAAGTTAAGAAATCTTGCTTGGTGTTTGCCACACCCTGACAAACCATAAAACCGAATTTTTTTAAGGTTGAAATTGCATCTTGCTTAAAGGAGTGTTTAAAACTTTGAAATGTAGGCTGATCCATTGCGGTTGACCACTCAGCATTCGCCACAAAACATGGATTTGATCCGAGTGTGATCAGCACCTTATGCTCAGCAAAATGTTGCGCGACTTGGTCTACTAAAATAGTCGCCAGTTGCCCCCCCAAAGACCAACCGCAAATGACATCAAATGCACGGGCTTTTTCGGTATATTGTTGCAATACAATTGGATCGAGTGCATTAAAAATGTTGATCAGCTCAACATCGTGGCCTTGCTGGATTAAAGCTTGTTGTAAAGGCTGAAGAAGTTGAGTACCACCGCCCCAACCCGTAATAAGTAAAATACGCTGATTCAATGCAAACTCGAAAATTGATAAACGATGACACAGTATAGAATGTTGATTTAATTTTTACCCTATCCAAAAACAACAGTAGCTTAGGGTTCAGCTCAATAGCATTATAGCCTTCACCACTATTATTCATTCAAAGGGTTGCTCTAAATCAACCAATAACGATGTAGGAATAACACGATTCCAATTCGTCTTAAATTTTTTATGGACTGCATCAATTGGAAATTGGCTTTCGCGCCCAATCTGCTGTGCTCGAGCAATATCCGCTGCACGCATATACGCGATTAAATAATCTTTGCCTTCAAGTGGGACATGAAACCAAGATTCAACATATACACCCTCAGCCTTTAATGTTTCTTTAGCTTCTGCTTGACGCAGATTTAGCTCTGCTTTCCATGCGTCTACATTCTCCATGACGTGTGGCTTTAATTCTATCAGTACTGCACCTACATCCGTCATTTGTACTACCTTTATTCTTAAGCTATTTATCTGTTCAGTGTATGCATGAATAAGATAATGGCCAATGATCTGCACGCAGTTCGCTTTAAAATTTGCTAAGATCAAAATACATCCATACTAGGTACGCTGTATATGCATATTCTCCAGCCGTTTTTTTTGAGCTTAGTCACCGTATGCAGTACCTTCCTCTCTGTGAGCACGCATGCTGAAAATCCTCTATTGAGCGCAGCGGACCAAAAACAGTGGGTGGGAAAACCTGCACCTGCCTTTAAACTACAAGATCAAAACAACAAATGGCATGAACTGAGCCAGTACAAAGGAAAATGGCTGGTTTTATATTTTTATCCTAAAGATGATTCACCCGGCTGTACTCAAGAAGCCAATCAATTTAAGAGCTTGTATCCACAATTTTTAAAAAATAACGCCGTTGTACTTGGCGTAAGCTTAGATGATGTTGCTTCTCATCAGAAATTTTCTCAAAAGTTAGGGCTAAATTTTCCGATTCTAGCGGACAATGATCATCAACTGGCCAATCAATTTGGCATTGTTCGTAATTTAGGCATTATTAAAATCGCAAAAAGGGAAACCTTCTTAATTGATCCCAGCGGTACAGTGGTTTATCACTACAGCAGTGTAAATACTCAAACACATGCCACTCAAGTGTTGTCAGACATTCAAAAAATTTCTAAGAAATAAGAATAAATTATTGCTACACAAAACCACAGGTAACAAAAAAGCCTTTAGCACTTAACTAAAGGCTTTTATTCCACCTCATCCCAACATCTTCCTTAAGGAGAAGGCGTTGATGAAGTCATCTTACATTTGCGACTGAATATAGTTTTGCAGACCAATCAATTGGATTAAACGCAATTGTTTTTCCAACCAATAGGTATGATCTTCTTCAGTATCTGACATTTGCTGGCGGAGCATATCACGTGTAATGTAATCGCCTTTTTCTTCGCACAGCTTTACGCCTTTTGCGAGTTTTTCACGTACTGCATATTCAAGTGCTAAATCAGCCTTTAAACAAGAAATGACATCTGTACCGATCTCTAAATCATCTTGCTTCATGTTTGGCGTGCCTTCAAGAAACAATACACGGCGGATGATCGCATCTGCATGTTGTGCTTCTTCTTGCATTTCATGATCGATACGCTCAAAAATTTTGCTTAAGCCCCAATCTTCATACATACGCGAATGAATCAGGTATTGATCACGAGCAGCCAGTTCGCCACCGATCAACATATTTAAGTAGTCTACGACTTCTGGATTGCCACGCATTTTATAAACTCCATACCCTTTTCAAATATTATGGACAAGTTTGCTTGCCTTTGCAAAAACAAAAATGTGTAAGTTTATGATTTTTATATAATTTAAATGATAAACATACGCATTTACAGTTCAATTCAAACTAATTTTTACATAAAAAATAAGAGCTTGTGTAATATTCAATACGCTCTACGACTCAATTGCTCAAAAAATAAGTTCTGATTAATTTTGTAACTATTCACAATGCTTCTTATTTAGCACCAACGCCACCTGATTGATTCAACATACCACGCTTGAGTTGTTGGATTTATATACAGATAGCACTGTACTCATGCTTCTGCATTACATTCAAAGACAAGGCGAATATTTTCAGCGAAGACAAGCTTAAGCTGTAGTCCAACGCGCATTCTTCCACGCTTGCTGTTGTGCTGAATCTAAAAAAGTCCACGCGACAAAACGGCTTTCTTTTTGTCCCTGCGTCATTTTAATGGTTTTCACATCCACCGCTCCGCTCTTCGCTAAAGCATTTAAGAGCACTGGCAATGTTGTTTTCTTGGAAACTAGCGTGCTAAACCAAAGGCATTGCTCAGCAAACTGTATGCTCTCTTGTACCATTTGGCAGACAAAGCGTTCTTCACCACCATTACACCAGAGTTCATTTTTTTGACCGCCAAAGTTTAAAACGACCTTGGTGCGATCAACCGACTTACCCAATTTTCTTAACTTTAGAGTGGCCGTCGCGTTTGCTTCATCTTGTGAGGCATGAAATGGCGGATTACACATGGTCAAATCAAAACGATCTGTGGATTTGATCATGCCTTTAAAAATATGGCTTGAGTTCTTCTGTAATCGAATCTGAATCCCTTTACGCAGATTCAGATTTGCCTCCACAATAAATTGAGCACTTTTAACCGATGCAGAATGAATGTCTGAGCCGACAAATTTCCAACCATAGCTCCGATGACCAATGATTGGATAAATACAGTTCGCGCCCACCCCAATATCTAAGACTTGAACAGCATGTCCTGTTGGAATCTGCCCCTTATTGTTGGCACTTAACAAGTCAGCCAAATAGTGGATATAGTCTGCTCGACCTGGAATAGGCGGGCAAAGAAAATCTTTTGGAATATCCCAATATTGAATCCCATAAAAGTGCTTGAGCAATGCTTTATTCAGCATCTTCACAGCATTTGGATCAGAAAAGTCTACCGATAAATCGTTATATTTATTTGGGCTGACAAAAGGTGCAAGTTCCGGACAACTCTTGATGAGCTGAGGAAAATCGTAACGACTGCGATGCAGATTTCGTGCATGTAATTCCGATTTTTGCTGCGGAAAAGATTTCTTTGCTTGCGCCATGTGTATGCCAATAATCAACGGGAGAACAGAATCATCTGATAAAGCAGGATTGATACCTGCAAATTAATCGATATTGTACGTGAATTTAACGCTCAATGACGCCCTAATCCTTTTCTTTATCTATCTGCAAAAGCAATAACCACTTAGAAGTCTATTCTTATTTTATCTGGGCATTTTTGTTCGCTCTAGCATTAAATCTCATTAAAAAAAACCGTGGAACATTGATTAAATAATAATCGCGGAATATGAAGAATCAACAAAAAAGCCGAATCGGTGATAATTGAACTTTTCACACCAGCATAAAACAATGATTTATATGGAATAAAAAATAGCATTTCGTATAAGGTAACGTATTATGTTAATTTTAGGTAAATTAAAAAATAACCATACATTTTGGAATGTTGATTATATGGAAGTGACATTAGATCAAGTGAGATCAGTATTTGAGGACGTACGTCAAAATCGAATGACTCGAGAGGAAGCAAGTGTATGGGCTTTTTCAGTAATATCAGCATCAGATAATGATTCATTAACTCTAATACCTAATGAAAAAAAAGATAAGGTATGGAAAGGCATAGAATTTCTTGGTGGAATAGACTTAATAGGAATTCCAGATGGTTATCTTTTCAATGAAGAGGATATTATTATCGCAATGACTGAACTCATTTAACATAATGGAGGTTATACAAATGAAGAAGCCTCGACCTAAGATCTAGGCCTTAAATTAAAGCGCACAAGTTAGATCTGAATCTTTATCCATTTATTTATGAAATTTTGCGTCCATAATAATATGCATCTATCCCACATTCATCCCATCTTCGCCTTTTTAAAAATATATATTTTCAAATTAATCAAAGACAACACTCAATATTCTCAATATGATAAAAAATAAGCCAATTAAAGTCGAAGAACATGAATACCAAGACAGCACCGATACTTGTTACAGGCGCCACTGGTTATATTGCCAGCTGGGTCATTAAACAATTGCTCGAAAAAGGACACACCGTACATACCACTGTTCGAGATCTAAATAAGAAAAAGAGTTTTGCCCATTTAGAAAAAATTGCGGCACAAAGCTCAGGTTCACTGCAACTGTTCCAAGCCAACTTACTTGAAGCGAATTCCTTTGACACAGCCATGCAAGGCTGTGAAATTGTTATTCACATGGCTTCGCCATTTTTAGTCACTAACTATAAAGATGCCGTGAAGGACATTATTGAGCCCGCAATAATAGGCACCGAAAATGTGTTAAACAGTGTCAATCGCACAGACAGCGTTAGACGTGTGGTAGTGACTTCAAGCATTGCCTCTACCTATGGCGATGCAATAGACATTCAGCATACTGCGCATAACCAATTTGATGAATCGCACTGGAACACCACCAGCTCCGAGACACATCAGCCTTATCCATATTCAAAAGTCATGGCAGAACGTAAAGCTTGGGAGATGCAAAAGGCACAAAATCGCTGGAGCTTGGTCTGTGTGAATCCAGCTTTGGTGCTTGGCCCGTCACTAACAGCCATGACAAAGTCAGGTAGCGTTGAAGTGCTCGAGCAATTTGCCAATGGCATGACGCTTGCAGGCGTACCGCCTATGTGGAACGGCATTGTTGATGTGCGCGATGTAGCAGATGCGCACTTAGAAGCAGCCTTCAACCCAAATGCAGAAGGCCGTTATATTATTAGTGGTGGCACACTCAGCCTACTCGAAATGGGACAAATTTTACGGCGCCATTTTGGCCCTAAATTTCCGTTTCCACGTAACCAATTGCCCAAAGCTGCCTTTAAACTCTTTGGTCCTTTGGCGGGTTTCTCTAAATCTTTTGTTGAGCTCAATATGGGTTACCCCATTTATTTTAATGCCGATAAAAGCAAAAAAGAATTAGGCATTCACTACCGCAATATTGAGGCCAGTCTAGTTGAACATTTCCAACAATTGCTTGATGATGGTGTGGTCAAAAAATATATCCCTTAAATAACACCGCATAAAAAACCGCCCTGAGGCGGTTTTTTATGGCTTTTATCTTTTATTGAATTTGACCATGGCTTTTCATGAGCTCAATAAATTCATCTTCATTCATCACAGGAATACCCAGCTTTTCAGCCTTTTCCAACTTAGAACCTGCTTTTTCACCTGCAACCACGCATTTGGTTTTGCTTGATACGCTACCACTGACACGAGCACCTAAGGTTTGCAACAATTGTGTTGCTTCATCACGTCCCATAGTACTGAGCGTACCCGTAACCACCCAACTTTCGCCATTTAAAGGTTGCCGTGTTGGCGCAATAGGCGCATCCCAGTGAATACCTGCTGCCAATAGACGGTCTACTACTTCTAAGTTATGTGGTGCTTGGAAGAAATCAATAATCCATTCTGCCGTAATATCACCGACATCAGGCGTTTTCTTTAAAGCGTCCAAATCCGCAGCGCGTACGGCCTCAAAAGTCTGGAAAGTATTGGCCAACATTCGTGCTGTGGTTTCACCGACACCGCGGATCCCAAGTGCATAAATAAAAGCAGCCAAAGTGGTTTTTTTGCTGTTCTCAATGGAATCAATTAAATTCTGAACCGACTTTTCGCCCATTTTTTCAATGGTTAGCAATTTGTCACGATGCTCATGCAAGCTATAAATATCAGCGACATCTTTAAGTAAGTCCAAATGCAACAATGACTCTGCCCAGCGGTCGCCCAAGCCCTCAATATCCATGGCTTTACGAGAAACAAAATGACGAATGGCCTCAATCCGTTGCGCTGCGCAATATAAACCACCAGCGCAACGTGCCAATGCCTCACCCTCAGGCATCACGACTGGAGATGCACACACTGGGCATGTCTCAGGTAAATGTACCTCTATAGCATCTACAGGACGAAATTCTGGCCAAACTTTTTCGACTTTGGGAATCACGTCACCACTGCGGTACACACTTACCGTATCGCCAATGCGTACATCTAATCGGTGAATTTCACCAATATTATGTAGTGTCACATTTGAAACCGTTACACCACCCACAGACACAGGATTTAATCGTGCTACAGGTGTTAACGTACCTGTACGGCCAACTTGCCAATCAATGTTTTCAACTGTCGTAAGCGCGGCTACCGCAGGAAACTTATACGCTGTTGCCCAACGTGGTTCACGGCTTAAAAAGCCTAAAGTCTGCTGTTGTTTCAAATTATTGACTTTAATGACCATGCCATCAATTTCAACGCTTAAATCTGGGCGTTCTGCATTAATTTGCTCATAGGCTTGTTGTACAGCTTGAATACTGTCACACACAAAATGGCGCTCACCCACTGCAAAACCAAACTGTGTTAACCACTCGAGGCTGTCAGACATGGTTGTCTGCTCATGATTCGGCTCACATTGTGCAATTCCATAAGCATAAAAAGCCAAAGGGCGCGATGCGGCAATACTTGGGTCAAGCTGACGTAAACTGCCTGCAGCCGCATTACGTGGGTTAGCAAAGGTCTTTTCACCTTTTGCTTCATTTTCTGCATTCAATTTCTCAAAACCCGCTTTTGGCATCAGTACTTCGCCACGCACTTCCAACAAAGTTGGAATGTTCGCTGATGTTGATGATAGCACTTTGGGTAAGTTACGAATCGTCTTGACGTTTTGCGTAATGTCTTCGCCTGTCTCGCCATCACCACGGGTTACACCACGGACCAACACGCCATTTTCATACCATAAGGAAATCGCCAAGCCATCAAATTTCAGCTCAACATCATATTCAATTTTTTGGTTAGGTAAACGTTCTTCAATACGGCGCGCAAAGGCAAATAAATCCTCTTGGTTAAACACATTACCCAAAGAAAGCATAGGTACAGCATGAGTCACGCTTTCAAATTTTGAAAGCGCCTTGCCACCGACTTTGTTCGTCGGCGTATCTGCTTGGACATATTCGGGATACTGGCTTTCTAGCGCTTTTAACTGGTGAAAAAGTTGATCATATTCACTGTCTTCAATGGTCGGCTGATCCATTACATAATAGGCATGATTGTGCTGCGCCAAAATTTGAATCAACTGGCGCATTTGCGCAATGACCGTTTGCGGTTGTGTCATATCTTCACCATAAAAAAGGGCGGTAAATTGCCGCCCTTAAAACATTCTATCACTGGCCTACATTATAAAAATCAGTGCAGGCTGTTGCAAATCTTAAGCTTCTACTGCTTGCCCTATACGATAATCAATCGCCTGATGACGCCAGTGCTCACGTAGTTGCGGGGTAAATTCCTGATTATTTTGATCATACACAGTTCCAGCAATTTCACGTGCAATCAGACGAGAAATACTGTCCATCGTGTCAAACGCATTTTGTACATCGCTATGTGGCAATGCTAAGAAAAATGCTAAGCCTTTCACTTGCTCAGTAGACAATGTTTCTAAATCAAAACCCGCTGCCGCACCGTCATTACCAATTTGTAATACAGAGAACAATAACTTGCTATCATCTTCGCTATAACGATGAAAACATGCCATTTCACCAAAACGCAAACCATACTTCATGAGTACTTTTAGGGTTTTTTCACCCGACAATGCACGACTGTCTGGATAGACATTTAAAGCAATATAGGTTTCTGCTGTTGCCAACGCACTTTCTTCATCGACCAACTTTTGCTCATGCAAATGTGCATCTAAAATATTGCTTTCGTCTTCAAACTCAGAAATTTCAGCTTTTTCAATTTGGTTGAGGCTGAGCTCTGGCGATTTTTCTTCTGCTTTCACTGCTTCAGCAATGACTGCCGTACTTACCGTCACTTCACGAACTGTTTGAACTTCAGCTTTTTGTTCACTCGACTCATTTGCTATTGGTTCTGCAACGGGGTCAGCCTGCTCTGCTTTAGCGTCTGCTGGTGCTTCAACTTCTGATAATACTGGCTCTTTACGCAGTTCTGGGTCGGTTTGCAATTGCTCCCGCACATGACGCGGAATCACAGGTTGCTGCGAGTCAGGATGAATATGTAAATCCGTTTCCAACGAAGGTGCTACTTCTGTTGGCTTTTTCAGCAATAATCGAATGCCCAGTAGCATAATAACCACTGCAACAACAATCCCAAGGATTGTGGTAATTTCCATACTATGACTCCGCAACTAAACCGTATTCTTTTGCTTGCTCTAAATCGACTGTCACCAATTTAGAAGTTCCCGGTTCTGGCATGGTCACACCGAGCAAATCAGTTGCCATGGTCATCGCCAGTTTATTATGTGTAATGTAAATGAATTGCACTTGTTCAGAAAGTTCTTTTACTAAATTACAAAATCTTCCCACATTGGCATCGTCCAAAGGCGCATCAACTTCATCCAATACACAAAATGGTGCGGGGTTTAAACGAAATATAGCAAACACCAATGCCAAAGCAGTTAAAGCTTTTTCACCGCCCGAAAGCAAAGCCAGTGAACTATTGCGCTTGCCCGGTGGTCGTGCCATTAATTTAACACCAGACTGCCAACCGTCTTCTAAGCTCAAGCTGGCTTCCCCACCATTAAAGACTTTTGGAAATAATTCCTGTAATTCAGTATTCACTCGATCAAAAGTATTCATAAAGAGCTTACGTGTTTCTTGATCAATGCTCTTCATGGCGGCTTGTAGTTGCTCAACCGTTTTTTTTAGGTCTTCAATTTGATGGCTCAGTTCTTCGTAGCGTTTTGAGACTTCTTCATATTCTGCTGAAGCCGCTAAATTCACTGCACCGAGTTTTTCAAATTGCTTTTGCGCTTTTTCTAACTGTTGCTGATGACTGACAATATCAATCTTTAAGCCTGTCAGCATTTCACTGTTCATTTCTTTCAATTGCTCAGTGTAATGCTGTAAGTCTGACTGTGCCGACTGCCATGCCAAACGTTTTTGCTCAAGTTCAGTTCTGAGTTTTTCGTCTTGCTGTTGATGGCTATGACGTTGTTCAGTTAATTCACGTTGCTTATTCTGTACATTATTCAGCTCAAGTTGCCAGTCTGTCCATGTTTTTTGGAGCTTGGCTGTAATTTCAGCTTGTTCACTATATTGTGATTGTAAAATTGGCAGTTCTAACTGGATTGGATCGACAAATTGCTGTGCGTGTTCCATCTGCGTCTGAATTTGCAAGCGCTGTGCTTTTAAAAATACGCTGTCTTTTTCGAGCAACTCAATTTGCTGATTGGCCTGCAACACTTGGCGACGAATCAACTCTAACTCTTGCTGTGCATGCTGTGTCGACTGTTGACGCTGTTGTAAACTTTGATTCAACTCATCTAATTGGTATTGCAAAGTTTTATATTGAGGTAAGCTCTGTTCTAGCTTCATATTCAATGCATGCAAGTCGATATCTAAATCATCTTTTTGCATCGCATCTTCTTCAAGTTGTGCCTCAACTTGAATTAACTGATCAGATAATTGTTGCTTTTGTAATGCAAAGGCTTGCGCTGTACTTTGGACTTTAACAATCGCAACATCGGCGTGTTGTAAGTCATTTTGCAGTTGTTTCAGCTGTGTTTGCGTAGCCTGTAATTGTTGCTGTGCTTGCTTTAATTGTTCTACAGACTCAGTAAGTTTCGCTTCAGCTTGGACCAAAAGCACATTGAGCTGTAGCAATTGCTCGCTAATTTCATCTAAACGAATACGATGGCTCAATGCACCTTGGCCTGCTTGGCTGTCTTCATCATAATCTAGACCAATCACCCAATCTGGCCCAACATGATAACCATCCAAACTTAGGATCGACTGACCTGCGGTTAATTGGCTTTGATAGCGCAGTGCTGTATTTAAGTCGTCAGCTACCGCAACCTGTTGCCAAAGCGAATATTGCGGTGCATCAATCCATGTGGCTAAACAGGTTAAATGCTCCAATTGAATCTGTGGCAGATCAGCCTTAGCTTTTAACTGGCGTGCATGCCCCTCTTGAAAAGTATCTGTAACTGTTAAAACCTGCGCATGTAGCCATTTAGCCAAAAACTTTTCAATCAAACCTGCATGCGCTTTGCCTAAAGCAGACAATTGCAGTGACTGCATCAATTGCACCGTATCAGCCTGCTGTTTAGGTGTCGCTTTGGTGAGCAACTGATTTAAGTTTTTTTGTTCAGACAATAAGACCTGAATGTCTGACTTTAACTGTTGCACCTGTGCTTTTTGCTGTTGTTGCTGTACATTCAGCTGTTCCAACTCGGTGCTGAACACCACCACCTGTTGCTCAGTAAGTTGGTATTTCTCGTGAATGTCTTGCTTGTTCTGCTCAAGCTGTTCTAGTTCATCTTGCTGAGCTTGATTTAAAATTTGCGACGCTTGATGCTGCAAGGTGGATTTTTGTTGCTCTAAGCGACTGATATTTTTACTTAGTTGCTCTATCTGTGCCAGCATTTGGAGCTTGTTTTGCTGTTGCTTTTCAACTTGCGTTTTGACTTGCTCAAACTGTTGCTGCGCCATACTGTGTTGCGCTTTTAAGTCACTTAAATTTTGTATTTTTTCTTGCCCTTGGCTTTCCTGTATTGCCAATTGAGCATTTAAATCCTCTTGTTGCTGATGCAACGTCTCCAATTGTAACTCTAACAATTGCAAACGTTCTTTGGTCTGTGCTTTTTGCTGTTCGAGTTGCACTAAGCTATCAGAATTTTGCAAAAATAAACTTTGCTTTTGCTCCAAAGTCATTTTCAATTCAGCAGATTTTTTTTCAGCTTGTTGCCATTCAGTTTGTAGGGGCGTGGACTGCTGAATTAAACGCTGAAACAATTCACTGGTCGAAGCCAAATCATGCTCAAGAGTATTCAGTTCTGAGCGCACCAATTTAAACTGCTCGCCCAAATCATTCATTTGAACGGTATATTCTTGTTGTAAGCGACTACTTTGCTCACACTGAAAAGACAGTACTTCGATTTTGATCGTTCGAATTTGCTTTTCGAGCGTTTTATATTGCACAGCCGTTTCCGACTGGCGCTGCAATGTTTTTAACTGTGATTTGAGCTCGGTCGCAATATCTTCTAAGCGTGATAAATTTTGTGTGGTGTGCTCTAAATGCACATTGGTTTCACGGCGGCGCGCTTGATAACGCGATACACCCGCAGCTTCTTCCAAAAACACCCGCATTTCTTCAGGCTTAGCATCCACCATGCGGTTAATCATGCCTTGTTCAATAATCGCGTATGAACGTGGCCCTAAACCTGTGCCCAAAAAGATATCGGTAATATCACGACGGCGACATTTGGTGCCATTGAGGAAATATTCAGACTTACCATCGCGGTTGACCTGACGACGCACGGCCAATTCATTATAGGCATTGTACGCACCACCTAATTTGCCATAGGTGTTTTCAAAACGCAGTTCTACACTGGCCACACCCACAGGTTTACGCTTTGCTGTACCAGTAAAGATGACATCTTGCATGCTTCCGCCACGTAACTGGCGTGCACTCGATTCTCCCATCACCCAACGAATGGCATCAATCACATTGGATTTACCACAACCGTTTGGGCCTACTACAGCGGTGCGACTATCTTTAAAGTGTAAAGTCGTATTATCGGCAAAAGATTTGAAGCCAGAAAGTTTTAAACTGCTTAAACGCATAATGTCCTGATTAACGCCGTGAACGTCTAGCCCACGCGAGTTCGATTTGTTTCATCCTGGTCAGTGATTCCAACACAAGGTTCCTTAAGTGTCGACAAAAATCTTCCATAAATAAAGTGGCTTGTTGTGCCTTTCGAATCAAAATTGCATCCGAAACCATCTTAAACAACTCAAAAGATTCTTGTAGTTCTCTGCGCGAAATGTTCAGGGTTAAAAAATAGCTCCGACGCAATGAAGGAAGTAGCTCCTGATAATAACGCATCAAATATGCATTCCCGACCATTTCATGCTGGCGTGCCATAGCCTGAAAGATCAAATCATAAAACTTTTCGGCATTGCCTTGTCGAGTTTCGATGCTCAATTGCTCTAATAATAGCTGAATGCGCTCTGCTTCATAACTTCGCCATGTTTCAGATACACGTTGTACGATCTGTCCCAGCAATAAGGACGCCATATCAAATAATGCACGCACCTGTAAGGCCGACATTTCCGATACAATCGCACCGCGTCTGGGGAAAATTTCAATGAGCTGTGTACGCTCTAAAATAAGCAAAGCTTCACGGACAGATCCACGGCTCACGTCAAGTTCAGCAGAGATGCGTAATTCTTGGATACGCTCTCCCTCCACCAATTCACCGCGAATGATCTGTTCACTGATATGCTTGGCAATTTGCTCCGACAAGCTGTCCGCTTCTTGTGGCTGCATACTATTCCTATCTTGTTTTTATTGATGCATGAGATGCTATTTTTTATTGCAATCTGGTTCGATTTAACTGCTTTTTACACGACATTACCATAACATTGTAGGACAATCTTGTGTCTATAAAGTCAATTGCAGTCTATAACGCCATCCTTGGCGCTTTCAAGTGACTTTCGCTTGCAATCAGAGTGAAAAATGTAAAATTCCTTGGAATATAAAATAAACACCTACCACGCTGAGTAATGTTGCAAAGCATTTTTTTAACATGGCTGCCGATAGACGATGTGCAACTTTCGCACCTAATTTAGCCGTAATAAAACTCATCACGCTAATGCCAATAAAAGCATAAATATGCACATATCCAATCGCATAAGGAAGCGCTACTTGGGCTTGCTGACCAAACCACATAAAACCAAGCGCACCTGCTATCGCAATAGGTAAACCACAAGCCGCAGAAGTGGCTACTGCTTTTTGCATCACCACACCACATCGGTTTAAATACGGTACAGTTAAACTTCCTCCACCAATCCCAAATATCGCAGATGCAATTCCAATACCACCCCCTGCAAGCATTTGTATGGGAGTAGAAGGTAAATGCTGTGATGGATCAATTTGGACATGTGCACCACGAAACATTTTAAATGCGACCCATATTGCAAAGCCACCAATGAGTAACTGTAAGCCCTGACCCGATAAATAATGGGCAATCCCAGCACCTAGAAAAGAACCCAACACTAAACCTGGGGCTAAATTGGCAAATACATTCCATAACACTGCACCCTTTTTGTGATGTGCAGACACAGAACTAATAGAGGTGACGATGATTGTGGCTAAGGATGTACCAACAGCGAGATGCATGATCACTGAAGGATCGTAGTTCATTTGGCTAAAAACAATGTACAAAATAGGCACGATAATTAAACCGCCACCCACACCAAAGAGCCCCGCAGTAAAACCAGCGATTGCACCAATCAGCAAATATATGATTAACTCCATGTACACTATTCCACATTTCTCAGATTCAAATGGATTTAGAGACGCGACAACTGCAACAAATATTGACTGAAGCCAATCAACTGCCAGAAGTCTTATTACTCAAACCCGTGACAACATCAACCAATGATGATGTTCGCGAAATTGCCCTCAAGGGTATTCAGCAAGTCTTGGTAACCAGTATTCGGCAAACCCAAGGCCGAGGCCAACGTCAAAACCAGTGGGTTTCTCCTGAAGGAAATATCTATTTAAGCACATTGCTCAATACGCAAACACCTATTGATGGACGTTTAGCTTTGGAAATTGCATTAAATATCCTACAAATGCCGAGCCTAGAGCCTCTAAATTTACAAGTAAAATGGCCCAATGACCTCTATAGCACGCAAGGGAAATGGGGCGGTATTTTGGTTGAACCCCTCAATGCACACCAAGCCGTTGTTGGTGTTGGTCTGAATGTACTTCCTTTATCTAAGCAAAGCATTGATCAAGCCACTAGCTCTCTGACAGAATTGGGCTTAAGCGAATTTAACCGTATCCAACTGACGGCAGAATTATATCTGGCAATTCAACAAGCTGGTGAATGGTTCAGTCACGGTTGCACCAACTTGGCTGCACGCTTTAATCATTATGCGTCCTTCAAAAATCAGATGGTTGAGTTTGAGCACTTACAAGGCCTCACTACAGGCACCTTTTTAGGTATTCGAAATGATGGTGCCATCGAAATACAACAGCAAGGTGAAGTGCAACACTTTTTCCAAGGCCGTTTACGCTTAAAGTCTAAAGCCTAAGAGATGTCTGATATGAAAAGTTTATGGCTCGACATTGGTAACACACGTCTAAAATACTGGATCACGCAAAATGATCAGATTATTGAGCATGCAGCAGAGTTACACCTGCAATCTCCTGCAGAGCTTTTACTGGGTTTAATTCAACATTTTAAAAATTTGAATTTACAACAGGTCGGCATTTCTTCGGTGCAGGACAAAAAAAATAATGATCGTATTCAAAAGATACTCAAGTTTTTAAATGTGCCTGTGACTTTTGCAAAAGTACATGCAGAATTTCAAGGCTTACGCTGTGCCTATGAAGATACTACTAAGTTAGGTATCGACCGCTGGTTACAAATGCTAGCCGTGATTGACAATCCAGAACAACACTACTGCGTTATTAGCTGTGGCACAGCACTCACCATTGATTTATCTGAAGGTTATCAGCATTTAGGTGGCTATATTTTACCTAATCTGTATTTGCAACGAGACTCACTCATTCAAAACACCAAAGGCATTAAAATTCCAGATGCCTGTTTTGATGAGCTTTCACCCGGTAAAAACACCATTGATGCGGTCCATCATGGCATTTTATTGAGCCTACTCAGTACCATTGAAAAGGTCTTAGAAAAATATCCAAGCCAGCTGATTTTAACAGGGGGAGATGCGGCATTATTTGCCAAATACTTAAGCCCATATACTCCACGTATTGAAAATGATTTATTGCTTAAAGGCCTGCAACATTATTTGCAACACAGCACACAGTAAATTTTTGACTCATCAAAATTAAAAGGCAAACAGAAAACCTATTTTCTGTTCGCCTTTTTCTTAACATTCAAAAGAGATGCGCAAAGCAAATCATTACAAAGCTTAAGTCAATAAAGGTTGTAATATTTCCCACATTTGCTCGAACTCGGTATAACCATCTTGTGCCATAAAGTGCCCTGCATTTTTCACTTCAATATTCTGCGCTTGAATTAAATTTGACAACTGTAAGGTTAAAGGCGGTGGCACATAAGGATCATTGCTTGAAAGTAAACATACAGACAAAGGCATCCCTTTGACCAGCAACAACCGATTCAGTTTAGCTTGTTGAATAAAGCCATTCAGTTCTGGAACTGCCTTTAAAGGTGACATAAACCCTGCCACAAATATGCCTGCTTTAATCTTGGTTTTATGCGCTGCAAAATATGTACTTAAATAATGCAAAGTCGTTAAACATCCGAGACTATGCGCCACAATAATAGTATTTTCATCGAGTTGTGGTATTTGTAAGGACAAAAACTTTTGCCAATACTCAAAATTAGGCTGTTCAGATTCTGCCAACACTACACGTTTGGATACATGACCTACCTCGTTCAAGCGCTTACTCAGCCAAGGAAACCAATGATCATTGGGGGAAGCCTGATAGCCATGCACAATATAAATATTTTTTTTACTTGTTTTAATCATCGCTTTTAATTCTTATGTTGAATTAATGATAATCCTGAATCTTTCAGTCTTTGTGTATTTCTTAAATACCATTGTGGCTTGATTTTAACTGCTTTGACAAGACTAAACCCACAGTTAATAGCAATTATTTTTCATATCCATGGCATTAAAAAATCATAAAAAAGGCGCATAAAGCGCCTTTTTAGATTTCCAAATTTACTTTGGATCTTTATTACCAAAAAGTGGACCCATACCGCCACCACCAAATTGTTTCTGCATACCGCTCAATGATTTCAGCATTTTTGCCATACCCGATGGATTGGCAAATTTCTTCATCATTTTCGCCATTTGGGCATGTTGCTTAATCAGTTTATTCACTTCAGAAACTTCCATACCACAACCCGCTGCAATACGTTTTTTACGGCTTGGGTTCATAAGGTCCGGATTACGGCGCTCTTTAATCGTCATCGATTGAATAATCGATTCCATTTTTTTCACTTGTTTTTCTGGGTTCGCCTGCGCAATCGCATCTTGAATACCGGCATTACTCATGCCCGGTAATTTATCCAAGAAGCCCATCATGCCGCCCATTTTGTTCATTTGCTCAAACTGCATCAGCATATCTTCAAAGTTGAAGCTACCGCCTTTTTGCAGTTTTTTCGCCATTTTTTCGGCTTTTTCTTTGTCGATTTTACGTTCAACTTCTTCGACCAAAGAAAGCACGTCACCCATACCCAAAATACGCTGTGCGATACGTTCAGGATGGAATGGCTCTAAGGCATCAAGCTTTTCGCCCATACCTAAGAATTTAATTGGCTTACCAGTAATTGCACGAACAGAAAGCGCCGCACCACCACGGGCATCACCATCAGTTTTCGTTAAGATCACACCCGTTAAAGGCAAAGCATCATTAAACGCTTTTGCAGTGTTGGCAGCATCTTGACCAGTCATCGCATCGACAACGAATAAAGTTTCAGTTGGCTTAATCGCCGCATGAAGCTCTTTAATTTCGTCCATCATGTCGTCATCTACATGTAGACGACCTGCTGTGTCGACAATTAATACATCAGCAAATTGAATTTTTGCTTGTTCAATTGCACGATTAGCAATGGTAATTGGCTTTTCATCTGCACTAGATTCAAAGAAAATTGCGCCAACTTCACCCGCAACGGTCTGAAGCTGTTTAATTGCAGCTGGACGATAAACGTCGGCAGACACCATCGCAACTTTTTTCTTTTGGCGTTCTTGTAAGAAACGCGCTAATTTTGCAGCTGTTGTAGTTTTACCCGCACCCTGTAAACCTGCAAGCAACACAACAACTGGCGGTTTAGCCGCAAGGTCAAGGCTTTCATTCGCCTCACCCATCATTTTTGTTAATTCGTCATGTACGATTTTGACGAAAGCTTGGCCTGGCGATAACTGAGTCATCACTTCTTGGCCCAATGCTTCTTCCTTAACTTTCGCGATAAACTCACGAGTTACAGGCAACGCCACATCGGCTTCAAGAAGTGCCATACGCACTTCACGTAACGTATCTTTAATATTATCTTCGGTTAGCTGCCCAGAGCCAGTAACATTTCTTAAACTCTGCGTGAGTCGTTCTGTTAAGGTATCAAACATTGCAAATTCCGCTTAAAATAGCCATGAGCAAAAAATTGTTTCTTAAAATAGAAAATTTATGCATAGAATGCTATAGGATACTTTAGTTCTTGCAGAAATTATATAAATGAATATTCATCATCCTGAAAAAGGTTTGACATGATCAGTCTCCCCTTGGTTTATACGATCTTAGCATTAATCGCCTATACCACCTCTTTTTGGTATCTGTTCATACACTTAATGTCTAAACGTAGCCCAAACCATTGGTTTATTGGCCTTATTCTAGCTTTAGGCCTGTTATTACATGCTGGTGTTCTATTGAATGACATGCTAACACCAGCAGGCATTAACTATAATGTCTTTAACATTTTGTCCTTCACTTCTGGACTGATGTTACTGCTGAGTATTCTATTTAGTACCTATCGCCCTGTACTTGCCCTCAATTTAATTGGCATACCCGTTGCGGCCACAGGCCTTATATTAGGTTTTGCCTTTAGTAAACACGATCTGATTATCAGTCAAAATTCTTTGGGTTTAGACATCCATATTATTTTGTCGCTTTCGGCCTATGCCATTCTATTAATGGCAACCATTCACGCCGTATTGCTCTGGTTCCAAGACCGTGAACTCAAAAACAAACAAAAGCGTCGGGTATGGGTAAGCTTGTTACCCTCTTTTCAAGCCATGGAATCACTGCTTTTTGATATGCTAATTGCGGGCTTTATACTTTTAACCCTAGCCTTAGGCTTTGGATTTTTCACAATTGATAATTTCTTTGGCCAGCATCTTGCCCATAAGACAGCATTTAGTATCGTTTCATGGTTTGTATATGGTTCACTTTTAATTGGTCATTATCAATTTGGCTGGCGCGGACAAAAAGCCATTCGTTTTACAATCATCGGCTTTTTTCTACTTGCTATCGGCTTCATTGGATCTAAAATTGTCTTAGAAATGATTTTAGGCCGTTAATGCGTTACATGCTGTAAAAGATAATTTTCAAGTATTTTAATTAACAATTTGAACATATATTGAGTAGATTAAAAAAAGAGTATATGCAAATGTGCTCTTTTTTTTTGTCGCTTATAAATTATAATCAAACTTTTAAATATGACAAATAAATCAACAAAGCCCCATATACTGAGACTTATATAAAAATTCAATTCAATATCATTTTTCTTTACGACATAATTAACCTCTAATTGATTGGCATAATCAACCAAAAAGCAAATTATATTGTTTAATTAAATTTAAAAATAAAACCAATTTAAAATTAAAAGTACGATATTTATAGCTACAAACACCAACAGGTAGAATAAAATCATAAATTTAGTAATTTAACTTTCTTATTCACGCATTTTAATAAATTTTAATCTATATATTTCAATGACAAATAAAATTTAATCAAAAACAATAGCAATAAAATAAACTGGAATATTACTTAAACATATACAGTTTCATTTACAAATACTTACATAAGTTTAAACTACTTTACTTTATCGTTGCATTTTTGAGATGTATTTCTCACTATTGTGCAAATAGTGTTTCATGATTAAACTAAAAACATTCTCAAATACAGACAAGTAAAAATTAATTACCGTGATGAGGTAAATATGAATAAGAACGGATTTACTTTAATAGAATTAATTATTGCTGTGGTGATTATTGCGATCTTGGCATCTATCGCGATTCCGAGTTATCAAAACTACATCACTCGATCAAAAATTAAAGAAGCGCAATCAAATCTCATCGCATTATCTCTTTCTGCTGAGAATAACTATCAACGCACTCTTAATTATCCTACTGCTTCACTTACTACAAGCAGTGCTTTAACAGCAAATACGGTTTTTAAAACTTGGGCACCATCTTCAAATGCATTTGAGTATCAATATGTATCTACAGATGGCTCTACATACACACTTACTGCAACTGGCAATGAAACTAAAGTTTCTGGCTGTACCCTCACACTGAATAATCAGAGTGTAAAAACAATCTCAGGTTGTGGCTCAGTCACTGAATGGATGAAATGATATGAAAATACAGCATCCAACTACACAAACAGGTTTTACGCTCATTGAGCTGATGATTACCATCGCATTATTTTCTATTTTATTAATGCTAGGTTCTTCACTTACACGCACTTGGGTCGATCGAAGCCAAGTAAATAGTGCACTTACCACCTTTAAAACAGCTGTAACACAAGCGAAAGCATCAGCGCTCAGAAATACCAATAATCAGTTAATTAGCAATTCATCCGTGAGCGTTTGTTTAGATAGTACAACTAATACATTAAATATTATTCGTACAGCACTTAACTCAACAAATGTATGTGAGATTCCTTCTAGCCCATCAGCAAGCAGTAATACCTTATTACGTACCTTTCCACTTTCTCAAGGTATTTTGATTAAACAAGGAACATATAGCTTTCAGTGTATTTCTTTTAATTCTGCTGGTGTACTCGTACTTGTTTCAGGTAGTGGGTGCTCAAGTGACCTAGCAACAGCATTTAAGGTAGGAAAAAATGATGAAACAGCTGACATCTATATCTTATAAAGAGCAAGGTTTTACCTTACTCGAATCCTTGGTAGGCCTTATGCTTTTTTCTATCGTAATTCTCGGTAGTGGAGCTGCAATTAGTAAAATGCTGACAGCACAAAAAGACCTAAATACTAATTTTATTATTATTAATATGATGCAATCTAAATTACAAAATGCGCTCAATAATACTAACACAGGTAGTGTTTGCACTGCTGTAAACAAAGACAGCTTCGTATTAGCCGGCAAGACCTACTACACAGCATGTGCAATTGAAAAAATAAATATGGGTACAACAGAAACAGAGTGGCCTGTACTTGCTGTAAGTACAACTCTTGCTGAAGCTCAGACTTGTGCAAATGGAACGGCAAGTGATAACTGTTATATGGTCGGGAGATAAATCATGCCAAAAAATGGTTTTACGATTATCGAACTACTTGTTGGAATAGTAATTGCCATGCTGTGTATGGTCACCATGCTCATGTTGTTTAAACAGCTAACTCAAGTGAGTGTAAGTTCAACGCAAGATGCCGAATACGATGCACAATTACAATCCGGTATGTTAACTATTCAAAAATATGTCCAAAATGCCGGCTTCGGCTCTGGTCAACAATCGGATATTGATTCAGGCACATATTCTGGTAATCCAGCAATTTTTTGGCGTTCAGTGAAAGAAATTAATACAACACCACTTTCCTATGAATGTAAGGGAATTGGCGAGGTTGTTACAACAGAAGATGGACAAAAAATTCATCGTCTTGTCCTTTTGAAAAAAACAGCGTGTGGTACGACAGAAGCTATTACATCTGGAACATGGGAAAAAGATCAATCCATTATAGCCATAAGAAATAGTACAGCTACACCTATTTATCAATATGCGATTACATCAGGCACTGGATGCTCCCCATTTGGTATTGAAAAAGCATCTGGCACTGGGCTAAAGCAAATTACACTCACAGCAACACGCCAGTATATGACTGGAATTGGTCAAAATATTCAAAATGTAATCTGTCTTAACAATATAACTTCAACTTAGAAAGTGAGGGATGAGCAATGCATACTTTAAAAAAACAGCAAGGCATGGCAACCGTACTTCTAGTATTGCTCATTGGCATCACTGTCATGCTGCTTACAGCAACTGTCGCAAAAACCTTAGTCACTAACCGTGAAGCAGGTGTGGCAGCTCACGCACAAACCAATGCACAGCTTATGGGCTGGGCTGGTGTAAGTGCATTTAAAGAATATTTATTGAATCAGGGCAAAATAAATGCAACGAATATTCCAGCATTGAACGGGCGAAGCATTACCCTAAGATCTGATGCAAACAAAAAAGAAATTATTGCCAAAAATATCCGTGTTTCCGGCTGTACAACTGAAGGAGCAGCCTGTACGGTTACTGCAAATATCAGTTCAAACAACTTAAGCTCTCAAGCGGCAACGACTATTGAAGTAATCTATAATTTGACCTTAACTAATGGAACAGTTGCTGTTGTCAGCGAAAATAGCGCAATTAACTTCGGTGGCAACACCGTATTTACAGGGGCGACGTTAATCGAGTCTGAATCACCAAATGCCAAAGTGACACTCAATGTTGACGGCAGCCTCGCTCTCAATCTTCTATTTAAAACCAAAAATATTTCTGAGCTGAATATCAATGCAACTGGAGATGTATACATCGATTGTGGCGCTCAAAACTGCGGTGATGCCATTATTAATGTCACTTCGAGAGGAAAAGTTACATTATTAACAGGCGATAATTTTGGAGATATCAAAGCGCTGAGCACTGTAACTCTCTATACAAGTGCAACAGCTAAAAATATTCAATCCATTGGCAACGTCGAGCTTAGTGGCTGGTCTAAAGCAGACAATATTGAAACCATGGGCAATGTGACCATCAGCGCTTCAACAGTAAAAGATATTAAAGCCAATGGCTGGGTCAGTCTCAACACTGGGGCTACAGCTGGAAAAATTGAATCGAATAAAGATGTTTCTTTATGGACTGGAAGTAAATCACAAGATATTTTTGCTAAAGGTGAAGTTGAGATTCACACCGATAATACAGCAGGTAATATTAAAGCTGGCGGAAAAGTTACTGTAACAGGAGTTAATGCCCGCGCTAAAAACATAGAAACATTAGGAGCTGTTGAGCTGTGGCTAGGTGGTAAAACCGATGACATTACAGCAAAAGGTAATGTTGAAGTGCATACTGGTAGCAATGCTGGTCATATTAAATCTGCAGGAAAAGTTCAAGTGATTGGGCTTGGAGCAAGTGCAAAAGATATTTATGTCGTTGGCTCAGATATTGATGTTTCTTTGTTTGCTACATCCGGTTCTACTTATAAGAAACAAACTCAGCTTTCTCCATTTTTTAATGTAATGACAGCTCCAACTGTGACCATTAATGAGCAAGGCATACGGAAAGGTATTAGTGACAGTACAGCATTTGAAACTAAAGTTGATGTAACCGTCTACAAACAAGAAGCCAACTATATTTTCACTAAAAGTGGCAAGTTTGACCGCGTATACCTCAACCAATTAAAAAACAAAGCGAATACGCTGACTTATATTTATGAAAATAATAGTCAATATATTTTGAATGCCGATGGAACTAAACAATCTATCAACTCTCAAGGCTTTTCAATCGGTGATTATACATTTAATGGAAAAACTTATACTGGAGCGATTTGTCTTACTGTGACCAATGGAAAATGCAGCAGTGAAATCATTGGTTATCTGCCTCGAATTAGTATTGGCAAAACCCTAGGAATAGATGACGATTACGGTTATGGCAATATTTTAAATAGATGGCGTGTACGCTCGATTATGAATCCATCTTCACTGGACAATGCCACACTCGCACCTGGGATCATGTATTTTGAAGGTACTTTAGAGTTCGCAGGCGCAGCCAACTGGCAAGCTGACAGCTTAACGAATGCCTATACCAATAGCTTCTTAGCAGAAGGAGAAATTTGGTCTATCGCCTTCTCTCCGCGTATTTATGCCCCTTATGAAGTTGTACGTGAAGGTGCCGACAAAGTTGGTTTGATCTGTAACCGCCGTTTAAAAACCGTAAATAACATTGATCTTACAATTACTGCGACAACACCAACAACATTGTCAGAGCGCTATTTAGTACCAGTGAACCTGTGTAAAAATGACAATGAATTCCTTTTAAATATGGACAAAAATCCTGATCAAACCAATAAAAAAGTCACTATTGACGGTAAGTCAATTGATAAATTAGATTTAGGCCGTGTAGCATTAATGGCAAATGATCAAATTCATATTGGTGCATGTACCCGAATTTATGGCGATGTGCTAAGTCGTAAAGGCGTAACAACCTCTGCAGCCTGCGGGATTACAAATAATGCCAATGCTATTATAGGCAATATTGCGACTCAAGGTGTAGATGGCGGTCTGATTGCTAACCACGTGATGGGTGGCACAAAAATTACGGTCCCATCTAAAAATAGCGATGGATCAGGTACACCAAATACAGGCAATGGCTTAAAAGCAGCAAGCTCTAAAGTACAATGGTCTAGATACCTGTGAAATCCGTATACAGCCTGCTCATTCCAAGTGATTGAGCAGGCTTTTTTATGCCAATGTAATAAGAATAGATATGGAAATATCCTGCACATTGCTAGACATCATCAGCAAAAAACCGTATAACAGCCTTCGATTTTATGACATAGGCAGGTCACATTGAAACTTGTTCTTGCGCCCATGGAAGGCTTAACAGATCCTATTATGCGTGATGTACTCACATCCGTCGGAAGCTTTGACTGGTGTGTAACTGAGTTCATTCGTGTGACTGATTCTGTCTTGCCTGACCACGTCTATCATAGCTATTGCCCTGAACTATTAACCGAAGGTAAAACAGCCTCAGGCACACCTGTACATGTGCAATTTTTAGGAAATAATCCACACATGCTGGCTGCCAATGCGGTACGAGCAGTAGAACTCGGGGCGCCAGCAATTGACATGAACTTTGGCTGTCCGGCTAAAACTGTAAATTGCCATCGTGGCGGCTCTGTACTGTTGGATGAGCCAGAAGTCGTGCATGAATTGGTAAAAGCTGTACGTGATGCTGTGCCTGCACATATTCCTGTGTCAGCGAAAATGCGTCTCGGTTATCTCGATCGCAACTTTACCTTAGAAAATGCGCATGCAATTGAAGATGCTGGTGCTACATGGGTAACGGTTCACGCACGTACAAAAGCCGATGGTTATACCCCGCCTGCATTTTGGGACTTACTGCAACCCATTCGCGAAAGCTTAAAAATTAATGTGATCGCCAATGGTGAAATTTGGACCAATGCGGATGCTAAACAGTGTCAGCTAGAATCTGGCTGTGAAGATTTAATGATTGGGCGCGCAGCCGTAACAACACCAGATATTACACAGTGCATTCGTAAAAATACCGATGATGCGCTCATTACATGGGACGAACTGATTCAGCTCCAAATCCGCTTCCTGAGTGGCCCCTACAAGAAAGAAATCAATATGGTGGGACGTTATAAACAATGGCTTGGCATGATGTCCAAACATTATCCTGAAGCTAAGCTTCTTTGGGATGACGTGAAAAAAGTTAAACCACTGGCTGATATTGTACTAAAGCTCCAACAGCATCAATAAGCAAAAGCCCTTCGAACGGAAGGGCCTTTTTTATTTTGAGCTATATATCATTTAACACACGTGGGGCATTGTCTGTAGCAAAAAGTCTATTTCTAGTGGCGAAAACTCTTTGGAAACATCTGAAGTTGGATTCAGAACCAATATTGCACCTTGCGTGATTTCAAACAATTTTCGTGCGGGCAAATGTACAAAAGGCTCATCACCTAAATCTGCATAAATCATCTCTTTAGATAAAAAGAACGGGATTGCCTGTTCCCCCTGCTCTGTTTGTAACATTCGAAATTGATAGCGCCCATTGACTTGCTCAGAACCTAAGGCGTAGATTTCTACGTTTAATAACTGCTGTAAAAATACTGGCGTTAATTCCGGGTTCTCTGAGGCCTGTAAAAATAAATTTGCTAGGTTGGCTGTAGTCATTTGTTGTGTTTTTCAGTTTATTATTATTGCCTCGCATCATAACAAAAGAACGGCAAAGCACAAACAGCGATGATATCACCATTGCCTCAGCGAGCATTCACTTCATGGAACGATCTTGCCGTGCCTGCTGTACATTCTTTACATGTTGACGCTGTGTTTTCCAAGATTTTTCTAAAACTTCCTGTTCTAAGCGGCGCTGAATACGTTTGATTTTCATTGCGGATATACAGGGTTGTTGGAAGGTCTTCACATAATCTGTCCAGCGTGCGCCACGAAATACATTGTCAGGCATGGCTGTTTTAAACTCACAGTCAGGCATAAAAACCACGATCGAATGAATCAAATCTGGCTCTACAATATCGTTCAAAATCTGTTGTAAAACTTTCTGATGCTTATAATTTTGATGCAATGGATTTTGAAATTTATAGCTCTGTTTATAGATCTTTTGTGTCCACATTTTTTGACGCTCACCGCCAAAAATCCAACCCTTATAGTTTTTAGTTTCCACCACAAAAATACCAAAAGGACTTAATAAAATATGATCTATTTGCGTGGTCTGATTTTGTTCATCAGGGAATGTGCAATCATTTAATAATATATATTGTTCTTTATTTAAATAAAGTTTGACATGTACACTCACTGCGAACTCGCCGAACTTTCCCTTCAAAAAAGGCTTAAATGCTTTAAATAAGCCTACGAGAACCATAAACAGAATCAGCCACCACATTTGGGCAAATAAAGGCATCAACATTTGTGTAATATTCATTTATCTATATTGAGTATTATTTATTCAACAGCATCATATACCTATAATTCATTATTTTATATCAATTTTTAAAAGTCGTTATGTTTGTCAATATTCAATCTCAGCGTTAACATCATTTATGCCTTTTGTCTGGCTTTCACTTTAAGCTGAAGAGAGCTTCATCAGCACTAATCCTGAAATAATCAAAACGGCTGCCAGCATTCGCATGGCAGAGGCTGGCTCTCCTAAAAATATAATACCCACCGCAAATGAGCCTACTGCACCAATTCCAGTCCAAACGGTATAGGCTGTACCTAAGGGCAAAGACTTCATGGCATAAGACAATAAAGCAAAACTCGCGATCATAAAAATGAGCGTCAATAGACTTGGGGTGAGCTTAGTGAATCCATCGGACACTTTCATACAATATGCCCAAACCACTTCCAACATACCCGCCACAATCAATACAACCCAAGCCATTCTACCCTTACCCTGTTGAACAATTAAAATGTAAAAAATTGATACAAAAAAGTGCCAGCTCAATTTGAGATGACACTTAAAATACATATTAAGACGATGAAAGTTTCATTAGCACCAAGCCTGAAACAATCAGTATTGCAGCCAACATCCGCAAAGCGGTAGCTGGTTCACCTAAAACAAAAATTCCGACAGCAAAAGAACCTATCGCGCCAATGCCTGTCCAAATAGTATAAGCTGTTCCCAAAGGCAAGCTTCGCATGGCGTAAGCTAACATGCCAAAGCTTAATACCATGAAAATCAATGTAATAATACTAGGACCAAGTTTTGTAAAACCTTCGGACATTTTCATGGTATATGCCCAAATAATTTCAAAAACACCTGCAAAAACGAGAACTATCCAAGCCACGATGCCTGCTCCTTCTATAGAGTCAGGTCGTCCTGACGATTTTTCTCATATTTACATTAGGCAAAAATGAGGGAGGTCGTTCCTCCTTCTAATGGTGCAATCATAACTATTTTTGAGACATTTTAGGGCATTTTTTACATTTCATGACCTAAAATAAACCTACAAAAAGTAGGCCTTTGAATTTATGTATTCAAAGACCTATACAAATTCAAGCCAAGTTGATACGTATATTAGGTTTAAAATTTAAACCGTATACCCGCACCATATAACCATGCTTGATCAGATGGAGCTTTTGCTTGCCACAAATTTTCTGCATGACCTTGGCTATATTCATAAGCAATACCTAAATAAGGCATCACTTTTTTACTGATTTCATAACGTGCCTCTAAACCAGCAGTCGCACGACTTAAGCCAGTTTTTTGGGCATATTTAGATTCATCACTGAAAATAACGGTTAAATCTAAATAGGGCTTTAAAATCAACTTCTGCGTTAACAATAAGTCTCGCTCAGTTTCCAAACTAAATGCAGCGTATTGATCTGCGCCTACATAAAAATAAGCATCGGTTTCAAAGAAATATGGCGCAAGCCCATGTAAACCAAATACCGCATCTAGATTTTCTTCCGTGTCTTTATTCTGTGCATTTAGTTGCACCTTTTCAGCGCGGTACTGCACACCTACTTGTGCGTCCCAAAAGTCCGAAATCATACGGCTGTACAACAATTTTGCCTCTAAGTCCAGATCTTCTGATTCGGCCTTATCTGCATGAAGTTTAAAAAAAACCTTATTTTCATCAGTTCCTATTTTTGTTTCAAACTCGGTTTTCCACATTGCCTGATCATCATTATTTAGCTGCCATTGGCTATCAAGCGTTGTCACGGCATAAACCTGAGCGCCATGTTCTTTACGGTGATCATGCCCTTCATGTGGCATTTGCTCATCGCTATGTTGCAATGAATCTGACTTACCCTGCTGATGTGTTACTTGATTATACGATGAAGAATGCTCTGACATTGCCATGTCCGCACTCATAACCGCCTTCGGTTCAGATACGGACTCCATATCCATCATATTATGATGTGAATGTTGCTGATCCAACATGATTGGCATCTGTGCTTGAGCAGACAGATTCGCCTGACTCAACCCGCTTGTCACAACTAATGTGGTGGCAAGTACTGACTGAGCAAGTACAGTTGGCGAGAAAAGATTAATGTTGTACATGCATCTTCTCCTTCTCGGTTGAATGTGTTGAAGCATTTTTGCATTGTGGCTTTTGCACTTGCTGAACAGATTGATCCTGACAAGGCTGTGGCTTTTGTTTATCTGCATGCTGTGGTTTTTGCTCAACCTGTTGATGCATCATGTCTGTATGTGGCATTGAATGCGCTGGCATGTCCTGATGCGACGTATGTGCATGATCCATAGAAGCCATATCAAATGATTGGTCCTTTGACTGTACTTGTGTCTGAGCCATTGCAAGTCCACTACTCATAGCCATCACCAATACACCAGCGACCTGTGAGAAACGCGAATTAATGGTGCGCATGTGCATCTCCTTGTGATGTCGCTGGTACGGTAGGTTGAGCTTGTAGCGCTGAAGTTGACACATTTGCGTCTGTCACGTTAGCAACGATCAATTTACTCATCATGCCTGCACTCATGTGATAAAGCAGATGACAGTGAATTGCCCACTCTCCCAATTCATCTGCGGTAAGTAGTGCAGTGACTGTTTTTGCGGGTGGCACAATAATCGTGTGCTTATTGGGCATATCAGATGCAACTTGGCCATTTTCCAATTGCATAAACATGCCATGTAAATGCATTGGATGCGCCATCATGCTGTCATTGACAAATTTCACCCGAATTCGTTCGCCATATTTCACCTTTAACGGCTCAGCATCGCTAAATTTTTTACCATTGATGGTCCAAATATAGCGCTCCATAGTGCCTCCAAGATGAATCACCAATTCACTCGTAGGTTCTCGGGTATCCGCCTGCGGATTTAAAGATTTAAGATCACTGTACTGTAATGCCTTATCTCCTTTGGGTGTAGATGCATTAGCCCAGCCATACACAGGTGCTGTACTTTGTGCTGTTTCAGACGAAGCATGATTCATTTGGGAATGATCCATCGTAGGCACTGCATCGTGATTCATTTGGGAATGATCCATCGTAGACATTGCATCATGATTCATTTGAGAATGATCTATTGCAGGCATTGCATCATGATTCATTTGGGAATGATCCATCGCAGGCATTGCGTCATGATTCATTTGGGAATGATCCATCGCACCATGATCAGAAGATCCATGTCCCATATCGTCCATATTTAACAAGGCACGAGGACGAGCTTGAGGCAAATGAATGCCCTGCATGATTGGACTTAACTCATTACGCAATGTTCCTACCGCAAAACCTGAACGATCAATCGACTCCGCTTCAATTTGATAATGTGCTGATTTGGGTTGCACAATTACGTCATAAGTTTCTGCTGTCCCAATACGAAATTCATCTACATTGACTGGTTTTACCGCTTGGCCATCAGCACTGACAACGGACATCGTTAAATTCGGTATTCGTACATCAAAAAATGACATGGCTGAGGCATTAATAAAACGTAAACGAACTTTCTCATTGGGCTTAAACATTCCAGTCCAGTTTTGTTCAGGCGTTTTACCATTCACTAAAAAGGTATAGCCCGTGACATCAGACAAATCCGTTTTAAGCATTCGCATCTGATTCCACATTTTTCGATCAGACCATGTCGCTTTTACACCATCACGTTTAACCTGCTTCCACACATCGGACAGTGTTTCACGTTGATTTTGATAGTACTCAGCGGAAATTTTTAGATTTTTTTGTAATTCTGCACTGGTTTTTTCATGAAAATCGGACAGCATGACCACATAATCACGTTGCGTTTGCTCATGACTAGTCAAGGGCTTTTTGCCTTTTGGATAAATCACCAAAGGCCCATACAAGCCGTCTTGTTCTTGGCCCTTAGAGTGAGCGTGATACCAGTAAGTGCCACTTTGGCGTACTTTAAATTTATAGACAAATTCTTTGTTGGGAGAAATTCCAGTAAAACCATTGAACCCCGGCACACCATCCATCAAGCCAGGCAGTAAAAGCCCATGCCAATGAATAGATGAATCCTGTGTTTTCAAATGATTCTTCACACGAATAACAGCCTCATCGCCTTCTTCAAATTCGAGCTGTGGCGCAGGAAATTGGCCATTGACGGTAATGCGTTTTACAGGCTTGCCCGTTACATTAACCCATTGCTCATCAATATTGAGCTGATATTCTTTGACCGCTGCATACGATCCTACGGATATGCTAAGACAAGACCCTAGCATGAGGTATTTAAATACTGTAGACATAACTTAACCTTTGTTTAAATTGCGAAAATGCGTTTTAAATCAAGATTAAGCTTTAGGAGGACGTAAAATTTCTTGCCAATAGCCCTGTAAATGCTGTGCAGCATAAGGGCTGATAAGGGAGGATTTAAAAGTCACTGAAAGTGGTTTGAGCCATTCATTGGGCACCAATTCAACTGCAACCAGCATCATTTGACAATGCCATTGCTCACAGACTTGGCAATCATCTTTATGTTTAAGCGTAGTATTTGATAAATCACAATGTGTCAGTGGCATTGCCTTGGTCGCACCAGTGTGAGATGACTGACTCGATTGCTGATGACAATCCGACATAGACATGCTCGATGCGACATGCTCAGTCAGGTGTTGCTGAGCCTGTGATATCTGATGCACTGAGCCATGATCAGCTACTGGCTGTACCAATTCAGCGTCAACATTTGCAGGATTTGTTTTCGGATCAACCTTATGTGTATTTAGAGCGATCTTATCAATAGACATTAGATATTGCATCGGGATTTGCTTTGCAGACACGGCACTGCTCCAGCTGATGACAAAAGCCATCAACGTGACAAATACACAATGTCGATACAAAAAATGAAGCACCCTGCTCAACCCCAATGTCTAATTCACCTTGCGTGACACACAAGATTTACTTTCAACCTAGCCCATTCTATCCCGAATAATCCACATAAAGCAAAACCTGTTCTTTATGGGTTATACACAGTTTTTTAAATTTAATTTAATCAATTCTATTTCTTAAAATTTGCTCTGATTAAAACAATAAAGTTATTTTTTAAACAGCTACTTTTTAAACACCAGATTAATAAAAGCCCATATTTTTAAAGACTTCAGATGTATAAAAAGGACTCAGTTGAGTCATTTTTATACATTATTTGTCTAATTACTAAACCATTGAGCTTTAAACGCTTATTAATTAAACAAATTATCCACTGAGTTATCCACCTAGTTATCTACACAGATATCCATAAAGTTATCCACAAGACAATGTGGATTAAGTGGAAAATCTTATACCTGAACTGAACCTGCTTGTGCTAACTCTAAACGCATTTCATCAATCACAGCTTTATAATCTGGCTTACCAAAGATTGCAGAACCCGCCACAAACATATCCGCACCAGCTTCAGCAATTTCACGAATGTTTGCTGGTGTAACACCGCCATCCACTTCTAAGCGAATGTCTCGGCCAGAGGCATCAATAATTTTTCGTGCTTGGCGTAATTTTTCCAACGTCATTGGAATGAATTTTTGACCGCCAAAACCTGGGTTCACACTCATCAACAGCACTTGGTCAACTTTGTCGAGTACATAATCCAAATAATGTAAAGGCGTTGCAGGGTTAAACACTAAACCAGCCTTTGCACCACCCGACTTGATCAACTGCAAAGAACGGTCAATATGATCGCTAGCTTCTGGGTGGAAAGTAATAATGTCCGCACCAGCTTCTAAGAAATCACCAATCATACGATCTACTGGTGAAACCATTAAATGCACGTCGATTGGCGCTTGAATGCCATATTTTTTGAGTGCCTTACACACACCTGCACCAAATGTTAGGTTGGGTACATAATGGTTGTCCATCACATCAAAATGAACAACATCTGCACCTGCAGCGAGTACATTTTCAACTTCCTCACCTAAGCGAGCAAAGTCTGCAGATAAAATAGAAGGTGCAATTAAAAATGGCTTGGACATGGAAAAACCTGGCTTATATAAATCTCACGATCTTTATTATAGCAAAAGCTGCTTTCCATCGCCTTACTCTAACAAAATCGCATGAATAAAACGCTGTGTTGAAAATTAACGCTACAATAATAAATGAGAATCAATTACTATTCATTAATATCATCTACCTAATCTGTAGAGTTTTAAAATGCATCAATATTCTGAAGCGAAGATTGTATCTGCACAACCAGCACGAATCGCAAAACGATTGCTAAATCATTGGAAACATAAGTTTGAAACTACTGAAGAAGCGGAGCTATTCAGTATTTTTATGCCTACAGCTACAATTTTTCTCCAACCCGAAGCTGGCATCCTTAAAGTACGTATTCAGCCTAAAGAAGAAAATGTTGATCTTGAGCGCTTAGAAAATGTTGTACTGGATCATCTTATCCGAATGGGACAAGAAAGCCTGCATGCAAATTGGCTTCATTCTTAAGCTCTTGCTCGATCAGCCCTGATGCTGATTTAGATACATGAAAAAAGCCAGACTGTATGTCTGGCTTTTGTTTTGAATTACATCACTGTAGTTGTACAGCATGAAACTGTAAATGTTCATCTATGAAGCTTTGAATAAAATAATACCCGTGATCATAGCCCGCATGCTCACGTAAGCTAAGCGTCTGTCCAACCTTTGCACATGCCTGACTGAATAACGCTGGATTTAATTGGCTATAAAACTGATCTTGCAAACCTTGATCAATTAAAATATCGCTAAACAATGCACCTTTAGCTTCAATCAGTGCCGTTGCATCATGTGCAAGCCATGTGTCTTTATTTGTGCCCAAATAGGCCGAAAATGCTTTTTCACCCCAAGGACATTGGCTAGGTGCACAAATAGGTGCGAATGCAGAAACTGATTTAAACTTTTCAGGATATTTTAGTGCTAAGGTCAGAGCACCATGGCCACCCATACTGTGGCCAAATATGCCGACTTGACCTGTAGCCACAGGGAATTCTTGTGTGATCAACGCATATAATTCGTCTGCTACAAAGCTTTCCATTTGAAAATGTTCTGCCCACGGTGCTTGAGTCGCATTGATATAAAAACCAGCACCCTGACCGATGTCCCAATGATCGCCTTTTGTAACTTCATCACCTCTTGGTGATGTATCTGAGCTAATTAAAATCAAGCCTAGCGCTGCAGCCATGCGCTGCGCATGCGCTTTAATAGCAAAGGTTTCTTCAGTACAAGTTAAACCCGCCAAATAAAATAATGCTGGGCATGCTTGACCCGCCAAAGCCTGTGCAGGAAGAAAAATACCAAAACGGCTCGTAGTTTTTAGAGCATTCGATTCAATGCTATAAATTCGTTGCTCACCTTGGAAACATTGATTCGATTGTATAAGGTTCATGTTTCTTCCTTTATGCATTAGATGGCTAAATTAAAGCTTGGCTTGAATGGACTCTTGCTGTGCTGGTGTAGTCGTTGCAGGTGGAAATAGGCGTTGCTCAAGTTGTGGCAACATAAACTGCATATTTTTACCAATTGACCATTGTGGCTCAGAAGGCTCGAAACCTTGTGCATTTTCCCATTTCGCCACGGTGTCTTTGGCTTGGTTAAATGCACCTTGAATTGAAGTTTGTTCGCGCATGGCTTGATCAAAGAAAGCACGGCCAAAATAAGTATAATCAGATTCACTTGAACAGCCAAATGACTGTCGATCTGCTGCTGAAGCCGTAATAATGAGCGTATTTTCATCTTGAAGTGCAGGTACAAAACTACCTGAGTAACACGATGAAATCACAATCACTCGCCAACGTATCCCCGATGCATCCAAAGTCTCACGCAACCATTTTGGATCGACTTGAGCCAAGTCCAATGGTGCATTTTCCATTTCAAATACATTAGGTAAACCATGCGAGGTCATGTATAAAAATAGTACATCGCTTTCACGATTCATCTGCTGACCAATACGGCGTAATGCAAGCTCCATACTGGTTTTAGAAGCAATTGGAATTTCTGTGCGCGTTGCAGGATGGTTAATTAACTCAACCGAACGCCCAAAAGTACCAAATCGAGTATCAAACTGTTCTTTAATACGTTCGATTTCATACATAAATACATCTTGATAGCTTGCACCTGCCACACCTAAAAAGTACCAATGCGACTGGGCAAATTCGCCATATTGAACAGCGTCTAACGATTTATTCAGTAATCGGCTTTGTGCATAAAATGCATCTTCTGCAAATACAGGCGGTAACTCTTCAACCTTCCAAATCGGCTGGTCTTTGACCGACATTTGCCAAACAACCAAAGTAAATAGCGTCGCTAACATAATCAGCGCACGCTCCCACCACGGCCATTTCAACTCACGTGAAAATACCCACACCACAGCCAAACTTTGCCAAACAAACAGACCTATAAATAAGGTCGGAATATAGTCATACAAAATATACGGCAGATAGTCTTGATCCCCCATAAATTGGATCAAGCACTGGAACATCATAATGTGCGTATCTAACACTAACCACAATAATGCGGGTACCAGCATTAAACGTGGATTGTTAATACGTTGCGATAAGAAAATACCAACGATTAAAGCAATAAAGGGCCAAAGTGCATAACTGATTAAACCTTGCGGGTTAAATACCCCTGCTTGACCACTGCTTAACCAGCTAAATAAGCTATTGGCACAGCCTCCTAAAATCCCCCAAAACACCAGTTGCATAATTGATGGGCGAACAATCTGAAGGGAGCCTCTCGAACCGAGAAACAGCCACATACCTGCAGTTTGGTTGCTTTTAAAATCATGCCAAAAGTTAATGGAGGGTTTGAAGTCAATCATAGAAATTCAGAGGCAGCTGTGGCTCGCTAATTTGCTTTGTAAGTTTATGCCTGATGTGGTTTTAATCAATGCTATTTTTCAAATATATAGCAAATCTTTGGTGTTTTTTACAGCAATTATGAAACTTTAGTCTCATGTTCGAGCTGGAAGTAGGCATCAAAACGACAAGCATCTCCTTGCCATTGATGATTCGGCACTTGATCTGCTAAAAACACAGCCAAGCGAGGTCGCTTCACCACCACTCGCTTCGCGACTTTTTGTGCTAATGCCAAAAGGTTGTCGCCTAAATCCATTTCACCATCTTCAGGCAAAAGCATGTGCAATAACTGCATTTGTTTTTTCACTTGTGCTTGCTTTTTGATGGCTTGCTGGTTTTGGTCACGCTGTGGAAACATCGGGTCTAAATACACCACATCATATAATTGCTGTGTTGTCGCTTGCTGTTGCAAAAAATCTGCCGAGTCAGAAAAGACCAATGTAATTCTTTGTACGGTGCTCTTTAGGAAAGGATCCAACAGGGCACGTTGCTGTGTATCTTCCAGCAGTGTAAATAATATGGGATGACGTTCAACCAAGGTCACATTTGCACCTAAATGTGCCATTAACAAACTGTCGTGCCCAAGGCCTGCTGTTGCATCAATTAAGCGAGGCTTTTCAGACAAATTACATGCACGAGCAATCATTTCAGACTTCAACGACGCACGTTTTAAACGTCCAGATTCCGCCTTCCAATCGGGTTGCATTTTCATGCCATTAGCACATAGCCAGAGGCCGTCAGCATCTACACATAAAGCCAAATCTGGATGTTGTCTAAAAAATCGTGCATTGAGCTTTTCTGTCAGCTCAATATTTACATCTACACCACGTGAAGAAAGCACAGCAGAGAACTGCTGTGCTTTCACTTCAAACTCGGCTTCTGTGTATAAGCGAATAACGCTTACCATAATTTCCAGCCTGTCATTACGAATAATAAAATTAATAAACCAGATGCAATTCGGTACCATGCAAAGACCATGAAATCACGTTTTGCAACATAAGCCACCAATACGCGAATCAACACCAATGCCGAAATAAATGAGACCAATAACCCTGTAGCTAACACAGCCCAATCTTCTGTAGATGTAAACACATGATAGCTTTGATACAAATCTAAAAGACCCGCACCAATAATTACAGGAATACCTAAGAAGAAAGAAAATTCAGTCGCTGCTTTACGTGAAACACCTAAGAACATTGCACCAATAATGGTTGCACCTGAACGCGATGTACCTGGAATTAACGATAATACTTGAATTAAACCAATATAAATCGCTTCTTTAAAGCTGATATTTTCAACTTCTTGTGCATTCACTTTAGGTGGATGTTTTTCAATCCAAATAATAATGAAACCACCAATGATCAAACCAATCGCCACGGCTATATCATTAAACAGTAAATCTTTCACTGTTTGCCCAAAAGTGACGCCCACCAATACAATTGGAATCGACGCTAAAATTAAACTAAAACCTAAATGGCGCCCTTTGGGTTCACCTGTGAACATCCCCGTCGCAGCACCCCAAAGGCGCGACCAATATTCATAAATAACTGCAGCAATTGCACCCATTTGAATCGCAATGACAAAGACATCACTTTTCTCTTTGGTCCAAAAATCCATTAATTCAGATGCCAGAATTAAGTGGCCCGTACTGGAAATAGGTAAAAATTCTGTAATACCTTCAACAATACCCATGATTGCCGCTTTAAGCAGCAGTAAAAGATCCATACCTATTCCTAATTATGGTTTGCCTTGTTCTGGAATTTTTTTCCAGGCATTATCGCGTAAATACACAGGTAGTGCATATTCAGCACTTACCCAATTTTTTTTCAGTGCTTGTACATTTGCAATCGTCGCAATATCTTGCGCCGTTGCATTAACTGCGACGTACTGTACTTGTTCTGGCTTAACTAAAGCTGAACCCGAGCCAATAACTGTAAATTTTACACACTGCTCAGCTTCGCTATAGCTTAATAATTGTTCTTCATCGATGGCTTGCATAATGCCATCATCATCTAATTCAAAGCTTGCAATATAAACTTCTTTCATTCGTGCATCGAGCACAGCAGTCACTGCTGTTAAACCCGCAATACGATAGGCAGCTTGTGCCATCGCTTGTAAAGTCGATACTGGCACAACAGGTAAATCATTGGCCCATGCCAATGCTTGCGTTACAGCAGCATTAATACGTACACCACTAAAAGAGCCCGGACCACGACTAAACGCAATTGCAGTTAAATCAGTTGCTTGAATACCTAGTTCTTTAAAACCTTGCTCAATAAGTGGCAAAATCGTTTGCGTCTGTGCTTTAGCACGCGCATCTAATTGGAAATAGAGTTCTTGATTATCTTCTGCAATACATACGGAACACTGCTCGTTCGCAGTTTCCAGTGCCAGCACTTTCATGCACAACCTTATTTAAGTCAATCTGAAAAATGACCAATATCATACTCCACTCATGCCTAGTGCGCGAGGAAATCTCTGTGAGTAGATATGTAACCTATAAGAGATGATGCATTCATCCAAGCTAATCGCAGTCTACGGCGTCCTTAATCCACATGCACCACTTCTAAATTTTTAAATTTTAAAAAGTGGGAAGCATAATGTAATGCGCTCATTTTTAATTTTGCAGCCGTCGCATCATCTAAAGTTTTTACCACTTTTCCGGGTGAACCCATTACTACAGAGTTATCTGGAATCACCTTGCCTTCTGGAATTAACGCATTGGCACCAATAATACAATTCTTACCAATCACAGCATGATTCAGTACTACAGCATTGATGCCAATTAAGCTGTTATCTCCAACTGTACATCCATGTAGCATGGCTTGATGTCCAATCGTGACATATTCACCAATCTGCATCTCAATACCTGCATCGGTATGCAATACAGCATTTTCTTGCACATTGGTAAAATGACCCAGCTTTATTTTGGCATTATCCGCACGAATCACCGCACCAAACCAAATACTCACTTGCTGACCCAATTCAACCTGACCAATAACAGTTGCATTCTCTGCAGCCCAACCATCCCAAGGACGAATAATCGCTTTCGGGCAATGCCCTTCAAATTTGTAGAACATAGTGCACTCGTTTTATTTCATTTTAAATACAGGTGAGTTAACTAAAAATGGCCATTCTTTTTGATAATTGAGACCATATTGAAATAAAGACACCAACATACGTGCTGTCAGTCCCCACACGATTTCATTTTCTACCCGCATACTTGGAAAATACAAGGACTGATGGGCATAGCGTACTTCATAAGGAATAGGCGGTGCATCCATTAACTTTTGCAAAGATGCGAAAAAAATACGGTCAATTTCTGTAGGCTGTGCAATCAGCTCAACCTGAGGTGGAATCAGACCCACCACAGGCTTTACCAGCATGCCATTACGTGCTTTTTGCATGGGCAACTCACCCAACAATTGCACATCAAAAGGATTGAGCGCTGTTTCTTCCTGCGCTTCGCGTAACGCCACCACAATATTACTGGTATCGTTCGGATCACGCTTCCCTCCAGGAAAAGACACTTCCCCCGCATGATTATTTAAATAGGCTGATCGGCGGGTTAATAAAACTTTAGGACTCGATTCATTGGTAATCGCAATTAACACCGCCGCTTGTGCGGGTTGGGTACGGCGAGAAAAGCGTAAACTTTGCTGCAGCACATGTGTCAATAAACGATCATCCATTCGTCATTATCCTTATTTTTTCAATCATTTCATCATAGCCGAATTTTAGTGCTTGTGTTTAGAAATGATGCTAAACATTTATTTTTCAGTTATGCTGATCGTTCACTTTATCATTGACGATGAATATGAATTTTTGTAGTAACTGTGGACATAAAACAGCAGAAAAAATTCCCCTTGGCGATCACCAAGTCCGTCGTGTATGTACACAATGCAATACCATCCATTATGTCAATCCTAAAGTGATTTGCGGTGCACTTGCACTTTGGGAAGATAAAGTCCTTTTATGTAGACGTGCCATTGAGCCACGTTATGGACTTTGGACACTTCCTGCAGGCTACATGGAATTATTTGAAACTATGGAGCAAGGTGCTGCACGTGAAACACGTGAAGAAGCCGAAGCAGAAGTCAATATTCAACAACTTTACTGCATGTACAATATTCCACGTATTGGCCAAATCTACGTTTTATTTAAATCAGAGCTGGTCGGTGGCGAGTTTGGCTCTGGAGAAGAAACCATCGAGTCTCGCTTATTTAGCGAAGATGAAATTCCATGGAATGATTTAGCATTTCCAAGTGTTGAGCGTACTCTTCGACATTATTTTTCGGACCGTAAAACAGGGAATTTTGAGACCCATTTAGAAACCCTAGGCACACGTCTCGACCACACAGGTTAATACGGCGCTACGTTGTTATTCATCAAGAATGAACATTCTCTCATGCAAAAACCCATCCGAAGATGGGTTTTTAAAATTGTGCTAACTACACGAATTTATTTCGCTTTAACTGTATAGCATGGTGCAAGATCTAATGTAATTTCACCACCAGCCAGTTTAGCAATCTCTTTAGATTCTGTATCCGTCGGCACACTATTACTATAAGTTCCGTTAAAACTTGCAAAACTATTGGCCCATCGTACTTTTTGGTTTGCAGAGTCTGTCATCACCACGCCACTTGGTTTTATACCCGCAGATGCAGAAAGTAAGTTCGCCATTTGTAATAATGCACCACCGACCACAATACTGGTCGAGCTATCTGTCGACGTTTGAATGGTGGTATTCATCCCAATTAAGGCGCCATTCAACGTACCGAAGGCCTTATCCGCCAAAATCATACGTAGCGAGATAGTTTCAGGAGTCACTTTAGAACCTTTCGTAAACGTACGCGTGACGGTACCAATACGATATTGCTGCGTATTCTGATCATCAATCATAGTATATTTATTTAACACATCCTGACCACGACATCCTGTAGCATCATCTGTAGATAAATCGACAGTACCAATTGCCGTATCAAATATATTCGCTGGCACATTCGGTTTAATATTGGTCCGAATATCGCCATTGCGGTCAATCACAATCCCAAGTTTGACTGTTTTAACCGTAGTATCATTAAATTTAAACGTTAAGTCCGCATACAATGGGAAAACATAAGTTGATTTTGGGGTGTTGGCTTGAGTGCTAAATACATTTTTGTCCAAATAAGACAACGGGTACAACTTATACAAATCTAATGTGCCTTTATATAGCGTGCCATTGACTGTTTGATTCCATAAACCATAATTAGCAGCATCTGCACTGGTAATTTCAGATTCTTTTTTATTGGTGAGCGTTTGATACAAATTCCCACCAGTACCCACAACCATTTTGTTTGCCAACAATTTACCTTGGGTAATGACTAGTGGCTGTGCACCCGCTTCATCAACATCAAACTTAAAGCCAAATTGGCGAGCCTGATCAATTTCTTTAGTTAAAGGATCAATCCATGTCTCTTGCGGTGAAGCCGTCATTTGCTTAGGCTTGACCTTGGTCATGAGCAATGCATTGGTACCACCAATGGTATTTAATGACTCATCAACCTTACCACGCCATTGTAAGCCACTACCAAATGTTACGCCTTGACGATCAGTCATCAATAAAAAGTGACCAAAAATATTCGTCTTGGTCTTATCTGACGGCGAACAGGTATCCTTATCACAGCCGACTAAACCATTTGAACCACTCAAGGCACTAATCAAGCTTTGCTCTGTAGAAAATAAAGCAAATTCAGGCTGATATACGGCAGCGGTTGAAATGTTCATTAACTTTTCAATCAATGAAAATGCTTCAGTTGTGCTAATGGGTGTTTGACCTAGCCATTGATTTAACCAAGCGCTAAATTCATCATCCTTGAAACCGACTAAAGTTGCTGTGGTTACGCTTGCCTCTAAACTTTCAATCGCTTGGCGGTTACTATCGCCAATATAAACAGGCTGAATTTCGGTTGCAGACGAAACCTGATTATTTTTCATGCCGAGCGCTTGTATCATCATGGCTAAACGCATCGCAACTTTGACCGTTGCATCATTTGGACTAATGCTCTGCGCTTGTTGCTTAGTCATACCAGAAGCTAAATCAATTAATGTTAGGCGTGGAGGTGTACTCGCACTTGCCACTTTAGACAAATTATCAAGTTGTACGCTACCCAGTTCTATGCGCTTGTCTTTTTCACCCTGTAAATAAAAATTCACCGTATCACCAACACGGCACGCCCCAGAAGATACACCTTCACTGGCATCAAACAGGGTCACAAATTTATTTTTACTATCACTAGAACAGGTAAAATTTATGCCGTCCACAGGATAATCTAAAATAAATTCTACACAGTTTTCACTGGCACTCTTACATGCACCGTTTACAGTACTACTATCATAAGTTTCTGGAATAACTTTCGCACTTTCACCACCACAACCGCTTAATGCAGTAACCAGTGCAGTGACTGCAAAAGGTAAGGCATATATTTTTTTCATCCTGATTCTCTTTTTATATCCTTAACGGATTGCAATTAATTTAAGTTGTCCTTGATTACTTAATACACGCTCATCGACATCAATTGCTGTTGCAAGCGGAGTGAGTAACAAATATTTTGTGTCTGAAGGAATTTGTAATACCCCTTCAATTTTTTCTCTGTATAAATGATTGGCATCAGCATCATTATTCTTATAACCTCCTGCGCCTTCCATTACACAGCCTTTAGCATCTAAAAATACGGCAAAAGGCCAATAGAATACAGGGTTATTTTTCTTAGATGCATAAGAATGTATTTCAATATTCTTGATACCCGCATCTAACTGAACCACTTCAAAGTCAAATTGAGCTTTAATTGGTGCACGTGGCCATAAATTTGTATCTTGATGAGCTTTTAATGATTTGGCTTTTAGCAATTGTTTTTGGCTAAAGCACTGTTGCCCAAGTCCTTCAATCGCATCTGCTTTAGATACTCTGTAGTAACTGGTCGACAACACGATCGGCTTATCATCAGTCGCACGGTTTTTCTTAAATAAGTTATCAATTACAGACTGCCCTACACCTTTTTCACGCTCAACCATCTGCATGCGTGTGGCGCCAGTTTTAGGATCAATCACTCCTTCAGGCATAGCATAAAAACGCTTTTTACCTTCAAGATTAAACTCTTTTTCTTCTAAGTATTCGTTATTCACATAAGTATCGCCATCTATGGTAGATAGTTGCTTATGCTTTTGATCTTGTACAATTTCAGGCATTGGTGGAAGTTTCACCAACTTTTTCTGTTGCTCTACAGAGGCTTGCGGCAATTTTTCAACGGCTACTTTTGATGACGCTTCAATTGTTTGTTTTGACACTTTTTCAGTAGTCTGATTTGGCTTAGCCACAGTCAGATCTTCAGTTGCAGGCGTATTAACAACTGTAATTTTTGGTGCATCTAACTTCTTTTCAACCTGTTTCTCAATAACGTCGCGCTGTGGTATTGGCGTTGAGCTAGCATGATCAATACGCTTTTCTTCATTCGCCACCGCCTGCTGAGCATCTTTTTTTGTACTCTTCATTTGTTGTTGATGTTGTTCTTGCGCTACACCTTGCACAATTTGTGCAGGGCGCTTGCCAGCTAAACCACGAACGACATCCTGAACATGCGCTTCATGCTCAGGATCTAAATAAGATGGGGCTTCAGGTTGTACACTCGCTTCGCCAGTTAAGACAGGGCTCTCCTTCTTCACCTCTACCTTCTTTTTAATTGGAAGATCTGGGCGCTGTACCACCATTGGACGTCCATCTGGACCAATAATGGTATGAAATATGCCTTCCGCATATATGTTTGAAGTCTGTGCTAATCCCATCATCAGCATCGCGTTCAACAAGTGCTTTTTATTCATCCTGAATACTAGTCCTACCATCGTGTTCTATAGTTCAATCCTAAAATAGTAATTTTGGTATCTGTCTTCACATTTAAACCAGCATAAGGGTTTAGTAAGATATTATTTACCCCTGTTTGGTTGGCCAAGCTACTGCTATTTGCAGGAATACTATCTCGGCTCCGTAAGAAACCAACAGATAAATCCAAATCAGTATCGGCATCAAAACGATAGCCCACACCTAAACCAAACAATTGCGCGCCATTAATGGGCACCATGGTGTTACGCTTGCCATCTGGAATCGAGCTGGTTCGTGGCTCATAACCTGCGCGAAGTTTTAAACGATCTGTTGCTGAGTATTCAATACCAATACCAAAGTTCCAAGGCGATTTAAAACCTAAAGGTAGTGCTAAAGACGTATCGCCAATGTCTGAAGACAATAATTTTGCAATTTTAAGTGCTGAAATTTGACGATCAAACTCGAAAGCGAATTTATCCCACGCACTATAATCCGTCCAACCAATATCAAAGTTGACTTGTAGATCAGGCATGATTTTGTATTTAATACCCGCTTGCATGTGTGCAGGATATTCAAAATCCATTGAAACTAAGCCAGATTCAATGGCAGGGACAGCCGATGGAAAGCCTAAAATCGCAGCTAAAATTTGCCCTGTCGGTGAAGACATCAGCCCTTTAATTAACTCTTGCGATGCATTCCCGTTTTCAATGTAATATTTACCTTTCAAACGCATTTTTGCAGCACTTTGATAGACCAAACCAAAGCTAAAATCTTCTCTTGGCTCCCAAAGCACACCCAAGTTATAGCTTGGGCTGAGGGACTGCTCTAGTGCGAGTTGCATTTGGCCAAATTTGTTAAACGGGTTCATGCCCTCTTGAGCATTACACATCCCGAGTAACAAAATATCCGTAATAATGTCGGAATTATTTTTAAATGGCGTACAAACAACTTCGTCAATCATACGAAGCATACCAATCAATTCGTTTGGAAAACGTAAATCCGTTTTTAACGCAATTGCTTGGTAGGACATCCCAATACCACCACCAATTGATAATTCATCATTAACTTGATAAGCCATCGTTGGAGATAAATAGGTAATACGCTCAAGGGCAACCTGTTGCCCCATATAATTACCAGGGTTGCCATTTTCAGCACCAAAACCCGCAATTAAAGGTGCATAAATTGCTGTTGCAAATGTTGCTTTAGAGCCAGGTGGATTATATGCAATACCTGCTGTAGGGGCAGCTACAGGTGTACCTGCACCCAAATCAATCATTTTCTTCAGACCTGGAACATACAAACTTGCATATTCCACATCGCCTTTAACTGTTCCTTTAAAGTCTGTACATAAGTCTGCTGCTACTTCTGGTCCATCATTACAAACCATTGGGTCATCTGAATAACCAAAAACGTTATAGCCCGCAGGAACTGAGAATTCACGTTGAATATCAAAATTTGCAACAATCCCTTGAAGATCTGTTTGCAAACCTTCAATTTTGGTTAAAGCTGCTGGGTTAAAATGTACCGCGCTAATGCCTGGTGGGTCTGCTGTAACAGCATTACCTAAGGCAAGAGAGCGCACATCTACCGATAAGTTTGTTCCCAGCTGTGCAAATGTAGCACTGGAACATCCCGTTAAAATTATCGCGCTAACGAGCGGACGCAGTCGAACATAGTTCATACGGACACCCTCTTAGCGGAGCTTCTTGCCGAAACCTAAAATATCAAGTGGGAATGAAAGACCCAATGAAACATCTGGTGCATCTTCTGTTAAACCCAAACCAACCGTACCATTCACAATCGTATCTGGTGAAACACGCACACCTAAAGAAAATGCAAGCGTTGAACTGGTTTGATCTGCTGGAGAATATGACTCTCCACTGCTATAGGTAAATTCAGAACCAGTATTAAAGCTTTGTTGATACGACATGGTCAAAGACACATCGTAGTTAAACGAATACGCAAAACCAAAAGCAAAACCACCGCTAATACCTGGTTCAAAATCAGTGATCACTCGGGTACCACGGCGCTGATTCAAGCCCGTTTCTTTAAAGCCATAGTTCGCAGAAACAGACGCAAACAATACAACAGGATCAATGTACTTACGTGTACTTGCACCAACCCCTGCAGAGTAATATCCCTTACCAGTTGCGAGGTCATTCGTCGCATTGACTTCGTATGGGCTATCGCCTGTTTTAGTCGATAAGTTACCAAATAGAATTAGTGGTAAACGACCTGCCTTTAAAGGGAATGGCTCCCAACGCGCACCTAGTGCAATATCTCCTAAACCTGCTGTTGAGGTATCTTTCAAGAGATCCGTTTTAGTCACCAAAGGTAGTGACGCGGTAAACGTTAAGTTATCACGCACACCATATTGAAAAGTAAAGGTGTTGGTCATTGAATGCGTTGCATTTTCTTGCACGCGTAATTGATACAGTTGGCCTTCAGCCATTTCCATATCAAGTTGTGTATCACGATAATAGGTATAATCAATATCGTAATATGAAGAGATCTCACCTTTTTTAATTAAGGAATATTGGCGTTCATTGGACGTAAATACTTCTTGAAGATTGGCCTCTTGTGTTGCATCGCCCTCTTGCTTTTGAAGTGCAGCAGAAGCATCCGAAGTTTGTGCTGGTGCTGACACTTGTGCTACTGGCGCTTCGGCTTGCGTCGCAGAATCTGCTGGTATTGTAGCAGTTTCATCAACACTGTCATAACCACCCAGTGTTGTATCTTCAGCAACTGCCTGCTCCTCAACGGCATCATACCCACCCAAAGCTGGCTCATTTGCGTAAGCAACCCCCATCAACATTTGAACGCTGACTGCCAATAAGGTTTTGTTCATCCATTTACTATTCATTTTCCATACCACCGCTTTTTATTTTTTTAATCTGTTTATAACTTAAGTTCTGGCCTTACTTGTTTTTATAGTAAAGTCTTAGGAAGTTATAGTTCGATTGCCCATAGTTTTCTGACGACTCATTCATATTTTTATCCAGTCGAATCGTCGATGCTTTATCTGCAATTTTATCCATGTAAAACTGAGGGTATTGTAAGTCTACAAAAGCATAGCGATTGACTGTTGCGTCATCGACATGTCGCATATCTGCTTCATTTAATGCCAGCATAGTTTGGCGTTTATTTGGTGCAACATTGATTAAAAAGAGTGTGTTGTTTTCCCAAATTTCTTTAAATCGAGTTTCATCAAAACTAATGTTACCTAATGCTGGGTCAGCTACATAAACACGGCCGTTTTTATAGCCCTTAAACACCACAAAGTGCTTAAATCCCGCGTAAGAAATAGGCACAATAGCGGGCTCGCCTTGTTTTACCAAATCGGTAAACTCACCACGATAACCACCGCTCTCTAATCCCAAAGCACCCACAAAGCGCTTCATATCAAGTAAAGAGAAACTACGACGTTCTACAATTTTTTCAGTTTCACCAAATTTCAATAAACCGTTCATGGTTTGTTGTTCTGTTAGCTTGGCGCCCACATAACCATTTAACAATGTGGTTAAAGCAGCAGAACCACAACTATAATCGTATGCTTGACGGACAATGCCACGAAATTGGTCTTCGACTGCAGGTTTAATTTTTACCGTTTCACGGTGCATGCGGGTAAATGAATCATTTCGTGAATCCAGAGTTTCAGTGTAATACACTGCTCCGGCTGGCTTTTCTTTTATATCGAATGACTCTTTGGCAAAGTAATACATCAATGCCGAGCCTAGTGCTATCTCTAACATATCTTCTAACTTTTTAGTTATCGGCAGTTGATGTGCCTTTTATCATTATTTTAGAGCTAACGCTCTACTTCCATGTCTAATTGCAAGATACCTTTTTTTGCAAAAAAAAACAGCTATTTTTTTATATTTTTGATGTATTTCATCTTTTATTTGTAAAAAAAAGCGCGTGAAATTCACGCGCTTTTATAAATCACGACAGGATTAACGACCTGTAATTGTAATAATAGAACCTTGCTTTGTATAACCAGCATCATACCAAGTTTTTAAACCTTGAACTTCAACATCACCAATAGAACCTTTCAATGAGCTACCACGAGCTAATAAAGTTGAACTAGTACCTGATGTAGTTTTCCAATCACTATCCAGAGGTTTAGCACCTAAAGCGATACCTTGCACATAAATGTCCGTACCAGAAGCATTTTGAGTACTAGTGATTTTTAAACCTTTATCAGTTACTGCTACATCAGCAGCAATTGTTAAATTGCCAGACGACGTTGTTGAGCCAGCATCAGGCGCATCCGCAACACTCAATTTACCTAAAGTAATCTGACCACCACCAGCATTATCTAAAATACCAAGATCAGAAATTGTCAAACCACCTTGCATAGTTGTATTCAATTTAATCATTGCACCTTGTGGTGTAGAACCTAATTGAATATTAGCTGCCATTTGACCCGTTGTAATGGTTAAGCCTGACAAAATCGCTTTTTGAGAATTTGCCACTATACCACGACGACCTGTTGCAGCATCACCTGATGCAGCTACACTGATCTCACCAATTTTAATATTTAGACCTGAAACTTGAGCTGCAATATTCAAGAATGCGCCATTCGCACCAGCATCAGAATCAATTTGCAAATCCATTAAATTATGCGAGTTTAGTAAAGATGCGTTATTGGCAGTAATTGTGATGCCATCAATCGCAAGTGCACCTGCTGTACCACTACCGCCTACAATTGCAGCATTCGAGATTTCTTTAGGATCAGAGAAAGTAGGGCCTCCACTACCAACACCTGTTACAGAAACCCCTTCAACTTTATTCGTTGCTGATGCAGACAAACCATCATTATCATGAACATAAAGCTTATCAATTTGGACTTTTGTAATACCAATACCAATATTGATACCGTCTTGACCTGTTGTTGAGCTAAGCGCTGCATAATCCATTGCTTGCATTGCCATTGCATTTGCGCTGATTGCCATTGAAGATACTAAAACAAGTTTAGTGAATTTTTTCATTGTTACTCTCCCAAGAGTATTTTTTATGATTGTCAACCACTCAATGCTTTTTGCTGCTTATTCGTTTTATGGCAGCGCCAACATCATTCCTTGAGTAGCTTGCTCGCATGACTACAGTAGCTCTGTGTTAATTTTTGTTCAACTGTTGTTGGTCGCAATTTAGAGTTCGCCGATAAACGGTATTTACTCATACTTCATAAACACATTGATATACACTATGGCTACGTTTAGCCCCATGCACATTTAGGTTTATGCAAAATCAGATTGTTTATCAACGACTCATTTTAAAGCACAACTTGTCTGCAACTCAGATATTATCTGCTTTGGCTGACTTATCCCATGTCGTTTATCTGAATAATGACGCTCAACCGACCATTGGTCTGTTTGCTGATGAATACTTTACTCACGAAAATAATGAAACATTTCATTACATTGAGACCGATATAGATACCTATTATGTACTGCCCATTCCATCTTTACCTAAATTCTGTTTTCAGCCTAATCATGCTGAACCACAATCTGGTTTTAATGGTGGCTTACTCGGCTTTATTGGCTATGACTTTTCAGCCTCAACACAAGTCAAAACAGCCCATAAAAAACAACCAGCGTTGTTTATTGGACGCTTTAGTAGCTATTTAAAGCACAGCACAGAAGGATGGACCTTCATCAGCCATCATTCTAATGCAAAGCAGCGATATCAAGTTTTATTAGATCTATTAAATAAAGACACTTACACCTCTACTTTTGAGCTTTATCAGCCACTTCAAGCGCGATGGAGTTTTGAGCAGTACCAACAGGCTTTTCATCAAGTTCAAGATTACATTAAGGCTGGCGATTGTTATCAAATTAACTTAACACAAGAATTTACGACGCAAGCAACAGGTTTGCTTTTAGACACCGCTTTCCAGTTATGGGACTTAACTGATGCACCTTATGCGGGCTATTTAAGAGTTGGCAAATTTGAGCTTTTAAGTTGCTCACCAGAATTATTTATTGATTTTGAAGCTGAACGCAAAATAAGAACTAAACCGATTAAAGGCACCATGCCACGTTATACAGATCCAATATTGGATACTGAATCCAAAAACACGCTGAAAACATCTAAAAAAGACATGGCTGAAAATGTCATGATTGTAGATTTACTACGTAATGACCTGAGCGTGTATGCAGAAATAGGAACGGTAAAAACTCCTAAGCTATTTAATATTGAGAGCTTTAATCAAGTACATCACATGGTGAGTGAAATTGAAGCTCGCTTAAAACCCGATGTAAATCCATTTGATGTATTAATCTCTGCCCTACCAGGTGGCTCAATCACTGGCGCACCCAAAATCCGCGCGATGCAAATTATCGAAGAACTTGAAGGCGCACCTCGTGGTGCCTATTGTGGTTCGATGGGTTATTTTAATCATGACGGTACAGGGTCTTGGAATATCTTGATCCGCTCGATACAAAAATATCAAGACCATGTTTCTGTTTGGGCCGGTGGTGGTATTACAATCGCATCAAATTGTGATGCTGAATATCAAGAATGCTTTGACAAAGTTGAAGCGATGTTGAACTTGCTCAACACATGGCATCAACCTTAATAAATAAGCGACTCAATTGAGTCGCTTTTTTAATCCCTCCCGACCTCCCTTTAAAAAGAGAGGAGAAGCATTACTTCGTAAGGGTTAAGATTTTATTAAACTAAAATTTCATTCTTCAACGTATCAACTAAACGTTGGTTTTCAGCATCTGTACCAATGGTGATACGTAGATATTGGTTAATACGTGGCTTATTGAAATAACGAACAATCACACCATGCTCACGCAATGCAGTTGCTAATTCACCAGCATCTTTCGTTGCTAAAGTTGCAAAAATAAAGTTAGCACTTGAAGGTAATACTTGAAAATCAAGTGCAGTTAGATCTGCAACTAACTTCTCACGGCTCGCAATAACTTTAGCACATTGTGCTTCAAAATAAGTTTGATCTTCAAATGAAGCAACAGCTGCCGCAATTGCAAAACGGTCAATAGGGTACGAGTTAAAACTGTTTTTTACTGCTTCAAGTGCTGCAATCAAATGTGGCTGAGCAATAGCAAAACCAACACGTAAGCCAGCTAAAGAACGCGACTTAGACGTCGTTTGGCACACTACGAGGTTTTCATATTTTGCCACGAGGCTTACAGCAGATTCCGCGCCAAAGTCAACATACGCTTCATCAATCACGACAACAGAATTTGGGTTGGCTTGCAATACTTCTTCAATTGCAGATATACCCAGTGCGATACTGGTTGGAGCATTTGGATTAGTAATAATGATCCCGCCATTCGGCTGTTTATAATCATCAACAACAATTTCAAATTGATCATTTAACGGCAAAATTTTGGTGTTGCTAGCGATTCCAAAGAACTGGCTGTACACCGGATAAAAACTGTACGTAATATCTGGATAAAGAATTGGAAGTTCTTGTACAAAAAATGCTTTGAAAATGTGCGCCAAAACCTCATCTGAACCATTGCCCACAAATACATTTTCAACAGCAACATGTTGCTGCGTAGCAATGGCTTGTTTCAATGCTGAAGCATCAGGATCTGGATATAAACGCAGTGCATCTGCTGAATTTGCTAATACAGCTTGAACAGCTTCAACCACTTTTGGTGAGGGTGGATACGGGTTTTCATTGGTATTGAGCTTTAATAAATTTTGAATTTTAGGTTGTTCACCAGGGACATACGGTTCCAACTCACGTACGTCTGGGCTCCAAAAGCGCTTTTGTTCAGTGGTAATCTTCGACATTTTCTTTTCTCTTGGTTCCCTCTCTTTTTAGGAGCGAGTGAGGAAAATACCTCTCCTCAGCTCCCTAAAATTTTGCTTTAAAGCGTATTTAGAGAGGGATGTTATTTCTTAATCATTATGACTTGGTGGCTTACTGATAGCGGTAACGTGCTGATCGTGCATGGGCATCCAAGTTTTCTTGTTGTGCCAAAACATCTGCAGTTTTTGCTAAGCTTTTCACACCAGCTTCAGAGCACATAATCAAGCTTGAACGTTTTTGGAAATCATAAACACCGAGTGGAGATGAAAAACGTGCTGTACCTGATGTTGGTAACACGTGATTCGGGCCTGCACAATAATCACCAATTGCTTCTGGTGTATAACGTCCCATAAAAATAGCACCCGCATGACGAATACTTTCAGACATTAATTCAGCTTCATCTAAACACAACATTAAGTGTTCAGGTGCAACTTGGTTAATTAATGCAGCGCCTTCAGCACGGTCTTTGACCAGTACCAATGCACCACGGTTTTCAATTGAAGTACGGGCAATTTCCGCTTTTGGCAAAGCTTCTAAATGCTTTTCAATCCAGTGTGCAACATCGTTGAGTAGTTGCTCATCTGGTGTAATAAACACAGCTTGTGCCACAGTGTCATGTTCAGCTTGAGACAATAGATCCATCGCCAACCATTCAGCATTATTATCACCTTCTGCATAGACTAAAATTTCAGAAGGTCCTGCAATCATATCAATGCCAACTTGACCAAATACCGCACGCTTAGCCGCAGCTACAAAACGGTTGCCTGGTCCTGTAATCTTGTCGACCATGGGAATAGTTTCTGTGCCATAAGCCAAAGCCGCAACTGCTTGTGCACCACCAATGGTAAATACACGAGATACACCTGCTAGATAAGCAGCCGCCAACACCAATGGATTTAAATCGCCATTCGGGGCAGGAACCACCATAATAATTTCAGGCACACCAGCCACATGCGCAGGTACAGCATTCATTAGTACTGAAGATGGATATGAAGCTAAACCACCTGGAACATAAATACCCACACGATCAAGTGGTGTCACTTTTTGCCCCAAGGTATTGCCTAAGGCATCCACATAGGTCCAGCCGTCTTGTTTTTGTGCTTGGTGAAACTCACGTACACGATTGGCGGCCATTTCTAAAGCTTCGCGCACCTCTGTGCTTAAGCCATCAAATGCTGCTTTTAACTGTTCTTGGCTAAGCTCTAAGTCTGAAAATTGATGCGCTGGATGTCGATCGAACTGCTGTGTGAGCTTAAGTACGTGAGCGTCGCCATGCTGACGAACATCAGCAATAATTTGGTCAACGGTTTTTAAAAGTTCTGGATCATTCACAGTTTCAAAAGCTAACAAGTCAGCAAAAGCTTGCTTGAAGTTTTGATCTTGAGTCGATAAACGTCGCATCAATTTACCCACTAGGTAATGTATTGGAAAACTTTAGTTTACCTGTTTTAGTGAGCTTTGTGGTTATCTATCTGTATGTGAGTACATGAGTTTTATTGAAAATAACTTTTATAACAATAGAGAAAGCATCGCGCTTAAGTTTTAACATTGCGGAATAAAAAAAACCGCCCAATGGACGGCTTTTCTCGTTATAGCTCAAGCAAACTTAAGCTTTTTTAGCATTTTCACGCGCTTCAACTGCTTTTTCAAGTTGCGCAAGAATTGGGTTCAGCAATTGTTGCTTACGCTTGAAACTTGCTTTGTTTACAATTAAACGTGAAGACACTTTACAGATTTCTTCAAGTGGCTCTAAACCATTGGCACGTAAAGTATTACCCGTATCCACAACGTCTACAATGTAATGTCCTAGACCCACCAATGGTGCAAGTTCCATCGAACCATATAATTTAATCACATCGACTTGCTCACCTAAGCTTGCATAGTATTGGCGTGTTAAGTTCACGTACTTCGTGGCAATTTTTAAACGACCTTGCGGACGCTCCATGCCAACTTTACCCGCTGTCATTAACTTACACACTGCAATTTTTAAATCGAGTGGTTCATAGACATTTTGTGCACCATGCTCCATGAGCACATCTTTACCCGCCACACCAATATCAGCTGCACCATTTTCCACATAAGTTGGTACATCCGAAGCACGTAAAATTAAAATACGTACGTGCTTATGGGTGGTAGGGAAAATTAATTTACGAGACTTATCAGGATCTTCTAAAAGATTAATCCCTGCCGTTTCAAGCAAAGGTAACGTTTCTTTTAAAATACGTCCCTTGCTTAACGCTAAAGTTAAACCATGATCAAAATTGCCCATTACGTCAAAGTTCGGATCATCGTTTCTCATATCGCTCATTAACTTACTCGCTTAATTTGGGCGCCTAAACCTTGTAATTTTGCTTCTACATCTTCATAACCGCGGTCAATATGATAAATACGGTCAATTAAAGTTTCTCCGTCAGCAGCCAATGCAGCCAAAACTAAAGAGAAAGAAGCACGTAAATCTGTTGCCATTACTGGTGCAGCAGAAAGTTTTTCTACACCTGTAACAACAGCATCATTACCTTCGACCTGAATATTTGCGCCCATACGTGCCAATTCAGGTACATGCATAAAACGGTTTTCAAAAATCGTTTCAGAAATTGTTGCAAAACCACGGCCAATGGCATTTACCGCCATGATCTGTGCTTGCATATCTGTTGGAAACTCTGGATGTGGCAAAGTACGGAAGCTCACAGCTTTTGGACGTTTACCCATCATATCAAGTTCGATCCAGTCGTCACCACGGGTAACTTCTGCACCCATTTCTTCAAACTTTTCTAGTACCGCTTCCATTAGATTTGGGTCGGTATGTGTGGTTTTAACTCGACCACCTGTAATGGCCGCTGCCGCTAAATATGAACCTGTTTCAATACGATCTGCAACCACAGAGTACTCACAACCATGCAAGCTTTCAACACCTGTAACCACTAAAGTATCGGTATCTAACCCTTCAATTTTTGCACCCATAGCAATCAGCATTTGTGCAAGATCGGTAATTTCAGGTTCACGCGCTGCATTACGAATCGTGGTTACACCATCCGCCAATACCGCTGCCATTAAAATATTTTCAGTACCGCCCACAGTAACCATGTCAAAGACAACTTCGCCACCTTTTAAGCGACCATCGACTTTGGCATGAACATAACCTGCATCAACTACAATTTCTGCACCTAAAGCTTCTAATGCTTTTAAATGTTGGTCAACTGGACGTGATCCAATTGCACAACCACCTGGCAAAGACACTTGTGCACTACCATAGCGCGCCAATAATGGACCTAGCACCAAAATAGATGCACGCATAGTTTTAACGAGTTCGTATGGTGCAAATTGATTGTTGAGTGTTGAGGTATCTGCAACAACAGTATCCCCTTCATAGCTCATGGTAATGCCCAGACCTGCAATTAATTTAACCAGCGTATTTACGTCTTTTAAATTAGGTACATTTTTAAGCGTAGTTGGCGTTTCAGCTAAAATCATCGCAGCCAAAAGTGGAAGTGCTGCATTTTTTGCACCAGAAATTCGCACTTCACCTTCGAGCGTAACACCGCCCTGAATTAAGAATTTATCCATTAATCTATTAAGCTCCGAATAAGCTTGCTTTACGCCATTCTTCTTTAGTCATTGCGCGAATTGTTACTGCATGAACTTCACCACTGGCAATATAAGAGTTCAATGGTGCATAAACAGATTGCTGACGAGCAACGGGACGTTTACCTTCGAATTGATCATCCACAATACGTAGGTCAAATTTACCGCCCTGCCCACTTACTGCAACTTCAGCTTCAGGAAACGCAGCTTTCAAAATATCAGTGAGCTGTTCACTATTCATCACAAGACCTCTTATAGGACTAACGGTGTAAAACCTGCCATTTTACTATAAATAAAAAAAATAATTCATTAGTCTCATACAATATATATATAAAAAAAGAGGCTCATTCGAACCTCTTTTTGTTGCTTATATAGGCTAAATAGCCAAAGGTAAGTAATCTAACTGCATTTTTCGATGCTTATGTAACTGTCGTTTCAATTTTTCGCTAAGTTTTTTTATTGAAGAATACATATCATCCCCACTTGCTTGGGCAAATAGCTCAGCACCAGGTATTCGAATGATGGCTTCAGCAATATGATTTGAACTTCCCTTTTTCGAACGCTTATCAACTTGATGATCTTTGCTTAATTTTACTTGCATACTATTTACTTGATCTAAATGCTTAGTCATTTCAGCAAACTTTAAACGTATTGCCTGTTCTATTGCAGGCGTAATACTTAAGTGGTGACCACGAATGGTTATTTGCATAATACTATCCCTCACCTTTTTACAGGATTAGCAAGTCACAGCTCATTTGATAGAGATACGCGCAATTTCCATTCGATCAAATCATTTGAACAGTGCCTTAAAATAAAAAAGAGGTTCATTATTTCGTCATAATGAACCTCTAGAATAGTCAGATTTTAAAAATCAGATCAAGACTTTTCTTTCCGAAGATGAAGGAATATGTAACGACTCGCGATATTTCGCTACCGTACGACGTGCAACATCAATACCCTCTGCTTTCAATAAAGTCGCAATTGCATTATCAGACAAAGGCTTACGTATATTTTCTTCGGACACCATTTTTTTAATCTTCGCACGAATTGCTGTAGAGGATGCTTCACCGCCCGACGTTGTTCCCACATGGCTAGAAAAAAAGTATTTCAACTCGAATAAACCACGTGGCGTTAACATATATTTATTGGTAGTCACACGAGAAACTGTTGATTCATGCAATTCAACTTCTTCTGCAATATCACGCAGTACTAAAGGTTTCATCCCCTCTGCACCAATTTCAAAGAACGCACGCTGATGTTCCACAATACACGTCGCAACTTTCAGTAAAGTTTTATGGCGCTCATCAACACTCTTAATAAAGTTTTTAGCTTCTAACATTTGATTACGTAAATACTGATTATCATCACTTTGATCAGCGCGCTTAATCATATTTGCATAAAAAGAGTTCACCCTTAATTTTGGCATAACATCAGGGTTCAACTGTACAAACCAATGGTCATTCTTTTTCATGACCACTACATCTGGAATTTGATAATCTGAATCTTTATTTTCAAACTCTATTCCAGGGTGTGCTTGCAGTGTTTTTAATAAACAAACGGCTTCTTTTAATTGTTCTTGATTTAAGCCTGTTTGCTTGATCAGCTTAGGTAACTCATTACTAATCAACAACTCATAATGCTTCATTAAAAGCATTGCTTCCTTACGATAAGGTGTTGTTTCCGATAAACTTTCTAATTGTATAGTTAAACATTCTGCCAAATTACGCGAGCCAATTCCAATCGGATCCAGACGTTGAATATGCTTCAACACCACAATCACTTCATCGTCTTCAATCTCTTCATCATAATCCATACTATCAAGTAGATGTTGCACAGAAGCCGTAATCTCAGATACATCGCAGTCTAAGAAACCTTTATCATCTAAGGCGTCAATAATACAGTGCGCGATTAAACGATCAACCATTGAAAAATGCAATAAATTCACTTGCTCAAGCATGTGTGCTTGTAAGCCAAAATGCCCTTGTCGATTATCTTCACGCTCCTCAAACTCTGGTGTGCCTAAACTTGTCGATTGATGCGTATACACATCATCCCAATCCGTATCTACAGGTAAATCATCAGGTAAGTGATCCGCATTTAACTCATTGGTTAAATCCTTACGATCTTGTTCTTGTTCCTGCAAATTAGTTAAACTTTCAACCGTGGATTGCTCTTCTACTTTTTCAAGCAAGGGATTACTATCTAATTGAATTTGGATTTCTTGTTCTAGTTCTAAACTCGAAAGTTGAAGTAAACGAATGGCTTGTTGCAACTGAGGCGTGAGCGACAGAGAGTTTGCAACCTTCATTCCAACCGATAACTTCATCTTTGTTTCCCTCTATAAATATCGCGTGTTATAAGCAATTTTTATGCCGTTTAATTTTTTATAGCATACTTTTACTAAAAAACATACAAAAATCAAACAGGGTGTATTTTAACCATAACTTAAATAAGTATAATTAAATTATTGATATATTATAATAAATTTAAAATATATTGACTTATAAGTATAATTAAAAATTTAAAGATATCAGCTTTGGATGCAAGGTATATGAACAAATACTCACGTTTAAATACTTACCCCCCTTTAGATAAGATATTTCTATGTGATAAAAGCCATTTTCTTGATTCATTTTCTAATTTTAAACCCTAATTTTTCTTCTCTTTTTATTCTCTATCCTGCTTTTTTATTTACATTTATCCCGCTAATTTCCCCC
>NZ_RCHC01000017.1 GCF_003664645.1 Acinetobacter chengduensis | reverse complement strand
GCGTCGTGCGCCCTCACAGCATGCTGCTCTTTTCGATCTCTATCACACCCTTGAGATAAAGTTTAGAAAAAAGTAGGCGGGATTGTTTCCCCTGTTTCAAACTATTTTTAATTAATTTTAGAATTTTTTTTCATATATATTCTATTTATAAGATATTTTCCCATACTGGTTCATTTTATAGATATATTCATCGAAATTCAGGCTGTTTTAGAGAATAGTTTTTACTATTTACACTAAAATTAACCCTTAAAAATACGCTTGCACCCACTGCGCTGTAAACCACCATGCACTTAGTGCCGACATGCCACAGAGCAAATTGGCTAAAATTTTATTCAGTTTGCTTAGTTCAGAGCCATACACTTTTAAGTTAATTAGATAGGCCAACGCACCATACAGCAACCCAATTGCACCACCAAATACAATGAGTATTAAAGGCCATGCTGCATAAAGATGTGCTCATTTTGCTAATTTATCCTGCACTGGTGTAGTTGCAATGCTATGCATCGTGGCTGTTCTCACTTTAAATGACGGAAATAAAAATGATGGATGGTTCGCATGCTTTGCTATAAAAAGTATTTCGCTCATCCATAGTTACTGGTTTGATGTAGCAAAATCTGCGCCAAAACTGCTCTATTACCCGCCAATCTAATTTTTCTATTTCACGATCTATACATCTACAGACATAAGAAACTTTGCCACACTTATTGTGAATTACTCGCTTGTTGTGGATTGCTCGCATGAAGCACTCAATTTAAAGCGAGAACTACTTTGTTCGACACAGCCTTAATTACGTTATAAATACGAAAATAGGCATAAAAAAGCTCCATCCGAAGGTCAAGCTTTTAAGGTTAAACCTGCTTAGTACCATGCAAGTGTGTTAGTCAGACACATTCTGGAATTGGCTTTGCCCTAAAACCCGAGCACCTTAAGCCTGACAACAAGTACAGGCTTCTACTTTTTCTCTGGGCCAGTTCATTCTTGCGCGTTTGTAAGCCAGCTCAAAATCAGCAAAGTAACCTATCAGTATTTGATCATCATATTTTGGCATTGCCTGACAATTCGCATCCCCATTGTGAATTAAGTGCACCCCTTTTTCTGTAGGTTGCTCATCTACAATAAATTTTATCATTCACAGCTCCCCCTTCATTTTGTTTTAATCGTTCAAGCTTGAATAAAACCATACAAATATTATGGCTTTAATTCCATAATAAAATTATGCCTTTTACGCGCAAAAATCAATCACTTTAAAATAATTAAAATCGATTATTTTTATAAAAATCAACTTAAAACTTATCGTGCTGTTGGAAGCATTGCACTGAACTTAATGTGAGTGAGATATCGCATTATTCTTTTTCGCTCGTATCCAGCGTACAAACCAAATCATAGCCACAATGCCAAGCACCACGACGAGCACAGGCACTAAAAATGCCAAAATAGACACGACAAATGCACCGATCCACTCTCCTGTAGAAAGTATAGGGTTTGCAACACCGCCTGTGGTGGCTGTAGATACCCCACGTGCAGCCACTGTACTCATTTGCACCGCTGTGGCTGTACCACCGCCAATAATAATGGCAGAAGCCCAACTGGCAAACTGTGACATTTCGCCTGAACTTACCGCCATGGTGGTGAGTGTGCCTGCTACCATAGCTGCAGGTGTTGCAATAGTATCGAGTAAATTGTCTACCCACGGTATGTAATACGCGCCTATTTCGCATAAAGTGGCAAAGGCCAGTGCAATGCAGACTGATGGCATGGCTAACCATTCAAAGCCTTTCATGGGTTCGAACCAACCTAAAATAGCAGCTAGGCTCATCACCAATAAGGGTACAAATACGCGAAATCCGCAGGCTGCGCTAAGTCCTATGCCTATGCATAAGCCAAGTATTGTTTCCATACTGTTTTGTCCTGTTCTGGCGGGGTGTATTTATTTTTACTTTTTATACGCTAACAAAAAAGCCCTATCGTGTAATAGGGCTTTTATTTTAAAACAGGATTGGCTGTTTTAACGTGCTGTGCTTAGGCAACCTTATCGTTGTATTCGGTGCCCAGACATTTGGTACAAGGTGGTAGACGATCAGTACCAATTTCTAAGTAGGTGCGGTGGCCGCATTGAACACAAAAATAGAAGCCTGTTCCTGGTTTAGAGCCTGCAATTACCATTTTTGTTCTCCATGTGTTTTTAGAAATGGTTAAATCAGTATACCCCTATCGTGATGATTGTCTATTGGTCATTTCGACAATTGATGATGGCATTTAGGCAAAGTATAATTTCGCCTCGAAATTTTGGTGGGTTTACAGAGATTTGCTCACCCAGTTTTCCACTCGTAGTCCATCTACACGTAGAAATTCTTTTTCATTATTAGTGACCATAATCCAATTATTTGCTCTCGCATGTGCAGCCAACCATAGATCATTATTGCCTATCATCTGCCCCTGAACCGCTAACTCTTTTCGAATTTGAGCATAGTGATCCGCTGTTTTTTCATCTAAATCTATAACAGGAATAATTGAAGTTAATTCATCAATCACTTTAAAAGCTTTGTCTTTCCATTGACTTTTTTCTGCACCAAAGCGAAGTTCACCTAAAGTAATCACTGAAATAAAGATATTGCCATCAGGTAAATGTTTTTCAAAATGCTGACGGACAATTTCTGGCTGATGTTTAGTGATATAGATACAAATATTTGTATCCAATAAATATTGTGTTGGCATTAGAACTCTTCTCGTTCTTGCGGTGGTTCATCCACTCTTGTTTCTGCATAAAAGTCTTCTGGCATTTGCGCCAAAACTTTAAATAACTGCTCTGCTGTGACTGGTTTTTCACGCAGTATGACCTCGTCACCACGGCGGAAGATTTCAACTTCTTTTCCTTCAAAGCGAAATTCTTTTGGTAAACGAATGGCTTGACTGCGACCTGTCATAAAAACTTTTGCTGTAGTCATGGGGCTACTCCAATAGTTTTGGTATATATCTTATGATAGGTATTTTTTGTGTGTTTTTCAATCAATTATTCTCTATCTCTTTAAAGACTCAATTTAATCCCCTTTTATAAGCTATCTTTTTATCCTCAGGAGTAGTTTTATGAAAAATCTTTTTGACCCGAATTTAGAAGATCTTTTTTTCATCATTTATTTCAACATACATCTCTAAGTAACATTCAATATTTTCATAGATTTTTTTATATATTTTAGGTAAATACTCAATAATATCATTCATATCTACTTCTTTCTCACTAAAGCCATGATAAAAACTTAAATAACCAATAATTCTGTCTTTTTCTTCTTTTTTAATCTTAAGAATGGGATCCAAATCTCTATACAAATGCTTGTCGGATAAATGTATTAACCCACATCCAAAATTATATACTACCTCTTCCCATCCCCCTTCAATAAGCATATCTCTGTCTGTGACTCGTTGCATTTTATGGTTGCTATTCAAAAATTTCCATTCACCAACTTCAACACTATTTTTAATTAAATCAAATGCATTAAATCTAAACGTATAACTATTAAAATCAATTAAATAACTTGCTCTTAAAAGGCTATCTAGTTCTTGTCGAATAATTCCAATACAAACTCCATAACATTTTTGCTCATATAACAAATTAAACGCTTTTTGGTTTTCATTAGTTCTAGCATCTATTTGTTTAATAAATTTTTCTAAAATATTCACTTTATTTATCGCTTTAATAGAGAAAATACAGATAGCTAAAAAGTTTCATAAGAATCCTAATGTAAAGCTTTGTAATACAATGATCATCTCTTTTAATAATAAAACCCCACATAAATTTAGGGTATTTTTTAAACAATATCAATAACTTTAATCCACCCCAACCCTCCTTTTAAAAAGGAGGGAGTTCCCCCTCTTTCTCAAAGAGGGGTTAGGGGAGATTATTAAACATTCCCTTCCAAGAAATCCTGTGCAAAACGCTGCAACACACCACCCGCTTCATACACATGCACTTCTTCTTCAGTATCTAAACGACACGTAACAGGCACTTTCACGATCTCATTTTGACCATTGGCATTTGAACGCTCAATCACCAAAGTTAAGTCAGAACGTGGCGCGATATTACCAATTACGCTATACAGCTCAGTACCATCTAACTTTAAGGTTTTACGGTCTGTGCCTGCTTTAAACTCAAGCGGCAACACGCCCATACCCACCAAGTTCGTACGGTGAATACGCTCAAAACCTTCCGCCACAATCACTTCAACACCTGCAAGACGCACACCTTTTGCAGCCCAGTCACGGCTCGAACCTTGACCATAGTCTTTACCTGCAATGATGATTAAAGGCTGTTTACGGTTCATGTAGGTTTCAATGGCTTCCCACATACGCATCACTTCGCCTTCCGGCTCTACACGCGCTTTAGAACCCTGCTTGATGGTACCGTCAGAGCGAACCACCATTTCATTAAACAATTTCGGATTCGCAAATGTTGCACGTTGCGCCGTTAAATGGTCACCGCGGTGGGTTGCGTATGAGTTGAAATCTTCCTCAGGCACGCCCATTTTATGCAAGTATTCACCTGCAGCCGAATCCATCATGATCGCATTCGATGGAGACAAATGATCCGTAGTGATATTGTCAGGCAAAATCGCAAGCGGACGCATATTGGCAAGTGTGCGCGGTGCAGCCAGTGCCCCTTCCCAATACGGCGGACGACGGATATAGGTACTTTGCGGACGCCAGTCATACAATGGACTCGCTGCCTGTACACGCTCGCCCAAATCAAACATTGGAATATACACTTTCTTAAATTGCTCAGGCTTCACCGCAACTTTTACCAGCGCATCAATTTCTTCATCAGATGGCCAAATGTCTTTCAGGTAAATTGGATTACCGTCTTTATCATTACCTAAAGAATCAGTTTCGATATCAAAACGAATCGTGCCTGCAATCGCATAAGCCACAACTAAAGGTGGAGACGCCAAGAACGCTTGTTTTGCGTATGGATGAATACGACCATCAAAGTTACGGTTACCCGAAAGCACCGCCGTTGCGTATAAGTCACGGTCAATAATTTCTTGCTGAATTACAGGATCTAGCGCACCTGACATACCGTTACATGTAGTACATGCGTATGCCACGATACCGAAACCAAGTTTCTCAAGATCACCCAATACGCCTGCTTCTTCTAGGTAAAGTGCTGCCGCTTTAGAACCTGGTGCAAAAGATGATTTCACCCAAGGTTTACGTACCAAGCCTAATTCATTGGCTTTACGTGCCAACAAACCTGCAGCAACGGTATTACGTGGGTTAGAGGTATTGGTACATGAAGTAATGGCTGCAATGATCACCGCGCCATCTGGCATTAAGCCTTCTGCCTCTTGCGCATGCGCTGCTTCTAAGTTACCTGCAATGCCTTTAGCTTTTAAATCCGCAGTTGATACACGTGCATGCGGATTCGATGGCCCTGCAATATTACGAGTAACCGTTGAAAGATCGAAACGTAAAACACGTGGATATTGCGCTTCTGTCATATCCGATGCCCAAAGACCAATTTCTTTGGCATACGTTTCTACAAGTTTCACTTGATCAGCTTCACGACCTGTCAACGTTAAATAATCAATGGTGTTTTGGTCGATGTAGAACATGGCCGCAGTTGCACCATATTCAGGAGTCATATTAGAAATAGTTGCGCGATCGCCCACAGACATGCTGTCTGCACCTTCACCAAAGAATTCTAAATAGGCACCCACCACGCGTTCTTTACGTAAGAATTCAGTCAATGCTAAAACGATATCCGTTGCAGTAATGCCAGCTTTACGCTGACCTACCAGCTCTACACCAATGATGTCCGGCAGACGCATCCAAGATGCACGGCCAAGCATGACGTTTTCAGCTTCCAAGCCACCCACACCCACAGAAATCACACCCAAAGCATCTGTATGTGGGGTATGTGAGTCTGTACCTACGCAGGTATCTGGGAATGCCACGCCACCACGGTTTTGCACCACTGGAGACATTTTCTCCAAGTTGATTTGGTGCATGATGCCGTTACCCGCAGGGATCACATCCACATTTTCAAACGCTGTTTTTGTCCATTCAATAAAGTGGAAACGGTCTTCATTACGACGGTCTTCAACTGCACGGTTTTTTTCAAATGCATCTGGATCAAAACCGCCATATTCCACTGCCAATGAGTGATCCACAATTAGCTGTGTAGGTACAACTGGATTCACTTTAGATGGGTCGCCTCCTTGATCGGCAATCGCATCTCGTAATCCCGCTAAATCTACAAGTGCGGTTTGACCTAAAATATCGTGACACACCACACGCGCTGGATACCAAGGAAAATCATGGTCTTGTTTGCTAAAAATCAATTCTTTTAATGACTGCTCTAAAATCGCAGGATCACATTTACGTACCAGCTGCTCTGCCAGTACCTTTGATGTATATGGTAATTTTGCGTATGCGCCTTGCTGAATATCTTCCACGGCTTGACGCACATTGAAATATTCTAGCTGGGTACCTTGCAGCGGTTTACGGTAGTTGTTGTTCATGCCTTCCTGCCCTCATACATTTTTTTGCAACTTATTTTTTGACGTTTTCGTCTTATGTCGCTAGGCATACTACACTGTCAAAACCCCATTTCCCAAATCTTATATTTTTCATATACTTAATCTAGAAAACAGGTGTTTTAGAAACATCTAGTTACATTTGTTTTGGTATATTTACTCTAAATAAGACTTTTGTCCAAAATTCAGTCCATTCCAAGCCCATTCTTTAGTCTTATATGTGGGTGCCTACTGTATTTCATGGCTTATTTTTAATTGAATAATCCATTTTTAATTCAGCGAACAGTGTTGTTAAATTTCACTTTTTGAATGCCATCTTATTTTTAAAGACTTAAACCCCAATAAAAGCTGGCATTGTCTCCAACTTCATTCGGCAGAGTGATTTTCCACTTGAATAGACCACAGCACATCTGGCGATAGGACAAATTCATGGATCATTTTGATGTCTGCTAGGCTCGCTTTATCAGCACATATCATTCAGCTTCTGGGTCGCACTGTGTCATTTTAGGCTATGTATTTTCCCTCCCCGAAACCATCAGCTTGGCTTGACTATGTGCTATATTTCAGTCCATATATTTTTTAGCATTTTGTATAGGCGATCTTATGACTGGTGCTTCCCTCGGCTTCCAAAAATTCACTTTAAATGGTGTAGACGCACAAAAATTTTTACAAGGTCAAGTGACTTTGCATGTAGAGCGCCTTGAAGAAAATCAAACCCGCTATACTGCAATTTGCGATCTCAAAGGCCGTATTCACTTTGGTTTGTGGCTAACTAAACTCAATGCTGAAAGTTTTGAGATTGTGACGACAGCCGATCAAGCAGAAGAATTTGCCAAACATATTAAAAAATTTGGTGCTTTTTCTAAAATGAAATTAGAACAAGTTGGCTCTGTTTTTCCAACGCTCACCGAAGGCACGACAAGCTTCTCTGCTGAAGTCACAGATAGTGCAACATGGGAAATTCAAGCGATTCAAGCTGGTCAAGCCTATATTGATCAAGCGATTGAGCATGTATTCCAGCCACAAGAATTGCGTTTACATCAACGTGAAGGCGTTCACTACGACAAAGGTTGCTACTTGGGCCAAGAAGTGATTGCACGTTTGTGGTTTAAGGCAAAACCAAAAGCTTGGTTACATGCCATTGCTGGTACAGGTACTGCCCCTGCTCAAGGCGAACAGCTACATGCACAAGTACAAGTGGTGAACAGCGCGCCAACGGAACAAGGCTATGTGGCTTTGGTGGTAGCCCGTCCAGATGCTTTGGCTGAGTTAGATGTGACTGTTTTAGATTTGCCTGAAAGCTTGAATGGCGATGTGGCTCGTCCACAATAAGTGCTGTAGTCCTAAAATTACCGTAACTCGCTTGCTGTGTAATATATGACTACTCGATCATAAAAAACCTCCTAATCAGGAGGTTTTTTGATGAAATTTCCACTAGCTTAAAAGTCATGAAATAACTTATTCATGTCTTTACATAGATAATCTTTAAACGAAAAATCACGTGCATGCTTCGCGTCAAATTTGACGCGGGTTTCGCCTTTTTCAAAGATGTATACCCGATCATCTTTGCTCACTAAAAATGCTTCGCCTAGCTTCATCAGTAAGGCATCTATTTTGTCTTCATGGGCGATACTGTCGTCTTGCTCCACTTTGTCATAATTTCGCCGAATGCTTTTAATAAACATTTAAGAACTCACTCGTATATTACAAAAGTGATTAAAACAAACTGAGTCACAAATGCCAAAAATATTTTTTAGTTTGTCGACGCAATATAAAGTATGCAATCGGCTTTTAACCACTTAAAATATTTCACAGAAGCACTCTTTACTTTCAAATATTTCTATTTATGATGAATCTGTTAGTCTTATTCCAAAACACATAGATGGAATTATGTGACTGTTTTTTAAAAGGTTTAAAAATGAAAAAATTACTCTTAGCAGGCCTTATTGCACTTTCTTCTCAATTTGCGGCAGCAGAAACAAATACTCAAAGTATAGATCCTGAGTTTGCCAAAATTGAAAGTATGGTGAAAGCCAATAATATGACTGGTGCTTATCAAGCACTCGATAAATTGGCAAAACAAGGCAATGCTCAGGCGATGTATAATCTTGCATACTTAACTCAATCTGGCCAAGGCACGGCAAAGAATGAGAAAAAAGCAGTCGAGCTTTATAAACAGTCTGCCGATAAAGGCTATCCTGTTGCCAACTATGTGTTAGGTAAAAACTACATTACTGGCTCGTTGGGCTTACCTACAGACATCAACAAAGCGAAGCAATACCTAAACAAAGCTTCTTCTCAAGGCTTTGATGATGCCACTATCGATTTAGCCGTACTATTATTTTCAGAAAACAAACCTGAATCGAATAAAGAAGGTTTAGCGAAACTTGATCCACTGATCAAAAAAGGCAACTACCAAGCTATTCATGCCAAAGCGTTGTATGACATTAGTTTAGGCTTTAAAAACAAAGATGAAAAATTGGTACAAGCTGGTTTAACCAGCATCCAAGATCTTGCGAAAAAAGGTTATATTCCTGCGTTAATGGCTGTAGGCAATATGTTTGTAAACGGCAATATCATTCCGCAAAACTTACCTGAAGCGAAAAAAATCTTTGCTGCTTTAGCTAAAGAGAACATTCCGCAAGCCAAAGAGTCTTTGGCTGTAGTGGATAAACTTATGGCAGAACAAGCCAAAGGCACGAGCAAAACCCCAGCGAAAAAGAGCTAATTCAAGCGCCCTATAAATAATAAAAAGCCCTGAATATTCAGGGCTTTTTATTGTGAATATATTTATTTTAATAAGTAGCAGGTATTTCATTGCGTCTTTAATTTTGTTCTCAGCATCAAGCTTTCGCTAAATACATCACTTAGCCATACCACAGTGCAATCAAAAAGCTTATGCCAATAAAGCCGACAATGGTGCTGATGAGTAAGGGTGTAAGCGCTTCATCCTTTAAACCATTAAATTGGCCCAATAATGCAAAAATAGTCGGCATAGGCAATGCCGCAATAATGGTCCCTGCATACAACATTTCTTGATGAGCATTTACCCCATAACGCAAGCCAAGATAAACCAATACAGGCATTAAAATATTATTACTCAAGACCAAATAAATTGTTTGCAGGTTCATGTACTTCAACCCCATGCCAACAATGCCTCCCCCAATCGCAAATAGGGCCAAAGGCGAAGCCGTATGTCCCAACAGATCTAATACAGTATTTAGATGCGTTGGTAGCGGGATATGCAATACAGCAAATAAAATACCTGCAATCACCGTAACAAACAGTGGATTTTTAAAAAGCATTAAAAAAGTGCTTTTAAACACTGCTACAACATTCGCGCCCTTTTGACTGCCCAACTCAATTAAAATCAATACTGTTGGAAGGAGTAATACGCTTTCAAAAATTAAAATAGGCATAATATAGGTCATCGCTTTGCTGCCCATCAAAAGGCTTAGCACAGCTGTACCCAGCAAACCTGTATTCGACATACTCGCGCCTAACGCTAAAATAGACGCTTGGCTCATACGTTGTTTAAAATACTGAATGCTTAAATAAAATCCGAGGCCGTAACAGATATAGGCGGCTATGGCGAACACCAAGAAAAAATCAGGTAACCAAATTTCTTCTATATCTTTAGTGGCTAAAGACTGAAACATCAGTGCAGGCAACGCAATTTTGATGACAAAGCTTCCAATCACATCAACCTGAGCTTTAGCCAGCAGATTTAGCTTTACGGCCAAGTAACCCAAGACCAATAATATAAATATTGGAATAATGACTTCAAAAACCATTCGTTACACTCCTATTGAGTTGTACGCTAAGCAAATAGACATACAAAAATAAACTGCAACCGAAGTTGCAGTTTAAAAGCTTTCAGCTCAGTCACTTCATTTTCAGTGCAACCATGTGCACTTCAACTCAGTCTTCGAGAGAAAAGGGTTTAAATTGGCTATTTAAAGCATGTGGCTGACAGCGTAAGTACTGAGGTGCAATCGCGATCACTTCACCGAGTTCAGCGGCTGCGTGCCATGGCCAGCGAGGGTCGTATAAAATTGCACGGGCAATCGCAATCGCATCGGCTTGCTCATATTGCAAAATGCCTTCAGCCTGCATGGCTTCGGTAATCAAGCCGACAGCAATCACAGGAATCTTCACCGCCTGCTTTACAGCTTCAGCAAATGGGACTTGATAGCTGGCATGTACATCTATTTTTTGTGCCTCATGTAAACCTGCTGATGACACATGAATATAAGCTGCTCCCAGTTGTTCTAAAGCTTGAGCCAATTCTACGCTCTGCTCTAGCGTCCAACTGTCTACATGATCCATCCAATCTGTAGCTGAAATACGGACACCAATCGGATATCCCTCTGGCACAGCATCTTTCATTGCTTGTAAAACTTGCAAAGTAAAACGAATACGATTGGCAAAACTGCCACCATATTCATCAGTACGATGATTCGACAGTGGTGACATAAACTGATGGAGTAAATAACCATGCGCAGCATGCAATTCGATTAAGTCAAAACCTGCATGAACTGCACGTTTTGCAGCAGAAACAAAGTCTGCAATGATCTGCTGAATTTCAGCATGACTCAATGCATGTGGTGCGTGATCTTTTTCAGAAAATGGAATATCACTCGCAGATACTGCCTGCCAGCCATGTGCATGCTCAGGTGCAATTTGACCACGGCCTTGCCAAGGTTTATCAGTTGAAGCCTTACGCCCAGCATGAGCCAATTGTACCGCAAATGGCATTGGTGATACAGTTCTCACTTTTGTGAGAAGCGATTTCATCTGTGTCGCTTGCTGATCATTCCATAAACCTAAGTCTGCATAGCTAATTCGGCCTTCGGGTTGTACAGCTGTTGCTTCTACAATACATAGACCCGCCCCAGACAACGCATAATTTGCCCACTGCTGTTCATGCCAAAAACTGAGCTCCCCATGCTCATTGGCAGAATATTGGCACATTGGTGCAATCAAAATTCGATTTGACAGCGTTAACTGCCCGAACTGCAAAGGCTTAAACAATAAAGTCACGTTCGTCCTCGGTTTTATTTTTCAATGAGTGTTTATACTTCCACCAGCAGTCTAATTTAAACCTGTGGCTAGTTCAAAATAGCGTTCATCCTTCAAATTGACAACTATAATATTTGTATATTTTTCTTCCATTTTAATGCTTTAAACGCTTACTTTTATCCAAAAAGCTAAGCTAATGTGGCAAATAAAGCGATCATTTTAAACCTGCTCATAGCTACTCTTAAATTCCAGCTGACAGAAAGCTAAAACTCGCTACGATCATTATCAATAACAATTTTTTAATTTTGTACACATATAGTATTTCAAACCATCAGATATAAAAAAACAGGCACTTAAAGTGCCTGTTTTTTATTTCAATACGATGTAAATACGATATGACGTACTGACTTAAAAAGTTACTTTTGAACTTAAACCAAGCACCAATGCATTATCAACTCGGTTGGTTGAACCAGGATTAATCACATACTGTAGGTTTGGACGTAGCATTAACCATTTGCTCGGGTTATGGCTATAGTTAAGCTCAATATTGTACTCTGCACTGGCATCATAAGTCGTTTGTGAGAGTCGGTCATTTACATGCACACGGTTTACACCTAAACCAATCATGTCATTCGGCAAATTGTCTACTAAGCCAATATATTTCAAGCCCACTTGCTGTGAATTATCTACTTTATTGGTCACACGATCATGCCATGTAAAGTTCGCAAAACTATGTAGACCTCGTTTGCCTTCACCCGTAGAAGTGAGCTGTTGTTCTACCGCTAACCAGCCACCAAATGTACGGTTTTGAGCATCAGTTGGATTGGCAATGTCTTTTTGGTTTTTAAGCTCATTTGCCGTGTTATACATTGCACCTAAACGGTAGCTTCCTGATAAACCATTCACCAAGGCCTTAGGTGTCCAAATCACTTCTACTGGAATCGTAACACCATCGGCATTGTCAGTATCTAAATTCCAGCCATGGCGCTCAAGTGCATTTTCAGGGTTATATTCGTACACACCTACTTGCACTGCCCATTCAGGATTCAGCTGTTGTTTCACACGCGCACCCCATTGTGACACTGGGGTATTCATCCACATACCACCCTGCCATTTCCCCATTTGTGCTGCACAAAATGCAGTACTTTGGAAATCACATGCCATCACGTTAAAGTCCATGCCTAGACCCAAACGTCCCGCTTTAATACTTAAACCTTGGTCTTTAAATTTCTTTTCAATCGAAAGCTCAGACAAGCGTGACTTTTGATTACCGCGACCAAAGTTTGCTTGTACGTTGGCCATGTGTGGCGCAGTACGGTCTTGTAAGTCATCTACTGTGGTACTTTGACCTTGACGCGCTGTAAGCACTGCACGAACTGTTACCCCGTCCCAGCCAGCGAGTTTTTCCATATCCAAAGCAGTTCCCAACCAAAGTTGGCTCGCCACTGTGGCAGCATGGTCTTCATGGCGTCCACCTTCAGCCAAATAGGCAGCATCAGCCGCAATATTTGCTTCAAATTTCACACCTTGTTGAGCCAACTCGGTACGCTTACCGTTCCAATCACCCAGCATATATTGACCTTTGCTATCAAATGGCTGTTCAGCCGCAAAGACATTGCTCATCGTTGCCATTAGACAAAGGGGCATGATCGATAGAGTAAAATTTTTCATAGGAAAAACCTAAATTTAGAGAGAGTTGCAAGATGTAGCGCGCAAAGGGTCACACCATTTTGGGGTAAAAGTTACATAATATTTACAATTAAATCTCAGCATTATTTTTATTACTTACCAAACTTTTTTTTATAGAATAATTATTTATATATAATTTTATTTAAAAACATTTAACTAACTCAAATCTGTATTGTGTAAAAGCCCAAAAAACATGCCTTTCATTAGACTGAAGTATAATAATTTCAATGCCTTATATTGTGGCTGTCAGCCTAAAATGATGCCTATTTAGCCCAATTAAAGTAGTTCTCACCTCAGCGTGCGTTGCATCGCTGTATTCAATCTCTGACGAGGCTTGTAAACACTGCATAAGAACCCAATATTAGCTTCAACTCCCAAGCACACCTCCGACAATGCCTGAATTACCAGAAGTTGAAACCACCAAAACCAGTCTTATGCCTTTGCTCGGTCAGCGCGTACAATCCGTTGAAGTGCGTCAAAGTAGCTTACGTTGGCCTATTCCAAACGATCTCAACAAACTGGTTGGACAACGCTTACAGCAACTTTCGCGTCGTTCAAAGTATATTTTGGCCACATTTGAACAAGACAGCATGCTTTGGCATTTGGGTATGTCTGGCAGTTTCCGACTTTGTGAAACCCATGAAGAATATCGCAAGCACGATCATCTCATTATCCAATTTGAAGATTTCCAATTGCGCTACCACGACCCGCGACGTTTTGGTTGTATTTTATGGTTAGACCAACACTCACAAACCAAGCTGATTGACAGTTTAGGGCCTGAACCTCTGAGTGATGACTTTAATGCAAGGTATTTAGCCAGCAAGCTTAAAAATAAAAATACCGCGATTAAAGTGACCATTATGGATAATCATGTGGTGGTGGGTGTAGGAAATATTTATGCCACTGAAAGTTTATTCAACTTAGGGATTCACCCTGCACAGCCTGCAAAAGATTTAAATGCCGTTCAAATCGAACAATTAACACTAGAAATTAAACGCATATTAAAGCAAGCCATTGACCTTGGTGGCTCAACCTTACGTGACTATACCAATGCAATGGGCGAAAACGGATATTTCCAACAAACCCTATTGGCTTATGGTCGCGCAGGTGAGATGTGCGTTAATTGTGAAACAACGCTAGAAAATATTAAACTTGGTCAACGTGCATCTGTGTTCTGTCCAGAATGCCAACCCTTTAAGCAAGCCAAAACTGTTCAACGAGGTAAAAAATGAAATCTGCTATTGTCCGTCACATTTTAGTGAAAGATAAAGAACTCGCTGAACAGCTCAAAAAGAAAATTAAAGATGGTGCTGACTTTGCCAAAATTGCCAAGCAACACTCAACCTGCCCTTCCAATAAAAAAGGTGGTGAGCTCGGTGATATTAAAAAAGGTCAGTTGGTAGGTCCCATCGATAAAGCAGTATTTACACTACCAGAACGTGAATTACATGGCCCGATCAAAAGCCAATTTGGCTGGCATTTATTAGAAATTAAATTCCGTATGGATTTTTAATACAGCCAGATGGCTCATGAAGTCTACTCTTCAGGCCATCCACACCAGTGCCATAAAAAGATAGATCCGATGAAGGTTGGCATCTATCTTTTTTAGGCTCTTATTTTGTAGATTTGATCTGTATACGTTACAAACAATACGCAGTATCAGCATTTGTATGAGTTACATTCAGATAAAGCTTTGCTTTGTATTCCTTCTTTGATCAGGTAAAATTATTGCCCATTGCATAATGAATACGACTGAGAGAGTTAATCCGTGCGTAATATTTTAGTTACTAATGCCCTTCCATACGCGAATGGCCCAATTCACATGGGTCATTTACTCGGTTATATCCAAGCAGATATTTGGGTTCGTGCCATGCGTGCAATGGGTCATAACGTGACTTATGTATGTGCGGATGATGCTCATGGCACAGCGATTATGCTTCGTGCTGAAGCGAATGGAATTAGTCCTGAGCAACAAATTGCCAATGTGCAAAAAGAACACGAACGTGACTTTGCTGGCTTTAAAGTGGACTTTGACCACTATGATTCAACTAATAGCGCTGAAAACCAAGCGCGTGCTTCTGAAATTTATATTAAGAACCGTGAAGCAGGCAACATTGCGGTGCGCCCTGTTACACAATTGTTTGACCCTGAAAAAGCGATGTTCTTGTCGGATCGTTTCATTAAAGGCACATGCCCGAAATGCAAAGCGGAAGATCAATATGGCGATTCATGCGAAGTGTGCGGTACGACCTACAACGCAACTGAACTATTAAGCCCTAAATCGACTTTAAGTGGCGCAACACCTGTAGAGAAATCTTCAGATCACTACTTCTTCAAACTACCAAACTTTGGTGAATATCTACAGAAATGGACACGTGATGAAGGTCGTCTACCTGTGTCGATTGCCAACAAGTTAGATGAATGGTTTGAAGCCGGTTTGTCGGATTGGGATATTTCTCGTGATGCGCCTTACTTCGGTTTTGAAATTCCAGATGCGCCAAACAAATACTTTTATGTTTGGGTAGATGCACCAATTGGCTATATGTCGAGCTTTGAAAACTACATCAAAACTAAACGTCCAGATTTAAGCTTTGACGATTACTGGAAAAAAGATTCTGAAAATGAGGTATATCACTTCATTGGTAAAGACATCGTTTACTTCCATGCATTGTTCTGGCCTGCAATGCTCGAAGGTGCAAACTACCGCACGCCTACAAGCCTATTCGTCAATGGTTTCTTGACGGTGAATGGTCAGAAGATGTCGAAATCTCGTGGTACGTTCATTAAAGCAGAAACGTATTTAGAGCATTTAAACCCTGAATATTTACGTTACTACTTCGCATCTAAGCTTTCTGACAAAGTTGAAGATTCTGATTTAAACCTTGATGATTTCGTTCAGAAAGTAAATTCAGACTTGGTTGGTAAAGTGGTGAACATCGCAAGCCGTTGTGCGAAATTCATTAATACTAAATTTGAAAACAGATTAAGTGCAACTTGTGCAGAGCCTGAATTGGTTCAAAGCTTTATTGATGCAGGTGCATCAATCGCTTCTCAATACGAAGCACGTGAGTTCTCGGCTGCAATCCGTGAAATTATGGCGCTGGCAGATAAAGCTAACCAATATATTGATGAGAAAAAGCCTTGGGCGCTTGCAAAAATTGAAGGCGAAGAGCAACAAGTTCATGATGTATGTTCTGTCGGTATTAACCTATTCCGTCAATTAGTGGTGTACCTTGCGCCTGTACTGCCAACTTTGGCTGCTCAAGTTCAAGAGTTCTTGCAATTGGCTTCTTTCGATTTCGCTTCACGTACTGAAATTCTTGCAGGTCATGAAATTGCATTGTTCCAACCATTAATGCAACGTGTAGACCCGAAAGCTGTGGCTGCAATGGTCGATGCATCTAAAGATTCTTTAGCTGCGCCTGCTGAAGCACCAAAAGCGGAAAAGAAAAAAGAGAAGAAGGCTGAAAAGAAACCTGAACCTAAAGTGGGTGAAGCTGAAATCATTAATATTGATGATTTTATGAAAGTGGACTTACGTGTGGCTGAAGTTTTAGAAGCGGCTCACGTTGAAGGTTCTGACAAGCTTCTTCAATTGACTTTAAATGTAGGTGAAGCTGAGCCACGTAACGTATTTAGCGGTATTCGTGAGTTCTACCAACCTGAAGATTTAAAAGGCAAATTGGTGGTGATGGTGGCAAACCTTGCTCCACGTAAGATGCGTTTTGGTATTTCTAACGGTATGGTGCTTGCTGCGGGTAATGGCGAAGGTGTTTGGGTGATTTCACCTGAATCTGGCTCTAAAGCTGGTGATAAAGTTTCTTAAGATTTAGATCTAAGATAAGAAAAAGCCTCTACGTTGTAGGGGCTTTTAATTTTTATTAGTCACTCGTAGTAGATAACTCTAATAAAGATAAAAACTCTAGGTTGACCTCCCCACAATTTGGGGAAAATTCTTGATTTTTTTGCATCATTATTTCTGAGTGCAAAATTTTCTCATCTAGCCAATTTAGATTTAAGTTAAGCCAATGAATTAATTCATTAAAATTAGCTACACTTTCATAACCTTTGTACTCTTCCATATATTTTTCAAATTTTATAGGAAAATTCCCTTTTTCCGCCTCATTAATCACTTCAAATAAAAGCTTAAATAATAAATTCCCTGAAAATTTGATTGGATACTCTAACAAATCTTCTCTAAGACCATATTTAATTCTAATCTTTTTAGAATGACCATAATATCTTAGTGAGATCAAACGAATACGGACTCTAAAAGAATCTAAAATCGTTTTGTGTAATGTATCACTCGTAATTTCAATAAATTTTTCAAAAGTTAATAACTCAATATTTGTATTTTTTGCTACTTCTATAGCTCCTGATTGAAAACCTTCTTCAGATATAAGAAAGCCTCTATCTGCTCCAATATCATCAACTATTGTTCTTAATGCCAAAACTTTTTCTTTAGGAATTTTTGTTTTCCAAAACTTTGCCTCAATCACCCATTTAATATTTGTGCATAAATACTTTGAGGTTACATAAACATCTAAGTCATGTTCTGTCCTTACGCCTTTTATTGTTTTGTTTGTTTCAGCTTGGACACCTAAACTTCTAAAATGTTCCGCAATTTTTTCCTGAAAATCAAACCAATCTTTTGTCATTTTTTCAATTTCTTAAATACATACTGCCATAAATTACCTTTTTTAATCTAATTCGAATACCAAATATTAAATCTAAAAACAACAAAACTCTCCCTAGCCCTTTCCTATTAGGAGAGGGAAATTCTTTTTGAATTCCAAAGCATGATTCAATCAGATGGCTTGCGACATGGATGTCGCCCCGTTCGTTAGAGATACGGGGACATACCCTCTAACAAACAAAGGGATTTTGTTACTTTTGCCCAAACAAAAGTAAGGCAAACATTTTAATTATTAGAATACCCTCATCCCAACCTTCTCCCAAAGGGAGAAGGAGCATTCATTACTAAAGTCATTTTTGTATAACGCCTTGTACTTTTATAACTAACAATTATTGCATCGCACGGGACAAATCAGAGACAAAAAAAGCCCCTATCACTAGAGGCTTCCAACAACACAGCATACTTAGTTAAGAATTACATCCCAAATAATATAACCCAGACCAAAGCCAAGCAGTGAATATACCACCAGAATAAAAAACACAAAACTTGCGTTATTTTTCTTTTTCCAAAAGCTCATACCATCATCCAAAGCTATACAGATACAGATCATCATAAAGGCAATAGCATCAAATTGGAAATATATGTAAGATATTAATTTATAAAACTTTATTTAAATTAAAAATTCACTCTTACGCATAAAAATCAATATACAGATTTGCAATATTTTTTATATACAGATGCACTCAAGCCTTCATTTTTAACGCCGATCAATAAACTCAATATAGCCACGCCCCTGCGTTTTTACCTGTTGAAAGGTTCCAGTCCATTGATAAGAACTCACATAACCTGCCGCTAAGCCATAACAGTATGGCGTGTCCATTACTGCCACAATATCCAATACTTTTTTACCCTCATGGTGTGCTATCCAGCAAAAAGATTGTGGAACTTCCATCACATGCCCATCGGGGGTAATTAAGGGTTCTGTTTTAGAGGCCGTCACTTCAAAATACGCATGATCATATTGAATAGCTGTCCCATCTACATGACGATAATTTACAGAGGTATAGGCAGGCTGGCCAGCAAAGCCCACAAAGGCCAACACCAGCTGTTCTTCTGCATTTAAATTTATCACCTGATAGGAGAATGACGTTAAAGGTAAGCTAAAGCGATTCAATCCCAACACTTGAGGAAGCATTGAAACAGTAGCAGATTTAAAATGTTCCAACGTGCATAAGCCACTCACTTGCACAGTATTGCCCTGCTGAGTAATCGTACCTTCATATTGCATCAGCACACTAAAATGCTCATACCAGCGACTATGCGCAAACCATGTCAGCGCGGGTGTGGGCGTTAAACTTAAATCTACTTTCAAATCATCTAAATGAGACACCAAACGGTAAATACCTTGGTCTTCATAAAGTGATGCATCTTCAGCAAAATCAACTCGAAATGGAACTTGCTGAAATTTTAACTCTTGAGGCACAGAATAAATTCTGAAGGCTTCAGACTGGCTAGACAGCGCAGTACCATGCACTAATGTTGCTGTGTCTGTCGCAGAATAAGCAGATAAATTTGCCGAGGCTTGTGTGATCTGTACACCTGGTTCACTAATTACGGAAGCAAAAGAGAGATAACGATACGGCTCAGGTAAGTCCGGTATCATCACGCCATAATGCGTACTGCCAAACTGAGCATGAAATAGATGCGCGTCAAAGTTATAGTCACGTGGCAAGAGGGCTTGTTGTGCGGGTCGTACAGCACCTAAAATTGGCGTCAAGCCTTGGCCAAGTTGATAATTGAATAACTGGCGAAGCGTATTTTTTTGCGGTTTACTTTTTAATAATGGAAGCATGTATTGCTCTAGGGAGAAATAGATACTTCCAAATTACGGGCTAAATCCCGTGTTGTTCATAGCCAATAAGGTCTAGCAAATGTGTTTTGAGGTCATACGCGATAAATTGTTAGACAATTTTAAGCACGCAAACAGGCTTATTTCATACCAAAAATCAGTTTCAAACCAAGTACTGTCATGACTGCACCTGCAGCACGGTCAAACCCTGCTTTAAATTTCAAATAGATACGGCGTGGCTTTTCTGCAGATAGCGCAACTGCGACCAACGAGCACCAGCCCGCATCAATAAAAAAGCACAGCAATGGCAACACAAAATAAAAATAGGTTGGAATCTCTTTCGGTAAAAGCGCTGTAAAAATACTCGCCAACACAATAGCGATTTTAGGATTAGATAATTGAGTAATTAAGCCCGTGGTAAATGCGCGACGCAAAGACATTTGTGCCATCGCATCCTGTCCTGCATCAATCGGTTCTTTGGCATGTTTAATAATTTTAAATGCCATCCAAAGTAAATATAAACCACCACAAATTTTAAGGGCTAAATATGCCGACGGCACTGCCAATAAAAATGCTTGTAGACCAAGCACCGCTAACAAAGCAAAAATGGCAGCGCCAAGCCCAGTACCTAGTGCTGTAAATAAACCATGCTGGCGTGAAATCGCAATTGAGTTTTTAGCCACATAAATCGACGTTGGCCCGGGGCTCATTGCGCCTAATAATAAAGCAGCAGCAATTGAACCCAAAATCCAGAATGATTCCACAGCGCGTCTCGTCTCAAAAATTCCTGCTCAGTTTAACGGGATCAACATTGAATTTCTCACTATTTATTTCAGCACTTGCTCAAATTGACCGTATAAATCACTATAAGATGAAAAAAACAGCGAATAATAAATAGCTTAAAGCCTTAAGTCGATGGATTAAGCACCACATACAAAAAAGCCATACTTCAAAGTATGGCTTTTTGAGTGGGTTATGCTGTTTTCACTACAACTCATGTGTTAATAACGATCATCATCTTGTGCAATCGCTTCATTAAATGCGAGATCATCTTTGGGATGTCTATAATCACGTTCATTGACAGGTACGCCACCAATAATCATGGTACGTGCTTCAGTTTGAGGCTTGCTCAAATCCTCTTTAGCATCGCAGGCCGTAAGGTTCATTACAATGCCAGCCAGTATCACTGTGCCCAATCTCTGGCACGTCGCTAAGGATAATTTTTTCATTGTTATCCCCTCCATCATTCTTATTGTTATTTTCAGCATAGCATTTTATTTAATCATGTAGCCATCTTTCTATCATATATATGCTGGTTTTATTTTAGGGAAATAATGCCCTTCAAGCATCATAAAACCTGCGCCATTAAAAGATATCTTTGATGTAATAAAATACAAAATTTAAATTCAAGCATTTAATATTTAATTATTTTTTATAAATATAAAATGATTTTACAGCAACAAATACTCATATTTAAAGTATGTCATGCCAAAGCTACGCATAGCGTGTCACTGAGACCATAGGAATAGATCTTACAATTTGCAACAATTTAGAATATTTACAACGGACACTTTTGTCCGTTAAATAAGCAGATAACCACACATTAAACTTAGAATGATTATGTCTTTACGCCAAGAACGTGCCACCCAAAACCGTGAAGAACTTTTAGCTGCAGCTATTCGTATTTTTCGTATGCATGGCATTAATGCTCCCTTACAACTGATCATTGATGATGCGCAAGTCGGGCGTGCAACGTTTTATCGTAATTTTTCAGATCGTCGTGAATTGGTTTTAGCGCTGATGGAACAAGCACTTAATCGTTTAGAGAGCCGAGCACGTCAGCATGCCCAATATGAAGACGGTTTTATTCGTCTCATTTACGACCACATTCATAATATTCCTTATCTGACCGCATTAATGGAATACTGGCGTGTGATCGACCGTCACGACCCTGCCATGGTGCAAATTTACCAACGCCGTGACAGCATTTTACAACCGCTGATTGATACTGCCATTCAACACGGACTCTGCCGTGCAGATTTTAGTCCTCAAGATTATGCCATGGTGACCTCAATCCTTCGCTCTGCATTGCAAGGCTATACCCATGCAGAACAAGAAAAATTGGCCACGCGTGCCGTCGAATTATTACTTAATGGTATTCGTGCTTAGGTCAATTTTATATGAGCCAACCACCACGCCTACTCGAGCCCGCTCCAGATTGGACTGCTGAAGAAAAACCAACTTTGCCAGGGTCTCCGGCAGCCATCGCACACCCAACTTATAAGCGCTATCTGTACTTTTGTATTGGCCTGTTTGTTGCAATTTCGGGGAGCTTAAGCAATGGTTTTATTACGGCAAATTTACCCCTTATTCAAGGTGAATATGGCCTAACGCCCTCAGAGGTAGCTTGGATTCCAGCTGCATACGTGATGGCGAATGTCAGCTCAAACCTCATCTTATTTAAAGCTCGCCAACAATATGGTCTACGGTTATTTTCTGAAATTGGTCTAGTCGCCTTTATTGTGGTTCTCATTTTACATCTTTTTGTGCATACCTTTGAAATGGCGGTATTTGTCCGCATTGTCAGCGGTTTGGTGGCCGCGCCACTTAGCTCATTAGGCATGTATTACATTATGCAAGCCTTTACACGTGTCAATTTTGGTCGTGGCTTATATTTGGCATTGGGCTTTCAGCAACTGGGTATTCCCTTGGCATGGATTATGTCGCCGTATTTAGTCGACGTGAATGATTGGGCGCTGCTATATACCTTCGAGTTAGGTTTGGCACTGTGTTGCTTAGCCATGGTCGTTTCACTCAAATTGCCCCGTAGCTTACGTATTGCTGTGTTTGAATTTCAAGATATTTTTACCTTTGTGTTACTAGCGACTGGCTTTGCTTGCTTATGTGTCGTACTGACGCAAGGTCCTATTTTGTGGTGGCAAAATGCCGAATGGCTGGCCTATTTACTTATTGCAGCATGGGTGCTGATTTGCATTGGCTTATGCTATGAACACTTTCGCGTCAACCCACTGATTATTACACGCTGGCTGAGTACCTCTGCGACGATACGTTTTATTATTGGTGCATTTGCCATTCGATTTTTAATGTCCGAACAAAGTTATGCTGCGGTCAATTTTTTAAAGACTATGGGCATGGGGCCTGACCAATTTGTGACATTTTATGTAGTGATTATGGCGGGCATTATATTAGGGACTTTGTTTAGTGCACTCACCTTTTCCCGTGAAAAAATGGTACTCCATTTATTGGGTGCTGTATTTCTTATTCTGATTGCTAGCGCCTTTGACCACCATTTAACTATTGATGTACGCCCTGAAAACTTCTACCCAAGTCAGTTTTTAGTGGGCTTTGCCAGTGGCATGTTTATTGGTCCCTTATTACTGACGGGCATTATTAGTGCATTGCAAAAAGGACCAAGTCACATGGTCACATTTATTGTGCTGTTTTCTGCCAGCCAAACCTTCGGTGGCTTGGTCGGATCGTCCTTTTATTCAAGTTACCAACAAATGCGTACACAGCATTATCAAGCTGAAATTATTAATGATTTACCGCTCACCAGTCCTCAAGTTGAACAACGTTTAGAAATATACAATCTGAATGCTCATCGTTATACCCTTGATCCACAATTACAATACAACCAAGCTTTACGCACCCTCAATCAAACAGTGACCAAAGAGGCACAGGTCCGTGCCTACAATGATGTAATTCTTCTTAATCAAATTTTTGCGGTATTGCTGTTCTTTTGGGGGCTCTACACTATAGGTAGCAACCGTTACCGTCATTATCGTAGCCTAAAACGTTTACACCACAACACCAGTTAACATCCTATATTCCGCACCCTTTAAATGTCCTTATACCCATCAAAATTTAGCGAATATAGAGAAAATGTTCATGCCAGAACAAGAAAAATTAGCTTCACCTACACCTACCATGCCCGCACCTGTAGTGCCCAGTAGCAAATTAATTCCAACCGATAAACGCGTATTGGTGCTGATGTTTTTTGTATTGTTAGTGGGTATCAGTTTAATTTTGTGGGCATGGAAATTAGGTCCTTTTCATAGCGCGATTGAATCGACTGAAAATAGTTACATTAAAGGTAAAACCACGGTGCTCTCTTCACAAATTAACGGCTATGTAAAAGATGTTCTGGTCACAGACTTTGAAACGGTCAAAAAGGGCCAGCCTTTAATGCACATCGATGCTACAACCTATAATCAAAAAGTCACTCAGGCACAATCAGGTATCGATCAAGCAAAAAATAGTTTAGCCAATCAAAGTCAAACGATTCAGCAACGCAAGGCCGATATCATTGCTGCACAAGCCAAGGCCGATCAAGCCGAAGCCAGTTATATGCTGTCACTCCAGCAACTCAAACGCTATCAACAATTAGGCGATTCAGGCGCAACCTCACAAACCGAGCAAGATAAAGCCTGTGCCGATGTCAAAAATAATCTTGCACTGCTTCATCAAGCAGAAGCGAATGTGTTAGTAGCGAAAGAAGCCTTAAAAACAGCGCAAGTAGCCCAAACGGGTTTAAAAGCACAAGTCAGCAGTGCCCAAGCACAGTTTGATCAAGCCGTGACCACCAAAGATTACAGCATCATTTTAGCCCCAATGGATGGACAACTGGGCGAAGTCAGCCCGCGTATAGGCCAATATGTTGCCGCTGGCACACAGCTCATGTCTCTTATACCTCAACAGCGCTGGGTGACTGCAAATTTTAAAGAAACCCAAATTGCCAATATGAAAATTGGGCAAACTGCATGGTTTAGTGTTGACGCACTGAATCATCAAAAATTTACAGGGAAAGTATCACGCATTTCACCTGCAACAGGCTCAGAATTTAGCGTGTTAAAGCCAGATAACACCACAGGGAACTTCACCAAAGTGGTCCAGCGTATTGCTGTACGTATTGAAATTGACCCAAATCAAAAAGATTTAGCTCGTTTAGCCCCTGGCATGTCGGTTGTCGCTTCGGTAGACACTGCATCCAATTCAGCCAATTAAGTTAGGCCACGCACTTGCTTGGCTCATCGTCGGACTGCACAGAATCGATTACAATACAAAAGCTCCTGTTCAGTCCACTTTCGCTATGTTTGATGCTATTGCCCAAAAAATTCAAGATCAACACCTTCAGTTGCATGGCATACAGGTCACCATTCGACGCTTAGACCAGATCCATCCACAAATTTCGGGCAATAAGTTTTTTAAACTCAAATACAACTTTTTAGAAGCGAAGCAACAAGGCTATCGTAAACTTTTGACCTTTGGAGGTGCCTATTCAAATCACATCGCCGCAACTGCTTTTGTTGCAGATCAATTTGGCTTTCAAAGTGTGGGGATCATTCGTGGTGAAGAACTCAAACATAAACCGCTCAACCCTACTTTGGCCACGGCCAGCCAGTTAGGCATGCAAGTGCATTTTGTCAGTCGTGAGGAATATCGGCTCAAGCAAAGCCCAGACTATTTGGCACAGCTACAACAACAATTCCCAGAGCATTACATCATTCCTGAAGGTGGCACAAACCAATTGGCCATTTTGGGCTGTACAGAAATATTAAAACCCGATGATCAGCAGTTTGATTTGATTTGCTGTGCCGTAGGCACAGGTGGCACTATTGCGGGGCTGATTCAAGCCAGTCAATCTCATCAGCATGTTTTAGGATTTTCGGCTTTAAAAGGCCTTTTTTTAAATGATGAAGTCGCGCGGCTCACGAGCAAATGCAATTGGAAAATTATCGATGATTACTGCTGTGGTGGTTATGCCAAAACCACACCTGAACTGATGCAATTTATTCAACGCTTCGAGACCCAGTACAGCATTCCACTTGAGCAGATTTATACGGCTAAAATGATGTTTGGACTCGAACACATGATACAGACAGGCATCATTAGCCCCGAACAGAAACTGCTCGTCATTCACACGGGCGGTCTACAAGGTCGGTTAAATCCATAAAAGTTAAGGTATCTCAAAATATGCTGAATAAAATTTGGCCTTCATTTACGGCTAATGTTCATTCGATGAGTTGTGATATTTGAAGGCCTTATCAACTTTAAATAAAGTCATACAGCTTTGAATGCGCTCTCAATCTATTCTTAAAAATTGAAACAACATTCGGCTTCGCGTGAAAAGCGTCTATAATGCTCTGCTTTTCTGTTTCATTGAGTTTGTCATGTCTTCAAATCACTACGATGTTTTAGTTTTAGGTGCTGGTGCATCGGGTTTAATGACAGCATATATGGCAGCTCAACGTGGCCGTAAAGTGGTCGTGGTCGAAAAAGCCAATAAAGTGGGCAAAAAGATTCTGATGTCAGGTGGTGGTAAATGTAACTTTACCAACCTGTATGTTGAGCCTGAAAACTTCATCTCACACAATCCGCATTTTGTGATTTCTGCTTTAACGCGTTATACCAATTGGGACTTTATTGGCATGGTGTGTGAGTACGGCATTGAATATGAAGAACGCAAACACGGTCAGCTTTTCACCTTAAATGGTGCTAAAGAAATTTTGGCTATGTTACTGTCGGAATGTGAAAAAACAGGCTTGGTTGAGATTAAAACTGGCTGTGAAGTCAAAGCTGTAAATACTATAGATCAAGGTTTTCAAGTCGCAACCTCTTTGGGCTACTTCGAAGTTGAATCTGTAGTTGTTGCCTCTGGTGGCTTGTCTATTCCTACCCTAGGCGGTTCAGGCATTGGTTATGATATTGCCAAGCAATTTGGTCATCATGTCTATCCTACACGCGCAGGCTTGGTTCCATTTATGTTCTCGGACGGCTTTAAAGAAATCACTACGCGCTTAAGTGGCAATGCCGTTGAAGCAACGCTATCTAACCATTTAAATAGCTTTACTGAAGCACTACTCTTTACCCATCGCGGTTTGAGTGGGCCAAGTTCACTACAATTGTCAAATTATTGGGATGCAGGCCAAAGTTTTAAAATCGATTTCTTACCTAGCCTAGATTTACTCGACTTTTTAAAGTCGAAAAAGCAAAGCCAAGCCAAAGTCCTACTGCGCACTTTATTGGTTGAGCATTTACCTAAAAGCGTGGTGACTGAATTACAAAACTTAATCTGGTTAGAACATGCCGACACCGCAATTGGCAATATCAGTGATGAGAAGTTAGAACAAATCGCACAGCGCTTGTCTGCATTTGAAGTTAAACCATCAGGCACAGAAGGTTATCGTACTGCAGAGGTCACGCTTGGCGGTGTAGATACCACTGAAGTATCATCAAAAACCATGGAAAGTAAAAAGCAAAAAGGCCTATTTTTTGTGGGTGAAATTTTGGATGTAACGGGCCACTTAGGTGGTTTCAACTTCCAATGGGCATGGTCATCTGCACATGCAGCTTCAGAATATGTTTAATACTACGTTCATCTAAAATTTAAATAAAAAGAGGCTGTGTGTTTAAACAGCCTCTTTTTTTTATCGATCACCATGTATGGGTTTGATCGTTGAATTGTACTTATTCTAAATAATCGGTTTTAAACAATTGTACATGATGACTGGTGTCCATGCGATGAATAGTTCGATCCATTTTGACCACAGCTTGTTGGATATAGCTCGGCGCTACAATCGTGCTTGACCAAATTCGGTTGACTAATTTATTGACCATGTGGAATACCCCCATTATTTTAACTCCATTTATATTATTGAAAGCATAATTCATGCCTGTTTCAATCCGATGAAAACAAGGCCCTATCTTTTATTCTGTATGCTTCAATTCAGTCACTAAAATATCAAAATGAGATTAAATTTCAACCATTATTTTTGAACTTCTTGTTCATTTTCAACTTGTTCTGCCACGGGCGTTTGTTTTTCCTTGCGCTTTTTTTGTGCAAAAATAAACTGATATGCACTGGCAAGAAATCCAATGGTAATGCCTGCAATCACAATAGGCGCAAAAAATTTATTTGGGGCTTTCTTAGACATTATTTTTACCTTTTTTGATGTATAGATTGAATGTGAATTCATTAAAATAACCACCCTAGAGTGGTTATTTCAAGTCTAATTGTATAGGTTATTTCAGGTCATTCAGGCGTATCTGTTGGAGGTGGTGGTGTAATAATTGGCGTTGGTGGTGCTACTAACTGAGCCTTAACTTCTGCTGGCTTTTCAGCTTCTTTTTTAGCCTTATCTAATAAATCAGACAATAAACGCTCTGCGGGTTGACGGCCACCTAAACCAAAGGCCAAAGCAAACGCAACAGCAACTGCGCCCAAGGTTAAGCCAAAAGCTAGATTCACAATTGAATCTGCAATGCCCATAGCTCGTAGGCCCATAGCCACAACCAAGCCCATAATCAGTACACGCACTAGATTAGCTAACCAACGCGAACTATTGTACTCTCCACGTTGTACGACATTTGCCACAACATTTGCCAGCCAAAAACCAATCACCAAGATTACAGCGCCTAACAAGATGTTGGCACCAAAGTGAATAAACATGGCAATTAAATCACTGATTTGCGCAAAGCCCAAACGGTTCGCCGCTTCAGATACTGCAAATAGCATGGTAAAGAATACGATTAAATAACCCACAATATCGGACAGCTTCGTGTTGCCTAAGAAGCGCTGTAAGTCCACTTTTGCTGGCACATTATCAACACCCGTACCTGCCAAAACTTCTGCAACTAAACGCGCCACCAAACGAGATACTACATAAGCCAAAATTAAAATCAGCCCTGCAGCAATAATATTTGGAATGGCGTACATCACTTCATGCAACATTGCGGTCGCAGGTTGCGAAATCGCATCGATGCCTAATGCTTCAAATGCCACAATTAATGCCGTAAAGATAATAATTGCGAATACAAATGAGCCAAGTAAGCGTGCAACATTGCCATTTTTAAACAAGCCCAGTTTTTCAGCTTGCTGTTGTATGCTCAAACTGCTGACCAAACCTTCGACAATGCCACGCACAATTTTTGCCAAAATATAGCCAACGAAGATAATCACACCTGCAATAAACAGATTTGGCAAATATGAAACGGCAACATTCACCATATTTTGTACAGGATACAGCAAGCCATTAAGACCTAAGATCGACAGTACAATCGGTAAAAACAGCAACAAAATAAGCCAGTAAACAATATTACTGATATTTTCACTGATTGGACTCACACCGACATCAGAACTGAGTTTTTCATCTAGTTGCGTTTTGTCTAAGAGTTTTTGAGAACCAACTTTCACCAAATTGGCCACAATCCAGCCAATAAAACCAACGGCCAAGGCTGCCAAAAGCTGAGGCACAAATAGCAGGAACTGCTGAATCATATTGCTAAATGGACCACTAATACTGTTTAGATTCAGCACATTCAGTGCGCCAATCACAGCAATCACCAAAATAATCCAAAACACAATCCGAGACACAATGCTTTCGATATTCGAGCGATGCCCTGTTGCATTCGATAATTTTTGATTTGTACCGAGTTTTTGCAAAAGTTTTTTAATTGCTCCTGCAACCAATAAGGCAATGACCCAACCAATCAATAAAATGGCCACTGCACTTAAAATTGGATGGAATTGATCCCAGTAATACATTGCATCGAATTGCCCATTGGGGCGATTAACGTATTCATTCATTTTGTCTGGCCCTCTTTATTCCTAGAAATCATGTCGTAACACGCTTTAATACTTGTTTTACGAGGTCTTTATATCTGTGACACAGTTATCTTTTTATATAACCGTTTAACATTAAGTTTTGTCTACTTTTTAGACAATAGCTAAATGCATAACTACAACAAAAGAGCACAGAGCATTGCAAAAGACCCAGCACATTGGCTGGGTCTTTGATTGAAAAATAATGTATTTTTAAGGGCTTAAAATGCATATACACGAAATGCATCATCACATTTTCTTGAACTTGATCACCTTATCATGGTTATACAACGCTTATAATCACTTGGGATTGATAAGCATCTGTATTTAAAATCGGCTCTATCGGGCGTCATTTAAATAAACTTGGGTCAATAAAATTAAAAATACAATGAATCAAATGGTCTGTTGAATATTTAATTTCCACATTTTAAATGTTGAAAATATGCCAATGGATCCAACGCTTTTAGCTAAGGTCTCATTCCAGCAAACATATACAATAACAAGGCAACTAAGAAAAATCCCACTAACATTAAAATATAGACTGGCAATTTTTCTTTATGTTTTATGTCTGCTTGACTCGTACTATAAGGTGGTTTTTTAAAATCATGCATCATAATCTTTACACCTGATGTCCTTTGACCATCTTATTTTATCAAGCTCAACTCTACACACTGTATAAATGCCTTAACATCTGGTGAAAACCTGTAAATAAGCGATTTATCTATCTTGATAGGGTCTTAAACTTTTAAAATAAATGCGTCAACCCGCCACCTAAAACAATTGCTTAGGCCGTGCCACATCCTGTGTATCTAGTGCCATTTCATGTTCATCTTTTAATTGCACACCAGATAGCCCCAGTTGTTTTGATTTTTTCATCAATGCTAATAGACGCTGTATCGCAATTTGGGTAGACAATCCTGCTGGCCGAACATTTGAAATGCAATTACGCATGGCATCGTGGCAACCGCGATGTGCTTTCCATGTGTAATAAATCCCCATGCTATCAGGTGAACTTAATCCAGGGCGCTCACCAATCAGCATCACCAGCATGTCTGCTTGTAAAATTTCAGCAATTTCATCACCCAATGCAACACGGCTTTCGGTCGCAAGTACAATAGGCGCTACCCGCCATTGCTCTTGCTCACAGCTTGCATAAAACTGTTGCATAAAATACGGCGCATTATCTTCTATAGCACGAGCAGAAAGACCGTCTCCCGCCACAATCACCACATCATAAGTATTTGGATGTTTTCGTTGATAGTCCTTAAGCAACTGACGAGAAGCTTCTGAAAGTTCACGACCGAAATCTGGCCGTTTCAGGTAAATATCTTTATCTGGTGCACAGCTTTCGACCTGCAAAACATCATTAGCAAACGCTGTAATTTGTGATTGCATGGCCTCAATATCTAGCGCCTTTAATACGGCATCTTTTGCTTGCGCATGTGCTAATTGAAAAGCTAATGCTGGCTGTGTAGGTAAACTCCCTCCGACTCGACCTAAAGCAATTCGTGCATCTGTAAACTGTTTTAGTCGCTCCCATGCATTGGCTTCAAACTGCTTTTGAAACTGAATATCTGCTTGTAATTTCATGTGCTTCAACTCCCTATGAAGACCTTAACAGTCGTGCAAATTGATCTGGCATTTGGCTTGGCCAGTGCAAGTGTTGTGCTTGCTGTTTCAGTATGCCTTGTTGTTCTAACCACAGCGTAAATTCAGGTGCTGGCTGTAGTCCCAAAAGTTGCCGAATGTATAAAGCATCATGAAAGGATGTGGTTTGATAATTCAGCATCACATCATCTGAGCCGGGAATACCCATCATGAAATTTAACCCTGCATTGGCCAGCAACGTTAGTAATACATCCATATCGTCTTGATCAGCATCGGCATGGTTGGTATAGCAAATATCACAACCCATCGGAACACCTAGCAATTTGCCACAAAAATGGTCTTCCAAACCTGCACGGATAATCTGTTTGCCGTTATACAAATATTCAGGCCCAATAAAACCTACTACTGTATTGACCAGAAATGGCTTGTACTTACGTGCAACAGCATACGCACGTGCTTCTAAAGTTTGCTGGTCTACACCAAAGTGGCTATTACTGGATAATGCACTGCCTTGCCCAGTCTCAAAATACATGACATTTTGTCCGACTGTACCGCGCTTTAGACTGAGTGCCGCCTCATAACCTTCTTGTAATAAAGCCAGATCTATCCCAAATCCTGTGTTCGCACTTTGTGTGCCTGCAATCGACTGAAACATTAAGTCGACTGGTACATTTTGATTGGCCAGTTGTATGCCAGAACTGACATGGGTAAGCACGCAAGACTGCGTAGGAATATCGTATTCTTGAATAATATAATCAATGAGTTTGAGTAGCTCTGACAGATTCTGCAAATTATCTGTTGCAGGATTAATACCTATGACAGCATCGCCATTGCCGTACATCAGTCCATCTAAAATACTGGCAGAAATACCCAGTACATCATCTGTGGGGTGATTAGGCTGTAAGCGCGTAGATAAATGCCCTTCTAAACCAATCGTATTACGAAACTGCGTCACGACTCGGCATTTTTTGGCCACCAAAATCAGATCTTGATTACGCATAATTTTGCTGACGGCAGCCACCATTTCAGGACTGAGTCCCGCTTGTAGCACCTGAAGTTTTTCTGTGCTGGCATCTGCACTTAATAGCCAATCACGAAAATCTCCTACTGTAAAATGTGAAATAGGATAAAAGGCCAAGGCATCATGCTCATCTATAATGAGGCGTGTCACTTCATCTTGATCATAATCAATTAATGCTTCATTTAAAAACTCCTTTAAAGGCACATCAGCTAAACACATTTGTGCCGCCACTCGCTCGGTCGCATCTTGAGCAGCAATACCTGCTAACTGGTCCCCAGATCGTTCAGGCGTTGCCTTAGCCATTAAGGTTTTTAAATCGGCAAATACATAATGATGATGTGCCACATTGATTTGGTAGAGCATGATTCCCTCCTCGTCACTTACACTGTTATTTCAGTTCTTGTTCTGCTTGTTGAATATTGGCAAATTCTTCTTCGGGTGTACCTGCAACCAAATGATGACGGCTATACAATAGGAAATACGCAATAAATCCCACATAAATGGCAGCTGCCATCAGCCATACTTTGGGATCCACCACAAAACCAGCCACTACAGCAATTGCTGCTAAAACCAGCGCGATACTGGCCGTCACAACACCACCCGGTGCTTTATAAGGACGAACTAAATCAGCTTTTGAGGTTTTTAATCTAATATAAGACAGCATCATCAGCACATAAGAAATTGTTGCACCAAAAACGGCCATTAAAATAAGTAAATCACCTTCCCCCGATAAAGACATACAAAAACCAATCACACCTGGCACAATAATGGCCCAATGGGGGGCATGGTTTTTATTGGTTAAGGACAATTTTTTAGGTAAATAGCCTGCACGCGATAGTGCAAAAATCTGACGTGAATAAGCATAAATAATTGAAAAGAAACTTGCGATTAAGCCAGCTAAGCCGACAAAGTTAACAAAACTCGCCAGCCAAGTATTTGCACCATAAACTGCTTTTAATGCATCCACCAATGGTGCACCAGAGTTTTTTAATAGATCGGCACCCGCAGCACCTGGGCCTAAAAATAAAATACTGAGCGCAAAAAATGCCAAAATCAGCATTGAACCTATCAAGCCTCTAGGCAAAGATTTTTCAGGGTCTTTGGCTTCTTCCGCCGCCAATGGCACACCTTCAACGGCCAAAAAGAACCAAATAGCATAAGGCACTGCAGCCCAAATGCCCAAATAGCCCAGTGGTAAAAAAGCACTTGCACCTGCCACCTCTGTATTTACAGCAATATCAAATAAGTTGGCGCTTTTAAATGCAGGTAACATGGCAAAAATAAACACCATGAGCGCGACTGCAGCCACCGCTGTAATCACGAACATGATTTTGAGTGCTTCACCAGCACCCTTTAAATGTATGCCCATAAACAACAGATAACAGACCAAATAAATGATCCATCCACCAATGCCGAATAAAGACTCACAATAAGCACCAATAAAACACGCAATAGCGGCAGGTGCGATTGCGTATTCAATCAGAATTGCAGTACCTGTAAGATATCCACCCATCGGACCAAATGCAGTTCGAGCAAAGCTATAACCACCACCCGCTGTGGGTAGCATGGTCGACATTTCCGACATACATAAACACATACACAAGTACATGAATGCGACCACAACAGTTGCAATAAACATCCCGCCCCAGCCCCCTTGGGCTAGACCAAAGTTCCATCCTGCAAAATCACCAGAAATAACGTATGCCACCCCTAAGCCCACTAAAAGCAACCAGCCTACAGCCCCTTTTTTAAGTTGTCGTTGGGCAAAATAATCCGTTGTTTCTGTATGCGCTGTCGATGGTGCAACAGCAGATTTTAATTCAGACATAGGCACCTCTGATCTTATGTTTATTTTCATTCAGTGATAAGCACAAGCTATACCAATTTTGAATTTTCAGTCAAATTTGCGATGTTCTAATTTGTTATCCTATTCAAATTTATTGTGTTTTAAGTATTTTAGTACACCCATCTGACCATGATGGGAAAGTCTGCATTTCTAAATAGAAATGGGCTATAATTATGCACTTCATTTTTTATGCACTGATTATTTATGGCGTATAGTCAACAAAGTGTAACGCTTGATCTTGACACTGACGTCACTCATCACTGTACATTACACTACACCCGTGATCAGCATTTGATTGGGATCATGGAATTTAACAAACCGAGCTTTTTGCTAAGATGGGGCGATTTAGAATATTTCCGTCGTCGTACAGAAGAGTTCTCGGTGATGCCATTTCCTGAATGCATCAATGCGATGGTGATCGATATTCGTAACGTATCGGCCTTCTTAGACAATGAGGTTCCGATTATTCCTTGGCGCTTATTAGAAGAAGAATGCCCTGTTCGCTTGGTTGTACCACAAGACCGCTTAGACCATTATGCTGGTTTCTTTGAACCGACTTGGCTCACCACTGATGTAGAAACTGCCATTCAAGAAATTCGTGAATTTATGGATATGTTTGTGCATTAACACATCGGCGATTTTGGCATATATCGTATGTCTATTCGTCCGGATTCAAAACAAAAAACGGCGCTTAAAGCGCCGTTTTTATGTGCATCATGATGATTAACGTTTTTTCAATTCATCACGAATTTCACGAAGTAACTCAATATCTTCAGGTGTTGCAGCTGGTGCTTCTTCAACAGGCTGTTGACGGCGCATCTTGTTCATCACTTTTACAAGCAAGAATACCACCCATGCCAATAATAGGAAGTTAATCAAAATAGTTAAGAAGTTACCGTATGCCAAAACATTGAGGCCTGCATCTTGAGCCGCTTTTAGCGTGGTTAAATTGTTTGGATTATCGCCCAATACCAAGAACCAATTTGAATAATCAACGTCACCGCCGAGGATCCAAGAAATAAAAGGCATAATAATGTCTTTTACCATGGAATCAATAATTTTACCGAAAGCACCACCAATGATGACACCCACAGCCAAATCCATAACGTTGCCTTTGACAGCAAACTCTTTAAATTCTTGAATAATACTCATATCGTCTCCAGAAATTTTTTCACTTTAATTATGTGATCAAGTATACATTAATGATGTATTTCTATTTCCGCCTAATTTACTTGGTTTTTATCTATGACTAAATGCCAAATATAAAAAAACACACAATTTTTTAAACTTATGTACAATTAGAGCAACTGATCTGGCGTGCTTTTATTTTAAATCAGCTTAAACCTAAAATTAAATTATATCTTTGTACATAAAAAAACCGCTGATTTGCATCAGCGGTTTTTTAATCCGAAGATCAGCTTAACTTATTTGTTACGCTTACGTTCGTTTTCAGTCAACCAACGTTTACGGATACGGATTGACTTCGGTGTTACTTCAACTAATTCGTCGTCTTCAATGAATTCAAGCGCTTGTTCAAGCGTGTATTCAATTGCTGGAACAAGTGTCAACGCATCATCAGTACCAGAAGCACGTACGTTTGTTAACTGTTTCGCTTTAGTTGGGTTTACAACCATGTCGTCTGAACGTGAGTTAATACCTACGATCATACCTTCATATACTTCAAGCTGTGGGCGAGCGAATAGACGACCACGGTCTTGTAAGCTGAATAATGCATAGCCCAAGCAAGTACCTTGAACCATAGAAATCAATACACCGTTTTGACGTTTCGCAACAGTACCTTGTTTCATCGGACCGTAATGCGAGAAACTAGACGTCATGATACCAGTACCAGAAGTCATCGTTAAGAATTCAGAACGGAAACCGATTAAGCCACGTGAAGGAACAGTTGCTTCAATACGGATACGGCCTTTACCGTCAACTTCCATATTAGTCATTTCGCCTTTACGGTGACCCATTTGTTCCATTACAGAACCTTGGTGCTGTTCTTCAACGTCAAACGTTACGTTTTCGTAAGGTTCTTGTTTTTCACCATCGATTTCTTTCAAGATTACTTGTGGACGAGATACGCCCATTTCGAAACCTTCACGACGCATGTTTTCAATAAGTACTGAAAGGTGAAGTTCACCACGACCAGATACTTTGAAACGGTCTGGACTGTCAGTATCTTCAACACGTAGTGCTACGTTGTGAATCAATTCGCGGTCAAGACGTTCACGGATGTTACGTGAAGTTACGAATTTACCTTCTTTACCCGCAAACGGTGAGTTGTTGACTTGGAATGTCATCGATACTGTAGGTTCGTCTACAGAAAGCGCTGGAAGAGCTTCAACTGCTTTAGGATCACAGATTGTGTCAGAGATATGAAGTTCATCAATACCTGTTACACAAACGATATCACCAGCAGAAGCTGATTCTACGTCGATACGCTCAAGACCATGGTAACCCATGATTTTTAAGATACGGCCGTTACGTGTTTTACCGTCTTTGTCGATTACAGTGACAGGTGTGTTTAATTTCACTGAACCACGTTGAATACGACCAACACCGATAACGCCTACGAAGCTGTTATAGTCAAGTGAAGACACTTGCATTTGGAATGGACCATCAACGTCAACTGCTGGTGGTTCAACGATATCTACAATTGTTTCAAACAATGGAGTCATGTCTTCAGCAAGTTCTTCTGGAGAAGGACCCGCAACACCACGTAAACCTGATGCATAAACGACTGGGAAGTCTAATTGTTCATCAGTACCGCCAAGGTTGTCGAACAAATCAAATACTTGGTCAATGACCCAATCAGGACGCGCGTTTGGCTTGTCCACTTTGTTGATAATCACGATTGGTTTCAAACCACGTGCGAACGCTTTTTGCGTTACGAAACGCGTTTGTGGCATTGGGCCTTCTTGTGAGTCTACAAGAAGAAGTACGCAGTCAACCATCGACATTACACGTTCAACTTCACCACCGAAGTCGGCGTGTCCTGGGGTGTCCACGATGTTGATACGATATTCAGTATCAGTACGTTTGTCTAACCATTTGATTGCAGTGTTTTTTGCAAGAATGGTAATACCACGTTCAGACTCAATAGCGCCAGAATCCATTACACGTTCGATCTCGCCTGCGCGATCGCCAAGAGCACCTGATTGCTGTAAAAGTTTGTCTACAAGAGTCGTTTTACCATGATCGACGTGCGCAATGATGGCAATGTTACGGAGAGTTTTAATATCTGACATGTGTATTCGATACGCCTAAAGTTTGAGGGCAAATTATACAGAAAAAATATAGATTTTAGTAGTGACAGTTTATTGACATGATCACTTTTTTTCGCCATACGGCTCCTTTTAATTTTGTAAAGGGATGTAAACAGATTAGAATAGCGCCACCTAGCCTTAATTTGCTGTACCTTATGTCTGATTTGAACCAATCTCCTGACCCTAAAGATCAACTCGATTTAGTCTATGGACTCGATGATCGACCTAAACCATTCATCGCTTTTTTAGCAGCCTTCCAACATTTATTGGCCATTATTGTTCCAATCGTGACGCCTGGCCTCTTAATCTGTTTGGCTTTAGGTGTCTCTAAAGAAGACACCAATATGATTTTGTCGATGTCATTGGTCATTTCAGGCATCGCAACCTTCCTACAATGTAAAAGAGTTGGCCCTTTCGGTGCAGGCTTACTAATTGTTCAAGGTACCAGCTTTAACTTTATTGGCCCAATTATTGGTATTGGTTCAGCAATGGTGGCTGCGGGCACGCCTGTAGAAGCGGTCATGGCTTCTATTTTTGGTGTGGTGATTGCAGGCGCATTCATTGAAATGGGCGTATCACAAATTTTGCCATGGATTAAAAAACTGATTACCCCACTGGTGACTGGTATTGTGGTACTGCTTATTGGTTTAACCTTAATCAAAGAAGGTTTGATTTCAATGGGTGGTGGTTATCAAGCTATGGGAGATAAAACATTTGCCAATGCCGATAACCTCATCATGTCATGTACAGTATTGGCTTTAATTATTTTACTCAACCGTGTACGTATTACGTGGGTAAAAAGCTCAGCTATTTTAATTGCATTGGTTGTGGGTTATATCCTTGCAGGCTTTATGGGTCACTTAAACTTTGATGGTTTAAAAGATGCGCCCTTAGTACAAATTCCAACACCAATGCACTTTGGTTTAAGCTTCTCTTGGAGCTTATTTATTCCAATGGCCTTTATTTACCTCGTGACTTCTTTAGAAGCGATTGGTGATATTACAGCAACCTCAAAATTATCTAACCAGCCTGTTAATGGTCCAAAATGGATGCAACGTATTAAAGGTGGTGTTCTAGTTAACGGTGCGAACTCTTTCCTAGCAGGTATTTTTAACACCTTCCCAAGCTCTGTATTTGCGCAAAATAACGGTGTTATCCAGCTAACAGGTGTAGCTAGTCGCTACGTCGGTATTTGGATTGCAGCCTTATTGGTGCTTCTAGGTCTACTTCCAGCGGTTGCAGGTGTAATTCAAGCTGTGCCTCAAGCGGTATTAGGCGGTGCGGTGATGGTGATGTTTGGCGCAGTTGCTGCATCAGGGATTAACATTCTCTCTGGCATTCAGTTAGACCGTCGTGCCCTACTCATCATTGCTATTTCTTTGGCACTCGGCTTAGGTGTTGCTCAAGTACCACAAATTCTTGAACACTTGCCTGAACTCATTCGCAACATTTTCAGTTCTGGTGTCGCAACTGGTGGTATTGCTGCCCTTATATTGAATATTATTCTTCCTGAAGTGAAGAAATAATTCATTTCACTCAAGCACCGTCAGGCAAAATCCCTTGGCGGTGCTTTTGTAATGGAGAAATAAAAAATGGTTCCTCAAAGTGAAGTGGTGATTCGTCAAGAAGAGTTTCTTGGTGGCCGCGTATTGTTGGTGAATGCACCCACAGATGACTTACTCAGCAATTTAGCGTCAAACATTAATGCAAGTGTTTGGACTTGGAATTTTAACGATTTTCAATATTTTCAGGCCCGTCAAGCAACTGTGCATTTTGGTGTTGAATTGCCTGAAGGTGAGTTTGATCAAGCCATTGTTTTTGTTCCAAAATCGAAAGAACTACTCAACTACATTCTGTATAACCTTGCTAGTCGCTTAAGTCTAGGTGCTTCAATCTTTTTAGTAGGTGAGAAAAAAGGTGGCGTAGAACGCGCATCTAAACAGCTTCTTCCTTATGGTAAATCTCTGAAGCTTGACAGTGCGCGACATTGCCAAATGTGGCAAACCGTGCTGGAAAAAAATACCACCGCTAAAGCATTGGAAGATTGGGCACAGCGTTATACCGTTGCAACACCACAAGGTGATTTGAACATTTGTGCATTACCAGGTGTGTTTAGTCAAAATCGTTTAGATGTAGGCACTGCCGTATTCTTACCGTATTTATCTAAAGTAAGCTCTGGCAAAATTGCAGACTTCGGCTGTGGCGCAGGTGTAATTAGTGCTTATTTGGCCAAATTAAACCCTAAAAATCGTATCTTTGCGATGGATGTCGATGCCTTTGCTCTCGCTTCAACTAAAATGACTTTTGAAGAAAATTCTCTTGTTCCAGAACAACTTGAGATTAAAGCGGTGAGTGGCATAGAAGATGCGCCACTATTTTTACACGCAATCGTCAGTAATCCGCCCTTTCATCAAGGGATTCAAACCGACTACAATGCCAGTGAAAATTTATGCAAAACTGCACGTCGCCATCTCAAATCGGATGGTGAGCTGTGGATTGTTGCCAACCGTTTTTTAAATTATCCCGTTTTAATTGAACAAAGTTTTGGTCAGTGTATTACCAAGGCTGATCAACAAGGCTTTAAAGTGCTCTTCGCTAGCACTCAAAAAAAATCTTAAGGAATAACGATGAGCGAAACGAATCAACAGGCGCAACTCAAGCGTAAGCTTGGCGCCCGCCATCTAAATATGATTGCCATTGGTGGCTCTATTGGTACAGGTTTATTCCTTGCCTCTGGTGCAACCATTGCGAATGCTGGTCCAGGTGGTGCACTGCTGGCCTATTGTTTAATTGGGGTAATGATTTATTTCCTCATGACCAGCCTAGGCGAGCTTGCAACACATAATCCCACCTCTGGTGCTTTCTTCACATACGGTACAAAGTATGTAGAAAGCGGTTTCGGCTTCGCTTTGGGCTGGAACTACTGGTACAACTGGGCAATTACCGTTGCGTTCGAACTCGTTGCAGTTCAGTTCATTATGAAATTCTGGTTCCCAGATATACCTGGATTTTATTGGAGTGCCCTCTTCCTTGCGATCGTGTTTGGTATTAATGCCCTCACAGTCAAAGGCTTTGGTGAGTCTGAATTTTTATTCTCTTTAATTAAAGTGCTAGCAATTGTTGTCTTTATTATCATTGGTATTTTCATGATTGGTAAAATCATGCTCACCCCTGGTGTAGAAACATTTGCCAACTGGACTAAAGGTGAAGCACCGTTTGTAGGTGGTCTATCTGCTCTCATTGGTGTTGCAATGATTGCCGGATTCTCCTTCCAAGGTACAGAAATGGTTGGGGTTGCTGCAGGCGAATCTAAAGATCCAAAGAAAACCATTCCAGTAGCAATCAAGCAAATTTTCTGGCGTATTTTATTGTTCTATGTAGTGTGTATCTTCATTATCGGAACACTCATTTCGTACGATGACCCACGACTTTTACAAGCTGCAGCCAGCGAAAATATTGCTCTTTCACCATTTACACTATTGCATGAAAAAGCAGGCTTTGCTTTTGCTGCCTCCGTGATGAATGCCGTGATTTTAACTGCAATCTTATCTGCAGGTAACTCAGGTATGTATTCATCAACACGTATGTTGTTTGATATGGCAAAAAATGGCAGTGCACCAAAAGTATTTTCAAAATTGGATCGCCGTGGTGTGCCAATGAATGCACTTTATGCGACAACTGCAATTGCTGCACTGTGCTTCCTGACCACGTTTATTGGTGAACAGGCTGTATTTAACTGGCTTCTGAATATGTCTGGTATGTGTGGCTTCATTGTCTGGTTAGGCATTGCAATTTCACATTACCGCTTCCGTAAAGGCTATGTACAGCAAGGCTACAAACTTTCAGATTTGGCTTATCGTGCTAAATTCTTCCCGTTTGCGCCGTGGTTTGCCTTCGTTTTGTGTGCGATTGTTGTTCTAGGTCAAAACTATCAAGCGGTACTCGATGGTGACATCTTAGCTGTTATTTCCACCTATATTGGTATTTTCTTATTCTTAGCAATTTGGCTAGGCTATAAGTGGAAATACAAATCAAAAATGGTTTCTTATCAAGAAATGGATGTACGTCCAATGAATGTTGATAAAGAGGCATAATAAATTACATAAAAAAAGCTACACCGTGGTGTAGCTTTTTTATGCGCCATTTATTTAAAATTTCAATTTAATCAAAGTATTAAAATTTATACTCATCCAATTAATGACAAGAAGTAATTAAGCGTATTTCTAAATTTTGCATTTCACTTAAAAAAAATTAATTCAATTTTATATCGGCTAATTTTGAGCCATCAATCACAATCGCCTGACGGCAAATACCTTCTACTTTACGTCTTTTTTCAAATGTTCGCGCAGATAAAGTTGTAAAATTATCAAAGAAACAAATTTCACGGCTGTTGATCGAATACACCAAAGAATGGTGTCCCATATCTTCCACAGTATCGTAGTACACAATCACAAAGTAGCCCTGATCAAGCTTCTCTTTAATTTGCTCATACGTTAAAGCAGATTGAATTGGAATATTAAGTTGCTTGGCTTCTTGATAATATTCGATTTCTTTAGGTTGCTTATCTGGATCTGGTGCTGTGTGAAAACTGGTTTTACAGCCTAGTTTTTGCAATGCCAATGCCAAACCAATGCTATAAGCTCCCTCGCCATCATAACCCGTGAGTTTCACCAAGCGTTGAATATCTGCCTGTATTCCATAGTGTTGTAACACCATCCATACCGCATAGACACCACTATTTGATTTTAGCTTTAACAACGCCTCAGGTATCTTCAATCCCATATTTACTCACAGTCCATAGACAACAGCTTTTTAACTCGAGCTATGTTAACAAATTCATTTAAACGTAGCCCAATAAAAAAAGCAGCCTTTCGGCTGCTTTTTTAACTCAATTCAATAAAGAATTATTGAATCTTATTGAGCTACAACAGTACGGCTACCAGAAATAGTCGCGAATACACGACGGTTCATAGCACGGCCTTCTTTAGTTTTGTTGTCAGCGATCGGTTGATCCCAAGCAAAACCTTGAGTAGATAAACGAGCTGCATCTACGTTGTATTCGTTAACAAGTGCTGTTTTAACAGAGTTAGCACGAGCTAAAGATAAACGTTCGTTAAGTGCACGTGGACCAGTGTTGTCTGTGTGACCTTCGATACGAGCAGTAGCGTTTGGATACTCAGAAAGTTTTTCAGCTACTTTAGCGATTTCTGGTTTGTATTGATCTTTGATGTTTGATTTGTTTGTATCAAAGAACACACGAAGTTCCATGTTAAGGTCTTCAGTCAACTCTTGTGGAGCTGGTTGAACTGGAGCTACAGGAGCTACAGGAGCAACTTCAACTACAGGAGCAGCTGGTTTCAAGTGACCACCAAGAACTACGTTAAGACCAGCTAAAGCTGTGTAGTTCCAGAAATCTTCGTCGATGTTGTAAGTAGCACGAGCTTCTGTACGAAGAGATAAAACGTCATTTAAGCGCCAGAAAGCACCAACACCCGCGTTACCTAAAGTACCTTCGTCTTTAGCTAGGTTGTCACCAGTGTATTTGTAGTGACCAGCACCTAACAATACGTATGGCTTAACTTTGCTGTCATAGTTTTTAGTGATCAAATCAGAAGTAGCATAGAAGTTACCATTGATTTGAGTTTGTTTGTATTCAGCACCAGCTGGAACGCCAGCGCCTTCTACGTCGCCTTTAACTTGGTTGTATTCAGCTTCGAAACCTAACCATGGAGTCAATTCAACACCAAGCGCTGCACCAACGAACAAATCGTCTTGAAGTTCAGGACCAGAAGTCAAATGGTCTTTACCATTGTTGTGCTGAGTGTCTTGGAATGTGTAACCAAGCATTAATGGAGTAACAGTTACGCCTGCGTTTGCAGCCGCTAAAGGAGCAGCTACGAGCATTGCTAAAGCAATACGACTCATTTTCATGGATTTATCCTCCAGAGATAACAATTGTTGTTCAAGCCTAAAAATACCGGCATCCTGAGATAGGCTTTCTAATACCCCAGTTTTATTTTTTAAGCTATTCACGCCGAATCATACAAACACTTCAATAGTTTTCCAAGTGCTTGATTAATTTAATCAAGTAAATTATTGACAAAATTACTTACAATTTCCGTTGTAATTCGGTAATTTTTTACTCAATTTATTCTTGTGAATCGCTTATTTTTCACTTGCTAAATATTTTAGCAGTTTTATTAAAACTTGAGTAATAAAAATTTATGCTCAACCCCAAAATGTGTCAAAGCACATTATTAATAACATGAATTAATAAAAATAAATACTAAATACAAGGTTCAATCCAATGTTTTTTATAGTAAAAAATGGTTTCACACTGTTGGAACTTATCGTGTGCGTGGCAATTATTTGTATCATTTCAAGCTATGCCTTACCTGCGTTTCATCGCCATCAAGCTACGCAAGAAATGCAAGTTACAGCCAAGAAAATACAAACTTTTACACGTCAAGCTAAAAATCTTGCCTCCATTCAAAATTCCAATATTGTGATCTGTCCGAGTGAAAATTTCACTCAATGTCAGCCCAGCAAATGGAGCTCTGGCTTTGTAGTTTTTGTTGATCAAAATAAAAATCGACAAATTGATAGCACTGAAAGCATTCTTCATCAGGAAAAACTCGACCTGAAATACAGCACACTAGATTGGCATGGCACACTCAGCATTCCAAGCCTCACATTTCAAGCAACAACAGGTATTCCGCTCGGTTCCAACGGCAGTTTTTTTCATTGTTCACTCACCGAACTTCCTCATCAAAAAATCATCATGAGTAAAATGGGCCATGTGCGTTTAGAAAATATCAACATTTGTTAGAACTGGTGGGTCTAAAGTTATGGCACAAAGGTCATTTTCTCCACGGCTTTTTTTTATATACTGCTGTGGTTTTAACTATTTTAATAAAACAGATTCGGAGAAATCACAATGACTGATATCGTAATTGTTAATGGTGCGCGTACTGCAATGGGTGGCTTTCAAGGAAGCTTAGCAAGTGTAACAGCCCCAACATTAGGAGCAGCTTCAATTAAGGAAGCTATTGCGCGTTCAGGTCTGCAAGCAACAGATATCGAAGAAGTCATTATGGGCTGTGTACTTCCTGCTGGCTTAAAACAAGGTCCTGCACGCCAAGCCATGCGCCTTGCAGGTTTACCAGATTCAACTGGAGCAGTCACTATTAATAAATTGTGTGGCTCTGGTATGAAAGCGGTTATGCAAGCAGCAGACATGATTAAAGCAGGTTCTGCTCAGTTTGTGGTTGCTGGTGGTATGGAATCTATGACCAATGCACCTTATGTATTGCCTAAAGCACGTGGTGGCTTCCGTATGGGTCATGGCGAAATTAAAGACCACATGTTTCTTGATGGTCTTGAAGATGCAGAAACTGGTCGTTTAATGGGTTCATTTGCACAAGACATGGCAAATGCTAAAGGCTATACACGTGAACAAATGGACGATTTTGCCATTCGCTCTTTAAAACGTGCACAAACAGCAATTACTGAAGGCTATTTTGCAGATGAAATCGTGCCAGTGACAGTATCTACACGTAAAGGTGATGTGGTCATTGATAAAGACGAACAACCCTTTAATGCCAATATTGATAAAATCCCAACATTGCGCCCTGCTTTTGCTAAAGATGGCACAATTACAGCGGCCAATGCGAGTTCAATCTCTGATGGTGCTTCAGCTTTAGTGTTAACTTCGGCGGATCAAGCGACAGCAAAAGGCTTAAATCCTTTGGCTAAAATTGTCGCGTATGCGTCTAATTCACAGCATCCTTCAGAATTTACCATTGCTCCTGTGGGTGCAATTCAAAAAGTGTTAAATGCTACCGGTTGGGATGCTCAAGACGTTGACCTTTGGGAAATTAATGAAGCCTTTGCCATGGTGACCATGTGCCCAATGGATGAGTTCAAGCTGGATGCTGAAAAAGTCAATATCAATGGCGGTGCGTGTGCCCTAGGCCATCCTGTGGGCTCTACAGGTTCACGTATTATTTTAACGTTGATTCATGCCCTTAAGCGTACTGGCGGTAAGCGTGGTATTGCTGCACTGTGTATTGGTGGTGGCGAAGCAACTGCTATCGCGATTGAAGTACTTTAAGAATTTAAAGCTCTCCTTTCTTAAGGAATTTAGGCAGATGTACAACATCTATTCCATTCCTTTTTAAAGCAAGACTTTAAGTCCTATATAAATCTTCACTCATAAAAATTCTGTATAAAATCCTCCGTCATGGGGGATTTTTTTAATACTAACTTCAAATCAAAATTTCTTATCGTCATTTTAATAAAGCTTGCATGCTAGCAATTACAATTTTGAACACAGCAATCACATTGGCTTAAGAATTTCAGCTTAATCTTAAGTTACCACAACAACAAAAAACGCGGTGCTCACATGCAACTCAATCATTATTTAAACTTTAAAGGTAATACTGAAGCGGCATTTAATTTTTATAAGTCTGTCTTTGGTGGCGAGTTTTTATTTGTTATGCGTTATAGCGATGCGCCCACACAAGAAGGTCAATCCCCTTTATCTGAGGCAGACCGTCAAAAAATTATGCACATTTCTCTACCTATTAATGAATATACCGTTTTAATGGCCTCAGATATTAGCGAACAATTTTGTGCTCAAACCAATAAAGCATTTACCATCGGCACCAATCATTATATTTCGATTAATCTGGATGCCAGTGAACATGATGAGGCAAAACGACTGTTTGATGCACTTGCCGTCAATGGCACAGTTGAAATGGCTTTGAGTCCAACATTCTGGGGGGCTTTATATGGTGCACTCACCGATCAATTTGGCATTCAATGGATGATCAATTGCCAATTAGAAACTGCGTAATTGATGTAAACATCTCAGCTCCTTCGATACAAAAAAGCGACCCAATCAAAGGTCGCTTTTTTGCATAGTGACCATGTCACTTTATGCAGATTGATCCAATCTAAACGAGGTCATGGTGAGTGAACCACCCACCGCTTTGGCATTAAATAAGCTCAACTGGTCTCGCTCTTCTTGTAAAGCCAGTGCATAAATCATTGGATAATAATGATCAGGTGTTGGAATGGCGAGTTTAAAAGCAGTGCCTTGTTTATCCCAATCAATCAGTGCTTGGTGATTGCGTTCTAACAAAAAATTCTGCATTTTTTGATCAGCTTCTAAGGCCCAATCAAAACCATATTCATGGTTCATTTTATCAAATGCAACACGACCCAAGTTATGTACTAAATTACCACTAGCCACAATAAGCACACCTTTACGGCGCAAACCTGCCAGCTGTTTTGCCAGATCATAATGATATTGAGCACCTTCGCTATAGTCGATACTCAATTGCACCACAGGAATATTCGCTTCTGGAAACACATGGCATAACACAGCCCAAGTCCCGTGGTCTAAGCCCCACTCATGATCATGATGAATATCAATGCTTTGAATTGCATCAACCGTTGCATCGACCAAAGCACGATTGCCTGATGCTGGATATTGCATATCAAACAAAGCTTGTGGAAAGCCACCAAAGTCATGAATGGTTCGTGGCATCTGCATGGCTGTAACCGCAGTTCCACCTTGAGTGAGCCAATGGGCTGAAATACACAAAATAGCCGTTGGTGCTGTCTCTAGCGTTGCTCCAACTCTATTCCATTCACGAGTGAATTCATTGTCTTGAATGGCATTCATAGGTGAACCATGCCCTAAAAATAGCACAGGCATAGGTACAGTGTCTGGAAGTGTTGCATTCCAGTTTTTAAGAAGAGATAAATCGCCTGTTTGCATGTGCATGATATTCACCTATGTGATGGATATTTTTATTATGCAAAGTTGATGCATTTCTCGATAGTCTGTTTACGTCAATACAACATTGCAAAAATAGAACGATAAGCCCAAATTAATCACCAACAGAACGACTTAAAATTCATTTTTAGCTTAGTTACCCATCTTAAGAGCATTCCATGTGCATAAAAAAAGCTGGACCAAAGTCCAGCTTTTTAGCTTAAATGCTTAAGCACCGGTTTGATAATGCGCTTGCGGTACAGCCGTTGAAGCTTGATAAGGATTGGTAAAATCACCTAAGCCAGCAGCCGCTTCTTGAATGTCTTTGCCTTCTTTGACCACAAAAGTGTCAAAGCCTGCACGTTTCATATAATTCAAAACATCTTTGAAGACATCACCTGTTGCACGAAGTTCACCTTGGTAGCCTTGGCGACGCAACAATGCAGCAAATGAATAACCACGACCGTCATTAAAGCCTGCAAAATCAATAAAAATCGCATCGAGTTGATCTAACGGAAATTCATTGCTTTCAGGAGATGCATCGACCGTTAAGAATAAAGCTTTTTTGCCCGTGATATTTGCAAGCTGATCTAATTGCTCAACGGTTAACAGCACATCACCTTGTGGTAATACGCCATCTTCTGCAATGATTTGATAGCTGTTATCTGCAATTGTGCCATCTTTAGAGAGCACTTGTAGTGCGGTATTAAGCATAAGCACGCTCCTTAAATGGTTGAATACCAACACGGCGATAGGTATCAATAAAGTCTTCACCTTCAGCACGAAGATCAAGATAGGTATTTAGAATTTCTTCAATAATATCTGGTACAACTTCAGCTGCAAACGATGGTCCTAAGATGTCACCAATGGATGCATCATGATCCGCATTACCGCCAAGGGTGATTTGGTAGAATTCTGCGCCCTTTTTATCTACGCCTAAAATACCAATATTGCCCACATGGTGGTGACCACACGCATTCATACAACCTGAAATGTTCAGATCAAGTTTGCCTAGGTTATAAATCGTATCTAAGTCATCAAAACGACGTGAAATCGCTTCAGAAATTGGAATTGATTTCGCATTTGCCAATGAACAGAAGTCACCGCCTGGACAGCAGATAATGTCAGTAATAAAACCAATATGCGCACGCGCTAAATCTTTTGCATCCAGCACTTGCCAAAGTTCAAACAAGTCTTTTTGTGGAACATCCACAAGCGCAATGTTTTGTTCATGTGTGGTACGTAACTCACCAAATGTATACTTGTCTGCAAGATCTGCTATCAAGTTCATTTCTTCAGTGGTCACGTCGCCAGGTGCAATACCTGCACGTTTGAGTGAAATTGTTACGATACGGTAACCTTTCACTTTATGTGCATTGGTGTTGATATTGAACCATTGTTTGAATTTTGGATATTCCGCGAATTTTGCAGTGAAGTCTTCATCTGCATAATCTTGGTAATTAAATGGCGTAAAGTTTGCGTCCATTTTTGCCAAAGTAGCCGCATCAATTTTTAATGTTTTGATGGTATGTGCAAATTCAGCTTCCACTTTCTCTGCAAATACTTCTGGCGTTAATGCTTTTACCAAAATTTTAATACGTGCTTTGTACTTGTTATCACGACGACCATGCAAGTTATAAACACGAAGTACTGCTTCTAAGTACGCGATTAAATCTTCACGTGGTAAGAAGTCACGAATAAAGCTACCAATAATTGGGGTGCGACCTAAACCACCGCCCACTTTAATTTTATAGCCCATCTCACCAGCTTCATTACGTACGATGTAAACACCGATGTCATGAAATGCAGTTGCAGCACGGTCAATTTCTTCAAGTGCAGATACTGCAATTTTGAACTTACGTGGTAAGAAAGCAAATTCTGGGTGGAAAGTCGACCATTGACGAATCAATTCACACGTCGCACGTGGATCTTCAATTTCACCTGCCACGACACCTGCATATTGGTCTGTGGTCGTGTTACGAATACAGTTACCCGATGTTTGAATTGCATGCATTTGTACTGATGCCAACGCTTCTAACATATCTGGCACATTTTCAAGTGCTGGCCAGTTAAATTGGAAGTTTTGACGGGTAGAAACGTGTGCATAGCCACGGTCGTACTCAGTTGCAAGTTCCGCAATTTTGCGTAGTTGCTTCGAGTTCATTAGACCATAAGGCACAGCAACACGGAGCATAGGTGCATAGCGTTGCACATATAAACCATTTTGTAGACGAAGCGGACGATATTCGTCTTCTGTCAATTTACCTGCTAAATAGCGTTCCGTTTGGTCACGGAACTGTGCAACACGTTCATTAATCAGTTGCTGATCAAAATCAGTATATAAATACATGGCGTACAGCTAGTAGTTTCTATTATAACGACGCACAGAATAACGAGATTTGATCTATCAAGAAAATGCGTTTTTTACATATTTAATAGCGGTTTTATTGATAAGACTATTTCAATATCATTGATATAGGCCCTTTCAGGGCTTTTGTATTCACTTTTTTCATTATTGATTATTTTATTTATTCTTTAGCATTTTTTTTCATAAAGAAAAGCCCAATTCGAAGGCTTTTCTTTAATTCAGTCCACTTTATATCCACTCGGGTCTAGATTTATCCATATAGGCACATCAATGTTAGTGCTCAGACTTGAACCAATCACCAACACCTAAAGCCTGACCAATATACTGATAACTCGCCTGAGAACGTGAAAATTTGATTGGACATGCCAGCTGTGGCTCGGTTTCTGTGCTATCAGTATTTAAGGGAACATTCACGACCCAGCTTCGAGCCTCAGCCAAAGGTGAACTTAAAGCTTCTTGTAGCGATAACACTGGTTCTACACATACATCTAACTGCTGAAACAAGGTTTGCCATACAGCAAATGGCTCTGATGCAAATTTGTCACATAACGCTTGTTTTACTTCTTCCCGATCATCTACATCAAATGATGTCCCCTTCTGCAAAAGAACGGGTAACTCTAACGCCTGCCCCAAAGCAAGCATAAATTGAGGCTCTAAACTACCCACTGCAAAATAGCGTCCGTCTTGTGTTTGGTAATAGTCATAAAATGTTGCGCCATTCAAATGTGTCTGTTCGGCTTCGGCATGCTCGCCACCTGCCAAACTACTCGCAGCAGCCATATTATTGAGGGCCACCGCGCAATCTGTCATCGAGATATCTATATATTGCCCTAAACCACTTTGATAGCGTTCAATCACTGCCGCCAATATCCCCATAACAGCATGCATAGAACCGCCTGCAACATCGGCGACTTGTATGCCCAATGGCGGTGGCCCACTGTGCTGGCGACCACTGTATCCTGCGATTCCCGACAAGGCCAAATAATTAATATCATGGCCTGCTTTATCTTTATATAACCCAGTTTGCCCATAGCCTGTGATGGAGCAATAAATCAATCTAGGATTCAATTGGGCCAAAGTTGCGTAATCTAAACCTAAGCGTTGCATCACCCCTGGACGGAATTGTTCAACCACAATATCGACTTCTAATATTTTTTGATGCAACAATGCAATACTGTTTGGGTCTTTTAAATCGAGTGCAATAGATTGCTTGTTTCTGTTTAAATAACTATGTGCGACAGCCTGCCCATGCGCATAAGGTGGCATCAAACGGACTAAGTCTGGACGTGTGGGTGATTCAATATGCACAACCTCTGCACCCAGATCTGCCAAGTACAAAGTAGCGAATGGTCCGGGTAGAAGTGTGGAAAAATCAAGAACTTTCAAGCCTTTTAGGGGTGCTGACATTGGAGTTTTTACTCTATTTATGTTGATTTTTTATGCATCATAGAAATATAAATGATACAAAACAATGTCATGTTCAGCCATTTACCTTGATAGTTTCGGCAATTTACCATGTAAAAATGGTATTTTAGCTGTTGTAAATTGCCATATTTATTTTTTTAAGTGTCAGTTAGGTCAAAATTTGTGAACATTAAAGAGCCTGAAGGAATCAACATGAGCCGCGATACGATCAGTATCCATTTCGTCAATGCTGCTTTGTCTGGTGTAAAACGCTTAGGCATGGATGTCGAAACTTTATTGTCTCACGTCGGAATTGAAGCCGAACTACTGCGCCAACCTAAAGCGCGTATTTCTCCAGAACAATACACGCGTTTTATTAAAATGTTGTGGATGGTGACCCAAGACGAACACGTCGGTTTTGATATGCAACCACGTCGTTTAGGCACTTTTGCCATTATGTGTCAGCTGATTATTCACGCCAAAACCTTAGGTGATGCATTAGAGCTGTCCTCTCAGTTTTATAAATTATTCGGCGATGAATGGTCTGTGACCCTAGAGCGTGATAAGCATGAAGCGCGACTGGTACCACTGATTCCAAAAACTATGGATCCAGACCATTTTATTACTGAAAGTATGCTGATGATTTGGCATGGCTTAGCCTCTTGGCTAATTGAGCGTCGCCTGCCTTTAGAACGCGTACATTTCGGCTACAGTCGCCCAGATCATGCAGATGAGTACGATGCACTGTTCTTTGCCCCCGTGATGCAGTTTGATGCACCACGCACAGAAATCACTTTTGCTGCTGATTATTTGGATTTACCAATCCGTCAAAATGAAGAGTCTTTAGAAGAGTTCTTAAAAGCAGCCCCTGCACAGCTATTGGTCAAATTTAAAAACACCAACTCTCTGACTTCACGTATCCGTGAAGTATTAAAGAGCCAAATTGGTGAAGAAATGCCTACACTCAACGATGTAGCTTCTATGCTTTACCTTTCACCGCAAACGCTTCGCCGTCGCTTAGCAGCGGAAGGCAAAAGCTATCAAGGCGTAAAAGATGCACTACGCCGTGACGCCGCGATTCATTTGCTACTTAACCCATCTCTAACTTTAGAAGATGTGGCACAGCAAGTAGGCTTTAGTGAAACCAGTACTTTCCACCGTGCATTTAAAAAATGGACAGGTGTAACACCGGGTCTATATCGTCAATTACACGGCTATCACTAAGCTGAAATATAGATCTTTAGATTGATCCACTGTCTGATTATTCTGTGTGATTCTTTAAGCCCAAGCACGATGCTTGGGCTTTTTATCTTACTGAGCTAAGTTAGACTCAAATAATAGTAATCATGCTTCAAACTCAGGTTTAAACAACAGAGATGCTATACCAAAAGGATAAATTGGTAATTTCAATTGCGCCAACTGCTCCTGAGTGTACCAAGCCGCTTGATATTCTTCGCCATTCGACTCCACACCTTTCACCATAGGCTGAGCATACACACGCTGGTCTACAAATGTTGCAACATATACAAAGACTATTTCATGGCCTGCCTGTCCATCAAAAGTAAAAATATTTTCGAATACATCTAAATAGTGCAATTGGCTAATGTCTTGCTGAATTTCTTCTTGTACTTCTCTTCGAATGGCATCAATAGCACGTTCTCCAAACTCGATACCACCACCTATAGGCATTAAATAATGCTCGTTTTTTGTGGGATCAAAGGCTTGAGCTAAAAGAACCTGATCTTGGTGTCGAAATAGACAAATTGCTTTTGCACGTATGTGGCTCATGGGTTGCTCCTATTGAAGGAAACACATCTTAATGCAGGTAGTACCAATACTAAAATTATTTCAGGCAAACATTTAAATATCACTTTTCTATGCTAAAGCTAAAAAATCAAACTGGCAAAAAATCACATCTGACCTGATCCGTTCTTGTCATTGCGCTTGTCCAATTTATGCGTACACTCAAAAACATATAAAAAATTAACGCTTCAATAAAAGGGACAAAATATGAGCGAGGCTTACATCATTGATGCCATCCGCACACCGCGTGGCAAGGGGAAAAAAGACGGTTCATTACATGCAGTCAAACCCATCAGCCTACTGACAGGTTTATTAAATGAACTGCAAAATCGCCATCAATTTGATACCGCAGCTGTAGATGACATCGTTTTAGGCTGTGTGACTCCAATTGGCGATCAAGGGGCAGATATTGCAAAAACAGCAGCCATTGCCGCAGGCTGGGACAATGATGTAGCCGGTGTTCAAATTAATCGTTTCTGTGCATCAGGTTTAGAGGCGGTGAATATGGCCGCGCAAAAAGTGCGTTCTGGCTGGGAAGACCTTGTGGTAGCGGGCGGTGTTGAATCTATGTCACGCGTGCCGATGGGTAGCGACGGCGGGCCGTGGGCGCTCGACCCTGAAACCAATATGGCCTGTGACTTTATTCCACAAGGTATTGGTGCAGATTTGATTGCGACCATTGATGGATATACCCGTGCCGATGTCGACGCCTTTGCAGCATCATCTCAGAAAAAAGCGGCCAACGCACAAGCGAAAGGTTATTTTGACCTGTCTGTTGTACCCGTGAAAGACAAAGCAGGCGTGACAATATTGGTCCAAGATGAATTTATTAAACCCACCACCACAGCTGAAGGCTTAGGCAAACTTAACCCAAGTTTCGCCATGATGGGACAAATGGGTTTTGATGCGATTGCACTGCAAAAATATCCTGAAGTAGGTGCAGTCAATCACGTACACCATGCAGGTAATTCATCTGGCATTGTCGATGGTGCTGCAGTCGTATTACTTGCGTCAGAAAAAGCGGTGGAAGAACAAGGTCTAAAACCACGCGCTAAAGTTTTAGCAACCGCACTGGTGGGCGCTGACCCAACGATTATGCTCACTGGCCCTGCACCTGCAGCACTTAAAGCTTTAGCCAAAGCGGGCCTTACCATTGACGATATTGACCTATTTGAAGTGAATGAAGCCTTTGCAGCTGTTGTTATGCGTTTTATAAATGAACTTAACGTCGACCCTGCCAAAGTCAATGTGAACGGCGGTGCAATTGCGATGGGCCATCCCTTAGGTGCAACGGGTGCAATGATTTTAGGCACATTACTAGATGAGCTTGAGCGCCAAGGTAAAAAACGCGGTTTAGCCACTTTGTGCGTAGGTGGCGGTATGGGCATTGCTACCATTATTGAGTTGGTATAAGGAGAATAAAAATGAGCGCAATTCAATTTGAAAAAAATGCCGATCACATCGTCATCCTCACACTGGATTCTCCAAACCAGTCTGCCAATACCATGAATGCTGACTTCCGCACGGCCCTCAGCGAAACCGTGAACAAACTGCAAGCCGATGAAAATATTGCAGGTATTATTTTCCGTTCAGCCAAAAAAACTTTTTTTGCAGGCGGTGATTTAGACGAACTGATTCAAGCCACGCCTGAACATGCAACAGACTTCTTCAATATGATTGAAGAGATGAAAGCCAAACTGCGTTACATTGAAACGCGTGGTATTCCTGTAGTAGCAGCACTCAATGGTACGGCGCTTGGCGGTGGCTGGGAGCTAGCTTTAGGCTGTCATTACCGTGTGGCACTCAATGATGTCAAAGCAAAATTTGGCTTGCCAGAAGTAACTTTGGGTTTACTACCAGGTGGCGGTGGTATTGTCCGTATGACCCGCTTGCTTGGCCTACAAAATGCGTTTCCATTTTTGATGGAAGGCAAACAGTTTGGCGTAGATAAAGCTAAATCGCTCGGCTTGATTCACGATACAGCACAAACTGAACAAGAGCTATTGGATAAAGCCATTGCTTGGGTCAAAGCCAATCCAAAGTCACAGCAACCATTTGATGTGAAAGGCTATAAAATTCCGGGTGGTACACCCTCTACGCCTGCTGTGGCACAAATGCTGGCCATTGCACCTGCCATGTTACGCGATAAAACCAAAGGTTGTTACCCAGCACCTGAAGCGATTATGGCCGCGGCTGTGGAAGGTGCTCAGGTCGATGTCGATACTGCACTGACCATTGAATCACGCTATTTTACCTATTTAGCAACAGGTCAAATTTCTAAAAATATGATTGGCACGTTTTGGCATGGCCTAAATGCGATTAAATCTGGCGCAAGCCGTCCAAAAGATGTTGCAAAATGGAAAGCCAGCAAAGTCGGTATTTTAGGTGCAGGTATGATGGGCGCTGGTATTGCCTATAGTGCAGCCAGTAAAGGCATAGCCGTGGTATTAAAGGATGTTTCGCTTGAGGCTGCTGAAAAAGGTAAAGCTTATAGCCAAAAACTGCTGGATAAAAAAGTCTCGCAAGGCCGTTTAAGTTCAGAACAGCGCGATCAAGTTTTAGGATTAATTCATGCCACTACAGAAGCATCAGACTTACAAGGCTGTGATTTAATTATTGAAGCAGTATTTGAAAATCATGAGCTGAAAGCTAAAGTAACTCAAGAGGCTGAACCTTATTTGAGTGCTGAAGGTATTTTTGCATCCAATACCTCAACCTTGCCAATTTCTGGCTTGGCGAATGCCTCAAAGCATCAAGCAAAATTTATCGGCCTACATTTTTTCAGCCCAGTCGATAAAATGCAATTGGTCGAAATCATTAAAGGCGCAAACACCTCAGCAGAGACTTTGGCTAAAGCCTATGACTTTGTACAGCAAATTGGCAAAACGCCAATTGTTGTGAATGACAGTCGTGGTTTCTTTACCAGCCGTGTATTTGGCACTTTTGTACAGGAAGGCTTACGTCTGTTGTCAGAGGGCGTACACCCTGCCCGCATAGAAATGGCAGCTCTCAAGGCGGGCATGCCTGTTGGCCCACTAGCGATTCAAGATGAAGTTTCTTTGACTCTATCTGAGCACGTTGCATCAGAGACGCGTAAAGCATTAAAAGCTGAAGGTAAAGACTTGCCACGCTCTGGTGCAGATGACGTTATTCATAGCATGATTCATGAATTTGAGCGCAAAGGCAAAGCCGCAGGTGCAGGTTTCTATGATTATCCAGAAGGTGGCAAAAAGCATTTATGGGCTGGCTTAAGCAAATGGCAAAAAGACACCAACATGTCTGAACAAGAGATGATAGACCGTTTTCTGTTTGTGCAATCACTTGATACCTTACGTTGTCTCGAAGAAGGTGTTTTGGAGTCGACAGTTGATGGTAACGTCGGTTCAATCTTCGGGATTGGTTTCGCGCCGTGGACAGGCGGTGCTTTGCAATTCTTAAATCAATACGGCTTAGAAAAAGCGCTCATTCGTGCCAATACATTGGAAGCGAAATACGGCGAACGTTTTAAAGCACCGCAACTACTTAAGGACAAAATTACAAAGGGTGAACTGATTTAAGTCATTCATTTCATCATTAAAAAGGAGCCAAGCGCTCCTTTTTGATTTCATACTAAGCCATTTTAAGGACCCAATTAATTGAACTCGTAGAGAAAAAACAAATCTCATCATAATGAGATATTACTGAAGCCATCGTATTTTCAATAAAAACAAATACCTAAATACGTCAAAATCTATTGCTTCATTAGACAACATATTCTGAACAAATAAAAACCTTAAAATAATCATGACTTTCCTAGATAATGATCCCTAATTCCGTCATTCCATGTTATAAGATAACATCTCTTTGATCCTTTGATTATTGGAATCCATCATGACTGATTCTACATCTCCTGAAAAATCGCCTTGGGGTTGGAAAGCACTAATTATTTCCTGTATTTTGGGCGCCTTATTTATGGGCTTCTTTTGGCTTGCTGTCAGCAGTGAACCAGATTACATGCCAAGCCAGCAAAAGAAAGACAATACCCAGCAGCATGCTTTTAAAAATGCACCTGCAATGTCTCAAGAGCAAATGGCTGAAGCACAGCAGCAAAAACAAGCGCGTGAAGCTGTGCAAAATCCAACTGCTGAAGAGATGAATATGAGTGAAGCTGAACATGCCAATATGAACGGTATGTCACATGAGGCTTCATCAGAAACCGCTCACGGCCACTGATCCAATGAATTTTAAAAAGCGCTGATATTCAGCGCTTTTTTTATCTCTTAAGTTATCAAATTGAGTCCTCTAAGGACATAGCCATGTCGATATGCGGGATATTACAGTCAAAATAAGTATCACCTTCTGACTGAAAACCCAAGCCTTGATAAAACGCAACTGCCTGCACTTGAGCAGATAACTTTAAATACGGTCGCTTTTCTCGCTTAGCCTGCTCAATGATTTCAAGCATTAACACATGGCCAAGTCCTAAGCCACGAAATGCCTTCAATACCGCGACACGCCCAATATGATGATTATCTAATAAACGCGCTGTCGCAATCGCTTTAGCATTTGAATACATCACAAAATGGAGCGAAATAGCATCGTCAGCATCCCATTCATCTTCAGGTGCAATCTGTTGCTCTTGAATAAACACTTGCTCACGTATCGGCTTCAAGTCTGGTGCAAGTTGATCCCAATGACCTGATCTAATTTGAATGTCTGTCATTTTCCTGCTCTTTTATTGCTATGCTTAGCATTTACAACCAATATCTTGCTGATCCCATTGATCATTCAAGAGTAACTCTAAAGAATGCTTTTGAATCCCATACATTTCTTTCAATGCTTTTATTTGCGCTAAAACCGCCTGATCTGGCTCACTATAATCTTGACGCTTAATAGCCAAAATCATTTTGTTTTTACTGGTGTGCTCAAGCGCCACAAATTCAAAAACCTTCGTTTCATAGCCGTAGGCTTTTAAAAGTAAAGCACGAATCGTATCGGTCAACATTTCTGCTTGCTGCCCTGCATGAATACCAAACTGTAGCATGGGTGACAGCACTTTTGGCGCAGTCAGCTGTGGACGCAATTCTTTATGGCAGCACGGCGCACACATGATCATCTGTGCATTTAAACGAATACCAGTATGAATGGCAAAATCCGTTGCTACATCACAAGCATGTAGCGCGATCATTACATCTAAACGTTCTGGCTCGTATGTACGTACGTCGCCTTGGAAAAAACCGAGTTGCTCAAAACCTGCCTGAGCAGATACATTCTGGCAAAATTCAACCATTTTCGGATTCAGTTCCACACCTGTAACAAAAGGCGTTTGCTGGTGTTTTGCCAAATAATCATAGAGTGCAAAAGTCAGATAGCCCTTGCCTGAACCAAAATCGACCACATGCAATGGCTGATCAGTCTGCTGAATTTGTTCGACTGCGCCCGCACAGATCTCTACAAACTTATTAATTTGCTTCCATTTACGCGCCATGCTTGGAATGATTTGCGCTTTGGCATCTGTAATGCCGAGTGGTTGTAGAAATAAACTATCCTGATCAACATAACGGTGTTTCACACGGTCATGACCTTGCTGTTCAGATCCAGATTTAGCAGTAGCCTTGTTTTGCGTCACAGTGAGCATGGCTTTTTTCTTGTTCTTCTTTAGTTGTAGTTCTTCAGTAGCCGTAAATAAATTGGCTTGTTTACAACACAACAATAACTCACGAGAAAGATCCAACGCTTCACTTAAAGGATAGTTTTTAGTGACATCTTGAGTTTTATAACGGTATAAAATACTCAACATGGGTTGCTGCTGTAGTGAAATGACCCGTAAAGTCATTTTTTCAAGTTGCTCAAGTTCGCCCTTGTATTGACTCAGAATCAAGCGCTCAAATTGATGTGTATCAATCGCTTGCTGAAATACATCAAGGAGTTGCTGTTCCTGTGGAAAGAGAGAAGCCGAAGCAGACATACTTTGAACCTAAAAATAATTGCAGCTAAAGTTTAAATCTTCTTACGACAAATGCAAATTTCAATTATTATACATCTGTATATTTTAAATATCGGGCGACATTAAATGATAAACAACGCTCCACTCATTCCAGATTATGATCCTCTTGAAGAACGAATTAATTACCTCAGCCATGGTGTAGGTGCCGTTTTATCCATTATTGCTGGGATTTTATTGGTCATTAAAGGGGCTTATTTGCCTACATGGCAATGGTTTGGTCTTTGGGTTTATGCCTTGAGCATGGTGTTATTATTTTCTGCATCTATGCTTTATCACATGTCGACCACTGCCGATCGACGCTATTTTTATAAAAAACTCGACCACACGGCTATTTATTATTTAATTGCAGGTACCTACACACCGTTTTTGGCCATCGCGATTCCTACAGCCAAAGCACATTATTTATTGATTGCCTTATGGGTGATCGCCATAGTTGGTACATTATTCAAATTAATATTCATTAATTCATTCCAGAAGGGATCCCTATTTGCATATTTGGCCATGGGCTGGCTGGCTTTACTGGTAATTGATGATATGAAACACTTTTTAAGCGCTCAAGCTTTAACCTTTTTAATCATTGGTGGGCTTTCTTACACCGTTGGCGCATTGTTTTATGCATTAAAAAGAGTAAGATATACCCACGCTATCTGGCATATTTTTGTATTGTTAGGTGCAGGATCACACTTCCTGTCTATCTATCTCTACGTGATTTAATCATCTCTTTCTTCATTTCAGCGACCCTGAGCGAGTAGAACAGAGAAGATTGCTGTTGTTTTTTTAAGAAATTACGCCTTTTTTAAAAAGATTACGCTTTTAAAACTAAGCTTTTTTTATTTTTAGTAAGTGTAAGGTCTATCATGGCGTCAACAAATTCTGCTGCGCAAGCGCCAGCAACCAATTCAAAATTTCGCGTACTTACAGCCAGCCTTGTAGGTACTACAATCGAATTTTTTGATTTCTATATTTATGCAACGGCTGCCGTTATCATTTTCCCGCATTTGTTCTTCCCTGCAAGTACAGATCCTATGACGGCGACCATTCAGTCTTTGGCTACATTTGCAATTGCCTTCATTGCTCGCCCGATTGGCGCAGCACTCTTTGGTCATTTAGGCGACCGAATTGGTCGTAAAGCCACCTTGGTCGCAGCCTTGCTGACCATGGGTATCTCCACCGTATGTATTGGCTTACTTCCTACTTATGCACAAATTGGTATTGTGGCGCCGTTATTGTTAGCACTATGCCGTTTAGGCCAAGGTTTAGGTTTAGGTGGTGAATGGTCAGGTGCAGTGCTTTTAGCGACTGAAAATGCGCCTGAAGGAAAACGTGCTTGGTATGGTATGTTCCCTCAACTAGGGGCACCTCTCGGCTTCATTCTTGCGACAGGTTCATTCCTCATCTTAGGTCACTTCATGTCTGAAGCAGACTTTATGCAATGGGGCTGGCGTATTCCATTTATCTCTAGTGCATTGCTAGTGATTATGGGCCTTTGGATTCGCTTGCAACTCCATGAAACGCCTGCGTTCCAAAATGTTTTAAACAAACAAAAAGAAGTAAATGTACCATTTAAAGAAGTTATGACTAAACATTGGGGCATGCTGATTTTAGGTACCATTGCAGCGATCTGTACTTTTGTGGTGTTTTACTTAACCACTGTATTTGCTCTGCAATGGGGAACAACGCAACTCGGCTATACACGCGAAGAATTCCTGAAATTGCAATTGGTGGCAACGCTGTGCTTTGCGGCATTCATTCCATTATCAGCAGTTTTTGCCGAAAAATTTGGCCGTAAAACAACTTCTATCGCTGTATGTGTGGTGTCAGGAATCTTTGGCTTAATGTTCTCAAGCTTACTTGAGTCTGGTAGCACAGCCATTGTGTTTCTATTCTTATGTATTGGTTTAGCCATTATGGGCTTAACTTACGGTCCAATTGGTACAGTATTGTCTGAGATCTTCCCGACTTCAGTACGCTATACAGGCTCTGCATTAACCTTCAACTTAGCTGGTATTTTTGGTGCTTCTTTCGCGCCATTAATCGCAACTAAACTGGCTACAGGTTATGGTTTATATGCAGTGGGTTACTACCTTACTGCAGCATCTATTCTTTCATTGATAGCATTCTTGCTTATCCGTGAAACAAAAAATGATGACGTAAATAACCAAATCTAAGTCCTGCCATTCATATAAAACGCCAGCAATCATGCTGGCGTTTTTATTTAGAATTATTTGTCTATATTTGAGAAAAAACCTCAACAGATATCTAAATTAATCTTCTAATTCTTGCTGTAAATCATCCATCATCAGTTGGTAAGTATCCGAGAACTGCTCATGATCACCACCCGAATTATAATAACTCGGCACAATATAGGTGACCACTTGCTGGTGTTGATCATTAAAATACAACACATTCACCAAGGTTTCAATTTCGTCTTCTTGAATGCCACTGGTCCGCGCCAATTGCTCAAATTTTTGGTAAAACTGAGCAGAAAAAGCTTGATCACTGACTTCTTGCGCACTGTTAAACTCTTGTGCAAGTTGTACCAATCCTAGGTTCAAATGCTCAGCTTGTTGCTCATCTAAGCCAAATAACGTACCCACTTCTTTATAAAATTCTGACATATAATTATTCTCAAGTGATTAAAATAATTTTGTGCTAAAACCACGTTTACCCTGTTAGCATAAAGCTATGTTTTTAAATCATGATGACGTTGCATTTATCATTTTTAGCCAGCACTGCTCTAATATAAAGAATCTACGAATCTGTTCACAAGAGCTGAATTTAAATCAATTCAATAATATCGATGGTTGGGGGTACACGAAAACGAAATGGTACACCCACCATTCCTGTCCCCACAGTCACAAACACATCTGCATGTTCATGCTGATATAAGCCTTTTTTATGGCCCAATATAGATACTTTTTTCATGACATAATCAGTCAGCCATGGTAATTCCACTTGCCCGCCGTGGGTATGACCAGACAACATTAATGGCCGTGTTGGAAGCTCAGGCACCATATCTACGGTATCTGGATTATGCGATAAAATAATCCAAGGCTTATCTTGTGGGAGCTGAGGCATAAAGCGCATATCTGCTTTACCTGCCCATAAATCGCCAATACCAATTAAACGAAATTCATTAAACTCAACCACCTGTCCTTCAATGTCCATCACTTTGTTTTGGCTTAAAGCACGGTGAAGTAGCTCTTGTATGGGTGGCCCTGGATATTGCTCGTCATGATTACCATTGACTGAATAAACAGGTGCATCAATTTGCTGTAGTACGGCCAGTTCTTCAGCCAGTTTATGTTCAGGCTCATAAGTCCAATCACCAGCAACCACCACTAAGTCAGGCTTTTGTTCATTTAATTTTTGAACAATTTGCTTGAGCTGACGTTCATGCCCTGAAAATAAACCGATATGTAAATCTGCGATCAGTGCAATTTTGACTGGCTTCAGCATTTTACGGTCTTCATGGAGCTGATATTTGAGCTTTTTGACCTGTATGTAATGGGGCTCTATAAAGCGTGCATAGCATAATAACCCCGTAATAAGAGCAATAAAAACAGCTTCGTGTACGGCGTAATAACCGCTCCATCCTGCATAAAAGCTAAAGAAAAACAGGGGAATTAATAAATAAGAGCAGTAAAAAGCCAACAGGTGAATAAAGGCTTTAAAAGGATGAATTGTTTCCGTTCGTGATTGACTCAGCCATGCTTGAGATATGGCCCAAATGGCCAAGAGTCCCATTGCTATATAAAAATAAATCACCACGGAATTCATATTCCACATATATCTGCTCTATCAGTTAATCGATCAGTTTTCTTAGTCACTATATTTATCTTTTCATAGCTCGACACTATACTCAAATCTAATTTTTAAATTTGCTTACTATATGACGAATGCCCAGCCCAAAGCTCAGCACTTAGCCACCAGTCAAACATCGCGTCCAACCACTAGAACTGCGGTTTTACTCAGTGTGAGCTTATGTTTAGGTATTCCTGCATGTACAACACTGCCCAAGCAAATTCAACAACCTGTTGAATACGGTTTTAGTATTCCAACAGAGCAAACCACTTTAGGTAAAATTATTACTCCATTACGTGATGCCAACCCAGGTTTAACAGGCTATCACGTCTTGTATGATCCACTAGAAGCACTAGCAGCCCGCTTAGAATTAATCAATAAAGCAGAAAAAACCCTCGATCTACAATATTACATTTGGGACAATGACAAAATTGGCTCCATGGCCCTGCATTCAATTATTCAAGCAGCAGATCGTGGTGTGAAAGTTCGTTTATTAATTGACGATAACAATTCTAAAAAGATGGAAGGTATTTATCTGGCGCTCGACCAACATACCAATATTGACGTCAAACTCTATAATCCCTATCGCTTTCGGCATTATCGAGCGATGGATATGCTACTCGACTTAAAACGCATTAACCGTCGTATGCATAACAAGAGCTTTATTGCGGATAATCAAATCGCCTTAATTGGTGGTCGTAATATGAGCAATCAATATTACAATGTCAGCGATAACTATCAATTTTCTGATGTTGATGTGATGTTGGTTGGCTCAGCATCCGATGAAATTGTGCATTCTTTTGATGAATACTGGAACGATGACTATGCATTTCCAGTTAAACAATTGGTCAACGCACGCCATTACACTTTGCGCTTTCCAGATTTAAAGCAACAGTTAGAAAAACACGATCAAGAAGTAACAGTTCAAAACTACTTAAACTTGGCCACACGCTCACATGCCTTTGAAAACTGGCTCAACAACAGCATTCAACTGGACTGGGTTAAAGCAGAAGTCGTCAAAGATTCACCTAGTAAGATTAAAGCCAAAGCAAAAAAAGAAGAACACTTAAACTTCCAATTGCTTAATCATTTAGAACGCCCTAATCAAAGTGTAGATATTGTTTCTGCATATTTTGTACCAGAGAAAAAAGGTGCAAAACAATTAGGAGAGTTGGCGACAAATGGTACAAAAGTCCGCATTCTAACCAACTCATTTAAAGCCAATGACGTGCCCGTGGTACACGCATTCTATGCAAAATATCGGGAAGATTTGCTTAAAAATGACGTGCAACTATATGAGTTTTTGGCCAACCCAAATATTGAAAACTTAAATTCCAATACCGATGAATTGGCCAAGAAAGCCAAAGTCAGCATTAAAGGGTTAAGTCGTTCAAGTCTACATGCCAAACTTATGGCACTGGATGAAAAGCAAGTATTTATTGGCTCATTTAACTTTGACCCACGCTCAGCTTATTTAAATACTGAAATTGGCGTACTACTTTACAGCCCACAATTGGCCAAAGCAGTACACCAAACAATGGATGAAAATTTAAGTAAGTTTGCCTACAAATTAGTTTTAGATGCCAACCAAAATATTAATTGGAAAATTAAGCTGGCCAATGAGAAAACCCGAATCTACAAAAAAGAACCGCGCATGAAATGGTGGCAACGTGCTGGCATGAAAATGATTGCATGGCTACCAATTGAAGGCTTTATGTAAAGCCAACTTGGCAAAAACCTAAATATGCTTAAACAACAGCAGGCTTACGAAGCACTTGAGCTTGTAGCTCAATCAATCCCTCATTCATCTTCTGCTGTACTTCTGCTGTTAAGCTGTCCACTGTATGCCCTGCCGAATCAATGGCAGGTAAACTCATCAAATGCGCAGTAACTTGTGGCATTTCGAGAACATTTTGTACATGCTGTGCAAAAGTCATGTCATCAATAAATGGCGCGACCATATCGAGTTCGCCCTGCTGATTCACATAACAAATTAAACAAATTTGCACAGGCTTATTGGCTTCAATTGCTGCACCTAATAAGCGCCCATGTACTTTTTTAATTCGTGTGCCATCTGTCGTAGTCGCTTCTGGGAAAAACAACACTGGGCTATCTTGTTTTAAAAAATCGGTCATTTGCTCACGAATTCGCATGGAATCGCCTGAGCCACGTTTAATAAATAAAGTCCCGCCACCCTTGGCTAATTTACCCAATAAAGGCCAAGATTCAATTTCTGCTTTGGCTAAAAAGAACACTCGTGCGCCTGATCCCAAAACTGCAATATCTAACCAAGAAATGTGATTACTCACCCAAAGTGCAGGTTCACGCGGTATTTCACCATGTACTTTCACATCAATGTTAAATACCTTACAAAGTTTTCGACAAAAGTACTGTACATAACGGGTATTTTTAGGATTGTTCGGATCTTTATATAAACGGTGACGAAATACCAAATAAAACCCAGCACTCACAGCAACCAACATAGCCGCGACTTTTTGAACATAAAGAACAAATCTGGAGAAGCCTTTAGAATTTTTTTGTGAATGTACTAAGGGTTGAGTCATAAAATGATCACTACTAAAAATATTGTATTTCGTCGTATGAAATGCCTTCACTGCATCATACTATACTGAGGATTAAAATTTTACATTGATCATAAAAACCGAAAGTTGTGATTTCTTTTTCTTGTTTCAATCGATTAAACAAATCAATTAACATGTAATCATCGAATTAATAGATTTACATTCTGATGCACAACACGAATCTTAAACCAGAGCAACTTTCAAAACACGCAGCCTTAGCCATGATTGGTGGGATTTCATTGTTATATATTGGCTTTATGCTGAGCTTTGCCCTGCTTTTTTCATGGGTATTTTAAAGCAGTTCTTTACTCGGACACTGTGTTTTCGCCTAAAATAGCTTTTTAATCTATAAATTATTGGCTGGGTGAATCATTTGAATAAACAGCATAGTGGCGATCGCGTTATTTTGGTCAGTGTGGCAGTACAAATGCTAGATGACCTAGATGCTGAAGAGTTTCACTTACTTGCACAATCGGCAGGTGCTGAAATTCTACAACATATCCATGCCTCGCGTATTAAGCCCGATGCCAAACTGTTTATTGGTTCAGGTAAAGCCGAAGAAATTGCCGAAGAAGTACAGGCACTAGAAGCAGATTTGGTCATTTTTGACCATGCGCTCACGCCTGCCCAAGCACGTAATCTTGAAAAAATTATGCACTGCCGTGTTGTGGATCGGACTGAACTGATTCTCGACATTTTTGCACAACGTGCGCGAACCTATGAAGGTAAGTTGCAAGTTGAATTAGCACAGTTACAGCACATGTCTTCACGCTTAATCCGAAGTCGTGGCAATTTAGACAGCCAAAAAGGCGGTATTGGTCTAAGAGGCCCAGGTGAAACCGTGCTAGAAACTGACCGTCGTTTGCTCCGAATTCGTATGGGACAACTCAAAGACCGCATTGAAAAAGTTCGTCAAACACGTATGCAGGGTCGAATTGCGCGTAAAAAAGCCGCTGTACCGACCGTATCTTTAGTGGGTTATACCAACGCTGGAAAATCAACACTGTTTAATATCTTGGCAGACAGTGATGTATACGCAGCTGACCAACTATTTGCCACACTCGACCCAACATTACGTCGTTTAACTTGGGACGGGATTGGTAATTTAGTCTTGGCGGACACGGTTGGTTTTGTACGTAACTTATCGCATTCTTTGGTTGAATCATTTAAAGCAACGCTAGAAGAAACCGTCGAAGCCAGCCTATTACTGCATGTGATCGACTCAAGTAGCCCAGAGATGCTTGAGCAAATTGAAGCAGTTGAAAAAGTCCTCAATGAAATTGGTGCTGATGTTCCGGTATTACGGGTCTACAACAAAATTGATCAGTCTGGTGAACAAGCTAAAATTGTCTACCATTGCCCGCACCAACCTGAACGCGTGTATGTATCTGCACATACCTCGCAAGGACTCAATTATTTGCGTCAAGCTGTGCATGAATGCTTAATGGGCCACATGCAAAGCTTTGAACTCTCGCTGAAACCCGCTTATGGCAAATTACGCACACAATTTTATGCACTCAATGTGATTCAATCAGAACACTATGATGATCATGGCAACTTAAAATTACATGTCATTATGGCACCACATAAACTTGAACAATTAATCAAACAAGCACATTTACCGCTTGAAGAAATCTTAGGTGAACGTGCTCAGCAGTTCCAACGTCCACTAGAAGAATTTGAAATAGATGATCAAATCAGTTAAAACAAAAGAAATAAAATTTTAATGAAAGATCAAGAATGGATTGGATCAAAACACTCGATTGGAAAGCCTGGGTAGGCACAATTGCACTGATTATTATTTTTCGTGAGGGTGCTGTCTGGCTAATGGGCCAATTTAACCATCCAGAACTTGGAAACTTAGTCGGGCTATTGAGCTTACTAGCGGTGCTGTTATTGTGGCGTAAATTCAAGCATCTACCCGCCCGCATGATTGATACCAACAATAAAATTATGAAAGAAAGCGCCTTTGCTTTCTTGCCAATTAGTGCTGGTTCTTTGCTCATGCTCATGCACATGGGCAAAGAAATCCCACTATTTTTAACCGTATTGGTTGTCAGCACACTCATCCCGCTTTGGGTGTATGCCAAAATTTCTAAAACATGGCTATAGGAGAAAATTCATGCTTACCATCCTCCTCGCCTTCGCATTAACCTTCGTGGCCTATATCTGCGCCAAACCCATTAATAAAGTGCTACCACAAATTCCAGTCATTGTGATCGCCATGTGTTTTGTCATCGCACTTCTTGCAGTCTTTGGTATTCCTTATGAGCGTTATATGGCTGAAGTGAACCCTGTGTTTAATCACTTACTTGGCTATGTAACGGTTGCATTAGCTATACCACTCGCAGCCATGCGTTATGATGATCTGCCACTAAAAGGCATTGTGAGTATTCTTATTTTCGCTAGTATCAGTGCTGTAGCTCTTCCAATGGGTCTTGCCTATTTATTGCACTTGTCAGATGCCACTATCATGGCCTTTGCGACACGTGCAGTGACCACGCCTATTGCAATTAATATTGCGACCTTATTACAAGCCCCTGTAAGCCTCGCCATTTTAATTGTGATTTTATCTGGCGTCATTGGTGCAGCTTTTTCACCTTTGATTCTTAGACACATCAATGATGAACGTGCATCTGGTCTTGCTTTAGGCTTAGCGGCACATGCCATTGGAACAGCACAAGCATGGCAACGTGGTAGCGTGGCTGGCCGTTACGCTGCTTTTGGTATGGCAGTTAATGCAGTATTCACTGCAATTTGGCTACCAACTTTCATTTTAATGCTACAAAAATTATGACTGAGTGATCATTTTTCCCCCATTGTCTCATTCGTTTATTCCACTTACACTATGTTAAGTGAATGAATTAACAGATAAATAGGAGCTTTTATTCATGCTTAAATTGATGTCAGCACTAGTCCTTAGCTCACTCTCTAGCTTAGCTTTTGCAAATGATTTAACCGGTCTTTGGCAAAATATTGATGATAAAACAGGCTCACCAAAAGCACTTTTAGAAATCCGTCAAACCAGTAATGGAACTTATGCGGCTAAAGTCATTAAAATTACACCACGTGCAGGTTACACGCCTAAAGAAACCTGTGTAGGTTGCCCTGCACCTTATACCAATAAGCCCATTTTAGGCTTAGATGTACTGACAGGTTTACGTGAGACTACGGACAATAATTATGATCGTGGCCAAATCCTTGATCCACTATCAGGAAAAATTTATAGCACAAAGGCAAAATTAAGCCCAAATGGCAAACGTTTAACTTTACGTGGCTATGTGGGTGTCTCTGCATTAGGTCGTAGTCAAACATGGATTCGCCAAGACTAATAATTCGTCAAAATAAAGTATGAATTTCGTCACATTTTTCTTGGCAAAATTCATTTTTTATGAAGTTTTTTACCAAAAGTTAGTTGCACGTCAAGAGATTCTTACCTAACATGAAACTAAGTTCAAAGATTGAACGGTTTAATAACTAGGAAGAAGAACGATGCATAAAAATACAAAATGGGCATCTCTCATCGGTTTACTCTTTTTAAGTACATCGGGTTTTGCTCAAGACCTCACAGGGATTTGGAAACAGATTGACGATAAAACAGGTTCACCTAAAGCATTAATTGAAATTAAGAAGGATACTAACGGCTCTTTTAGTGGAAAAATTATTAAGGTCACACCTCGACCTGGTTATACACCACGTGAGAAATGTGTAAATTGCCCACCCCCTTATACAGATCAACCTATTTTAGGCTTAGAAGTATTTAAAAACCTAAAATTAGTTGATGAAAATAGTTATGACGAAGGAAAAATTCTGGATCCTTTATCTGGAAAAATGTACAGCCTAAAAGGTAAGTTAATGTCCAATGGCAAACGCTTACACCTCCGTGGCTATATTGGAATTTCAGCCATTGGCCGTACACAAATGTGGATTCGCCAAGAATAATGACTTCATTTTCTTTGCCCAATAAGCTCAAAATCATAAAAAGGATAGAATGATGAAAAAGCTCAAAATTATCTCACTTTTGGTTGGTACATTTATGGCGGGCTCTGTCGCCGCTCAAGACTTATCAGGCCTTTGGCAACAAATTGATGATAAATCTGGCTCGCCAAAAGCATTGATAGAAATTCGCAAAGAAAGTAATGGTACGTTTACAGGTAAAATTATTAAGGTGACACCACGCCCAGGCTATACACCGCAAAAGACCTGCAATAATTGCCCTGCACCTTATACCAATCAACCTATTTTAGGGATGGATATCCTGACTGGGTTAAAGCATGTGGAAGGCACAGAAAATTATGAAAAAGGTCGCGTGATCGACCCACTTTCAGGCAAAGTCTATGATGCCAAAGTCCGTATTAATGGCAATGGTAAACGCCTAACGCTACGTGGCTATATGGGGGTTTCAGCCCTCGGCCGTAGCCAAACATGGCTTCGTCAAGACTAATTTTTTAAACCTATCACAAACCGCCACAAGGCGGTTTTTCTACTTTATATTGATCATTTTTTAAAAAATAAAGTTGACTATTCTAGTAAACTTTATAACATAGGCCCGCATATTGAAAAGCTTTTTTAGGGGTTTGGACGATCATGTTGAAAAGTATGTTGCTTGCTATAAGTACCTTGTGTTTTGCAGGGCACTCCTTTGCAGAAGACATCTCTGGTATTTGGCAACAAATTGATGATAAATCAGGTGAAGCCAAAGCAATTATTGCCATTCAACAAGAAGAAAATAATACTTATACGGGTAAAATTGTTAAAGTGACACCACGCCCAGGCTATACACCGCAAAAGACCTGCAATAAGTGCCCTGCCCCGTATACGAATCAGCCAATTTTAGGTATGGAAATCATTAAAGGTTTGAAGCATATCAAAGGCACCAACAATTATGAAAAAGGCCGTATTATTGACCCACTGTCTGGAAAAATGTACGACGCTAAAATCCGCTTAAATAGCACAGGCAAACGCTTAACCATCCGCGCCAGTATCGGCGTATCGGTCTTAGGTCGCAACCAAACTTGGATTCGTTTAGATTAATCCAATAAAAAAAGCCCCTACAAATAGGGGCTTTTTTGTGATGATTTTATGATATCTACAACTGCACTGGATTATCTACCGAAAACAGACTCTGATCTTCCAAACGGTAAGCAATCAACTGATTACCCCAAACACATCCACCATCTACATTTTGAATCTGCAGAGAAATCGTTTTGCCTTGTAATGCGGCCCAATGACCAAAAATGATTTGATGTGTTTGCGCTACTTTTGATTCAAATTCAAACCAAGGTTTAAAACCTTCTGGCATCGGCTCATCTAAAGCATCTTTAAAGCTAAACTCTAAACGACCTTCTGCATCGGTTAAGCGCATACGAGTCAAATAGTTGGTAATACAGCGTAAGCGCTCATGACCAGTTAAGTCTTCTGACCACAGCGTTGGCTTCTTCCCATACATATTCGCCAAAAAATCATCCAATACCGCAAAGTCTTCATTTGCCAGCACAGCTTCAACTTCTTTAGCCAAACGCGCCACTTGCTCTACGCTCCAATTACATGGAATACCCGCATGCGTAATCACAGTATGTTCATTAGGAAATAAACATAAAGGTTGCTGACGAAGCCACTCGATTAAGTCATCACTTTCTAAGGCATGAATCACATCATCAGTGTTGTCTTCTGGCTTAATTTCTTTAATTCCACGCGCAACGGCCAACAAATTTAAATCATGATTGCCCAACACAGTTGCAGCTACGCCATTATCAACTAACTTTTTGATAAAGCGAATTGCACCAATGGAGTTCTCTCCACGGGCAACCAAGTCTCCTGCAAACCAAATAAAATCTTGATCTGCATCAAACTTAATTTCTTTGAGTAAGGCTTTCAAGGCTTCAAAACAGCCCTGAACATCACCAATTACATAATTATATCGAACTGCGCGTGTCATACGTTTTAAACCATTTGATCAGCTAAAGCGACAAATTGAGCTAAGCTTAATGTTTCCGGACGTGCCATTGGATCAACACCAGCATTTTCAAAACCATCTTCAACCAACATACCTTTTAAGCTGTTACGCAAAGTTTTACGACGCTGTGTAAATACATGCGATACCAAACGCGCCAAGGCTTTTTCATTTTTTGCCACAATCGGTTTATCTGCATAAGGTTCTAAACGGAATACCGCAGAGGTTACTTTTGGTGGTGGATTGAATGAGCCAGGTGGCACTTCAAACAAGAAAGTTGGTTTACAGTAGTACTGAATCATCACTGACAAACGACCATATTCTTTGGTGTTTGGCGATGCCGTAATACGATCAACCACTTCTTTTTGAAGCATAAAATGCATATCTTTGACTTTATCGCCAAACTCTAAGAGATGGAATAACAGTGGCGTTGAAATGTTATAGGGTAAGTTACCCACTACACGTAGCGGTCGACCATCTTCAAACAATTCAGTGAAATCGTATTTCAGTGCATCTGTTTCTACAATGGTTAAACGCTCAGGATGTGGTACACGCCCGGGTAAACCTGCTGCCAAATCACGATCAAGCTCCACCACGGTTAAAGCATCACATTCACCAATCAAAGGTGAAGTTAAAGCTGCCAGACCAGGCCCGATTTCCACAACATTATCGCCAGAACGTGGGTTTACCGAACGTACAATTTTCGCAATGACACGTTGGTCATGTAAGAAGTTTTGCCCAAAACGCTTACGCGTGTGATGCCCTTCGTCTTTGGGGTTTAGGGCATTAATTTGATACATAGACATTTCCAACGTGTAAATAAAACAAGATCAATGACGCGCTAAATCAAGCGCCAAATCCACAGCCACATGCAAGCTTGAGCTTTTCGCAAGTCCTGTACCTGCGAGGGAGAGTGCTGTGCCATGATCGACAGAAGTACGAATAAACGGTAAGCCCAAAGTAATATTGATGGCTTCACCAAATCCTTGAGATTTTAACACAGGTAGACCCTGATCGTGATACATCGCCAAAACCGCATCTGCATCTTTTAAATTTTCAGGGGTAAATAAAGTATCAGCAGGTAAACTCAAGCTTATATTTACACCCTGAGCACGATAACTCTCAAGCACGGGATTAATCACTTCAATCTCTTCCATACCCAAATAGCCATCTTCGCCCGCATGCGGATTTAAACCGCACACCAAAATATGCGGATGATCTTTTTTAAATTTGGTTTTTAAGTCATGAATTAAGATATCAATCACTTGATGTAGACGCTCAGGCGTAATCGCATCGGCAACTGCACGCAAAGGCAAATGCGTTGTAGCCAATGCCACACGTAAAGTTTTGGTCGCGAGCATCATAACAACGCGTTCTACGCCTGCAAATTCTTGATAAAATTCCGTATGCCCACTGAAATGAATGCCAGCATCATTAATAATCGACTTTTGTACAGGGGCTGTGGCAACACCTACACTTGCTCCACGCATGGCATAATCAGCAGAACGGCGTAGTTGTTCTAATACATAAGCCGCATTATGCACATCCAGCTGACCTGCAACTACTGTTTCGGCCAATGGCACATGCTCAACATATAATTGACCGACTTCTGTCGCCTCGACCTGCCCTACATAGTCAATAATTTCAACATCTAGCTTTAATTGTTGCGCACGTTTTAATAATAAGTTTTTATCCACCAGAACCACAATGGGCCGTTCATCTAATCGGCTTGCTAAGCTTAAACAGATATCAGGTCCTATGCCCGCGGGTTCGCCGCTCGTAATATATAAAGGCAACATGTGTTTATCCAGTGTGTGCGATGTACTTATTATACTGCGCGATCTTGATTTCAGCTGAAATTAAATTAATAAACCCTATTGTTCGACTTTAACAATCGCTGTGAATTTATAAATGACTGGTAATGGCCCTCAGTCACATGATCAATACATCGGTAACATCAAGTATCAAACATCGATATTCAATTTAAATAAAATGCAGGTAGATGAGCACTATCAAAACAGGCAATAGATACCCCTTCACTACATGGGTGATAGCACTTAAATAAGCTTTAAATCGGGCCTATTTTGTTTTTATCTGCTTTTTTATCATTTTTAAATTTAAAGCTGTTTATTGCTGAAGAAATATACTAGAATACAGCGCTTGAAATTCATATTTTCATTTGTGATTCTTCACGTTTTCGTTTAGAATCGCGTCTCCTTTTGTTTGGACAGCTTCCATAGTCCAAACCAACTATAATAGGTAGTGGTTTAATGAAAACTCTCAGCGCTAAGCCAGCTGAAGTTCAACACGACTGGTACGTTGTTGATGCTTCTGGCAAAACTTTAGGTCGCCTTGCGACTGAAATCGCTCGTCGTTTACGCGGTAAGCACAAAACTTCTTATACTCCTCACGTTGACACTGGTGACTACATCGTTGTTATCAATGCTGAGCAAGTACAAGTGACTGGTAAAAAAGCACTTGATAAGAAATACTATCGCCACACTGGTTTCCCTGGTGGTATCCGCGAAACTAACTTTGAAAAGTTAATCGCTCACAAACCAGAAGCAGTTCTTGAAAAAGCTGTTAAAGGTATGTTGCCAAAAGGTCCTCTTGGTTATGCAATGATCAAGAAGATGAAAGTGTATGCAGGTACTGAGCATCCACACGCTGCTCAACAGCCACAAGTTTTGGACATCTAAGGGATACAGCACATGGCTACTAATTATGGTACAGGTCGCCGTAAGACCGCAACTGCACGTGTTTTCTTGTCAGCTGGTACAGGCAAACTCGTAATTAACAACCGTTCTTTAGAACAATACTTCGGTCGTGAGACTGCTCGTATGGTTGTTAACCAACCTCTAGAGCTTTTAGAAGCTACTACTAAATATGACCTTTACATCACTGTTGCTGGTGGTGGTATCGGTGGTCAAGCTGGCGCTATCCGTCACGGTATTACTCGTGCGTTGATCGCTTCTGACGAAACTCTTAAACCTGCTCTACGTCAAGCTGGTTTCGTTACTCGTGATGCTCGTGAAGTTGAACGTAAGAAACTTGGTTTACGTAAAGCTCGTAAACGTCCTCAATTCTCTAAACGTTAATTCGTTTTTCGAATTCGGACAAAAAGCCTTGGATGTTCCAAGGCTTTTTTTATGTTTGATTCAAATCAAATACAGATCCATTTATCATAAAATCTATTTTTAGATTATTCAAAATAAACTATTAAAAATTCAGCACTCAAATTTATTCTAAATTTAGCCCATTTCTGAATATTCTATACCCACACCCTATTTTTAACCCTTTCATGATTAAGCCGAATGAGAACCAAGGCACTTCTACCTTAATCAAAGAGTTTCCGTGATTTTATGGTCTATTTTTAGTATCCTATCTTATTCATTTCTCATCGTCTCGGATTATGTCAGTCGAAAATGCACCACTCCAAGGGATTACGCTTTACAGCCATGCGGATGACTTTCGCTCACATTGGATTCGATATGTCCTTGCTGAGAAACAAATAAAATATAATTTAATTATTGTTGATGAAGATGATGAGGATCTAGCCAGCCTAAATCCTTATAACCAATTACCAATGATGATTGAAAATGAGTTAAAACTTTTTAATACTGCCATCATTTCAGAATATTTGGACGATCGTTATCGCCAAAATAAGCTGTATGCCGATGCACCAATGCCTCGAGCAGAGCAACGCCAATATATTTGGCGTTTTGAACAAGATTGGATGAAATTAGCGGATATCATGCTCCGCCATCCAGATACACTAAACGAAACTAACCGAGTTAAAGCACAAAAGCAATTACGCGATACGCTTATTTCACTTACCCCATTGTTTCAACATTTTCCGTATTTTATGTCTGAACAATTAAGTATTTTAGATTGCATGCTTGCACCAATATTCCTTCGCTTAAAGAGCATGGGAATCGAACTCCCTGCACAGCACTGTCGCCCAATACACTTATATTGCCAACGTATTTTTAGCCGTCCTGCATTTATCAAATCCATGACACTGCAGGAAAAAAATCGTTATGGTATGTCATTAGCTAAAGCATAGGTTTCATTATGTCTGAACAAGAATTAAATATTACCCCCACTCGCCCATATTTAGCGCGTGCTATTTATGAATGGATTTGTGACAATCAACTCACGCCTTATCTTCTTGTGGATGCCACACAACCACATACCAGCGTACCAGAACAATTTATTCAAGATGGTCAAATCACGCTAAACCTTGCACCACATGCAGTACACGCACTACATATAAGCAATGAAGCAATTAGCTTTTCTGCACGCTTTGGTGGTGTATCACGTGATTTATACGTTCCGATGTATGCAGTGATTGGATTATATGCCCGCGAAAACGGTCAAGGTTTATTCTTTGATCCAAGTGAATATGAACATATCAATACAGATCAAAATGCTTTAAAATCAAGCAATGAAGAACAAACAGAGCAACCAAAGAAAAAACCAAGTTTAAGGTTGCTGGATTAAAAATTTACGGAGCACATGCATGGCTTTTGATTTAGTACAATATTTCTCAGAACAAATTGACACTCAAAAGCCAATGCTTTTAAGTCAACTTAACCGCCAAGAACGTCGCGAGCATATTCAAGAGATTAATGCACTAACCCTTGGTGAGTTAATTCAACAATGGCGTGAAAATGACAGCAAAGTCTATCAAGAGATCAACACTCTTGATCCACTGTATATACAAGAAGTTGCACGACACCTCACCACCTCTCCACATAATCAATCAAGTCTTGCTAAAGCAGAACTCGAAACAATCATCGGTGAAGTATTTTCACTTCAACTCCATGAACTTAAACAACTGCATGATACTGGTAGCCATACACAAAATAGTATTAGAGAGCTACTGATTGGTCAGATTGAACATCTATCTGGGCAAGCAAATGACTGGGTTTGGTCAACAAACAACCTAACAGAGCTCATTGGCTCTAAACCAATTCCCCAGGACGATATATCATTAGAGACATCTATGAAGGAGTTTAATCAAATGGTAAGCCAGCAACATACACAAGATAATCACGAGCAAATTGAAACTGTTACAAATATCCCAACATGGTCTAAAATTGTAGAACCGATTGTAGCACTTGCAGTTTTATGGGTTTTGGCCTCAGCGGCTTGCAATATTTTTGCTTAATACAAGATAAAAAAGCTGTCGCAATGGCTTCTCATTGCACGCCTCAAGATAAGCCCAGCACTTAAAACTGGGCTTTTTTCTACCCCATTATTTACCAAACAAACACGCCTAAAACACATTTGGGCCAATTACAAATGAGTTACTTAGCAGTTATTCTAATAAAGTAAACAAAAGAACAGCATCAAATAAAATCACATATCTAATGCAAAGCTTAAAACTCTTCCTAAAAGTTAAGTTATTAATATATATAATTTTAATATGTATCATTTTTGAATAAAAACAGATTTTTCCTCTATATACATTTTTCAAATTAATTTTTAAGGGTCAAAATATTACGCACAATTATTCGTCTTTTTTGTGTACTTTTGTAATCAAAACTTTAAAACCTGTAAATTTTCATGCTTTTTCGTACAAATTACATTTTGTAACATTGAAATATTTGTAAAAAAACTTAGCAATTTAGTCTGATTTAAACAATTTTTTAAACAACAAATGATAACTACAGCACATTATTTATTCGTTTTTTTTCACAATCTTAATCTAAGAATTATGCATTTGTAACGTATAAAAATAATTTCGTTGAAAAGATATACAGCTTTGCTAATAATAAATTTAAGTAATTAACCTCTGAAATTAATTACCGTTACAAACAATAAATAAACAACATGTATAACCGAAAGAGAGAAATAACTATGGCTAAAGTATCATTAGATTCACTCACAAGTATTGATGGTTTTCATGCTGCAGCACTTGTAGACGGAGAAAGTGGCCTTGCACTAGCAACCCAAGGTGGTGGTGATATTGACCTAGAATTAGCAGCTGCTGGTAATACCGAAGTTGTTCGTGCTAAACGTCGTGTAGCACAGTCATTAAATCTAAACGATAGCATCGTTGATATTCTAATTACTTTAGGCAAACAATATCACTTGATTCGCCCATTAGAAAAAAATGAAAATGTTTTCTTATACTTAGTACTTGATCGTGCAAAAGCAAACTTAGCAATGGCACGCCATGAGTTAAAAGCGTACGAAAAAAATCTTGATTTCACCTGATTCAAAAGTACCCCCTTATATCTTCAGTATATAAGGGGGTTTTATTTTCCCAGAGATTTCTAAATCACATTCCCTCAAGTTGATAGAGAGATAAAAATGAATAAGCAATATATTAATATTGCAATTTCTGGTTTAAGTATTCACGATGCTGAAGAGCTCAAAGGCCAGCTAAGCAATATAATTGACAATAAATTTAACATTCAATGGAAAACTGCAACCGACATTAATTTAGACTGCTTATTTATTCATGAAAATTTCTTTGATACAGAAGGGATTCAACGCATTTTAAATAATAAAAGTTTTCCATGGTTAAAAATTGCCAAAGACAATAGCCTATCTGGTAAATTGGAAAATAATACGCTCTATTTACCAATTCAAAGTACACAAGATTTAAATCAATGGATAGATCAGCATATTATCCATAATGACTTCACTCCTCCTCTTGATGAACCTGTTATCCCTTTAAAAAAAACAGCGCAATCTATTTTAAATAGCGACCACCCATATACTGAAAGCTATTTCAAAGCAATGTATAACATCGATGAAGGCCACCACAAGCTGTATATCTCAGATTCGCAAGGTGCTTTAGGTGTGATTGATATTATGCAAAACTTAGTTTTCTGTAATCCTGAACGCAAATCTTTTGAGACTGATTTTAGTTTTAATTATGAATTTGCTTCTACATCACATCTCATCAAAGCCTCGAGAAAAGACAGTCACATTTTGCAAGATTGGATTTGGAACCTGTTTTGGTTCTCTCCAAATTTTTATCAAATTGCACCAGAAGATGGCCACTATCGAATACATTTTTGGCCAAAACCGCAAGACAAAGAGCATCGAAAACAAATTTTTCAAATGTCTGCATGCTTCATTCAAGGTGCCAAAATGTCCAAAATTTCAGAACAACATAACATCCCAATCAATACTGTACGCAGGTTTATTGCAGCCAATATGGCGACAGGAAACCTAAGTAAAATTAATATTTGGGACAACCATTACAACCCACCAGAAATTCTTGATGAAAAACCTGAAGAGAGCATGATCAAAAGTTTTTTTGGAAAAATACGCAGAAAATTCGGGTTCTGATATAGGGAGAATATCTATGATTTTACAGCAATACAAAATTGTATTTGCAGGTTCTATGGGCGCCGGTAAAACGGAAGCCATTCGCTCGCTTTCTGATGTACCTGTACTCTTAACAGAAGCCTTCAACACGGATCAAGATAGCCATGAAAAATTACAAACCACTGTAGGTATTGATTATGGTGAAGTGACTTTAGAAGATGGTGTAAAAATTGGACTATATGGTACACCTGGTCAAAGTCGTTTTGATTTTATTTGGCCTGTTATTTGTAAAGGTGCAATCGGAGCGATTATTCTGATTGATCACAACACAGAAGCTCCTCTACAAGAGCTTGAAAGTTACTTAGAAACCTTTCAAAACTACACAGATAACATTGCCATTGGTATTACACACGTTGATGACAATACCAGTACAAATTCTTTGAGTATGTATAAAGAGTGGCTCATTAGCCAAGATCTATTTTCACCTTTATTTTTTATTGATGCGCGTAAAAAAGATGATGCCCTTCTACTCTTAGAAGCATTAATTACCTCTGTTGAAGTTAACCACAATATCAGCGCCTAAGGAGCACTTATGTTTAAGATCAAAGAAAAACGTGCTGCTTCACCTGAACTCATTCAGGTTGCAAAACAAGAATTACAAAATCTTATGTCTAATGTCCGTGGCGTAAATTTTGCAATGGTTTGTTCAACAGATGGTTTTGAACTCGCAACACTACATAAAAGAGATATCTATAATAACGGAAAATTAGCTGCAGTCAGTAGCTCAATCCTTGCAATGGTGACTGCATTTACACAAGAGATTCACTTAATTGGCTGTCAATCGATTACTCTAGATGCTGAAAATGGTAAGGCCATATTAAGTTCGGTTCCAGCTAAACAACATCCTATGATTCTTGTTGTCCTTGCAGACAAAGATGTTTTACTTGGACAGTTACTCTATGCATTGAAAAACTCTAGTAATACCATTAAAAATGCGGATCAAAATTTTGATGATTAAAAAGCATTAATTTCATTATTTACATCTATAACACTCAAAGCCTTTTGGTCTGGGTGTTTTTTATTTGTGCATTTTCAGTCGATATATCCCAACCCTTCTTTATTCCCCCTAAATTCCCTCAT
>NZ_RCHC01000016.1 GCF_003664645.1 Acinetobacter chengduensis | reverse complement strand
TTCGAAAAAAAGCTTTAAGCGTCTTTTTATTGCTCAATTTTGGCTATTTTTAACTAAAACTGGCATTGAATCTGCTTGTGTCATGCGGACAGACTGGTCTTGTTGATGCTCTTGCCAATTCAAATTGCGACAATCAATATATTCGCTATATCCCCCCTCACCTTCTTCTAACTGTTCGTTTAATTGGATTTGATAACTAAAACTTCCAGCATAACCTGCGCCTAAACCAAATTTAAAATCTCCTCGACTTTGTCCTTGCAAGCGAATCTGCATGTTTTCATTTTGCATACACCACTCAAATTCTCGTGGGAGATACATGTTACGCCCAGAGGGTGTGGTAATTTTGGGATACACGCGATGTATTCGAAAATAAACTGCTGTATCGAACATTTGCTGTGTATTGGCCTGAAGATCTCTTAAATAGATACGAGACTGTACGATTTGATTTCGCGTATCACGGAGTTGCATAAAAATGAGTTGTCGATCATTCCTCAGGTTCAACATACTCATGCTGTAAAATGCCAATGGAAAATGTGGAAAGGCTCTGGCTCTGGCGAACTCCAATGTTCCGAGCTGGTTAATATTATAAACTTGGCCCTTGTACGCCACTTGCCCCTGACATTGGCTCAATACACTCCAGTGTTCTGCCATGCCCATTCGTAGTTTAGTAATACATGAAACTATGTCAGAGCTTTGCACGCTCAGATCCAAGCGCAGCTCGGAATGTTCGCGTTGAAATTGAAAATTTGGAAAATCGCCAAAGACATCTGCATCATCCGCAATGTGAATATGTCGAGAAGCTAAATCAAATGTTGCATCTTTCTGATGCGCTTCAAACTGCCCCACCATGCGTGCACTACAGCTACTCATCAAATGAATTTTCTTTGTATCTAGAGCTGACTTATTATGAGCATGTTGCAATATAGGGACATTCACTTGACCAAGTTGTACGAAGAAATTGAGATAATGTAAGGGTGCTGGCAAGTTTGGGACTTTGAGTGCAATTAAAATGCCTTTGTATTTTTCTGTTGGCGTATGGAAAGGAATTTTTTGTTGTTTATAGAAGGGAGCTTGATTCAGCTGTTTGGACTGATCAAAGAAATCTTGAAATAACTGCATATCAAGCTCCTATTGATTTTGATTTTACATTTATGAGGCTCTTTGTTTTCTCGCCATTATTGTTGTTACAAAACCTGAAAGTGCATAAATAACCGCAATCACCAATACACCTACAGGAATATTATAAGTGACTGCCGCTAAAACAAATACAACAATAGGCAATACGGCAAATGGTACGCGCTTACGGTCGACTGTTTTAAATGAGTAGTATTTAATATTTGAAATCATGAGCAGACCAACCGCAATAATGACCCCCGCATTCAGTGCTTGAATACCAGCTTCACGCAAATCAAAAACGGCTGGGAAATCACGTGCTACCAAGACCAGTGAAATAATAATAACAGCTGCTAATGGGCTTGCAACACCAATAAAATATCGCTTATCTACAACGCCAATTTGCACATTAAAACGCGCCAAGCGGAATGCGGCGCATGCGGTATACACAAAACACGCAGCCAAACCAATACGCCCAAGATCATTCAAACTCCAGCTATACATTAAAATGGCAGGTGCCACGCCAAATGCAAGCAAGTCTGATAGTGAATCGAACTGTTCACCAAATGGGCTTTGCGCCCCAATGGCACGAGCAACACGACCATCTAAACCATCTAATAAAGCCGCAATAAAAATCGCATACACCGCTTGAGTGTAATCACCATTCATACTGGCAATAATTGAATAGAAACCTGATAACAACGCTGCGGTTGTAATCAGGTTCGGCCACAGATAGATACCTCGACGTTTGACTTTCTGTCCTTCATGGGTATGTTCTTCTTCCTCCACCTCAAAAGTAATGCCATCAAAGGCACTTTCATCTTTAGTAGAAGCTTCCCGTTCAGGTTTATTTATATTTGTCATTCTTCGATCCTAACTGTGACCTTTTGTCTTACTTAAATATTATGTGTAGCGTCTGGCTTATTCGCCAACCAACCAACGTACAGCAGCATGACCGCCACTTTCACTCATGCGAAGGTGTGGGAATAACCATTGTAATGCTTCATCAGCATCTTCAGAGAATTTCCAAGGTGGGTTAATCACCAATAGACCACAACCATTTAAGCCCACTGGAGTATCATCAGGCCATACACAAACTTCACATACCAACTGACGGCGAATACCTGTTTTGTACATTTTCTTTTCAAAACGTTCAATCATGGCGCGGTCTTTAATTGGATACCACACTGCAAAAACGCCTGTTGGCCATTTCTTATAAGCAGCAACCAATAATTCTACCAATTGTGGGAAATCTTTTCGTTCCAATTCGTAAGGTGGGTCAATCATCACTAGGCCACGTTTTTCTTTCGGTGGAATAACCCCTAAAAGACCTTCGTAAGCATCGCGTTCATGCAAGCCTGCACGTTTGTCAAAAATGTTGTGGCGTAACTGTTGAAATACATCACGTTGCATTTCAAAAATGGTTGCCTTATCTGTTTCACGCATACCTTCAAGCGCAAACCACGGTGAACCCGGATAAGCACCCTTACCAAAATTTTCACGCATTTTTTCAACAATTTTTAAATATTGTTGTACACCTTCTGGCGCATTGCGTTTAATCGAATCATCAAGTTTTACCAAACGATGAATACCATTTAAAAACTCACCTGATTTTTGTGCTTCAGAGGTTGATAAATCGTACTTACCTGCACCACCATGGGTATCTACATAGCGATAAGGTTTGTCTTTCGCATTCAGCCGACTCAATAACTGAAGCAATAAAACATGCTTCATAACATCGGCAAAGTTGCCTGCATGGAAATGGTGACGGTAGTTCATGTTTCTAAAATTCCTAATATCAACGGCTATTTTAGCATGAAAAATAGTTTCATTCCGATGCTATTCTTCTACTAGAATACATCGCTATTTTCCGACCATCATTAGGCTGTTTTATATGGATGCAATGCATCTCCCAAAGTCTTGGCCTGTTGAGCAAATTTTAGATAATTTAGCTCAACATGGCTTTGCAATTATTGACCAAGCGTATTCATCTGAATATACACGCGCATTGGTCCATGAATGTTCAACGCATTTAAATGAATTTCGCGACGCAGCCATCCAAAATGGCGTGGTCTCCAATATCCGTAGTGATCATATTTTATGGATTGATCAGCAACTCAAGGTCGCACAACAACATATTCAAGCTTTAAACGCCCTTTCACAACATTTGAATCAGGCGTTTTTTTTGGGCATTAAAGAAGCTGAAGCACATTTCGCTTGCTATAACGCGGGTGAATTTTATGCATTACACCGCGATAATCCCCAAGGTAAAAATGGACGCATGATTTCTACCGTGTATTACATACATGAAGCATGGGAAGATGGCTGGGGCGGAGAACTACGCCTCCAAGATAAAAATAATCAATGGCATATCATTCATCCACAACCCAATCGCATTGCTATTTTCCAAAGTGATTTGCTCCATGAGGTCTTAGAAGCTAAGCATCAACGCCTCTCTATTACGGCGTGGCTCCGAGCAGACCAGCCACTTTGGTAAAGGCAAAACTTTAAATTTAACAATTCATCCTCATATATGCTTCATTGCAAACATGAGGATGCTACCAATGCGTGACCTAACCAAAGACATCATTCAACGTATTGGTGAAACGGATCAATTGTACTTACAAGGCAATCAACCCGAACTCGCTTTAGAACGCGCTGACCTGCGCTTACAGTTGGTTACCCTAAGCCGTGTACGCCAAGAACAAATTCATTTCTTACAAGAAGCAGTCGTGCTGTTAGAGCAAGGTCGTCTTGAGTTTGAAGAAATGCCATTGAGCTTATATATCGACTTATCTTTGCACTTGGCTAAAGCGTATATGCTGTACTTTGAAGTAACACGTGAAGAACGCTTTGCAACCATTACCCAGCAAATTTTAAAGCCACTTGCACACGATGATGATGGTGATATTTACTTCTTCTTGGCCTATGCAGCTGCTTCAAAAAATGAACCCGCAATGACACGCCATTGGTTGGGTAAATATGCTAAAACCAATGCGTTTGACTTACAACTCATGAAAACACATCCTGCATTTGATGCTTACCGTGCTGAAGCATGGATGGATAAAATTGTAAAAAGTCGCTTGCACTGAGTCTTCTACCTAGGTGCGTAGTCCTAAAAACAAAAAAAGCCTCTAGAGATTGAGGCTTTTTTTGATATTGGGTTTATACCGCTTGAAGTTTATAAGCATCTAAGTGGAGTTGTTGGTTCAGCTCGTCCACCCAAATGGCCCAGTCATCATCTTGCACCAAATGACTGATTAAAAGCGCACGCTGTCCCTTATTCCAAAATGGTGCATCATGTAGTGACACATTGGCTGCCAGCTGATGTGTACGCACATAGAGTTCAATAGCAGCAGGACTGTTAGCGAGACCGAGCTGCGAAAATAGAAGTTCTAAGGATGGTTTGTTCTTCATGAGCTTTCGCCCTCCTTATCAGCTTAATTGTCATTTATTATTGAATTAACTTATAAGATGTCATAAAAAAAACCTAGTCATAAAACTAGGTTTGTTGTTACTTTTTGTGAGTGTTTTTTAATCTGCATGAAGTTGTTCATTCAATTGGTCAATGACCATGGCCCACTCATCATCTTTTTTCCAATGGCTGATTAAAAAATCTCGTTGGGATTTAGTCCAAAAATCTGCCTTATGCATAGGCGTATCTAAAGTTAGCTGATGTGTTTGAATAAACTGTTCGATAGCCTCAGGCGTGCTGTCTAAACCCAATTGCTGAAATAATAATTCTTGTGTGACATTCATATCCAACATGGGATTTTCCCTCTGATTTTCTTCTTTTTTAACTTAGCATGTTCAATCCTGTGCTTGTGCTGATATTTTTGAATGCATTGTTATTTTTTGTGCATAAAAAAACGCTCCAAATGGAGCGTTTTTTCTAATTTAATCGAAGATCAAATTATTTAATCATGTCAGCAACTGCTGCACGTTCTTCTTCTAACTCGTTTAGAGTGAAGTTGATACGTTCACGGCTGAATTCATCGATTTCAAGACCTTGAACGATTGTGTATTCGCCATTTTCGCAAGTTACAGGGAAACCGAACATTACGCCTTCAGGGATACCGTAAGAACCGTCAGAAGGAATACCCATAGTTACCCATTCGCCATTTGTGCCAAGAGCCCAATCGCGCATGTGGTCGATTGCAGCGTTTGCAGCAGAAGCAGCAGAAGACAAACCACGTGCTTCGATGATCGCAGCACCACGTTTACCAACAGTTGGAAGGAACACGTCTTTGTTCCAAGCAGCATCGTTGATTTTGTCTTTTAAGCTTTCGCCGTTTACTGTAGCAAAACGGTAGTCAGCATACATTGTTGGAGAGTGGTTGCCCCAAACTGTCATTGTTTTGATGTCAGAAACAGCAACACCAGCTTTTTGAGCCAATTGAGTCAACGCACGGTTGTGGTCAAGACGAAGCATAGCTGTGAAGTTTTTCGCTGGAAGATCTGCAGCAGATTTCATTGCGATGTAAGCGTTAGTGTTTGCAGGGTTACCTACAACAAGAACTTTAACGTCACGGCTAGCAACTTCGTTAAGCGCTTTACCTTGACCGATGAAGATTTCACCGTTTACTTTAAGAAGGTCAGCACGTTCCATGCCTGGGCCACGTGGACGTGAACCAACAAGAAGAGCGTAGTCAGCATCTTTGAATGCAACTTTAGGATCATCAGTACCGATCATGCCTTCTAAAAGAGGGAATGCGCAGTCATCAAGTTCCATCATTACGCCTTTAAGCGCTTGTTGAGCTTTCTCAACTGGAATTTCTAATAATTGAAGGATAACTGGTTGGTCTTTACCCAACATTTCACCGCTTGCGATACGGAATAATAAGCTATAACCGATTTGACCAGCTGCGCCAGTAACGGCAACACGAACTGCTTGCTTCATGTAATTATCTCCAATTGAGGAAGGTCATAATGATTAAATAGCTGTTCTATCTAATCTTAATAATCATAAACGGCAAAGATTGTACTCCAATCTTTTGACGCTTGCATGTAAAAGAGAATGCTTTTCAACAAAAGTATGATAGGAAATATAAATAAAATAGCAAAAAAGGCTTAAAAAGAGCCTTTAATTGTGAAAGTCGCTGGGCAATTATTTTGTACGTTTTTCGGACAAGCCTTGTAACGACCATTACTTTGATAGCAAATTTTAATTTCGGTTAATATGCTATTTGTTTTGTTCTGCTGACAACTAAATTCAAAACCTTGCGTTGGCAAACCTGGATTCAACCGCAACATACGATTACGTAACACCGAAGCTTGTATAACACGTGTTTCTTGACTGGTTAATTCATCAGGAATTTTTAGCTTTTCGGCATAGTTAATCATCATGCGAAAATACTGATTGGCCGCCATAGGGACACAACCACCTATGCTATGCCATAACTGTTTACGCGCATTTTCGTCTGGCATGACCCGTGCAACAACTTTGGCTTGAATTGGTGGCAAAGTTAAAGCGGTACTACTCACACAATTGTGCTGAGACGTGACTTCTGGATAAAGGCCAACAACATTCAATGAATAGCCTTCTAGACATTTACGTTTTTTATTGCGCTGGGGATCTAAAGAACACACAGCAGGCACAAGCTGTATTTCCATGACATATCCTGCAGGTGTAGGGCTTGCATGTGTACTCACTGCAAACATTCCCATACCCGCAATGCCATAAAAATATTGCAACAACTTGTCAGCATTTAGCCTGCTTAACAGCATGTATGTTGTCCCCAGTTTTTAAATTATTTATCTATGGGCGTAGCTATTATTGCGAATTTCTCAATGGAATCGCTTGCATACGCTGACCAATAGTTTGTGAGCCTTGTCCCAACAAGATACCGTAATGAGTAGCATTCGTCATTACATGTTTCACATAATCACGTGTTTCAGTTAATGGAATGGTCTCTGTATATTGGTCAGCTGCGATCGGTTGAGCATCGGGTTGCCAACGTCGCGCACGATTCGGACCCGCATTGTAGCCCGCTGTTGCCAATACAGGACTATTGCTTAATTGGCGTTGAATCATCGACAAATAGAAGGTGCCATAGCGTACGTTAGTATTCATATCACTTAAAGCAGCAGGGTTATAAGTTTCCCCCATTTGGCGTGCCACCAATTTAGCGGTGTCAGGCATAATCTGCATGAGTCCACCTGCCCCCACATGGGAACGTGCACTGGTCACAAAGCGACTTTCTTGACGCATTAAACCATAAGCCCAAGCAGGGTCAATGCCAGCATTTTGGCTATGTGCAACTACATAAGAGCGGTGTGGCATGGCATAACGGTAGTTATAATTATGCTTAACTGTAGTTCTGTCGGCCGCATAAATAGCACGGTCATACCACCCCATATCCGTTGCGCGTTTAGCTGCTGCCAAAATTAAACCATCATCATGGCGTAAATACGCTTGTCGTACAGCCCAGTTCCATTCACGGTTCACAAAGCTGTCTGAAGCACCTACGCTACGTAAAGCAAATGCGCGTCGGAAATGTATATCTTGGCTCAATCGAACTGCATCTTGATTGGTCGCTTCGCTATACGCTGGAATATTGTTATAAGCTTGCCCAATACGGTCTTTGGCCAAAAGGTTGTGGTAGTCATCCCCCACAGACAATTGACGATAAATTTCCTGCGCAGCTTTTTTAGACTTATTATCACCTTGCTGTTCATAAGCACGTGCTAGCCAATACTGCCAACGGTCTTCTTGACGTTGCGTGACACTCATGCCATCAATTGCACGAAGAAGACTATTCCAGCCATTAAAGCGAATTGCTTGGCGAGCATAGATTTCCGCTTCTTCAGGACTGAGTGGCAAACCGTAACTAGCATCATAAAAATCCAGCACTTCACGATTAAAATTATTTTTCATTACTGTAGTGCCCCCGACATACGCCACTGCACGATACACAGCTTTTTGTACGTCTTCAGGTAGCCCTTCTGCTGTACGGCGCGCAGTCGAGAATGCTGCATTTAAATCACTATCGGCCAAACGACCAATGGCATAAACAATGTAGGCTTGATCTTCTTTTGTGGCTTTAGGCGCATTCCACAAATAGTTTAAAGCATTGGCTTGAATGCTATTGAGCTGTGCCAAACTCAAATTTATGCCAATACTTTGCGCTGTCGCAATGGCTTGACCAGATTGACCTGCTCTTAACTGCCCCCACAAACGTTGCTGACGATCCTGTGTAGTCATCAGTGGGCTAGAAAGCATCATACGTCCCAAGCCCGTACAAGAATCAGGTTGTGAGTTGGTGGTTAGCCAGACATCTTTATATTCTGCAAACACCAATGGATCACCTGATTTAGCACGAACTTGTGCCATTGCACAGCTTTCTGCTTGGTCTGGATTACTCACATACTGTAAAACTGGTTGGGCTGAAGCAAAGTCTGCCATTTTGACTTTTTCTTCAACATAATCTGCGGATAGTTTTTCTGCCATTGCAGACTGAGGATAGCGCTGTGCAAAATTGGTAATAGAACTGGTCGGTTGCGAGGCTAAATTCGTATTGAGCATCCAATATTCAGGATAGTAACCTAAAGCATCGTTTTGCATTTGTGCCTGATACTGCTGCAATAAGGAAATATTACCTGAGTTGGCCGCACGTAATGCGTCATTAAACTGTTCATCTGCAGCTTGTGCAGAAATACTGGCGCATGCAGTTGCTACACCTAAGGCAAGTATTTGATAAGATTGTTGAGATTTGAAAATTCGATTTAACATCTACGACTTGCCTTCTATTTCTTGCATCGTTTTATGACATCGCCCATGACATTTTTAGTGCTCATGTTTAAATTTAGCTATGCGGCTACATTTGCAGTTTTCAACCAGTTTAATAAGTCTAAACCAACGATATTGTTCTGTTGTGTAACCTTATGATTAAACAATATTAATTTTCAAACATTTTTCGTTCACAAATCAATATTGTTGATTGCTTATTTTAAACTATAAGTTTAGCTCGAATTACTGCTAAAATACGGCCCTTTCAAAATTTCCTTATACAGAACTTCGCCACTTAGCGACGAATTGCGCGCCAAGTAGCCGATAATGTATATCTCAAATCTATCCTAGGAGCCTGCATGACGGTTCAAACCTTCATTCCAAATGCTGCCCCAGCTGCCTCAGAAAACACTGTCACCCAGCCACAGCACACCCCAGCTAACGATACAACAGTGAAAAAACTGTACATCGAAACGCAAGGGTGTCAGATGAATGAGTATGATAGTCACCGTATGGCTGACCTGTTGGGCGATTCGCACGGTTATGTACTCACCAAAGACCCGAAAGATGCTGATATTCTACTAATGAATACCTGTTCTATTCGTGAAAAAGCACAAGAAAAAGTGTTTTCTGAATTGGGTCGCTGGCGTAAGCTGAAAGAAAAAAATCCAGATTTAATTATTGGTGTGGGTGGTTGTGTTGCGTCTCAAGAAGGTGACAACATTCAAAAGCGCGCCAATTATGTCGATATGATTTTTGGTCCACAAACCTTACACCGTTTGCCTCAAATGCTGGATCAACACTTTGAGCAAGTAGAAAAGCCGAAAAAAGAAAAAATCAAACTGGTGGATATTTCATTCCCAGATATTGAAAAATTCGACTTTTTGCCTGAGCCTCGTGTTGAAGGCTATAAAGCTTTTGTGTCTATCATGGAAGGCTGTTCTAAATACTGTTCATTCTGTGTTGTACCGTATACACGCGGTGAAGAAGTTTCTCGCCCACTCGATGACGTATTAGCAGAAATTGCAACACTGGCTGAAAAAGGTGTGCGTGAAATTTCACTCTTGGGTCAAAACGTAAATGGTTATCGCGGCGAAACTTTCGAAGGTGAAATTTGCACATTTGCAGATTTACTGCGTTTGGTTGCAGAAATTCCGGGTATTGGCCGTCTGCGCTACACCACTTCTCACCCGCTTGAGTTTAATGATGATTTAATTCAATGCTACCGTGATTTACCGCAAATGGTTTCGCATCTGCATTTACCTGTACAAAGCGGTTCAAATGATGTGTTACAAGCGATGAAGCGTAACCACACCATTGATGTCTACATTGAAAAAATTGCAAAACTACGTAAAGTTCGTCCAGATATGCATTTATCGAGTGACTTTATTATTGGCTTCCCTGGCGAAACTGATGAGAACTTTGAAGAAACCTATCAATTTATTAAAGATATGGACTTTGATCACTCATACAGCTTTGTGTATTCAAAACGCCCAGGTACGCCTGCAGCCGAACTGGAAGACACGACATCTGAAGATGTGAAAAAAGAGCGTTTGGCGAAAGTTCAAGATTGGATTAAACAATCGAGTATTGATAAGACCAATGCGATGCAAGGCACCATTCAACGTGTATTGATTGAATCTGTTTCAGAGAAAGATCCAAATATACTGATTGGTACTGCAGACAATACTCGTTTAGTTGGTTTTATTGGTGATCCTGCTTGGGTAGGCCGCTTTGCAGAGATTGAAATTACCGACATCAAAACTTTGAAGTTTGTGTATGGTGAACTCTTGAATCTTGAGCCTGACGTGGCGTAATGTAGAGGTATTCGCTAGACCACTTAAAGGAATTCTCTTGACTGCAGCGATTCGACGTACAGTAACATTTCCAGGCATTTCAATGGACCGTTTACAAAGCATGCTTGGTGCATATAACGGTCACTTGAAACAAATAGAACAACGTTTAGATGTCCAAATTGCTCACCGAGGCGACGCCTTTTTTGTCGATGGTGATATCCAAGCGGTAGAGCGAGCTGAGGGCTTGCTCCACCGTTTATTTGAAGAATCCGAAAGCACAGCACAAATTACCGCAGATACACTTCACCTTATGATTCAGGGCAGTCAAACTGACCGTGAACTGCAAGAGGACCTTGACGATCAAGAACATACTGGTTTAGAAGACGTTTATTTACAAACTCGCAAAGGCCGTATTAACCCGCGTGGTGCCAATCAAAAGCGCTATGTTCAGCGTATATTACAAAGTGATATTTCTTTTGGTATTGGCCCAGCAGGTACAGGTAAAACCTATCTTGCCGTTGCTGCTGCCGTGGATATGTTGGAACGCAATGAAATTCAACGTATTTTATTGGTTCGTCCAGCAGTTGAAGCCGGTGAAAAACTCGGTTTCTTACCTGGCGATTTAAGCCAAAAAATTGACCCCTACTTACGCCCTTTATATGACGCTTTATATGAAATGCTTGGTTTTGAAAAAGTAACCAAGCTGATTGAACGTCAAGTGATTGAAGTTGCACCACTGGCTTATATGCGTGGTCGTACACTGAATCATTCATTTGTGATTTTAGACGAAGCACAGAACACCACACCTGAACAAATGAAAATGTTTTTAACTCGTTTAGGCTTTGGTTCACGTGCCGTGATTACGGGTGACATTACACAAGTCGATTTGCCTCGTGGTCAGCAATCGGGCTTAGCGCATGCGCTTCGCGTGATTGATAAAATCAAAGAAATTCATATCACTCGTTTCCATTCTCGTGATGTCGTTCGTCATCAGCTGGTACAAAAAATTGTCGAAGCGTATGAGGGTTGGGACAGTGAACAACAGCGTTTAAGCGCAGAAGCCCGTGCAGAGCGTAAAGCGCGTCAGGAAGCTTTGATTGCTGACAATGACGCCAAAGCCGATGCACAAAATGATGATAATTAAGGATTCATTTTGAAACTTAGCCTCTCCCTACAGCAGGATTTTCAAGCATCAGAATTGGTGTTGAAACGTGCTCATATCAAAAAAGTGGTGGAAACCACCCTTCGCTTTATTGATACCCAAAGTGATTGTGAAATTGGTATTGCCTGTGTAGACAACGAAGAAAGCCATAAACTCAATTTGGAATATCGCAAAAAAGACAAGCCGACCAATGTCTTGTCTTTCCCTAGCGACTTGCCAGATGAAATGGCTGCAGTCTTAGACGTATTTCCAATTGGTGATTTGGTCATTTGTATTCCAGTTGTACTACGTGAAGCCAATGAACAACAGAAGGCACCACTTACTCATTTTACGCACATGCTGGTACACGGTACGCTACATTTAATGGGTTATGACCATGAAACTTCTGAAACAGATGCTGAAGAAATGGAAGCTTTGGAAATTGAGATTTTGGCGAAGCTCGGTTTTGACAATCCTTATTTAGAACAAGACTAAAACCTAAAAAAGCGAACTTCGGTTCGCTTTTTTATGCTCGATTCCAATCATTAATATAACCCCCCACTTTCTAAAATGATCAGTAATTAAAGCTATGAAATATGTTGTGATTTTTAAAGCCCAAATTCAACACTTAGACACTGGCTATTTTCAAATGGCTCAAACCCTACGTGAAAAAGCACTACACAGCTTCAACTGCCTTCAATTTGAAGCATTAAGTGAAAATGGCCATGAAATTGCACTGTCATATTGGGAAAATCTTGCTGACATTCACGCGTGGCATTTAGATACGGAACATCAAGTCGCACAGCAGTTGGGTAGAGACAAATGGTATAAAAACTTTAGTGTTGAAATCTGTGAAATTAAAAAACAGTATGCCTCAGACCCAACCATATCGCACTAATTCCTAGCGATACTCCCATCAACAATACGCGAACGACAAAACCAATCACAATGAACTTTAACCATTCAGAGTAGCTATAACGCGTATAATGTTCACCAAAACGTTGCTTAATATTTGCAACTTGCTGACGTACAAATAAAAAATACCATAAGATTAAATACCAGAAAAAAAAGCCATTGATCATTGCGGTATTTGTGGGATAAGCCAAACTGCAAATGATCGAGAGTAACCACACAGCCAGACCCGCAATCATCCAATTTTTTGCTTTGCTCGCCGCGTCTAGATCATTCAGCTTTTGCGCATTTTTATACAGTAAATAGCTACTACAGATAGGAGTAACGAGCAGAGCCCAACAACCCGCAGCATTGGGATTCCATAATTTTAACGGCTTTTCTTGTAATTGAAGTTCAGACATTGAATTTACTTTTCTATTTTAAAAACAAATATATCCTATGTTTTAGTTTACTTCAAATTCTGCTTCTGCTGGGTCAAAACGCCATGTACGAACCACGCGCAGTTCGGATATATCTTTCATCTTAGAATCAAAATGCGCAAAAGGTGCAGCTTTACGCACAGAGGCCTTAGCCGCTTCATCTAAAACAGGATGTCCAGAACTCTCCAGCAAACGAATCGCGCGAATCCCCCCACTCGCGTTTAAAATCACCATTAACTGTACTTCACCTGCTAAGTTCTGGGCGCGTGCCTGCTCTGGATAATTTTGGTTGCCATAAAATTCTACTTTTTGGCGGAATTTTTCCATATAAGCGGCGGTATCATCTTGCTTCGCTTGTACACCATCAATGGTTTTAATTTTTTGCTGACGGCTAAAATTTTGCTGGCGCTGTAAATATTGCGCTTCAATACTTGCCACCATCGCCGCTTTGGCAGAAAACTGGCTTTGTAATTCTTCAGCTTGTTTTTTTCGTTGGTTTTCGTCGGCTTGTTTTTGCCAGCTGAGCGTGGTCATCAGTACTTTTTCTTCAAAGTTCAGTTCGCGCTTTTGCTGAATTTTATCCAATGCTTGCTGGGCTTGCTCGCCACTGTCCTGATCGACCATCGGTGCAGGCATGTCTGTAGACATCCGATGCTTCTCTCGAAACTTTCCTGAACCTTGTTGATCGGCTTGTGCAAGATAATCTGCATCTTCCACAGTCGTATCACTTGGCCTCAGACTCACAGCAATTTCTTTGGTGGTCTCAAATGCTGCTTGTGGTACTCCAAATTGCACCATGAGCAGCGAGATATGTAATACCGCAGCAACTGTAAATGCACTGACAAATATCGGGTCTTTCCACCATTCATTTTGCAAAGGTTTGAATGTCTTTTTCTTCAGCATCACATTAATACGACAATTTGCCGAGTTCCCTAACAAGCATAAAAGAGTATAAAATAAACCTAGTTTTCATATTTTTATGAAAGCGAGAGGTTTATCAACAAATACACAACACATGACTCTGTGCACTTTAAAATCCTAAAAATGGTGCAATTTATTTTGCTAAACTGCAAGAAAGAAAACTTGTATTTTTTCAATTATTCGACAAGATACACCACGCTAAAAAGCCTACTTGCCAGGATGCTTTCAATATGCAAACGCTTATTTCCAATATTTCTAAACGTATACGCCAAGTCTATCAACGGGCGGAAGGATTTATTGAAGACGAGCGTGAATTTCCACTTTCTCAAGTTTTTTTAAATGCAACCTTTCAGCGTTTTGTGACTGACAACGTTAAAATGCTACAAGATCTGCATGCCGATTTGCATGATGACTGGTTACGGTTATATGCCACGCTGAATTATAATGGTTTAGATATTACGCTGACCGTTGACCTAAAACTGGTGCAAATGGAGCTCAACAAAACCACACAGTTAATTGTGTTTGAGCAAATTAGTGACACCAAAGTTTTAGATGCCAAATACCCCAATATTTTTTATAAATGGGGCGTAAAGTTTGCGCTGTTTTTCTATCAAAAAGTACTGAATGATGATCCGCTCGGTATGATTTTAGAAAAACTCAATGTGATTAAAGTCAAAGATGATTTATTGCATTTAGATTTAAACCGCTGGCTTGGTAAAAGCCGTTCGATTATTGAAACCTTATCCAAAGTTCATGTGAATCACGCCACGCTCAGAGAGGCTGAATTGGTAGTGATTGGCAACGTCAACATTGCTGCGCTATTTAGTAAAATGGCAGAAGAACGCATAGAAGACTGGGACGAAGAGCCTGAATCGGATAGCGAAGTCACCCCGATTCAACAAAAGATCAAATAACAGCAACTCAAACAAAAATGCAGTGCTAAAAATAAGCAGAAAATTACATTTCTTACGATATTTCGCTTATTTCTCCACAATCAAGGTGCATAATTCTGTTTAATTGCAGAATATTCTGCACCAAATACAAAGCTTAGAAGGAAAAATACTGATGGCTAAATATGTGATGAAAACTTTTGGCATCGCAGCAGCTGTATCGACTGCAGTCCTTTGTTCAGGATTTGCAAGTTCTGCTTTTGCCATGAGTCCCTATCAAGCAAATTACCAATTCAACTATAACGGTAAAAACGTCGGCTCTGCCTCACGTAATCTGACGCAGTCAGGTAATAACTGGACTTATGTATTTGCAGCCAAAGCGATTGGTATGGCATCTGCGACCGAAACCAGTAACTTTAGCTTCAGTAATGGCAAAATTACTTCAAAAAGCTTTAGTCGTACCAGTAAGATTCTTATTCATAACAACACGATGAGTATTAACTTTAACCCAAACAGCAAAACCATCAACACCAAAAAAGATGATAAAGCACGTTCGTTTGCTTGGCAAAATGGTGTGTTAGATGAACTAAATGCTGAACTTCAAATCCGTGAGGATTTAAAAAATGGCGGTTTAAAGTCTAAATACTATTTGGCTGATGCGAAAGACGTGGAAGCTCGTCGCTTTGTAAAACAAGGCAATGAATCGGTTAAAACCACTTATGGAACATTTGATACCATTAAAGTCGTAATGCAACATGACAAGCCGGGTCGTGAAACCATTTTCTGGCTTGCGCCAAAATTGGATTATCTTCCTGTAAAAGTGAGCCATGTCGATCAAAAAACGTCATATTCTCTGCTTTTAACAGGCTATAAGGGTCCAACAAAGTAAGTAAATTAGCCGATTTTGCTTGCATTTTCTGCAATGCTTTTTAAAATACGCTTTTGCTTTAATGAGCACCCGCTCTTGAGGATTCTCCCGTGCATGCACTAGAACAGAAAATCTTAGCTGAAGGTATCGTTCTATCTGATGAAGTTTTGAAAGTCGATTCTTTCTTAAACCACCAAATTGACCCCGTAATGATGCAGCAAATTGGTCAAGAATTTGCGCGCTTATTTAAAGATGCAGGCATCACTAAAATTATTACGATCGAAGCTTCAGGTATTGCGCCTGCAGTGATGGCTGGTTTAGAGCTTGGTGTTCCAGTTATTTTTGCACGTAAATATCAATCTTTAACTTTAAAAGATGATTTATTTCGCTCAAAAGTATTCTCTTTCACGAAACAAGTTGAAAGCACCATCGCGATCTCTAAAAAGCATATTTATGCTACAGACAAAGTTTTAGTGATTGATGATTTCTTGGCAAATGGCCAAGCAGCATTAGGTCTTGCTGACTTAATTCATCAAGCAGAAGCTTCTGTTGTTGGTATTGGTATTGTGATTGAAAAATCATTCCAACCTGGTCGCGATATTTTGCTTGAAAAAGGTTACCGTGTTGAATCATTGGCACGTGTTAAATCTTTGACCAATGGTACTGTTGAATTTGTTCGTGACTAATTCAAACACCATTAAAAAAGCGCCATTTGGCGCTTTTTTTTGCTCAAAATTACTGTTTTTTCCAAACATGCTCTTTAATTTGTACAGGATTTGGAATGAGCTTCAGCTCTGAAAATAAATCTGCAATTTTTTGCTGATCTTGTATGACAGTGTCATTCAGATACTGGGTTTGTACCGTATCTGGGCGCTTAGACAGCACTTTCTCAGCCACAGTTCGGTCAATGCCCGTGCTGTCTGCCAAAATTTGAATCGCCTCTTGTGGATGTGCCTGAATCCATTTATCTGTTTCATTTAAAGTATCCACAATTTTTTGCGCATCTTTAGGGTGTGCAGTCAAAAATTGTGGCGAAGACAGATAGAAACTATAAATAGAAGGCAATTGTGAGGCATCAAAAATTACCCGTGTATCCCCTTTAAGTGCTGCAGCACTTGCATAGGGATCCCAAACGGCCCATGCATCAATCGATCCTTTATCCAAAGCTGCACGAGCATCTGCTGGCGTTAACCAAATGGGTTCAATATCTTGCCAAGATAATTTAGCTTTGGTTAAAACTTGTGCCAAGAAATAATGCGCACTTGAGCCTTTAGTCAAAGCAATACGCTTGCCTTTTAAATCCGCTAAATTTTGAATTGCACTATTTTTAGGGACCAATAAATCATGTGAACTTTTAGAGTTAATTTCGTAACCTAAGTAATCAATCGGTTTATTTGCAGATAGCGCGAAAATAACTGGGGTATCTCCCGTATAACCAAAATCGATCGCACCCACATTCAGTGCCTCTAAAGTTTGTGGCCCCGCAGGAAATTCTTTCCATTCTACTTTTACATTCGGAAAAGCCTGTTCAAAGGCTTGAGTCTTTTTGGCCACAATTAATTTGAGTGCCGCTTTTTGATAACCAATATTTAACTGTTTTAAGCTTTGCTCCGAAGCAACGTCCTGAGGCTTAGTCTTATTATTTTGATCACAGGCAACCAATCCTAAACTCAAACCGAGGACCGCAACAGATGCCAGAATTTTTTTCATCGTTTTATCCAATATATTCTTTAAAAATTTATACTGCACACCTTAACGACTTTTGATTTTCTGCTGAAATCATTTTTTATCACAACTAAATCTTAGAAATTAATTTAATATTACAAAATTGCTGAATATAAACTTGGTCATTTAGGTCAGCATAAGTCAGTTAAAATCATGTTTTAATAACAACTGAAATACATAAAATTGAGTAAATGGATCTTTTGAACATACTCAATAATGGATGAGCCAACACTATGAATGAACTTACGCCCGTGCAATGCCCAAAATGCGCTTCGAGCGATGTAGAAGCACGTAATCACGAACAAACCCTAGAAAAAATTGGTGGCGTTTTACTTAGTGGTGCAGGCACTGCAGCAGGTACTGTAGGCGGTGCAGCATCTGGTGCATCTATTGGTGCTGCCATTGGTGGTGTAACCGCTGGGCCACTTGGTGTCATTATGGGCGCAACCATTGGCACCTTTGTGGGTGCAATTAGTATTGGTGTTACAGGTGGCTTTTTAGGGCATCGCGTAGGTAAAAAAGCCGGTCAAATTGTAGATAAAAATATATTCCTCGACTATCAATGCAACACATGTAAACACCGTTTTGCGGTCGAACATGCCGTACAAATTAAAAAATAATACGATAAATACTCTTAGAAAAAGCGCTCAATGAGCGCTTTTTAGTTTTTAGCCCGCTAGCTTTTGCACAACTTGTGCCAAACGCTTGCCTTGTTCTTCACACAAGATTTTCTCATCTTGACTGATAGATAAGTCATGACGTGGGCCACTCACATGGCTTGCTCCATAAGGCGTACCGCCAGTTTTAGTATTCGACAGTGCAGGCGCTGCATTGCTTAACCCCAGAATCATCATGCCATGATGAAATAAGGGTGGAAGCATGGTTAATAAAGTACTTTCTTGACCACCATGCATCGAGCCCGATGAAGTAAATACGCAAGCAGGCTTGCCATGTAATGCTCCATTCAGCCATAAGCTGGTAGTTTGATCGAGGAAGTGTTTCATTTCAGATGCCATATTGCCAAAACGAGTCGGTGAACCCAAAGCCAATCCAGCACAATTGGCTAAGTCATCTAAACTACAGTAAATATCACCTTCATCTGGAATACTGGCTGCTGCGACAGTCACCACAGTAGACAATTGCGGTACGGTGCGAATTTTGACTTGCATGCCTGTAGACTCAATACCATTCGCAATGAAGTGTGCCATTTCCTTGGTTGCGCCATTTTTACTGTAATACAGAACTAAAATATAAGGTTGCATGGTGATTTAGGCGATGTAATTAAAAAAATAAACTATACGGTATTTTTTCAATTTTTTGGTTAAGCTTAGAGCCGAATATTGAAAAATGATGATTAGAACAATTGAGGCTGTAATTTATGATTGCCGAATATTTCAAGAAACTTCCCTTTTATGACAAGAAATGGTTTCAGTTTGTTTTATTCGTTATACGGCGTTTTGAAGCCGATCGTTGCCGTGAACAAGCAGGTTCTTTGACCTATACTACGCTGTTTGCTGTCGTGCCTATGCTGACGGTTTTTTTGGTGATTATCTCTTCCATTAAAGCGCTAGAACCTGCACGCCAACAACTCCAACAACTGATTTATAGTAATTTCTTACCTAAAACCACCATTGCATTTGATAAAGCACTTAATGCCTTTACTGATAAATCCAGTAATTTAACAGTGATTGGTATTTTATTTTTATTCGTCACCACCGTGATGATGTTGACCAGCATTGAGACCGTATTTAATCGCATTTGGCGTGTAACTGAAACTCGTGGTGGAATTTTGGGCTTTATGCGCTATTGGACCATTATTTCACTCGGACCCATTTTATTGGGTAGCGCATTTGTCATTTCCTCTACGATGGCCTCGTTAAATGTGCTGAACAATAACTTTGCAGGCTATGAGCTTGATGGTGAGTTCATCTTCTGGCTCATCTCATTTGGTTTAACTATTTTAGGTTTTTTTATTTTAAATTGGACCATTCCCAATCGGAACGTCCCGATCAAAGCGGCTTTCATTGCTGGTTTATTTAGCGCAGTCGTTTTCGAGCTACTCAAAAATCTATTTGGTTTCGTGATGAGCAACTTCACCAGTTATCAACTGGTTTATGGTGCATTCGCCGCAATTCCTATTTTCCTGCTGTGGATTTTCTTATCTTGGAATATTGTGCTATTGGGTGTCGAAATCAGCTATGCGCTGACTGCCTTTGATGCTGATGCCAGTCGCGACCGTAAGCGCCACCCTGTAATTATGCTACTTGATCTGCTTGAGCTGTTTTACCAAAAGCAAAAAGTCGGTTTGAGTGTCAGTGAATCCGAAGCTTTAGAAGTGCTAGGTCGTGATGAAATTGGCCGTTGGCCGAGCTATGTCAAATTACTCGAGAAACAAAACTTGATTACGCGCACGGATAACAATAATTTTGTGTTGGCACGTAATCTTGCACACATTGATTTTTGGACTTTTTATTCACAGCTTCCGTATCCACTGCCCCATCGTAAAGACATTGGCAATATTCATGCAGATGATGTGTGGATGGAAAAAATTGGGCCTGCCTTAATTGAGTCCGATGATTATTTGGCAGCTAAATTGGCCATTCCTTTATCAACGATTTTGGAATCTAAATAAGCACGCCTCAGATTTAATCAAAAGCCTCATTCAGTGAGGCTTTTGATTATTTGCTAGTGGTATCTCACACAGCACTTAGCGACTTGGCTGTTTAGCACGCCCAGATAAGCTCACAATGAGTACACCCAGCATGACCATGCTAGTACCAATAATAAATGCACGTTCTAAAGGCTCATTTAAAATAACCACACCAAACAAAATACCAAATAGAGGAGTTAAAAAAGAAAATACTCCTAAGCGTGAGGCCAAATATTTTTTAAGTAACCAAAACCAAGTTAAATAACTGACAAATGAAATCATCACCGCATGAAACAGCAAGCTACTGATGGTCAGCATAGACCAACGAATTTCGCTTTGCCCTAATACAAATGCCATGGGCAACAAGCAAATAAAGCCACCGAATAATTGATAAAACAAAGTCTGTGTAGCTGGTGCTTCAGACAAATTTGTTAATCGCACCGCAAGCGTCGTAGATGCCCAAAATATGCCAGCGCACAGTGCCAGTAAATCACCCAAAATCACATGACTTAGGTTTTGTAATGATGATTCACGCTCACCGCCCAAAAATGTGGTGACAATACCTAAAAAAGCAAGCGCAATACCACTCCACTGCTTCCATGTCAGACGTTCTGCTGGTAATTTCCAATGCAACCCCAATGCCACAAAGATTGGAGCGGTATATAACAAAACTACAGTGTGTGAGGCCGTCGTAAAACGTAAAGCTTCGGCCAATAGGCAAAATTCTGTGGCAAACAACCCTGCAACCAGCGCACCAGAAAACCAATACTGACGTGACCACAAAGACTGACCTTGCGCCAACTTAATCAGTGGAAAGACCAATAATGCGGATAACCCTGAACGCAAAGCCATTTGCATCAGGGGGGAAATATCCTCTGCGGCCAATTTCACCACAATTTGTTGCAAACCCCACAATATACATAAGCCAAACATTATTGATGAAGCTTTGGCATCCAATGCCTGACGTTCTTGCACACCGTCTACTCTTTGCCCTAAACCGCAACACAGTAGCACTGTCCTGTCTAAAAAACACCTGCGAATATTGACTTTTTAGCTCTTACATCACATACCAATTTCTCGGTAGATCAAATACTTCTTAGCAAATATCAGCTAAATTTGAGTCTAAAGTCCTTCAAAAGAAAAATACTTTATTTTATAAAATGAACCCGTGTCCATGTGCGTGCAATCTGACGATGTAAACTTACCGTCATCACGCCCAACATAACGAAACCCGTGCCAATCAGAAAATTAAACTCAATGTGCTCATGCAAAAAAATCACACCAAACAGCATGCCAAAAATAGGCGTCAGAAATGAAAATACCCCTAAGCTGTTGGCTAAATATTGGCGTAATAACCAAAACCATAGCATCAGGCTAAAGAAAGACATGAGCAGCACATTAAATAGTGTGCTAGTTAGCACTACCCAACTCCAATGAATCACGCTTTGGCCTGTAATAAAAGCCAGAGGCAATAGAATGAGAAAGCTACCCAACAACTGATAAAACAGTGTTTGTGTCGCAGGTGCATCAGCCAACTTGGTCAAACGCAGTGAAATTGTGGTTAAGGCCCACATCACACCTGCCATCAGAGCCAAAAAATCACCCCAAAGCGCATGTGTTAATTCTCCTGTGGCGTCATCACGGCCCATAAAGGACAATACAATGCCTGAAAAAGCGAGAAAAATACCGCCCCATTGAATTAAATTGAGCTGTTCTGCGGGCAATTTCCAATGCAAACCCAATGCAACAAAAATTGGCGCGGTATACAGCAACACAACTGTATGTGAGGCCGTGGTATAACGTAATGCTTCGGCCACAAAAAGAAATTCGGCAGAAAATAAAATAGCCAGCCACAGACCAGGGAGCAGATAGTCTTTACGATATAAATCTGAAAATTGCTGAAGACGAAGCAATGGAATGACCAACAAAACCGATAAGCCTGAACGAAGCGCGATTTGCATGATGGGGCTAATATCAGGTGTAGCCCATTTCAGCACCACCTGCTGAATTCCCCAAATCATACATAATAAAATCATCCAACCCGATGCTTGTGCATCAAGTGCTTTACGCTGTTCCACGGTCATTGCTCAAAACTCAAAGAGCCTGCTACTATAGACCTGTCATAAATCAAATATATAGTTTAAAACAGACAATTGATTGTTGAATTCAGGCAATTTTAAGCATGGGAAATCGCACAAGCGCATCACGCCCTTTAGGCATGCAACTCAAAACTAATGATCATATCGATGCGGCACTCTGGATCAGCTTCCGCGATGATCCAGCGCAGTCAATTTACCCCCACATGGCCATGCATGGGGAGAGTTTATTTATGCCTTTGATGGCATTATGGAGCTCAATATTGATCAAATTGATTATATCACTCCACCGCCTCATGGGATTTGGCTACCCCCGCACGTTCAACATAGTGGGCTAAATCGTACGGCGGTGTCTCATGGCACACTCTATGTTCATGAAAGTCTATGCCAAGACTTACCACAGCAAGCTGGTATCTTACTTAGCTCACCATTGGTTTCCGCCATTTTTGAACATTTAAGACAAACACCAAATACTGAGTCTAGCGCCGAGCACCAACGCTTACTCAGCGTGCTGGTCGATCAACTCAAATATGCCCAATTGGTTAGTAGTTATTTACCACACTCTGAGCACCCAACACTGCAAAGCCTGTTAAATGATTTACACCAAGCACCTGCGAACAATCAATCTTTAGCTATGCTGGCAAAACAATACAATATGACGGAGCGTACGCTAGCCCGACTCAGTCAAAAAGAATTAGGCATGTCTTTACATGAGTGGCGCCAGCGCCTCAAAGTGATTAAAGCAATGAGCTTACTCAATCGTGGCGATACCGTAGAAAGTATTGCTTTCGATTTAGGCTACGCCAATTCATCCGCATTTATTAATATGTTTAAACGTTGGATGCACATTAGCCCCGATCAATTTCGTAAAAAGTTTGCCAAATAAAAAATAGCTCTAAAACAATTTTTCTGTGTATTGTTTTTCAGTAGATATAAAAAAGGACTGTAGCGACAGTCCTTTTTTGATGACTTTCAATTATTTTACAAAGGTCGTCCAAACATAATCTTGTTGTTGGCCTTGCAAGGTCATTCGCAATTGATCACCTGCCTGTAAAGCCGCAACGCCAGCTGGCGTACCCGTCATAATTACATCACCCGCTTCAAGCGTAAACACCTGACTGATATCTGCCAGTAAAGTACCCACATCAAAAATCAGGAGTGCCGTATCACCTTTCTGGCGGATTTCATCGTTTACTTGCAACGTGTAATGCACATCTTTCCAGTCATTTACCACCAATGAAACATCCACCCAATCGGCCAACACACATGAACCATCATAGGCTTTCGCACGTTCCCAAGGATGACCTTTCTTTTTCAAGTCATCTTGTAAATCTCTTAGGGTAAGATCTAAACCTAAAGTGACTGCATCTACGGCTTCTAATGCTTTTAGTGGATCAGTTTCGGCTTTGAGTGTCTTAGCAATTCTTAAAGTTAACTCGCACTCATAATGACAACTGCCTAGTGTTTTATTCCACTCAATGCCAGCGTCTAAAGGAGATAAAGCACTCGGTGGCTTTATAAACAGAACAGGTCGATCAGGAATTGCATTGCCCAGTTCTTTCGCGTGATCTGCATAGCTACGACCGACGCAAACAATTTTAGATGGACGTTTCATCATGATCTCCCCTTTCTGTTTTGATTAGATTATTTCTTAAATGAATTTTCAAAAATGCTTTGATCTGCTGGATTGGTAAAAGCACGTTTTGGAATAATCACCACCGTACGATTTTTCATTTCCAACATATAAGTCAGCTTACCTGAGGCAAAGGTTGCGACATCGGCATAATTAAATATATTTTTACGCTCATTGGCAAAAATTTCACCATGATCTTGATACAGATCAATGCCCTGTTCACTTTTACCAAATTGGTACTTAATAAACTGACGCTTAAACATCATCGGTAAGAACCAATAACGCATCAGTATTTGCATGATTAAAAAGAAGGCGCCTAAAGCCACGTAATAACGACCGACACTACTAAAGCCCAAAGAAAAGCCCCAAATGATAATACCGATGCTAATTAAAGGCGTAATAAAGCGAGTGAATTGCTTTTTACCAAAAGTCGCTAAAGCAAAACCATCTTGAGATTCTTCTAAATTCAAGGTGTAACGTAACGATAATGCGGGTTGAGTCTCTGACATCTGCTCACATACATATTTTAAAATCTAAATTGAGCTAGATATTACACCAGAAAAGTGACTTTCCTTATTCTTTTTAGTATCAGATATACACACTTCGGCGCTGTTCTTTTCGTTGAAAATGCGCTAAAACTGCCAACAAATAAAAAATGCATATTACAGGATGTCCTATGCAGTATATTCAAATAAAAACATCACTCATGCTCACTTGTCTCATGCTTGCAGGAAACGTATCTGCACAAATTGTGCCTTGGAAAGCTCAAATTCCGAGTGCATTAAGTGAATTTAATAATGATCCTCAAGCCTTAGCAACACTGACTGGAGAGCATATTTTGATTTATGCCCATCCTGCACAGTCCATACAATTACCAACTATGCGTACAGGCAAAAAAACAACGGGACAATACTATAGCGCATCGGTGGTCATTCCAGCCAATGTACAACAAGTCAGCCGTTTGCTCCTCAACTACAGTAATTATGCAGGCTTATTTCCGACGCTTAAATCAGCCAAAGTGCTTGAGCAACAAGGCACCATCAGTCAAGTTAAATACAATATTCATATTCCAACGCCCATTCCTGTACTGAATTTCCGTGAAACGGTACTCATGCAACATCAGGCCGATGCCAATAGTATTTCAACTCTGATCTTAGATGCACCCGTGCCTTATGCTGCAGGTAAAATTGAATGGTTTGAACTCAAGCCAAATCAAACCTTAGTCACGCTCACGCAATGGGGAGATTTGAATCAGCCCAAAGGTTTTTTATTTAGTAAAATTCTGAATGCATTGCCCGATGCCAAACTTGGCATTCCAGCTGGTACCAACGCTTTTTTACTCGAGTCTTTACAAAAGCGCTTTAAGACCAGCCAAGCACAGCCTTTAGGCACAGGCATATTGCCTACAGCCGGCTTAGACCGAAATGAACAAGTGAAAGTGGCGCAACTGAGCCGAAACTCACAGGAACCCGTAAGTTTTGTACTTACGGCTAAAAATGTGCCCTATTCACATGGCACAGAGAAATTACGCTTTAGTACCAGCTATCAATATTATGCCCATAGCCCTGCTCAGCTTCAGCAATGGTTAACGCCAAGTAGCTATCAACAATTATTTCCCAATCAAATTAAACAGGTCCGTGTACGCAAGCTGGATAACAAGCAAATGGATGCAAGCTATAAAGTGTCTGTGGGCTTAGGCGTAATTAACATTCCCTTCGATTTTAAAATGCGCTTTAACTACGCCACAGATTGGCAAAATGAATTTTATGCCAATGGTGGCGATTTAAAATTTGTGAGGGGTGGCATGCAGTTAATACCGCTTCAGCAAGGCACACTATTGAGTGTAACCAGCGCCATGAAAATTGATCAAGATGCGCCATTTTTATTACGTGCCATGCGAAGTATGCCTTATTCAGACATGTTACCTGCTTTAGGTGGCAATACCGTTTTTGTACTTAAAGTAAAACAAAAGGCTGGCGCTTAATTTTTTGAATTCGATTTAGAGTTATTTTAAATAATTCAGGCACAAAAAAACCGCAACAAATGCGGTTTTTTCAATTTAAATCAAGTTGGTGCGCCCAGAGAGATTCGAACTCCCGACCCCTTAGTTCGTAGCCAAGTGCTCTATCCAGCTGAGCTATGGGCGCGACGTCTTGATGTGGTGCATTATACGTGAAATTTCAGCTTTGTTAAGCTTTAATTTGTATGAACACGATCAACTGCCTAGATATTAGACATTAAGAGCTTTATTCTATTAAAACTAAGCCTATTTAAATTATGATCTAAGGATACACAGTGCTGTATTTAACGCCTATGCTCAAAGCTAAATGTTGTTCATGATAAAAATGTGAGCGCGCTTGCCCTAATATGAACTGGCTGTTCTTTTTCGCTTTACGATACGTATAGTAGGTAGAAGATTTGATGCAAAATGTACAGGCACAAAAAAACCGCAATAAATGCGGTTAATTGTTCAAGTTGGTGCGCCCAGAGAGATTCGAACTCCCGACCCCTTAGTTCGTAGCCAAGTGCTCTATCCAGCTGAGCTATGGGCGCTTAACTTGTGTCGTCTTAAAAGACTACGTTATCTACTTTACTTATTGGTGCGCCCAGAGAGATTCGAACTCCCGACCCCTTAGTTCGTAGCCAAGTGCTCTATCCAGCTGAGCTATGGGCGCGACATAAGTAAAGTTGGCGGTGAGAGAGGGATTCGAACCCTCGATACAGTTGCCCGTATGCATCCTTAGCAGGGATGTGGTTTCAGCCACTCACCCATCTCACCGTAACGTGGCGCCATAATACAAAGTTAACCCCATACGTGCAAGCACTATCCCCCACTTTTTTTCATATTTTCGTTCAATTAAATATTTTTTATACAATTTTTCAAATTAAAGCCCGAAAAACACTTTAAAAATGCCACATTAAGCACATTAATTCAGCATTCGTTATAAAATGCATGTCAAACACACAATATTGCAATCATTTACGTGCAGTCTGCTGTCGCATGACTTATGCTAAACCTATCTTCTGACATGAAGCCAAAGACATTATGAAAAATTGGGTCGATCCTGAAGCAAAAGCTGAAGCCGAACGTTACGAAAATCCGATTCCGAGCCGTACGCTCATTTTAGACATTATTGAACAGCGTGCACCGCTGTCGCATGCCGACTTGGTTGAGCATTTTGAAATTGCTGATCAAAAAAGTATTGATGCGCTCAGCCACCGCCTAATTGCGATGGTTCGTGATGGGCAATTAATGAAAGATGGATTTAAGTTTCAATTGGCCACTGAACAGCCGACCCATGATGCGACGGTTTATGTCAATTCTAAAGGTATGGGCAGTGCCAGCATAAAAGGTGAAGATGATCTTCTATTGCCTGAGCGTGAATTACGTCAGGTCTTTAATGGTGACCGCGTTAAAGTACGTCAGACCTCAGTTGACCGTAAAGGTAAAGCATGGGGCTTTATTACTGAGGTTGTAGAGCGTCGTGTTAAACAAATTATTGGTAAAGTCTCAATTCACGATGGCGAATACTTTATTCAACCCGCGAATCCAAATGCACATCAGCCAATTACTTTAGAAAAAGAACTGATTGAGCATGCCAAAGTAAACTTAGGCGATTCAGTGCGTGTTGAAATTGATGACTACCCAACCAAAGAAGAATTTGCGACAGGTCATGTCATTCAATCTATGGCAGATAAAGCCGATACAGAAATTATTATTCCACAAACTATTTTAGAGTTTGGCTTACCTTACGAGTTCCCAGAAGAAGTTGTAAAAGAAGCAGAGAGCTTTAAAGAACCATCAGCTAAAGACCGTGAAGGCCGTATTGACCTACGCGATTTGCCATTAGTCACCATTGATGGTGAAGATGCTCGTGACTTTGACGATGCAGTTTATGCTGAAAAACGCCCAGGTGGTGGCTACAGAGTTGTCGTAGCGATTGCCGATGTCAGTCACTATGTGCGGATTGGTAAACCTTTGGATGATGAAGCACAAGAGCGTGGTACCTCAGTGTACTTCCCGCATTTTGTTTTGCCAATGCTCCCTGAAGCGTTGTCAAATGGTCTGTGCTCACTTAATCCAAACGTCGACCGCTTATGTATGGTGTGTGACTTGAACCTTTCACGCGCAGGTCGTGTGACAAGTTATGAGTTCTATCCTTCGGTCATGCACTCTAAAGCACGCTTAACCTATACCCAAGTGGCACAATACTTTGATGGTGACAGTCAGGCTGTGACTGAAGACCGTAATGTTCGTAAGTCACTGAATACGCTTTTCCAGCTTTACCATGTGTTAAAAGATCTACGCGCTCAGCGTCATGCAATGGAATTTGAAACTGTCGAAACCTACATGACCTTTGACGAGCTTGGTGGTATTAATGAAATTTTACCGCGTACACGTAATGATGCACACAAACTGATTGAAGAATGTATGTTATTGGCCAACGTAGCAGCGGCCGAATATGCATTAAAAAATGAAGTTCCAATGCTCTACCGTGTGCATGAGCCACCAGAGTTTTCACGTATTCAAAAAGTACGCGATTTTGTGAAGTTATTGGGTCTTAAATTCCCAGAGCAACCAACGCAAGCGGACTATCAAGCCGTGATTGAAGCGACCAAAGACCGTATTGATGCTCCGAGCATTCATGCCGTGTTATTACGTTCAATGATGCAGGCGTATTACGGCGCGAAAAATGCAGGTCACTTCGGCTTAGCTTATGAAGCATATACACACTTCACTTCACCAATTCGTCGTTATCCTGACTTACTCTTACACCGTGCAATTAAGGCCAGCCTGACAAACAAAAAATATCCGCTTTCGGGTGCTTCATTGGATGATGCAGGTCAACACTTCTCTGCAACTGAACGTCGCGCAGATGAAGCTTCTCGCTCTGTAACCACATGGCTGAAATGCCATTATATGCAACAGCATTTAGGCGCAGAGTTTGTTGGTACGATTTCTGCAGTAGCTGAATTTGGTTTATTCGTGACCCTCAAAGACCTTTATGTCGATGGTATGGTACACGTAAGCCAATTGGGCGATGACTTCTTTGTATTTGATCAATCGAGCCAAAGCTTAGTTGGACAAAACCGTGGCCAGACCTTTAGCTTAGGTGATGAAGTTCGTATTAAGGTGGCGGGTGTTAATCTTGAAGAGCGTAAAATCGACTTTGAATTGATTCAACAGTTGAGCCATGCAGGTCGCCCTATTCGTAGCAAAGCACCACGTGTGACTAAGCCTAAAGTGGTCCGCGAAGCGAAAGAAGAAGTCTTTAGCGAACGTCCGAAGAATCACGAAGCGCCTACGTTGAGTGAAGACGGAGAACGTCCCATTCGAAAGAAAAAGCCAAAATCAAAACCCAGCACCTACGGCAAAAAGCCTGCTAAAAAATCTGCAACAAAATCTGAAGCAAAGGCTAAAGATAAAGTAAAGAAAAAGGCCAAATTAAAAAAGAAAAAGTCGAATGCGAAAGCAAAGACTGAGTAATTTTAGCTTGGACTTAAAAAGAGCGCTTCGGCGCTCTTTTTTATTGGCTGATCGTTTTACACAAGTTCAGAACATAAAAGAATAAATTCACTGCTTTACTTGATTTATGCCTAAATTACCCCTACATCTACAGATAACATAGGAAATTAAGACGGCATACCCAACATGACATTAGAAAAGGCAACTTTGCCCGTTCCACAATTTAATCAAATCACATTAGATCAACTTAAAACACAAATCCAACAAGCCATTCAGCAAGGCCAAAACTTTTTAGATGAATTAAAGACTGTCCCAGACAGCATTCAACAGCAATTAACCGTACTCGAACAAATTGATACTCTCGAAAATAATATGAGCGAGGCTTGGGGCGTACTATCACACCTCAATGCAGTGATGAACAATGCACAAACACGTGAAGTTTATCAAGCACTGTTACCGAGCTTAAGCGAATACTATACAGCGCTCGGGCAACATACCGTGCTGTACCAAACCTATCAGCACGTCCGTGACGGTAGCTTATTTGAAACACTCCCAGCTGCACAGCAAAGTGCTATCAAATTATCACTACGCGACTTCAAGCTCTCAGGCGTGGCTTTAGAAGGTGAAGCGAAAAAACGCTATGCCGATATTTCTGCGCGTTTATCGCAATTATCGTCGGACTTTTCCAACCACGTACTGGATGCTACACAAGCCTTTATGCTTCCGCTGAGTGAAGAACAATTAAAAGGCCTTCCTGACAGTAGTATTGAATTACTCAAGCAATATGGCCAGCAACGCGAACAAAATCAGCCGACTGCAACTTTAGATATTCCCTCTTATTTGGCCATTATGACCTATGCTGAGGATCGTGCATTACGTGAAACTTTGTACAAAGCCTACACCACACGTGCATCTGATCAAGCAGATACACCTGAATTTGATAACACGCCAGTGATGGAAGAAATCTTAAGTTTGCGTCAGGAAATGGCGGGCTTATTAGGTTTTGGTAATTATGCAGAACTGTCTCTTGCTAGCAAAATGGCGCCAAACGTAGAAACAGTACATCAATTTTTGGTAGATCTTGCAGAACATGCACGCCAGCCTGCACTCAAAGAAGTTGCAGAACTGAAGAGCATTGCCAGTGCAGATGGAATTCAAGACTTGCAACCTTGGGACACCGGTTTCTATTCTGAAAAGCTGAAAATGCAGCAGTTTAATCTGTCGCAAGAAGCACTCAAGCCCTACTTCCCTGCACCAAAAATTTTGCAAGGCTTATTTAGCATTGTAAATCGCTTATACGGCGTTCAAGTGATTGAGCGTGATGCACCAGTATGGCATCCAGATGCACGTTATTTTGAACTTGAAGAAAACGGCACAGTGATTGGCGGTTTTTACTTCGACCTTTATGCACGTACTGGCAAACGTGGTGGTGCATGGATGAGTGGCTTCCGCTCACGTATGCAGACGGAGCACGGCTTACAAAAGCCAATTTGCTATATGGTGTGTAATTTTACACCACCTGTAGGTGATCAACCTGCGCTATTAACTCATGATGAAGTCAATACCTTGTTCCATGAGTTTGGTCATGGTCTACATCACATGCTCACAGAGGTTGATAATATTTCTGTGGCTGGTACACATGGTGTTGCATGGGATGCAGTCGAATTACCAAGTCAATTTATGGAGTTTTGGACATGGGATACAGAGAGCCTCGACTTACTCAGTGAGCACATCGAAACACAGCAACCTTTACCGGCAGATTTGCTTCAAGCTTTGCTGAATGCTCGCTTCTTCCAATCTGGTATGCAAACGCTACGTCAAATTGAATTTGCTTTATTTGATCTGAACATTCACAGCCGAACACCTGCACTGAATGCCACTCAAATTCAGGCCGAATTAGATCAAATTCGTACCCAATTTGCTGTAGTACCAACTGTTGCCTACAACCGCTTCCAACATGGTTTTAGTCATATTTTTGCAGGGGGTTATGCTGCAGGATATTACTCATACAAATGGGCCGAAGTTTTGGCCAGCGATGCTTTTGACCGCTTCGAAAAAGAAGGCATTTTCAACACCCAAACAGGTAAAGATTTTCGCCAAGCGATTTTAGCGGTAGGTGGAAAAGATGCTGCACTCGACGCTTTTGTGAATTTCCGTGGACGCGAGCCGAAAATAGATGCACTGCTTCGTCACCAAGGTTGGACGAACGCATCATAAACTCTTAAACTAAGGGCCTTAATTTTATAGTAGGTAAGTATGATGACCATTAAACGCCGATTTATTGCTGGCGCCAAATGTCCGAAGTGTCAAGCGATGGATCGTGTTGTCATGCTTAGCTCAAATGATGATGAATGGATTGAGTGCATTGATTGCGGTTATAGCGAAAACCGTCCGACGCATGTAGAAGAGCCTGAGACTCCGGCAGTGCCCGACGAAATTGGTGTCATTCAATTCAAACCTCGTCAGCCAAAATAACAATTTAGGTCTATGTATGACAGAAGATCAAAGAAATAGCCCGAAACTTTTAATCGGGATTATTGGGGGACTCGGCGTACTGGTTGCGCTTTTTTTTGCTTATCAATGGTTCAGCTCTTCAGCAGAAGACGTTGCTCCTGTTTATGACACCATTGCCAGTGAAGCAGTAATTACAGCCATAAGCGAAGCGAGCACAGAAACAACGGCAGCCTCTGAAATAAATACACAAGAATCAAGCTCAGCGGAAGCAAGCCATACAACTGAGTCAAAACCGCTGGTTACAGAAGATATATTAACAGCACCGATTCCTGAAAATGCCTCTTTAGCCAAAGAGGAACAGGCTCGACTCGCGGACCTGCAAGCGCAACTTGCAGAGCAAGAAAAAACCCTGAAAGCACAGCATGCTGATGCTGATCAGCTGATTAAATTAAAAGAAGAACAACTCAAACTCCTTGAGCAACAATTGGCACAAGAGCACTAAACAACTCAATAGTTTATTTTCCTCACATAGTTTTGCATATAAAACAGGCTAGAATGACTTCAGATTTTCTGGCTTGTTGTTTATGTCTACACTTTCCTCATTCAATCACACCCTAAAAGCGATTGGCTTTTTAATGCTGTCTGCCTTTTTATTTTCAATTATGGGTGTCTGCATTCGTTTGGCTTCACACAGTGTGGACAATGCCACTATTGTATTTTTTCGCAATGTCGTAGGCCTATTCATTTTTCTGCCGTTTATAATCAAAAAAGGCAGTGGATTTTTTAAAACTGAAAAACTCTGGATGCATACATGGCGTTCTGTGGTTGGATTGATTGCGATGTATGGTTTTTTCTATGCCATTGCACATTTAAAACTGTCCAATGCCATGGTATTTACCTATTCCTCCCCTATTTTTATTCCACTCATTGCTTGGCTATTTCTAAAAGAAAAAATTACTGCAAAAATGCTGATTGCTGCTTTAGTTGGACTGATCGGTGTTCTTTGCGTCGCCAAGCCAGATTCTGGCATGTTCAATCAACTTTCGTTGATTGGGTTAGGCGCAAATTTTTTAGCAGCCATGGCCTTTGTGACGGTACGTGCACTCACAGCAACAGAACCACCTGAGCGCATCGTGTTTTATTTTTGCTTTTTTGGCACGCTCATTTCAGCTATTCCAATGTTTTGGTCATGGCGTCTATTCACATTCACTGAGCTCATGTACCTGATCTGTGCTGGATTATTGGCAAATATCAGCCAGCTGTTTATGTCTACCGCTTATAAACTCGCACCAGCAGGCCAAATTGGCCCCGTCAATTATATTGCCATTATTTTTGCAGGGATTTGGGGCTTTATAATGTGGCATGAAATTCCAGACTTTTATAGCCTCATCGGATTTGCCATTATTTTTATGGCCATTATTTTATGCAATCCTTTTTCAAGCTATCTAAGTGCTTTACACGCACAGACAAAACCGAATCATCTTAAGTTCATATCACACATAAAAAATGCACCCCAAGGTGCATTTTTTATTTCATTATTTGTACCAGTCAAATAACTTAAAGATGTACGGCGCATAGGTCACAATCAGTAATGATGGGAATAATACCAATATTGGTAGAATCCAACGCTCATAACGATAGTAGAAATTGGTGTACATCGCTTTTGCTTCTGCATCCGCCTCACGCACCTCATCATCACCAACGGACAATCGTGTCAGCAAATGATTCAGTGCCACAGGTGGAGATACATAACCTAACTCAAATGCAACCAGTACAATCATCCAGAAATGGATTGGATGAATGCCATTTTCATACGCGACAGGTGCAACTGTTGCCGCAACCAAAATTACCGCGCCAAATGGGTCGGTGGTCATACCAATAATCGCCAGTAGCAATGCAATAAAGGCCAACGAAATGTAAATATTACCCAAATGTGTTGGTAATAATTCTACCACTTCAGTACGTTCAATTAAGCCACCCACGCTTGCAGATAACGCCATCAAGATAATCAGCGCGCCAATATGACCGACTGTTTCAGATGAAGCAAACCAAATTGAGCTACCAAAGCCACGGCGCTGTCCGTCATGCTCACGCATAAATGTTGAGCTTTGTGCATGCTGTTCTGCCAAGGTTGCATGTTGATCGACAGGTGTCGGCGTAAAACGATCCGCAAACCAACGGTCAAACATAATGTAAGCAATCAAGATAATTGGTAACACTACAGGTGCAGTGAACTCGTCCATCTTGGTGTCTAAACCATATTTATAGAATGCAATCACAATGAGCGTTAGCACAATGTATGGAATCACAGGAACAAAGGCACGAAGCATACCTGGAATTGCCACTTTTGGTGAATTCACACGGAAACGTGTTTCCGCTAAGAATAATGAAATACCTAAGAAAATAAATGCAGTCAGCCAGAATACATAAATACCATGATCAAATAGCTCATCGGAGGTGACATGACGACTGTCGAGCATTGAAATCAAAATAATTAATAAACATGGACGAATCACTACACCAAGCGAGCCCGACATGGCAGACACAGCCAAAGCAAATTGACGGCGTGAACCGGAGTTCCAGACTTCTTTATAAATTATCGCACCTGCAGCCACAACAAAGATACCCGAAGCACCGGTATAAGCTGTAGGAATAGCAGCAGCAATCAAAATTAACCAAGTCAGGGTTTCTGGTGCCAAGTTCCATGGACGCAAAATCCCCAAGAAAAGATCCATCACCCGTGTTTGGGTGAGCAACATACCCGCCCAAATGAACAGCGCAAGGTTTAAGAAAATACCTGAGAACTCAACCAACTGTCCCAAATAAATCCCTTGCCCCATTGGATAGTCCATGAAGAAGGTAAACGCGATCCCTGTAATAATCGCCATGTACGCATACAGTGGCACGCTGAGTAATGCAAAACCAACATTACCTGGCCCCTGTTCTTTCACTGCTGGCGTTTTAAAGAACTGGAAAATACTAATCAGCATGACTGAGCCAAATAGTGCTAACCAAAGCCAATAGACGGCCAGAGTTTCAGTAGTGGATGCGACTCCAGAATTGAGCACTGAGTTAAATTGGCTATACACGGAATAGGTTAATAGACCATTACCAATTGCCATAAAGAGCGCATATACGCGATAGTCTAGCTTCGTGGTCGGTGCACGTAGGCCAATATGGTGGAATTTTACTGATGCTGTAATTGCAGACACCAAAACCATCAACAGTAAAATCAAGACACGGTTTTCAGAACCGAATTTGAAAATACCAAAGAAGGTGGTTTCAACCGTACGATAGGTACGAATACTTGGATGATCATCCAAATATTTTTTTGCTTTGTCATAAAATTGGAATTTTTCTTCACACTGTTGCACACCCGCCATAATAGACGCGCGTACATCTGACTCAGAGGCACTGCCAAAGATATCTGCAAATTCGTCATTTGCATTTTGCTTCATTTGGGTCTGCACCATTGCATCGACATTCGGATGACGATCACAATCAGGTGCAACTGGTTCAGCACGTAAAAAAGAGTACTGCATACCAATAGCTTCATTGCCATACAGTTTTTCACCTGTACGCAATAGCTGGCCATGAATCATTTCGCCCGTGCCAATGATGAGAGTCAACAGCAGTAAGAGCAGAACGATAAAGGTCGAGATCCAGTTATTCCATATATAACTTAACAGTCCGAGTCCGGATCTGCTGTTTTGATCATTTTGCATGTATCTTCCTATTTTTATTTTGGGTGCGAGCTCTTGGCTTCACCCTTGTCCTTCTTCCCGAAAAATTCCTTTTTCGGTATTTCTGTTTGTTATTCCGATTTTCTTTCAATGTGCAACAATTAGGCAGATATTAAAATGACAATATGTATTTTCTTTTATGAAAAAAATGTCAACTCGATCACTTCTCTATTCATCATTTCTCTGCAATGAAATAACTCCCAATCACATAGATGACGGCTAATACAATGCCCCAAATCACCCCTAATAAATGGGCTTCAACTAAAACGGGACTCCCGATCAATTGAGCAGTCCCCATACTGCCAAAAGTATTTTCCCAAACCAATTTTGACAAAATTAATAACAGTACAAATGTAGCAAAACGACGTTCACGCTTATATAACAAATGTACACAGGCAATAGATGCATACGCCCCATGTAGTACGCCTGAAAGCCCAGCATAGGCTTCTACATCTGGTAAAAAAATGTAGAAACTCAGGCTAATTAACGGTGGAAGTGCCAGTAACAACGCGACAAAGTGCCAAAGGGATACACGTGGAAAAATAAAAGGTAAACAAATAAATGCCAGCATATTCAAAAAATAATGCATCCATCCCACATGAACCCAATGAGCTGTCCATAAGCGCCAAAATTCGCTAAACAGCCCATCTTGCCAGTAGATGAATGCATCCATATACACTTGCAAACAGGCAGAGAAAGATACAAATACTGCTAAAAAAACAATTTTTCGAATTAAAAATTGATCTTGCATGTACCTTACTCCATGATATTTGCCCACACGTCGCAATGAGCTTCCGCTCAATTCCTGAGACTGATGTTTATTGCGATTTACCCTCTTCAAATAAATCATCTAAATCAGAAGAAGAACCGCTGTCATCCCAAAAACGTTGCATGCCATCATCTGCGGTACGTGTACCCGTATGCTCTGTCCAATAGCGATCTGAAATGCCTTTCACCATCAACTCAGCCATACTATCAATCAGCTTAAATTGTGGATTGACTGGTTTTTCTTCAGAACGAGCCTGTGCAAAACTTTTTAACGCATCACGAATTTTAGCATCATCACCGCTGGCTTGAGCGGCCACTGCATACATCGCATGCGGTAAGCGCACGCCTTTTTGCTCACCAATGGCCATGGATTGTTTTAAAGTTTGGTATGGATCTGGTTTATCATCCCCCGCCCCTGGCAATAGCGTCCAAATCACGGCGCGAGTTGCATTTGGCGCACCCCAAAATTTTTCATTATTTAAGCAACTCATACCACGTTCAACCACGGCTGCAATATCTTTAGGGACATTGACTGCACCACCGGAGTTAATATCATTGGTCATGGCCTGTAAACCACTGAGCATTCCCAATAAATAAACAGTCTGTTCAATATCACTGTTCATTTTGCCACAACCATCACCGAGTGCTTTTTTGTATTTCTTTTCATAGCGCGACTGGAACAACTGATAGCCTGTATATTGGCGCTGTGCGGCTAAACCCGCCCAACGTTTTTGCTCAATACGCGCATCTTGTGCTTCAGTCACTTGATTAGATTTAGATGCACGAAGATAGCGTAGCTCTGCATCCAAAGCTTTTTGCTCTGCACACATCCCAGAAGCTGAATACATCAGTACTGCCACACGTGTTGGGTCTGCTCCCATATCCTTAGTGGCCATAATCGCAGGCGTCAATGAATTACCTGTGTTGCAGATCATCTCTGCATCATCCATGGCTAAAATTGGCGGTACGATATGATTTTCTGTAAAACCTAATGCCACATTGGCACCTGTCTTGATCACTTGTGAACAGCCAGATAATAAAAATGTAGTTGTTATTGCGACTGCCACACCTTGGCAAATGCGTTGGACGTTCGACATATTCCTGTCCTCTATAATTTTGTTTATGTCCATCTCGACAAACATATCAGAAGCGTTTTCTGTTTTAAAGAGTATTTACTCTAATTCGAGTATGCACTGTGCCATTATTTTAGCGAGTTGCAATTGACTGAAATGATAAGGAGGCCAAATTTTGGGCAAAAAAAAGCAGCACTGCGACGGTTCAGCACATGCTGCTTATTAAAAGTTGAGCGCCTAAACGCTAATCATGTTGTGCAATTCGTTCCTTCAGCACTGTTCCTAGCCGTCCTACTACAATTGCCATAACAATCGCAGCTGCCAGAAGCATCCAAGTTGGATAGTCCATAAGAGACTCCTCATTACGCTGTTGGTAGAGTTAATGTACATGTATCAAAAAATATCCAGCACAATAATTGTCAGACAATTTATATTTTCTGCCAACTATTCAACAGACTGTCTGACAACATTGTGAGATATGCATTGTATTAAACTGATTTTTATAGTTTTTATAATTTTGAAAAAAACAAACCTGTCTAACAATTAGATCATTTTCGCCAATACTTTTAATGACTTCCATTGCTTAAATGCAACTTGGTCACACCAAATAATCATTGGCTTTGTACGTGCATGTTGAAAATACACCACAATATACACTTGATGGTCGATAATATGGCTGATTTGAACACGCTGTGGTTGACCGTACTTCGTCAAGGTCCAATCACGTCCATCTAGATATTCTAACGCGCTAATATTTGGACGCTTACGGTAAAACAACGCATAGATGACCAAGCCGAGTAGCAATAATATGCACCAAAGCCAGATGGCTACAACCTGATAGAGTAAGGCCATTAAAACCGTGAATATGGCAAACTGAAACACTAGCGCTATCAGACTAGGTTTCAGCTGGAAATTTCGCTTATCCATGAACGTAGTGTTTTAACTTCTGAATAAAATCACGTAATTCTGGGCGTGGTGGTTCACTGACTTCCATAAACCAATCCAATAAGTCTGGATCTTCTTGCGCTACCAATTCTGCAAACATGTCTTTTTCAAATTGATCTGCTTGCAAGTAGTAATTTTTGACGTAGGGATCAAAATATACATCAATTTCTTTTAAACCGCGTCGCGCACGGTAAATGACTTTGCGTTCTTCCAAGCTGATGTCATCAGTCATCGCATTCCCCAATGTTAGATTTAAACGCCACTATTTTACCTTATTCAGCTCTATTAATTGGCACCTTTTCGCAAGATTGACCGAAAGCATCAGTAAATTTTCTACAATTGAGCATTCAGCACATTGCTGAGGGCAGAACATTCTTATAATTTTCAAATACACGCACACAATAAGGATAATTCAAATGCAATCTGGAGCGATTCGCCCTCTTCTTAATATGTTACCACGTAAACTGTTTGATGCTGATCATGAAGCATTCCGCGATACTGTACGCAAATTTTATGAAAAAGAAGTCGTACCCAATATTGAAAAATACGAACAGCAGCAACATGTGGACCGCGATCTATGGAATAAAGCAGGCGCTCTAGGATTATTGTGTACGACCATGCCTGAAGCCTATGGTGGCTCTGGTGTTGACCGTCTATACAGCATGATCCTCATTGAAGAACAAGCTTATGCTATGGATTCTTCAACAGGTTTTTCTCTGCATTCAGATATTGTCGCTAACTATATTTATAACTTTGGCAATGAAGAACAGAAGCTAAAATGGCTACCCCAAATGGCCAGTGGCGAATGTGTTACAGCAATCGCTATGACCGAGCCAGGTACAGGCTCAGACTTACAAGCAGTTCGCACAACGGCTGTACTTGATGGCGATGACTATGTGATTAATGGCTCTAAGATTTTTATTACCAATGGCTACCTCTGTGATATGGCCATTGTCGTATGTAAAACTGGTCACTCAGAAAAAGGCTCTGCAAATTTATCATTAATTTTAGTTGAAGCAGACCGAGTGGGCTTTAGCAAAGGCAAGCCATTAAATAAAATTGGGATGAAAGGCCAAGATACCTGCGAGTTATTCTTTGATAACGTGCGCGTACCCAAAGAAAATTTACTGGGCATGGAGGGTATGGGCTTTATGATGCTGATGAAAGAATTGGCTTGGGAACGCATGTTGGTTGCGATTATTTGCCAAGCTGGTGCAGAAGCTGCTTTTGCACATACCGTCAAATACACCAAAGAGCGCAAAGCCTTTGGTAAAGCCATTGGTACCTTTCAAAACAGTCGCTTTAAACTCGCAGAATTGCGTACAGAAATTGATTTCTGTCGGGCCTATTTGGACCGTTGTATGGAACTACAATTGAGTGAACAACTAGGGATTGATGCAGCTGCCGCAGCCAAGTACAAAATTTCAGATATGTTTTCAAAAGTGGTAGATGAATGTCTACAGCTCCATGGGGGTTATGGCTATATGCTTGAATATCCAATTGCACGTGCTTATATCGATAACCGTGCCAATCGAATCTATGCGGGCACCAATGAAATTATGAAAGAATTGATTTCTCGTACACTCTAGCCTTCGGCACTTTTTATTCAAATTACAGCAACGCGATTAGATCTGCGTTGCTGTTATATTTTTACAGTGAATATTTTTAAAATAGCTCGCTCAGAAACTCTTGAATAATGTGCAAGACCAACTCAGGTTGCTCTTTATGAGGCAAATGATGTAATCCTTCTAAAATATGCATTTCAGCGTGCCCATCAACACCATCAAATAGCCGTTGTGCTTGTTTGGTACTACCATATTCATCTAATTCACCATGAATAATTAGGCTCGGACAGCTCACTTTTGGCAAAACAGTGGCTAAATTCCAGTGTTTGAACTCAGGTGCAAGCCATGTTTCCGTCCATGCATCCAATACCCACTGTGCTTTCTGCGGATGGTATTTATCTAAGCGCTCTAACTGCCCTGGTTGTTTAAAGCCTTTTTTAGCCTCACGAATACCCTGTAAAGTTTGCTCTTCCACTTCAAATTGAGCGGCTATACTGACCAAACCCATACATCGCTGTGGTTCTTGTGCGCCAATCGCAAAGGACATAGCACCTCCAACACTATGCCCTAACACTACAAATTGTGTGAACTGAAAATATGCCACCACAGCCTGAAAAGCCTGCTGTGCTTCATTAAGTACAAAATCCAAAGCTGGCAAAGATGTACACGCATCCGAATGCCCAAAGCCTAAACGGTCATAAGCATAGACTTTGCGTTTCGTCAGCTCAGCCAACTGCGCTGGAAAGTCACGCCATAAAGCAACGCTACCTAAAGAATCATGTAGCAAAATAATAGGGGCCAATTCTAGGTTGGCATCAGTCACTTGCCAAGAATGCGCATATAAGCAAAATGCGCCAAAAGGCACTTGGTATTGTTGTGTTTGAATATCCATTACATGAGATCTATTTCTGTCCTATCTACATCTTGTCTGAACTCCCGCCTCAGACAAAGCGAAATAAGTGAACTTTAAATTCATAAAAAAAGGAGCTCCAAGAGCTCCTTCTCATATCTAGCATAATAAAGAGATGATTCTAAAACCTCAAAATATCTATTAAGAAACTAAACGAGGCTTCGTCACTGATGCAGCTGATTTCTTACTAAATTTAAGAATGCTGTCTTCAAAGCCAGCTTTTTTTAATGCCTTACGGTCTGCCAAATAATTATTGGTTACACGCCACGGGCCACTCTTACCTTGTTTCGGCATTACATCTACCGCACGAGCAATATACCCTGAACTTAAGCTACCCATAACCGTATCTTGCTCAATTTGAGTTGCATCACCTTGTGGTAAAACTTCGTTATAGCCTTTCTCATCCATAAAGTTTAGTAAACGGCAGATATATTCAGCAGCAATATCCACTTTCAAAGTCCAAGACGCGTTGGTATAACCAATAATTAATGCCATATTCGGCACATCACTCACCATCACACCTTGATATAACATGTGCTCAGAAGTATTTAATGGCTTACCATCGATCGTGGCTTTAATACCACCCAAAATTTGAATATTCAAGCCTGTTGCAGAAATCACAATATCCGCATCTAAATGTTTACCAGACTTCAGCTGAATACCTTTTTCTGTGAAGCTATCAATTTGATCAGTTTCAACACTTGCACGGCCTTCACGTAAAATCTTAAATAGATCACCATCTGGCACAACGCATAAACGCTGATCCCATGGATTATATTTTGGCGTAAAATGCTTCATATCCACTTTACCCTTCAATTGCATCTTGATCGATTGCAATAAGAACTTACGAAGCAATTCGGGTTGCTTTTGAGCGACCGCATAAACAGCACGTTGCACACCAATATTACGTGCACGCGTTAACTTATAAGCTAAATCTTCAGGCAAAACTTTGCGCATTTTGTCATAAATCATGTCAACTGAAGGAATAGATGCGATGTAAGTCGGTGAACGTTGTAACATTGTGACATGACCCGCCCCACCCTTCGCCATGGCTGGAACCAAAGTAATCGCAGTAGCACCACTGCCAATAATGACGACTTTTTTACCTGTGTAATCTAATTTCTCAGGCCAATGCTGTGGATGAACGAATTGACCTTTGAAGGCACTTTGATTCGGGAAATCAGGCTGAAAACCTTGGTCATAGTTATAATAACCTGTACAACCTACAACAAAGTTTGCAATCCAAGTTTCTTTCTTATTTTCTGCATTTTCAATTTCAACTGACCATTTTTTGCTATTTGAGTCATAGTTGGCACTCAATACGCGATGTTGAAAATGAATTTTTTCTGCCAATTGATTTTCATCAATCACTTCAGACAAATAACCTTTAATAGATGCACCATCCGCCAACACGCTCGCCTTCTGCCATGGTTTAAAATTAAACCCAAAAGTTGACATATCTGAATCAGAACGGATACCTGGATATTTAAATAAATCCCATGTTCCACCAAAACTTTCGCGACGTTCAATAATTTCAAATGAGCGTTGTGGACACTGCTTTAATAAATGCGCTGCGATACCAATACCAGAAATACCAGCACCGACAATTAGAATATCAACTTGCTTTTCCATGTTGTTCTTTTAACCTATCTCAGTTTTATAGTTTTATTAAAGCACATATTTGACAATACGCAATGTCAAGTTTGATTAAATTTATTATTTTCCGTGTCATTTAAGGACAAAACAATTTTTTGTCTAACAATAATTTTTAGGCATAAAAAAAGACCGGCTAAAAGCCGGTCTTTCTTAGAACAACTAACGCTATTCTTGTACGAAATTATTTAACTTCGCGATCTACAAGCTCAACGTAAGCCATCGGTGCAGCATCACCCGCACGGAAGCCCGCTTTAAGAACACGTAGATAACCGCCGTTACGTTCTTTGTAACGAGGGCCAAGAACGGTAAATAATTTACCAACAGTTGCTGCTGAACGAGTACGAGCAAACGCTAAACGGCGGTTTGCAACAGTATCGTTTTTAGCTAAAGTGATTAAAGGCTCAGCAACACGGCGAAGTTCTTTCGCTTTAGGCAAAGTTGTTTTAATTAACTCATGCTCAACTAAAGCATTTGTTAAGTTTTGGAACAACGCCTTACGGTGACTGCTTGTACGGCCTAATTTCACACCACTATTACGATGACGCATGGTGATAGTCCTACTTAATTAACGGCTACGATAGGCAAAGCGGTCGTCCATGCGTAAACTAGCTGGTGGCCAGTTTTCTAAACGCATGCCAAGCTGCAAGCCTTTCGAAGCTAGAACATCTTTAATCTCAGTCAACGATTTTTTACCTAAGTTAGGAGTTTTTAACAACTCAACTTCAGTACGTTGAACAAGATCGCCAATGTAGTAAATATTTTCTGCTTTCAAACAGTTAGCAGAACGAACAGTAAGCTCTAGATCATCTACTGGACGAAGCAAGATTGGATCAACTTCTTCACGAGGTTCTTGAGCAACTGGTGCTTGATCTTTCTGAAGATCAACAAAGATTGCAATTTGTTGTTGCAAGATTGTTGCCGCTTTACGGATCGCTTCTTCTGGATCTACAGTACCATTTGTTTCAAGATCAATGATCAGTTTATCAAGGTCAGTACGTTGTTCTACACGAGCGTTTTCCACTGTGTAAGACACACGTTTAATAGGGCTATAAGAAGCATCTAATTGTAAACGACCCACTGGGCGAGTTTCGCCTTCTGGGAAGCGTGAATCAGAAGTCTCGTAACCACGACCTTGAGAAACTTTCAGGCGCATCTTAAGATTGCCTGTAGCACTTAATGTGCCGATCAAGTGTTCAGGGTTAACCACTTCAACATTATGAGGTAAACGAAGGTCAGCGGCTGTTACGTCGCCAGGACCTTGTTTTTCTAATGTCAAATAAGCTTCATTTTGATCGAACAGCTTAATAGACAATCCTTTTAGGTTCAGCAAGAGCTCGACGATGTCCTGCTGCAAGCCTTCCAAAGTACTGTACTCGTGCTCGACACCTTCAATTTCAACTTCAACCACAGCAGCGCCAGGTAAAGAAGAAAGTAGGATGCGACGTAAAGCATTACCAAGAGTATGACCAAAGCCACGCTCTAAGGGTTCTAGAATAACTTTTGCCGAGGTCCCGCTTGCCGCTTCGACCTTAATCGCTTGCGGAGTTAGAAACTCATTTGCAGTACGCGTCATTATTGCTACCTCAAGGATTATTTAGAATACAATTCTACAATCAAGCTTTCGTTGATTTCAGCAGGTAAATCAGAACGATCTGGAGCAGCTTTGAACGTACCTTCCAATTTAGAATGGTCGATTTCCATCCAAGAAGGAATGCCACGTTGAGCAGCTAATTCAACTGCGTTTTTAATACGCAATTGTTGTTTAGCGCCTTCGTGAACTGCAATCACGTCACCAGCTTTAACTTGGATAGAAGCGATGTTAACGCGACGACCATTTAAAGTGATAGAACGGTGAGATACAAGCTGACGAGCTTCTGCACGTGTAGAACCAAAACCCATGCGATAAACAACGTTATCTAGACGGCTTTCAAGCAATTTCAACAAGTTTTCACCTGTTGCGCCTTTAACACGAGCAGCTTCTTTGTAGTAGTTACTAAATTGACGTTCTAAAACACCGTACATACGACGTACTTTTTGTTTTTCACGTAATTGTAGTGAATACTCAGATTGTTTGCCACCACGAGCGCCACCATGTTGGCCAGGTGCTTTAGCAGCTTTTTTTGTTTTGACGTCAAATGGTTTAACGCCAGATTTTAATTGCAGGTCTGTCCCTTCGCGGCGAGAGAGTTTGCATTTTGGACCAATATAACGAGCCATGAATGTTTCTCCTTACACGCGACGTTTTTTAGGTGGACGGCAACCGTTGTGCGGGATTGGCGTCACATCGGTAATGCTGTTAATTTTATAACCCACTGCACCTAAAGCACGAACCGCAGATTCACGACCTGGACCAGGACCTTTTACAAGGACATCCAAGTTTTTCAAACCGTAGTCTAAAGCAGCTTTACCAGCAACTTCAGCAGCTACCTGAGCAGCGAACGGAGTTGATTTACGTGATCCACGGAAGCCTTGTCCACCAGAGGTAGCCCAAGCCAGTGCATTACCTTGACGATCGGTAATAGTCACAATGGTGTTATTAAAAGAAGCGTGAATGTGTGCAACACCTTCAGAGACGGTACGAGTGACCTTCTTGCGTGTGCGAGTATCTTTAGCCATCTTTTAGCTTCCAGAAATCTTATTTCTTAATAGGTTTGCGCGGACCTTTACGGGTACGTGCGTTAGTTTTGGTGCGTTGACCGCGGACAGGCAAGCTGCGACGATGACGAAGACCGCGGTAGCAGCCTAAATCCATTAAACGTTTAATGTTCATGGAAATTTCGCGACGTAAGTCACCTTCGGTAGGAACCTTAGCAACTTCTGCACGAATCGCATCAAGCTGAGCGTCATCTAATTCACGGATCTTAGTCGTAGTAGCGATACCAACAGTAGCTAAGATATTCTTAGCAGTGTGGCGGCCAACACCAAAGATATACGTGAGAGAGATAACAGCATGCTTGTTATCCGGAATGTTTACACCGGCAATACGAGCCATTCAATTTTCTCCAAAAAGGCAGTTAAGATAATCAACCGCCCCACAAAAATCTTGAGGGGCGGATAATAACCTAATTAGCCTACTGAAATCAACAGGTCTAGATCAGATTAACCTTGACGCTGCTTATGACGAGGTTCAGCGCTACAAATTACGCGAATAACCCCATTACGACGGATAACTTTACAGCTACCACAAATTTTCTTTACAGAAGCTTGTACTTTCATGATGAAACCTCAAGTGCGCTTATCCCTTAGGATGAGCAGTCGTTTTTCTCATTAATGATTGATTATCGTACTGATGCGATGTGAGATGAGCTTGTAGCTGAGCCATAAAGTCCATCACAACAACCACTACGATCAGTAAAGACGTACCACCTAAGCTGAATGGAATACCAAACGAACTTTGTAGAATCATCGGCATTAAACAGATGACTGTGATATAAATCGCGCCGATAAAGGTCAATCGATTGAGAATATGATCTAAGTAACGAGCAGTTTGCTCACCTGGACGAATACCAGGCACATAAGCTCCGCTGCGTTTTAGGTTCTCTGAAACTTCTTTAGGGCTAAATACTAGCGCAGTATAGAAGTAACAGAAAAAGATAATTAACGCACCAAAGAGCACCAAATACAACGGCTGTCCAGGCGACAAAACGAGTGCCAAATCTTGTAGGCCACGCTTAATAAAACCAGCATCAACATCATGACTACCTACCCACTGACCTAAGCTCGCAGGAAATAATAGCAATGAACTTGCAAAAATTGCAGGAATCACACCAGCCATGTTAATTTTTAACGGCAAATGTGTCTGTTGTGCTGTAAATACACGACGACCTTGTTGTTTTTGAGCATAGTTTACTGGAATACGACGTTGCGCTTTCTCAATAAACACAATTGCTACTAATACTGCAATCGATAATACAGCAAAAACTGCTAAACCAATCATACTTGATTGACCATTATCGATAGACGTAAATGATTGCAAAACTAAGTTTGGCAAACCAGCAACAATACCCGCGAAGATGATCATGGAAATACCATTCCCCACCCCACGCTCGGTAATTTGTTCACCCAGCCACATTAAGAACATTGTACCTGCAACTAAAGAAGTTACAGCTGGAACATAGAATGCAAGACCCGAAGTCAAAGTAATATTTTGACTAATTAGACCTGCACACATACCAATCGCTTGCACAAGTGCAAGGAACAACGTGCCCTGACGTGTATATTGGTTAATCTTACGCTTGCCTTGTTCGCCTTCTTTTTTCAAAGCTTCAAGCGAAGGAACCACTGTTGACATCAACTGCACGATAATCGACGCAGAGATGTACGGCATGATCCCTAGAGCAAGAATTGACATCCGCTCTAATGCACCACCTGAAAACATATTAAACAAACCAAGGATCGTGCCTTGGTTTGCATTAAAAAGGTTTTCAAGCGCAGCATTATTAATGCCCGGTACTGGTATATGCGCTCCTAACCGAAAAACCAACAACGCCCCGATGAGGAACATCATACGACGAATTATTTCACGGTATTTCACATGAAATGGTTGACCTTTCATCATGTTAACATGACCTGACGAGCTAGGAGACATAGACACTGGGGATTACTCCTCGACTTTGCCGCCAGCAGCTTCAACAGCAGCTTTAGCGCCTTTAGTCAATGCAACACCTTGTACAGTGAAAGCACGAGTAATTTCACCAGAAAGTACGATACGTGCACGAAGCATATCTTTACGTACAACGTTAGCAGCTTTTAAAGTTTCAAGAGACACAATGTCGCCTTCTACTTTAGAAAGTTCTGATAAACGTACTTCAGCAGTTTTCAACGCCTGTTGGCTAGTGAAGCCGAATTTAGGTAAACGACGGTAAAGTGCAGTTTGACCACCCTCGAAACCTGGGCGTGTACCACCGCTCTTACGTGAGTTTTGACCTTTGATACCACGACCACCAGTCTTACCAACGCCAGAACCAATACCACGGCCTAGACGAAGGTTATCACGTTTAGCACCTTCTGCAGGTGCAATTGTATTTAAACGCAGAGTCATGGCTTATTCCTCTACACTAACCATATAGTAGACTTGGTTGATCATACCACGGTTAGAAGGTGTGTCTAACACCTCTACAGTATGACCAATACGACGCAGACCTAAACCTTTAAGGCTAAGCTTGTGATTTTTCAAGCGATGCGATGCAGATTTAGTCTGGGTAACTTTAATCGTTTTCATGATTGATTACCCTTGAATTTGTTCAACAGTAAGACCACGTTTCGCAGCAACCTTCTCTGGAGAAGTCATGTCACGCAGACCATTAAAAGTCGCGTTAACCACGTTTGCAGCGTTAGTAGAACCGTAGCATTTAGTCAATACGTTGCGTACGCCAACAGCTTCTAAAACTGCGCGCATAGCACCGCCGGCAATTACACCAGTACCTTCAGAAGCAGGCTGCATGTAAACGCGACTTGCGCCGTGGCGTGCATTGATCGGATGCTGAACAGTACCATCAACAAGGTCAACAGTAATCATGTTACGACGAGCAGCTTCAAGTGCTTTAGAAATAGCAGCTGGAACTTCACGTGCTTTACCACGACCAAAACCTACGCGACCATTACCATCACCCACAACAGTTAATGCTGTGAAAGAGAAGATACGACCACCCTTAACAACTTTGGCTACACGATCAACGGCAACCAGCTTTTCAACAAGACCTTCGTTTTGTTCAACTTTAGCCATGATTAGAACTCCAAGCCGTTTTCACGAGCAGCATCAGCCAAGGCTTTGATACGACCATGATATTTGAAACCAGAACGGTCAAATGCAACTTTAGTAACACCAGCTGCTTTAGCACGTTCTGCGATTAAAGCACCTACTTGTTTCGCTGCTTCAACGTTGCCAGTTGTACCTGCACGTAAAGTAGCATCTAAAGTAGAAGCTTGAGCTAATACTTTGCCACCATCCGCTGAGATAACTTGAGCATAGATGTGACGCGGTGTGCGGTTTACACACAAGCGAGTCGCACCCAATGCACGAATGTGCAAGCGTGTGCTTTTCGCACGACGCAAACGGGATTGTTTCTTTTCGTTCATAAGAACCTCGCGCCTTATTTCTTCTTAGCTTCTTTACGAAGTACAACTTCGTCAGAATAACGAACACCTTTACCTTTATAAGGCTCTGGTGGACGGTAGCCACGGATTTCCGCAGCAACTTGACCTAAAGCTGCTTTATCAGCAGATTTAAGGATAATTTCAGTTGCAGTTGGAGTTTCAGCAGTCACACTTGCAGGAAGTGCATAATCAATTGGGTGTGAAAAACCAAGGTTAAGGTTAACAACGTTACCTTTAACCGCAGCTTTATAACCAACACCAATCAATTGTAACTTGCGTTCGAAGCCTTCGCTAACACCTTTTACAAGGTTATTTAAGACAGCGCGAGCAGTACCAGCTTGCATCCAAGCGTCTTTCGACTCTTTAACTGGAGCAACTTGAAGTTTACCTTCTTCCTGTTTAAGCTCGACCAGCGCATGCAGGTTGAAAGACAAAGTACCCTTAGTGCCTTTCACTTCGACCTGCCGGCCGTTCTGAGTAACTGTTACACCGTTAGGTACAGTTACTGGGGCTTTAGCCACACGAGACATGAGGAATCACCTATTAAGAAACAAAAGCAATAACTTCACCACCGATGCCCGCAGCACGTGCAGCGCGATCAGTCATGATGCCTTTGCTTGTAGAAACAATTGCAATACCTAAACCTTGCTTAACGCTTGGAAGGCTATCTTTACCGCGGTATTGACGTAGACCTGGACGGCTTACGCGTTTCACAGTTTCGATAACTGGTTTGCCTTCGAAATATTTTAACGTAATAGTTAAAGTTGCTTTGCCTTCAGCGTCTGCAACTTCTACGTTAGAGATGTAACCTTCTTGTTGAAGTACGTTTGCAATTGCAACCTTCAACTTAGAATTAGGCATAGAAACAGTTTGTTTCTTAGCCATTTGTGCGTTACGAACACGTGTTAGCATGTCGGCAACGGTATCTTGCATACTCATTTATAGTGCTCCTTACCAGCTTGCCTTAACAACGCCCGGTACATCACCTTGCATTACTGTGTCACGTAATTTGTTACGGCTTAGACCGAACTTACGGAAGTAACCATGAGGACGACCAGTTAAACCACAGCGGTTACGTAGACGTACTGGAGATGCATTACGTGGTAATGCTTGAAATTTCATCATCGCTTCGAAACGTTCTTCGTCTGATGCATTTACGTTTGCAATAATTGCTTTTAATTCAGCACGTTTTGCAGCGTATTTAGCAACAGTAGCTTCGCGTTTCAATTCGCGATTAATCATACCTTTCTTAGCCATATCGACCTCTTATTTGAACGGGAAGCCGAATGCACGCATAAGCGCACGGCCTTCGTCATCGGTGCGAGCAGTCGTAGTGATGGTAATATCCATACCACGAATACGATCAATCTTATCAAAATCGATTTCAGGGAACATGATTTGTTCCTTGAGACCCATTGAGTAGTTACCACGGCCATCAAATGATTTCGCAGAGAAACCACGGAAGTCACGGATACGTGGGATCGCGATAGAGATCAAACGGTCTAAGAATTCGTACATTTGCTCGCCGCGTAAAGTAACTTTACAACCAATCGGCCAACCATCACGGATTTTGAAACCAGCGATAGATTTACGAGCTAAAGTAAGAACTGGTTTTTGACCAGCAATCGCTTGCATATCTGCAAGAGCACCATCAAGGAGTTTTTTGTCAGCAGAAGCTGCGCCAACACCCATGTTGATCGTGATTTTAGTAATGCGAGGAATTTCCATCACATTTTTAACGGCTAATTGCTCTTGTAACTGAGCTTTTAGTTCGTCGTTGTAACGCGTTTTAAGTCTGGCCATAGCCTAAATCAACCTATTACTTCGCTACCGCCACTGATTCACCAGATGACTTGAATACGCGAGTTTTCACGCCTTCAACTACTTGGTAACCAACACGGTCAGCCTTTTGGGTTGCAGCATTAAAAATTGCCACGTTAGAAATATGAAGCGAAGCCTCTTGAGTTACGATGCTACCTTCAGCGCCCGTAGCACGGTTTGGCTTTTGGTGCTTCTTAACTAAGTTAAGGCCTTCAACCTTCACTTGGTCATTCGAAACAGACAATACAGTACCCTGTTTGCCTTTTTCTTTACCTGCGATCACGATTACTTGATCGCCTTTTTGAATCTTAGCCATGATTGCCTCTTATAGAACTTCAGGAGCCAGTGAAATAATTTTCATGAACTGCTCAGTACGAAGTTCACGTGTCACTGGTCCAAAGATACGAGTAGCAATTGGCGCTTTGTTGTTGTTCAAAATAACAGCTGCGTTATCGTCAAAACGAATAACTGAACCGTCTGCACGGCGGATGCCGAACTTTGTACGTACAACAACAGCATTCATCACATCACCTTTTTTAACGCGTGAACGTGGAATTGCTTCTTTTACAGTAACTTTAATAATGTCGCCAACAGATGCATAACGACGATGTGAACCACCAAGTACTTTGATACATTGTACGCGGCGAGCACCACTGTTGTCTGCTACGTCGAGCATACTTTCGGTCTGAATCATTGCCCTACTCCAAAACCGAGCATCACCGGTCACAAATTCGAAAGGCTCAAAGAGTACTCGAATTTGACCGATGATGCAACTAGAACGTTAATTACTCAGCAGCTGCTTCAATAACTTCAACTAAAGTCCAAGACTTAGTTTTAGAAACTGGGCGGCTTTCTTTGATGGTTACAACGTCGCCAGTTTTAGCTGTGTTGTTTTCATCATGAGCATGTAATTTTGTTGAACGGCGGATTGATTTGCCATACAACGGGTGTTGAACACGGCGTTCGATAAGAACAACGATAGACTTGTCCATCTTGTCGCTTACTACTTTGCCTGTTAACGTGCGGACTGTTTGTTCACTCATTGTCCGTTCCCCTGTTTTTCGGTAAGGAGGGTCTTAATACGAGCAATTGTCTTACGAGTAAGCGCAACTTCGTGCGATTTACCCAATTGACCAGTTGCTTTTGCCATACGAAGACGGAATTGGTTAAGCTGTTGCTCATCAAGCAAAGCTGTCAACTCTTCTACCGACTTTTCACGTAGATCATTAGTTTTCATTACATTACCGTCCGAGTCACGATAGTGGTTTTAAACGGAAGTTTAGCTGCAGCAAGCTTGAATGCTTCTGTCGCTAACTCGTCGCTAACACCATCAATTTCGTACAAGACTTTACCTGGTTTGATTTCGCAAACCCAGTATTCCACAGAACCTTTACCTTTACCCATACGAACTTCTAATGGTTTATTAGTAATTGGTTTGTCTGGAAAAACACGGATAAAGATCTTACCACCACGTTTAATACGACGGCTGATTGTACGACGCGCAGCTTCAATTTGACGTGCAGTCATACGACCACGTTCAATTGATTTAAGTGCGATTGTACCGAAAGATACTGAGCTACCGCGATGTGCAAGACCAGTGTTACGGCCTTTTTGCACTTTACGGAATTTCATACGTTTAGGTTGTAACATGGATTATTCTCCTTTTTCAGCAGAACGATCATTGCGACGACCACGACGCTCTTGACCTTCACCACGACCACGACCACGTTTAGCTGGACGCTCTTCTGCAGGAGCTGGGTTCATGACTTGTTTCATGCCACCCAAGATCTCGCCACGGAAGATCCAAACTTTAACACCGATCGTACCGTAAGTAGTCTCAGCACGCATAGTTGAGTAATCGATGTCAGCACGTAAAGTATGTAGAGGTACACGACCTTCACGATACCATTCTGTACGAGCGATCTCAGCACCACCTAGACGGCCTGATACTTCAACTTTGATACCTTTAGCACCAGCACGCATAGAGTTTTGTACCGCACGCTTCATAGCACGACGGAACATCACACGTTTTTCTAATTGAGAAGCAATTGCTTCAGCAACTAAACGAGCGTCTAAGTCTGGGCGATCGATTTCATTGATGCTAACTTGCGCAGGAACACCCATAATGGCTGTTAATTCGCGTTGTAGTTTCTCAATGTCTTCGCCTTTTTTACCGATAACGATACCTGGACGAGCAGTGCTAATAGTAATTTTAGCAGCGCCTGTAGGACGTTCGATAAGAATATTGCTGATCATTGCATTCTTAAGTTTTTTAGTTAAAAACTCACGAACTTGCAAATCTTTAAGCAAGTATTCAGCGTATTGTTTCGGACTCGCATACCAGTTAGCGTTATGACGTTTCACAACACCTAGGCGGATACCGATTGGATGAACCTTCTGACCCATATCAAACCCCTACCTTAACGGTGATGTGACAAGTACGCTTAGTAATACGATCTGCACGGCCTTTAGCACGTGGCAAAATACGTTTAAGGCTCATGCCTTCATCAACGTAGATCGTAGAAACTTTAAGATCGTCTACATCTAAACTGTTATTGTGTTCAGCGTTTGCAATCGCAGACTCTAATGCTTTCTTAACTAAAACTGCAGCTTTTTTATTGCTGAAAGTTAAAATGTTAAGCGCATGTGCAACAGATTTACCGCGCACAAGATCCGCAACCAAACGTGCTTTTTGTGCCGAGATAGCGGCACCGCGTAATTTAGCAGTTACTTCCATCATAGCACCTATTAACGTTTAGACTTCTTGTCAACACCGTGACCACGATAGGTACGAGTTGGCGCGAATTCACCTAGTTTATGACCAACCATGTGTTCAGATACGATTACTGGAACATGATTACGGCCATTGTGTACAGAAATTGTTAGACCAACAAAATCCGGTAAGATCATCGAACGACGCGACCAAGTTTTGATCGGCTTACGGTTATTAGCCGCGATAGCCGCTTCAACCTTAGCGAACAAGTGCGCATCGACGAATGGGCCTTTTTTCAGAGAACGAGGCATTGTCAGATTCCTTTACTTGTTACTTAACGCGACGGTCGCGAATGATCATCTTAGTCGTACGCTTGTTGGTACGTGTTTTGTACCCTTTAGCTTTTTGACCCCATGGGCTTACAGGTTGAATACCTTTGTTACGCCCTTCACCACCACCGTGTGGATGGTCTACTGGGTTCATCGCCATACCACGAACGGTAGGACGAACACCACGCCAGCGCGATGCACCAGCTTTACCCAATGAACGAAGGTTGCTTTCTTGGTTAGAAACTTCACCAAGAACTGCGCGGCACTCAACGTGTACTTTACGCATTTCGCCTGAACGTAGACGAATGATTGCGTAAGAACCGTCACGACCTAACAACTGAGCAGAAGTACCAGCAGAACGTACTAATTGTGCGCCTTTACCGATTTTAAGCTCGATGTTGTGAAGTGTAGAACCGATTGGCATGTTGCGAAGTGGCAAGCAGTTACCTGGACGAATTGGAGCATCGTTACCAGATTGTACTTGATCACCAGCGCGAAGGCCTTTAGGTGCAATAATATAGCGACGTTCACCGTCAGCATATTTCAATAAAGCAATATGAGCTGTACGGTTAGGATCGTATTCAATACGCTCAACTACAGCTGGAATGCTGTCTTTGTTACGTTTGAAGTCAACGATACGATAGTGCTGTTTATGACCACCACCAACGTGACGAGTCGTAATGTGACCGTTATTGTTACGACCACCAGTACGTTTTTTAGCTTCTACCAACGGAGAGTACGGTGCGCCTTTGTGAAGGTGATTATGAACCACTTTCTCTACAAAGCGACGTCCTGGAGACGTTGGCTTACATTTTTGAATCGGCATAATTTTCGTCCTTATTCCGCTGCGTTTTCAGCGGTATCGCCCAAGTCAGCCATTTCAACATCTTGGCCAGCTTTCAGGGTGACGTATGCTTTTTTAACATCAGAACGACGTCCTAATGTTTTACCAAAGCGTTTTGTCTTACCTTTAGTGATCGTTGTGTTAACTTTAACAACTTGAACACCAAACAGTTGCTCAACTGCTTTTTTGATTTCAAGTTTGTTTGCATTTAATGCAACTTTAAAAACTTGAACACCAGCAGTTTCACCTAAAACTTGTGCTTTTTCTGAGAATACAGGTCCTTGTAGGACTTGATATAAACGTTCGTTGTTCATCCGAGTTCTACCTCAATTTTCTTAGCAGCAGCTACAGACATAACAACTTTATCGAACGCGATCAAGCTAACAGGATCGATTGCAGTAGCATCAACAACATCCACGTGTGGAAGGTTGCGCGCAGCAAGGTATAGATTCTCATCTACAGCTTCTGTAACGATCAATGCGCGAGTTGCATTTAAGTCGTTAAGTTTTGCAAGCAATTCTTTAGTTTTTGGAGCAGCAACAGCAAACTCTTCAACCAATACCAAGCGATCTTGACGAACAAGTTCAGCTAGGATGCATTGCATAGCACCGCGATACATTTTACGGTTTACTTTTTGAGACCAGTCTTGTGGACGAGCAGCAAAAGTTTTACCACCGCCAACCCAGATTGGGCTACGAATAGAACCAGCACGAGCGCGGCCAGTACCTTTTTGACGGAATGGTTTTTTACCACCGCCAGAAACGTCTGCACGAGATTTCTGAGCTTTAGAGCCTTGACGACCACCAGCTAAATAAGCTGTAACTACTTGGTGAACAAGAGCTTCGTTAAAGTCACGACCAAAAGCAACTTCAGATAACTCAACAGCAGAGCCGGAAACAGTATTTAAATTCACAATATTTCCCCTCAGGCCTTGATCGTAGGACGAACAGTAACGTCACCACCAGTAGCACCAGGAATCGCGCCTTTAACAACAAGAACTGAACGTTCCGCGTCAATTGCAACGATCTCAAGACCCTGTGTAGTTACGCGTTCAGCACCTAAATGGCCAGCCATTTTTTTGCCTTTGAATACGCGACCAGGAGTCTGGTTTTGACCAGTAGAACCTAAAACACGGTGAGAAACTGAGTTACCGTGAGTAGCATCTTGAGTACGGAAGTTCCAACGCTTAACGCCACCTTGGAAACCTTTACCTTTAGATGTACCAGTTACGTCAACGATTTGACCAACTGTGAACAAGTCAACAGTTAGAGTACCACCAACTTCACGACCTTCAAGATCAGCTTCTGTAGCGCGGAATTCTTGAACTAGACGACCAGCAGCAACACCCGCTTTAGCGAAGTGACCTTTCTGAGCGTTAGTTACGCGAGATTCGCGACGTTCACCAGTAGTGATTTGAATCGCTTGATAACCATCAGTTTCAAGCGTTTTGATTTGAGTGATACGGTTAGGATCAACCTCAATCACTGTTACAGGCACAGAAACACCAGCATCTGTAAAGATACGTGTCATACCGCACTTGCGACCGACTAAACCAATAGCCATGTGCATTAACCTCTAAAAAAGCGGCTTAATTAACTTCTTATAATTCGTTAATTAACCCGAAAGCCTTAACCCAAAGCGATCTGAACATCAACACCAGCTGCAAGATCTAACTTCATCAATGCATCTACAGTTTTGTCTGTAGGTTGAACGATGTCGATCAAACGCTTATAAGTACGGATTTCGTACTGGTCACGTGCATCTTTGTTTACGTGTGGTGATGTTAAAACGTTAAAACGTTCAATGCGTGTAGGCATTGGAATTGGACCGCAAACTTGTGCGCCAGTACGTTTTGCTGTTTCTACGATTTCTTGAGATGATTGATCAATTAAACGGTGATCAAAAGACTTAAGACGGATACGAATTCTCTGGTTAGACATACCAGTTAACTCCAAGCCAAAAATATAAAGAATCACTCTTGACGCATCTCACCCCACTAAATAAAGGCAAGTGTCAAGAGCAGTGAATTATCACTAAGGTCACGATCGATGCCGCGACTGTCACGATGTTAACTACTTTATTCGTAGCCAACCCCCTTCATCGAAGGGTCGCCCATTATAGCTATTGTTTAATGCATAAGCAAATCTAAAATCGCTTTTTTATCATGTTTTTCAATTTATTCATGCTTTATTACATTTGGCATACACTACTTCGCTACTTCTTTGTAATACATACTCTATTGCTTGGTTTAATATTTGATTTCCCTGAATAAATTTATTCTTATTGCTCAATTTTAGCGCCTTTTCCGGTTGAATATATTTACCAGTATATTGGTCATCTATATCATCTGTTTCTAAGAACAAATTTAAGGCATGTGGCGTAATTTCAGGATGAAATTGAAAGCCCAATACATTTTGCCCAATCTGATACATTTGATTACGACACCCATCATTTTCTGCCAAATGGATCGCACCTTTAGGAATTTCAAAACTTTCTGCATGCCATTGCATGACTTGAAACTCTTCGGGTAAATGAAAACAATGCGCTGGAACATGTTTTGTTTTACGTACTGGTAACCAACCGCGCTCTTGATGTGGACTTTTACTGACTGCCGCACCTAAAGCATTGGCAATTAACTGCCCACCCAAACATAAACCTATAACAGGCTTTCCTTGTGCCAAGTAACGCCTTAACCAGCGCTTTTCTATCTTTAACCATGGGAAATTGGCTTCATCATTTACACTCATGGAACCTCCCATAATGATGAGTAAATCAACATCATCAATATGGGGCAATGCTTCAATATCTAAAGCCAAATCTACAGGTAATGCAAAAAACTCTGTTGCCGAAATTTTTGCATTCAGGCTTTTTAAGTATTCATAACAACTTCCGAACCCTTCACCAGCAATATGCTGAAAATAATGGACTTTTAACTGTGGCTTCATTCACTTTCCTATATCTTTTCTCTCTTATAAGAAGTGGTTTTGCAAAAATGAAGCCAACTTTCCTGCTTTGCATTTGGCTTAAACAATTTATACACATTGTGGTGTATTTGGGATGAATCCCTTAAGCTCGAATGCAAGATTCAACTAATTAATGAGCTTCGCTGTGAAAAATAAGCCTCAAACCACTCTCATTCATGCACCAAGACGCGCCCCTCAATATATAGAAACTGTTCAACCTCCCTTATTTCGTGCATCTACAATTATTTTTAACAACACGGATGCCCTATTTAATCGCCATTGGACAGATGCCTACGACTACAGTTATGGCACACATGGAACCCCTACTACTTTCATACTAGGCGATAACATTGCACAAATTGAAGGCGGTATATATAGCTTACTTGCGCCTAGTGGCTTGTCGGCGATTAATTTAGTCAATTCTTGTTTTTTAAGTCAGGGCGATGAAGTCTGGGTGGCCGATAATATCTACGGCCCAAATATGGAGCACTTGCGAAACTTAGAGTCACGCTATGGAATTAGTGTAAAAGTCTACAATGCTTTGGATGTTTCAAGCTTTAATCCAAGCACTAAAGCCAAGCTTATTTGGTTGGAGGCAACTGGTTCAGTCACTTTAGAATTTCCAGACCTCATTGGCTTAGTAAAGAAAGCCAAAGCTCAAAATATATTAACTGCCCTAGATAATACTTGGGGCGCAGGACTTGCTTTTAATGCCTTTGATTTTGGTGATGAACATTTAAGTGTTGATATGACTGTACACGCACTCACTAAATACCCAAGTGGTGGTGCTGATATCTTAATGGGGTCTGTCGTGACCCGTGATCAAAAGTTACATCACAAGCTATTTCGTATGCACGCCATTCAAGGGATTTCTATTTCTGGTGATGATGTGGCACAAGTACAACGTAGCCTAGCATCGATGCAGTTACGTTATGAACATCAAGCGCATAGTGCTTTAACGCTTTTGGATTGGCTGAAGCAACAAACTGAATTTGCACAAGTACTCCATCCTGCTGACCCCGATTCTGCGGGACACGAGTATTGGAAAGATATTTGTAAACAAGGCCATAGTGCTGGATTAGTCAGTGTTATTTTTAAACCCGAATATGACATGCAGGCAATCCGTCGTTTTTGCGATGCATTACAGCTGTTTAAGTTAGGCTTTAGCTGGGGTGGCCCAGTCAGTTTAGTCATGCTTTATAATTTAAAAGAGATGCGTACGTTAGAACATACACATTTACAACAAGGTTTGCTGGTCCGTTTCTGTATAGGACTAGAACATCCTCAAGATTTAATTCAAGATATAGAAAATGCTTTAAAACAAATGAACCAACAATTACATGAATAATTAGATTAAGGCTGAACTATGGGCACACCAATTGTTATTGCAAAAAAAACCTCAGATACACAACAAGAGATCATCTTGCTCTCGGAATTTGCCAACCGTCACGGCTTAATTGCTGGTGCAACAGGTACTGGTAAAACAGTGACTTTAAAGGTAATGGCTGAAAGTTTTTCACACTTAGGCGTGCCCGTATTTTTGGCCGATGCCAAAGGCGATGTTTCCAGTCTTGCAAAGGCTGGCACCGCCAATCCCAAATTTGATGCACGCTTGCAAACTTTAAACATTGAGCAGATCGAATTCAGTGCTTCCCCCGTGGTATTTTGGGATCTGTTTGCCGTGCAAGGCCATGCTATTCGCGCAACTATTTCTGAAATTGGGCCACTGCTGTTAGCTCAAATGCTGAATTTGAATGATACGCAAGAAGGCGTGCTTTCTGCCGTATTTCGAATTGCAGATGATCAGGGTTTGTTGCTGATTGATTTTAAAGATCTCAAAGCCCTACTCAATTATGTGAGTGAACATGCAACAGAATTTAAAGCTGAATATGGCAATCTTTCTCCTGCAAGCCTAGGCGCTATACAACGCAACTTGCTGGCACTAGCCGACCAAGGTGCAGATCAGTTCTTCGGCGAGCCTGCCCTCAATATCATGGATTTTATTCAAACCGACGCACAAGGCCGAGGTAATATCAACCTGCTGGCCGCTGACAAACTGATGAATACCCCTAAGCTATATGCAACCTTTTTACTTTGGATGCTGTCAGAACTGTTTGAACAACTCCCCGAAGTTGGTGATATGGATAAGCCTAAATTGGTCTTCTTCTTCGATGAAGCACATTTATTATTTGATAATGCCAGCCCCGCATTACAACAGAAGATTGAGCAAGTCGTGCGCCTGATTCGATCTAAAGGTGTCGGCATTTATTTTGTGACACAAAACCCTCTCGATTTGCCCGAAAGTGTATTGGGACAGCTCGGTAACCGAGTACAGCATGCGCTACGTGCATTTACCCCCAAAGATCAAAAAGCAGTTAAAACTGCAGCCGATACCTTCCGCCCTAACCCTGAATTTAAAGTAGATCAGGCCATTACTGAGCTTGCCGTCGGTGAAGCACTGATTAGCTGTCTGGACGAACAAGGAACACCACAAATAGTTGAGCGTGGCTGGATTATGCCACCACATTCTGCCTTTGATCCGATCAGCACTGATGAACGTAAAGCACTGATGGCTCAAAGCATTGTTGCGGGGATTTATGAACAGAGCGTTGACCGTGAAAGTGCTTTTGAAATGTTGCAACAGAAAGTCAATGAACGCCAACAACAAGCCGTACAAGCAGAGCAAGATAAATTACAAGCCAAGGAACAAGAGGCTTTAGAAAAGCAACAAGCCAAGGAACAAGCTACACTGGAAAAACAACAAGCGCGCGAACAAGAACGCCTCGCCAAAGAACAGCAAAAAGAAGCTGAGCGTGCAAGCAAACAACGCGAAAAACTCATTCAAGATACATTCGGCACCTTTGCAAAAAGTGCAGCGCGTAGTCTTGGCGGCACTACTGGACAAAAAATTGTCCGTGGTTTACTGGGTTCCCTCTTCGGTAAAAAGTAATCTAAAGCACCAATCAAAAATGATTAAATTATGGGATATTTTTATATCCCATAATTTTTTTATGGTTTTTATTTAAAGATGTATTGCAAATATATCTTTAAATATGTATTTTAAATACATCTTAAACACCAGATCAAAAGAAGTTCAGCCATGACTCCACAACATATTGAATTAGTTAAATCTACTGTGCCTGTACTGCGTGAAAATGGTGTGGCACTGACCAGCTACTTTTACCAGCGCATGCTCAAGAACCATCCTGAACTTAAAAATGTATTCAATCTCGATCATCAAAGTACAGGTCGCCAGCCTCGCGCCTTGGCAGCTGCAGTATTAGCTTATGCAGAGCATATTGAAAACCCAAGTGTTTTAGCCAAAGCAATTGAACACATTTCGACTAAACATGTGAGCTTAGACATTCAGCCTGAGCAATATGCAATTGTGGGTGACAACCTATTGCATTCGATCAGTGAAGTGCTTGATGTACCCATGGATTCTGATTTGATCGCCGCATGGAAAGAAGCGTACTTGCAATTGGCCGATATTCTAATTGGTGCTGAAAAAGCCAAATATGAAACGCTTGCTACACAAAATGGTGGTTGGGCTGGCTGGCGTGCGTTTACTGTCGATGCGATTGAAAATACAGAAACTGGTAAAATCTTTACCCTCACTCCAAAAGACCAGCAAGATGTTGTTTCAGCAAATGCGGGACAATTTATTTCTGTAAAAGTACAAGTACCTAACCAAGAATTGCAACAACCACAACAGTTTAAATTTAGTCAGGCACAGCAAAACAATCAGTTTGTATTTGAAGTACAACCTGAAGAAAACCACAGCGAATTTTCAGTTGCAAATATTCTCATTCACCATGTAAATGCAGGCGATACAGTTCAACTGACTGCACCACTATAAGCATCTAAAAAGTTAGCAACTCATTCAAACATGCTGAGAAAGTTCCCTTCGGGGAGCTTTCACGTTAAGATAATCCACAATTTAGGATCCTTTTAACTTATGCAGCTGAACAAATTTACCGATTATGCCTTGCGTATACTCATGTATGTCTCACGCCCACGTGAGCTACCGTATACCATTGCGGAAATTGCTCAAGATCTGCATGTTTCACAAAACCATTTAGTGAAAATCGTGCACTTTATGGGAAAACAAGATTGGATTATTACCACTCGAGGTAAAGGTGGTGGCATTCGTTTAAATCCGAGTGCCCTACACATGCGTCTGGGTGAAATTGTTCGCACCTTGCAAGGCGGTAGCCCAATTGTCGAATGCAACACCCCACCCTGTGTACTGCGTGCTGGCTGTGGTTTAAAAGGCATTTTAGACCAAGCATTAGAGCAGTTTTATGACAGTTTAAATCAATATAGCTTGCAAGATATTTTGCAACGCAGTGGCCCAGCCAATTTCACTACACAATCGCCAATTCAGCTGATCAATCTTTAAAATCCATACTTTCCGCGGGGAATATTCGCTTGCTCACCGGACTTCCTTTATAATGGTTGTTTGTACCCGTTATTGAAGTTGAGTTATGCATCAGCACAGAGGAAAGTCTAGAAACAGTAAGACAGCCAACGCACCTAAGCAAAAGATCAGCTATGAGAAAAAAGTTGATCCTGCCATTACTGAGTACTCTGTACGCGCATTAAACTGGTTGCGTAAAGCTGAATTCTTAATGAGTGCACCCAAGCTGAACTTATGTGTAGAAGACACAGGCTATGAAATTGCCTTTGCCGGTCGCTCAAATGCAGGTAAATCAAGTGCGATTAATGCACTAACCAACCAAAAACAGCTGGCGCGTGCTTCTAAACGCCCTGGCCGTACGCAAATGATCAACTTTTTCAGCTTAGGTAATCCAGATCAACGCTTAGTCGATTTGCCTGGTTATGGCTATGCTGCCGTTCCAGAAGCCATGAAAATTGTGTGGCAAAAAGAGTTAGAGAACTACCTCATTCACCGTGAAAGTTTGCAAGGTCTTGTTTTGTTGATGGACATCCGCCATCCATTACAGCATTTTGACGTGATGATGTTGGAATGGGCTTATTCGCGTAAACTGTTTGTGCATGTACTTCTAACCAAATCAGACAAACTTAACCGTGGTCCAGCATCAAAAGCCTTGCAAGAAGTGAAAGCACAACTGAAAAAAATGAAGTTGCAGTTTTCAATTCAAACTTTCTCATCTTTAAACAAACAAGGTTTGGAAGAGTTGGCAAGTATTATGGGCGGTCGTTTGAACTTTACCCTTGAGCAAGCCGCTGAATTTGACTTGGCAAGTATTCCTGATGCTGAAGCTGACGAGTTTGTAGAAGGTTCAGATGATGAACTCGAAGATGATTTCGATGAGTCAGCGTTTGAAGCTTTAGATGTTGATGAGATTACAGAAGAACCATCAATTTCAGGCAACGAAGCTCAAACACCTGAAAAATAATCTGAACTCTCAAATCAGGTTGTTTATGAGATACATTGTCTAACAATAAACAACTCTATTTGATAACGAAATGTCCCGTATTGATAATCACAATACGGGACATTTTTTTCATACTGACTGCATGAACAATGTAAATAAATTAGCGCATCCAAAAAAGTCGCGCATTACAATAAGGATAGTCAGATGAAATTACTCTCCCGCCTGAAAAATTCAAAAATAGGCTCTTCTATTAGTTACAGCATCAAGCCACGTAAAGTTAAATTTGAATGGCAGGACACCCCTGTTGACTGGATTCCAAATCAACCTTTTGTCAGCTATTTTATTAATGAAATTAATATGATTTTGCCCGCGGGTGAGTTTTGGTTCTGTCGTCTTTATAACAAAGTACTGCCTAAAATAACCGATGAAAAACTTGCAGAAGATGTGCGCGCATTTATTCGCCAAGAAGCGATGCATGCTCAAGCACACAATTCTGCCAATAAAGAATATCTAACAGTACGCAACATTGATGTGAGCCGTAACTTAAAAATTATGGAGTTCCTGTTTGGCAAGGTATTGGCCGACCAGCCGATGGGCCTTGAAGTACCTAAAGCACTCGAACATCAGTGGGATTTGTTTCGTCTTGGAATTATCGCAACCGTTGAACACATGACCTGTGTACTCGGAAAATATGTGCTGTATAACACTGAATGGCAACGTTTAGGCGCAGACCCCAATATGTTGGACTTGGTTAAATGGCATGGTGCAGAAGAAATTGAACATCGCACGGTGGCTTTTGACTTGTACCGTCATTTAGGTGGTGGCTATATTTCACGTTACTATCAAAGCTTGCTGGTGATTGTTGCCGTAATTGGTCTATGGACTGATGGTGCAGCACATATTTTAGGACAAGATCTGCGCTATGCATCAATTAAACCTGCGGTTTATAAGCCTTGGATTTGGCGTGAATGGGCACGTATTGCACAAAAAGATAATCGATTAATGCCTCATCCACTGTGGTTGATTTCTCAGCAATTGGGCTATTTAATGCCTTGGTACGATCCTGTACATGAAGCTAAAACTGAAGATGCGATTGCTTATTTGGATCAATCACCTGCAGCTAAACGTGCACTGCCAAAAGTTGCTGCATAAACCATTAACCTAAGCACCCTATAAGCTTCATGGCTGAAAAATAAGATTGAAAATTAAAAAAGCAGGCGCTGATGCCTGCTTTTTTTATGATGCTCAATTCTCTATAGATAATAGATATTCATCTACACCACTACAGTGCAGAAAAAAATCAATCTTGAATTAACTTTCTGTTGCTACTTCAGGTTCTCGCGTGTGGCGATCCACCACCACACTAATCATCATATCACCCTGCACATTTACGACTGTACGCACCGTATCTAATAAGCGGTCAATGGGCAGTAAAATGGCTATTGCTTCGGCGGGCAAGCCCACGGACTGTAGCACCATAATCATGGTGACCATACCCGCACTTGGAATACCAGGTGCACCTAGTGATGCAATCATCGCAGTGGCGCAGACAATTAATTGTTGCCCCAAGCTCAAATCTAGTCCCATTAGGTTTGCAACAAATAGTGCAGCCGCGGCTTCATATAACGCAGTACCATCCATATTCAGCTGCGTGCCCAACGGAATAACAAAACCCGCCGTTTGTGGACGCACACCTAAATTTTCCTGTGCACATTTCATGGACAATGGCATGGTTGCAGAACTAGAACTGGTTGCAAATGCCGTGATCAGTGCCGCACGAGTCCCTTTAAAGAAGGTAATTGGGCTCATTTTGCCAAAAATCCACAACAGTAGTGGTAACACCACCGCACCGTGAAAAATAGTGGTTCCTGTAACTACGGCAGCAAATTCAGCCAAGCGGCTCAGTACAGAAATATCTTCTGTGGCAATTAACTTGGCCAATAACGCAAAAATGCCCAATGGTGCCAGTTTCATGACCCAGCTAATCATTAACATCATAATGTCAAAAAACTGCACACTCAGCTTACGCACACTCCTGAATTTATCCCCACCTTTCACCAATGCCACACCCAACAGTAAAGCAAAGACTACAACTGCGAGTACATTGCCTTCAGCAAAAGCTTTAAAGGGGTTAATTAAAGTATTTTGAATAAAATTAGTAAAAAATGATGATGGTGTCAGAGTATCTGGGCTTTGGTGCTGAGCCATCGCCTCTTGGAACATTTGGATGTCCACCCCTTTGCCCACCTGAAACAGATGCGCACAGGCCAAGCCCAATATAAGCGCCAGTGTAGTGGTGGTTACACAACAAGCCAAAGTGATTTTCCAGACACGGCCTAATTGCCCGCCCGCCTGCAAATTAGAAACACCCACCACAATCGAACTAAAAATAAGTGGGATCAACAGCATTTTTAGTAGTCCAATAAAAACACTGCTCATCAGCCCTAAGCCATATAAGCTCGCACTAAAGAATCCACTGTCTGGAAACAGATTCATTAAAAAACCGAAAACAACACCTAAAATGGCTGCAATCAAAATTTGGGTATTTAAGCTCATAGCTGAGTCATTTTTTTCAGGACATACTGCCAAGAACTATGCCATGTGCAAGGCAAAGATTCGATATTTATTTATGTAAAGCCCTGCAATTTTCCTGCTAAGGCATAGTACTGCCAATAAACATTCAACATTGCTGAATCGCTCACTCAAAGAATATTTAGCTCCTAGAAGTACCCTATCTTTTGCAACGCAGGCATAAAAAAACCGAATCCATCGATTCGGTTTTTGAAAATCAGCGACCTAAAAAAGCTTATTGCGTTTCAATTTCACGCAAACGAATTAAACCTTCTTGTGTGGTGCTACAGACCAACTCGCCGTTCTGCCACATACGGCCAAAATTCAAACCGCGTGAACTTGAGCTCACAGTTGCATCCATGTCGTATAGCATCCAGTCGTCCACACGAAATGGTTTATGGAAATACATGGCGTGATCAATGCTTGCACATTGCAAACTTGGCGATAAATAGCTTAAACCGTGCGGACGTAGCGCAGTCGTCATTAAAGTAAAATCTGAATAAAAAGCCGCAATCGCCTGATGCAAAGAAATATCATCGACATCATCCGCAATTTTGTCATGCGTACGAATATAATGTGCATACGATGGTGCAGCGGGTTGTGGCTGGAACGGATTTTGCGGATCAATTGGGCGAATTTCGACATGACGGTCTCGCATAAATGAAGCACGTACATTTTCAGGGACAAATTCAACCAACATTTTTTTAAGTTCAGCTTCTGATTTTATATCTTCAACCGCTGGATAATCCGGCTCTGCCACCTGATAATTTAAACCTTCTTCTTGTTCAGCAAATGACACCATGCACATAAAAATGGTTTTGCCATGCTGAATCGCACGCACCTGACGACTCACAAAACTACGGCCATCACGGATACGATCAACTTCATAAATAATTGGGGCGCTAACATCTCCACCAAATAAAAAGTAAGCATGCAGAGAATGAGCAGGACGATCTGTTGTATATGATGCTGCGCGAAGGGCTTGGCCTAACACTTGACCACCAAACACACGTTTACCCACCAAATTACGGCTTTGACCGCGAAAGATGTTCTCTTCTAGCTTTTCTAAGCTAAGCAGTTCAACTAACTCTTGAGTTAAAGCATTCATATACGACCTATTTGCATGGGATCACCCGAAATCAGGTAAAATTTAAATTCACAGTTCAGCACTATATTGCCATAAAAACCCACTAAAACCCTAAAGATTGGCTGACTGGACTGTCATATTCTTCTTCGAAATTATCTACTAAAAATACGTTTTTTAACGATAAAATCTTACAATATGTCTATAAAATGTTAGAAAATAGCATACTGTTTTTCGCTAAAATTATGCAAAATTTGTATCCCCCGAAATTTAATCGGGCTGGTTCATTCAAGTAGGAGTCTTTATGTCCAAGTCTGGCTTTGGTCAAATGTATCGAAAGCTTTCAAGTAAGCTTCTTGACCTCGTGGTAACACCACACGTTCTTGGCGAAGTGCCTACTGAACCTGCAATTGCAGAAACTTCAGATCAGCCACAATCTAAAAAGATTGTCTGCTATGTATTACAAACACATTCACGTAGTAATGCATTGGTGGTCGATGGTGAAACACGTCGTTTAAAATTGCACGCTGCGCTCGACCCGCTGAATGTGGGAACACATACTGAAAAAGCCTCAGTATTATTTTTACAGCATCGTGATGAAAATAATCTACTAAATCCGCCCCCACATGCTTTTCCACCACGCCTTTTGCGTTTAGTAGAAGCTTTAGAAAAACAGCCTGATTTAGATATTGAACTGGTTCCTGTAACCTTGCTCTGGGGCCGTGATCCAGAAAAAGAAGATTCTTGGTTAAAACTTTTATTTACAGATACTTGGTCTACACCAAGCCGTGTTAAACAGTTAATGAATATTGGTCTACATGGTCGTCAGACGTATATCGAATTTCATGAACCACAATCCCTACGAGCATTGGTCGATTATGCAAAGACTACGCATCCAAATCTGTCACCTGCCACTTATATCTTAAGTACGCTAAATGACTATCTTGATGGTCAACGTGAAGTGGTTTTAGGCCCAGATTTATCTGACCGTCGCAATGTGATGCATGGCTTGATTAAAGCCCCTGATGTGCAAGATGCAATCCGCCGTGAAAGTATTCGTGGCAAGATTAGTATGGTCGAAGCTGAACGTCGTGCGATTGGTTATCTAAATGAAATCGTGTCGGACTATTCACATTCAACTGTGCGTTTTGCAGACATTGCCTTAACTCGTTTGTGGACACAGTTATATGACGGTGTAGAAGTACATAATTTTAGTACTGTTCGCGAATTGGCTAAGGACTATGAAATAGTCTATACACCATGTCACCGCAGTCATATTGACTATCTATTACTGTCTTATGTGATTTATAAACGCGGGATGATGGTGCCGTACATTGCTGCGGGCGATAACTTAAATATGCCATTTGTCGGTCAAATTCTACGTGGCGGTGGTGCGTTCTTTATTCGCCGTAGCTTCCGTGGAAATGGCTTATATACGACGGTATTTAAAGAATATCTATACAGCATTTTGTCACGTAACACGCCACTCGAATACTTTATTGAAGGTGGCCGTTCGCGTACTGGTCGTCTGCTTCCACCTAAAACTGGCATGCTCGCAATGACCGTACACAGTCACTTACGTAACCCTGCGAAACCGATTGTGTTCTTACCAACTTATATTGGTTATGAACGCTTAATGGAAGGTGCAACCTACGTAGGCGAAATGAACGGTAAGCCGAAAGAAGGCGAATCGGTTCTGGGCATTGTGAAAACTTTACGTAAAATTGAACGTATTTTCGGTAAAGTGCATGTGAACTTTGGTGAGCCAGTTTTCCTCAATGATGTACTGAAACAACATGGCGTAGAGAATGTCAAAATTGAAAAAAATGACGACGCGATGCCAGCAGAAGTTTCAGATGCGGTCACCAGCTCTGCACATGCCATTTTGGAAAACATCAACCGTGCTGCCGTAATCAACCCTGTATCTTTGCTGTCACTGATTTTATTGGCTACGGCAAAACATACACTGGATGAAGAAATCTGTATTAATCAGCTCGATACATACCGTAACCTGCTCACTGCCCTGCCGTATGATGCACGCATGCAAGTTACACCTTTGTCAGGTAAAGAAATTATTGCCTACGGCTTGAAACTGAAATTGATTAAGCGTGTGAAGCATGTATTAGGCGATATTATTGCGATTGAAGATGGTCAAGCTGTATTGCTAACTTATTTCCGTAATAACATTTTGCACGCATTCATTTTGCCTTCACTCATTGCTGCCTTGGTGGAACATAACGGTTCAATCCGTCGTGGTGACCTCATCAATGTAATCCGTACTTTATATCCATTCTTAAAAGCTGAATTGTTCTTAAAATGGAAAGACGAAGAGCTTAAAGATCAAATTTGTGCTTATGCTGAAGCATTAATTCAAGCTAAGCTGATTTCTGAAGATACGGAAGGCAACTTAATTTCACCTGCACCAAACAGCGAATACCACAATCAATTGGTGGTGTTGGCTGCTCCTGTAATGCAGAGCCTTGAACGTTACTACATGACGTTAGCTTTAATTACTCAGCGTGGTTCAGGCAACATTTCAACGCGTCAGGTGGAAGAACTGAGTCATTTGGTGGGCCAACGCCTATCTGTACTGTATGAGTTCAACTCGCCTGAGTTCTTTGATAAAGCCTTATTCCAAAGCTTTATTAAAGTGCTGACGCAACAAGGTTATATCAGTACCAATGCTGACAATGCCATTGTATTTGATGAAAACTTCCAGAATGTTGCACAGTACGCCAATTTGGTACTGGACGATGTGACTTTGCAAATGCTACAGCACATTACAACATTCAGCGATGAGGAGCTAAAAGAAGCATTAGATAAAGTTGCTGATGAACAAGCGAAGAAACGCGCAAAACGTAAAAAGAAATAAGCGCTTATTTTCTTTCTGGTTGCGCGATATCTAGCACAGAAAAATGACTCAGTGACAGAGGGGGCAAGTTTTTAAAACTTGCTCCCTCTTTTTCTCTGCTTCATACACTTTTTGTATTTAAAGCATATATTTCGAATTTAGCAGAAGCACTATGCTGATAAATACGCTATAAAACATTTAGATAATAACTTTGAATATTGAACAATGGATTTTAAAAAATTAACCCAGAACAATAATAATTATGAAGTTAACCACAAGTTACCTTTTGCGAGTCGAACACCTGCAACATGTAGTGCTGATGATGTAAAACAAGCATTTCTATTTAGTTGGAATATGACTTTTGGTGCTACAGGAGAACATCGAAGCCATCGATCTGGCGGGAAAATCAGTCGTGATAATCGTCAAAAATTTTCTGATGTGTTTATAGGCAAATTAGGCGAAGTCGCTTTTTATAACGTAGTCAAAAATAGAGAAAAGGTTCATAAAGTTACCAATATTGATTATGAATGTTATGGCTTAGGCGCATGGGACAGCTCAGATTTTGTGGTAAATGATCAATATCATATTGCAATAAAAACAACAAAACACTTTGGCAATTTACTTTTATTAGAAGAAAAAGACTGGATAATTCGTGATGGCAAAGCCACGTATTTGCCCAATCAGCATTCAGAAAGTAAAGGCATTTATGATTTTCTATTTTTTAGTCGTGTAAATACCGATCTTCATGACCTTTTAAATCAGATCAAAATATCAACAGAAGCGGATCCCGAAGCTTTAAAGCCTATTTTTTTAGAGCAAATTTTGCCTAAAGTATCCGTTGCTTTAGAAGTGGTTGGCTATGTGTCCAATCGCAATTTAGTCAAAATGATTGAAGAGGAATATATCCTACCACAAAATGCGATGCTGAATGGAAAAACCCAAATGGATGCCTCAAACTACTATCTTCAAAGTGGCTTTTTTAGAGAAATTCCAGCAGGCTAATTTAGCCATTTGGCTTTCAACATTTCCTCAATTAAAAGCCTAGGTTAAGACCAAGATGAGCATGTTAATTCACGCTCATCTGTACGGTCTTCAAGCTGTAACTGTTCTAAATCCAAAAATCTTAGTTTGCAATTCGGCATTTAACTGTAAAGTTAAAAATACCCGATCATGCTATAGAAGCTCTATTTGCAAGCTTTCAGTTTTTTCTTTTTTAATGTTTAAAGCTTTTCTAATTTCTAAAGCAATTCTTTCAATAACGGGCACTACCACACTGTTGCCTGCCTGTTTATACAGATTTGCATTGCTAGTTTGTTGAGGCAAAATAAAATCTTTAGGGAAACCTTGGAAGTTAAAGCATTCTCGTGGCGTTAATTTTCTAATGGTATCCGCTTTACCTTGTACATTGAGCAAAGGAACATTGTGACCACCTGTGCCCATATTGGCAGTTAAGGTTGGGCACATATTGCTTTTGTTGGCACGAACATACTGACGGCGCCATTGATACAAGGTTTCTGCATCTTTAATGTCTTCAACCAGTTGATTAAAGAAAGGCGTCTTTTCTGTATAGAAGTATTTTTTGTCAATGTTCGCTTCATCTTCCAACAGATCACTAATCTTGGTTTCTAGAGGGATCGCTTCTGGAAAATTAAACTTTTCATGCGCTTTAATATCTTTAAAACATACCACGTAAATACGTTCACGGTTTTGAGGCGTATTCCCGTATTCACTTGCATTTAAAACTTTGTATTTAACATGATAGCCATGATTTTTAAGGCTTTCTAAAATCACTTTAAATGTATTCCCTTGGTCATGACTGACTAAGTTTTTGACATTTTCGAGCAAAATTACAGCGGGCTTTTTCTCATTAAAAATTCGTTCTAGCTCAAAATATAAGTTTCCGCGGCCTTTTTCATCCTCAAAACCTTGGCGATAACCTGCAACAGAAAATGCTTGGCATGGAAAACCTGCAAGCATAATATCGAAATCTGGAATTTCAGAAGCATCTACGTCATTGATATCTCTATGATCAACATAAAAATTAAAATTCGCGCGGATTGTTTCTACTGCGAATTTATCAAGTTCATTTGCATAGATAGTCTCAAATCCTGCTTTATCAAAGCCAAGATCGATTCCACCAACACCTGCAAAAAAAGACGCACACTTCATTTCTATTCACGATATGTTTTAACTTATAAGAAGTCTAAAGCCTTATGCCTAAAAAAGCAGCCCATAAATTGGAGCAAATACATAAATAATTTATACACCCATTATGTTTAGGTTAATCTGCGTACTCGTTAGAAAATAAATTAATAAAAACATGAATTATAAAGTTTTTTATTCAATTCAATCTTAATACTCAAGATTTCAACAAAATAATAAAAATGAATAGATACGCGATAAACACTTATAAATTAAAAAGATTTATTCCATCATCATTGGCTATCCTGCCCAAGCTCATACAAACAACAATATAAAAAATTGAGATGATTAGGGGGCTAAAGAAAAAATAACAGGGCTATGATCAATGAATCATATACAACGCCAAGTACAGAGAATATCCCTTCAGTCAGAGCTCATCATGTATTAATCGAAAGCCGATGGCTTTCATGCGCGTGGCATAAATCCTTTTCCCCGTTTCTCGCTCACTTTCCAGTACCAGTTCAGCTAAGTTCAAAGATCTTTGAATTTTTAGTATTCGTTCATGTAAAGATTGTGGCTGATTATTGGTGCAGATATATGATTTTTCAGGATGTTCCACGTGAAGTAGATGCACCAAAAACCGCGCAAGATCGTCAATATGTATCCTATTTGACCACTGAATCGTTGGGTAGCTTGTAGTATGTGCTGCCAGTTTCTGCATACGAGCAGATGAACCACTGTAAATCCCAGTCGGACGTACAATTACACAGGCTTGATCCAAATACTGCTGATATAACTGTTCCATGCCTAGCAACAAATTGCCTTGCACATCACTCGGATTGGGTACAGTGTCATCATCAACGTATTCGCCTGCATTTTCACCATAGACCCGCGTAGATGAAACTACAATCAGTCGCTGAATAGGATGATCTTTTAAGGCCTGAACAATAGGTTTTACACTATCAACATAGGTCTGCTGATACGCCTCTATCGTGGAGACATTGGGTGACAACAACACATAAGCGATATCTACAGGTGCAATGTCGCTCAAATCTAATCGCTGTACATCTTGAATCAGATGATTGGCATAAACATCCGTTTTCAGGCTTTGACTGATTGTGGTAATTTGGTGGCCCTGCTCAAATAACAGTTTTGCAGCGCGTTGAGATGTTTTACCATAACCTATAAATAAAATATGCATTTAGCACCTAATCACAGACGTATGATCTGTCCAAAACAGACCGAGGGGAAATGGCTGCTGTTCATCAACTGCAAGGCGTAGGCAATGCTGCTAGCGCATTACTTGAAAAACTGAATATTTTTACCACCGACGACTTACTGTTTCATTTGCCACGTGACTATGAAGATCGTAGCACCATTATACCAATGAATCAGCTGACTGTTGGCCGTAGCTATTTGCTCGAAGGCATTGTCAAAAGTGTGGACTTTCCGCCAGGTAAACGCAAATCTATGGCGGTGTTGCTGGATGATGATACTGGCAAAGTCACCCTACGTTTTTATCATATTTATAAAGGGATTACTGACCGCGCAAAAATGGGCGCTCGCCTACGCATCTTTGGTGAAGTTCGTGTAGGTGCGCGCGGACTGGAAATGTACCATCCAGAATTACAATTAATTAGCGAAGATACCCCGCTACCGCAAACCCAACTAACGGCTATTTACCCTGCAACCGAAGGGCTGACACAGCCCAAACTGCGTGAATATGTCAAACAAGCTTTAGAAAATCACAGCGATAACCTACCTGAACTACTGCCACCAAAATTTACCAATGGCTATGCACTGAAACAAGCGCTGGACTATATTCATCATCCACCCGTCAATGCCAATATGTTGCAGCTGACCCAAGGTTCACACCCTGCCCAGCAACGTTTGATTTTTGAAGAACTGGTGGCGCATCAAGTCAGCATGCTGAGTCGCCGTGCTTATATCCAACAAATTGAAGCGCCTTCATTTAGCCCTAGTCAAAACTTTGCCAAGGCTTTACTCGCTAGCCTACCCTTTGAGATGACAGGCGCACAAAAGCGTGTGTCTAAAGAAATTGCTCAAGATTTAAAACAGAATAAACCCATGCTCCGTTTAGTTCAGGGTGATGTGGGTGCAGGTAAAACACTGGTTGCAGGTGTGGCAGCCTGTCATGCCTTAGAAGACGGCTGGCAAGTTGCCTTAATGGCGCCAACTGAAATTTTGGCAGAACAACATTATTTAAACTTTAAAAAGTGGTTTGAGCCTATGGGCCTGACCGTATCTTGGCTTTCGGGCAAACAAAAAGGTAAGGCCCGTGCTACTTCTGAACAAAGCATACAGGACGGTAGCGCCAATTTAGTAGTCGGTACGCATGCGCTATTTCAAGACAATGTGGCCTTTGCCAAGCTTGGGCTAGTCATTATTGATGAACAGCACCGTTTTGGTGTCGATCAGCGTTTGGCACTACGCAACAAAGGCTTAAATGGCATGACCCCGCATCAGCTAGTGATGACCGCTACCCCTATTCCCCGCACGCTAGCAATGTCTGCTTATGGCGACCTAGATACCTCAGTGATTGATGAACTGCCACCAGGGCGTACTCCTATTCAAACGGTCACTATTCCACTCGACCGTCGTGAAGAGGTATTACAACGTATTGCCACCAACTGTGCTGAGGGCAAACAAGCTTATTGGGTGTGCACACTGGTAGAGCAATCAGAAACTTTAGATGCTCAAGCCGCTGAAGCCACTTTTGCAGAAATTAAACAACGATTCCCTGAAATCAATATTGGTTTAGTACACGGCAAAATGAAAGCCGATGAAAAGCAACTGGTGATGCAACAGTTTAAAAATAATGAACTACAATTGCTGATTGCTACCACCGTGATTGAAGTTGGGGTTGATGTGCCCAATGCATCCATCATGGTCATTGAAAATGCTGAACGTTTAGGATTATCTCAATTACACCAGCTTCGCGGACGTGTAGGACGAGGTGCTAAAGCCAGCTTTTGCGCTCTGCTGTATAAAAATCCGCTGTCGCAAAATGGCCAAGAACGCTTACGCATCATGCGTGAAACCAATGATGGTTTTATTATTGCAGAAAAGGATTTAGAAATTCGTGGGCCGGGTGAAATACTCGGGACTAAACAAACGGGCGATATGGGCTTTCGTGTAGCAAAATTAGAACGTGATGATCATCTGCTGGATCAGGCCCATTATGTTGCCCAGCAAATTTTAAAAGATCACCCCCAAAATGCCGAAGCGTTACTCAAGCGTTGGCTACCGGAAGCCCCACGCTATGCCTACGTCTAATTCTATATGGCAACAATTGACAGGATTGCTTAGAAGCATTCAACCCTGCCAACTTTGCCATGCAGATACGCAACACTGGCATCAGGTCTGTGAGGACTGTTGGAAGTCACTCCCTTGGCAAAGGCAAGCATTACAACGCCAAGGTATAAACATTATCGCGCCATGTCGTTACGACTATCCACTTAATCGAATCATTCAACAATACAAATATCAACAACAACTTCAATTTCAGCCACTTCTATCTGGCTTACTCAGCACGCTAAAACTGCCCCAAAAAATACATGCCATTGTTCCCATGCCTATATCGACAGAACGACTCGCAGAACGAGGCTTTAATCAGTCCTTATTGATTGCTCAAGATTTAGCAAAACAATTAAATGTTCCTATTTGGCAACCTGTCACGCGCTTAAAACAGCATGCACAAAAAGGCTTGAGCCGTTTAGAGCGTATGAGCGATATACAGCAACAATTTAAATTGACGCCACCAGATCCCGTACGTTATCGACATGTTTTGATTGTCGATGATGTGGTGACTACTGGTAGCTCTATTCAAGCGCTACACAACTGCCTCATAGAATTGGGTTGTCAGCAGATCTCTGTTGCTTGCTTAGCGGTTGCAGAAGTTTAAAGTTATCTAAACAAATATAGCCTATTGCTCATGAAGTGACTGAAGACACCAGTTGCTGTTTAATCCATGGAATAATAATTTGTGTGGTCAATGGTGCGAGCGGTGTTTCGTTGTCATCTAAATCTACCCAGCGCATTTCTGCAATTTCTGCATGTACTGTTGGAATTTGATCTAAAGTTACATGGTAGACATAACTCACCAATTGATGATCTGGCTCATTGGCAGTCGCCGTTTCAAAACGCCCAAGATAATGCTGAATGTTGGCCTGACAGCCAATTTCTTCAGCAATCTCACGCACAATAGTCTGCGCTGGAAGCTCATTCGGTTCCAGCTTGCCACCCACCTGCATAAAGCAGGCAGTATTTTTCTTACGTACTACGAGCATTTGTTGCTGTTCATTCAACACAATGCCCGCAGCCACAGTAATGACTTTCATCTTAATGCTTCACCAAATCTTGTTGATCTGCCGCCATGCCCCATTTAGGTTGTGGCGCCGTATATTGCTTAAACTGCATTAAAATATCTTCGATTTTATCTGATACAACCAGCGCATCAGCAAAGCGAGTTTGTGTAAAACCCTTTTCAACTGTGAGCTGAATAAACTTAAGTAAATCAGTATAAAAATCATCAATATTTAAAAATGCGTAAGGTTTCAAATGAATGCCCAATTGTGCCCAAGTCCATTGTTCAAAAATTTCTTCCAATGTTCCTGCACCACCTGGAATCGCAATAAAACCATCCGAGAGTTCAGACATTTTGGTTTTACGCTCATGCATGTTTTGCACTACATACAATTCAGTCAAATGTGGATGCGCCAATTCACGGTCCACCAATTGCTTAGGAATCACGCCAATCACTTGACCACCCGCCTGCAACGCACTGTCTGCCACAATGCCCATCAGGCCTGAACGGCCACCACCATACACCAATGTGATGTGATGTTTTGCCAAACATTGCCCCACCTGAATTGCGATTTGCTCATAAACAGGGTCTGTACCTAAGGCCGAACCACAAAAAATTGCTATAGAATTCATCATCTCTTACCCTGTTATTGAATTGTCATGCTTGGAATCTAAACTTCGTTCAGATTTTTTAATAAAATAATCATTCGAGCAGTGTATTTCTAAGCATCCTTGTCTAAAATACACGCATTCATTTTTACATACTGCGCAAGGGAGAAAAGACGGCATGCTGGAAGCCTTTTACGCCACAGAGCGCGGTAGTTTAGAAGATACCACAGTCAATGGTGACTTCGATCTACATCAAGATTTAGTCTGGCTTGACCTCATTGCACCATCTCAAGAAGAACAGCAATGGATCATGGATGCATACGAGCAAAATTTACCAACGCTCAAATCTCTAGAAGACATTTCTTCCTCTGCACGATTTTACCGTGATGACGACGGTATTTTGCATATCAGTACGTATTTTTTAACGAAAAATAAAAACTTTCAGGTCGATGGTGAAACTGAAGAAAACTCTAGCATTTTAGCCACGGTACAGACAGTCGCTTTTATTTTACATAAAGAGCGCCTATTTACTTTGCGTGGTGAAAAGCTGGTGGCATTTCGTGCCTTTCGTGCACGTGCGCGTCGCAATGACTATGAGATTGATTATAAAGATCCAACGTGGATTTTATTGGGCCTCTTAGAAGCGAAACTTGATGAGCTTGCGGATATCTTAGAAGATATCCACAAAGACTTGGAAAAATACTCCACAGAAGTGCTGAACAACCGTCACCGTGAAATGATTTTAGATTTGGATGACATGATTACCCGCTTGGCACAATTAGAAGACATGCTTGGGAAAGCACAGCTGTGTCTTATTGACCTACGTCGTGTACTCACCTTCTTATCACGGCCTCGTGCGCTGGGCAGTCATATTTACGATGCAGATATTCGAGAGCTCAGCGAAGACGTGCGCTCACTGGTCGAACATGATGCTTTCTTATTCCAAAAAGTACGTTTCTTGCTAGACACCACATCAGGCTTCATTAATACCGAGCAGAACGATACCATTCGTCGATTTTCGATCTTACCAAGTATGCTAGCGCCACCAATGCTGGTAGCCAGTATTTACGGCATGAACACCGACGAGCTCCCTTTTGCACATGGGACTACCAGTTTTATTATGGTGAGCTTAATTTTAATTGCTTTCTTAATTGGCCCGCTCATTTATTTCCGTTGGAAAAAATGGATTTGAGCAAGCTTTAAAGCCCTACTAAAGACAGAAGCACAAACACCACAACTTATTTCCCCCCATGATTTAGGCAGCATAAAAAAGCGCCTTAAAAGGCGCTTTTTTATTCGCTACAATTTTAAATGATCTTCAAATCATGCTCTAAATGACAGGCCTGTATGATTTTCATCATTTTTTCAGGGACTGCTTTAAACGCTAGACCTTGCGCATTTGGTGTTTGTCGCAACCAACGCACCAACACAGCCAATGCCAGCGTACTGCCATGCTCCAGAGCAGATAAATTCACTGTAATGGGGTATTGCTGCTGTGTCTGAAGAACTTTCAGCCCCTGAGCGTAGTACTGTTCAGCATTGCCATAGTCAATTTTTCCAGTCACATGCAATTCTTCAGCAGTGAATTCAATCATATTAAACCTGCTTATTTTTTCTTTTCAACGGCAGCTTCAGCATCAGGCTTGAAGTTCGCAATTGATTTATCCAAGTTACCACCATTACGTTTTACAGTTGCCGCAAACTGATTACGGAATTGTAAACCTAGGTCGATGCCTGAAACGTTAATATTACGGATTTTCCATTGGCTACCTTTATCTGCCAACTGGAAAGATACTGGAATTTTTTCGCCATTGTTAATAAAGTCGATCGTCACAACAGGATTGGTTGGGTTATTCGACTTAAATGGACGCATGGTGTAGGTTTGGTTGCTATATTTTGCAAAAGCAGTACCATAGTTTTCGATGAGAGTTTCACGGAAATTCTTTTCGAACTGAGCACGTTGCGCAGCCGTACTGTTCTGATTCGTTGCGTATGTACCCATCACAATGCGCGTGAATGCTTGTGAATCAATATACGGGTCAAGATTTTGACGCACAATTGCTTTTACTGCTGCAGGGTTATTTTGCAGTTTAGATTGGTCTGCTTTTAAACGAGTGATCAACCCATCAGCCACTTTCTTAATAAATGCAGGTGGCGTTTCAGATGGTGCTGCAAAAGCGGTACCTGCAAGCATTGTCGAAAGTATGCTAGCTGTTAAGGTTTGTTTCACCAAAGTATTCACGTGTTTTCTCCTCAAAAAACTATTCTGTAAATGACGGTTCTGCATCTGCAGTGGTATCTGTCTCTTCAGCTTTAGCGTCAGATGACTTACCTGCACCACCGGTTACAAATTTGGTAATTAAGTCTTCAATTTCCATCGTGCCCTGTGTGTTCACAATTTGAGAGTCACGCTTCAAATAATTCAGACCGCCACCTGGTACAATTTTCAAATATTTCTCACCCAACAAGCCGTTGGTTGCAACCATAATATAAGCATCTTCGTCCAGATTGGTGATGGACTTCATGTTAGCAATAAGTTGCTTTTCCATTTCTTTTTGTTGTGCAGGATCTGCTGCTTCATAGTCCGAACTATAGCGTAGCTCTTCTAAAGCATCTTTTTGAACTTGTTTTAACTGTTCTGCATTAAAGGTCGTTAAGCTACCATCTAGTGTCAGATGTACTGTCGCTAAACGTGTTACAGGGTCGAGGGTAATTGAATCTACTTGTCCAATTTTAACACCACTCATAGCCACTTTTGCACGCGGCTTAATCCCATTCACATTTTCAAAAACAGCGGTCATTCCATAGCTGTCTTTTAAATTGTTGCCCACCAAACCGCTCACACGCATGGCTAAGAAGAATAAAGCAATACCAAATAGAATTACAAAAATGCCGACGGCCAGCTCACTCGTACGTGATTTCATTAAATACCTCCGAACATGACCGCAGTCAACACGAAATCAAAACCTAAAACACACAGCGACGAATACACCACTGTACGTGTTGTAGAAGTTGCAATACCTTCAGATGTTGGTTCACAAGCATAGCCTTGATACACCGCAATCCATGTACAAATTAACGCAAACACAAAACTTTTAATAATCGTGCCATTCAGCACATCTTTAAAAAATTGCACGCTACTTTCTATACCACTCCAGTACGAACCTTCATCCGCACCCAAGAAGTCTACACCTACCAATTTACCGCCCATAATGCCGACCGCAGCGAAAATGACAGACAACATTGGCAGACTGATGATACCTGCCCATAAACGTGGTGATATCACACGTTTTAAAGGGTCTACACCAATCATTTCCATGCTTGACAGCTGTTCAGTGGCTTTCATTAAACCAATTTCAGCAGTTAATGCCGAACCCGCACGTCCTGCAAACAATAAAGCAGCAACGACAGGTGCAAGTTCTCTTAACAACGTTAATGCAACCGCCGTACCAAGCATGGCTTCACTACCGAAAGTAGATAAAATGCTGTACATCTGTAGGCCCAAGACTGAACCAATAAACAGGCCTGATACACTAATAATCAGTAACGACAGCACCCCAACACGGTACATCTGATAAATAAATAGCTTCACCCCAAGCCATGTTGGCAAAGAGCACAAAATTTGCAACAACATAATAAATGCTGTGCCAATGCCTTGAACACGTTCAATGACGCGTCTACCTAATGTGGCAATTGCATTCATGAACGAACCTCTTGCGACAAATATGGCTGATGGCTAAATTGATAGTCGACCGGACCATCGACCGAACCTGTAAGGAACTGACGGACAAAAGGCGATGCATGTGCTTTAAGCTCAGCAGGTGTCCCCTCGCCCTGAACTTTGCCTTCTGCAACCACATAAATATAGTCAGCAATCGATAAAGTCTCTGCGACATCGTGCGACACAATAATCGTCGTCAGGTCCAGAGCTTCACGTAAAGAACGAATTAAACGCGTTAATACGCCCATTACAATCGGGTCTTGGCCCGCAAATGGCTCGTCATACATAATCAGCTCAGGATCCAGTGCAATCGCACGTGCTAATGCCACACGACGATTCATCCCACCCGATAATTCTGCAGGCATAAACTGTTCTGTACCACGTAAACCAACAGATTCAAGCTTCAGTGAAACCAATTCTGATATGAGATGCTCAGGTAATTTGGTATGCGCGCGAATTGGAAATGCTACGTTTTCATAAACCGACATATCTGTAAATAATGCACCGCTTTGGAAGAGCATGCCCATACGTGCACGTGCAGCAAATAATTCTTGACGCGACATTTGGCCAATATTTTTACCATCTAGGAGGACTTCACCTGCATCGGGTACCAACTGACCACCAATTAGACGCAATAAGGTGGTTTTACCCGTACCTGAAGGCCCCATAATGGCAGTGATTTGACCACGACGAATGGTTAAGCTGACATTGTCATAAATGACACGCTCTCCTCGCTTAAAACTCAAATTTTTCACTTCAATCAGTGATTGAGCCTGAAGAGGTGTTGGATTATTCATAGCTGAGCTTATTCCTGCATTTTTTCAGCACGCATACTATAAAGGATTAAAGAACATAATGTTACCTTTCCATGTAACAGAAGATGATTAAATTATAGTGGTTTTTTACTTTTTATTTTTTAAAGCTTGGTAAAAACAAGGCGTGCGAGTTTAAACCCAATGATTATAGATATAATAAACAATATTGCTTAAAAATAAAGCTAACCCGATATAAGGCATAAGCACCTCCAAAGAAGAAGCTTGTAAAAACTGCTTGCTAGCATTCAATATATTTATCAAATAAGACAAGAAACATGATCAAGTATACATTTTATAAAAAAAAGGACAAATAAAAACCGGCGAATGGCCGGTTTTTATTTTTTATTTCAGACGAAATTCAATTAGTCATTGAATTTGCGACCGCGTTCGCCATCTTCACGACGTGGACGGTCTGAATTAAATTCGCGACGTGGACGGTCATCACCAAAACTACGTTTTGGACGGTCACCAAAACCACCTTCACGGCGTGCTGGACGATCACCAAAATCACGTTTTGGACGATCACCAAAGCCACCTTCGCGACGTGGTTTGTAATCTACGCGGTTGCCACGGTTGTCATCATTCGAATCAAAACGTGGTTTATCATTGAAACCACCTTCACGACGTGGGCGATCGTTGTTGAACTCACGACGTGGACGGTCTTCGAAACCACCTTCACGGCGTGGACGATCGTTGTTGAATTCACGACGTGGACGGTCTTCGAAACCACCTTCACGGCGTGGGCGATCGTTGTTGAATTCGCGACGCGG
>NZ_RCHC01000015.1 GCF_003664645.1 Acinetobacter chengduensis | reverse complement strand
TAATGTGTCGAAAACTCCTGCATAACAGCGTTGATTTTGTTATAAAGTAACTATTAATTTGAAATTTTACGCTCCTTTTGAGCAAGTAGGTTTTTTATGGCCCTATCCAGTTTTGGTAAAATTCTTACTGTTTTGGACTTATTCTCTATTTCACGTCCTGTCATTAATGTAGATATCATCAGTGAAGAACTCGGCTTATCAAAACCCACAAGCTACCGCTATTTAAAAGAATTAGTGTCTGTAGAACTATTACAACGCTTAAGTGGAACTTCGGGAGATTACACATTAGGCTCTAAAATCGCCGTTTTAGACTATATTTCACGAACCACAGATCCCTTGGTTCAAATCAGTAAGCCCTTTATGCGAGATATTGTTGAACGTACTGAATTTTCTTGCCTTCTCACACACTTAAATCATAATTCATGTATCGATCTACATGATGAGGTCTATAAAAACACGTTGTTGTTGTCGTATGGTCGTGGTTGTCCACGTCCTGTCTTTGTCGGCTCATCCGCTAAAGTCATGATTTCACATTTACCTAAACAGATGATGCTTGACTACTACGAGCGCTTTGCAGATCAATTATTGCAAGTTAACTTTGCTCAAGATCAGCATGAATTTTTAGAAAAAATGAAAAAGATTAAAAAGCAAGGCTACTATTTTTCTGTAGGTGAATTGGATCCTCATATTTCAGGGCTGTCTGTACCCATCAAATTCTCCAGCAAAGAGCCACCTCTCGCACTGACTTTGCTTGCATCAAAAAATCGTTTTGAGTTCGTTAATCTACAAAAACTCATTGAGATTTTGCAAGAAAACGCCAGCTTAATTGAAAAAAAGGTCAATAATCTGACCGAACAAGCTCAGAATGAATAATTAGAAAAAGCTTAGGATATTCGATAAAAATAGTTGAATTTTTAATTAAATTCTCATAATATGATTATTGTTCTTCATCAATCATGATGTTCCATGACATCTTCGTGCGATATAAAGGCATCCCTCAGAAGTAAGAAGCTCATGTTCCATGGGCTTTTTTCTTGTCTATAATCAGCATAGCTCTCGTGAACAATCGTAGCACTTACTTGATCTGGCCTTCTTAACATCAATAAAGTTTTGCTCACAATTTAATAGCAACACGTCACTTGTTAGGATGGTCTGAAATATTTAAACTAAAATCAGTTCAATGATAAAAATAAATGCCTATGAACCTTTGGCAATTGTTTCAAAAATTACGCCCATTTGTTCGTCCTTATAAATTATTGGTCATAGCTACATTAGTTTTAACGCTAATTGGTTCCTTAACAGCACAAGTCAATGCACTGACCTTGCAATATGCTGTCGATCAGATCAATGCCCTTTTGGAAGCTGGCCAAGGGCTGGCTGAAGGCTGGCATATCTTAATTACGATTAGCATCATTTTATTAAGCAAAGAAATTATTAATGCTGTAGTGCAATTTGGGCAAAAGTTTTACGGCGAGAAGCTACGTATTTTTGTATCGCAAGATTTAGCACAAGGCATAATTGAAAAATTCCTGACCTATCGTTTAAGTTTTTTTAATCAAGACAATAATCAGGCAGGTAAATTACAAACTCGTATCGATCGTGGGATTGGTTCACTCACCCGCTTGGTACAAATATTTTTTATTGATATTTTACCTTTATTTACCAGTGCAATCGTTGCTCTGGCCCTGATGTTTTATGCCAATGTATATGTGGGTTTAGTGGCTCTAAGCATTGTGCCCATTTACTTTTGGCTGACCTATAAACAAGCACAAAAACTGGGAGGCTGGCGCAGAAATTTACGTGATGGCCGTGAGAAAAAAAGCCAAGGTATTTTAGGCATTATTAACTCAATTACCGTCATTAAGTCATTTAATCGCGAATCGATTGAAGCCGAAAAGCAACTGAATCTACAAAAAGAACTCACCCACAATCAAATGCACACCCGCCAAACCAGTTTTGTTTTTGATGGTTTAAAAACCTTTATTGAGCAAATTGGCATTGTGCTCATTATTATCTTAACGGCTTATTTTGTGCTCGATGGACAAATGACGATTGGGATGATTATGTACCATGTGCTGCTCTTTAATAATGTCTCAGCACCTATTCGCTCTTTGCATCGAATCTATGACGAAGTGAATGACGCCATGATTTATGCTGAAAGCTTTTTTGGTATTCTGGAAGCTGACCATGAAATTGAAGATTCAGGCCCGTTAAAACCATCAATTCAGGGCGAATTTAAACTACAAAATGTCGATTTTTTCTATCCGAATGGTCATCAAGCCTTAAAGCAAATTAATATGACGATTCAACCCAATAAAATCACCGCTTTAGTCGGCTTATCGGGTGCAGGAAAATCAACACTAATCAGTCTATTAGATAAATTTTATGAGCCTCAAGCGGGCACCATTGAAATTGATGGGATTCCCCTGAATAACATTGACACGCATTATTTACGTGAACATATCGGCTTAGTTCTACAAAAAAATCATATTTTCCAAGGCACAATTTTTGAAAATATCCGTTATGGCAAAACCGATGCTAGCTTAGATGATGTGGTCAAGGCTGCACAAAAAGCCTCAATCCATGAGCAAATTCTACAGCTTGAACATGGCTATGACACAGATGCGCTCATGCTGTCAGGCGGGCAACAACAGCGTATTGCATTGGCTCGTATGTTTTTAAAAAATCCGCCAATTATCTTTTTAGATGAACCCACAGCTAGCTTAGATGCCATTGCAACCGAGCAAATAAAACATAGCCTCGATGACATTAAACAAGGCCGTACTGTGGTGATTATCTCGCATAGTTTGTCGCAAATCATTGATGCCGATTATACCTATGTGATGAAAGATGGCTGCATTGCAGAACACGGCGAACATCATCAGCTTTATCATCAAGAAGGTGTCTATAAAGATATTTTTGATGCTATGGCTAAAAGCCTGAATATTGAAAAAATTGCTAAAACCTTCGAAGAAGATGGTGAAGAAGAAACCCATAGTTAAGTCGAATAAAACTGTGCTCCAATAATGAAAAAGCCTGCTATCCGCAGGCTTTTTCAAATGGTTCTATCAACTTAGCGCTGAACTTTTAGCTCAATTTCTTCAACACTGGTATGGCGCACATCGAGGCCTTTGACCATATAAATCACTTGCTCGGAAATATTGCGTGCATGATCACCAATACGCTCTAAAGAACGTAGTACCCACATCACATTAATCACACGGGTAATATGGCGTGGATCTTCAATCATATAAGTCATTAAGGTACGTGTCGCTGACTGATATTCACGGTCAATGTCGGCATCAGCCAATAGTACTTTTAAAGCCTGATCCACATCTAAACGGGCAAATGCATCTAAGGCATCATGAATCATGACACGTACTTGATTGCCAATATGACGCGTTTCCATATAGCCACGTGGTGAACCGCCCTCTTCGCATAAGCTTTGGGCAATACGCGCAATTTTCGCAGCTTCATCACCAATACGCTCTAAATCGGTATTGGCTTTGGACATGGCAATCACCATACGCAAATCAATGGCTGCAGGATGACGTCGTGCCAAAATTAGGGTGAGCGCTTCATCAATTTCTGTTTCTAAACGATTCACTGCATTGTCTTGAAATTGCACATCAATCGCCATTGCAGCATCGGTGTCCAATAAAGCATGGATTGCGTTTGCCACCTGCTGTTCAACCAAACCACCCATGGTCATAAACTTTGTGTTTACACCCTGTAAGTCTTCATTAAATTGAGACGAAATATGGTGATTTAAAATTGGGTTGTTTGGGCTCAATGCAGGTACTCCACAGCAACAAATCGAGAGAATTTAATATGCTCTATTAAAACATATCCATTATGAAGCTTTTATGACGAACTAAGGTTTATTTATGCGTATATCGACCGTAGGTTGAGACAACCAGACATTCATTTCTTCGAGGTCTGTTTCACCCAGTTTACCTACTGCAGCTTTAAGTTTTAACACATGAACTAAATAATCATATTTGGTGTTTAAGTAATCTTGCTTGGCAGAAAAAGCATTCCGCTGTGCCAACAATACATCGACCATGGTTTTTAAACCTTCACGGTATTGCGCTTGCGATGCTTTGGATACGGTTGCAGAAGAATCCATAGCAGCTTTACGCGCTTGTATTTTACTCTGGTCGGTTTCGACCTGCATATAAGCTTGCTTAACATCCGTTGTGGCTTTACGTACCGCAGCATCCAACTCTGCTTCACTCTTTTGCACATTCACTGCGGCTTGCTTAATTGATTTTTGCGTACGCCCACCGGTATAAATGTTCCAGTTCATTTCAACACCCACTTGGTTGAACTGACCATCTTGCGACATAATCGAGTTTGGACTTTGTTTGGCATAACCATAAGTGCCAACCGCTTCAATTTGAGGATAAAGCGCGGCTTTTTCTACACGCTTTTTATCTTCGGCATAACGTTGTTGCATACGTGCTTGTAAAATACCCAAATTTTGCCCCATGGCTAAGTCTTCCCAAGCCTGCATACTGCTAGGAACAGGTTTTTGAAATTCAAAATCGTCACGAAGCACAGCTAAATTTTCAGTATAAGGGCCAATCATTTGCTGGAGCTTTTCTTGTGCCAAGACCAATTGCACCTGTGTAGCCATACGGTTTGCACGCGCATTTTGATACTGTGCATTGGCTTCACTCACATCACTTTTAGCCACCAAACCTTCTTTGAGCTTGGCATCCATCATTTTGAGTTGTTCAGACAGTGCTTTTTCTTCTTGTAAGTTAGCAACCGTTAAAGCTTGCTGACGGAGCACATTAAAATAAGAATCTGCGACATTTAAAATATGCTCTTGTCGTTGTATGCGAAGATTAATTTCACTCAAATTAATTGAGGTTTTAACCTGCTTTAACCCTTCCCAGGCATCCCATCGAAAAAGGGGCTGGCGGGCTGTTAATGCAATTTGCTTACTAGTCACACTGCTGGGCATATCTAGGCCAACCGAAGCACCCGAGGTATTTTCCCCTTGGTTTTTACGGGTGACATTGCCAGACAAGCTAATCGTGGGTAAGAGATTGCCCGAGGCAATACCCAGATTCAATTGATCGGCTTTGTACTGCAACTGATTGGCTTGCCAAGTAGGATCAGACTGTTTTGCTCGTTCATAAGCATCGACCAAATCCAGAGCCGAGGCCCATGGACTTAATAACAACACACATGTACAGAGTAAGTAATTTATCTTCATTTTTTTTGGCAAATCCCTGCAATTCTTTATCGCTTCTTTGACATTCAAACTGAAGTCAAAGCAAATACTAAAACGATTTATGCAATTTTCCGTATGATTTTTATTAATTTTTTACAGTGATTCTTATAATTTAGCGTATTTTGCTGAAATAATCCTAAATGCTGACAACGCTGTAACAAAGCAATGCACAATACTACACATTCTTCATGCTTTTGGCGCTATAAAATACCGACATTCTATCGGACAAATTTCATTTTCTTGTGATTGGGTGACTGTGTTTTTAAGTTCTTTATTTTCTGTGCCATGCAGAATTTTTCTCATCAGTTGTGTCTTTGCTATGGTTGCCTGTCAGCAACATGATGAAACACATCCAATCAAAGAGCAAATTGAAACGCCCAAAGTTCAAAATACGGCAGTTGATTTGACACTGATGTGCCAAAATATTGAAAAGAATATGGCCGAAATTAATGATCAGCGTACTACTTTTGCTTTAGAACAAATTAATCAAGATTTAAAAGTATGTTTGCCTTTGCTCAAGCTTGAACAACAAAAAGCTTTACTCAAACTCTCATTAGAAATGTACGATGACTTTTTGCAAGTAACACGTACCCCTGCACAGCAAATTGCCTTTGAGCGCTATGCTTTTGATATGGCACAGCATCCAACCATTCATCAAAGCCATTTTGAACAACTCACTCCACGCGATCAATATTTACTGAAACATCAAGGGCAAGCCTATGTCGAGGTGGTAGATACAGGCAATGAAAAACTCACTTACCGTCGTAGTCCTGACTATTTAGCACGTATTTTTGCGCCATATATGCCTGAAGCTGAAAAAGTATTTATTGAAAATTTAGCGCATCAAAATATTGAACCCGCTCTTCAGAATCAAAGCTTGCAGATTGAACCTTTTGAAGTGGCACGGCGCGCTTTATTTTGGGAAAGCTATATTCACCAGTATCCCCAAAGTAGTTACTTAAATGATGCTAAAATCTTATTGGCACAATATCGTTATTTTTTATTTATTGGCTCACCCAAAAGCCTCGTATCTGAAGACTATCATGACCAATATTCTGTACGTGCGAGCTCTTGGGAGGAAATCGAAAAACTCGCCCAAAGCGATGATTCTGAATTATCCAAATTAGCGAAAAAATTTATCCATTTCTATCACATGAGTGATGAAGAAAGACGACAAAATATGCATGCTAAAAAATCTGAGAATGCAGAACAACAATTGATTGATTATCTTAACTTGATCCGTCCACACTCCCATAAAAACTGTTTGACTGATGCCATCTGTTTATAACGCCTGAAAGCTTGCAATTCATTAAATAAGGTTAAAGCCCTCACTGTGGCATTTATTCTGCCCCTTCATGCTTTGTTTTTCTGCACAACTCAGCTAAAATTTGAGCATCGCTTGACGGAGCGCGGGTAATCTCCCGCTGAGATCACTTAAAAGCATTTGATGCTTTTAAAGGTGAGTACCGTTGAACCTGATCAGGTTAATACCTGCGTAGGAATCAAGCCAGCTAAAAACTTAAAGCCTATGTATTGCCTATGGGCGGTAGAAATACCCTGCTTTTACGTATCTTTTTTATATGTAAAATCATCCCCTAAGTACAAATCGCCACTGTTTTTGGTCGTGCTTGATTCGTTGATGTCATTCATAAGGATCATTGCAATGAACCAATTAACGAATCTCACCGCTACAGATCTTTCTGCTCAACATGAGCAAGATGCCAAAGATCTCACCCGAATTTTACCTGCATCACGCAAGGTGTATATCCAAGGTTCACGCCCAGATCTACGTGTTCCAATGCGTGAAATTGCCTTAACCGACACTCCAACCGAACAAGGTTTAGAAAAAAATCCAGCATTGATGGTATATGACACTTCTGGTGTTTACACAGACCCAAACATCAACATTGATCTGAATAGCGGTTTACCACATATACGTGAAACATGGATTGCCGAGCGCAATGACACAGAATGCTTAGATACACTCAGTTCTAAGTTTGGCCAAGAACGCCTACGTGATATTCGTACGGCAGATATTCGCTTTGCACACATTCAAAAGCCACGCCGTGCCAAAATTGGGAACAACGTGACGCAAATGCATTATGCCAAGCAAGGTATTATTACCCCAGAAATGGAATATATCGCGATCCGTGAAAACCAGCGCCAAAGCGAAGGTGTGGACATGCGACAACATGCAGGGCAGAACTTTGGCGCACATAATTTGATGGAAATTACGCCCGAATTTGTGCGTAAAGAAGTAGCTGAAGGTCGGGCCATTATTCCAGCCAATATTAACCATCCTGAAATTGAACCCATGATTATTGGGCGTAATTTTTTAGTCAAAATTAATGCCAACATTGGTAATTCAGCATTGGGTTCTAGCATTGATGAAGAAGTTGCCAAAATGACTTGGGCCACCCGTTGGGGGGCAGATACCATCATGGATCTATCGACAGGTAAAAATATTCATGAAACGCGTGAATGGATTATTCGTAATTCTCCTGTGCCTATTGGCACCGTGCCCATTTACCAAGCTTTAGAAAAGGTCAATGGTGTAGCAGAAGACCTCAACTGGGAAATTTTTAAAGACACCTTAATTGAACAAGCTGAACAAGGGGTCGATTACTTCACTATTCATGCTGGGGTGCTACTGCGCTATGTGCCCATGACCGCTAACCGCCTGACTGGGATTGTATCTCGCGGAGGTTCCATCATGGCACAGTGGTGTTTAGCCCATCATCAAGAAAACTTCCTGTACACCCACTTTGATGATATCTGTGAAATTATGAAAGCCTATGATGTTTCTTTTAGTTTAGGCGATGGCTTGCGTCCGGGTTGCATACAAGATGCCAATGATGAAGCACAGTTTAGTGAACTACGTACATTAGGCGAGTTAACCCACCGTGCATGGGAACATGATGTTCAAGTCATGATTGAAGGCCCTGGGCATGTACCAATGCACATGATTAAGGAAAATATGGACTTGCAACTTGAAGTCTGCCAAGAAGCACCTTTTTATACCCTCGGCCCTTTAACCACCGATATTGCACCTGGCTATGACCATATTACTTCCGCGATTGGTGCAGCCATGATTGGTTGGTATGGCACAGCTATGCTCTGCTATGTTACCCCCAAAGAGCACTTGGGCTTACCCAATAAAAAGGATGTAAAAGACGGCATTATTACCTACAAAATTGCCGCTCATGCCGCCGACTTAGCCAAGGGCCACCCAGGCGCTCAAGCACGTGACAATGCCTTATCCAAGGCACGCTTTGAGTTCCGCTGGGAAGATCAATTCAATTTGAGTTTAGATCCTGATACAGCCCGAAGCATGCATGATGAAACCATGCCAAAAGATGCGCATAAATCTGCGCACTTCTGCTCAATGTGTGGGCCTAAGTTCTGTTCCATGAAAATTACACAAAATGTACGCGAATATGCCAAGGCAAATAATTCTAGCCAAGACACTGAAATGCATACATTAAATAAAAGCGTTGAGAACGGATTTCATGAAATGAAAGCCGTTTATCAGGAACATGGTCAAAAATTGTACCGCAAAGTGTAATTGACGCAAAAATTCTTTTAACTTAGAGCAATTCTCAGTTAGGATGAAAAACAGCTGTTTTTCATCCTAATAAAGCTTATGAATATTATTAAACAAGCCTCTTATAATCAGAATAATTTTACGATAGAAAGCCGTGAGCATGTCTTCAAAGGATTTATTCAAGTTGAAAAAATTAGCTTACGTTATCGCTTATTTAACCAAGAGCAATATAGTCGCACTTTAGCGCGTGAACTCATTCAACGCAAAGAAGCTGCAGGCGTGTTATTGTATAGTCCAACACAACAAAAAATTGGCTTAATTGAACAGTTCCGCATTGGTGCAATTGATGATGTAGATTCTGCATGGCAACTTGAAATCATTGCAGGCGTATTGGATGGAAAAGAATCACCTGAAAGCTGTATTCGCCGTGAAAGCCTAGAAGAATCAGGCTGTGAAATCGACCAACTGCAGCATTTATTTACCTTCTATCCTTCTGCTGGCGCTTGCTCTGAAATTTTTCATTTATATGCAGCAGCCACAGTACTACCTGAACACGGTGGAATTTTTGGCTTAGAAGAAGAAGGCGAAAATATTCAGCTTCATCTGATCGATTACACTGATATTCCAGCATTATTAACCAATGGTCGGTTAAAAAATGCGCCTGTCATTATGGCCTTGCAATGGTTACAAATGCAAATAGATACTATGAAGAATGTCTCAGGGGAAGGACATGCCTCTCATTAACAACAATCACCAACAAAAGCACGAATCCGTGTTTGATTGGACCATTATTCAAATATCAGATACACATCTGATGGATCAGCACGAGTTGGATTTTGTCTCAATAAACCCTGAGCAAAGTTTTCATGAGGTGATGTATCACATTCGCCAAGAAGTCCCCCATATTGATGCCATTATTCATACAGGCGATCTCGCTCAAGTACCTGTAGCAGAAACCTATGCGCGTTATTTACAGTTCATGACCCAATTAGAGATTCCCCATTATCAAATTCCGGGCAATCATGACTGTACAGAAATATTTCCATTCCATTTACAGCAAGATCAAGCACACATTTTACATTATGGCGCATGGAGTACAATTTTGCTCAACAGTGCTGTGAAAGACAAAGTAGATGGCTGGATTAGCGAAGCACAATTACAACAACTACATCAGCTTCTTAGCGACCACCCGCAACAACATATTCTGATTGCTTGCCATCATCATCCGTTTGCAATGGAATCTGCATGGATTGATCAGCATAAACTCAAAAATGCGACACATCTCATGGATGTGATTGCACAGCATACTAATGTCAAAATTGTCATCTGTGGCCATGTGCATCAAGACTCAATGAACACATGGAATAATATTCAATTTTTATCGACGCCTTCGACCAGTATTCAATTTAAACCACACAGCCAAACCTTTGCTTTAGATCAAGTTTTACCTGGCTACAGAGTGATACGCTTAAAGAATAATGGCGAATTTGAAACTGAAGTGCATCGTGTTGCTTTATCGCAGCCACAAATAAATATCGAAATTTCAGGTTATTAACTTTTCAATTTGTTTTTTTTCTATTACTTTATGTCCTCAAATGGAAAAGTGATATAAAACATCCGGACATCTGGGACTATCAAAAAGGAAAAAAAGTCTATATGATGACGACCCCCACAGGAGGAAACTCCTTGAAGGGTGGATATAACATGCATATCACCATATTTTTTGCGTATAACCATTTACGTATATGATGAGGAATGCCCTATATGGCGAATGATAACCAAAATCAAGTTTTAGACGAACAAACTGATGTTGCAGAAGAGAAATCTGTAAAACGCGTACGCAAAACTAAGCCAAAGTCGGCTGAAGGCGGTTCTACTGCAAGCTTGTTTGGTATTGAACCTTATCAGCCGAAGAAAAATGAAGAATACATGTCAGAAGGCCAACTTCAACATTTCCGCAATATTTTACTTGCGTGGAAATCTGAGTTGATGTCTGAAGTGGATCGTACGCTAAATACAATGCAGGATGAAAACACTGCACTTCCTGATGTAAATGACCGTGCTACACAAGAAGAAGAGTTTGCGATTGAATTACGTACACGTGACCGTGAACGTAAATTGATTCGTAAAATTGAGCAATCAATTGAAGCAATTAAAAACGATGACTACGGTTTTTGTGAAACTTGTGGTATCGAAATTGGCTTGCGTCGTTTAGAAGCTCGCCCAACTGCAACTCTTTGTATTGACTGTAAGACTTTGGCAGAGATCAAAGAGAAGCAAAATAACGGTTAATTCATGTTATTGAGTAATGCATCCCTCCCCCTTCCTTTAAACAAGGAAGGGAAAGAAATGAATTACGTGGGTCGGTTTGCGCCATCGCCAACCGGCCCTTTGCATTTTGGGTCTTTAATTACAGCCGTTGCAAGCTATTGTGAAGCGCGCGCGCAGCAAGGTTCATGGCTCGTTCGCATTGAAGATACTGACATCCCTCGCATTTATCCTGGCAGTGAAGAACACATCTTACGTGCTATAGATGCCTTTGAATTTGATCCAGATCGCGAGATCATTTTTCAAAAAGACCGCCTAGACATATATGAAGATGTCATTCAGCAATTACATGCACAAGGCTTAGTTTATGCCTGCCAATGCACACGTAAAATGCTTGGATCCAATCACATCTATCAAGGGACTTGTCGAGATTTACAGCTCGATCTTGCCCATCAAGCCATTCGGGTTAAAGTTGCGGATCAAATCATTCAATTTACAGATCCGATTCAAGGTCACCATCAATCGAATTTAAAATTTGATCTGGGTGACTTTGTACTGAAGCGCCGTGATGGCATTATCAATTACCAATTAGCTGTCGTGGTAGATGATCATTTGCAAGGGATCACTCATGTGGTACGTGGTGCCGATTTACTCGACAACACCGAGCGACAAATCTGGTTGGGCCAACTCTTGGGTTATGCACCACTACAGTACATGCACTTACCACTTGCAATGAATGATCAAGGGCAAAAGCTATCGAAGCAAAATATGGCGGAAGCTTTAGATTTAAGTCAGCCTTCACAGTTGTTACAACGTGCACTCAAAGCATTACGTCAACCCGAAGTAGAACTGGACCGTCCTGCACGTATGCTCCAGCAAGCCGTAGCGCAGTGGTCAAATGCATATATCCCACATCAAAACATGCTCGAAGGCATTTACAACTAAAAACTACACTGCTCTGCATACGATCTTTCTACGTTGTCTATACTCAGCAATGCAAAACTATATTTATACAGCGCTTATCACGCTTATTCTGCGTATACATCTAGGTTCAAAGCTGAAAACACCCCACACACGGGCATAAAAATGCCGAGTAAAGCTTTCACCTTACCCGGCCTGTCTATTCAACTTAAAACTGCTTAGAAGCTGGATTCTTCTTTACTTGGGTTCACTTGATTGGTGGTACTTTCGATTTTGAGGATTAAACTCATCATCACCGCACACATAATTAAAGATGAGCCACCATAACTAATAAAAGGCAAAGTCAAACCCTTGGTTGGAAGCATCCCCATATTCATGCCTGCATTTACCAAAATTTGCAGTAAGAAAATAATACTAATGCCATAAGCCAAATAGCCTGCACGCAAGTATTGATTGCGTAAAGCACGATGACCAATTTTGATACTACAAACTACCAGCGTGAATGACAGAATCATTACCGTGGTAATGCCCATAAAGCCAAATTCTTCACCTAAAATAGCCAACATAAAGTCGGTATGTGCTTCAGGTAAATATGACATTTTTTGGATACTATGACCTAAGCCAACGCCAAACCATTCGCCACGACCAAAGGCCATCAGCGCATTGGAAAGCTGATAGCCTGTGCCTAGAGGATCAGCCCAAGGGTTGGTAAATGATAAGGCACGTTGTAAGCGATATGGCTCAAATACAATTGCGACAACCAGACCAACTACAATAAATGCCATGAAGGCAATAAATTGTACAGCAGGTGCACCTGCTAGAAAGAATACCCCCAGAATCATCAGTACGATTACTGCTGTAGCCCCTAAGTCAGGCTCGGCTAAAATCAGGCCTACAGTAATAATCATGACCCCGCCTAAGCGCACTAAGCCAGAGACGCTATTACGTACTTCCTCCGCCCTTCGTACCACATAGTCAGCGGTGAAAATGGCCATCATGACTTTCGCCACTTCCGAAGCCTGTAAGGTAAAGCCTGCAACTTTAATCCATCGGGTAGAACCATTGACCTCAGTACCTGCCACCAACACCACGGCCAGCAGTAAAATGGTTAATATCCAAAATGGAAAAGTATTATTAAACCAAACATTTAAAGGTACTTTATACACTGCAAAAGCAGCAATAGAAGCAGCTAAAATTGAAATGCCATGTCGCGTGATATAGTGAAATGGATTTTCATGTAAACGTGCAGCATACGGCATGGACGCCGATGCCACCATAATTGAACCAATACACAGCAATGCCAATACACTAAATATGAGCACATTACGTGTGGTAATGTCGGCAGGCACACGAGGTGCCCAGCGCTCATATACCTCGGTAATTTTAGTTATGGTCGTCTGAGCTAACCCAGCCATACAACTTTCCTTATCATTTTTTTAAGCCAGTGCGTTCACGCAGTCGACAAACTGATGACCGCGTTCACTATATCCTTTAAACATATCAAAACTTGCACATGCAGGCGATAGTAGCACTACATCGTAGGCCTGAGCCTGTTGTTGGCACAATTCTACAGCTTGTTTTAAGGTTTCAGCATGAATTAATGTGGTTGTGCCTGTAATTGCTTTTTCAATGATTGGACGATCTTCACCAATCAGTACAGCAACTTTGGCATATTTTTGTAGTGAGTCACGTAGCGCAGTGAAATCCTGCCCCTTGCCCTGACCACCCAAAATAATCACCACTTTACCGCCTTTGGCCTCAATAGCACCACCTAAACCATCTACTGCTGCTAGAGTTGCACCAATATTGGTGCCTTTTGAGTCATTGTAGTAACGCACATTATGCAATTCTTTAACGAACTCACAGCGATGCTCTAAACCTTTAAAGGTTTTTAGAGTATTTAGCATACTGTCTAGGCTTAAACCAATCGCCTCACCTAGTGCTAAGCAAGCCAAAGCATTGGCCACATTATGCGTGCCCTGAATGTACATATCTGCACTATTCAATAAACGCTCACGACCACGTGCTAACCAAATCGTGCCATCATCATCTTTTAACACACCAAATTGATTCATATCAGGCGCATTTAAACCAAAACTTTGCATTGGAGTAGCATCTGGCACCAATGGACGGGTCAAAGAGTCATCGCGGTTAAACACGACTTTTTTCACGCCTTGAAAAATTCTGTGCTTAGCGGTGTGATAGCCCATCATATCGCCATGGCGGTCTAAATGGTCTTCACTCATATTGAGTACGACAGCCACTTCAGCAGCCAAATTAGATGTTGTTTCCAGTTGGAAGCTTGAAAGTTCAAGTACATAAAGCTCAGGATCATCTTTGGTTAAATCCAAAGCTGGACGACCTAAATTACCGCCCACAGCGACTTTTTTACCTGCATCAGCAGCCATTAAACCAAATAAAGTTGTAACTGTACTTTTTGCATTTGAACCAGTAATGGCAACAATTGGTTTGTCCGTTGCACGGCGTAAAATTTGGATTTCACTCACCACAGGAATACCTTTCGCTACAGCGGCTTGTATTTCTGCTAATTTTGGATCGAGCCCTGGGCTAATCACAATTTCTTCAGCTTGTAATAACAATTCTTGATCTAGTTGGCCAAAACTGGTTTGCACATCTTTAGGGATTTGGTCGTGTCCGGGTGGCGTTTCTCGAGAGTCTGTTACTGCAACACGGTAGCCTTTGTCATGTAAGAAATTAACTGCTGCGACACCAGATATTCCGAGCCCAGCAACGACTTTTAATCCACCACGTTGTATTAACATTTTTGCCTCTGTTTATGGTCTATTTTACAACTGTGGAAATGTTAGCACTTTGCTGTTTTGAATGCTTTTTCTGTTTTGACTTTATGATGGTTTTTTTGTGTCGACGCGTAAAAAAACCGTCATAAAAATGACGGTTTTCTTTTACACAGCATATTTTAAATGGTTAAAGCATTTACTTCCATTTAACGGCCTGTACTTGCTCTTTTTGAGGCGTCGATTCCTCTGTCGCTGAACAACCACAACTACCGCCACAACCTGCAACCTTAGCAGGTTTTAACCATGTTGCCAGTTTTGACCAACCACAGCGCGCACAAGCATTTGAAATCGAAGTGAAGACTGAGTTCGATGTTTGAGGAAATACCTTTTTAAACACCACGACAGCACTCCAAATGACCAAAGCAGCCACAATTAGAATTTCAATCATCTCAATCTCCTTCTACCTTCAAGCTAAAACTTTTAATCTAAATTTTTAACCTAAATAATGCGATGCAATTTGATAGGTCAAAAATGACATGAAATATGCCAAACCAAACAGGTAAATCGTCATGAACGCTACTGTTTTCATTGACCCTGTTTCACGTTTCACAGTTGCCAAGGTCGCTAAACAATGTGGCGCATAAATAAACCAAACCAATAGCGACAAACCTGTTGCCAATGACCAGCTTAAATCACCCGTACTGATGAGTGTGGATAACCCTTGTGCCACAGCATCATCATCCGCTGCAGATAAGGCATATACCGTACCTAAAGCAGCCACAACCACTTCACGCGCAGCCATTGCTGGAATTAAAGCAATACAAATCTGCCAATTAAAACCGAGTGGTGCAAAAATAGGTTGCATTAAATGCCCTAACATCCCTGCGAATGAGTAATCAATATCTGGCAGAGTTGCACCTTCTGGCGGTTGTGGGAAGGTACACAAGAACCACAATAGAATTGAAAGCGCAAAGATAATACCGCCCACACGTTTTAAGAAGATTTTGGCGCGATCCAGTAGACCAATCCAAACACTCTTAAAATCTGGGATACGATAACTTGGTAATTCCATTAATAACGCATGTTGTGATTTATCTTTTTGGAAAAATTTAATCACGGTTGCGACCAATAATGCACTGACAATCCCTGCGGCATATAAACCAAACAGTACCAAGCCTTGCAGGTTGAATATTCCCCAGACCATTTTTTCTGGAATAAATGCAGAAATCAGTAATGCATATACAGATAAGCGTGCGGAACAAGTCATCAATGGTGCGACAAAAATCGTAGTTAAACGATCACGCGGGTCACTAATACTTCGTGTTGCCATAATACCAGGAATGGCACATGCAAAACTCGAAAGTAATGGAATGAAAGAACGGCCACTTAAGCCCGCTTTATACATGAGCTTGTCTAAGAGGAAAGCTGCACGTGGTAAATAACCTGATTCTTCTAAAACCAAAATAAAGAAGAATAGAATTAAAATCTGTGGCAAGAACACCACCACACCACCAGCACCAGCGATAATGCCGTCGACCACCAAACTATTGAGCATTGGGTGTGCAATGTAAGCACCAACAGTTTCGCCTAGCCAACCAAAGAAGCTTTCAATTCCATCCATAAATGGCGCAGCCCAAGCAAAGACCGCTTGGAACACGACAAACATCATCACAGCAAGGCTAATCAAGCCAAACACAGGATGTAAAAATATTTTATCTAAAAAGTCAGAACGCTTATCTTCTTGGTCTACATACACGACCACATCTTTTAAGATATTTTCGATTTGTACATGTACTGAATTTGCCTGAGCAACATCACTCAACTCAGTATCAGGTGTTCTAAAGGTACCTGCATCAAGCGCACCCATTAAGTTTTCAATGCCTGCATTACGTACAGCCACTGTTTCAACGACTGGAACACCCAAACGCTGGGAAAGTTTTTGCGTGTTAATTTGCATGCCACGACGACGTGCTTCATCCATCATATTCAATACCAGTAGAATAGGACGTTTCAGCTCAATCATTTCCATGACAAGGCCCAAATGCAATTTTAAGTTTGTGGCATCCACCACGCATAAAAATGCATCTTGCTGACCTTCTTCTGCAATTTTGCCTTGCACAACATCACGGGTAATCGCTTCATCGGGACTGGTCGCATTGAGGCTATATGTCCCTGGTAAGTCCAGTACACGTACAGGCTTACCCGAAGGTAGCGTAAATTGACCAACCTTACGCTCAACAGTCACACCTGCATAGTTTGCAACTTTTTGGCGTGTGCCTGTTAAATGGTTAAATAAAGAGGTTTTACCGCAATTTGGGTTGCCTACTAATGCAATACGCAGAGCATCACTCATGCCGATGCTCCTTCAAGCAAAATTTCAACTTTTTCGGCTTCGACTTTACGTAAAGCAAAGCGTGTAAATCCAACTTGAATTAAAATAGGATCACCACCAAAAATGCCTTTAGTGATCACTTGTACTTTCGTACCCGCAACAAAACCCAACGTTTCTAGGCGACTTGCTACTAAATCAGTTTGAGTTTCGCCATCCAAAGTACGATTTACTTTGCTAATGATGGCAGTTTGTTTGACTTTTAAATCAGATAAACGCACCGCATCCAACCCTTAAATATTTTGAACAGTATACAAACAAATGAGAATAATTACCAAATCAGATACGATAATGATTCGCATCTGTTATAGCACATCGACAAGCATATTTTGTTACATTACATTAACGCAAACCAATCATAATGATTGGCTGGATTTATTGACCGTGAGTGTTGCATGCTAAACAAAAAACCTCGTATTCCTGCTCCTGTGAGCATTCCGGAACACTATAGTTTTTTAAAAGGTTATCGAGACGATTTAATCGCCCAGACCGTTAGCCCGCACACTCGAAATGCCTATCTCTCTGATTTAATCCAATGCAGTGAGTGCATCGCTAGCCCAATGCCGACATGGTCTGCAGATGATATTTCTGATGTTTTATTAAGCCTGACGCAACAAGGTAAAAGCCCGCGCTCAATTGCCCGTTGCTTATCTGCGATGCGTTCTTTTTTTAAATTTTTAAGAGAGCAAAAGCTACGTAGCGACAACCCTGTCAGCACACATAAAACACCTAAAATTGGTCGTGCACTTCCCAAAGATCTGTCTGAGGCAGATGTAGAAGCACTCATTTTGGCACCAGATATTCAAAGCGCGTTGGGTTTACGCGATCGTGCCATGCTTGAAGTGCTGTACGCCTGTGGTCTACGTGTCACCGAGCTATTAAATTTAAGACTGGAATTAATGAATTTAAAGCAAGGCTATATCCGTATTGTGGGTAAAGGCAACAAAGAACGATTAGTACCCATGGGGCAAGCGGCCTGTGAATGGGTAGAAAAATACCTAAATGAGTCGCGCCCGCAACTGTATAAAACCGCATCTGATTATGTGTTTTTAACACAGTTAGGTGGGATTATGAGCCGACAAAATTTCTGGTATGCCATTAAACGCTATGCCTTGCAGGCCGGCATACAGGCAGAACTTTCTCCACATACCTTACGTCATGCCTTTGCCACCCATTTACTCAATCACGGTGCAGACCTCCGTGTGGTACAAATGTTATTGGGTCATAGTGATCTATCCACCACACAAATTTATACCCATGTGGCACAAGTGCGTATGCAACAGCTCCATGCTCAGTTTCATCCACGCGCTTAACGGTATGACATATCAGACCAAGAAGTTTTTTTCATACCCGATTTTTTTGCTATGCTAGCTCACCTGTTTTTAAAAAAGCGAAAAGAAAAGGGTTCTTTATGCTATTTACCCGTTCAAAAATTGTGATCGCATGTACGCTTGCTACTGGCCTTGCTTTAACTGCTTGTAGCAAATCAAATAATGATGAAGAAAAACAAGCGCCTTTAACGGCAAGTGCACCAGCAACGGGCGAAGCCTCTACCCTTTCAGAACGCAATCAACAACAACGCCTTATTCAGACCCTACAAGAAGGTATGAAAAAAGCCAACATTACGGCCAAAATTACCAGTGTAAAAGCCACAGAAGTTCCGAACCTCTTTTGGGTGAGCTTTGAAGGCATGTCTTCAGTGTATGCCACAGCCGATGGCAAATACATTATTCAGGGTGATGTAATCCGCTTAGGCGATAAAACTTTGCATAATGTCAGTGAAAGCTTGCAATCAGAAGTGACCAAAAAAGAATTGGCAAAGCTCAAAACTGAAGACCTGATTGTCTATAAAGCCAAAGGTAAAACACAGCATGTGATTTATGTGTTTACCGACGCAAGTTGCCCTTATTGCCATAAACTGCATGAACATCTAGATGAAATTACCAGCAAAGGTATTGAAGTTCGCTATATTGCATGGCCACGTGGCGACCAGTTCGTACCCGCGATGGAAAGTGTTTGGTGTAGTGCAAACCGTCAAGAAGCCTTCAATCAGGCAATTTCAGGGGTACAATTACCACCTGCATCATGCAAAAATCCAGTGCGCGACATGTACAAATTAGGTCTGAATATTGGCGTGAATGGCACTCCTGCAATTTATAATACCGATGGTGTTTACTTAGGTGGTTATATGGAGCCTAGTGAATTAATTGGACGCTTAAATAAATAAAATTTATTGAATAAATTACTGTTTTTTATAGATAGATATAAATTTGTGAATCTCCTAGAGTCATAGGCTTTTTTTAGCTATGATCTAGCTTCACTTAAAAATTTGCTGAAATAAATGGAGTGTGACGTGAAACCAGTTCGTCTGGCAATCCTCGGTCTTGGTACTGTGGGTGGTGGTGCCCTTAAACTACTAAAAGAAAATGCTGCTGAGATTAAACGTCGCACCGGTCGTGAAATTGAAATTACCCATGTGGGAACTCGTCGCCCGCGTCCTGACCTTGATTTACCCGCATCGGTTCAACAAAGCGCAGATCTGTTAGAGATTGTTCGTCAACCCGATGTCGATGTTGTGATTGAAGTCATGGGTGGCATTCATCCTGCTTATGAAGTAATTAAAGAAGCGATTTTACACGGCAAACAGATCGTCACAGCGAACAAAGCACTACTCGCTGAGCATGGTAATGAGCTGTTTAAACTGGCTGATGATCATCACGTACAAATCGCTTATGAAGCGGCTGTTGCTGGTGGTATTCCAATTATTAAAGTCATGCGTGAAGGCTTGGCAGCCAATAAAATTGATTGGTTAGCTGGCATTATCAATGGCACAGGCAACTTCATTTTGACTGAAATGCGTGAAAAAGGCCGTGCCTTTGCCGATGTACTCAAAGAAGCACAAGAATTGGGTTATGCAGAAGCAGATCCAACCTTTGACGTTGAAGGTATTGATGCCGCACATAAGCTCACCTTGCTTGCCTCTATCGCATTTGGTATTCCATTACAATTTGACAAAGTCTTCACTGAAGGCATTAGCAAAGTGACTGCGCAAGATGTGAAATATGCTGAAGATTTAGGTTTCCGCATTAAACACTTGGGTATTGCACGCCGTGCCGAAAACGGAATCGAATTACGTGTACATCCAACACTTATTCCAGAAGAACAACTGATTGCCAATGTTAACGGCGTTAAAAATGCGGTATTGGTACAAGCCAATGCGGTAGGTCCTACGCTGTATTACGGCGCAGGCGCAGGCGCAGGCCCAACAGCATCTGCTGTGGTTGCCGATGTGGTCGATATTGTACGTGACATTTCTTATACCGAAGATGGTTCAGGTACAATTCCGCAATTAGCTTTTGAAAGCTTAAGCGATTTGCCTATTTTATCGCGCGAAGAAATGACGACGGGTTACTACATCCGTATTAATGCTGAAGACCAAACTGGCGTTTTAGCTGAAGTTACTACTATTTTAAGTCGCGCAGGCATTAGCATTGATGCCATCATGCAACAATCGCGCTTAAAAGACCTTATTCCTATCGTGATTCTGACCGATCCAGTGAAAGAATCTAAAATGGATGAAGCCCTTCAACAAATTCAAGCATTGCCTGTCATTCATGGCGAAATTGTACGAATTCGTTTAGAATCGCTTGATAATTAATCGGGTTAAGGGGAAATTCTCCCCTTACCAAGCTCTATACACAATTGGAACATCATCATGTCGAATGCCAATCGTTATACTGGTTTAGTTGACCGCTATCGCGACCGTTTACCAGTGTCTGCCACTACTAAAGCTATCTCTTTAGGTGAAGGTAATACCCCACTGATTAAACTTGCGAACATTCCGCGTTTAATTGGCAAAAATGTTGAAATTTATGTGAAGTACGAAGGCTTAAACCCGACTGGTTCATTTAAAGACCGTGGTATGACCATGGCGGTAACAAAAGCAGTAGAAGCAGGCTCAAAAGCGATTATCTGTGCATCTACAGGTAATACCTCTGCAGCTGCAGCCGCTTACGCTGCTCGCGCTGGCATCAAAGCATTCGTTTTAATCCCTGAAGGCAAAATTGCCATGGGTAAAATGGCGCAAGCAATGATGTATGGTGCAATCACGATGCAAATCCGCGGTAACTTTGACGATGGCATGCGCCTAGTGAAAGAAGTTGCAGATCAAGCACCTGTAACCATCGTAAACTCAATCAACCCATACCGTTTGCAAGGTCAAAAAACGATTGCATACGAAATCGTTGATGAACTAGGTCGTGCACCAGACTACCACTGCTTACCTGTAGGTAATGCGGGTAACATCACTGCACACTGGATGGGTTATACAGAAGCTGTTGCAAACCAACCTGTAGGTGAGTTTGAACAAGTGGTTTACGATGCTGCAACTGATGCATTCACAGGTCCAAAACCAGAAGGTTTACCTGTGATGGTCGGCTATCAAGCATCTGGTGCTGCACCATTCCTACGTGGCGCACCTGTAGCCAACCCAGAAACAATTGCAACTGCAATCCGTATTGGTAACCCACAAAGCTGGAACCATGCCAAAGCAGTAGTACGCGACTCTCAAGGTTGGTTTGATGAACTGACTGATGCTGAAATTTTAGATGCACAGCGTATGCTTTCTATGTATGAAGGCGTATTTGTAGAGCCTGCATCTGCGGCATCAATCGGTGGTGCAATCCGTGACCTTAAAGCAGGTAAAATTCCTGAAGGTTCTGTAATTGTATGTACCGTAACAGGTAATGGCTTGAAAGACCCAGATACAGCAATTAAGCAATGTTCTGATGCTGTAATGTTGTCAATTGACGCTACTATGGATCAAGTTCGTGATTCAATTCTGTCAAATATGTAATTCCGCATTTGATTGAATAAAGAAAACCCTGCACTAGCAGGGTTTTTTATGGGCTAAATTTAGCCTAAAAACAAAAAGCTCAAGTTGAGTAAGAATTTAAGCCTTAAATTCGTTTGGGTAACTGAGTGACCCAACTCATTAAGCGTGTTGCATCATCTGTACGTGATTGCGAGGTATCTGCACCCAACAACACGACAACAGCTGGACGATTATTTAATGTTGTGTGCATCACCACACAGCGCCCTGCTTCATTGATATAACCTGTTTTTGAAATATTGATATTCCAACCACCGTTACGTACCAAGGCATTGGTGTTATTCGACTTCAAGACACGATAGCCCAAGTTAAAGTCATAACTTGGTGTCGTTGAAAACTGACGAATTAAGCCATATTGCGATGCAGTATTCACCAAAATAGCCAAATCGCGCGCTGAAGCGACATTTCCAGGGTGTAAGCCTGTAGATTCAACATAATGTGTGCTGTTCATACCCAGTGAGCGCGCCTTGGCATTCATAGCACTATAAAATGCACTGCGACCACCTGGATAGGTACGTGCTAAAGCCGATGCTGCAGGGTTCTCAGACTTCATCAGCGCCAGTAACAACGCTTCCGCACGATTCATGCTATCACCTGCGCGTAAAGTCGAGCTTGAGCTCTTACAGCCAGAACATGAAAAGTCACCTTGTTGTAAGGTAATATTTTCTGACATGTTTAAGCGGGCATCAGAAATGACCACAGCTGTCATGAGCTTCGTGATAGATGCAATTGGACGTGCAACATTACTATTTTTGCTATAAAGCACTTCGCCCGTCTGACCATCCATCACAATCGCTGCACGCGCATTGACACTTGGCTGATTGGCATAACTATTGGTATCCACAATACGTACCGTTTGTGACGGTGCATTTTGTGTGGTTACACCATTCGAACTTCGCACGCTGGTGGTGATTTTGGTCGAACCCTGTGGTGATGGTTCATCTGTAGCAGATGAAACATCTTCATTTAAAAGTTGGCTGACATCATCAGATGACCAGCTCAAATTCGATTGGCTCGTGTTTGGATTCATCACAATCTCAGCAAAGCTTACGGTGCTTATGCCGAATAAAAATGAAAAGCCCAACACGTGTGCTAATGATTTATTTAAATTCTTCACTTTTACTTACTCAACTCTATCTTAGTAATTTAGCTAAAAATTTGCCTATTACCATAAATATGCCTTACATTTAGGCACATAGCAGAACATTTTTTACCCACGACATTGTGTATCAAATATTTTCATCGTAGATAAGAATAGGATTGCTAATTTTGTCGTTTCATTGCAAGCTTATTTTGCTTTATGTAACAAAAAAGACATTTATAAAACAGAGGGAGAGTGTCAGTGATCACAGTTTTGGTGGTGGACGATCATGAATTAGTTCGTACAGGTATATGTCGAATGTTAGAAGATCATGTCGATGTACAAGTGATTGGGCAAGCCGAATCTGGTGAAGAAGCAATTTCTTTGGTGCGTCAGCATCATCCTAATGTTGTTCTTTTAGATGTGAATATGCCTGGAATTGGTGGTGTAGAAACCACACGCCGTCTTTTACAGACTGCTCCTGATACTAAAGTGTTAGCTGTCAGTGGTCTTGCTGAGGAGCCTTATCCTTCACTTTTACTTAAAGCGGGTGCCAAAGGCTATATCACCAAAGGTGCGCCTGTTACAGAAATGGTACGTGCCATTAACAAAGTAATGCAGGGTGGTAAATACTTTAGTGCCGACATTGCAGAGCAGTTAGCAAGTTCGTATTTATCCGACACCCAACAATCCCCTTTTGACGCGCTTTCAGAACGCGAAATGCAAGTCGCAATGATGGTCGTGAATTGTATTAGTGCACAAGAAATTGCAGATAAGCTCTTTGTCAGTGTAAAAACCGTCAATACTTACCGTTACCGTATTTTTGAAAAACTTAATTTAGACAGTGATGTCAAATTAACCCACCTAGCCATTCGCTACGGCCTTATTAAACCTTAAATACCAGTGCATCCTTTATGCCTCAGCCTTCTTATCATGCGGAATTAAATCAATATCATCTCGGGCTGTGGTATAGCGCATATCGCTTCATTATCAGTACGGGCCTATTGCTGATTTTCATGCTGACCTATCGGCAACTCAATCTTGAATATCAGTACCCACGCCTTTATTTATACGTCATTAGTGCCTATGCGCTCATCAGTAGCCTACAGTTTTTTTTAATGCGTGGCGTGCGCGCTTATATCCCAAAGCAGCTGGTGAGTCTATTTGCTGTCGATGTCACGGCGCTTAGTTTATTAACTTTGGCACTTGATGGGCCGAATTTACATATCAGCTTACTGTTTGTGATTTGTATTTTTGCCGCATCGCTTTTACTCAATGCACAAAAAGCACTGTTAATTACGCTCATTGCCGTGATTAGTGTGATATACCAAGTATTTATCGGCTCTATTTTTGAGCTCACTTCACTTAATAATATTGGTAATAGCGCCCTATTGGCCTTTTTGTTTTTTGTAGTTTACGGCAGTGGACAAATTGCGATTCGTCGCTTCCAAATAATGGAAAATTTGAACTTTTCCCAGTCCCTCGAACTAAATCAACTGCAAAACATTAACCGTTATATTTTAGAGCAAATTCAAACAGGCTATTTGGTGCTAGACCAAAACTGCCATGTGGTGTTGAGTAATCCCGAGGCTTGCCATTTATTGGGCATTGCACCGATGTATCGCTATGAAACACATCCACTGTATAAAACCCAACCCGACTTATTTGAGTTAATGAAATTTGAAGAATTACCCGATGGCGACACCTTCCAATTTCAATCACAACAAAGTCGCTTTCATATTCATGTTCGGGTACAAAAACTGAATGTGCCCCATCAGACCTTAACCTTACTGGTATTGCAGGATGCACAAAAAATCAATCAGCATGTTCAACAGTTGAAATTAGCAGCACTGGGCCAGCTTTCTGCCAGTATTGCACATGAAATCCGTAATCCCTTAGCAGCCATCGTTCAAGCCAATGATCTATTTTTAGATAGTGATCCATCACAACAAAAACTATTACATGGCATGATTGCTAAACAATCAGTTCGTATTGACCGTATTGTGCAAGACACACTCAATATGGTGAAAAATAAAGAAACACGCCCCATACTGATTCCATTAAAGCACTTTATGCCTCAGCTCATTCAAGATGACCTTTCGGATATTCAAGATAAAATTCAACTCAATATGCGAGAGCCTGTAGCGATTCACTTTGATGAAGGTCAACTGCGTCAAGTGCTGATTAATTTGGTGCGCAATGCAATCCGCCACAATGATCCCAGCACACCGTATATAGAATTAAATATTTATCCATATCAAAAATATATACATATTGATGTACGTGATTTCGGCCTTGGTGTTGCAGAACATGATCGATCTGCATTATTTCAACCATTTTTCAGTACCGAAATCACAGGAACTGGTTTAGGATTGTACCTAGCGCACAGTTTTTGCGAAGCAAACCAAGCACAGCTCACCTACGTAGAACAAAAAGAACAAGGGGCCTGTTTTAGAGTTTCTTGCTTAGCCGTGACCGTTTAATCGATTTTATTTGGGGGAAAATATGGCAGAACAGCAACCATTGGTACTGTTGGTCGATGATGAAGAAGACTTATGTACACTCATGCAGATGTCTTTATCACGGATGGGAATTCGTACACACATTGCACACCGACTGAGTGAAGCACGCCAATGCTTAACCGAGCACCAATACGATGCCTGTTTAACTGACCTTAATCTTCCTGATGGCAATGGCTTACAACTGTTACAATGGATGAATGAACACTGCCCAAGCCTACCTGTTGCTGTTTTAACGGCTTATGGCAATATGGAAATTGCCATTGCAGCCCTCAAAGCAGGTGCATTTGATTTTGTCAGTAAACCCATTAATCCAAAGCACTTAGAACAACTACTGCAAAAAGCATTAAATAAACCCATTCCCTCTACAACACCACAAGAAGATACTCTCGAATACAAAATGCTGATTGGTCAATCTTTACCAATTCAACAGCTTCGCGTGACTTTGAAAAAAATTGCTCGCTCACAAGCACCTGTATTTATTACTGGTGAATCTGGTACGGGTAAAGAAGTGGTTGCAAATTTGGTGCATCGCCTCAGCAATCGAAATGAAGGTCCCTTTATTGCCATTAACTGCGGTGCAATTCCGAGCGACTTAATGGAAAGCGAGCTTTTTGGCCATAAAAAAGGCAGTTTCACAGGTGCAACACAAGACAAACAAGGTCTGATTCAATCAGCACATGGCGGAAGTTTATTCCTCGATGAAATTGCTGAATTACCACTCAGCATGCAGGTTAAGCTCCTACGTGCGGTACAAGAGAAGCGGATTCGTCCCGTCGGTGCAGACCACGAAATTGATGTAGATTTTCGCATTATCAGTGCCAGCCACCAAGATTTAGATGGGCTGGTGCAACAAGGTCGCTTCCGTCAGGATTTATTTTTCCGTATCCATGTAATGGACTTAGAATTGCCACCGCTTCGCGAGCGTGGCAATGACATCTTGTTATTGGCTCAACATTTTATTCAAAAAATTTGCTCAGAATGGGATATTAAAGCCAAAGCCCTGACAGAACGCGCACAAGACTTCCTGCTCAATCAATATTATCCGGGCAACGTACGCGAGTTACGCAATATTATTGAACGCGCAATCACCCTCAGCGATACCGAAAGCATAGATTTACCGCATTTGCAAAGTGCTCCACTACGCCGTAGTGCGCCTGTGCTGGATCACACAGATATATCTCAGGCAATCACAACAGCTTCTGTCACCAATATGCCTTTAAAGAAATTGCCTGAAGAAGGGCTTGAGCCTTATCTAGAAAATATTGAAAAAGAAATTCTACTGAATGCGCTCAACATGACACACTGGAATCGAACCTTAGCAGCCAAAAAACTCGGTATGTCTTTTCGCTCTTTGCGCTATCGTTTAAAGAAATTTGGACTAGATACGGACGAAGAATAAGCTTTATTTTTTATTTAGCAATTGCTCTGTCACATGCTCAAGATATTGCTGCTCGCTCATTTCATGTTGTGGGTAGCTAAAATCAGGTTGCACCCCAATGCCTTCAATCATACGGCCATTGGGCGTGTAATACTGCGATACTGTCATTTGTAAAGCAGCACCATTGGAAAGTGGAAACAGCTTTTGAACCACACCTTTACCATAACTTTTCTCACCCACCACCCATGCTCGACCATGCTCTTTTAAGGCAGCAGTAAATACTTCGGCAGCTGATGCTGAGCGACCATTAATTAAAATACCCACTTTCATATTTTGAAATTCAAAGCTTGGTAAGGCCTGAAATTGCTGATCGCCTTCAGAGCGACTTCGCGTCGACACAATCACACCTTGATTCAGAAATAAATCTGCCGATTCCACGGCTGCAGACAACAACCCTCCAGGATTATTTCTTAAGTCAAACAAGATCGCTTTAATTTTTGAGCCACTATGGCTTTCAATAATACGTTTGATTTCATTGGCTGTATCTTGCTGAAAGACTTTTACATTTAAAACCAAGACTTGATTATTGAGCAAACGGGATTCTATATCCGTCTCAATCTTAGTATTACGGACAATATAAATTGGCTTACTGTGTGTAGTGAGTTGCAGGCTTAATGTTGAACCAATCGCACCATCTAAGAGTTGTTTCACTTGTGCATGACTGAGCTTTTTCAGCTCTTGATCATCCATTTTGTACACAACCATACCATTGCTTAAGCCCTGCTTAGCAGAGTCGGCATCTTTTTTTAAATTATGAATGACCCAATGTTGTGCGACCGTGTCATAGTGCAAGTCAAAATCAACAGCAGCTAAGTCACCTTCGGTATATTGTAATAGCTGTTTATAATCTTCAGGTGAAAGATAACGTGAATAGCGATCTAAACCACTGACCAAGCCTTGTATGGCTTGCTGAAACAGATCATCGTCTGCTTTTTCTTTTAAATAATTTTCTTTGACGATGCCATAAATTTGAACGAATTGTTGTATGGATTCCACTGGAACTTCCATATTACTCTGTTCATAGTCACCATCAAAATCAAGGGCCGCAGACTTTTTGTCTACAGCCCATGTTGTGTGACTAAAGCACATTAGAAGTGAGCCAATAATTACCCCAGAAATCCAACGTGCTTGCACCATACAGCTACCCTTTCATCAATGTTTATGCATCTAAATGAATTAGATTACGACCTTGCATTTCAGCAGGAACAGGAAGCTTCATCAAGTGAAGTAATGTAGGCGCAACATCGGCCAAAACACCACCTTCTACAATTGTTGCTGATGTCGGGCCTGCATAGATAAACGGCACTAATTCAGTCGTATGCTGTGTATGTACCTGACCGCTTTGATAATCTTGCATTTGCTCGACATTACCGTGATCGGCAGTCACAATCATGTGACCTTGATTAGCCATCACAGCCTCATAAACACGGCCTAAGCAAGTATCTACTGCTTCAACTGCTTTTACTGCTGCGTCAAATACACCTGTATGACCAACCATGTCGCCATTGGCATAGTTCACCACCAACAAGTCATATTCACCTGAATTAATGGCAGCAACAAGCTCATCTGTCACTTCATACGCGCTCATTTCAGGCTTTAAGTCGTAAGTTGCAACGCTTGGAGATGGAATTAAAATGCGTTTCTCACCAGGATATTCATCTTCACGGCCACCACTGAAGAAGAAAGTCACATGCGCATATTTCTCAGTTTCCGCAATACGAAGCTGTGTTTTACCTAAATTCGATAGATATTCACCTAATGAATTCACCAATGCTTCTGGCATGTATGCAACAGGTGCATCAATGGTCGCTTGGTAACGTGTCAACATGACATATTTAGACAATGCTGGAACAACTTTACGCTCAAAACCCGCAAAGTCTTTTTCTACAAAGGCTTTGGTAATTTCACGCGCACGATCCGCACGGAAATTCATGAAAACGACGCTATCGCCATCTTGAACAGCTGTAACATCACCAATACGCGTTGCTTTCACAAATTCGTCTTTTTCGCCAGCAGCGTATGCAAGTTCCAAGCCTTCTACAGCAGTTGTAGCCGTACGCTCTGCCACGCCTTCAGTCAACAAACGATAAGCCTGTTCAACGCGATCCCAACGGTTATCACGATCCATCGCAAAATAACGGCCAATTAAAGTTGCAATGCGACCTTGACCTGGATATTGAGCAAATAATGCATCTAATTTTTCTAAAGAAGGTTGTGCGCTAATCGGTGGTGTATCACGACCATCTAAAAATGCATGTAAATACACTTTCGCGCCACGTTTCAACGCAAGCTCAGCCATCGCTACAATGTGGTCTTCATGCGAGTGTACGCCACCTTCAGACAATAAGCCCATTAAGTGTACAGCGCCATTGCTTGCTTTGGCTTGTTCTACAGCATCTACCAGCACTTCATTTTCAAAGAAAGCACCAGTACGAATGTCTTTGGTAATGCGGGTAAAATCTTGGTACAGCACACGGCCAGCACCTAAGTTCATGTGACCTACTTCAGAGTTACCCATTTGGCCATCTGGTAAACCTACATCTTCACCAGAACCAGAGATTAAACCATGCGGATGCTTTGCTTCCATCGCGGTTAAGTTTGGACGTTGAGCAGCTAAAAAAGCATTATCCTCAATCGCTTCACGATGACCCACACCATCCATAATGACTAAAACGTGAGGGATTTTGCGAGCACTTGCATCCGTCATAACTGAACACTCTTTTTCGTCTATAAATTAATCATGCTATCTTACCGAATTTTCGGTCAAGACTCTATGTTCAAGGCATGGTTAATGCTGTTCATGAACATAGATTTACCCGATTTTTCTTGATCTAACGTGCACGGTGGAGCAAATAACCACCACCGATAAAGATCAATACAATAGGAACAAATACGAACCATGCTGGAGATGGTGAATACACTAAGCTGGCATAACCCAAGAAGTCCTGCAAATAGAAGAATCCAAGGCCCGTAAATAAAGCAATCACCAAACGAAAGCCCATAGATTGCTGACGCAGTGGCCCAAAAATAAATGAACAGGCAATCACCACCAAAGCAATTAAGGCAAATGGCGAACCCACTTTTTGCCAAAATGCCAGCTGATAGGTTTTAGGGACTTGGCTGTATTCATGCATATAGCTCATAAAGCTGATTAGCTGGCTAGGTGAAAGATCTTCGGGATCAAGGGTCACCATGTGCACATATTTCGGCTGTAAAGCCAAAGATAAAGGCTGTTCAACATTTTTGGCTAAGCTGGCATCACCATCTTTTAATATATCCATTTGTTGAACATTGTTAAGCTTCCACGTGCCATTCGATACAAACTGGCCTTGCTCTGCCTCAATCGTGCCACGTAAATGATAAGAATCATCAAAATCAATGACTTGAATATTTTTCAGTTCACCTTTGGAATTCGCATAATCGACATAAATAAAGCGTTGCCCTTCGCGAGTCCAATAACCTTTTACCTCGCCCAGTTCTGCAATAGAACGGTGGCTTTTTACACCTTTGGCTTGCTCATTGGTATAGGGAATAATCCATTCGCTTAAGGCAAATGAGAGCACCACTAAAATTAAAGCAGAACGAATCACCCATCCCACAATACGCCACAAGCTCACACCGACAGAGCGCATCACAATCAGTTCACTATTGGATGCTAATGTCCCTAAACCCAGCACTGCACCAATTAAAGCTGAAATAGGAAGGATTTCATTTAAATAATATGGTGCACCCCACAGCACATAGATAAAAGCATCCCATGCTCCATAATTCGGTTGGAGTGAACCTAGCTCACCTAAATAGGTAAACAAGACCTGCAAACTCGACAAAACGGCGGTTGCACCCAACATGGCAAGTGCAGTCGTTTTAGTCACATGTTTGGCAACAATACGGCGTGCTAACATTTTACGACCTCACTCGCTGAATCTGTTTCTTAATTTTGGGTGCCAATTTTTGCTTACGTGAAAACAGTGCAGCAGCCACGGCATATACCAACAGCACCAATGGATAAGCAAAGATGCCCATCTCACCTTTCGACACTCGCGTTTTAATCGCCATGAGTGCCACAATTAAGCTGGCAAAAATGAGTAAGGCTGGAAATAGTTTTAAGTATCGACCTTGGCGCGGGCTCACCTCAGATAAAGCAGTGGCTAACAACAGTGCTACAACAATTGAAAATGGTACGAATATACGCCAACCTAGTTCACTAGCGACCACAGCATCATCACGGCTATTCCACAATTGCGACATAGGCAGTGCTTCGACTTCAGTACTTTCAAATTGCGCTTCTTTGTTATTTTCTAAGCGTAAACGATAGGTTTGAAATTCAACTTGCGAGTAGCGCGGTCGTCCAGGGTAAATTTCATAACGACGCCCTTCAACCAAATCCACCACATTGGCACCATCGTTATCTTCGACTTCTACACGAGTAGCTTCTTTGGCCAAAATAATGACATCAGGTTTATCAAGTTTGCCTGAACGCTGATAAAAGAAAATATCTTTTAAGTTTTTACGGTCTTCAGACAAGTCCCCCGCGTAGATAGTATAGGGCCCCGAAGGAATAAACTCCTTAGGACGCACCAAGTCAAACCCTGCGCGTACCGCTTGCGTGGTTGTCAATGCTTCAAACTGACGCAATCCCCAAGGTGAAGCCCACATCATTAAGAACATTTGTATCGCCAAGAAAACCGCAGTCATTGGCACCAAAATACGCGCCAATTGATTACGACTTACCCCACTACTGTTCATGACCGCCATTTCATGGTCGACATACATCCGGCCAAACACCAACATCAGTGCAATAAAAAGGCCCAATGGAAGAATTAAAGTGAGAAACTCAGGTAAGCGATAGCCAATAATGCTAAAGAGAATGCCTGCATCCAAACGCCCCTGCGCTGCTACGCCAAAATACTTGATTAGCCGGCCGCCCATCATAATTAAGGTCAGTAAAGCAATCACTACCAAGGACGTCGACACAACTTGCTTGACCAAATAACGCCGAATAATCAAATTAATTCTTCCAGAAAATTGGGTAATAAAGACTAGCGCTATTTTACCCGAATGTTGAAAATATAAAACCTATACCCATGTTGCACATTGAAACTCTATTCATGAAAATGTTTCAATGGTTTAATGGTTTGCAAATTTTAAAAGGCATGAATTCCGCATATGAAACTTACTATTAATACGTCATTCCAAGAGAATGCGTCTAGCCAATTTTTGTTGATATTAGTAGATTCTGAGCAACTTCAAAATGCTTCAACTTCATACAAAATCAATGACTTAGAAAACATTATAGAAGCTGCGCAATTTAAAGCAAGCTTCAATGAAACTTTAGCTCTTAATGGTGTTGTGGCTGAAAGTCGCTTATGTAGCTTAGTGGGTATTGCAAAAGCGACCGAACTTAATCCTGCGAAATTGGCTAAATTAGCGCAAACGATTATCAAAACTTCACAAAAAAAATTCAAACAGATCAGTGTAGATATTTCGGCATTGCCAGCAGAGCTACATTATTTGTTCGCTTTGAGTCTTACGCAAGCAAGCTATGCATTTGATGAATACAAATCAAAAAAGAATGAATTTGCACTTGAACAAGTAAATCTCATCACAGCATCAAGCTCACTAACAGACAATCAACTACAGCTGGTACACGCGATCCAATCGGGTCAAAGCTTAGCACGTGACCTTGGTAACCGCCCTGGCAATATCTGTTTCCCAGAATATTTAGCCGATCAAGCTCTGGCGCTTGCTGCTGAATTTCCAGACTTACTCAAAGTAACAGTATTAGATGAACAACAAATTGCTGATCTGGGCATGGGTGCATTCCTTGCAGTCAGTAAAGGTTCAGATCGTCCAGGTCGTATTATTACCCTTGAATATCAAGCACAGCGCACTGAAGCGCCTGTCGTATTAGTAGGTAAAGGTATTACTTTTGATACAGGCGGTATTTCACTTAAACCAGGCGCTGGCATGGATGAAATGAAATACGATATGTGTGGTGCTGCATCTGTATTGGGTACGCTTCGTGCACTCTGTGAAGCAAAACTTCCACTGCATGTAGTAGGTGCAATTGCAGCTGCTGAAAACATGCCTTCTGGCCATGCCACACGTCCAGGCGACATTGTGACTACAATGAGTGGCCAAACAGTTGAAATTTTAAATACCGATGCCGAAGGTCGCTTGGTACTGTGCGATACCCTCACTTACGTTAAACGTTTTAACCCTGCCCTTGTGATTGATATTGCAACATTGACTGGTGCATGTGTAGTTGCACTTGGTTCAGTACTTACAGGTATGTTCAGTTCAGATGATGAATTGGCTGCTGACTTAGTGGCTGCAGGTCAAACATCATTTGACCGTGTATGGCGTATGCCAGTCATTGAAGACTATCAAGAACAACTCGACTCACCTTTTGCTGATATTGCCAACATTGGTGGTCCAAAAGCAGGTGCAGTGACGGCAGCATGTTTCTTGCAACGTTTTACGCGTGAATACCGCTGGGCACATCTAGACATTGCTGGCAGTGCATGGAACTCAGGTGCAAATAAAGGTGCAACAGGTCGCCCTGTACCATTATTGGTTCAATTCCTTGCAAATCGCGTTGCAACGAATGGCTAAAATTAGCTTTTATTTGTTTGAAAAAAGTCCTGAACGGCAAGTCGAAAGTGCTTGCCGTTTAAGTCGTAAAATCCTTCGTCAATCTGCACGTATTTGGTTTTACTGCAATGACTTAGGATTCAGACAACAGTTGGATGAACGCTTGTGGACCTTTGACGAAGCCAGCTTCATCCCTCACGGTATAGACCAGATCGATGCACCTGTGTGCATTTCAGAGCATTTGCCAGAACAAGATGACTGGATTGTATTTAATTTTAACAATCAAGCGCTTGAACAATGCTCTCATTTTAGTCACATTATTGAAATTATAGAAAATAATGAAGACGCCAAAACGATTGGCCGTGAAAAGTTTAAGCAATACCGTCGTTTAGGCATAGCTCCACAAACCTATAAGCTTTAACGCGACTTATAATTAATTAAATAAGGAGATGCTGTAGTGGCATTAAATGTTGGTCCAGATTTTAAACAGCGCTGGTTAAACGTGCCTGATGCTGTACGTCAGACCTTTATTGATGACCTCAGCCGTATTTGCGATGTGCTGAAGCCAGAAAGTCAGATTCAAGAATGGCTGATCATAGATCAAAAGCAACAGCAAATGTCTTTTGAAATTATTGAAGAAGCTTATGCCAAACGCAAAGCCGAATTGATTGAAGAAGCCCGTTTACGTAAGCAGCTGGCCCTAGAAAAAAAGCTGGAAAAAAAGCGTGCTGAACAATTGGCTTATGTAGAACGGCTAAAACAAGATGAAATTCGCCAATATGTCGAACAGAGCCAAACGCTTGCGCTGATTCGCCAAAATATTGACCGTGAAATTCAAACTTATACTGCGCGCTATCATAAAAACCCTGAAGGCATTGCGTTCAATTTTACACAAAAGCTGTCTGTACCCGACCATGCAATGTTGTCGGAACTAGAAAGCGTTCGGGTGCGTTTAGAACTTGAAGCAGATAGCTTAATTGAAAAATCAGTAAATGCTTTTCGTGCGGAACTGAAAGCTGCAGCCCAAGAAGAAATTGAGTATATTTTAAAAAATTCAAATTTTTCAAATGATAAATTTGAATCTTAAAATAAACTTAAAAAATTCTTTGGAATGGATAAGCTGTCATCAAACTGACATATAATTGCAACAAGATGTTCATAGGCCAGCCATAAGCATGGCCTCATCCTTTCATCAGGAGTCTAATATGGACATCTTAAGTGACATTACTCAAAAAATATCGGCATTACCGACTGGGGAAACATGGGAAATTTCGGCACGCTCACTGTGGTTGAGCCATTCCGACTTTCATTCCATCCGCATTTTTTTAACCCGTGAAGCTGAAAAAGGATTTTTTTCAATTCTAAACACGGAACATTTGGCCTCAAATGCCACGGCTACGCTTCAGCTCATCAAGCACTAAGTACAGAAAAAAAGCCTGCAACCTTTGCAGGCTTTAAACTTTTTGGGGTCATATATCGCTGAATTAAGGAATTAACTCAGCAACTGCGGATACGGTATGCCCCAAACCATAACCAATCCCCAACAATAACCCAATCCAGATTAAACCACCCACCACATTATAAAAGCTAAACATTGCAAAGTTCATGTGAGCCGAGCCTGCCGCAAAAGGTGCAAAGGAACGTACAAAAGGAACAAAGCGCGCGACTAAAATCGTTTTGCCACCATGCTTTATAAAATAACGATTCGTTTTTGCTAAATATTCGGGCTTAAAGTAACGGTTATGCTGATTGAAATATTTCAATCCCAATACACTGCCCGTGTAGTAGTTGACGCTATATCCCAAAACCGATGCAGTAAATAGCAGAAGAATCATATAATGCAAATGCACCACTTCCGTGGTCGAACACAATGCCCCTACCGCCAGAAGCAAACTATCTCCAGGCAAAAAGAACATAAATACTGAACCCGTTTCTGCAAAAATCACCAAAAACAAAATGGCATAAATCCACAAACCGTATTGTTCTAACAGCATGGGTAACCATTGTTCTAAATTCAGTAAAAAATCAATCATCAACCCAATCCAATTTATGCAATCACGTTCATCACGAGCGCATTATGACCTAAAATAAAAAAAACAGTCCAATCTTTCAATCAAACTGTTCATTTTTACCACATTATTTCTTTTATTTTAGGAAACCATTTTCAGCCAGAAAATCTAAACTGATTTTCGACTCGGCCTTCGTTTCAGCCGCTTTATCACCTAACAATAAACGTTCTATATAACGTGCGAGTACATCGACTTCTAAATTCACACGCGTACCTGCTTTCCACGTGCCAATATTAGTACGCTCAGCAGTATGCGGAATTAAATTCAAACTTAAGACATTACCATTAAGATGATTGATGGTCAGGCTAATGCCATCCACTGTAATCGAACCTTTTTCGGCTAAATATTTTGCTACTTCCGCAGGTGCAGTCACTTCAAAATACAAAGAGCGTGCATCTGAGCGTAGCAGTGTAATCTCACCGACTACATCCACATGACCAGACACAATATGTCCACCAAAACGCGTCGTTGGAAGCATCGCCTTTTCGACGTTTACAGGCTGGCCCACTTGCCATGTACCCAAGGTCGTACGATTTAAACTTTCACGTGATACATCTGCTGCATACCAATTGGAACCCCAATCAATCACTGTCAAACAGATGCCATTGGTTGCAATTGAATCACCTAAATGCACATCCGACATATCTAAATCAGTTTGAATGCGTACACGCACATCGCCTCCAACATTTTGGATGCTTTCGACCTGACCTAAACTCTCAATAATGCCTGTAAACATACGCTTCTCTAAACTGTATTTGTTTTACCACAATGCCAATTGTGTGCTGACATCGGTTGTATCTACACCACCAAGCTCTGCAAAATGATGCAACTGCCCAAGTAACTGGCGTATTGGTGGGCCTGATTTAGCATGTGTATCGGTAATCACAATAAATTCCAGTACACGTGCCCGCTCAGACTGACGCTGCTTACTCACACGATAACGCGGTACATCTTGCGTTAACAAAGTCACACGTCCACGTTTTAAATTGGCCTGTAACAAGTCCGTGGCACTAATATTTCCATCTGTAGAGTAACTGGTCAAAATATAACGTGCATTAATGGTTTCGACTAATTTTTCATAGGCTTCTTTAGCATGCTTTGACGAGTTATACGGACTTGGACGCTCTTTACGCCATGCACGATCAATACCGCTCTTAAAGCCTTTGGTATCAGGTGTTGGTAAATCGACTTGATCCCACAAAGTTAGCGCATTGAGTACATGATAGTTTGAACTATAAGCATGTTGGTTATACGGCGGATCTAAATAAGCCACATCCACTTCAAAACCACTCATTTGGTTCGCCAAATGCTGTGAATCTACACACCACATTTCAGCGGCTGGCTTTTTCGGATCACCAATTTCACAGAAGCGACTTGGCGTCAGCCAAAGTAATGATTCAATACGCTCTAAGGCTGTCTGTGTTTTACCACCCCAACCATGATGGAAACTCTTGAATACCCCAGAGGTATTACTAACAAAGCTTGCCGAATACAGTAAAGGCGCAAGCAATGCCGACATTTCAACATCGTTAATCGCACCTTGAGTTTGCCAAGTTGCAATTTGCTGACGAATCGCATCAAGACGCATACCATTACGGCGTTTGAAGAACAAACGGTCACGGCTTGGATCATAAATTTCGTCATTGCGTGGACATAAATTATGCGTTACCCAACCCTTAACTTCAGGTAAGCGATTAAGATAATCAATGGCTTTTTGATAACCACCTAATTCTTTAAATGCAGGTGCATCTACACAAGACAGTACAGCACTATTTAATGCATGACTATACGGTTCCCAGTCATTGGCAATGACACGATAACCATTTTGGCGTGCTAAACGTGACACCACACCCGAGCCTGCAAAAAAATCGGCAAAAATTGGTGCACGGCCATCTTCACGATTCAATGTGCCTGTTTGCTCAAGGGCTTCTAAAATCAAATGCAGTAAACGACGCTTGTTGCCTAAGTACGGCACCAATTGATGAAAAAGATATTCATCTGTGGTACGTGCTGCATGGCGACGTTTATGATAAACCGTAGACGTAGACTCTGTACTCATACTGACTCTGGAATAAGGCTTAAGCGAACATCTTGACCCAATTGGGCAACATGCTTGAGCTTGAAGCGAAGTTGTTCTGCCATCACACTAAATTCAGCATTAAACATGGCACGTGCTGACGCCCCTAGAAAGGTGGGTGCAACATAATTAATTAATTCATCTACCAGTTTTTCTTGTAAAAAGGCAGTGGATAAGGTTGCACCTGCTTCAATTAGGACATCATAAATTTGATACTGCTGCGCCAAAAGCGAGATTAAATCAGTTAAAGATTGAACTTCGATCTGTTCTACACCTAAATCTGCCAGTTCCTGACGATATGGCCCCATCACCATTAAAGTTTCAGGCTGTTCACATAGTTTAGCTGTTAACGGCAAGCGACCTTGTCGATCTAAGACTAAACGCTTGGGTTGCACAACTGTGCTGAGGTCTATATCTGCTGATAATTGGCGTACATTCAGCTGGCAGTCATCAGCCAAAACCGTTTCAATACCCGTAATGACCACACCTGAAATAGCACGCCAATGTTGTACATCCAAGCGTGCTTCTGAGCCTGTAATCCACTTCGACTCACCCGATGCCATGGCAGTACGACCATCTAAACTAGACGCCACTTTTAAGCGCACATAGGGCTGACCCGTGGCCATCGCTTTTAGAAAACCTAAATTAAGCTGGTGGGCTTCTGCTTCACATATACCCACTTCAACTTCAATACCTGCATCTTTTAAAATTTGAACACCTTTGCCTGCAACCAAAGGATTCGGGTCTGGGCAAGCCACAACGACTTTGGCCACACCTGCTTCAACTAAGCCTTTTGCGCAAGGCGGTGTACGTCCGAAATGTGCGCAAGGTTCTAAAGTGACATAGGCTGTCGCCCCTTGAGCTAGATCACCTGCCTCACGCATGGCAAACACTTCTGCATGAGGTTGTCCTGCTTTAGGATGAAAACCTGCACCCACCTGCTTGCCATCCTTTACCAATACACAACCTACATTTGGATTAGGACGCGTCGAGTATTGTCCAAGCTGTGCCAGCGCAATCGCACGTTGCATCCATATTTGGTCTTGGCTCAGCTCTGACATGTTGTGTGTATTCCTATATCTTTCACTTATTGATCGCGGTGTTGCATTTGTTCGATTTGACGACGAAATGCTTCCACATCTTGGAAATCTTGATAGACCGATGCAAATCGTACATAAGCCACATGATCTAAGGCAAATAAAGACTGCATTACAATTTCACCAATGGTCCGTGATTTCACATCTCTTTCACCTAAACGGCGAATTTGCAGTTGAATATCACTCAAGACTGTTTCGATTTGTTCTTGGGTCACTGGTCGTTTTTGTAAAGCGTGTAGCAATGAACGTCTTAATTTTGCCTCGTCAAATGGCTCATTTTTACCATCCGACTTAATGACACGTGGCATAACCACTTCATAACTTTCAAAAGTTGTAAAACGCTCGCCACAGCAAATACATTCGCGGCGTCGGCGAATTTGACAGCCTTCGGCAGCCAAGCGCGAATCGATCACTTTACTGTCTGCAGCGTTGCAAAATGGACAATGCATAGCGGGTTAATTGAACAATTTTGTATGGCCTCAGAGTGTAGCAAAAATTGTGAGCTTTGTAGAGCATTACGCAACATATAGAAAAAAAACAGCCCTTTCGGGCTGTTTTACACAATATATTGATATTAGATGATCAGCATAATGTTGAATTTTTATTCTACGCGTTCGCCATGTTGGCTTAAATCTAGACCCATGCGTTCGTCATCAGCTTCTACGCGAATACCAATCACAAGATCAATCACTTTAAGAATAATAAATGTTAATACTGCTGAATAAGCCACGGTAGCAAGTACACCTTCTACTTGTACCCATAATTGATGCATCACATCTGTTGGGGCTTTATCACCCATAATGAATGAGCTTGCAAAGAAAGCAGTTAAAATCGCACCCACAATACCACCCACGCCGTGTAAACCAAATGCATCGAGTGAATCGTCGGCTTTTAATACGCGTTTTAGTGCTGTAATACCCCAGAAGCACACTACACCACCAATAAGACCCATCGCTAGCGCGCCACCAACAGTGACAAAACCTGCAGCTGGTGTAATTACCACCAAACCTGCAACTGCGCCTGAAGCACCACCAAGGACAGATGATTTACCACGAACCACTTTTTCAGTAATTAACCATGCGATTGCTGCTGCTGCCGCTGCAACTTGTGTTACCACGAGTGCATAACCCGCAGAACCATTTGCACCCAATGCAGAACCGCCGTTGAAACCGAACCAACCCACCCATACAAGGCTTGCACCTACAACAGTCAGTGTAAGGTTATGTGGTGCCATAGATTCACGACCTAGGCCCATACGTTTACCAAGCATATAAGCCGCTACTAAGCCTGCAACACCCGAGTTAATATGAACAACCGTACCACCTGCAAAGTCAAGCGCACCATCGTTACCTAACCAACCACCACCCCAAACCCAATGCGTAATTGGGGCATACACAATCACGCTCCAAAGCGTAATGAATGCAACAAATGCACCAAACTTCATACGTTCTGCAATCGAACCTGTAATAATGGCTACAGTGATGATGGCAAAAGTCATTTGGAAAATAACAAAGAGAATTTCAGGAATTGTGCCTGTGAGCACTTCTGTAGTAATACCTGAAAGCATGACTTTATCTAAACTACCAATAAAAGCATTGCCTTCGCTAAATGCCAGCGAATAACCAACAATTACCCATGTTAAGCTCACAATACCTGCAGCCACAAAGCTATGCGCCATGGTGCTTAAAACGTTCTTTTTACGGACCATACCGCCGTAGAATAATGCAAGACCAGGAATAGTCATTAATAAAACAAGTGCAGTAGACACTAAAATCCACGCCGTATCACCTGTGTCCAGTTTTACTTCTTCTTCTGCTGGTGCTGGTGCAACTTCCACTGGTGCAACGGTCTCAGCGACTGGCGCCGCTGAGGTAGCCTCAGTTTCTACAACTGAAATTTCTTCTGTAGGTGTCGGTGCTGTTGCAGCTTCTTCAGCCCATGCAACAGAACCGCCTAAGAGTGCGCCAGATAGACTGAGCGCAAGCAACATCTTTTTCATTCGTATCCCCCAACCTAGTTTTTGTGAGTTATTAGGTACTCAGCAAACTTCGTGCCAATTAATTAGACAGCGTCAGCACCTGTTTCGCCGGTACGAATACGGATAACTTGTTCTAAGTTAGTCACGAATATTTTACCGTCGCCAATTTTACCTGTGCTTGCAACACGGGTAATTGATTCAATGACTGAATCAACCATTTCATCACTAATCGCAATTTCAATTTTTACTTTTGGTAAAAAATCAACTACATACTCAGCACCACGATACAATTCAGTATGACCTTTTTGACGGCCAAAACCTTTTACTTCTGTGACCGTGATACCTTGAACACCAATTTCAGACAATGCTTCACGCACGTCATCTAATTTGAATGGTTTTACAATAGCAGTTACAAGTTTCATGTTTGTTTTCCTTCGGCTTATTTCACCTGTAAGGTTTTATGTTCAATTTTCATGCCAAAGTGACTAAGGTCGGGGGAAAATAGAAACTTTGAGCATGAAGCTTATGTATAACCTATTTTATACGTTTAATTTAGTCTTGAACGCGAAAATTAGACGTTTTTACCATAAGAATTACGATTTTAAGTATCGATTCATACGATATAATCGGCCAAAGGCTATAGCCGAACCTGTGTGAATGCTACACTCGCTATTTTATGATTGGATTAGACATAAAATGATTGAAACCTTATTACAAGCTATTCTTGAGCAAGTCGAACAACCCAAAAAAGACCTCGAACACAATATACGAGCGCTATTAAATGAAGCGGTCAGCAAAATGGATTTGGTCTCGCAAGCAGAGATTGAACGTCAACGAACAGCTTTAAATCATGCTAATTCACGCTTAGATGCACTCTTAGGACAAGTTGCACAACTCGAAAAAGAATTACAGAATAAAAAATAAGCACCAAATAAGTGCAAAAATAGACGCATAATGATTAAAAAAAACGCACTATAATGGAACAATAATATGTCTTTTGCCAAAATTTATACCCGAGGGCTCTTGGGCTTGCATGCACCTTTAATTGAAGTGGAAGTGCATTTGAGTCAAGGCTTGCCCTCTTTAACTATTGTGGGCCTACCTGAAGCTGCTGTTCGCGAGAGTAAAGACCGTGTTCGTTCGGCCATTATCAATAGTGGTTTTCAATTTCCAAATAAACGACTAACTATTAATTTAGCCCCAGCAGACCTACCTAAAGATGGTTCACGCTTAGATCTTCCCATTGCTTTGGGTATTTTGATTGCCTCTGGGCAATTGTCTGAGCATGCGGCTGAAGGTTTAGAATTTGTTGGGGAATTAGCACTTGATGGTCATTTGCGCCCAATTACAGGCATATTAAGTATAGCCATTGCTTGCCAACAACTGGGACACCCACTTATTGTGCCCCAGCAAAATGCCGCGGAAGCCGCCCAATTACCCAATTTTGAGGTCTTTGCAGCAGGGCATTTAAATGAAGTCTGCGCACATTTGGCTCAACAAACACCGATTACAGCCTACACTGCTCCCATAAGCTCTAGTATAGGCCAATACAATTTTGATTTAGCCGATGTCAAAGGCCAACTTCGCCCACGACGCGCCCTCGAAATTGCAGCGGCGGGTGGCCACTCTTTATTGTTCAAAGGCCCGCCCGGTACCGGTAAAACTTTATTGGCTTCGCGCTTGGCAAGCATATTGCCACCACTCAATATGCAGGAAAATATTGAAGTCGCCAGTATTTATTCTATTGCCAATAGCCAGCATCATTTTGGACAACGCCCCTTTCGAGCCCCACACCATACGGCATCTGCAATTGCTTTAGTCGGAGGGGGTTGTCACTTACAAAAATAAAAGCTAGTTTACAAAAATAGAAGCTAGTCAAATATATAAAAATAGACTATTAATAACTCATAATTTCTTTTTTATAATAACCTTTATTAGAGTATATTCTGATATGACCTCTATTGACTCATTTCCTGATGATGAAATCGAACGAGTTGTCTACCTATATAGTTGTTTAAAGTTAAATTCGAGTTCTGAATCTGACAATATATTAATTGAAGTTCTACTTGTTGAGCTTGATGCGGCAAACCCTAATCGTTTAAATGTATCTGAAAATTCTTACAACAAATATGATGTCACTTTTCGAGATTTGGATACAGTACAAATTGGCACAATATGGAAAGGCCAAACACGAATAGAGGGAAGAAAATTCTCTTTTAATAACTGTCTGAGAACAGTTAATTTTGAGTTTGATTTTTCCATTAACGAACCAAAGATCATTAGATTTGATGCTAAGATTCCTGATTCAGACGAATACTACTTATATAATGAAAAAATATTCATTCCTAAAAATGAATACAGTGCAAATGTGCCTTTTAGATATTACCCATTTTTAATGAGTAAATATTGTATTTTAAAATCAAATGATAATATCGAAGTACTTACAAGTTGTATTCATTCACTCCATGCTTTTTATATCCCTGCAAGAAAGGACATTAGAGGCCATATCATCAATGAAAATTACAGTATTTCACATATAGTTGATTTATTTTTAGAAAAATATGAAATTCAAAATGTTGAAAATGTTGAAAATGTTGAAAAAATATCTGTTGTACTGAAAAAAAATATGGTTAAAACCATAGGAAAAGAAGCGATCACATTTTTGGCAAATCTAGCACTAAACAAAAACACCCAAGAAAAAGTGCTAAATATACGAAATTCGTTAAATGACATAAAACTCGATAAAACTGGAAAGCCATATCCATCTAGATTTCCTAGTGTAATTCCTCCGCATTCAACAACAATGAGCTTAACTGCCGAAGGTATTTGGCTTGAAAATGGAAAACGATTTTTAATTACACACGTATCTAAAGTTTCTCCTATTGCTGATTTTCCTATAGTAGCTTATGCACCTGTAACAGAATCAGAGGAACAGATAGAAACCATTGATAAAGATAAAGTTCATAGACAAGGTCGAAACAAAAAAAACGCAATAACACTCGTATCAACACCCAAGAAGACCCATCTCACAACAGAGGTGAAAATAAAAAACAGACTGATATTTCAGTAGATTTTACTGACTTCGATATTGAGATTATTGAAGAAGTAATTGAAACTGAATCAAATATACAATATATTGAAAGTAAAGAAAAAAATGAAAATAAAGATGAAGAATCATCAGGCAACCGTTATGGCAATAGAAAGAATAAACCTACAAAATCTGAAAATTCAGAAAAAAAACCGAATAAACTAGATGTAGATGATCTTGCTCTTATATTTAGTAGTTTAAAAAACATTGAAGCTAAAAAAGATTCTACTAAATTAACTAAAGTATCTTGCATTGATCAAAGTGGAAATCTTTCAGACACCTTTTCACTTTTACAGATAAAGCCCATCGTTAAATTCCCTATTCATAATACTTGGATTAACGATGACGTTGGAAGATTACTTTTGTTTTTAAAGTTAGAGTTAGCCGAATTTCATGATCATCTTTACCTTATTGATATTAAGAAAAATAACAAAAATAATGAAGCATTTTGTTTTTTTCTATTTATTACCAAAGAGATGCTTAATGAAAAAAATATAACCATGATTTGTGAAGCAATTGAGGGGAAAAAAGGAACAAAAAAATGGTTCGATATTTGCAAGACTAACTTCAATCAAAAAAGAGCCATGAAGCACATGCATACTGACCAAGCTGATTGGGTTGCAAGTTTTAATAAAATTTTCAAAATATTAATAAAAAAGAAAAAATTATAAATAGAGAATTAAATTTACTAAAATATGCTTCGTATTTATTGAAGAATTACGAAGCAGCTTGTTTTAAAACTTCTACTTCAAAATGATCCATTAGCTTCTTTATTACTTCTTTTTAAATAGATAACTCATATAAAGAATAGTATGAAATATATCTAAAACTTCCAACAGGTTTCTCAATCAACCAATATTAATAAAGTTATTATAAAACAATAATTTAGCTTAACAAAATCAAGTGTTTATTATTAATAATAGTTTCAGCCAAATTAAAATTACTTCCCATTTAACAGTTTTCTCCACACAATCTCCACATAACATTAGCAATTCATAAACACTGCTATTTCAAAATAGTAGCATCTAAAACTCTCTCTGAAAAAACATGCAAACATGTCATCATTTAATAAGTTCAATACTTATTACAACTGTACTTTTGATCGGCTGTACACAATCCAAAGATGCTGAACAGTCCGCAGCAGAAATGCCGCCGGTGGTGGTCAGTACCATCACTGTATTACCGCAATCTATGAATGTAATTGAAAATCTTCCCGGCCGTGTTACAGCTTACCGGATTGCTGAAATTCGTCCGCAAGTAGGTGGAATTGTTGATAAAGTGCTTTTTAAACAAGGCTCTTATGTGCAAGCAGGTCAACCACTTTTTAAATTAAATTCTGAAATCTTTCAGGCAGATGTAAAAAGCAATCAAGCTACTTTAAACCGTGCACAAGCTGAGGTGACACGTTTGCAGGTGCTGTTAAAACGCTACACTGAATTGGTAAAAGTAAATGCGGTTAGTCAGCAGGAATACAACAATACGGAAGCAGATTATAAAAAAGCAAAAGCCGATGTGGCGCAAATGCAAGCTATGTTAAGTAGACAGCAGCTCAATCTTAAATATGCCACTGTCACAGCACCCATCTCAGGAACGATTGGTGAAATCTTAGTGACTGAAGGTGCATTGGTTGGTCAAGGCGATAGCAATGCGATGGCCGTAATACAACAGATTAATAAAGTCTACGTCGATGTAAAGCAATCAATTAGTGATTATGAAAAGCTACAGGAAGCTTTGCAGCAAGGTGACGTGTCAAACATCAAACATACGGTTGAAATCCTGAATAGTCAGGGTAAACCTTATAATGTCACAGGTGAAATCCTATTTTCAGATACTAAAGTTGATCCTGACACGGGTGATGTCACGATTCGTATTCTAGTCAATAATCAAAATCAAAAACTTTTGCCAGGCATGTATGTTCGAGTCAATATGAGCCGAGCTCAAGTTGAAAATGCGCTGTTAGTACCTGAACAAGCGATTCAACATGATATTAATGGTAAAGCCAATGTTACGATTGTTAATCAAAAAGGTTTAGCGCAAAGCAAGCCTATTCAGCTTGGTCAACGTTATCAAAATAGCTATGTAGTAACACAAGGATTACAAGCAGGCGAAAAAGTTATTGTTGAAGGCGCTGATCGTATACAGCCTGAGCAAAAACTAAAAATTAAGCAGTGGCAACCTACAAATACTCAGGAAAGTGGAGGCAAGAAATAATGTCTCAATTTTTCATTAAGCGTCCTGTTTTTGCATGGGTGATCGCTTTATTTATTATTTTGTTAGGTGTACTCAGTATTCCCAAGTTACCTATTGCAAGATTTCCGAGTGTTGCGCCACCACAGATCAGTATTACTGCAATCTATCCAGGTGCTACCCCAAAGACACTGAATGATAGTGTTGTGACATTGATTGAGCGGGAAATGTCAGGTGTCAAGAACTTACTGTATTACAGTTCAAGTTCGGATAGTTCTGGAACAGCAACAATCACCGCAACCTTTAAACCAGGCACAGATGTAGAACTGGCACAAGTTGATGTACAAAACAAAATTAAAGCCATTGAGTCGCGCCTACCCCAAACAGTTCGACAACAGGGGCTGATGGTTGATGCTGCATCATCTGGTTTTTTAATGATGGTGGGGTTGAGTTCACCAAATGGCAAATATAGTGAAATTGATGTCAGTGACTATATGACTCGCTATGTAATTGAAGAATTAAAACGGGTCGAAGGTGTTGGTAAAGTCCAAAACTTTGGTGCTGAGAAAGCCATGCGAATTTGGGTCGATCCAGACCGCTTGGTCTCTTATGGATTGAGTATTCAAGATGTGAATACAGCCATCCAAAACCAAAACTTGCCGATATCACCGGGTCGTATTGGTGATGTTCCTGCGTTGAAGGGGCAACAAATCACCATTCCTTTGACTGCTCAAGGTCAATTAGAAACTGTAGAGCAATTCAAGAACATTAGTTTACGTGCTCAACAAAATGGTGCCATTGTTCGATTATCGGATGTTGCTCGTGTCGAAATTGGTGCGCAAATGTATAACTTTGCGATTTTAGAAAATGGTAAAGCCTCTACAGCTGTGGCGATACAAATGAGTCCTGGTGCCAATGCTGTTAAGACTGCAGAGGGTGTAAAAGCAAAAATTGAACAATTAAGTCTAGCATTGCCTGATGGTATGAAATTCTCTATACCTTACGACACTGCACCTTTTGTAAAAGTTTCGATTGAAAAAGTAATCATGACATTGCTTGAAGCTATGGCTTTAGTTTTTATTGTCATGTTTATTTTCTTACATAATGTTCGATACACCTTAATTCCAGCGATCGTTGCACCGATTGCATTGCTTGGCACATTTTCAGTCATGCTACTTGCAGGTTTTTCGATTAATGTGCTGACCATGTTCGGCATGGTGCTTGCGATTGGGATTATTGTCGATGATGCGATTGTGGTCATTGAGAATGTTGAACGAATTATGGCGACAGAAAGTTTATCTCCAGTTGAAGCCACATCTAAAGCCATGAAGGAAATTACCAATCCGATTATTGGTATTACCTTAGTGTTAGCCGCTGTATTCTTGCCGATGGCATTGGCGTCAGGCTCGGTGGGGATTATCTATCGCCAATTCACCATTACCATGTCAGTTTCCATTTTATTCTCAGCTTTCCTTGCATTGACATTAACCCCTGCGTTATGTGCAACAATGTTAAAACCGATTGATCAAGACCATCAGAAAAAAGGTGTTTTTGCATGGTTTGATCGCAGTTTTGAGAAGCTGAACAATCGCTACGAACGTAGTTTATTTAAAGTAATTAAACATAAAACCCTCGCAATGTTATGTTTCTTAGGCATTGTCATTGTGCTGATTTTTAGTTTTAAACACGTTCCGACTGCGTTTATGCCAGAAGAAGATCAGGGGTGGTTTATGACTTCAATTCAGCTTCCTGCGGATGCAACTCAAGAACGTACCCGTAAAGTCGTTGCTGAGTTTCAAAATCATTTAGACCAAGAAACGGGTATTAAAGACAATATGGCAGTCTTAGGTTTTGGTTTTAGTGGTTCTGGTCAGAATACAGCGATGTATTTTACTAATCTATTGCCATTCGAAGAGCGTACTATTACGGCACAAGAAGTCGTGAATAATGCAAATATAGCGATGGCTGAAAGTTCAGAAGGTCAAACCATGTCTGTGTTACCACCAGCCATTGATGAATTAGGTAACTCATCTGGTTTTTCACTGAGATTATTAGATCGTGGCAATATTGGCATGCCTGCTTTAAGAGAAGCGCAAGATCAGCTTTTAGCATTAGCAGCACAAAGTAAAATCGTGGCGGAGGTCTATCCTGAAGGTTTGCCAGATGGCAGTTCTGTACAGCTTAAAATTGATAGAGATAAATTGCAGGCATTAGGTGTTAATTTCAGTGATGTGACCGATATTATTTCAACCTCAATGGGTTCGATGTACATCAATGACTTTCCAAATCAAGACCGCATGCAGCAAGTCATAGTGCAGCTTGATTCCAAATCACGCATGAGTATTGAAGATATTCTTCAGATTAAAGTGAACAGTCAAAGCGGTAAATTGGTTTCAATGTCTGAAATAATTACACCCATTTGGCAACATTCACCACAACAATACAATCGTTACAACGGTCGTCCATCATTGAGTATTTCTGGCAGTCCAGCAGCAGGTGTATCTTCAGGACAAGCCATGACTGAGATGGAAAATTTGATTAAACAGCTTCCGAAAGGTGTGGGTTATGAGTGGACTGGGATTTCTCTAGAAGAAAAACAGTCGGAATCACAAACCTTGTTTTTATTACTGTTGTCGATGTTAGTCGTTTTCCTTGTCTTGGCAGCACTTTATGAAAGCTGGTCAATTCCATTCTCTGTGATGCTAGTTGTCCCTCTAGGGTTGATTGGCGCCTTTTTAGCAGTAATGTTACGTGGTATGCCAAATGATATTTTCTTTAAGGTCGGCATGATCACGATTATTGGTCTATCTGCAAAGAATGCCATTTTGATTGTTGAGTTTGCAAAAGCATTAAGAGAAGAAGGAATGGGTTTAGTGGAGGCAACCGTTGCAGCCGCTAAATTGCGCTTACGTCCAATCCTAATGACATCTTTGGCATTTACCTGTGGCGTTATTCCTTTAGTCATTGCCAGTGGCGCTAGTTCTGAAACTCAAAAAGCGATTGGTACAGGCGTCTTTGGCGGCATGATCAGCGCAACAATTCTAGCTGTTATTTTTGTACCGATTTTCTTTATTGTCGTCATGAGCATGGTTGAGAAATTCTCGAAACGTAAAGCGGCACATTAAGCATCAAAACTGAGAATAAAAGCTAAATATAAAAGCTGTGGGTTAACGAGTTTAGCCCACAACAAATCTTTCATTTACATCTTTATTTCAGAATTGATTTAATAAACCATCAATATAGGTTTGATCATGAAAGCTACGAATCTTGATCCGAAACGCTGGTGGATATTGCTCGCTGTCGTGCTTGCATTTCTGCCGATTGTGATTGATATGACTGTACTGCATGTTGCGGTTCCATCATTAACCCAATCATTGAGTGCCTCAAGCAACCAAGTCTTATGGATTATTGATATTTATCCATTACTTATGGCTGGACTTTTAGTTCCGATGGGAACTTTGGCTGATCGTGTCGGCAATCGTAAGATTCTGCTGATTGGCTTGGTTATATTTGGAATTGCCTCAGTCCTTGCGGCATTTTCCCAAACGGCTTCTATGCTGATTGCCGCACGTGCTTTATTAGCATTAGGCGGTGCCATGATTATGCCCTGTGTATTGGGTATTATTCGCAGAACCTTCGAAGACAGTCGCGAACGTGCCATTGCGCTGGGTATTTGGGGCACAATCGGATCAGCCGGTGCCGCCATTGGACCGCTCATTGGTGGTGGATTGTTAGAATATTTCTGGTGGGGTTCAGTTTTCCTCATTAATGTCCCAATCATGTTAGTTGTCGCCCCAATGTGCTATTTCTTATTATCCAAAAATGAAGCTGTAACCTCTGGACATTGGGCATTTGGTCAGGCGCTATTGCTAATTTTCGGTTTGGTTTCATTTGTATATGCGCTCAAAGCAGGCTTAGGCGGTAAACAGTCGTTGTTAATTGTCCTTCCTTTAGTCATTTTTTCTATTGGATTATTAACCATATTTGTACGCAAACAGCTGAATTCTCCTCAACCGATGCTAGATCTTTCACTATTTTCACGCCCTGCTATTTTAGCAGGCATTATTATGGCAATGGTTGCTGCAGGCGCTTTGGCAGGTGTGGAATTAACCTTAGCGATGGAGCTGCAATATGTCATTCGTTTAACACCACTACAAGCTGGTCTTTTTATGGTTCCGATTATGGTTGCTGCTGCTATTGGTGGGCCTATTGCTGGATTTTTATCTAATAAATTCGGACTGCGTCTAGTTGCAACATTTTCATTAATATTGGCAGCAATTGCGTTGATCAGTTTGAGTTATTCAGATTTTCATCATCCGGGAATTATTGTTCCCTTTATTTTAGCTTCAATTGGACTCACTCTAAGTATCGGTTTAACAGCTTCATCCATTGCGATCATGGGCTCAGTACCTGCAGAAAAGGGCGGTGCGGCAGGTTCACTTGAAAGTACAGGTTATGAACTGGGTACAGGACTAGGTATTACTTTATTTGGTGTTTTCATGGCCTATATATTTGGCAGTCATCTTCAAGTGCCGTCAGATTTAACTGCTGTTTTAGCAGAAAAAGCCAGACTATCGATTGGTGATACCTATTTAGTGGCGAGCCAGTTACCCGTTGAACAAGGTACAGCATTGATTAACGCAGGTAAAATTGCCTTCAGTTCAGCTCATGTTAATTTATTATTAACAGCAGGGATTATCATCGGCATACTCTCCATTGTGGTATTTTTTATGCTAGCGAAATATCGAGATGAGAATTCATTGTAATGAAATTTATTTGAGGATCATCAAACAGAATGGTTAAGTTCAGACATCAATTTATCTTAAATTTATGGTTTAAATGAAGCCGTATTGATCTGAACTTAACACATTATAAATGAGTTGATGTCTTACGATTTATACGATTTAGTTGAATAGTAAAACAGCTGCCACCTAAGTTTTTGGATTTAGAATAATAAATATGACCTTGGTGTGCTTCAATAATTGCATCAATCACTGCCAAGCCTAATCCAGTACCGCCATCTAGACGTGATCTAGAGTCTTCCAGACGATAGAATGGCTTGAACAGATGTGCAAGATGCGATTCATCAATACCAGGACCTTCATCTTCAAACATTAATAGCCAATGTTCTGCTGTGGCCATCGTTGTAATATTGATTTGTCCAGCATTCGAATATCTTAGAAAATTAGAAAATAATGCAATAAAGACTTGTTCCATCCTTCTTATATCAACGCAAACCAATTTATCCGTCAAATTTAAAATAATAGTTAAACCTTTAACCTGAAACCGTTCATTAAACATCTGCAGACATTTTTCAATACTATCTTTTAAATTGGTCTTTTCTAGTTCTAAACGTAATTGTTTATTTTCAATAAGTGTCAGTGTCCGTAAATCTTCCACAAGGTAAGATAAGCCTTCGACTTGGTTCAATAAGCTTAGGTGTAAAGCTTGATCGGCAATAAATATACCATCGACAATACCTTGCAAGCGACCTTGTAATATTGTCACAGGTGTTCGTAATTCATGTGCAATTGCAGCATTCCAAACAGTTGAATTCTTAACTGATACTTCAAGTTGGTTTGACATTTCATTGAAGTTCTCAATAAGGGACTTGATTTCATGTGGAATATCATGATGTGGCTGTTTAATTCTGAGTGCTAAATTACCTTGTTGAATTTGTTGAATAACATCTGCTAAATCACTAATTGGCTGTGTATAGCGTTTTCCATATTTAAAGGCGAGGATAGTAGAAAGAAAAAAGCCTGTTAATAGCACTAAAAACAGCCAGATAAAGTCAACAGAGGTAACTGAAAATTCATTTGAATTAATAACTTGCGTATTTAGAAAACCTATTTTTATCGCCCAGCTATAAACAAAATAGCCAATCATGAAAGATAACAGCGTAATGCCTAAATTGAGTAGGCTCATCATGATAATAAACTGGAAGTTAATTCCAACTGAATTTTTAAAAAAGTTAAATTTCATGATTTTGATCTAAGCGATACCCCACGCCACGGACATTGATTAATAAACCATTTACATAATTTTCTTCAAGTTTTTTGCGTAATTTGCTGATATGGCTATCTACAGTGCGATCTAAAGCATCACTTTCAGGCATACAGTTTTGGATCAATTCATTGCGTGTAAAGACTTTATTTGGTGTTTTTGCCATCAAAACCAGTATCTTATACTCAGTTAACGTAAGGTTGAGCAGCTGATTTCTTTGACCATTTGAAATGTAAACTTGATGATGATCTGGATTAATTTCAATATTTTTATAACGAATAATATTAGTTATTTCCGTATTTTGGCTTGTACTTCGTCTAAGTACGGCTTGTATTCGCGCAATCACTTCATTTGGGTTAAATGGTTTAATAATAAAATCATCAGCACCCATTTTTAGCCCCATGATCTTATTCACTTGATCATCTAAGGCAGTCAGCATAATGACAGGTAAATGACTTGTTTGACGGATGATTTGTAGAATTTCCCAGCCATTTAGTTTGGGTAATTTAATATCAAGGAGAATCAGGTCTATAGAGTTGGCTTTTAAGCACTCTAAAGCTTGTTGTCCATCCAATGCACGGATGACCTTCATGTTTTCATTTTTTATGTATTTTTCAAGAATGTCACCAATATCATAATCATCTTCTACAACGAGAATTACGCTATTTTCAAAGCTATGTTGTAAGTTCTGATACATACAAGTTATTCGGATAAAATCTTGGTAAGTAAATAGTTTAACAGTTTGAATTGTAAATTTCAGAATAACTGAATTCTACTTCTGCTTACCCAATACATTGAGAAAAATGTACCTGAGCTTCAATTACTCACTAGGTTTCTCATCTTTTTTCTTCTGAATCAAATCCCATATAGAGAAATCAGGCTTAGCTTTATCAGAATGTTCCGCAGGGTTAACTTTAAATGCTTCAAGATTGATTTCTAAAAGTTTTAATTTAAGCTCCTCTGAACCAGTAACTCCTAACTTTTCAAGCTCTTGAATTTCTGTTTTGTACCGTTCATAAGATTTAGCCAATGCTTCTTTATGAGAATATTCTTGCTCTAATTTAGAAAAACGATTTAAATTTATATTCGCAATTGTTGCAATCCAAATCAAAGGTGCGTTGATCAATAATTTGAATAAGAATGTATCCCACTTCATATTCAAAAAATCTGATTTATCAAACAAATAAAAATTAAATCCAAAAATTGCTAATACAACTAATACAAATACAATAATACTGATGAATTGTCCTTTTTTGGCTTCTTGTCCTTTTACAACAAAACCACCTGCAAGCCCTGCTTCACTTGATAATCCAATAACTGATTTTGCTCGCTCCTCAACATTTTTTAAATTTTCTAACCTTTTATCCAAATCTTCACTTAATGCAGTAATGTTTTTTTCTTCATTACCATAAATTTTGTCATAAAAATTTTGGACTCTCGATAACTGAAAATTTATCTGCTCATTTTTACTTTTATTATCAGGATCATCAGAAATAAATAAATCGTCATAGTATGCAACTAACTCATTAATTTTTCTTTCGTATTCTTTAACTTTCGTTTCACCATTATCATTTAGTTCATCAAACAATTTGTCATATTGATCTAAAATTTTATCAATTACATAATTTACTCGATCAACTTTAGAAGTATCCTCACCATTTCGATCAAATAATTGACTATAAGCTGTGTGAATTTTTTCGGACTCAACTTCCAAAATATCTAGATTATCTTCATTGGTTACTTCTAATATACGAGAATAAATAGAACTACCATTTTCATCATTAGCTAAAACAGATTGAATTTTTTCAATAGCAATTAGAGACTCATCTAATTTGGCTTTTAGTTGAGATAACTCATTCGTTTTATTAATTAAACTTTGTTGGTGAGCTTTAATCTTATCTAATTCACCTTGTAAAAGTGAACTAACAGTATGCCGATTATCTGTTAAATCTCTTAAGTCAGACCTCAAAGAATACATGGATGATAAATGATCATTTAAAGCCCTAAGTTGTGCTAATCCTTCACGTAGTTTTTTTTCATCACTTTCTTTCAGACCAAGCAAATCCTTTAAGCCCATTTTTTTCTCTTAATTAATGAATTATCAAAATATTAAACTAAATTATATATCGAAGTATTGAAACTTTAGACTTACTTTTTAAAAGATGGATCAATGTTCTTAGGCAACCAATAATTTTGGTTATTGTACAAAACATTATAGCCATCTTTTATTTCAACGATCATTTCCAACTTGATCTTCAATGAATCCTGATAACTCATCTCATGGAATAGTTGTAAGCCATTTTTCACCCATACCATGACATTGAAATCAGTATTTGGGCTGAGCATCGAGATCAATTCTTTTTCCAATTTCCGCTTACTTGCTTCTTTTATGAAGTTAGAATGCTTTAAGGAAATATAATCAATATCCGTATCATATTGATCGTTTAAGAAATTAATAAACCCTGTTAATGCAGCAGCCTGACCTGAATACTCATTTAAATAAGCTTTTACTTTTGCCAAATCTGGCAGTAATTGCTTATCCTGAATAGATAACATCAATGCAACAGCAGGCTTCATTGCAAGCCTTACAGATCGAGCAGATGTTTTTCCTTGATGCATTTTTTCATCGAGCTTTTGCTTATAAGCAAATACAACATCAAAAGCCAATGAGGGCTGCGGTAACTGATCAATCAACTTATTGGCTTGATCTATCTCAGAACATTCATTTTTATTTATAGTTGAGATTTTTACCCCATGCATTTGATCGAGCCACTGTGTTACTAATTCAAACTTTCTAAGTCCACTCGTCCGTAAAGTCAACAATAATTGGTCTGCATCAGGAATATTACTCTCCCATAACATTTCTGTTTTAATAAAAAAATGAGTATGTTTATTCAAATACAAAGCTGCTTGATGTGCTCCAACTAAATCGACCAACCAAAGCACGTAGTTTTCATATTGTTTTTTTAAAAAAGATGACTCGAACAAATAAATATTTTGATGGAACTTTGACCATAGATTTTTAATCCAGTAGCAATCATCACATAGATCACCGCATCCTGCTGAGATCATCGTTTTACATTCAATACAAGGTTTATTCGGTTGAGTTATACATTTTTTACAAACTTTATTTCCTTTTTCATCTAACTCTAACAAGCGATATTTATGACATGAAGGACATGTTTCATAATCCCTTGTTGAACATTTCGGACAAACTCTGAGGTCATCATTAAAGCGTGATATTTTCGTTAATTTTTGCGATTGAACATTGCATCGCTCACATCGTTCAACCTCTCTAAAATAAACAGAACAACTATTACAAACGACCCCATACTCTGTAAGCGTTCCTATCGGTCTGTTAACTTGATTGCATCTTATACAAGGTTGTTTTTTAATACATTCATTACAGATCGCTTGATCATCATTTTTAGGTAATCGAGCAGATAACCCACATTTTGGGCAAAGACATTTTTTAAAAATTCGAGCATAACAAGTTGAGCAATATTTTTTCCCTTTATATCTTTTTTTTAGTTGGGTAACTGATTTTTCACACCCATTACATAACTGCTCAATATTAATCTCCGCCAAGCTTATGACTCCGTTTCTTTCTTGATTTTCTTAACAAATTAAGCCACTTACGTTGCACGGTTTTTTTTGCTTTTGGTTTTCCATTATGAGAACTCACACGTTGTAAAGCATATACTCTTATAGGCTTGATCATTGCTGATTTCATTTGTTGAAGTTGAATCGGTAGTTTTTTACGCTTATCCCAAAAATTTGCACTACTAATCCCGTACTCATAAGAGCGGTCAATAATCAACTCACATGGGATTTTCATAATTTCATTCAAGATGGAAAGCAAAATTATACGTTCGTTTGTATTTAAATATTCGAAAGCAATTGGTGTGAAAGGAGTTATGGTATTTAAATTTATACCAAAGCTCTTAAACATTTCAATAAGTTGAATATTATCTGTATCTACAAGTAATCTGATTTCACTTATCCATGCACGAGCAATCGCAAACCATTCGGTAGCTGAAATATTTTGATTATTATATAAACCTGAGCCTTGTTTTAAAACGTTATCTGCATTTTTTTGAAAATCTAAAATTTGAATATTGCTAGGTTGTGGCTGATATAAAGTCAAATTAAAATGGCATGAGAAACATACTGCTAATGATCCATGCTCTAAATCTATTTTAAATGGCTGAATGACTACACCGCAATTCGGACAATGATCAATTAAATTTATTTGATGTTTTTCACAACAACAATGCCACCCCATTCGCCACATTAACCGTAAATAAGCTGATCTACCATCACTTTCAAAACATTGAGTACACACCTGCCGACCTGAAAAATTTGATCTACTACGCTGACCTAAACTTAAAACCCATCCACTATTTGAACTCTTAACTAGATAGGGAGCCACATTAGTTAGCATTGTTTTCAAAATTTTTTGTTTATCATCAAAAGAATGTACAAATAATAATTCAAGCCGATCTTCCGTCATACCTCGATCAAGATCAATCGTTAATGCTCTCCATCTACCCCACAATGCTTCTATAAGTGTTAAAGGGGAACATCCCATGTCTAAGGCTGAACGAATGAGCCATGATGATAATACTTCACCTTGTTCAATGGGGGTATGTATAAACCAATTTTGAGCATAATTAGGCATATTACACCCTCAATAATACTAAATAGAATTAAGCTGAATAGTGCGAATATTACGAGCACCCTCTGTTGGTTTAAGCCACTTGAATTTTTTAACAATTTCGAGGGTAATTTCTTCTTTACCAGTCAATATTGCTTCTTTTGCACATTCCACCAATAAACGATTTAAATCACCAAAATTACCACCTGAAATTTCATAGAGTAAGGTCGCAATTTCTTGTGATGCCAAGTTTGATAATTTTTTTAGGGGAAGTAAGCGAACATAACTTAAAAGAAGTCTTAAAAAATCCGCATCCAATTTCCATAAAGGCAAATCTATAATTTCAAAGCGACTGGCATACTGAGTATCCGTATGAAGAATAAGAGATGCATCACGAGTACCAACACCAATGATATTCATACTAAGTTCATTGCTTAGCGTTTTAAGTGTATTCATCACTTCTTGCCGTTGCCTAGCACTCCCACTTAAACAATTATGCAACTCATCAATAATTAACATTTTGGTTTCATATTTACGCAGTAGATGGGTTGCTTGATACCTTAATTTGCTTTCAGGATCAGTGACACGAAAAGGGACAAAAAAATGATCTAAGATATTAATATATAAATCTTTTACATTTGCCCTAGCAGGGGCTTGAATAGGAATGACTGGTTTAGTCAATGACATAAGCTGCATGTCCATATCATCAACTCTCTTAGTATAGTATTCTTTTGCAAACTCATGAATAATCTTAGTTTTTCCCATATTTGAATCACCAACAATTAAAAGACATTCTGGTCTTAATTTTCTAGGTCGTTTCAAAATATCAGTCAGTGTATTCAAAACTGCAATTGCTTTCTGATAACCAATCCACCGATCCTCATAAAGAATATTAATTCTTTCAGCATCACTAAGAATCATAGTGTCAAGGACATGCTCAGCAAGGTAATCATATTGTTTCATGGTCTTACCTCAAATCGTCAAAAGCAGTTAAATTTTGATCCCATAAACTATTTTGTGACTTTGGAGCATCTACATTTGTATGGATAACTGAATTATTTTTATTTTCATGGTGTAGTGCAGCAACTATCTTACCATTCTCTTTTTTTCTTTGATTCATTCGGCGTTGCTTTTTAGTTAAAGTCACGGCTTGATCTACTTTTTCACGGAGATAAATAATTGCTCTGTAAATAGCATCTTGATCAACTGTATCTAATCGCTCACTCTTAAGATATGCTTGGACTTGTCTATATTCATGCAATCCGATTGATGGAATTTCACGTTTGGCTGTAGGTACTTTAAAATATGTATTTGTATTCGGTTCATAAAACCAAATCATTGAAATATCACGAGGATCTCTTTTAAAAATAAACTTTCTTTTACGCTTTTTCTCATCGTCAGTTGGATCAATCGCATTGATCCAAGGTCTTAAACAATCAGCAAAATAAAAAAGTTTATCTTTTTTTACGCCCGTTCTTTGAATGGTTGATTCAAATTCAGGGGCGAAATCCAAAAATAGTGTTGCTTCATCCGCAACCCTTTCTTTTAAACCAGTACCAACTTTAAATTTTGTTCCCCAAATACCCTCTTCCCACATTTGTTGTGGCGGAATTTCAAGTATTGAATGCTTGCTTTTATGATAAACATTTACAATCCAATAGACGATGTAATGTTCTAATTCACGAAGTGTTAAACAAGCATTCTTAGCGGAATCATAAGTTCCTTTTTCAAAAATATTAGATTTAGTCGTTCCATCTAAAACATGCATTTCAAGATTTACGATTCCAAGTAAACGCTCAATATGCCCACCATATTTTGCACCACCAATAGGTCGATACTCCCAATTAATATCGTACTTTAGACATGCTTTATGCAGATGGTTTGTTCTAAAATCAGAACCATTATCAGAATGGACTGAATCCATAATACCTTCGATATCCCACTCACCATCCACATCTAACTCAAGCAGTTTTCTTTTCTTTGAAATAATGGCTGATGAAATACACATTGCTACCGATGTTGCACTTGGAGCTTCTAAAGAAAGGTAATAACCAACAATCATTCTACTAAAAACATCAATTGCTAATGTCAAATATGCCTTGCCTATTGTTTCACGGTATTGTTCATCAACGATTTCTATATCTAAAGGAGTGTGATCAATCTGCACATACGCCAAAGGATAGTCTGCATTCGGAAAAGTCCCTGCTGATGCTTCATACTTATCTTTAGCAGCCTTTTTTCCGTATCTTGCCTTAGTCACTTCATAGCCATTAAGGGCTTCAATTCTATAGCGAATCGTATTGTCATGAGGTGGTTCAATTTTTCTTTTGAAGCACTCAAGCTTCACTTCCAAAATTGTTTTGGCAACACTTGGCTTTAAACTTGTTAAATACTTAGTATGGATCGCTTGTTGAATAATATGATTTAATTCAGGCGACAACCTTGTTTTTTCTGTTGTCCAACCACGTTTTTTTGGGACTAAAGCTAAGATAGACTTGTTTTCTCGGTAAGCTTTAAGCCATTTCCAAATAGTATTTACATGAAGATTATGTTCACTTGCAGTCTTCTTAACCGCCTCAACTGTGGAATAGTCAATGAGTTCCCTAATAATTTCATAATGATCTAAAGCGATTTGCCATGACTCAGCAGAAATATCCTCACCTTGGTTAAGCTTAGAATTATCTTCACTTAAAACAGATAATTCCCTTATGTTCACTTGTAAACTTCGAGCAGATTCCAAATTTGCAATCACGACATCTTTTGCATTTAAAATATTGATAATTTTATATTTATTACCTTTATAACCAACAATTGCATTTGGTTTAATAACTAGGCGTTTTCTATCAATCTTTACTGAATCATCCTGTATCATTTAAATAACTCCTTGTGCTTTAGAGCCATCATTTACCCAAATAACAGTTTCAGTAGTAAAAGGGTTATATAGATCGCAAGCAAGTATATTTTTTGAAATTAAAACCCATATTTGGCGAATAGCCTTTAATACATTTTTTTCATCTTTAAAAATATAAGCAGGCAATTGATTAACTGTTGAAAAGCCTAGTTTTAATAAAGTTTCAATTAATACTCTCTGATCTACCTCATCAACATGAGAACGTCTGAATCTTTTTAAAAAATTGATATTTTCCCAATATTGATCATACAAACGAGACTCATCAATAATTTTGAATTTCCATGCCTTTTCAGAAGCTAAAGCATAAGCTGCCCTAAATTTTGGTCTAAGGGTATTCCAATCTTCCTTTAATTTTTTTCTAGGCTTAATTTCAATCAATAATGGTGCAGGAAAGAAATCAATATCATTATAAATTGCACTTGAAAATTGCACCAAATAATCAGGGGTATATACCGATTCATTTCCTAATTCAGTTATATAAGGAATAGAAATAGGCTGTTCAACCACATCAATAACATTACTGTTATATTCTTGCTTAAAAAGAAAATCACGCTCCAAAGTGGATTCAAACCAAATCGTTTTTTCTCCCCTAAAAGAGTAATTCCCCGAAATACTTCCGTAAACGGTTTGGGCTTTTCTAACGGGACTATATTCATCACTTATTCTTTTCATATCAGACCTCAAGAGTAATCTACTAGCCCCTATTATTGTAGTTTTGTAATCTACTAGCCCTTATTATTGTAAAAACTAGCTTTTATTTCTGTACAAAACGACATGCAACTAGCTGAATTTATATAATGCCACTAGCTTCTATTATTGTAAATGACAGGGGTTCAAACCCTAAACCTGGGGAAATTACCTTGGCACATTTAGGCGTGCTTTTTCTAGATGAGTTACCTGAGTTTGATCGCAAGGTTTTGGAAGTTTTAAGACAACCACTGGAATCTAAAGAAATTGTAATTTCTCGTGCCTCGCGTCAAATTACCTTCCCAGCCAACTTTCAATTGGTTGCTGCCATGAACCCCTGCCCATGTGGCTACGCATTTAACCAAGATGCACGTTGTCAGTGTTCACCTGATGCCATTAAACGCTATCAAAATCGTATTTCAGGGCCTTTACTCGACCGTATTGATCTGCATATCGATGTGCCACCCCTACATGCAAATGAACTACAAAATACACAAACTGTAGAAAACTCGACTACGGTCCGAGCGCGTGTATTACAAGCCTATGAATGTCAAATACAGCGCCAAAACACAGTGAATATGGCGCTCAGTCCAAAGCAATTAGAACAATTTGCCATGCTAGACACAGCGGCACAAAATATCATGACCATGGCACAGCAACGACTCGATTTATCAGCACGTGCTTATCATCGGGTACTGCGGGTTGCACGTACCATTGCAGACCTTGCACAAGCGGAGCAGATTCAAACAGCACATTTAACAGAAGCTTTGTCCTATCGTAGTCCGTCTTAATTGCTATTCTATTGGTTTACAAATATTTCAGACAAAGAGAAGCCCTTAATAGACAGCATATTAAGGGCTTTTTAGATTTATATGCTTCGTTTAGAAAGTCTTAGTAAGTGTAAATACTGCACCTGTTTCTACGCCACGCTCTTCAGCATGCGACATTTTTTTGGTATCAATATTTGTACCTACCGCTGCTAGTTCCGCAGTTGCACCTTCAATTGATTTAAAGCCGTAAGTCACTCCTACTTTCCAGTCAATGTAGTTATCGTCGCCACCAAATGCATATTTATTCTTATCATCAACCACTGTATAACCTAGGCCAGCCACACCACCAAAGCCCGTATCACTAAATGGAATTGAATAGCCGGCAGTAAAGTTCCAGCTACTGGTGTCTGCAGCTGCATAGTCATTGGTATAGTTAATATTTGTGAGTAAGCTATCGCCCGATCCAAATACATCAGCAAAAGTTAACTTGCCATAAAACTCTGTCCAATTTAAGTCACTTGAGCTTGGGTAGTTATAATAAACCACACCTACATCCAATACAGGCTTACTGCTAAAGCTTTCTAATGTTGTTGCATAACCAATAGAAGGATCTAATTCTAAGCTTGGTGAAACTGTACCAAAGTTAACATTTGAACCCCACAGGCCAACATAAATACCTGACTCATGTGCCAAAGTAAAACCGGCTTGTAATGCTGGATCTGACTGATTTTGTGTTACCCCACGGAAACGGTAATCTGTGGTGATGGCAGCATTACCACTAAAAGACAAACCATAAGGCATTGTTGCTTTATCTTCTGCCAATACCGCACCAGATGTTGTTGCCAATACAGATACAGCCAATAGTTTTTTTAACATTTTAAATCCCCACCCGATTTTATCTTGAATACTCAACAAGGATTAGCAAGTGCTGTGCCAACTTTGAGTTCATAAATCTCAGCTCAGCATTCAAGTTGTTCTTTGAAATAAATAAAATATTGTTTTTTATTATTATTTATATAAAAAAATAAATCTTAATATCTAAAATCATATTTTTTCGATGCATCCATTTGAATAAGTCGACCAAAGTTTCAATGCGATGACAACATGTAACTATTTATATATTAAAGCGCCTTTAATGCACACTTTTTCATCAAAGTGTCGTAAAAATGCATAAAAAAAGTGCATAAATTCACATTTATGCACTCTACGCTCAAAAGCAATATGTTTTAGTCACATCATCGTTATGAACTAAAAATTATAGTTCAGGCCAACCAAGGTTGGATTATCAAATTTCTCACCCATACGATCTTTGCCTCCCCACACTTGTTCAACAAAAACGTCTGCACCTGTACTGCCTAAAGCTTTGCTTAAGCCTAAGCGAGCTTCATTAAAGCGGAAGCTTTTGCGTGTTTCTACAAAATCATCATCGCCATGATCATTATAAATGTAGGCAGCCACTAATGCTTTTGCAGTAACATCATAAGGAAGCGCATATTGATAACCCGCACTGACATATACATCGCCAGCATTGCCGTAATTCACATCAGATAGCAACACGCCTAAACCTAAGCTGAGGTCTTGGTAATTCAGTGTATTATTCAACTCTATGCCTGTAGTACGGCGCTTCGATGAACGATCATCGTTATAAACTGAACCACCGCCTTGGTAAATATAAGCAGTTACTTGGCTACTATAGCTCCATTGATCATTTAATTGACCGCCATAGCCAATATAAACATCGTGTTCAAAGCCACTGTTTTGTGTTTCATCCGTAGGGTCATAGCCCAACATTGATCCCCAATATCCCGCAAACACACCACTTTGATGATCATATTGCACACCACCTTGTAGTGTCACATCATCATTTTCTTCACCACCACGGTAAATATATTTATTTACCACAGATACACTGCCTGAAATCGCATGAGGCTCTGCATCCGTCGTTTCTGCGGCCAAACTTGGAAGTGCGTAAAATGAAAGTGCGACACATAACGCACGGCGAAGTGAAATGAACAGCATAATAAAGTCCCCAAAATTTGAAAATGTGCTGTGGTATTTTTTCGTATCAATTTTCGTGCGAATTCTATTCTCACTTTACCATTGAGTAAAGTTCAGCAATTAAAAACAGCCTTGATATTTATAACAAAGCTTTAGATTTTTAATGCTGATGCGAATATGGGTACAGATTTTAATGATTTATTTTATGTTATTTATCTCTATTTATTGAATACACCCCATGATTTAAATCATGGGGTTAAATTTTATTAAAGATTCAATTCTTATTTTAAAAAAATAGGATTAAGCAAAAAATTCAATACCTTATCAGTCACCCTATAACTTAGTCGTCCCAGCAATGATAAGACTTACAAACCAGCGACTATTAAGCTCAATTATCTTTATGTTTTTACTCATTATTAAAAATAGATTTCCAAGCTTTCTAATAGCTTAGAAATATCATCAATACTTCTTATCTAAAAAATGCATGACTTTAGTTGTATAAATTCAATAAAAGTAATGTATTTTTATAGAATACTTATACAATCGACATACCTTTTCACAACACTTTTTTGCATGAGGCTCTCTCCCAATGCTCAAATCAAAACAATTGACACTGGCTTTACTTGTAAATGCCTTTTTAATCTCCTCTGTATACGCGAGCGAACAAAGCGAAGCTAAAGGCTTTGTAGAAGATGCTGAAGGTACTGTGCTGTTCCGTACTGGTTTTATTGATCGTGATAAAAAAGGTGCTCCAGACAATCGCTCAACTGCGCAATCTGCAATTTTTAAATTAGAATCTGGTTTCACTCAAGGTGTCGTGGGTTTTGGTGTCAATGTGACTGGTGATGCATCATTCAAATTGGGTGATAATAAACATGCAGGTAACGGCATGATTCCACGTGAAACAGGCCTAAACAGCAATGGTCAGTTAACTAAAGGGGCTGGCGATCCTTACGACCACTGGGCTCGTGGTGGTGCCAGCGTAAAAGCACGTGTTTCAAACACAACAGTTGAATATGGTACTCAAGTTTTAGACCTACCTGTACTAGCAAGTAATACTGCGCGTATGGTGCCTGAATACTTTGAAGGTACTTTAATTAAAAGCCGTGAAATTAAGGACTTAGAAATTATTGCGGGTAAATTTACCAAGAACCAATACTCAGACCAAATTAACAGCGATGGCCGTCATTTAGACAACGCAATCGTTTGGGGTGCTAAGTACAAGTTTGATGATCAACTGAATGCATCTTACTACGGCTTAGACAGCGAAGATAAATTAGAACGCCACTACATCAATGCCAACTACACATTACCTTTGGCTGAAAAACGTTCTTTAACTTTAGACTTTAATGGCTATCACACCAAGTGGGATAAACAAGCAAGCACATATTCATCAACTAAAGGTGATATCAATGTTGATGGCCGTAGCAACAGCATTTGGTCATTGTCTGGTACTGTCAACCAAGGTGCTCACTCTGTGATGTTGGCTTACCAACAAAACACGGGTAACACAGGTTATGACTACGGCGAAAACGCTGATGGTGCGCAATCAATTTACGTTGCTAACTCATACTTATCAGACTTTATTGGTAACCACGAAAAATCAGCACAAATTCAATATAATTTAAACTTTGCTGACTACGGTATTCCAGGCTTGAACTGGACGTCTGCTTATGTTTATGGCTGGGATATCAAAACCCCAACTGATAACAGCGCAAATGAAAGCGAATTCTTTAACCAAGTGAAATATACAGTTCAATCTGGTTTTGCTAAAGATGCAAGCTTACGCCTACGTAACTCGATTTACCGTGCAGACCAAGCGTATAACAATGTATATATGCCTGACACCAATGAATGGCGTATCTTCTTAGACATCCCTGTAAAACTTTTCTAAGTTTGCAGCCTGTTTAAGACAGACATAAAAAAACCTGCATCATGATGCAGGTTTTTTTGGCCTAATCAAAATTAAACTGATCCAGCCTCATTCCAAATGGAATTATTTATTTGCTTCTTGGTATGCAGCAATTGAGCTTAACACTTCTTGTTTTGCAACATCAGCGCCTTCCCAACCACTTAACTTAACCCATTTCCCTGGCTCTAAGTCTTTGTAGTGTTGGAAGAAATGTTCAATTTGGCTGATCAATAACGGAGGAAGATCAGTATATTCTTGAATATCTTTGTAAATTGGAGTCAATTTGTCGTGTGGAACTGCAACAAGTTTCGCATCTACACCACCATCATCTTCCATGTTCAATTTGCCCACTGGACGGCAACGAATTACTGAACCTGGCTCAACTGGGTGTGGAGTTACAACCAATACATCTAGTGGGTCACCATCAAGTGACAAAGTGTTTGGTACATAACCGTAGTTTGCTGGGTAGAACATTGCTGTACCCATGAAACGGTCTACAAACAAAGCGTCAGAATCTTTGTCGATTTCGTATTTGATTGGTGCTGCATTTGCAGGAATTTCAATAATTACATAGATGTCGTTTGGTGCATCTTTACCTGCAGGGATATTGCTGTAGCTCATAGCATCACTCTTTAAACTAGTTAAATCTTTTAAACCGGCATAATTATAACGGTTTTTGTTTCATTTTTTGTGATTTTGCATCTTCGTCTTAAAATTTCATCTAAAAAAACTTAAGACGTCAATTTGATAATCAATAACAACAAGGTCACAGGACACAGCATCGACAGTAACCACACGATTGTGCGTAAAGCTGCCCAATTTTTTAAATAGCAAATTCCGTAGATTACCCGACATACCAAGTATGCAATACCAAAGGTCATAATCAAGCGTTGTGGCATGACCATATATTCAGCCATCAGTACGGCTGCAATAAATAAAGGTAAACTTTCAAAGCTATTTTGCTGTACGGCATGGGCACGACTGGCTAAACCTTCTGATTTTGCTAATGCCTCTCGTGGGTTTTGGTTATCTTTGGCTGTAAAACCCGCCGCTTTTTTGGCAATCATCGTAAAAACATAAGGGAGTAGACAAGCCCCCAAAATGAGATAAATGATCCCACTTATGCTTTGCATTTGTTTTTTCTCATAATGAAAAGTATTTAAAAGCATCATAGCATGGCATTTAGTGAATAAATTTTGTTAAATAGAGTGTTTTATTAAATTGTGTATATAGGTTCTGCCATGGTCAGTCCAGAACAACAGCAAATTTATGATGCACTAGCGCAGCAACGCGGTCATCAGAAGCAAGTTGATCGTGTATTAAAAGTCGTTCTTCCCATTGCGGCCTTCTTATTGTGTGTGATTTGTGCCAATCTAAATGTATGGTCCACCCTACTCACCTTTGTGATGATGTGGATTTCTTTTTATGCCACAGCCATTAAACGCTGGCCTCTTTGGCATTGGGCACTGGCCATTTTAGTATTTTGCCTGATCGATAATATTTTAAGTTATGGCACCTTTAACCGCTCAGGATTCAGTCGCCAATTTGGCACCATGTTTATTTTCTTGGGTGTTTTTGGTGTAGGCCGACGCTATTTCGATCGCTGGCTAATGAAAAAAACTATTTAACATCGTGAACAAAAAAAAAGCGCCCTAAGGCGCTTTTTTATGGATCAAACAATTAAGCAGTTTTACGCAAATCTTTACGTAAAATTTTACCGACGTTCGATTTTGGCAATTCATCCATAAATTCAACATAACGTGGACGTTTGTAGCCTGTTAAGTTTTCTTTAGCAAAGGCAAGAATCTCTTCAGTGGTTAAAGACGGATCTTTTTTCACCACAAACAGTTTTGGCACTTCACCTGATTTTTCATCAGGTACGCCAATGGCTGCAACTTCAAGCACTTTTGGATGCTTCGCAATCACTTCTTCAATTTCAGCTGGATAAACGTTAAAGCCTGAAACCAAGATCATGTCTTTTTTACGATCTACAATCTTCACATAACCACGTGGGTCCATCACACCGATGTCACCTGTACGGAAGTAACCATTAAACATCACTTTGGCAGTTTCATCTGGACGATTCCAATAGCCCTTCATCACTTGTGGGCCACGAATCGAGATTTCGCCTTGCTCGCCCAAAGCAACTTCATTGCCATCATCATCTAAAATTGCAACTTCAGTCAGTGGCAATGGAATACCAATTGTACCGCTGAATTCCATTGATGCAGGCGGATTTGCCGTTGCAACAGGTGAAGTTTCAGAAAGACCGTAACCTTCAATAATGTTAGTGCCAGTGACTTTTTTCCACGCTTCAGCTGTAGATGGCAACACAGCCATACCACCGCCCATCGCCATCTTCATTTTGCTGTGATCAAGCTGTTTAAACTCTTCATTGTTAACCAATGCATTAAACAATGTGTTTACAGCTGGGAAGAATGTCGGCTGGTATTTACGTAATTCTTTAATGACTGCTGGAAGATCACGTGGGTTCGGAATTAGTACGTTGGCTTGGCCTTTGTACATCCCGTAAAGCGCGCACACCATAAATGCAAAGATGTGATACAACGGCAATGCACAGAAGATACGGTCATCTGGCTGACCATCTTGTTGGCCAAATTTGCTTTGGAAAATACCATCACATTGCAACATGTTTGCCACAAGGTTACGGTGAGTCAACTCTGCACCTTTAGAAACGCCTGTTGTACCACCTGTATATTGCAATACAGCTGTATCGCTCAAAGTTAGGCTCGGGCGTTTATAATTATTGGCACTGACTTTTGCCATCGCTGCATTAAAGCGAATATGGCCTGGAATGTTCCAAGCTGGAATTTGCTTACGTACAGAACGTAATACGAAATTCACTAATGTGCCTTTTAATGCACCTAACATGTCACCTACAGAAGCAATCACTACATGCTTCACTGGTGTTTTACCAATAATTGCTTGATAAACAGAAGCAAAGTTTTCAACAATCACGAGCGCTTCAGCGCCTGAGTCATTTAATTGATGCTCTAATTCACGTGCTGTATAGAGTGGGTTTACGTTAACAAGAACAAGGCCCGCACGGAATACACCTAAAGCAACCACTGGATATTGCAGTACGTTTGGCATCATAACTGCAACACGTGAGCCTTTTGCCAAACCTAAGCTTTGTAAATAGGTCGCAAATTTACGGCTTGCTTCTTCTAACTGGTCAAAAGTAATGGTTTTATCCATGAAGATAAAGGCATCACGTGAACCAAATCTTTGGAAGTTACGTTCAAAGATATCTACCAATGAGGTATTTTCTGGCGGTAACTCTACAGTCTCTGGAATTCCTGTTTTTTGGTATTCTGCCAACCAAATCTTTTCCATAATGCCCAATTCTCCTGTATAAATCCTTAATAATTCAACTGTTTTTCTCAATATTAAGCATTCTTTATTTAACTTGTTGCTGCTTAATATCGCATCCATTTCTCGAATATATGCATATATAACGTATTTCGATCAATGGATGCTAGTGTTATCTTTGAATCAACAGTTTATTCGCTTTTTGATATCCTCTCGGTAAGAGTACGCCTTTAGAGGCACGCTTCCCGATGTACTTCTGCAAGTCATCGCCTTTTAGCTTTAATTGTTGGTTCCCTGCAAGCACTTGAATTATTTCATCTAAGTTAAGTGTTGTCATGGATACAATTTGATCTTTTCCTTCAAGTTGTATCAATTTATTACCCTTACCTTTATTCAAGCTCGGTAAATCTTGTAGGTCAATTAACAATAAACGGCCTGCTGAACTGAGCAGTGCAAGATGCGTATGTTGCTCAATTGCATGTAAAGGCAACGGATTTGCATCATCAGATAAAGTCAGGAAAGCCTTACCTGCTTTGGCATTGGTGTCTAAATTCTTCGCTTGGGTTTTGAAACCATAACCTTTATCGCTCAGTGCCAATAGCTCGGCATCATCATCTGCAATAAACACTTGTTTAAAGCCAACTCCACTTGCAGGAGACAGTTTTGAACTTAAAGGTTCACCTAAGCCACGTGCCGAAGGCAAAGTATTAATCGCCAAGGCATAACTGCGCCCTGATTCATCCAACACATATACACGTTGATTTGATTTACCTTGTGCATGACTTAAATACTGATCGCCAGCACGGAAATTCAGATTTTCAGCATCCACTTCGTGGCCTTTGGCTGAACGAATCCAACCTGCTTCAGACAACACCACCGTTACAGGATCCGCAGGCATCATGTCCTGTTCATTAATGGCATGAGACTCTGCACGTTGCACGATTGGCGAGCGTCGGTCATCGCCAAACTTTTTCGCATCGTCTTTGAGTTCATTAATGATTAATGATTTTAGTGACTCAGGGTTGGCCAATTGTTCACGAATTACGGCTGCTCGCGCTTCCAATTCTTCTTGCTCACGGCGCATTTCCATTTCTTCAAGTTTAGCCAAATGACGTAGCTTGAGCTCTAAAATGGCTTCTGCCTGAATTTCATCAATGCCAAACCGTTCCATTAATACCGGTTTAGGCTGATCTTCTTCGCGAATAATTCGAATCACTTCATCAATATTGAGGTAGGCCACAATTAAGCCACCTAAAATATGCAAACGCTTTTCGATTTTATTTAAATGATATTGCAAACGACGTGTAACTGTTGTCTTACGAATCTCAATCCATTCCAGCAAAATACGACGAATCGATTTCACTTGCGGACGGCCATCTGCACCAATCATATTCATATTGACGCGGTAGCTAGATTCAAGGTCTGTCGTTGCAAATAAGTGGCTCATCACCGCTTCAGCATCAATACGATTTGAACGTAATACAATCACTAAACGTGTAGGATTGGCGTGATCCGATTCATCACGTAAATCACTGACCAATGGCAATTTTTTTGCCTGCATTTGATCTGCAATTTGCGAAATCACTTTGGAACCAGAAACTTGGTACGGTAGCTCAGTAATCACGATTTCGTTTTTATCAATCGTATAAACTGCGCGTGTACGGTAGCTACCACGACCTGTAATTTGAATCTTCAGCAGTTCATCGGGTGAAGTAATAATTTCAGCTTTGGTTGGTAAGTCAGGCGCAGGAATATATTCTGCAACTTTCTCATCCGTTAGGTTTGGATTACGAATCAGCGCAATCGTACCTTTAACGACTTCACGTAAGTTATGCGGTGGAATATCGGTAGCCATCCCGACTGCAATACCCGTTGTTCCGTTTAACAAAATATTAGGAACACGCGCAGGCAAATTCACAGGTTCTTTCATTGAACCATCAAAGTTGTCCTGCCAATCACAAGTGCCTTGACCCAATTCAGAGAGCAATAAATCACTATATGCCGATAACTTGGCCTCGGTATAACGCATGGCTGCGAAAGACTTCGGATCATCGGGTGAACCCCAGTTGCCTTGCCCTTCAATAAATGGATAACGATAGCTAAATGGCTGCGCCATCAGCACCATGGCTTCATAACACGCCAAGTCACCATGTGGGTGATATTTACCCAAGACGTCACCCACAGTACGTGCAGATTTTTTTGGCTTACCTGTAGGCTTGAGGCCTAACTCACTCATGGCATAGACAATACGGCGTTGTACAGGTTTAAGACCATCACTAATATGGGGCAAAGCGCGGTCCATAATCACGTACATGGCGTAATTAAGATAAGCTTGTTCGGTAAATTCTGCTACGGAACGGTTTTCTGTCGCATGATGCGCAAGGCTTGTCATAACAACCTTTAATCCTAATAAATTCGTTTTTGTATATGGGTTCTTATGCTATGTCTCTACCGTGCTGGACACAAGTGGCGAAACTTACACACAGCGACAATTATTGTCTTCAGACAGTTCTATTGCCGTAAAATTATCCACTTTATGATAAATGTTCAACTTCTAATTTAATTTTTACAGCACAAAAAAACAGCAGGCCATAGCATTTCATCTATAACACCTGCTGTTCGTTGCTTTAGGTCAGCATTGCGTTTTTTTCACGCGAACCATCAATGACCGTCAAACGGGTCTTAACAAATAAAACCCATCATTCTTATAAACCTAAAGATTCAAGCGTTTTACCTTTGGTTTCTTCACCCAACACCAAAATCACAAAGGCAACTGCAAACAATACAGCGGTAAACATGGTAAAGACCATACTAAAGCCATTGTTCATGACCATCATGTGCGTTACCGCCAAAGGTGCAACAATACCGCCCATACGACCAATGGCTGCCGCCCAACCTGAACCAAAAGCGCGAATGTTGGCTGGATATTGTTCTGGCGTATAAGTATACAGTACGCCCCATGCACCGAGATTGAAGAAAGACATTAAACAGCCCCAGACCACAATCATAGTCACCGTTTCAGCTTGCCCAAAGAAATAAGCCGATACTGCGCACATGCCAATAAAGCCTGCCAAAGTGGCTTTACGTCCTAATTTTTCGACCAACCAAGCAGCCACAATATAACCAGGCAACTGCGCTAAAATCATCACCAGTACATATTCGAACGATTGCACAATGGTATAGCCTTGTTTGACCAGCAAACTTGGCAACCAAGTAAAAATGCCATAATACGAATACACAATACCAAACCAAATAAGCCATAGCATCAGGGTACGGCGTGCGAATACACCCGACCAGAGTTGTTTAAATGACACATTTTGTTGCTGTGCTACGGGCTTCACTTCAAATATTTCAATCACCTCTACACCGCACTTGGCTTCAATTTTTTTCACCAAGGCATGTGCTTCAGCATGACGACCACGGTTAATTAAATACGGAATAGACTCAGGCACAAATTTCCAAATGACGATGGCATATAGTGCAGGTAGGCCACCGATTAAAAAGGCGGCATGCCAATTAAAATTTGGAATCACAAAATAAGAAACCAAAGCTGCCACCAACCAGCCCAAGCCCCAAAAACTTTCTAGTAATACAATAAAGCGCCCACGCACATGAGCAGGAATATATTCACTGACCAAAGTCACGGCAACAGGAAGCTGACCACCTAAACCTAGACCCACCACAAAACGAAACAGCAACAGCCAAGTTAAATTGGGAGCAAAGGCACAGGCCGCTGTCGCAAGGCTATAAATAACTAAAGTAACAGCAAAAACAGTTTTACGTCCTATACGGTCGGCTAAAGCGCCTGAGCACACGGCACCAATCGCCATACCCACAAAACCAATAGATACCACCCAGCCTTTTTCAGCAGGCGTCATGGCCCAGTCTTCAGCCATTTTGGCCAAGATAAAGGAAATTAACCCCGTATCCATGGCATCAAACATCCAACCTAGCCCGATGACCAACAATAAAGTGTAGTGAAAGCGTCCGATTGGCAGACGCTGTATGCGTGAGACTAAATCCATAACAAGATCTCTGATGGGGTGAAAGAATGTATGCTGCTTTCACAACAGGAATTATGATTTTGCTATTTTAAGTATTGTGCGAGATGCAGAATGACCGTGATCACTCACAGCCATTCTACTATGAAACTAAGATAGGTCTTTAGAAGATGCTGACTGTTCGTCATCGTCTTTATAAATAAATTTCGGCATTTCTAAGCCAAAATAGATAGCAATAACACGTAAGCTAAAACCAAAGACTAAGGTGGCAATGACGGTTAACTCTAGAGACAAACCAAGTTCTAGACAGATCCAATAGCAAATGACTGCAACAAAGGAAATAGACGCATACAGCTCACGGCGGAAGACTAAAGGAACATCGTTACATAAAATGTCACGTAAAATCCCTCCAGATACGCCTGTTAAAACACCCGCAACTGCACACACCACAAAACCATGTCCCATTTCCAATGCAATTTGGCAACCAATAATGGTAAAGCCAATCAGGCCTAAGGCATCCAGTAATAAGAAGATATTGCGTAAGTGACGCATCCATTTCGCAATTAAAATGGTCACAAAAGCTGCACAGCAAGTCAGAATCAGGTATTCGGGATGTTTCACCCAAGTCAGCGGATAATGTCCCAGCAATACGTCACGCACTGAGCCACCACCTAAGGCAGTCACACAAGCAATCAGAACTACCCCAAACCAGTCCATACTACGCCGTCCCGCAGACAACGCTCCTGTCATGGCCTCTGCCGTAATTGCAATGATATAAATAATGGTGAGTAACATTGCCCTTCATCCGCTGATGGGTAAAAGATGCGCGCTATTCTAAGTCAAATTTTAGAAAAAGTTATAGAAATTGCGCACAGCATTGCTTAAATTTTTTCGTTGAACCACAAATACACGCTTGTTTCATGGTGATTTTCATCTCTACGGTTGGATCGAGAAAATACCAAGCAGTATTGTGTTTCACAAAATGTGAAATTTCATGGTGTACCTGTGCCTGTTGGCCATCATGATAATGTGCTTTAAATTCAACTTGAGCATGGTTTTTATCTAGCTTTTCTTGCGCTTGTAGCACCTCTAATTTCAGCCATTGATTATCCTGACTCCATGCAGTAATTGCAGGAATATCTAAAAAAGCTTGCTGACCTTGTGCGGTTGTTTGAACAATATAATCAATCTGCTGTAAGGCAAAGGCACTGTAACGTGAACGCATTAATTGGGCCGCGGTTTGTGCTCGCTCTTGGCCTGTATGTAATGGCTGACAGCACTCGGCATACATTCCTACGCCACATGGGCACTGCATTTCTGACATGTTTTTTACTCTGCAAATTTTGAATTAAAAATAGCCCAACTGAGTGGGCTATTTTAGCAAAATCATAAATCACTTTAGGCTTGAAATTTAGTGTTCTTCGCTTGGGTTCTGCACACTCATCACATGAACCTTGTCAATTTTATGACCGTCCATTGTCACGACTTCAAAAATATGACCATCTGCTGTTAATTTTTCACCATTTTCAGGCAAACGCCCTAAGTGAAATAAAATATAGCCTGAAAGTGTCGAGTATTGCTCCGACTCATCTACCAAATCACAGCCCAATAATAATGATACATGACGAATATCAGTTGAACCTTCTAACATCAGCGTACCATCTTCTAAGCTTTCCGCAATGGTATCCAACTCATCTTCATCAGGGAATTCACCCGCAATGGCTTCCAGCACATCAATAGGTGTTGCAATCCCTTCAATTGAACCATATTCATTTAACACAATAGCCATTTGCAATGGTGCTTGACGCATTTGCTCCATCACCATGAGCACTTGAGCATTTTCATGCACAATCACAGGTTCACGCAGGTGTTTCTCAAAATTGACTTCACCAGTTTCAATATATTCATTCATCACTTTGTGGGTTAACACTACACCAGCAATATTATCTAATTCACCATGCGCAACAATTAAACGTGAATGTGTCGTACTTAATAACTGCTCACGAATTGATTCAGCATCTTCATCTAAATCAATCCACTCTAATTCAGGGCGAGGTGTCATCACAGATTTTACAGGACGTTCGGACAACCCCAAAACACCTTGTACCATTACACTATGGTAGACCCCATTGTCTTCGTCAAAGACTTCATCAGCAAATGCACGAGTCGCCAAAACATCTTCATGGTTGTCGTTTTGAGTTTCTGAGGCGCTTTTACCGCCCAGCATACGCATTACAGCGGAAGCAGTACGGTAACGTAAATCCGTTGTCGTCACCATTTTTTCTTGATTATGGCGCATGGTCTGATTTAAGAATTCAATCAGTACAGAGAAACCGATTGCGGCATATAAGTAACCTTTTGGAATATGGAAACCGAAGCCTTCAACCAACAACGAAAAACCGATCATCATTAGGAAACATAGGCATAAAATGACCACTGTCGGATGACGGTTGACGAAATTCATCAGTGGTTTAGATACCAAGAGCATAATGCCTACAGCGATCACCACTGCAATCATCATGACGGGTAATTGCTTCACCATACCCACTGCTGTAATCACGCTATCTAACGAGAATACTGCATCCAACACCACAATCTGAATGATCACCATCCAAAACGTTGCGTGTACGGGATTTTCTTCTTTGAGCATTGGCTTATTTTCAAGGCGCTCGCGCAATTCCATGGTGCCTTTAAACAGCAAAAATACTCCACCAAATAACAGAATCAGATCACGTCCCGAGAAAGGATGCTCAAAGACGTGGAACAGTGGTGTAATCAGCGTCATGACCCAAGCAATTGATGCCAGCAAGACTAAGCGAATACATAGCGCCAGTAATAAGCCGACTTTACGTGCTTTATCACGCTGTTCTGGGGGCAATTTTTCCGCCAGAATCGCAATAAAGACAAGGTTATCAATGCCGAGAACAATTTCTAAAACCACCAGCGTGAGTAAGCCTACCCAAGCAGACGGGTCTGACATCCATTCGAAGATCATGAGTTATGCTCCTGAATTTCAGCCTGAGTGGCGTAACTACTTATATGCTGTGTGAGGAATAAAAGACGCGCGAAGGCGATTGGAATATTTATTTCTAAAAATTTTATACGTGCCGAGTGACAACTATCACTGCCCATGTTCGTTCATATCTGGTGAAACAAGTTTTTAGTATATCAAGATGAGACAAAATTTCATCTTTTTTATGCAATGACTATTTGCGTTTTTTTGCTCAGAATTACGCATTTCGACATAAATACGTCATCGTTAAAAGTTAGGCTAGAGCCGTTAAAAATAACGTGCTAAGGTAATAAAAACAATGATGAACAGCGTATTCAATATGTCGAATCAATTACAAGAAGTCTCCCCAAAAACAACCACTCCCCTTGTTGCACTGTATTGTGGCTCACGCTCAGGTAACAATCCTATTTATTTAGAAAAAGCAGTGGCTTTGGCCAAAAATATGGCAGATCACGGTTTTGGCTTGGTCTATGGTGGTGCAAGTATCGGACTCATGGGCCAAGTTGCTGATGCCGTCATTCAACAAGGTGGTGAAGCTGTAGGCGTAATTCCAGAATTTATGCTGGATTATGAAATTGCGCACAACACGCTAACCGAGTTACACGTTGTACGAACCATGCATGAACGTAAAGCCATGATGGCCGAACGTGCCAGTGCATTTATTGCTTTGCCTGGTGGTTTAGGCACTTTTGAAGAAATTTTAGAAATTGCCACATGGGGCCAACTCAATCAGCATCAAAAACCCATGATGCTGTATAACGTAAACGGGTTTTATGATTCACTTATTGCGCAATTAGACCATGCCGTGCAAGAAGGCTTCTTGCCTCCTCAACATCGTGCCAAACTCATTGTGTGTAATTCATCTAAGCAAATTTTAAACGCTCTGAAAAATCTGAGTTGTCCAAAACAATTTGTGGTGTAATACGCCTAAAATGAAACATCAAAAAAGCGGACTTAATGTCCGCTTTTTTTCACTCGATTCAAGCTGAGATAACCCGATAGAACCAAGGCAACGTCGTAGCCAATACAATACTCATAATCAGGCCAATCATCAGTTTCATGGCATCTTTACTCACATTACGCGAAGTACGGTACTTGTTGACTTCATGCAAATGCATAGACATAGCAAACTCACGGCCTGCAAGTAAACCTAAGAATACCCATGTGGTACTCATTGGAATATTGCTCCACTCTTTAAACACTAACAAAATCGTGGCATAAATAAAATCGATAATCGTGGCTGAACGAATATCTGCAACCCCAGTTTTGGTGTCGATAATCTTTTGAATTGCCCCACCGCGCTGGTATAAAATCACGCCCAAAAGCACAACAAAGAGGCTTACGGCAAAAATCATAAAACTCAGTGGCACTTGTCTTGGCAAATAAACAAAGATATTGGCTAAGTCTTGAATTAACCATTGGCTCCATAAAAACGCCGTTGAAATCCACTGCAAACCAATCCAAATATGTGATGGTTCTTGGTCACGGGTTTTACTGAAATACACCGAAATCTGTTTAATGACAAAGCGGTAAACAATAATGCCTACCACAAAAGCAACCGCATAGCCCATCATGGATTTGGTGAGCATTGACCCCAAACTACTTGGCGAAAAGATCGTAAGTACCAAAAAGGTTGTACTCACGGGAATCCCGTATTTGGTCAATAAAATAAGTAACACTGGTGGCACGATATATAGCCACGTTATGCCTTCTTTTGGAAATGGAATCGTTTCCAAACGTCCGTATGACGCATCGCCTGTACCTGATGCATACCAACCATACATTAACACCACGACTAAAATCGTACTGATATACAACCACAATACCCACCATGGACGGTGTGCATTGGATGAAATAAATGTACCTAAAGTCTGAGGTACGTCATTACCGACAATTGAATAGGCCGCCAGACAGAAGCCTATGACCATCAAAATTTCGATTGTCATAAAAACAATACACCTTTTCCATAATGAAAAAAGTCCTCCAGTAACTGAAGGACTCGTTCGCATTATGACAGTTTATCTTGTGTTCATACAATTTAGTGCGGTGCTTTTCTCATGACTAAAATAAAAAACATAAATAAAACAATGCATTTAAATCTTTATTTATTTTAGTTTAATCTGATAAACCGCGGTTGAGCCACTCACTTCATTACCCACAACCAATAAAGGTTGGCCATTTGGTGAATCTTTGGCTGCAATAAAAATCAGACCTTCAGGGCCTAAATCACCTTGTTGGGTAATATCACTTTGGTTGATATTACGGTCATTAAAGTACTGGATAAACTGTGCTTGCTGAGGATTGCTAATGTCATACACCATAATACCGCTAGCACGTTCCAGACCAATAAAAGCAAAGGTTTTTTGACCAATTTGACCTAATGTAATGCCTTCAGGTTCTGGGCCTTTATTGTCGCTTCGATCATCAAATTTAAAGGCTTCATGGTTGCTATTAAATTGCTTTGGAAATAACTCCGCAATTTTACGTTCAAATTCACTCCCAGAATCCCAAATAATTTGACGCGTGGTCGGGTCAACGATACTGAATGAGCGACCGCCATAGGCATACAATTTGTCATACACCAATTTGCCATTTTCAAGTAAAGGCTGACCTAAAGCATCACGTTTAAAGCCTTGTGTCCAGCTTATGGTTAAACGACCAATTTGTGTATCTTTAATCAAATTCTCTGCACACACTTCGTTCGCATCTGTTGTAACACAAGGTTTAAATACGCTTGAATCTAATTTTGCACCCGTCACACCCGGCACGATATGACGTAAATGCGCTGCATAATCCCCTTTAAGATCAAACCCTGCTTTTTTAAAGAGATGCTTCACCCGAATCTCTTCAGCATAACCTTGAGTCAGGTCATCTCCTTTAAAGTAGGCATCTTCATCTTTAAGCCATTCACGTGCATCGCCTTCATTCGCAGTAACCAAATAAGGCTTACCGTTCACTTGATATTGAGCAATTGCATCTGGCATATACATGCCATACAGCCCAGGCCAAGACTTAATATTGATCATCCCTGCATCTTTATCGCAACTGGCAATGCTTTGACCATTGCTATCTATCGCCCCAACTAAGCAATCGCGGTCACTCGCATCTAGAGCATTTTCAGGCAAGCCATGATCTTTGTAGCCCATCGGGAAAATATCGATGAATTCATCTTTGACTAAATCCAAAACGGCAATGGCATTATTTTCCTGCAAACTCACCCAAGCTGTTTTAGCATCTGCACTAATTGCGATATATTCAGGCTCTAAATCTTGTGCCACAGTGGTGGTTTGTAATCCCTTTGTCGCCAGATCTGCATAACTCTTGGTATCAGGGCCAAAAATACGTACCCCTGCATCAATTAAGCTTTGTTTTTTACTATTCCATGCTTGGAAGTTCGCTGTCTTCACGGTTGGCTTATTAATATCTTGAATATTAATAATACTTACAGAACCTTCAGGATCGATGGCATAACCTTCATTGGGTTCGCCTTCATTCGCAACTAAAACCTTTTTGCCATCGGGACTAAAGGTCAGCATATCAGGCAATGCACCAACGCTGACTTGGCTAATAAAGCTTAAATCCTGCGCTTTGAAAAAGGCCACGATCCCCGCTTGCGTTTTATCCTCTGCCTGTACAGCCAAAGCCACAATACCATTATGTACGGCAACACTATTTACTTCCGAGTTGGCTAAATATTTTTTCGCATCCAATGACTGTACATATTGAGGTGTCGAAGGCTGTTTAAAGTCCAACACATCTACCATACCTTTTTGAGCATTTACCACAAATAGACGCTGACTACTTGCATCATAAGCAGGAATTTCTGCGGCACTTGCTCCAAATACACCAGACTCATAACGCCCGATTTTGATTAATTCAATGCTGTTTGGGGTCATTTCTTCCACTACTGGTGGAACTTCAACGCTGTTATTATCATTGCTATCATTACAGGCAACCAATCCCAACGAAAGCATAGCAAGCATTAATGCTGAAAATTGTATTTTCATGTTTTAGTTCATCTTTTATAAAAAATATGAACAATTTATAAACACAAGATTGCATCATCATGAAGCTTTCATTACAGTTTTCTTGCAAAAGATCACTGCAATGATGAAAAGCTTTTACTACAAGCCTCGCCAAATATTGCTATAAAATGTTTCAAAACCTTCAGTTTATACATATATGAATGCCACGCCCACCCATCAAGCCCTACAGCCCGAATTTAGACTTTTGGTTTTGCTGGTGTCTATTGGCTTTTTTATGCAAGGGCTCGACACCACCATTGTCAACACCGCTATTCCAGCAATGGCGCGTAGCTTAGGCGAAGATCCACTGCAATTACACAGTGTGGTGGTGGCTTATGTGCTTTCTGTGGCGGCCTGTATTCCACTCAGTGGTTGGCTGGCCGATCGTTTTGGGGTTCGAAATACATATTTTAGTGCGATCATTATTTTTACTTTGGCTTCGTTGGGCTGTGGCCTGTCTAGCTCCTTAAACGAATTGTTGTGTTTTCGCGTACTTCAAGGCATTGGCGGTGCATTGCTTTTACCCGTAGGCCGTTTAGCGATGCTTAAGGTTATTCCGCGCACGCAATTTTTATCGGCCATGAGTTTAATGAGTCTTGCTGGACTCATTGGCCCACTCATGGGCCCAACACTCGGTGGTTGGTTGGTTGAGCATACCAGTTGGCATTGGATTTTTTTAATTAACTTACCTATGGGTCTTTTAGGCTGTTGCATTACATTCAAGGCCATGCCGAATGTCACAGAGCCAACCGTACAGCGTTTTGACTTGAGTGGCTTCGTTCTTTTAGTGATTGCCATGGCTGGCCTGACTTTAGGTATTGAGCAATTTGCCAGCGTGGAAAATTCCCTACGGTGGAGCCTCGGCTTAATGTTGGTGGGTTTAATTGCAGCTCTGCTGTATGCCGTGCATGCGCATACCCATCAAAATGCCTTATTCCGTAGCAAGATGTTTAAACATCGTATTTATGCTATCGGCATTATTGGTAATTTCTTCGCCCGCTTGGGTGGCAATGCCATGCCGTTCTTGTTGCCACTTATGCTCCAAGTTGCCTTTGGTCTAGAACCTTTAATGACAGGTTTACTGATGATCCCAACAGTTTTAGGTTCATTGGTTTCTAAGCCCATCATTCGCCCAATCATCCAGCGCTTTGGCTACCGCAATGTATTATTAGTCAATACTTTGCTTGTTGGTGGCTGTATTGCGAGTTTTGCACTGAGTACACCGTCCACCCCAACTTGGATTTTAATTGGTCATTTCTTCATTTTTGGTCTGCTGAACTCATTGCAGTTTGTGTCAATGAACACACTGACTTTAAAAGATTTACCACAACAAGATGCCAGTAGTGGCAACAGCTTTTTATCCATGATCATGATGGTATCCATGAGTATTGGCGTGGCTTTGGCAGGCACATTGGTGAATATGTTTATGGCTTATTATGGTCCTGCTCATCTTCTGAGTGCATTCCACATTACCCTAATATGCTTGGGTGCAATTAACCTGATTACTGCACTTATTTTTTGGCAAATACCTAAACATACGGCGGTTTAATGCCATCCATAAATCAAGATGCATAAGGATGCAGAAAGTACATAGTGTGCTCAGAAACTTCGCGCTATCATAGTCATCTCTTTAAAAGATTTTGATCTGTTATGAAAAAATCATCTGCACTGAGTACCTATTCCCCCGTCATTGGGCTAACAGGTCTAGCGATGATTGCACTACTGGTTTATATGCTATTGGCGCCTCATCAACCTGCAAGTGCAGAAGAATATCCAGTCAAAGGCTTTGATGTTTCACATCATCAAAAAGAGATCCAATGGAATAAAATCTCCCCTGAAAAATTTCAATTCGTATATTTAAAAGCTACTGAAGGTGGCGACTTTAAAGATACTAAATTCCAAGATAACTGGTTACAAGCCCGTGAGCGTGGTTTCTTAGTCGGTGCTTATCATTTTTATCGACTGTGCCGTGATGGTAAAATTCAGGCCGAAAATTTTATTGCCACAGTACCTAATAAAAATGATGCTTTGCCCCCTGTGATAGACCTTGAATATGACAGCCAATGTATTAATACCTATAGCAAACAACAAATGCTACAAGAAATTCAATATATGCATGATCGTTTGGCACAGCACTACGGCAAGCAACCTATTTTTTATGTCTCTAAGTCTTTTTATAATATTGTATTAGCAGGTGAGTTTAAGCACACACCTTTATGGGTACGTGAGTACAAAGGCAAGCCTGATTTAAAAGATCAACCTGAGTGGTTATTTTGGCAACATACCAATCAAGGTCAAATTAAAGGTATACCCACAACGGTCGATCTCAACGTATTTCAAGGAAGTCAAAAACAATGGTATGCCTTTTTACAGAAAAATGGCTTATCTCCACTTCAACAGGCTGGCAAAACAGTTCCTAAATAAGTCCCGCTCAAGCAGTTAAAATCCGTCTATGCGCAAAATAATTCACATTGATATGGATGCCTTTTATGCCTCTGTGGAATTAAGAGAGCGTCCCGAGCTTAGCCACTTACCTGTTGTGGTGTCTTCGCACCATCCACGGGCCGTAATTTGTGCAGCCTCGTATCCTGCGCGTGAGTTTGGCCTCCGCTCAGCCATGTCGATGAGCCAAGCACGTAAACTCTGCCCACACGTGACAGTGATTGAGCCTAATTTTGAAAAATATCGTGCAGTATCAGCGCAAATCCATCAAATTTTTCAGCACTACACCACACACATTGAACCTCTATCTTTAGATGAAGCTTACCTAGATGTAACTGAAAACTTGCAACAGCTCCCCAGTGCAACTGCCGTAGCTGAACACATTCGCGCCGATATTTTAAAGACCACAGGCCTTACTGCCTCTGCTGGGGTAGCACCCAATAAGTTTTTGGCCAAAATTGCATCGGATTGGAATAAACCCAATGGCATTTGTGTGATTAAGCCACATCAAGTACAACAATTTATACAGCACTTGGCACTCAAGAAAATTCCAGGAGTGGGCAAAGTCACTCAAGAAAAGCTCAAAAGCTTAAATTTAGAAACATTGGGCGATTTACAGCATATTGATGAAAATATGCTCATTCAGCACTTTGGAAAATATGGCAGACAACTCTTTTTATATGCACAAGGTATCGATGAGCGACCTGTGCAAACAGAACGCCAACGTCAGCAAATTTCCAAAGAAACCACCTTTGATACGGACTTGAATTTACAACAATGCTGGCCCTATTGGCCAAAATTGATTGATCAAGTTTGGCATGCTCTGGAAAAGAAACAACTTCATGCCCGTGGCGTATCTGCAAAACTCAAACTTAAAAACTTTCATGTAATACAACATAGTAAAAGCTTTAAGCATGTTTTAAACAGTAAAGATGATCTATATCAAGCCTTAGTACAGCTCCTCGAAGAAATGCATATTACACCAGACTTACAATTTCGTTTAATTGGTATTGGCGTCTATCAATTAAGTGAAGCGCAGCTCGATGCTCAACTTTGTTTACTTTAAATAGTTCACAACGCTCAACTTTTACACAAAAGAATAAAATTAAAGCAATTTATACTTCACATTACTGCAATATAGAGTAATCTATCAGCGCGATGCATTTATCCATGTATACGCTGAGATGCTGAAAATCACCTTTACTTTCAGCATAATGTCCTGTGATTGGCGTGACGATCAATCCGAATATTGCAGGACATCTCTGCTGTCATTCATGGAATACCTTTCTCGCATGTCCCCCGCTTCTTCTTCAGTCACACCATCTTCGCTTTCTTCCGAACAACGTGCGCGTAAAGCAGCCTTAAGTAGCTTTGTTGGTGCTGTTGTCGATTGGTACGATTTTTTGCTCTACGGCATTGTCGCCGCCCTCGTATTTAAAGATCAATTTTTTCCAAGTATTGGCTCTAATATGGGCACCTTGGCGGCCCTTGCAACATTTGGCGTAGGCTTCTTATTTCGCCCTTTGGGTGGTGTGGTTTTCGGTCATTTTGGCGACAAGCTCGGCCGTAAAAAAATGTTAGTCATTACCGTGATACTCATGGGTCTTTCGACTGTTGGTATAGGCTTACTGCCAAACTATGAAAGCATTGGCTGGTGGGCACCTGTGTTATTGGTCTTATTCCGTGCCATACAGGGCTTTGCAGTCGGTGGTGAATGGGGTGGTGCTGCATTAATGGCCGTTGAAAATGCGCCCAAAGGCAAAAAAGCTTTTTATAGTAGTGGCGTACAAGTCGGCTATGGTGTGGGCCTTGTCCTTGCTACAGGTGCTGTTTCACTGATTTTAGCCACTTTAGGTGAACAAGCCTTTGCAGAATGGGCTTGGCGTCTACCATTTATTGCTAGTATTGTCTTAATTGCGATTGCTATGTGGATTCGACATGGTCAAGAAGAATCACAAGAGTTCATTAATAAGGTACAACAACCCAAACAAACTCAGGCAAAATTGCCGATTTTGCAAGCCATCAGTAAACATCCAAAAGCCTTTCTATATATTATTGCTTTACGTTTGACTGAACTATTAACCATGTATTTGGTGACCAATTTTGCTTTAAATTATTCGACCCAAAACCTCGGTATGGATAAGCAATTTTTTCTGAATATCACTCTCATGGTCGGAGCGATCAGTTGCCTGAGTATTCCCTGTTTTGCTTGGATTGCCGACCGCTTTGATCATCGTAAAATGTGTATATTGGGTGGCTTAATTGGTGCGTTGTCAGCATTTCCCTTTTTTATGGCTTTAGATGCACAAAATACATGGCTAATTATCGTCTTTGCTATTTTGCTTGCCAACATTGCACATGACATGGTGGTGAGTGTGCATCAACCCATCTTCACTGAACTTTTTGGTACTGAATATCGTTATAGTGGTGCTGGGGTCGGCTATCAAGTTGCCAGTATTATTGGCGGTGGCTTTACGCCGTTTATTGCTGCAGCACTGGTACTTTGGGGCAATGGTTCATGGCATTATGTTGCCATCTATTTAGCTATTGGCTGTCTATTGACCGCACTTGTGGCTGCATGTATGCCAAAAACACAGGACTAAATTCATGACTGTACAACGACTCCACGTTTCTTCGCGTTTTTCTGAAATTGCTATTGCGGGAAATCTAGTGCATTTGGCAGGTCAGCTCGCCACAGATACCCAATTAGATATTCGAGGCCAAACCCAACAAACGCTTGATATCATCGACCAGTTTTTGGCAGATGCAGGTACAGACAAAAGTCAGATCATGTCTGTGACCATTTATTTAAAAGATATTGAGCAAGACTATGCTGCCTTTAATGAAGTTTGGGATGCATGGGTTGCAGACATTCAGGCTTTGCCCCGCACTTGTATAGAAGCAAAAATGTATTTGCCTGAAGTATTGGTTGAAATGACCGTTGTAGCGGTTAAACCCATCGCAACAGCTTAAATAATTCGTCTAAACATAAAAAAGCATGCCTCAGCATGCTTTTTTTAAATAACGAATAAATTGAATTGAACAGTTAGCTCAATAATTTCACTTTCTTACGTTCAAGGTCGGAATAAAGATGATATTTCTTTAAGCCATTCACGCTAACAGTATTTGACATTGACACATTGGGATTTAAAAAATCTTCACGAAGTTGAAAATACTCAGGTACATCGTCATATCGCACCACACGATATCCCGCCATTTCCAGCAAAGCATCTTGATACTGTGCAAGTTGTGGGCGCTTTAGCACCATTGGATCATCTAGCGCAATAATTGAAGTAACCTGTTGATTTTGATCTAAAATCACAAAATCAGCCACCATATTACGGTACTTATTACGAGTCCGATAATATTTAGTTGTTAATAAGGCATCAAAAGAAACGTGCGCCAGTACGATATGACTGGGTAAAATTTCCTTCAAACGCGTATAGGTCAATTGCTCATTGATATTAAAGATCGCACGTTGTTTAAGCGCGCTATCCTGTTGCTTGTCTCCAGTTTCTAAACTTTTCCAAGCAATCATCAGCATACAGAAGAGTAAAATACTCCCTATTACAATATAAATTGCCATGTTAAATAATCCTTTACATTTCTTATAATCATTCGGACTGTATTCGTAGCGTTCACCCACCCTAGAAAAGCGAGGATATGCTATGGAGTGTACAGTCTGTTTTATTTTAAATTGTCCAAATCATCAATTTGCTTCCAATCCTCACGAAACGTATATTCAAGTTTACAAGATAGTGTAACTTTCAAATATTCAATCCATTGGACCAGAACAGCAAAGGCAAATCATTTGCCTTATTTCATACTGTAGATCATTCCCAGAAAAGCTGGCAAGCACAGATTTAAAAACCCATCTACAATTCCGACAAACTGCATATTAGGTACTGGTCTCTTGGCGTTTCAGCGCCAAAGGAGATTCAAAACCAGACCAATATAGAGTTCATGTAGCCCCAAAAATCATGCACATAAAAAAGGATGCCGAAGCATCCTTTTTAAAATTTTAATCTAAAAATTAAGCACGTGATTTTGGCTTAGATTTTCCTTTAGGCTTAGTACCAGCGAAAGGTTTTTTATCACCAGTTTCGCGTGGTGGTAAACCCGTATGTTGCGTCAATATTTGTCCACGTTCAGGTCGTTTTTTGGTATTTGAAGGACGCCCTGCATTCGTCTTATCCGAACTACGTTTTTGTGAATCCCCTGCCACACTCGAGTTTTTCTTACGTGCCGATTTGTACTCACCTTCTACACTTGCAGGCTGATAGGTCGGAATCAAATGTTGCTTTGAATTACCAATTAAATCTTGGCGACCCATTTCCTTTAAAGCATCACGTAATAGTGGCCAGTTATTTGGATCATGATAGCGTAAGAATGCCTTATGTAAACGACGACGCTTCTCACCTTTCACAATGTCTACATCTTCGGTATAACGCGCGACTTTCGCCAACGGGTTTTTACCGGTGTAATACATCGTCGTTGCCGTTGCCATTGGTGAAGGATAGAAGGTTTGTACCTGATCGGCACGGAAACCATTCTTTTTCAGCCAAACCGCAAGGTTCATCATGTCGTAATCCGTGGTACCCGGATGCGCGGCAATAAAGTAAGGAATTAGGTACTGCTCTTTGCCTGCTTCTTTACTAAAACGATCAAACATTTGTTTGAAACGATCATAAGTACCAATACCTGGTTTCATCATCTTCGATAATGGACCTTTTTCGGTATGTTCAGGTGCAATTTTTAAATAACCACCCACATGATGCGTTACAAGCTCTTTCACATACTCAGGGTTTAATACCGCAAGGTCATAGCGTAAACCTGAACCGATCAAAATCTTTTTAATACCTTTTAACGCACGTGCCTTACGATATAACTGTGTTAAAGGTGCATGATCCGTATGTAAGTTTTGACATACGCCAGGGAATACACACGATGGTTTACGACAGTTCTTTTCAATTTCAGGATCTTTACATGCCAAACGGTACATGTTGGCAGTTGGCCCACCTAAGTCTGAAATAATCCCTGTAAAGCCCGGTGCTGTATCACGAATTTTTTCCACTTCACGAAGAATCGATTCTTCTGAACGGTTTTGAATGATACGACCTTCATGTTCCGTAATTGAGCAGAAGGTACAACCACCAAAGCAACCTCGCATGATATTCACAGAGAACTTAATCATGTCAAAGGCTGGGAAACGCGCTTCACCATAAGCTGGATGTGGCAGACGTGCATAAGGCAGGTCGAATACATAATCCATTTCTTCCGTGGTTAACGGAATAGGCGGTGGATTTAACCATACATCACGTTCGCCATGCTTTTGCACCAATGCACGCGCATTCCCTGGATTAGTTTCCAAATGCAAAATACGATTGGCATGTGCATAAAGTACTGGATCATTGACCACCTCTTCAAAAGCAGGCAAACGAATCACAGCCAACTCACGCGGTGGCAATTTGTGTTTAATTGCTTTCGATGATGGCTGAAGCTGTACAATTTGAGTGTCGCTATCGAGCTGATCACCTTCATGTACAATCGGGTTTGCAACCAATTCTTTTTTGAAATTTTGATAATTGGCTAAGCTGTTACCTTTGTCCTGTTCAATCTCACAACCATCCAAATCTTCTGTCATCACATAAGGATTGATGATTGGATCTACACGTCCAATGGTATCCACGTCATTTGATGCGATTTCTACAAACTTCGCTTTAGACGCACGATTATGCTTATTAATAATAAATGCAGTACCACGAACATCGGTAATATCTGTAATTTTTTCGCCTTTGGCTAAACGATGCATGACCTCAATGATTGAACGCTCACCATTACCATACATGAGTAAATCGGCTTTTGAATCCATCAAAATTGAGCGACGAACTTTATCTGACCAATAGTCATAATGCGCAATACGACGTAAAGAACCTTCAATTCCCCCTAACAGCACAGGGACATCTGGATACGCTTCACGTACACGCTGGCAATATACTGTTGCAGCACGGTCTGGGCGTTTATTAGGTAGATTATCTGGAGAATAGGCATCATCTGAACGGATTTTGCGGTCAGCCGTATAACGGTTGATCATTGAATCCATGTTCCCTGCCGATACACCCCATGCAATATTCGGCTTACCCAGTGCTTTAAAGGCTTCCGCAGACGTCCAATCAGGTTGAGAAATAATACCTACGCGAAAACCTTGTGCTTCCAAAGTACGACCAATAATACCTGTCACAAATGATGGATGATCGATATAAGCATCACCACAAACAAAAATGAAGTCACAACTATCCCAACCGAGTTGGTCCATTTCCTCACGTGACATCGGCAAAAAGGGCGCTGGTTCAAAGCATGACGCCCAATATTTGTCGTAATCAAACAACGCTTTAGGCGCTGTCTGCATGGTATAAGCAGTAGACATGGCTAGCAATTCTCGGCTGGCAGATGGAAGATCAAAAGTAGATCAAAGATGAAAGTTGATCATTTTACCATGAATTCTATTCAGCTTGCTTGATTATAATTTATACAAACTTTATTAACTAATAATTATAATTTCATCGAGCCTTCGCCCATAAAAAAAGAGCGCCTGAAGGCACCCTAAACTTGGAACACATTACATATTAGTTTCTTACATTAGTTTTTAACAATCGCTTGTGTTGTATAACGATCAGCTTGACCTTTTAATGCTAGAGCTTGTTCATATTTCACTTGCATTGATGGCAAATGTTTTTCAATATTTTCCATACGTTTTGTAAATAAGTCATCACTCATCAAAGGCTTAACATTATATGCTTTGCGACGAATACTCTCAGCTTGGAACTTATTCCAAAATTTTACAGCCGCATCTGGGTTATATCCTGCACGAGACATAATATCTAAACCAATCAGATCAGCTTCAACTTCAAGATTCCAGCCTTTCGGAATCATTGCAGTTTGGCTAGCAGCGCTTGCTGCTGCTGAAGCAATCCCACCAACACCTGCCGTAGCTGTTAATAGCGCAACATTACTTGCCAACATAATTGATGCCTTTTCGCGGTTATGATCGCGTAGTGAATGTGCCATTTCATGTGCAATTACAAATGCAAGCTCATCTTCACTGAGTTTTAAGCCCCAATATAAACCCGTATTTACAATAATTTTGCCACCTGGTAGTGAATGCGCATTCAGTTCACCATTCAAATTCCCTTTGATATCCCAGTTCCAAGCCTTCGCCCCAGTACGAAAAACCTCAGCTTCTGATCTTAGGTTTTCTAATACATGATCCAACTTACGATCAATCACCAATACTTGCTTATCTTTTGCTTGATTCACAAAGCGCTTATAAGATTTATCTGATTGAGCATTCCATGCTTTTTCAGGAATCATCATAAACTGTTTGCGCTCAGCTCCAGCTGTACCCATTTTTGTAGTGCTCATGCAACCGGTAAACAGCAAACAGCCTAGTGTCATCGCTAAAAAATTTAACTTTCTCATAAATCACCTTTGGCTATTAAATACTGAGGGAATATGCATATTAAAGTTAATTAAAACTAAAAAATCAAAGCCATTCATCGGAAGATGAATGGGTAATTAAAAATATTTTTTATTGTTTTATTTCAATATCTTATAATTAAATACAAAACATTAACACCTTCATAAATATCGCTAAATTTGAATTATTATTCAAATTTAATATAAATAACATGATGCAGTTCATACTATTTTAAATAATAGTAATTATGTATTAATAAGCTCTATTTATAGGTTATATTTCACATTTTTTAAAAAAATTGATAGTTTTTCACATAACAAATGAGATACGAATCTCACTTATTTAAAGAGCCAAATCTAGGATTTTTTTAAAACTTAATCACTTTAGTCTTATTGAAATGAGTAATTTTGGTCAATAAAAACGAAATTAAATTGAAAATTTTCTATTTTTTAGCCAAAAAATCACCTCAAAAAAGCATGTTTCGCCATAAAATTAGAATGTCTCCACTCTAAATAAACTTAGATGTGACTTGTAAAGTAAAGAATTTTCCCTCTACACCCGAAATTTAGATTTTTTAAATTAGCATTTAAAGTGCAACACCATGTTATGCTGATAGTGCCTAATTCGGACTTTTAAAGCCGATTCTTTTTCTTAGCCAATGAATTAAACGTTGAATAGTTTCTGAAATATAAACATCTTTATACATCTTCAAATCACTGCTTTTCTTAATATATTGCCTGATTAAGCCATTGGTATTTTCACTGATGCTTCTTTGCCAAGCACTATATGAATGAACGAAATATCAGCCTATTTCTAGTACTTGAGCAACGGACTCATACAGACTGAACTCTTTATTATTATCTACGGTAATTATTTTTAGTTGATCTTTAATCGGCTTGAGTAGAATGAGGGCTATTTGGCTGAATTCCTTTACCTTAGGTGTTAGCATTTCTTCAGCTACAAGTAACTAGTTTTACGATCAACGATGGAACCTAATGATTGCTGATGTTCCTTAGCTACAATGGTATCTATCTCTAGGTCACAAAAGCGATTACGTTGCTCAATCTCAATTGATTTATCATGAATGCTTCTACGATTACAACGATAAATTAAATGTAAACTGACTAGAATATAGAAAGCGATTTGTTCAGGGATCTATTGATGATGAAGATAAGCAATAGTTTTACCCATCTTTGATAAAGAATTCTTTTAGGATTTGGGCTCATTTGTTTACATGCTTAGCGAAATAACCATTTCTAGCTCATCCATCAAAGCATTATGATTAACTCGGATTCTATTGAGCTTTAGATAACCTTCTGGGTTACTGTTTTATTTATAGCTATAGTACGATGTATTAAATAGGTTGGTGAAGAATGTCTTGCTTATCACTCACACATCTTATTATTTATGAGTA
>NZ_RCHC01000014.1 GCF_003664645.1 Acinetobacter chengduensis | reverse complement strand
TTTTTTTAATAAATCAGCATACTCGCCAAGTTCACTTTCATGTAATGAATCGGAATCAATCTGAGATACAATTTTTTTTAACTGATTTGATATTTTATTACCAAACTCTGATAAATAAAGGATTTGATCAGCCAGTTGTTGTTGATAGACTTCTAAATTAAATATTTTTAACTTCTGCCCTAACAATTGAATCAACTCATCAATATTTTTAGGTAATCCGTAGAAATCAAAAGATTTAGCTCTCTTAAAAACTTTTAAATAATTCGCATTAAATTGATCCAAATATTTATTTTTTAAATCTAGGCATTTTTGGGTTCTACTGATGAGCTGCGTGAACTCTTTTAATATTTCATCGATATTACGATTATTTAACTCAATTAAAGGAATGTCTAATTGTGCGGCAATACTATTCCATTTGCTCATAAAGATATTAAGAGTCTGCTTTCTATCAAGATATTCTTTAAGTCTTTTCCATTCATCTGATGTATCAGGATATTTTCCAGAAACTTTAATCGACTTAAAAAGGTCTTGTAATTCAGCAGTACCAAAATGATACCAATTAAATGGCTTACCTGTATCAACAGCACGTTGAACAGCTTGATATTCTTTTGAGTTTGGTTGTATCTCAAAATTCAGCTCTATGGGATCAATTAGTAGCGTTTTCCTGTATTCCAATAAAGGCTGAACTTCTTGAATAAGGTTACTATAGATATCAAGTTCCATAGCCTTATCTTCTGCATTTATCTTCTTGAAATAGCTCAATAACCATGGTTCTGCATGATCAAGAACAAAGTTTAGATCTTCTAGATAAATCTTTAACCAATCTCTTAGCTCATTAATTTCTGATTCAGAAATAGTTTCCTTGAAACTATGTAGGTCATTTTGCTTTAAGAATTCCTCAATCTCATCTTTTTCTTTTAAGAACTCACTTAATTTCTTCAGGCTCGCCGAATCTAACAGCTTTTCAGGAGCTGGCAGAGGTCCATAATTTATGTATGGTAAGTTTATACCTATTTTCTTCCTTGAGTCTCTCAATTGAATCAACTCAATCTGGGAAAAAGGAAACTGGTCTTTTTCCTCCAAAGTTAATTGGTCGGTAAACCATTCGCAGGATGCTCTACTTTCTAATACCGTTTTCACGATATCCATAGGTAATTTTTTATTACCATCTACTTCAATATTTTGATAATGCTTTTCTGCAAAGTTATATATTTCTCGATCAATCAAAGCCATTTCATGATGGTTATGATCTATTTGATGTTTTAGAACTTCGATCGTTTTTCGAACTTCTGCAACATTCATTTGGGTAATTTTTTGCACAATCAAATCGATTGAAGATTCAAGCTGATTTTTACTTTCTTTGCTTGAACCAATGCGACTGACTACTAAAGGCTTTAATTCATCAGGAATCTTTTCATGTACTGTTTTAAGGACATGTGACTGCTGTGCAGTTACCAGTACTTTTTTACCATTCGCCAAATAGTGACAGATAATATTGGCAATACTATGTGTTTTGCCTGTACCTGGTGGACCTTGCACCACTACACCACTGCTGGTTAGCAGATTCTGAACAATAGTAATTTGTTCTTTGTTATAAGGCAGCGGGAAATAAAGCTCTTCAACTTTTGATCCGAATCCCTCAGTACCAGAACGCCCTCTAAAACTATAAGTCTCTTTTTGATTAATATCGCTTTTTAATTCTGTCACTAACGATAAAGGTTGTTCAGGTATAGCCACTGAAGGGTCATTAAGTTTAGTTTTTAATAACTCAATGTCATCGCTTAAAATAGAATTTCTTTTAGGACGACTAAACAATACTGATGTTAATGTCACCGCTAGATTTTTAGATGGTATAGCCCTATTTTCAGCCTCAACAATTGCTCCTTTTGAAAAAATATTCGCGACGAAGGCATTAACTAGATCAGAGTAAGTTTCCCTTTCAAATAGGCGTAATGAGCGACCATTATTTAAGTTTTCTTTTAAGGTTACTTTTACTTGTCCTGAAGTAGGCAGATCATCCTCTAATAAGATGGCATCCATTTCTATATTGGCACGTGTATCTTTGGCACCTACACGTATTAATCCATTTTTTTCTATCTCCATTTCTAACGGGATAGTAATAAGAGGATATGAGTAAGATTTTTGAGTCGTTGGAAGTACCCAGTCAACTAAGCCAAAGCCTGCAACAATTTCTTCACCATCACCTGTTCCACCTAAATTAATCGCTGTATTCCATGAGAATAACTTATCGTAAACAACAATAGATTTTTTAATCTCATCGTTATTTTGTTTCCAATCTTTCCAAATATTTTGATAACTTTCGAATTCTTTGAATAGCTTCTGAAGTATGTCAATTTTAGTAATCAAATCACATGTCACGCTACTGTAGGGCAAGCGGAATTGATGAACTTCTTTGAAAAATACAATCTTATTTAAACTAGAAAAGTTAACAGTGGGTTCTTTTTCGGCATCAAAATGAATATATGAAGAGAGTATTTCAGATGGTTTCGGCATCGATTGAAGCTGTAATCTTTCAATTTGAAACCACCAATCGTCATCATTCAGAATTTTTAAGCCACGAAGTTTTTCTAGATCATAAGAATAAAATCTATTACCACTCATTTCATATTGAATTTTTTGAGTATCCTCAGCTTGATGAGATACATAATCCAACAATTGAATCAGTTTATTTTTAACAATATCATTTAATTCAAGTTCAGAGTTCATCATTGGTCTTTCTAAATTTTTAACTGACGGGTTTATAGCTAAAGACCAGCAAAAGGCTTCATCTTGTGAAAATATATCTTGATTTTGATATAAAAAAGCATTCACTTCTTTCTTTTCAATACCAAGAGTTTTGGCAATTTCTCTAGCAGTAAGTTTGGGCTGTTTAACCAAAATAGCTGTTATTAAATCCTTCATGTGATTCATATTTCCTAATCATTTTAAAAGCTTTTCTCTTTAATTGATTTATACAGAATCAACTTAATCCACCCCTAGCCCCTTAAACACAGCATCCACCGGATCTGCATAGAAGCTGGTCTGGAACTTGGTAAACAGTTCCACAGGAATCGTAGGGATATCTGCCGCACTACTCATTGGCAAAGCAACCTTCTTGGCACCCGCATCAAAAGCAACTTGAAGACATTCGGCAATACTTTCCACCGGTGTCACTGAACCACCCAAGCTCATATCACCCAGTACCACCATCTGACTTTGTACCGATCGTCCTAACAGGCCAGAAGCAAAAGCCACTAAACTTGGCAGAGCAAGATGGCTGAGCGGGCCGGTATTCTGTAATTCCACCACATGTAAGTGGAAATCATGTTCCAGCACCTTACTGCCACCCGATATTCTGGATGCATTGGCCTTGAAGTAATCAAAAGCAATTTTGACCTGCTCCTTGGCACTGCTTGAATTCCATAAGCCTGATGTCGCCAATTTTCCTGAACCTTTGGTGACTTGAAGTTCTAAGCGGTATAAGCCTGGCATGCCTTTATTACTGAGCCCAATGGTATATAAGAAACCTGGCTTGGCTGGACCTTCGGGAATCAGTCCGCCACCACCCTGCTCTTTGACTGAGACAAAATGTTCTTCTAAGGTATCATTATCGATATAGCTGAAATGCACATCATAGAATTCCATGCCACCAATTTTCTTCAGCTGCTCTTTGACACGACGGCGTACCTGTAGCGCATATTCCAGACACTGGCGTACATCTTCTTTCTCAAACTGACCGTGTGGGTAGAGTAGCTTCATCAATCCAGAAACAGTCTTGCGAACGGCGATCACATCACGCTGATTCAGGTTATTCCCTAGCTTGAAGTACTTCTCAATGGCATCCGCAAAACTACGCTTACGCATTTCTCTGAAGAATTCAGCCAGATAATCAACGATTAGACCATAACGGTTGGTGAAGAACTCCGGACGCATTTTTGGAATTTCCCAACCCGGGATATAGGCATGAAAGCGATCAAAGAATGCTGAATCGATCATGGCTTCAGGGAACGGCGCCAAGAGATGGCTGGTTTTAACCAGAGATTCCACGCTTTGGTTGATATTACCCACAAAAACCATCGAAGCTGAGGCTTCCATCTGTTCACGGCCACGGGCAAAAGATCCCGATGCCATGTAGTCTTTCATGATCTGTACGCCATCTTTGTCCTTAAAGGAAATACCGGCAACTTCATCAAAGGCCACCACATCCCACAACCCCACCAGACCAATACGGCGGCTACTCATGTTATAGAACAGGTTGGCGACAGTCGTTTGTCCACCAGAGACTAAAATACTATTCGGTGAACACTCTTTGTAAATATGGCTTTTCCCGGTACCGCGTGGTCCCAGTTCACAAACGTTATAGTTATTTTCAACGAACGGAACCATACGCGCTAATAGGTGCCATTGCACGTCCTCTTTTAACGAAGCCGGTTCCATGCCGATCGAACGGATTAAACTCTCGCGCCACTGATCAGTGCTTAACGCTGCTCGTCCATTGAATAGCTCCTCCATATTCATATTGGGCATCTGAATCGGCTTGAGTAAGCTCACGCCAAATGGAGAACTGGTCTGCCCTTCATCAAAGTAGTAGCTGAGTGTGGCGATGACCCAGATACCACCGACCAGCAGCTTTTCATACTCTTTGACGATGCCTGCCGAGATTTCAGCATCTTTAATGCCCAGATTACTAAATGATGCTTCGTATTTGTCTTTACGCTCATTCAGCTTTACGGTCACCCGATCAATGACCTTATAACTGCCCCGTTCACGAACCAGGGATTTCACCTTCTCAGCTTCATCAGGTCGTACATAGTTCTCTGCCAGCACAGTCTTTACGTTACGTAGTCCCCGTTCAATGATCTCTGGATCATCCGAGGCACAGTACATTCCCAGCAGGTATTCAAGTACATAGACCGGGACATTGGCCCCTTCTTTGATCAGTTTAGTCAGATCCTTACGTACCACCCGCCCAGCAAAGTGTTCATTCAGCAGCTGATCCAGTTCTTTATCGTTAGCAGATTCCATGTAGGCTACGCTCTATCGTTAATTCGTTATCAGAAGAAGTCATCGGTAAATGCCAGATCAATGGTGACCTTATAGCGCTGCATCTCGATATTCAGATCTTTGTCCTTCAGTACCAAGAAGTAATCTTTCTTACGGTCAAAATCAGTGCCAGACAATGACAGTCTGACCTGCTTGACCCGATCGGCAACAGAGTCTGTACTGCTATCAAAGGTCAGGGTTTCTTCACTGGAAACTTTAAGATCCCCATCATAAATGGCAATGGATAAAGTCACTGGCATGACCAGCTCACTGACAGCTTCAGTTTGCATCAAATCAAACTTCTGGATGTTATTGACCATCTTCAGCGTGGATTTGGTAGAAATGACCTCAACTTTACGCTTGGTCCGCTGTCCAGCCTTTTCACCACGTAGCTGTTTTACCATCAGTACCGGTACCACAATTTCCTGAGGCATGATGCCGCCATGCACGAAACGTGAGCCTCCTACGAAATGGAAACGGTTCGCCCCTTTTGGAATCCAGAAATCAGTCGCAGATAATGTGCCTGCCGTAGCTTGGGTTGAGCCTTTCCAGGCTTCCTTGCTCTCTGGTAAACCATGCCCAATCACATAGCGTTTTTTGCTCTTCAATGTATTGGCAGGTTTTTCAGTCAAGCTTGAACGATCCGCAGATTCCAGTTTACTTTGCTGGAACAGGAAGCCATGGTCGGCTGTAATCAACAGGGTAGAAATATTGAAGTGCATTAAGATTTTGCGGCTGAGTTCGGTCAGCTCTTCAATAGCATGTTCTACCGCCATAAAGGTTTCTGATTCTGTCGAGGCACTGTCACCGCGTGCATCAATCACGTTGTGATAAACGTAAATCAGCTCATGATCTTTCAGCGCTTCACGGCCTTCATCACGCGACCAGCCTTTTACCATTTCAGCGGTTACTGCCAATCCATTATAGGCAGCCAGAATTTTGGATCGTGCTGCAGTCCCTTTGCTAGATTGTCCATCTACTAAAACATCATCCCCTGCGGCCTCTTTGTACTCCAAAGTCTGATGCGGCAACAACGAAGCCATGCCAAGTGTGGTGTAACTTGGCACAACGCCCAGCTGTGAAGACAAGGTCGCTTCAGAATAACGCTTTTCATTGATTCGATCACGCAGCTCTACTGCAGCTTCATAGCGGAAAGCATCACTGATAATTACCACAATACGGCGTTTCGTTGCAGAATTGAGTAAGGGTCTGACGTGGGTATCGTAGAAGTTCTGCTGATTTGGGATATCTGCCACTTTCCAGACATTCAAGCGTTGCTCAGCTTCAACCCGCTCTCCCCAGTTTCGTGCCAAGTGGTCAATAAACCAGTAGGAATAGCAATTTTCGACTTCTTCATCAAGTTTTTTCAGGATATCGACATGAGCGCGTTGAGAAGCAGCACTGTAGTGGCGATAGGCCATATCAAAGCGATACAACTCCTGCTCGTAGGCTTTATACAAGGCTTCACTAGAGTCGAAATAGAACCCAGAATCAAACTGCAATCGCAGACTGAACAGCTCAATCGCTGCCTGCAACGCTGTATAGACGGTACGGTATTTACGGCGGGTTGCATCGTCCTTATGTTTGGACGCCCAATAGCCATCCAGACGGGTAGAAATAATCGTTCTGAAATGTTCCAGTTCAGCTTTGGTTGCTGCAGGGATCTGGCTGGCCAGATCGACAATGATCTTTTGTTCAATCACTTCAAAGGTCATGACATCCAGCAGCTGCCCCAGATCAAAGGCCCCGACCTTCTCCTGAATCCGCAGTGCATTTGCCACGGTCTGGGAAAGCGTATCGAAGGTTGGGTAGTATTTGGAGCTGTCTCTCCAGCGCGACAAAAAGGCTCTGGCTGTTGCACGGGAGCTGACGGATGACATCACCAGTTCTTGAGCCCATAGCGGTATATCGCCCAGACTTTCACAGAAACCTGTGCTCATCAAACGGATAAAGAACGTACCGAGCTTGAATGGTACTTCCCCATTCAATTCTTCAACCGATGCTGGATAACCAATTTCCGCCTGTAATGCTGTGACTAAAGCTGGCACCAGTTGGAATTTTTCCAGTTCAGCAAAGGAATCTGGATTCACTTCCAGGCTCAGATTCTGCTGTACCATTTCATCTGCCAACGCCAGAACGATATGCATCAGCTCGGCACTATCAGCCTTGACCACAGCTGCAATCATGGCCATATCCAGATTCTGTTCATCTGCCTCAGACTGAATATAGCGTTTCAAGGTGCTCAAACGCGCTTTAGCTTTAAGGAATTCTTCACGTTTGGCCAGATGTTCTCTTAGACTCTGCTGCTGTAAACCCAGCTCATTGAAAATAATCGAGAAACGATCGGCATAGAAGCTGCGTGAATACAGCTTGATGTCCAGTAACCAGTCTTTTTCGGTCTCAGGCTCAGGGTATGGGAAATACAGCAAGTATTTGCCCTGCTGATCTTGCAGTTCCAGTTTGAGCTTGATCGCCAGACTCGATTCTTCTGCCATATTCAGAATCTGGACATCCCCCAGATTTAAAGCTTTTACTTCTTCGCTAAAGGACTGTTCCGCATCGTACCAGAAGACAATCCGGTGCTGTTCAATATAAAAGGCTTGTTCCAGGCGTTGTTGAAGTTGACTTAAGTTCATGCAACCACCTCTGCATGATCTAGTGTGGAAGAAAAGCTATTCATCACTTTTCCCCCGTCACAGCTTTCACTTCAGCCAACAAGTCCCCAAACTTGCCATAGTTCACTTTCACCCCATCATCCAGATCTAAGCTAATACGCTGATCGGCATAATGGCGCAGTTTTTCTTCAAAGCTACTCAGTTCAGCCTGTTGCTTATGCAAATCTTGCAGTTTTTTCTCTATACGTTTGATTTCAGCCGCAGAGTCACTATTTTCTTTGTCAGTTTCCAGAGAGTTAGCATAGGCTGCCATTTTGGAAATCAGTGGCATCACGTATTCAGTACGCATACGCGCCAAGGTGCTTTCGTTATAACGATGCAAATACACCAATGCTTGGAAAGCCCCCTGTTTACCACTGCTAAATAACCAATAGATTGGACGCTTTTTATAGGTCTGCATATGGTCTTTATAGAATTTGCTGGCGAGGTAACGGCGAATGGTATCTTCAGCTGTTTCATTGGCTTTCTTATCCAAGCTTTCTGCCAGCCACAGCATATTGGCATCCAGTGTGTCTTTCCCCCAAACGGCGGTTAAGAACTCTCGAATACGGTGCGTTGCATCATCTTCAAACCAGTGCATTTCAGTCAGTGGAATAATGCCGTCTGCATCGGCTGGGAATGTTTGATAACGGCTGGCATCAAAGTCTTGATTGCCTGCATGGGCATAGATCAGACCTGGTTCATCTAGACTATAACGTCCCATCATGCAGCCAAGCGCATAAGAGACTAAACGCTGGCTGTCTTTTTCACGGTCGGCACGGGTAAGCGTAATTTGCTCATCAGGTACGTCTGGTGTCAATTCATCTTGTAAACCATAAGCCTCAATAAACAGCTTGTTGTTTTCTTCTTCCAGACGTTTCATTTCGGCCACGGCGTCAGCATTTTGCTGTTGCCATGTGTTAAATGCTTGTTCTAGGTTTGGCTGTTGAATACGAATGATTGGATTTTGGGTAAAGTCCCATGAGGTTTCGTAGGAGTCCCAATCATTTTTAGCAATCTTCACACAACTATAACTAATATCAGAAATTTTTGATTTCTTATCAAATACAGGGACGGGTAAAGATCCAACATTATTTACTTGAAAATTTAGGGTCGGATTAATTGATCCTAAAAAAATTGAACTAGTTTTTGAGCATAATAAAGCTGTAAAAAAAGGTAATTCAGTATCATCTTCTGGGAATAATGAACATCCTGCCATATCAAAAATAAAACCAGCAGGTTGTTGCCTAGCTCCAAAATATGATGATGAAATAAATGACCAACTAACTGAAGGTTTAAAATAACGACTTTTTGCCCGTGGATATGCGCTTCCTGACTCTAAAATACTTTTTCCATCATTCTCCCAATTAACCACACATTCTGCATTTCCATACCATTTCCTAAAATTCCCACCTTTTGAATATGGAAACCACTTTAATCCTGATACTTTCGCATCATTTGAGTTAGTGAAGGATTTTCCGAATTTTAAAAAACTAATTTCTGACCAATCCCTCACAAAAATAGCATTTTTACCTGTTGTCATACCACATACAGCGGAGGCACTTTCATGAATTAATGGATATAATTCAAAACATTTTCGCATATTAGGACTAACCCAATAAGCTATTGGACTACCTGGAATTTTTTTGAATTCTTCTTGATTTCTATCAAAAATAATATCTACTGATTTGCCTAAAAAAACCTGATTTTTATCGGCTGCTTGAGGGGCATTATTCAGATTAATATATTTGCCTTGAATTAATGGAATATGTTTTTTTAAAATTGAAAAGCTACATGCTTGAGCCACTTTAGAGTTAATTTCAGGGAAGCTATTATATCCAATCTGAACAAGTGACATGATACTTCGGCTACATAGTATTTTTTCTCGCATCGCTTCAAATGATGATAAGAACATCCAGTTTTGCATGGTCACCATACTATTAAAGCCACTGTCCTTACACCAATCAAAACCACGCTCAATAAACATGGCAAATAAATCCGACTTACTATCAGGAAAGTGTTTTTTTGCGAATCCCTTAAGAACAGTATTCATACCATTACCCCCCATATATGGCGGGTTAGCAATCACTGCATCATATTGCTGAGCCAGTAATTTAGCTTGTTGAACTAAAGGTAACAGCTCCTGCGCTGACTGCTGCGCAAAAATATCCCCTGATTCTACTGCTGTATTGAGCTTAGTTTCTAAATCAGGTAGTTTCTTCGTAAATGCCTCAGGGATTTGAATCAAAGAACCAAAGGTTGAAGCATGTTCAAATAGATCCAGAAGTTCTTTTAAATCTGCCTGTGCAATATCAGTACTTGCCAGATCCTGACTAAATGCATCCAAACGTTCTGGCTGACTGTCTTGCAACGCGATAATATTTAACTTCGGTGGATTACTAAATAAACGGCGGTCATCCTCACGTGCTTTCATCAACAGCGCAAAACTGGCTAACTGCGCGGCACGGGTATCAATATCAATGCCGTACAGGTTGTTTTCCAGAATCAAACGTGGAATATCGCGGCTGCGGTAACCACGTTCTAAGTAAATCGCTTTTAAGCAGTCATAGGCTTCCACCAGAATATGCCCCGAACCACAGGCCGGATCGAGTACCGTAATGCTTTCAGGGTTTAAGGTATCGCCATCTTCACTGATCCGCACATCAATCAGCTGTTTTAACTGGGCATTGACTTCATCGGTCTGTTCAGCCGGTTGAATATAGTATTCCCACTCACTGGCCAGGGTACTATCAGGCTGTGCCATCATCCATAAGCGGCCGACACTGTTCTGTACCAGATATTTTACAATCCAGTTTGGGGTGAATAATTGCGTTGCGGCTGGGATATCCTCACTCTTGACGACCTTACCAATCACTTGATCTTTCTTTTCAGAAATATAGAACTGATACAGCCAGCCAATAATCTGCACATCCGACCAATCTTCTTCCGGAATGCTGCTCACCAAATCACGGATCAAGGAATCGGTTTTGGTTAAATTGTCAGGAAGTAACAGTTCTGACTCATCAGAAACCTGTTCAAACAAGAGTGGCATCACCTGATTTAACGCATGACACTGCGCCAGTAACAGTTCCCGGTACAGTTCTTCGTCTTTATTGCCATCCAACTTTAACTCAGCCACACGACTGGCATTTAAACCCGGTAGGTCAATATCCAGACATTCTTCCAGAATCTGTGGCAAGCCGGCACTGCCATCTGCACTACTCAGTACACGGCGACCATGATCCAGTAAGCCTTTGCATTCCATATAACGGATCGCACAGAGACGGTTAAACCAGCTGTAAGCGATATAATCAATCGTCTGCTCAAAACTGCTGGTTTGAATGCGTTTGATCAGCTTCTCACGAGATTTCATGACGGATAGCGGAAAAACCTGATCGCCAATCAGCAGCAAGTCCCCTTTCTGTTCTGCCGGTAAAATGCGGTCTGCGGTGATGCCGTATTTGGCGGCCTGCTTGCGCATCGCTGCGATAAAATCATTTCGTGCTTGCGGTGCGTATTTTTTAATATTACTGGTATTCATCTTTAAACCTTTGATTAATGACTGATGCCGATATCCCTAACCCGAGTTAGCGGATACGCACACGCTTTTTATCACCCACAATTTTTTTCAATTCAGCTTTGAGTGCGTCTACAAACTGATCCACTGACTCTTCTGTTTCCAGATAGACACTGGTGGAGGTTTTGCTGTAAATGCTAGCGACATCGACTTCCACCACCGGTTTCGGTGGCACTACGGCTGTCGCAGGCTTTACAGGACTCGCAGCAGGTTCTGATGTTGCTGGGCTGGAGATGGTTGCAGTGTTGGTTATACTCTCGGCTTTGCTCTGAGCCAGTTGTGCCGCTTTGGCCTGACGCTGGATTTCCGCCTGAACTTCGCTTTCCAACTCATACAAGGCTTCATCAAAACGCTCGACGCTGGTTTGGGTTTGCAGCATATAGATGGTGGAGAGGCTAGTTTCCACTTCAATATCTGTTTTCAGCAGTTGTAGTGGGCGTAATAGCTTGTTACTCAGCTCAGCGGTAGCGATGCCACTGTTTTTAATCTCGGCTTCTAACTGTTTGATCTTGTCATCAATGTGTTCTATCGCCTGATTGCGCTTCTCACTCAACAGTCGCTCATTGACGCTTTCCACAGTGCGAACCAAATCAGCGATTTTATTGAGTAAACCATATGGTGATTCAATGGTCGAAATGCGATGTAATTCAGAGAGGGCTTTTTTTGCCACCTCATCACTGCCCAGCGCCTGTTTGTTTTTCTCAAAATGACGTAAGGCCTGTTGCAGTTGTTGCCAGCTCGGCATCTGGTTACTAAAGAATTCATGAATATCACGGTAGTCTTCTTCCAGATCCAGATAGTCGTCCTTGTTCTCAACCACGGCCTTAAAGAAATCGAAGCTGTCGCTATTGGCCAGCAGACGTTCCAAAGTCAGAATCGACTTTTCAATCACTTTCTTACCCGGGAACTGCCCGACATCAGTTTTACTCTTATACGACTTAAAGTTGGCTAACCAGTTTTTAAAATGTTGGGTATAGAATTCAAACAGCTCTTTTTCTGTCGCTGGTCCCATGGCCGAGAACAGTTCTTGGGTCAGTTGGCGTGCCTGTTTCAATACCTGATCATCAGTCTGGCGTTTTTTAATGATCGACACATCACGGCGACGGCGGCTGTTTTGTAAAGGCTCAAAGGCATCTTTTAACTGTAAGCTGCCGCCATTTAACTGCAGAGAAATCCGACCCATTGCCGCCAGCTGACCTACTAGCAGTAAAATCTCGGCATCTGGCCAGCCATAAGGACGTTTGGCAAAACGATCCACCACATCCGATACCAGAATACGTTCGGTACCGGTTGCACGCAGCGAGATGTATTGTTCGACATCCTGCATGGCTTTTGGATTACTCTGCCCACCATTCAGTGACAGGCCTAACTGCGCCATATCATCCACAGTCAAGACGGCGTTCAGTTCACGCCAGGCATCCTGCTGATAGGCCTGCAAATAGCTCAGTTTGGTATAGGTGTTTTCCAGCAAATAACGACAAGCCTCATCCAGCTTGGTGGTTGGACTTGAAGATGAAAGTTGTAGATGTTGACCCAAGGCATAACTTTCCGCGTCCAGCAACATTTCTTCGACCCGGGCACGCAGGCGTTTTTTACGCTCCTGATTCTCACGACCACGGTCTGCCAGAATACGGCTGATATCGGACTGAGTGCCATCATCATTTAAACGGATGAATTTATTGGTTTTCAGCCATGTGCGCAGTTCATTAAAGAACTGTTTATCGTCTGCCAGTTTAAATAGCACCTGCCCTTCGGCCTCGGCGCTCTTACCAATGCAGAAAGCTTCTGTGTAGAGGTTGTATTCCGTATCCAGTGGAGAAATGATTTCAACTTTCAAATCGCTCTCATACTTGCCATCCAGGCTATGACCATCCAGAAAACGACCAATCTGATAGTCCATCTTGTTGGCTTGATGGCGGTATTTGTTCTGATCGCGCAGTAAATCTTTAAAGATTAGATTAGCTAACTCTTTATTTTCTTCTGAAGCCGCTAAGTCTGTGGCTTTAATTTTACGGGTGATATCGCGTTCTTCATTGGTCAGGAACAGGAACTCATCGCCATTCCTAGTAATCAGGCTCTCTTTTTCCAGACGTAGTAGGCTTTCTTCAATCCGCTTGCGTAATGCCAGCTTATCTTCATCAATTTTCTCAATCGACAAAGTCACCAGGTTATCCAGCGTACCTTTGATGATATCGACATAGCGGATCATGAACAGGGTACGCAGCATCTGCACATCAAAACCATCCAGGGTCTTATTCTGCCCTGCCTGGTCGATGGTACGCTTCACTGCTGTATCCAGAAATCCTTCCACTGAAGTATAGAAACGGTGGAAAGGAACCAGGGCACCGACTTCATCTGTAGCAATCGCATTCGCGGCCATCTGGAACGCATCCAACATGGACCGTTCACCATAGGCCAGGTGTGCACCGGTCGCACCTACCTTACGGATTTCTTCAAATACTTTTTGCACCAGCTGGAAATGGTACGGCGCAAAAGGATAGTTATGGATAAAGCTGTCTGGACCCTCATAGTTCTTGAGTGTTGGGCCTGAACGGTCAAAGGTGATCTGGTTTTTTAAGATATCGCCCTTTTGCTCAAACACCGATCTGAGCAATGCTTCAGCTTCTGGGGTTTTACGTAATAAACGTTTCTGGATGACTTCATCGGTATTGGAACTGGACAGTGATAACCGGGTTTTAAAACGTCCAGCAATCTTGGAGAAATCATTGGCTTTGGAAGAAGACATCTCACCTAAAACAGCATCGATGTCTGCCTGCGAGGTGACGATAATCCAAGCGCGGCCTTTACAGATCGTACCCAAGTTTTCAGTAATGGTTTGCAGTGTCAGCATCAAGCGGGTATCGCTGCCAATAAACTGCCCCACTTCATCGACCAAGAACAACATACGTTGCTGGGGTCCTTTGCTGTCCAGGTATTCTTTCACCCACTGACAGAAGTTTTCCACCGAAACACTAAAGGTCTGCTCAGAATCCTCAAACCATTTATGCGCTGCTTCTGCTGATAGATTCAGTGCCTGAGAAATCGCAGTTTCGACATCATCCTGATAGAACTGATAGCCGTCACGCTCCTCTAGCCAGGACATGCCGCTAGATTCCTCAAACGCCTGTTTAAAGCGCTCATACACCCCTTTCTGGCTCAGGTGACGTTCCATATGGGCAATATGTGGATGGTCAGCACTAAAACCCTGATACTCGTTAAACACACGTAAAAACACATTCAGGATCGGATTGCCATCATCATTGGAGCTGGCTTTACTGTCGATGTTAAACAAAATGACATCAGCATGATGGCTGACGGCCTTGCCAATATCCGCACGGATAAACGCATCACGGATTTTAGTTTCATCAAAGAATTCTGCGGCGCTACGCTCGTTACCTTGCGCATCGCGTGCCACTTTATTGGCCAGAATATACGACAAGGTTTTCAGGAAGTGTGATTTACCTGAACCAAAGAAGCCCGAAATCCATACGCCGACACGGTTGGCAATCGAAGGATCGCTTAGGTCTGTGCCATAAGACTGGAAAAAGTCCCGAAAATGCTTTTCCAGTTCATTGGTGACCACATACTCATCGAGTTCCTGATAAACCGTAGTATTGTCATTCTGGTCTGCTTTTACGACCCCGTTAATCGCACGATCTAATGGCTTGTAAAAAAGTTCTTTAATGTTCATCTCAATCAATTTCCCCGAATTTTTATTTCTATTTGCCGTGTTTAAGGCACTAATCTGAATGCTCTGTAGTAATTATTGCTTGGAATTTTTCCAAATAAACTCATCGCTTGACCGTCGTAATAACCTGGGTAAAACAGCACCACTGGCTTATGCCCCAGTAACGAATGCAAACTGTTCAATAAGTGATGGGCACGTAACAGTGGCCAAACCGACCCTACCCCAGTCATCAACACAATATCTTGTGCATTGGTGGCATATTTACTCACCAGATAGGGCGCGAACTTATCCATATGCAGTGGGCCTTTCAGCGCTTTGAGCAGCGCCTCATCGCCTTTGGCTTTTTGCATTTGAATGGCTTTATCGATGAAGTTACGCTCAGCCAGATAATCCACCACGGCTTGCAGCAGGTTGATATTCACCACCTTCAGCTGACTGTGTTTTTTCTCCAGCATCCCGTCTAGAAAATGCAGATATTCGCGCACTTTCAACTCATCTTCAGGTGCATAATCAAAAATCCAGAAGCCAATTTCATTGCCCAATCCTTGTCCAGTGAGAAACTCGGTGGAAAGTATTCGCTCTGGAATCTGGTTCAGACGCTCATGTATTTTTTGACTCATTGCTGCCCCTCTACAACTAACGCGTCCATACCGACACTTCCATAGATCTTTTAATGCGTTGTTTATAATGTTCTTCCAACAGGCTACGCAGCTCTGCTCTGACGATCACGCGCTGCAACTCCAGCTTACGGGTACTTTTTAAGTAACCAGCTTCTGCCAGCATGCGAAACACCACCTGCCCCATTTTTTTCTTGCTGGACTCTTTCCAATCACAGATATCCGGATCACGTTGTGAGCGTTCATCCAAAAAATCTGACCAGATATAACTGTCCAAGTATTGCGCCTGAGAGATATAGGCATCCCTCATCACCGTTTCCATAAACTCAAGCAGCAACAAGTTGCGTTCCAATGCACCACAAAAAGCCACCTGAGTCGCCAGCTCATCATCCCCATCACGCAAAGCTTTCCAGAAATCAGGCTCTAAGCGCTCCAGACGCTTACGAATAGCGGTGGCATTGCGTTGAGCTGAAGCAGGCGTTCTTTTTTGTAGAATATTGTCAATCTGAATGGCCTGATGCCATTGTTCTGGAGTCGCTTCTCGTAATAACAGATCCGCGATCAGCCGGCTTTCACGCACCATCAGGGAACCGCCAATCAGGTCACTGTCATAATGAAATTGCTCTAACATGGCCAATCTCCTATGAAGCTTGATCAAACAGATAAGACGACAGCTTTTCGATATCTGAACGTTGTAACACTAAGGTATATTTCAAGGCATCTTCCGCCTCAGCCAGCGTGATCGCGGCCTGATATCGCTGCAAAGTATAGTGAGCCAGGGCTTTTTTCACCGGAATCTGTAATCTGCCATCAGGCATGCCGAAGTCTTTTTCGACCAGCGCTTTTTGAGCTTCATTCAATTTTGGATTAGGGATCAGCGTCAGTACAATTTCTTCATGCCATTGCTGATCCTGAGCAGGGTCTACTGACTCAATCGCCACCACAACAGGTGTGCGATCAATTCTGGAGAGTAAAAAGTCCTTAAACTGCTTGCTCTGATGGCAATAGGCACGGACATGCCAGCGAAAACCGGTATACACCAGGGTATGTGGGGAAATCATGCGTTCATGCCACTGCGGATTCTGCATGGAGGCATAAATAATTTTGAGACAGCTTTGTGTTCGACAGGCACGCAAAACTTCCCGAATCACTTCAGGACGTACACTGCGATCAGGTAATTGAACTGCTGCAAGATTCGGTTCTGGTGTCGCAATCAGGGCATGCGATTCACTAACCAAACCTGACAGCATATTGAGATATTCATTGATATGCGCTGTAGTCAGTACAGGCTGGAAGCTGGCCTTAGGCACATAACCCTTGACTGAGGGATCATGAATCAAGGCATCGGGGTTATACAGCGTATTATAGCGCTTGATATCCGCAGAAGCCTGCTGTCGACTCAATCCAAACCAGCTCATCAAACGATTGGTAACCAAACGACCTTCCCAGTATGCAAGGAGTTCAATGGCTCTCATTCTGAGAAGGACTTCATGCTTATCTGTCGTCATATACCAATCAGTCAATAAATAGTAGTTTTAAGATTACCCCATAGCAAATGTACAGTAAACATTTTTTACGGTATTTTTAAAGCAATTGGATTTTTAGTCTAATCTCAGGGGAGCCATGATTTATTTGCTATTTTCCCCCATCCACATTAAATAATTATTTTCTTTCCCTTGAGCATATGCCCACTCCGCCACTTTATGTGACCGCTCTTTATCTGTTAAAAAACCGAGCACTGATATCCGATCCACAATAATCAAATCCTGTTCTTCATTACGCTCTTGCCATTTATAAAGAAATTCATGTGAGGCCAATAGATTGCTTTTCTTAGAATTACAGCGGGAATCGGCTAACACAAAGTTATGCCCGGTATCTGATGGATACATTGACCAAGGAATAAAATGGTCTACGGCGTAATTATTCTTTTTCATTTCCTTATTACAGTAAAAGCATCTGCACTCCTGCATCTCTACCAATACTGTAGCAACTGCATTAAGCTGATTTCGGCTCGGCTCAAACATAAATTGCTCAAGGTTTGGTAACTTATTCAAAATCTCGGCATTACTACTATTTCTACGAATATAATCAATCCAGCGCTTCTGACAGAGTTCTTCAATAATTTCACTAAATTGTCGTAAGCAATACATGACTTGCGGTAATAAAATTAATTGCTTCCCTGATTGCTCAAGCCGGTATAGAAACTCAAAGTTTTGTCCATTGATGTTTTGCAGATAACGGACTGGCATGTCTTTTACAGTGCGAGCGACATCTTTAACTAGCTTCAACCACACCAATGAATCTCGTCTTAACAGTCCAAGGGATGAGTAACTCTGACGAAGCCCAATGATTCGATTTACAATCGCTGCTTGCTTACCATTATTTTGATTTAAGATCAGTTGGCCTTCATCATTAAAGGTATATGGCACTGCTTGCTTCCAATATAGCTCGATAAACTTCTCAGCAATATCCGTATATTCGAGTGATAGACTCTCACCTGAATCTTTACCTTTTTCAATAGCTAATCGGCTTAGGCTAATCAGCAACGCAAATTTATAGGTGCTACTAAAACTACCCGACTGTAAAATCAGCTGAATATTTTTTAAGAATTTAAGTTGTTCTTGTGCAGCAGGTATATGCACATTAATCCTCTACTAAATAGATAATATAATTTGAATCATTCATTAAACATAGTCAAAGTATTCACCAAGTTTAATTCACGACAAAGCATGAAATTTGTCTGCTCGAACAACCTTTCAAACACTGGATGCCCTGATAATTGCTGAGTACCACGAAATGGATGATCTCGATATTCTGGCATCACTGGAAACTCTGCATTTCTCACTCTCAGGTCAAAGCTCAATGCATCAAACCACTCTTTATCAAAGCTCTTGTCTTGAAGTTTAACCAGCTCGTTTGCCGCTACCGGGTACGTCACCCAGAGCTTACGCATCATTCCCTGTTGCTCAACTTCCTTCGTATAGCTATCTGTTTCTGATTCCAGAACAGAAGAAATCATATTCGTGATCTCCCTGATATGCTTTTGAATGTTCTTATAGGCATTCAACTGAGGGAATGCCATCTGAAGGGCGATTAACTCATTTAGGAACTTCCTTAAAGAATCTTGTGAGAGATTGTCATTGGCAATATCAAACGACTCCTTGTTACCGAAGTTTGAGCGATCTTCCATGATCATAGGCCCACAGATATAGATATTTTCAGGAATCGTCAAAGCATCTTCTTGATCGCTAATAGTGAGTAATCTGGACTTAAGCGAATGATGGTCCCGGCACCATTTCTCGTAGAACTGAAGTTCTTTTAACTCAGGCGTTAATGCAGGTGTGTAAAAACTTCGGTATTTGTTGGTCTTAGTGCTATAGGTAGAACTGAGCTTATTTGCTGAGTAAACCGTTTGAGCCTTCTCTACTACAGCCTTAAGCCTTCCAACCAATTCACCCTCGGTTGCAGCAATCTTATAAAGAACACTATTCACGTCCTTCATGAAATCCCTGATCAAAGAAGCCAGTCCCGGTTTATCACTGGCCTTATCCTTCACCTCACCAATTGGGATCATGGCGATCTGAGTTTTTTTGAAGCCAGCATCCCCAGTGATACGAGTATATAAAGTCCCACGAATAAGCATGAAAATTGAGAGCATATCCAATGAGCTCTTAACTTTATATTCAAGCTCTGTCTGAGTTTCATCATTAGATACCAAGTAGAAATCTTCTACCAGAATCGTCAGCAAACGATCACGTTCATCGCCGTTGACCCACTCATTTTTCTCTTTATCCAAATATCCACCACGTCCCCGGTAAACAAGCTGGGCGATTTCCATTAAAGAGGCTTCAATTGCGAAACGAGGCATGGCAGCAATGATTGAATCACAGTTCGGGAATGAAATCCCCCTAGCCGCAGTCGAAGTAATCAGTACGACTTGCAATGTCTCTTTGCGATCCAGCAATTCTGTACGGTGGTATCCCATTAACTGGCTATCAAAAATGCCAATCTTAGAGCGTTCAACCACTCCTTCATCGACTAATGCATCTCTGAGTGCAGCCAATGCATTTTTATCCTGAGCAAAGTAGATAACTTGCTTTTTACCATCTTCAAGATTCTTTTGAATAAGCTCGATAGCAGTCTGTTGAGTCCTCTCCCCAGCTTTCTGGCGAAATAGATGAGTCAGGTTCTTATCCAATCCAAAATCATCTGTTTCAGGGACTACGGCGTATTGCTTGAGCATATATTGGATTTTAAGATCACTTGCCGGGTAACAGTTCGCCATGATATGGATACTAGAACGAACACAGTTACCATCATCCAGATCTGCAGTCTGCATCTTGAATGGGAAATTACCCAAAGATGGAGAGATGAACATTTTTGCTGGTAACTGGTCCTGTTTCTTCATGTAATTTTGGATTGCATTCACATTACTAAGGGATGCATCTGCAAGAATCACAGTCACCGTAAATGGAGAATTACCTTGAAACGGTTCAATGAAGTTTTTGGAAAGGAATTTCAGCATCTCATTGATAAAAGTACGTGTACCTGAATCCCCTGTAATTTCATCAAACATCACCACAATGTTAGGGAACTTTTTGGCAAACTCTCTCCGTTCGATTTTGGCCTCTGTCGGCTTCTTATCGATTTTGTATTGGAACATTTTTTCCAGCCCATCCAAACTGGAAGCTGCCACAGTTTTATTTTGGTTTTCCCTTGGGTTTCGTGGTCCAGCTGGTGTGGTGTTATATGGCATGAATGCCTGACTTGCTACAGTCATCGTCAGTTTATTGAGCTCTGGATGGAATACAAGTAATTGCTGGGTCGCTTCCCCTAATGAATCAAACACTCTGGCAAACTTCTTATTGGTTGCCGTAATTTTAGATTCTGAAGTATTGGCATAGCGTCTATTGGCATTTGCATTCTGTTCCAGGTCTTTGAGCTTTCGGTATTCATCTTGTTTGAACAATAGAACACTTGAGCCATGATCTATCTTCATATCTTCAACACCACCCACAATAGCGGCACCACGCGCATTCACCTTACAATCCGTATTGTGAATCTTCGAATAGATTTGCTGTGCCTGTGTCACCACATCACTGTTACTGGTAATCGTAGCTGATATTTTAGATAAATCACTGACCACATCATCGTTAATCAACACTCGTGGACTGGTATAAAAGAAAAAAAAGCCTTCCAAATCTGCCAGCAAAGTCTTAACGCTCGATGTTTTCCCAATCCCCGGCGTACCAGTCAAACAGATGAAATTCACCCGACCTTGTTTACTTTCCTTCAGTGCCAGTACTACGGCGCATTTATGCAAATCACGTAAGGTGAATGAAGTTTTATTCTCAATTTTTCCCTTACGAATTGTTTTAAACTCAGCCAGCACCATCTCTTTAAGTTTTTGGTTATGGTCTTCGTCATCGACTTGCCGATCTATCAAGTCAAAAACCCACTCTAAAGCCAGTGGCTGGTTAGGATTCACAAAATCCTTAAGCCTTTCAGTAATAGCGAAAGTAAGGTCCTGACCGTAGGAGATATCGCTAATATTTTTGGTCACGATTTCCGAGATGTTTTTTACAGGTTCATTCACCAGATAATTCAGAATCTCAACTTGCAGTTTCGTGCGTTCATCCATATCGTCCAGACTCAGAACGTTATCCTGATACTCCTTGCCCAGCTGATACATAATTTCCAGCTCTGGAGATTTATCTTTATCCGAAAATTCAGCAGAAATGTATTCACTTCCCCGGCTGGTGATCGCCATCACACTCAGACGAATATTTGGCATGTCATCTTGTTCAAACTTCCATTTAAAAGAATCAACAAAAGTGGTTGCATACGAACAGCCTTGCGCCATCTTAAATAGGACTTTTTCCTTACGGACATAGGCTCTCAAGTATTCACGTAGTTTTTTTGAGAACTTAAATGGGATCTCTTGAGCTTCTGCATTCACGTATGAGAAAACACTTTGCGATTCAGAATGTTTGATGTAACGCTTGTACTCTTGCAAATAGGTACAAGAATCCTTGGCGTTGAATTGTTCTGGTTCACCTAAAACGTAAAATAATGAATATTCCTGAACCAGCACATGATAGTTGGCTTTGACTTTGATTACCGCCAAGAAATCAGCACGACCAAACATACCCTTACCAAACATTTTAGCGTGGGTAAGACTGAATTGTTGATTCCATGTTTCCAACGCCTTCTCCTTGAAGGCTTTAATAGCAATATGTTCTTCCTCAGTTGTGTAGTCATCTACAATGGTCTGGGTTATATCATTTGGCATTGTCAGTGGACACCAGATGCCAGATAAGCTCCAATTTGGTCTTGCATTCGCCGTTTTAGCCCTTGCAATACCTTTTGGCTTGATCTTTCTTAGAAACTCACGAGTATTGGTATAACCATGCCCGAATCCAGTTTTTATCAATTGCTGAAAATAGCTTTCGATATTTTCATGGATAGCGGCATTAATGACATCGCTATATAGCGCTTCCTTCATTTCCTGAAAGACATCAGCAATCTGTTTACTATTCCATTCTGCTACTACAGGATGGCTGGCTGATAATAGCTTTGCATCAAGCAAAGCCATAATCGAACCACGTTTAACAGCGATCTCATAAACCTCGCCCCAAACTTTGGCTTCATTGTTCACCACGGCGCTTACTCCACATCAGTCGCTAAAATTTCTTCAGCTCCCTCTGGAGACGGCTCGATTGGCTCAATCAAGTCTTCATTCATCAGAATAACGTATTCTTCGAGCTTGCCGATTAAGGCTGGCAGACTCATGACGACTTCGCCTTTATTTAGACGACTCGACACTATGACTTCACCAAGCTCTTGAATGCCAGTAGTGCCACGAATATGGGAAGGCTCAAGTACCGGAGTGAAGTTTTTGCCAGCTGTAGGACGTTCAGACTCAAAGTAATGCAGACCACGCAATACAGAGCGAATTGATTTCATTTCATTGGAATCATTCACATCAATAATTTTACTGTGCAATCTAATTCGCTTATCGTTATGAATCGAATGCTCCTGACTGGTTAGCATATAGAAATACGAGCAAATACCATTCTGAGTACGAACACCCACAGTACGTTTAGTCGCAAAGCTATATACGGACAAGGATTGTTTATATTCTTTTTGATTGATGATCGCAGTATGGTACTGATGGTGCGGTACCTCATAGACACGACTGTTATCACTGGTTTTTAAGCTCAGTGCTGGGATCGTATCAGACTGGAATGGATAGAAATTCATATTCGGGAACAACTGATCAAGTTGATCCAAAGCACTTTCACTTTCATGAATCAAGTTGCTGGTTTCAGTCTTACCGATCTTACGCTGTGCAAAATGGTGTGAAAGCAATACAACATCTTCAAAACCATCTGACTGCAGTTTTTCGATGATACGGTGCATCGCCTTACTTGTTCTCAGATTGTCTTCAGCAACTGGGGCATGACTGACCTTCTGTAGTGATAAGCGACCCTGTTTATCGTTGATACGCTCAAGTGTATAGACGTAGCAGATGTAGCCATAATCTGGTTTAAGAAGTAGCAAATCCTTCTGATGCTGATACTTAAATTCCACATCATTCTCAGGTCGAGAGTTATAACTAATACAGGCAATTTTGTCCTTAGTGCCCTCAAATGGGATGATGATTTCTGAATATCCTGACAGTGCTTCAATTGCAGCCTGAATACGGTAAGTCACTGTTTTATCCATAGCGAGATTCACCGGGGCACAAACTCGCTCACCATTTTGATTACCATAAGGCATAGGATCTGGTTGATACTTAAGGCCCTGTACCTTCACAATAGCATCATCATTGTTCAGCAACTTCTCAAGGGTATAAGCGGTGGCATACGCTCGTTTACACTCAGGATTAAACCCACCTTTTTGGATCTTTTTTGATTTCCTTTGAAATTGGGCTTTTTCTTCATTCTCATGTTCATCAACTGAGTCAATTCGCATTACAGGTACATATAAGCGCTCTTCAATACCCAGTTGATTTTTTACTTCTTTAATCAGATGTTTAAGGAATAGATGAATCGCAATCGAAAAACATGACGTACTGATGATCAAAGCATTTTCTTTTTCATCCAAACATAATTGAGCATGGCCGCCTTTTAAGTCACTCAATCGAAATAGCTTAGATGAATAATGAATCATGACCTTGTATTTAGATAACAAGTTGTCATAACTTAAGCTCTCAGGATGATAAAAATGTGGCAGCCCATTGTCGCTGACCTTCTTGTTGGTCGGCACCATCAATACTGGTAAACAAGGAATATTCAGATTACGAGCGACATCAAATTGATCTAGGTCGGTATTAGGATTCTCAATCGGTACCAACGTTCGAATTTTCAGTGTGGAATTAAACTCAATCTCGCTTAGGGCTTTACGAGCATAATCATTCTTTCGAATGATTTCGTCTTGGCTCATTTTCGCCAACTTTTTACGGCTAGCATCCACTATCGAGATGTAGCTGTAAAAGTTCGATTCTTTACCCTTAAATATACTAAAGAACTGTTCCGCATCTTCACCAATTGAACTCTTGAATACATCTAGATTCACAATACTTGGAAGGATGTAGAGTACAGTTTTAAGACTACTATCCTTTTCCATCTCACTAATGATGGAATCCAGATTCGCTTTTAGCGCTGTAGTGATCGTAGACGTGATCACCTCCATTCGCTCATGCATTTTTTCGGTATTGAGCTTTTCGTCTAAGATACGAGTAAGGTTAAGTCGGATTTTTTGAGGATTCTTGAATGCATCAACCAGTTTATTGAATGCCCCTTCAAAATCTGAAATCTTCATGTCTGCCCCAGATAGGACGAAGTACATCATAATGAGCTGGAACATCTCTACTTGAGCAACGCGATCTGAGCACTCTTTGCTTAATCGTTCTTCAGAAATCGGCTGACCTTTATCATCAACAATATCCTTCAGCAGCAATGCTTTATTGATAGTATGCAGACGAGCTTCATAAGCAGTCAGCATAGTATCTACACCCGAACGGTTGCATTTGCTTGTCTTATAATTGATCTGCAACTTAGAGTTAAATGAACTTACTTTTTCCTCTTTAACAAACTCCCCATTCACCCGAAAGGCATAAGTGACTTCACGTTTTAGAGATAGCCCTTCCTTATCCTCATGACGAATATCATTCATTTCAATTTTTGGTTTTACCCAGATTGGCAAAGCATCTGTTGCTCCAACATAGGCCAGCAAACCATTAAAATCAACTTTACCTACAGCTCCATAGATAGCACCAAAGTCAATACCATAGTCCTTAATGGTTTCCGTTGTTTCCTCATTCCATGGAGCAATTCGATTACCAAAAATCTGAAAGAAAGCAATTGCTTTACGGATATAGGAAACAGCGGACTCACGCTTGAAATCGTTACGCTCAGTCTTATCAATGTGATCCGCAATGATTTCCATAATTTTGAAGCAATTTCGGATACGAGCTCGTGATAGTGCTTTGATTTCTACGAAATGAAGTAGATTTTGGATATCATTATTTTCAGCAGAACATTCATCATCAAGAATTTCCTGCATACGTTCAGCAACCTCTAATGGCATCTTTTCACCAGCTGGGTAGGACTGCTTCACAATGGCTTTGATTGCCTCGCAAACCTCTTTCACCCATTGAGGTTTGCTGATTTCTTCAGTAACAGTGAAAAGTCGTAATTCGCCATCTTTTGCTTTTAAGTCGTTTGTATATTGCAAAGAAGCTACTTTAGATTGTCCTTTGACTTGCATAGGATACTGAGAATTTTTGGCAATCACTGGATCAGAATATTTGAGATCGCCTAAGAATTGGTTGAGATAATTCAGTGCCATACCTGTCGGAGCATTTTGAAGTACTTGCTGAACAATTTCAGACATCACTTGGTCTAAATCACGATAGGTCTGGGCAGTTTTAGCTTCAGATTCCTTATCAAATAAAGTGCTTATTCTGAGTTTTGAATCTTCAGGTAATAATTGAATATCTTTGATGATGTTATAAATTGGCTTTGAATCGTTTTTAGTCCCGATCTGCTTAAATACTGCAGACACAAAAGCGGTCGCATCAAAATGCAGATTATGAGAAGGCCCATAATAATTGAAGAAATGATCTGATTGATGGTTTTTAAGAGTCCCCACCATGGCTTTTAATAAAGGGGAAAGAATTATTTTAGGTGCGAGTGTACTTAGTTCAGTACTAGAACCATTGTTATTTAATTGCATTAAGTTTTATCCATGACAAAGTTGGCACTAAGAGGTATTTTTATATTTATTAAATATCAAAATCCTCTGTCTGAACTTTGATCATATTTTTTTCAATTAAGAATGTAAATATAAGCCTTATATTAAATTTTTTTCTTCACTCTACACTGACTGTAAAATCAGCTGAATATTCTTTAGAAATTTGAGTTGTTCTTGTGCAGTGGGAATAAAATTAAGCATGTTTTTTCCAAAGCAGATTGAGCCATTCCTCATTACGATCAGGACGCTTATCTACAGTAATCCATTGTTTTAATACAGTAACCCTATCCAACTGATCTAGTAATTTTTTAGCTTGTTCTTCATCTAAATCGGTAAATGCTCTACCATCTTTTACTCGGTCTATTGTGCCGTATTTAAATGACATATAACAAACACCCCCACAGCGTAATGCAGCATGAATACGTTTTAAAACATCAGGGAGTCTATTACGAGCACAATGTAGTAAAGAGGCACATGCCCATACCCCATCATAAACATCGTGCATATCAAGCTCATAAAAACTTTGCTGCTGAACAGCGATACCAGTCAGTTGGCTCGCTCGTTCGACCAATACTTCAGAATAGTCGATAGCATCAACTTGATAGCCTTTATTTTTAAAAGCCAAAGTGTCACGCCCTGAGCCACAGCCTAAATCCAGGATGCGTGCTGAATCTGGCAACTCAGCTAAAAATGGTTGGTATAGGCTTTCCATATCCATATACAACGTGGCTTGTAAAAATTGATCTGCGTATTGGTTGTAATAGTCTATTGTTTTCATATTGGTTGCTTAGGTGCATATTCTTGCCCAATTGGACACTTAATAGTATATCGTACTGGATACAGATTCTTCTTTTAATTGGACACTCTTTGCATCTAAAACGAAATTTAAAAGAAAAAAGTAAAATGATTCCTATGAAAAAAGCGGTTATTGCAGTGAGTTGCTTAAGTATACTTTTGATGGCCTGTTCCTCGCTTCTTAATCCAAGTATTCAGAATTCACTAAAAGAAGTGAGAACATCAAAATTCCTAAAAAATGAAGATAAAACAAAAACCATTGGTGGGATTGATGCAAATAGTAATGGTGTGCGTGATGATATTGAGGGATACATAAAGCTCAAATATGGGAATAACCCTGAATTTGTTAGCGTATATATGCAGTATGCACAAGAATTACGAAGAAAGCTGACTTTGGCTAGTGATGATCGTGAGGTCTATCGTAGAGCGTCACACGAAGTTAGTAGAAAAATGGTTTGTGCTGCGGAAATTGACTATAAAGTTGAGCCTGAAAAAATGTATCGGGACACAATGATCATTTATGCCCTGTCGGTGAATACCAAGCAACGTAAGGCTGAAAGTAATCGTATTAGCTCGTTGGTGAGTGGCATGGTATTCACATTACCAACTGAGGAACACTGCAAAATTAATGAATACGTTTATTAAAGTGTCCAACTTAAAGAAGAATGGGTGTCCAAATACTTATTGATTTTGCACTTAGGCTAAACACTGACCCCAGTCTACTAAAAAACAAAAAAATAAGGGAGCATTTGCTCCATTTTCTAAAACACCGTAACCACCTTCTGCTTTCGATTCTCGATGATCTACTTCAGTCGATTCAAGGTATAGAGCGCTATCACATACTTCGCAATAGCTCCATGTTTTCCTTTCCTCACGTTGATAAAGATTTCTTTTGGTCGCGAGTGAAAAATTTAGAGGTTTTTTCTTCTTTGTTAGTCTTACTGATTTCACAAAGCTCACAACATCATCCACAATGGTCTCATCATAATCACCACCAAAACGTTCAAGGTAAAAATCATTAAAATTAATATAATCAAATGATTGACTCATCGAAAGAATGACGGTGTTCAAACAAACTTCATCTTCGAAATCTAAATCCATATTGAGTCCAATACAGATAAATGCTTGATAGACGTTTTTCAATCGCTCATGTGATCTGATCCCGCTACCAAACTTACCGACAGTTTCTTTGATCGCCACAGGAATTTTTTCAATTAAACTTTCAACACCACGGCGTGCTCGAGTAAATCCAATAAAATCTATCTTTTTATTCTGTATTTCAAAACAGTCTTCTTGAATTTCACAGACGATAGAGAACCAGGCCAAAAAGGATGTCACTTGAAAACGATTATCTTTATAAAAATATAGTTTTGGGTGTAAGCCCAGACTTGGAATCCGAATACTAATTGCTGGTGTAGCGATACGACACAGCACAACTCTAAGTTTTAGCATTAAATTTTCTACACGCTGACCTTGGTCTATACTCACAGTATTCTGACTAGTATCACCAAACATGATATTCAGGAGTTCATTGACCAAGCCGATTTTTTTACCGTGTGTTAAATCCGGCTCTAAAAGTATTATCTTAAAAAGATGATCATGAATTTGCTCACCCAAAGTAATCACTTCATTTATCCGATCGTAATTCAGTTCAGCCAAGTTGGATTTATTATCGTTTATATAACAACACGCATAAATCACATAAAAAGCATCACTCCCCCTATTCTGTAAATGATATTCTTCATCTGGATCTAATCGCTTCGTATCCGAATTGATTGAACAAAAGGCTTTTCGAGCTTCCTCAGGTGTCCCAATGACTTCAATAAAATTAATTTTGGTTGATTTTAATTTTTGCTGAAACTCAGAATCGTTACATAACTCTTGAAAATCAGCTAATCCACCTAATCGATTACGAATCTGACGAATATCTCGTTTTTGTGGTGCCGTGAATTTTGGGGCTCCTGCTACTTGCTCATCAATAAAGTATCTTTTGATCCAAGCATAGATAATTGAAATCCTGTGCCCACCATCGATGATATAAATATTACCAGCAGCATCTTTCCAATAGCGAACGCATAAATTGACATTACGATCATTCAAACAGTTTAGAATAAACTCCTGAATTTCAGCAGGGCTCCAACACTCTGTGGAGCGTTGATTGTCTGCTTTATATAGTTTTTCTAGGATCTCATGGTTGGCTAAGTCATAAAGTGATATTTCAAAGTTATGGTGCAGATTTGAGTGCGACATTTCGTCAAGCAGCATCATTTTTCTTTGAATAATATTGGTTAAAAGCTTAGTACGAGCCATTTTATTTTCTCTAGGCAATACTTCTCTAGATCTCGTGAGATTACGAAATTAGAAGTAATTAAAATTAAAATCAGTGATAAATGAATTAAAAACTCATCAACTCAGAAGTATCTTTTTGCTAGAGAAAAAACAGATAGAAATAATATAAAGATGCATTTTAAACCTCGTTGATAGATTGTCGTTTGCCAACATCTTTTCCACGAGATGGAGGCAAACCAAATAGGGTGTGGAAATACCGCTCAACGAAACGGCCAGTCAAAGACTGCCCTACCTGGCTTACCATAAAAGCGCCATGTAGACACAAAAGAGCCACTAAAAGCGACTCTTTAGTTCGTTGAGTAACAGGTTTCCACGCCTGGTCACAGATTTTGCTGTAACATCTTTATATTATGTGCATAAATTCAATTGGTCAAATTTTATGATTAATATTTAATCAATTTATTCAAAAATAAATACCTATATTTTTAGAGGCTTAAGGACACAGATGAGTATCTTATAATTTTTACAATATCTAGTTGCTGTAAACTGATCGCAATGAAACTCTATATATTTAAGCAGCGTGATTTAATAAAGGAAGTAGATTGAAACTGCAAATTTTATCGGATACTCACAATTCTAAATATTCAATATCAGAGCAAGCTGATGTCATTATTCACGCTGGCGATTTTTCTAATCGCTTAAGTGGTGCAATTGAGTTTGCCGAAAAATGTAAATCTCTAAATAAAAAATTTATCTTTGTTTTAGGTAATCATGATTACTACAGCTCTAACTACAATTCAGTCGTAGATTTCTTGAAAGAAAATTACCCTGAAAATGCACTAATTGATGATAACCATATCAAAATACGAGATAAAATATTTGTTGGCGGCACGTTATTTACGAACTTCCGCTCCAATTCCCCACTTACATCTCCTAACGTACTTTTACAGTCTCAAAAAGATGCTGAACAATCGATTTATGATTTTAATCAAATCATGATTGGCCATGATCATCGAACTATAACTGCTAATGACTACATTGAACTATTTAATAAATATTATCAAAATATAATGCAATTTAAGAATCAAGATAATGTGATTGTCATTACGCACTTCCCGCCTCATTTAGCTTGTCTTGATCCATATTGGGGTACGCATCCTGTTGCATCGGCCCTCAATCCCTATTTTATTAATAACCTAGATGTAAAAGGTTTTAGGTTATGGATTGCAGGACATACGCATACATCAGTGGATACTGTAGTCGACGGATGTAGATTAGTGATCAATCCTTTGGGTTATCCGCCAGAGCAAGGTAAAAATGGGTTTAGAGAAAATTTGATCATCGAAGTTTAAATAGACATATTTTTGTGAAACCTTTTAAAGCGTCAGATAATTCAATTTTAAATTTTTTTGCCATATTAATGATGAAATATCAGCCCTATCAGAACCTAAAATAAGTACCGACACATGGTTTCTTGATACTTAATAGTAAATTAGGACTTTTAAACTTCGGCTCATGCTTCTCATTAGTATAAAATTATATAACGCCATTAAAGTTTTATGGAAAAATGAAAAGACTAATCGATTTTAAAAATGTTGAACAAAGATCACGCCCCATAATTGAAGTTATACCTATGGTATTTGACAACAGCCAAGCGACGCAACGTATCGTCTCACATCATATAAAACGTGTAATTCATCAACATAAAGATGAACTACAAAAGCTTGCATATAAATAAAGCTCATTATCCACGCTTAAATGCTCATATATACATTCGGCCATGTTTATCCACTACTTCAATTTATTTCAAATTTTCTGCGATACTGATAATGAAATTCATACCACATCCGAACTAGGAGAACCTCATGTCGATTCCTTTAGATCCAGAAAATAATTGGAAGAATAAAATTGCAGATCAAATACTTAAAGATCTACTAGAGATCAACAAACTCCAAGGTAATTCTATTAAAAAAATGAAAGCAGACCAAAATGGTGTTTTCTATGTAGAGCAAGAAATCTCTGTTGAGGAATTCCTCAAGACACGCTGAGCCTCTGACATTAAGATAACATCAAAACCCTAAAGATATATTTAAAAACTCAACCAAATTGTATCACCTGTAGAGGCATACATCGCTTCAGCAGCTTCTTTTAATATATCCCTATCATCTATTTCCATTGATAGCTCATCACATGCAGGATCCCTATTGTCGCTTGTGGAAAATATGCTAGATTGAGTCGTAATATTATGCTGTATAAATCTAGTTCTATCTTGCCTTAAAAGCTGCACACCACGGTAGCTAGCACGCATTTGATTTAATGCTTGAAGACGTCTTTCATTTGTAGTCATTATTACTTTTCTCGACATTCATTGTCTCCTTGATTTTTATTTGAAATTAAGATTAATAAATTATGACATAAATTAAAATTGAGTAGTGATCCAGCTATCCCGCAATACCTCATTAAAATCAAAGCGATCAAATAAAACTCTAGTAATGTCTTAAAAATCCCACAATATCTTGATCAGTTCTGATGATTTTGGTAGGAATTTGATTATCTCCGTTTAGTATAGCTTGCATATAACCCTCCTTTATTATTTCATCTTTTTGATTTTTTACTGAGGATTCATCGGCTTTTTTTGCATTATCTTTAGAAACAATCCGATCTACCATAATATCTATCTCACTTTACAGATCGCTCAAGATCTTGCTCTTCAGCACTCTGGTACGAAGATGAACGACTCATTAAAGCATGCCCTCTTCTGAATGCCAGTTCTTGCTTAATTTCTTGATCAGCCAAACTGGTCTCACCATGATTTTTTATGTAATCAGCTCGTTTTTGAATAAATGCTCGCTCTCGATCTTGAACGCTGGAATTCACCACCGTATTTTCTATTTGACGAGTAGCCATATAATTATAGGCAATTACTCCGCAAAGTACGATTAAAAAAAACCAAGTTGCCTCTTTACACCATTGCTCATAAACAATCCTTTAATATGCAGTCAATACTGAAATCATCATCAACTTAAGCTGAGAAATTTCAAGACTATAAAGTTTGCAAGACTATAATATTTCATTACTCATCCCTAGGATTAAAATCTTTAAATTCATCTGCATTGCTCGCAAATTCACTAAAAAAGTTATGCCACGTAAATAATGACTTTAACTCCTGTTTATTTTTAATCGGTCTAGGCAACTCATAACCAATAATCCAATATGGTGCTTTACAGCAGATATGCTCAGGTATAAGGACTTGGTTTAAGGCTGTTTCAGCACTTAAAAAATATAAGTTATTGTATAAATGCACAATGTTCCCTTTTAAGGCTTGTTGAATACAATGATCTATATAATTATGCCTCATTTAGTACTCTCCTCCCTTTTTTTGATATCGCATTCTTAAACCTGTTAAATTATTTAACACTGTAAGTTAGTCATTAATTCGAGCTAACTTCCAACGGCGATAGATGCCTACTAAAAATAAATCGCTCAAAATTTTTTGAGCAGTTATTATATTGATAGTTGTCATTACTAATTTTCAAACTAATCCCTTTTTTACTTTTAGCCATTCTAAGTTCAGCTTCAATTCCTCTCCATGAGAGTTTTGATCTTTTATTTTTTCTTGAAATGGCTAGCTATATGGGCTCTTCACCTACGATAAAATTTATAAAATTCCTGATGTTCTAGTTTGCCTTGGATACACATCCCATACGAGCATATATCAGACGTATACTGCACTCAAAATAATTCTGTATAAATTGCTATTCAGCAAAGCTGTGAAAACTTGATAATTAAACTGCTTTCAAAAGTCATTTTTTATTCAGTTCAAAATAATAGATTCCCGCAATTAAATTGCATATTAATCCTAGTCTTTCACTGGTTAAGATATCGCTCTGCAAGAATTTTGAAGGTTTTCAAACTGCCAAATAACTTCAGGCTTAGCCCTTATCTGCAAGAATACAGCGCCTGGAGGACCCTAATTCAAGTTACGTTTGAATAGTTCGAAATCGTGTACGGTACCACGACTTGTATATAAACTCAGGAATTTTTGTGTTCGATAACGAATGATGGCCTGCACTCTAAAGGTGTAGGTCTTTTAGTTGTCACTATAGCTTTTATTCTGTTTATAGACCTTTGGATTGAAATTTATACGGCATCTACAATAAACACATTCCACTCAATGTCTTCTCCTTCAGATAAATGCTTTGGTAAATTAAAAAATATTTTGGAACGGTGTTCCATTAATTACATTTACTTGCTATATTTTGTCAAATCATATTTCGAAATGAAAATTTATTAAAATACTTATTATCGAAAAAACTAGAGACATAAAAGTTACATAAATACATTTTCATTTCTTCATATATTTTAGCTGGATAACGCTACTTTTAGACAATTATTCTCGCAAGAAATTTAAGTATAAATTTTTTATTACAACACTCAAATCAACCTGAATTGATTTATTAGCTTTACAAGCAAGGAGTCGCTTAAATGCAAGGAAAAAAAATTGCCATTATTGGAGCAGGTGTCATGGGCAAAAAACATGCTCAAACTATTATTAAACATCCTAATACAGAATTAGTTGCTGTTAGTGACCCATATTCAGATGCTATGGCACAGGAATTTAATGTACCTAACTACAAAGATTTAGAAGAGCTTTTTAACCATGTTAAATTAGATGGTGTTGTAATTGCTAATCCAAACCGTTTCCATGTCAGTACTGCAATTCAATGTATGCAACATAACATCCCATGCTTACTAGAAAAACCTTTGGCAATAAATACCAAAGAGGCATTGTGCCTAATTGAAGCGCAACAAAAATTGAATGTACCAGTATTGGTCGGCCATCATCGCCGTCATAATAAAATCATTCAGCAAGCCAAAGAAATTATTGAGGCAGGCACTTTAGGCACAATTAATACCTTTAATGCACTCTGGAGCGTATATAAACCCGACAGTTATTTTGATATAGAATGGCATCGGTTAGCTGGTGCAGGTGTATTGGCCATCAATCTTGTACATGATTTAGATTTAATGCGCTATTTAAATGGTGAAATTGAATCTGTACAAGCAATGACATCTAATAAAAATCGTAACCTAGAAGTTGAAGATACAATTTCAATATTAGTGCGCTTTAAAAATGGTGCTTTAGGTACTCTATTGGCCTCTGATGCTGCTGTTTCACCTTGGGGATGGGATCAAAATACTGAAGAAAATAAAGATAGTTTTGCAGTATCTCCAGATCAAAACTGTTATTTTATTAGTGGTTCGGAAGGAGCTTTGAGTGTACCAAATCTTGAATACTGGAATTATCCTAAAGACCAACTTAAAAGTTGGGCTGTCTCACTTATAAAAAATAAAATCGAACCTAATAAAGAACAAGATGTTTATATCAACCAATTAACTCACTTTATTGAAGTAATCGAGCATAAAGCAAAACCGATATCATCCCCTGAAGATGCTATTTTGAATATTCAGTTGCTTGAATGCATTGAACAGGCTGCCAAAAACCAAAATACAGTTTATATTGAACAATTAAATTTTTTGCAAAAAACAGCCTAATCGTAGAACGCCTATCTTAGTAAGTAAAAGGGACGAAATATCGTCCCTTTTACTTGTTTTATAATTAGATAAGTTAAGTAGCTACTCATATTGACTTACTCTATTCAATAAATCGATATCTTTTGCATGCAGTTCCAAACGCGTAGCTTTAAGTAATGAATCTATTTGGGTAGTAGAAGTAGCAGAGGCAATCGGTGCAGTAATACTAGGCTGGGCCATGATCCAGGCCAAAGCAATTTCTGCAATCTCTGCTTGATATTTTTCTTTCAAACTATCCATGACGTTTAATATATTTAAGCTTTGTTCACTAAAGTAATGTTTTAGTTGGCGTTTGCGCGCTGAATTTTCAAGCTGCGAAATTTCACGATATTTACCACTTAAGAATCCAGCAGCCAAACTAAAATAAGTAATCACACTCAACTGATGTTTTTCACAAATTGCCTTATATTCTGTCTCATATTGCTGACGCTCTACTAAACTATATCCTGGCTGAAAAATTTCGTATTTGGGTAAGTTGAGAGTTTGACTTTTGTGTAATGCATCTTCAAGTTGCTGAGCAGAATAATTGGATGCCCCAATTTTTAATACCTTACCTTCTTGAATTAAATCCGCATAGGCACTTAAGGTTTCTTCAATCGGAGTCTCAGGATCGGGATAATGACTTATATAAACGTCAATGTAGTCAGTGTTTAGACGCTTCAATGAGTCTTCAATGGCTTGTTTGATATATTTTTTAGACAAACCTTTTTTATCACCACTCAAAGTAGCGCCAACTTTTGTAATTAGCACAGTTCGCTCACGATTTGATGGTTTGCGTTTTAACCACTCCCCTATTACTGCTTCAGACTCTCCTCCAGTATGGCCTGTTACCTAAGTAGAATACATATCTGCCGTATCTACAGTATGAATACCATGTTCTAAGGCGTAATCTAATAGATTAAGAGACTGTTCTAAATTAACTGTCCAACCAAATACGTTGCCGCCAAAAATAATTTTAGAAAAGTTTATATCCTTTTTCATATTCTCATTTCTGCTTCTTAATTGATTAAAAATAAGTTAAAAAATAAAAATGACCAACGCCTCTAACATTAGTCATCTTCATTATCTAAACAAACACATTCTTATTTTAAAGGTGAAATCGCTGTCGGTAACGCAATCATCGACTGCATTTCATGAGTTAGCCATTGTGGTCCACCTTTCGGTGGCCAAATACCATCTGCAACCGATTTTGCACGAATTTCAGAACGTTCATTTAATGATTTGTATGGCCAAATACTTACTATACGTGGTGTACCATCTAGTGCATACATTGCGATAGTTAATTTTGAATATTGAGTACGCTCAGGGACTGCATTGTTCCAAGCATTTAAAACATGTGGCACACCCCCATGCTTCAATTCATAAGTACGAATTTCATATACAGGACCAAACTCACCCAATTCAACCTCAGGTAAGAAATCAAAACCTGCAAAGTTTTCAACTGAAAATTTAATGATATTTTCAGCATTTGCAAATACATTTTCTTGTGCAAATAAACGTGCTTTTTCAGCATCCAAAGCTTGTTGTGATGCAAAACTAACTAAAACTACTATTTGATTAAGTTGACCGATATCTGAGAACCATACGCCTAATAATTTTGCTTGTGCATCAGCACTTGCATAATAATCCTGAATACCATTTGCTACCGCACCTGCAGTACCCATTTTAATTGTGATATTAATCAGTTGATAAAGTTTCATGCTGAAACGCGCTCCTGTGTAGAATTTGATTGAGAGTTAGAATGAGAAATCGGTTGTGGAATGAGTTTGCCCGACGCAAATTGTGCGATACGCCACGCAAATACCATCCCTGGTCCTAATGTTGTCCCAGGGCCTGGATAAGTTCCCTTAAAAATCGAAGACAGATCGTTTCCACATGCAAATAGACCTTGAATCGGTTGATTTTGATCATTAAGCACACGACCAAACTCATCACCAGCTAAACCACCACTACTTGCACAGTCCATTGGAATAACGGGTAAAGCGTAATAAGGGCCTTGTGTTAATTGACCTAGACATGGGTTCGGTTTGACATCTGGATCGCCATTAAAACGGTTCATCAAGCCTGAGCCTTTGCCAAAATCGAGGTCAATGCCCGTTTCAGCAAAAGCGTTATAACGCTTTACGGTTTGACTAAGTTGAATGGCATCAATCCCGACTTTCTTGGCTAGTGCGTCTAAACTGTCTGCACTGAATAAATACTTTTCACGCAAGTAATAGTTCAGCTTTTTTGCACCCGGAAGAACAAAGCCTAATCCATATTTCTGAATTGCTGTTGCATCACAAATGAGGTATGACACCACTTTAGATTTAGACTTATTCGATTTAATTTGTGCCATACAAAAATCATGGTATGAATCAGATTCATTCACAAATCGTTGTCCATCAGCATTGACCGCAATAACACCCGGCTTAGCCCGATCTAAAATGATGTGTGGCCAAATGGCTTTATAACCATTTTTATGTGTATGAATAGAACATGGGAAATACAACACACTGCTGTCTACAGAAGGATCAATCTGCGCACCAATCTTATTTGCCAGTGTTAAACCATCACCAGTATTGGATTTTGGTGAAAGTGAATCTTCGATAAGCCCTTTAGGAAATAAGGTTTCGCGGAGTTTTTTATTCCAGCCAACCCCGCCAGTTGCCAGTACTACGCCTTTACGGGTTTTTATCTTAATGACTTTTTGCTCATGCAAAATTTTTGCACCTACAACCTGACCATTTTCATAAATCAATTCTTGTAATGGTGATTGCACCCAAACAGAAACTTGTTTTTGTTTTAGGTTATGAAAAAGGCTTCCAACCAAAGCATTACCCATCACTAACCGTGTACCACGCTGAAAGCGTAAACGTGATAAAAAATAAGGCAGCACGACTTTCATCGTTGTCATGAAATTTGTCCCTGATGAAAATGGGTTCAACAAGGCATTTAATTCATTACGATTGACCATCATGCCACCTAAACCCATAAACTCAGGACGTGGTGGTTTTACGTATTTAAAGTCAGAACCTAACACACTGGCATCAAATTCAGCAGGCGCAAGCGCACGACCACCAAAGGCTTCTCCCGGTTGATTCTTTACGTAGTCTGGATGTGCTAAACAAGCATTTAATTTGACAGTAGTTTTTTCATCTAAATCACGAATCATTTTCGGACTAGAGTCTAAAAAAGCATCACGAAGCTGTTCCCCACCACGTGAGCCAACAACCGATTTTAAGAAAATTCTCGCTTGTTCAATGTCATCGGGCACACCTGCCTTTACACTCAAATGTGAACCGGGCGCCCATACTGTTCCCCCAGATGTTGCTGTTGTACCTCCCACTTGCGGATCTTTTTCACATAGCAAAACATCGAGACCATTTAATTTTGCAAATAAAGCTGTAGACATCCCAGCAGCACCAGCACCGATAACCAATAAGTCGACTGTTTTTTCCATTATCTTTTTCCATCCATTTTTTGTTTGTCCGAATTCAACTTGGCATGTTGTGCCAGATGCTGACCAACAATAAATCCAAAGGTCATGGCAGGCCCTAAGGTAATACCGCCACTCGGATATTGCCCACCCATAATCGTGTTCATATCATTGCCCACAGCATATAAACCTTGAATAGGTTGCTGTGTATCCTTATCTAATACACGAGCTTTACAATCTGTATTGAGCCCTGCAAAAGTACCTAAACTTCCCGGTACAATCTCAACGGCATAAAATGGTGCTTTTTCAATAGGCGCAATACATGGATTAGGATGGTGTTCAGCATCGCCTTGTGCTTTTTGATAAGGTGTTGTACCTCGATGAAACTCCGGATCCGTTCCGTTTTGGGCAAAGCTGTTATAGTTTTTGACTGTGCTTCTGAAGACATCTGCCTGAATACCACATACCTCAGCTAAAGCCTCAATACTATCTGCACATTTTAAATAACCATTCTCTAGCCAAGGTTGCATAGAAATTGGGAAAGGTTTGACAGCACCAAGACCATAACGACGAATAAATTTATGATCACAAATCAACCAACAACGATTTAGATCTCCTTTCACCGTATGTTTGAATAAATCTTTGACAAATGACGGATATGAATCACCTTCATTGGTGAAGCGCTTTCCATTGGGTAAGACTGCAATTAATCCCGGCTTACCACGCTCAACAAGGTGAGGAAAACGACCTAGTGTTCCATCTAAACGTGGCATCAATGACACTGGCGCCCATGCACCCGACCATGGCAAATTATCACAAACACTTGCTCCAACAGACTCTGCTAATTTTAGACCATCACCTGTATTTGTTTCTGGTGCTGCTGAGTAATGTGGCGTACCTAATGCAACATGCTGAAAAAGTTGTTGTTTACGCTTTTCATCATGCGGAAAACCACCTGTAGCAAGCACTACGCCCTGTCTAGCCAAGATTTTGACCCGACCTTTAGGCGTATTAAAAATCGCACCAACAACACAATTTTGCTCATAAATAAGTTGCATGGCAGAGTGATTTGAACAAAGTTTAACTTTATGATTTAAAGCAGATTTGAGTAACCGAGCCACCAAAGCGTTACCATTTACGATTTGAGTAGAACGATGTCTAAAAAGTAAATCCATAAAATGACGCAAAACACGCTTAGTGGCATAAATAAATGAAGATAACGCATTGAATGTATTAATGAAATGCTTCATGTCAACACCCGATGCAATCCCCATTCCCCATACGGTTGTTTCAGGAATTGCCGGTTTTAACAAATGTAAATTTTTACCTAATTTACGCCCATCAAATGGAGCTGCGACAATTGAACGCCAACCCACACGCGACCCTTCAATATTGAAAAAATCAGGTACAGCAGCGCCGATGTTAAATTTAACATCAGTTGATTTTTCAAAAAAATCAACCATTTCAGGTGCTTTAGTTAAATACGTATGAATTTTTTGTTCATCATACTGATCCCCTAAAACATTTTTTAGATATTGTTTGGGTACGTTAATCGACTCAGCTTTCCCTGCTTTTTTGGCATGAGGCGTATTAGGAATCCATAACCACCCTCCTGAAACTGCTGTCGTACCACCAAAGACGGTTGCTTTTTCAGCAACGATCACATCTAACCCTTGAGCTGCCGCAGTCACTGCGGTAGATAATCCCCCTGCACCAGAACCAATGACCAAAACATCACATTGTTGCTGATCACGAAATGTCTTATCTGTTACAATAAAATCATGTTGAGTTGACGCATTCATGTTCTTACCCCGCTACAGCGTCCACATTTGCTAAAGCCACCAGAGCTTGGATGGCCTGCAAATTAATTCGCGCACGTTCTAAAGCAGGGAGTTTGGCCAACTCTAAATTTGGAACTTCAGCTGCCAATGTAATATTTTTTGGAAGTGCTGCAATTAAAGCCACCAAATCAATGTCTCCTTGACCTGGCACTAAGCGATTGTTTCGCGCAATCTTAATCAGCCCTTCATCACTTGGATCATAGTCGGCAAAACCATCACATAACTGCACATAATTCAAACGTGAAGCAGGTATGGCTTGAACTTGTTCAAGTGTTGAATCTGAACGGTCAAAATGCAGTGAATCGATTAGAACAGCTGCATTTGACTGTCCTGTTTGTTCCACTATGGTTTGTGCCTGCGTTAAGTTTTTAACAGCAGTCCACGGCATAAACTCTAAATCACAGCTCAAGCCATAACTTTTGCTCAACTCACAGAACTTTGCATAATTTTCAATTAAGCGGTTTTGCTCTGAATCATTTCCGGCAATCAGAATATGTTTTGCCCCTAATTGTTGTGCGACATCCAAAAACTGCGAGTACTTTTTCTCGTCAAAATCAGGGTTAATGCGGATAATTTCGACATCCGCAACTTTGACACCTGTATCGTTTAAAATAGCTTGAGTTTCTTGAATTAAATGTTGATCTGTTAAAATTGGATATTCAGATTCATGGGGTGCAGCAGGTAATAAACGCAATCCTACCTGCGCATACCCACATTCCGCTGCAATCTTGACTGCTTCTACTGGACTCACATCAGCAACCGTCAAAAATGACAATGAATATTTACGTTGCACAGTATCATGCTGCATCATTCTTATCTCCAACCTGATTTTCAAGTAAAAAATTCACCATCAAATCACGTACTTTGATAAACATGTCTGTTCCTTTGACCGCCACACACCCTAACTGTGTTGCATGTTTCACGAAAGGTGTTTCTGCAGGGCTCGTTACAACATCAGCAACAGCCATATGTACAGTCAGCTCGTCAAGTTGAAAAGATGACGATGGATCTCCATTCATCCCCATTGGTGTTGCATTCACAATCACATCAAAACCATGCGGATTATTGTCATGCGCAATGACTTTACCTTTTTGCAGTTGGCTTAGTTGCTCGACCAATTGTTGTTGACGCGAAGCATCCACATCAAAAATTGCAAGTTCAGCCACACCTGCAAGTAATAGTTCAAAAGCAATCGCTTTACCTGCACCACCTGCACCAGCCAAAATCACGCGTTTATCTTTAAGTAAAATATTCTTTTCTAGAATGGCCTGAACCATTCCAGTGCCATCCAACATGTCACCTTCCCAACCTTCTGCACAACGACGGATGGTATTTACAGCCCCAATAAATTGCGCACGTTCAGTAACTTTGTCACAACTTTGCAAAGCCGAAATTTTGTGGGGAACGGTCACAATTAGACCATCTGTATTCAACATATTTTTGCTGTGTGCAATAAAGCCCGTAAAATTCTCTGGAGTGACATCTGCCGGTGAAACAATCGCATTAAGTCCTTTATTGACTAACTCCTGTGTAACACCTTCTGGTGATTTCACTTGTTTAATTGGGTGTCCAACCACAAAGTAAAGACGAGTTGATCCGTTCAATTGAATGTTCATTTTCAATATCCTTTTAAATTCAGTAGATTAGTTTTTTTTGGCAGTTTTATGCCTGTGCGTTGTCTAATTCACGTTGTTGCATTTTTTTGGGAGAGTACACGGTTTTCATAATTAATAATGCGATGATAATTCCCATGGCTGGAAAGGATAAAACCAAGAAAATTTTACTTGCTGGCCATCCTAAACTTAAGAAATAAGCTCCTGCAAATGCACTAGCTACAGCACCTAAGCGTCCAATACCATGCATCCAGCTATTTCCAGTCGCTCGAGCAAAGACTGGATAGAATGCACTTGATATTCCATTGATTCCTGCATTGGCACCATTCATCCACATACCAATGAAGAAGCACATCGTGCTGTACAGCATAAAGTTATGCCCAACTTCACCAATAAAGATCATAAAGAAAATCGCAATAACATAGCCAATGACCAAACCAAGATATGGATTGAGTTTATCCATCAAGTATCCACATGCAATGCAACCAATAGGTCCACCTAACTGATAAATTGCAGTAATTAGAGATGCTTCACTTATACTGAAACCAAACTCATTGCTCATCATCGGTAACCAACTGCCGAGTAGATAAACCACAAACAAACCCGATGCATAACTCCACCACAACAAGAAACTTCCTAAGACATAAAATGGACTGATTACTGTTTTTACTGGGTTATTAACTGTATTGGTTTTAGGTTTTGGTAAAACAATTTCCTTATTGGTCATATCAAAATCAGGTGCAATACGTTTAATTAACGCATTAATCTCTTCTTTTGGATGTTGTTTTAAAACTTTATAGCCAATTGATTCAGGTAGAATAAAAAAAGCGAGCATTGCAAGGATTAAAGGTAATACACCGCCGATAATCATCATGGCGTGCCAATTAAAATGTGGAATCACCCAAGCTGCTAAAAAGCCTCCAATTGCTGCACCAATAGTAAAGCCACTTAAAATAATGGTTACCATTCGGCCATTAATACGCATTGGTGAATAATCAGTGACTAATGTTACAGCTTGTGGCATTACCCCACCCATAAATAAGCCTGCAATTAATCGATAGATCATTAATTCAGTCACATTACTTGAAAGTGCAGCGAGTAATGTAAACAATCCGAATCCTATTAAATTAATAATCAATAATTTTTTTCGGCCAAATTTGTCAGCCAATGGACCAGAAATCACTGCACCTAAGGCCAATCCAATCAAGGCCGCACTCATTACAGGTGCCAAGTCTGTGGTACTAATACCCCATTCTTGCTTGATTACAGGTGCTACAAAACCCATAATCGAAATATCAATACCGTCTACAACTACAATCATTAAACACAGAAAAATGACTAATTTCTGTAAAGGAGACACCCTATTTTCATTGATGAACTCCCTTAAATCGACCTGTTGAGTCATACACATGCTCCCTTAGCGTGAACCAGCTTTTAATGCCTTTTCCATGCACCGCTGGTTTTATTCAATTCAGGCCTGCTCTTTTAAATGAGCAGTAAATACTCGCGCGTCACTTTAGATTCATCCCAAACCCTTTTAGGATAGAATCTGAATGTAATATAATCTGTTTTTTAAATTTTTGGAACAGTGTTCCATAAAATATATCAGGATTTTTATGCTTAGTAACAATGATCGTTCACTACAGATTCTTGAAGCGCTATTAAAAGAAGTGAATGGATGCGCACTCAGTCAGCTGTCAACAGATCTGGATATTCCAAAATCTGCAATGCACCGACTTTTAACATCAATGAAAGATATGGGGTATATCTATCAGGACGAACAGACTCAGCACTACAAACTAAGTTTGAAAATCGCATCCATGGGATTAACCTACTTATCTTCACGTTCAATCACAGAAACATTTCAACCTTTACTTAATGAACTTGCAGAACAATCTGCTGAACTTGTACGTTTGGGCATGATCGAAGATGAAAGAATTATCTGGATTGCCAAAGCACAAGGCTCCAAATCAGGGCTAAAATATGATCCTGATTCTGGCAGCATTGCTTATTTGCCGGCATCAGCCTGTGGTCTTGCCTATTTATCGAATATTCCAGCTGAAGATTTTTCAAGAATTGTAGAACGTGAAGGTTTTGAAAAAGCAGATCAATTAGGGCCAAACTCACCGAAGAACCTAGATCAATTGACACAAATGGTTGAGGCTTCACGCGAACGTGGTTATGGTCTCATTTCAGATACTTATGAATTGGGCATGACAGCAATGGCGAAAACCATTATCAATCCGCATACGCAAAAGCCTTTTGGTACAGTAAGTATTGCCGGACCATCTTTTCGCCTAAATGAAAAGCGAGTTGACGAACTGAGTCCAGCATTGATTGCAACTGCCGAAAAATTGGGTGAAATTGTTCACCTTGCACATCTCTAATTTATGATTCACCTAAAAACAGACTGACACAATCAGTCTGTTTTTATTTGTTCTATTTCTCTAGTGTATAAGCAATCACATAATCACCATGATCAGGCGACTGACGTGCTCCACCTGCAGATACAACCACATATTGCTTGCCTGTTTTTGGAGAAATGTAGCTCATCGGTGTACCTTGGCTACCCACAGGTAAACGCGCTTTCCATAGCTCTTCACCATTTGAAGAGTCGAATGCACGTAAGTAGAAGTCTTGCGTTGCAGCAAAGAATACTAAACCACCTTGAGTCGCCATCGGGCCACCAATGGTTGGCATACCAATCGGCGCTTTTAAGCCCATTTTAATGCCCATTGGACCAGTATCTTCAACTGTACCTAAAGGAATCTGCCAAGCGACCTGGCGAGTTTTCATATCAATCGCTGTCATGGTTCCAAAAGGTGGTTTTTGACATGGAATACCCAGTACTGACATAAAGCGGTTTTTATTCACTTTATATGGTGTACCTTTCATCGGCACTGCACCCATACCTGTGTTGACTTGCTCTCCGCCACTGGCTTCAAGTCTTAAATCTTCAGGTGTCTGTTTAATCAACTGAATCCACAGACCTAAGCGCATGTCGTTGACAAACATATAATGATGCGTTGGGTCAAAGGCGATGCTGCCCCAGTTCATGCCACCTAACGAACCTGGGAAACTTAATGAAACATCAGAACCTGGTGCAGTAAAGAGACCTTCATAACGCATTGATTTAAAGCTAATACGACACATTAACTGGTCAAATGGCGTTGCACCCCACATATCTGATTCAGTCAAAGTCTGATTACCAATCTGTGGCATTTCAACTGAACGTGGCTGAGTTGCACTATATTGCTCATCAGGAATATTTGCAGCTTTTACAGGTTGTTCAACCACCTTTGTCAAAGGCTGACCCGTAACGCGGTCAAGTACAAAGAACTGACCTGATTTCGTCCCAACTACAACAGCTGGTTTAGTTTGTCCATTTTGCACTGGGAAGTCAACCAGACTTGGTTGCATTGGTAAATCGAAATCCCAAAGGTCATTGTGAACAGTTTGATACACCCACTTCTCTTTACCTGTCGTTGCATCTAAAGCTAAAACAGAAGAATTGTACTTATGATCTGTAGGTTGACGGTTACCGCCCCATACATCGACAGATGAACTTCCCATCGGTAAGAATACAGTGTTCATTTGCGGGTCGTAGGACATTGCTGCCCAGGAGTTAGCAGAACTGCGTTTGTAGATTTCACCTGGTTTAAGGACGTAGTTTGGATCTGGATTACGTGGATCAAACGCCCAGCGCAGCTGCCCAGTAATCACGTCATAAGCACGAATTACACCACCAGGCATGTCCGCTGCAAAGTTATCTGCGATTCGACTTCCAACAATGATGCTGGTTCCTGCAATTGTTGGTGCAGAAGTTACTTCGAAACGAGGTGCCTGAGTACCTTCACCCAGACCTTCCAGTAAGTTAACTGTTCCATCAACACCAAAGTCTTTACAACGCTCACCGGTATCGGCATTCACTGCAATTAAACGACCATCAGGCGTATTGGTATAAACACGACGTGGACATGCGGTATTGCTGGCCACTGCAGTCACAGGACTTGCACCTGCTAAAGTTGGCTGTACCAAAGCTTGAGTCGAGTCGAAGTAACCTACACCACGGCAACGCTCCCAAGCATCGGCTTTTGAGTTCACTTCAGCTTTCCAGATTTGTTTACCTGTGTCCGCATCTAAAGCAATGATATTGTTATGCGGTGTACATAAAAAGACTTTATCACCGACCTGTAAAGGCGTGAGCTGGTCTTCTGCGCCATTACCCGTACCTGTAGTCATATCGCCTGTTTGAAAGCGCCATGCTTCCTTTAACTTAGATACATTATTACGGTTGATCTGATCCAACGCAGCAAAACGACTCCCACCGGCATCATTACCATAATGTGACCAATTCACTTGTTGAGTTTGAGCTGTTACAGGCACTAAGGGTAGCTCTTCACCACTGGCTTTTACCGTTGGATGTGGAATAAACATGCCATACAAACCACCGAGCATACCTAACACCGTTAAACCACCTAAGGCATAAGCGGGTGCTGAAGGCGCAATTTGAAATTGGTACTTACGAATAGCAGGTAAGGTAAAACACAGTGCGGCAAATAAACCGGCAGGAAACATTAAACGTGAATGGAGTGCCCAAAAATCCCAACCGGCATCAAACAGTGCCCAAACCACGGTTCCAAGAAAAACCAGTGCAAAGATCCAGACACCCAATGCTTTTTTTCTAAAAATAAATATTGCGGAAATGGTGGTCAATAAACCTGCAATGAGGAAGTACCATGAACCACCTAAACTGATCAGTTGTCCACCACCGATTAAATAAAATAAGCCAGTCAGCAATAAAGCTAAGCCTAATATAAAGCACCATATTTTAAATATGGGTTGAGATTGCGCTTCGGACATACTTTTTACTCCAAATGCTGTGTTTTAAATGATCTCGCCTACTTTGTTTTGAGCATCATTCACACCACATCCAAACTTTGAGCATCCACAATTAACTTGCTTCAACAATGAAAAAAAGAGCATTTAAATTCAGCAATCACATCACTGATATTTTAAACACTCTTCCACTTCAAATACGATTAAAAATTCACCTTAACGCTAAGGCCCGCCACCCATGCGTCATCTACTTCTTTCACCCCAGAAGGTTGATAGATATATTGCAAGTTGGGTCTGAGCATCACCGCAGGAGACCATTGATACGTATAGTTCAACTCGACATTGAGTTCGTCATGTTGAATTGGGACATAATCGCTGGCGAGCGCGTCATAACTGTAATAACCACGACCTTCATTGATGGCGATTTGCTTGTCCGTCGCACGATCATTCACGACATAATTGGCTAAGCCAAAACCGATGGAATCATTTGGACGGCTATCAAAAGGACCTTTGTACCAAAGTGCCAGTTGTTGTGTACTTTCTACAGCGGTCGTGTCTCGGTCATTGATGACCCCATTGAAACTGATATATAAACCGCGCTTCGGATCAGCCCCGTGTTGAGTCAGTTGTTGTTGAGCATTCAACCAAAAACTATATTTACCATCGTGGATTTCTCCTGATGTGCCCACATCTTTAGCTTCTGCTGTGGAATACAGTACACCGAGTTTATATTCACCCGATAAACCATTAAATGTGGCAAGTTTTGGTTTCCATGCCAGTTCAACTGGAATGGTCGCCCCTTCGACATTGTCCATATCGAGGTTAAAGCCATCACTGTCTGAGTCTGTTTTGACATTGTCTGGGTTGACTTCATAGACGCCAACGCCAAGTGACCAGTCTGGTGCAAATTGATATTTAACATTGGTGCCCCATAAGCTGACAGGCCAGTTATACCAAATCGAACCAATGGACTTACCTAACTGTCCACCACACAAAAGTAAGTTCTGAAACTCACATTGCGAGCTGTTAAAGTCATCAGACATGCCCATACGACCAATTTTGAATTGAACGCGGTTATCATCAAATCCAGTTTTGATCCAAGCCTGAGTTAAGCGCCAAATTTTGCCACGACCATAAATTTCTTGGCTGTTGCCCAAGGTACTGGCACGAGGGTCTTTAATTCGTTCAAGCGTTAGGGCGTTACCATCACGTTTGGTAATCATTAAACCGGCTGTAGTATTTTCCCAACCTGCAATTTTATTTAAATCAAAATTGGCACCCAGTGTGAGCTGCGCGGCATTGTCAAAACTATTGTCATCGTTATAACCACCATCCAGATTGGTTGCCGCCTGACTCATAATTGCCGCAGTAAATTTATAGCCTTGATCTTCCAGTTGCTTCCGCTCACCGTTCCAATCCCCAAATAACCATTGACGATCAGCCGAATAAAATTCATTTGCAGAAGCCAGTTGGCAAGTTAAAAGTGCCAAAGATAATGTGCCAAGTTTTAATAGTTGTTGCATACCAAACATCCTTTTTTGTGAGAAAAGCTCAACTCAAGTGAGCTTTTCATGCGGTTTTTATTATTTAATGCGAACGGCTGGACTCAGTTCAGAAGTTGCCCCCAAGTGGTCAGTAACATTGGCTGTCACATTGGCCACATCACTTGCCACTTTCCATATTGCTTGACCTTGACCTTGTGTATTGGTTGTCACAACTTGACTCCCTAGATACTGTTCAGCTTCTTGACTATTCGCTTGACGATTAGCAAAGAACTCAACCTGATAACGCTGATTTGGTTTTGCCTGAACTGTAGCGGTGACCTGAGCTTTTTTAAAGGTTAAACGTGGCGCTTGGATATTTTGGTTTGGCATCGCATTACAGCCTTGTTCATTCGAATGTGTACAGGTTTTTTGCAGATTCGCCGTTTCAATGACTACACCACCCCCACGAGAACCGACAAAGCCAGCATGTTCAAGCGCAGGCACATCAAAAACAATGGCACCCACACGCTGATCTGGAACACACGAACCACCCGCTTCACAGCGTTTAATATCTTTACCATTGTCCCAAATTAGGTTTTTGGTTAGGGTGGTACGAGCATTGGCATCTTTTTCAGAACGAATGGCAATCCCTAAACGGTTACCATGCACTTTATTGCTGTCAAAAATGTTGCCATCACCGGTGAGGTTAAAGCCAATTGAATTGTTAGTCAGTTCGTTATAAGCAATGTAATTGCGCTTACCCCAGTTGATTTGCAAACCATCCGAGTAGTTTTCAAATTTGTTGCCAACCACGGCATTGTCATTGCCCCACAAAATTTCGATACCTTGCGACGGTTCTGGATTGGCTTTGGTTGAAGTAAATAGATTGTTGGCCACAAGGTTAAATGCCGCGCCACGGGTAAGCTCAAGACCATCTCCATTATCTACAAACAAGTTGTTCAAAACTTTGTTGTTATTGGTAGTGGTCGAAGTCGGATTACCCTTACCGTCATCACCCGTCAACATCACGCCTGAACCACCGTAGTTATTACTAATACGGTTATATTGAATCAAGTTATTGCTTGAACGGTTCACCAATACACCAATACAGAAACGATGAATATCAAGACCTTTTAAGGTCACGCCATTCACATCTTGCAGCACCAGACCGGGTAAAGTTGTTGTGCGGACATTGGTACCATACTGTTCAGCATTTGCCCCCGGGCAGGCTTTAGCGCCTTCACCTTTAATATAATTTGAACCATCAATCGCAATAAACTCGCCTGTTTTGTCCCATTGCGTCCCGATGATCTTTACTGAAGATTTGATCGGTGGTAAAGGCTGATTCAGTTTAATTGCATAGGGGGCTTTACCCACAGCTTGGATTTGAATTTCATTTTCTTGTGTCGCATTGGCATTCGATTGTTCAATCGCCCAACGCAGTGAACCTTTTGCACTATCGTCCTGATAACGATCCACAATATAAGTTTCTGCACTGGCCAAACCTGATGCCACTAAACTCAAAACCAATGTGGTCAAACGTAAAGTTGATGGTTTCATATTTTAAATCCTTTTCTATCCTTGAACATGAATAACGCAGTGCATTAAGGGGTTGGTTGTACAGTTTTCAGCAAATGTTTGAGTTGAGTCACATCAATTTGACCCGGTGCAGAAGCTTCACCAATCATGCCAAAACTTAGGCTGCCGCCCATGTTGGCAGTCGCCACACGTGAAATGGTGCCTAACTGTCCCATCGACATAGTCAATAGTGGTTTTTGACTTTTTTGGCTGACGGCCAAGGTGGCATTCATGAGGGTAAAGACATCTTGTTTTGACTTTGGCATTACCGCAATTTTCAAAATGTCGGCACCCATCTGATCTTGTTTTAGCAGACGGTTTTCAATGTCTTGTTGCTTAGGTGTTTTTGCAAAATCATGATTCGACATGATCACCAACACGTTCTTTTCATGTGCCAATTGGGTTAATTTCGCTACACTGCCAGCATCGCGGAACATTTCGATATCCAGCAATTGCATAAATGGCTTTTTCAGGTATTCACGATAAATCTTTTCATAGTCTTGGTCAGACACCGTCATTTTTCCACCTTCGTTATGAGTACGAATGGTCGCGATCAACGGTTTGTCTTTTAAAATTTGATTCAGCTGCTGACCCAGTGCTATCACTTTTTTAGTGTCCGCAGAAAATTCCAATAAGTCGATACGAAACTCAGCCAAATCGACATCAGGATTGCTGGCAATCACTTGCGCTTGGGCCATGGCTTGCTCTGCTGTCTTTGCGGTAATCGGCACAATAGTTTTGACAGGTAAGTCACCAATATTGACGTTTTTGACCATATAGTGTTGTGCATGAGATTGAGCCGATTCAGCTGCAAATGCAGATGGCATTGCGGCGATAACAGCACTGCTTAAGCAGAGTTGCATTGCTAATTTTTTAATTGTCATCATTACATTTCCTTGTATTTTCAAACTATTGTCTGACTTTTATCATCATCCGCAAACATACGTGGGATTCATGCAATGGGACATGCAATCACCACGTATAAACTTCTATCTATTCGACTCGTGCAAGATGTCCTGCACCAAGCCTTCGGTAGTTTAGATATCTAAAAACACCGTTTCATCTTCGCCTTGTATACGAATATCGAAACGATAAACCACTTCACCATCACGTTCTTCGCGCTTAGCAATTAAGGTCTGACGACGTGGTGCCCATTCAATGCCTTTCAGTACAGGATCTTGTGCATTCGCTTCCGCTTCATCTTCAAAATACACACGGGTATTCAAGCCAATGTTAATCCCGCGAGCAAAGATGATCAGTGCAATATGCGGTGCCTGAGTTGTGCCTTTACGTCCCGGAACAGCACCCGGTTTAATGGTATTGAAACTCCAAAAACCAGTTTCAAAGTCTGCCCCTGTACGTCCCCAACCGAAGAAGTTTGGATCAACTGCTTTGCATTGAATATCGGCTGCACTTGGATACACACCGTTGGCATCCGCCTGCCAGATTTCAATCAATACATCACGTAACGGTAAACCTAAGCCGTCAAACACTTGACCTTCTAAGCGAATACGTTCGCCTAAAGTATTTTCTTTAACTAGCTGGTTGTTAAAGTTATTTTCAAAGACTTCAATGTTGGCCTGTTGGGGCAACAAACCAATGTGTACGTATGGTCCACCTGTTTGAGATGGCGTTTCATGCAATTCTTGAAAGTTCCAATGGTTCATGTTGTTCTCCCTGAATTAAGTCAAATCATTTTCGAAATAAGTCGCACGACGACCACGTAAAGTGATGTCAAAACGATAACAACGGCTATCTGCTTCAATGAAGTTGCTCTTGTCTTCTAAAGCAATCAATGCACGACGTTGTTCTTCCGAAGGAATGGTTTTAATAATTGGACACGAATCAATCAGCGTATCGCCTTCAAAGTAGAACTGCGAAATAAGACGCTGCGCCCAACCATCGGCTAGTAAAGAGAAATGGATATGTGCAGGACGCCATTCGTTAATACGGTTACGCCAAGGATATGGACCCGGTTTAATGGTACGGAATACAAAATAACCATTGGCATCAGTCATCATACGACCACAGCCGCCAAAGTTCGGGTCCATTGCACCAATAAATTGGTCATTTGGATGACGATAACGACCTGAAGCATTGGCTTGCCACACTTCGAGCAATGCATTTTTAACTGGGCGCCCAAACTGATCACGGACATAACCATGCACAATAATACGCTCACCAATCGGCAAACCTTCTTTGGCATAGTTCAAAATTAAATCGTTATCTTTAGGTCCAAACTGTTCGGCACTAAACTGTGGTGAAGTCACTTCAGTTAAGGTTTCAGCAATTGAAATCAATGCATTTTTTGGCGAGCGTAATACACTGGTTTTATAGCCGGGTGCATATGCTGGCGGGTGATCTTCGGTATTACGTTGTGCATAAGCACCTAAAATAAGTTGCGACATCTGACGTCCCTCTTAATCTTGTTCCATTACTCTTGATTCATTTGTTCTTGGCTAAGTTGTGTTCACTCAGCTTTTGCGGGGCAATACCCAAATCTGCAAAAACTTCTTCTGCCATGTGCATGGCTGCATTGGCTGCAGGTAAACCGGCATACAGTGAACAGTGCAAAATTAACTCTTTTAAGTCGTCCTTGGTCACACCATTGTTAAAACAAGCACGTAAATGCATACGCAATTCATCTTCACGGCCCAATGCTAATAAAACGGCAATGGTGACTAAGCTACGGGTATGGCGCGGCATGCCTGGTCTAGACCAGACTTCGCCCCACGCAAAACGGCTAATAAAGTTTTGGAAGTCGGCATTGAAATCATTCAAGTTCTCAAGTGAACGACCGACATGCTTTTCACCCAGCACTTCTGTGCGTACAGTGATTCCTTGTTCATAACGTTGTTCATCATTCATGGGAGAAACCTCAATTAAGTCGCATCGGTATGTGCGACCAATGATTTAACAAAAATAGCGACTGTTGCTGCTGTTGCTGGAATTAACAGCAGACTTAAAATGGCAGTAAACGACCAGTCATTGCCCAGTAAAACTGCGCCGATCCAAGCACCAAATACCGCACCGAAACGACCAATCCCAGACATCCACGCCACACCTGTTGCACGGCATTGCGTCGGGTAAAAACGAGCGCTGAGTGCTGGCATAGCCGACTGTGCACCATTAATCGCAACACCCGCACAAAGCACTAAAATGGCAAGTAAGGTTGGATTTGCTAAGCTCTGACCAACAGCAAAGGCAAATATCCCAGCAACAAAGTAGAAGCCTGCAATAATACGGTTTGGGTTGAAACGGTCCATTGCCCAGCCAATAAATAAAGCACTGAGGACACCGCCAAACTGGAATAAGCCACCAATAAATGCAGCGCGTTCCATGGTTGCGCCAGTTTCACGCATCAAGGTTGGTAACCAACTGGTGAGTAGATAAATCATTACCAAACCCATGAAATAGGTCAGCCACAATAAAACCGTACCTTTGACATATTTCTGAGAGAACAGCATGCTAAACACACCTTTCTTCTCTGCACCTTCAGTTTTTTCTTCAGGTACATGAAACTCAGTAACACCCTGTACTTGCGTCGGTGCAATACGCGTTAGAATTTTGCGGACTTTTTCGCTGTCACGACCTTTCACAATCAAGAAACGATAGGATTCTGGCAGGAAGAAAATTACCAAGATCATCAAGATCAGTGGCGACCAGCCGCCCAGTAAAAATAAGCTGTGCCAACCAAAGGTTGGGATCAACCAACTACTAATGAAACCGCCTGTCGCCATACCCAAGTTGTATCCACAGAACATACAAGTCACTAGTAACGAGCGTGATCGCTGTGGGCAATATTCAGAAAATAGTGTGGTTGCATTCGGCATCGCAGCACCCAAGCCAATACCGGTTAAAAAGCGCAGGACCACCAAGGTATTTAAGTCAGCTGCATATGCCGATGCCAAAGTAAAGCCACCGAAAATCAGCATCGAAACACTTAAAACAATCTTTCGCCCAAAGCGGTCAGCGGTTGGACCAGACACTAGAGCACCAATGATCATGCCACCTAAAGCCGCACTCATGACTGGACCCAATTGCGAGCGGTCTATTCCCCAGTCTTGTGCCAAGGCTGGAGCAATAAAACCCATTGCCGCAGTATCAATACCGTCAACAAAAACTATGAGAAAACATACAATTGCGATCAACCACTGATATTTGCTAATCGGTGCATCATTAATCAGTGCTTGTGCGTCTATACTCGTTTTTTGAGTAGCGTATTCCTGAGACGCCATACCTGCCTCCTTGGGCTGAAAGTCCTTTTAAAATCCTTAAACTATTGAATCGATCCAATGAACTGACTGAGGGTTTGGGTAAACAGCTCAGATTGCTCAATATTGGAAAGATGCGATGCATCAATCACCGCAAGTTCACTCTTTTGAATCTGTTGTTGCATAAAGACGCCATCTGCCACTGTCGTGACTGGATCAAATGCGCCTGCAATCACTAAAGTAGGAATCTGAATCTGTTGAATTTGAGTAGATAGATCTGCTTGCGCGAGCGCTCGGCAAGATTCTGCATAGCCCAGTGCTGGCGTAGTGGCTAAAGATTGAATGGTGCGCTGCGCCAAAGCATCGTGTTGATAATCAAACTGCTCACTAAACCAGCGTGTATGCGTAGTCGCGACCAAGTCTGCTAAGCCATTGGCTGTTACAGCGTCTGCACGAGCATTCCAACCTTGTTCAGTCCAAATTTTGGCTGCTGAGTTCGCCACAGTGATACTATGAAAACGATTTGCATGATGAATACCAAGCCACAAAGCCGTCATGCCGCCCATTGAAATCCCGCAAAAATGCGCTTTTTCAATGTTTAAACCGTTCAGAATATCAATCACATCTTCTGCAAGGTTTTGTACAGTGGTCTGCTCAATCACATCACTTTGCCCATGACCACGCGTGTCATAAGTCACCACTTTGAACTGTTGTTCAAATGCCGCAACTTGCGGCTGCCACATGCCTTTATCTGTACCCAATGAGTTTGAAAATACAATCACAGGTGCATGGTCTTGCCCACTGATTGCAACAGATAAAGTCTTGCCTTGACGATTGGTCATCGTGATATTCACTTTGCCTCTCCTTTTGCTTCCCGCAAAACCGCATCAATCTGGTCTTGAATATTGCCAAGATATGACTCGGGTTTAAAAATTTCTGAAATCTGAGCGGCACTAAAATAGGTTTTGACTGGATCGAGTTCAGTCATGACCTCTTTTAAGTGAACACCTTTTTCAACCGCTGATTTACATGCTGCTTCAACAATATAATGTGCCTGTAAGCGCCCCATATGCGGTGCCAAAGCCATCATGACCGCTTCCGCCATAATTAACCCTTGGGTACATTCCAAATTACGCTGCATGTTCTCGGCATTAACTTGCATGCCTTGTAATACGTCTAAAGTCCGCTCTAAAGCGCCTGCACACAGTTGGAAAATTTCAGGCAATGCCAACCATTCTGCATGCCATCCACCTAGACTACGCTCATGTTCCTGAACCATGCTTTGGTACAAACTCGACATCAGCACAGGTACACGGTTGGCTGCTGCCAAAACGGATGCCGCAGCGACAGGATTACGCTTATGTGGCATCGTCGATGACCCACCACGCCCTTTCGCTGCTGGCTCAAATACTTCTGCAATTTCAGTTTGCATCATCAACGACCAGTCACGCGCCATTTTGCCCAAACTACCTGTCACTATCGCTAGAACACTCGCCACTTCGACAATACGGTCGCGCTCGCCATGCCAAGTACAATTTGGGACTGAAAGCTGTAGCTGAACGGAATAAGCATGAACTACCGCTGTTCCTTGAGATTGCAATGAAGCCAATGAACCAACGGCACCGCCTAATTGAGCAGTAAAAACACGTGCTTTCATGGCTTCAATACGGGCTAAATCACGATGAAATGCCGAGGCCCAACGCGCGAATTTATGCCCCAAAGTAATCGGCAACCCTTGCTGCAACCATGTGCGCCCAATCATCACTTGTGCACGATACTGTTCAGCTTCGGTCAATGCAGTGCGGTAACATTGGTGAATTAAAGCTTCAACATGCGTCATTGCAGCACGACATTGCAAAATACAGGCAGTGTCTAAAATGTCTTGACTGGTTGCGCCCCAATGCACATAACGCGCAGCATCTTCATCACTTTTTTTCACAATCGCAGTTAATTGCTTCACAAAAGGAATCGCGATATTGCCCGCCAAACCTGTTGCAATCGCTAATGCATCAAAGTCAATCTGATCAATTGCAGTTGCTGCAATGTTTGAAATTGCTGTTGCCGCAGATTCTGGAATAACACCGACCTGAGCCTGCGCTTGTGCCAAGGCAACTTCAGCCTCAATCATGTATGACACCAACGCGCGATCACTGAAAATTTCAGTCACCTCGTTTTGGTAAAATAAGCTGGCATATAACTGGCTCATGATCGCTATCCTTAAATCTGCTTTAAACGCGCTGAATAATCATTGCAATGCCTTGGCCGACACCAATACACATCGAACACAGGGCATACGTCCCACCCGTTTGTTCTAACTGGTTTAAAGCTGTCGTGACCAAACGTGCGCCCGATGCACCGAGTGGATGACCAATCGCAATCGCACCGCCATTTGGATTTACTTGTGGGGTGTCATCTGCCAGACCTAAATCACGTGTAACGGCCAGTGCCTGTGCTGCAAAGGCTTCATTCAACTCAATCACATCCATCTGCTCTAATGTCAGATTGGCTTGTTTCAGTAACTTTTTGATGGCAGGTGCAGGTGCAAAACCCATAATGCGTGGTTCTACACCCACTGCTGTTGATGCAATGATCTTGGCACGGGGTTTAAGTTGGTACCGCTCAACCGCTTGTTCTGAAGCAATCAGTACAGCAGCCGCACCGTCATTGATGCCTGATGCATTCCCCGCAGTGACGGTGCCTTCTGCTTTCACAACTGGCTTCAGTTTTGCCAAACCTTCTAGTGTGGTCGATGCACGTGGATGTTCATCCGTGTCGATCACAATTAGATCACCCTTACGCTGTGCAATACTCACAGGGATGATCTCATGTGTAAAAAAGCCTTGAGCTTGCGCGGTTGCGGTGCGCTGTTGACTCGTCAAGGCAAACTGGTCTTGATCTGCACGATCAATATTAAATTGTTGTGCCACGTTTTCTGCGGTTTGCGGCATGGTGTCTACACCATACATCGCTTTGAGCTTTGGATTGATAAAACGCCAGCCCATAGTGGTATCTTCAATCTTTTGACTACGGCCATAGGCAGTTTCTGATTTGCCCATGACAAAAGGTGCACGCGACATACTTTCGACGCCACCAGCAATGATTAAATCCGCTTCGCCGGCTTTAATCGCACGGGCTGCCATCGCAATCGCATCCAAAGATGAACCACATAAACGGTTGATGGTGGTCGCTGGAACTTCGACCGGTAAACCTGCCAACAAGGCCGACATACGTCCGACATTACGGTTGTCTTCACCGGCTTGGTTGGCACAACCATAAATCACATCATCGACTTGTTTCCAATCAACACTAGGGTTACGCTGCATTAAGGCTTGAATAGGCACGGCACCCAAGTCATCAGCACGCACTGGGGCGAGTCCACCCGCATAACGGCCAAATGGAGTACGGATAGCATCTATAATATAAGCATCTTTCATTTTCAATCTTGTCCTTAGAAACCCCTAAATCCACCTGTAATAAAAAGGTACTTTTTCTGGGAGTATTCTTTTCAATTCTTCAATCCGTTAAATGTAGTTACTCCCTTTTTTAAAAAGGCAGTGAGAGATTTAAGAAAATCGCATTCGTAAATTCTATTGCGTTGCATCCACTAAAGTTGCACCTGTCATTGCCTGCAATTCTGCAAAGCCTAAACCTTCAACTTTTTCAATTACCTTCATACCCTCAGGTGTCACATCAATAACACACAGGTCGGTGTAAATGCGGTCTACGCACTTCAAACCTGTCGCTGGATAAGTAAGCTCAGCAACAATCTTCGGTTCACCTTTTTTTGTCACATGGTCGGTAGTGATAAAGACTTTTTTTGCACCTACGGCCAAATCCATTGCACCACCCACTGCAGGAATTGCATCTGGTGCACCGGTATGCCAGTTGGCTAAGTCGCCATTTTCCGCCACCTGAAAAGCCCCAAGCACCGCAATATCTAAATGGCCACCACGCATCATGGCAAATGAATCACCGTGATGAAAGAAAGCACCACCATCGAGTAAAGTTACAAACTCTTTACCCGCATTGATCAGTTCGGGATCACGGTCTTCTTCAGCAGGTGGCGGACCGAAAGCTAAAAGACCATTTTCAGAGTGTAAAAATACATCTTTGTCGCTTGGTAAATAGCTTGAAATCTTGGTGGGTAGTCCAATACCTAAGTTGACATAAGCCCCATCAGGAATATCTTGTGCAACACGTTCAGCAATTTGATTACGGCTTAATTTGGTATAACTCATTTTTAATTCTCCGTATCCGATTACTGTGCAGGTTGCACTTGTACAACGTGTTGTACAAAAATACCTGGGGTGATGACGTGTTCAGGATCCAAAGCTCCAAGCTCTACCACTTCAGAAACTTGTGCAATTGTCACATCGGCTGCCATTGCCATAATCGGGCCAAAGTTACGTGCAGACTTGCGGTAGACCAAGTTACCCCAACGGTCACCATGAGATGCTTTAATTAAAGCAAAATCTGCTTTAATTGGATTTTCTAAAACGTAATCTTTACCTTCGTAACTCATAGTCGGTTTGCCTTCAGCAAGCAAAGTACCAAAACCTGTTGGTGTATAAATTGGTCCTAAACCCATACCTGCTGCTTGAATGCGACACGCTAGGTTGCCTTGAGGAACCAGTTCTAATTCAACTTTTCCCGCACGGTATAGCTCGTCAAAAATGTAAGAGTCTGATTGGCGTGGAAAAGAACAGATAATTTTACGGACAGCACCTGATTTAAGAAGTTTCGCTAAGCCATAGTCGCCATTGCCTGCATTATTGTTGACAATGACAAGGTCTTTGATACCAAGCTCGATTAAACCATCAATCAATTCTGCGGGTTGCCCTGCGGTTCCAAAACCGCCAATCATGATGGTTGACCCATCTTTAATTTGTGAAAGTGCTTCAGTAAGTGAAGCCGAACTTTTATTGATCATTAGGGGGACAACTCCGTCTAGCTATACATCTTAGAAACGAAACTCAAAACGACACTGAATCAGAAAAAGAGCCTTACTCAATCCCGAGCAATTTCATTAGAATTCCTATTCCCTCATTTTTGTTATTTTTTTCTTATTGTTCTAGCTAAAAAAATGAGTTTTGTTCGATGATTAAATACAATGTTCGATCATCGAACATTTATTCTAATTTTAAATTATATTAAACATATTTTATATTAGGCTAAAACTACATTCAGTAGTGAATTGAACCAAAGGCTTAAAGGACTGGAGCATGTTAAACGAAGGAAAAAAAATCCTAATTAATATGGATAACCAAAAAAAAATTCGTCATGAAGACTTTGTCGCAGGAATTAGCAAAGGAATGGCTATACTTGAATGTTTTGGTCCAGAAAGACATCGCTTAAATGTCACCATGGCTGCTGAAAAAACTGGTTTAACCCGTGCCGCAACGAGACGTCATTTATTAACACTTGAATATTTAGGATATTTAGATTTTGATGGTCATTATTATTATTTGACACCCAAAGTTTTAAAGTTTTCAGGTGCTTATTTAAGTGGTTCACAATTACCTAAAATTTGTCAGCCATTATTGAATCTATTAACCACACAAACATCACTTATATTTTCAGTCATGGTACTGGATGGATTTGAAGCAATCACCATTGCACGAAGTGCATCACATCAACAAACAGATCGGGTCAATCCGTATGGTTTACACCTAGGAAATCGTCTACCAGCACACGCAACATCCGCGGGTAAAATACTACTTGCCCATTTAGACGTTGCAGAACAAATCAAGTGGCTCGAAAAATATCCTTTAAAGCATTTAACTAAATATAGCATCACAGATAACACTTCATTTTTAACTTTACTAGAAGAAGTTAGAGAACAAGATTGGTGCTACTCAAGTGAGGAACATGAACTAGGTGTTCATGCACTGGCTGTTCCAATATATGGACCTAAAGGAAATATTGTTGCGGCATTAAATATTGTTTCTCCCACTGCTAGGTCAACTAAAGAATATTTAATTCAACAAATATTACCACTTCTTCAAGAGACAGCGAGGGAACTTAGGAATGTCATTTAAATTGATATACCGGAAACTTCATCTTCCGCGGATTAAATATAAAATATTATCTTGCAACACGACTTTATGAAAAGAATATTTTTTCCTGACTAAAGATTAACATATTTAGACTATTGAACATTGTACTAAGACACGGTCATTCTGCTATGCATACCAATACCCATAGCAGAATATATCAAGGGAAAGCCGTATCTATAAATATTTTTTTGCAAATAAAAATGAGATTTTAGTCTATGAATAACTTAATTATTTAGAATAATGGTGATTTACATAGAATTCCTTCAAAATATTAACTACTAGATCGCCATTTTTTAATCTTAAATTTAATATCCAATTATATCGATGATAAAATTCTTAGATTAGCATTTGAAGTGCAACACCATGCTGTTGCCATAATACCTGACTCGAACTTCTAAAGCCGAGTCTTTTTCTTGGACGATGATTGATACGGTCAGTGATTTTTGAGAGGTATTCATCTGTATACTGATTTAAGTCACTTCCTTTTCTAATGTATTGTCTGACTAAGCCATTGGTATTTTCATTTGTGCCTCGCTGCGAAGCACTATAAGGATCTGCGAAATACCAATCTATTTCTAATGCTTGAGCTGCATATTCATGCAGACTGAACTCCTTACCATTATCTGCGGTAATCGTTTTGAGCTGATCTTTGATCGGCTCAAGTATACTGATTGTTGTTTGGCAAACTTCCTCTGCTTTGCGTGACCTACACTTCTTCAACCACAAATAACCTGTCTTGCGATCTACAATCGTGACCAATGATTGCTGTTGATTCTTACCCACAATCGTATCTATCTCTAGATCACCAAAACGATGACGCTGTTCAATCTCAATCGGTCTATCATGAATACTTTTACGATTAGCCAGCTGACCACGAGTTTCAGGAGAGCCGTATTTCCTCTTTCTTTGATTTCTAAAACATAGATGATGAAAGAGAGTACCGTCCTTATTTTTATCCTGTCGTATTAAACGATAAATTGAATGCAGGCTGACTGAAACAAGAGAAGCAATTTGTTCAGGACTCCATCGAAGTTCAAGATAAAAGATGACATGTGACCATATTTCATCAGGGATTCTTTTCGGATTGGAGCAATGGCGTCTTAAAGCGATTTGATTAGCATGTTTAGCGAAGTAACCGTTTCTCGCTCGATTACGATTAATTTCTCTAGAAATAGTTGAAGGTGAACGATTGAGTTTCCAAGCAATGTAACGTTTAGAAAATCCTTCACGTAACAATGTAGAAATCTGATATCTTTCTTCTTGGGTAAGATGAGTATAGTCCATGATACAACTTTGACTTTGGTCGGTCGGAAGCAAAAGGCTAGCTTATCTTGCTTCTTTCCAATAATTTAATCTCTGTTGCACTTCATTTGAGAATCTAAGATTCATTTTATCCAATTTCAATATTTATCTCAAAAAATACTCTTATCACCTTAACCTACAGATCATTTATGAATTAGATCAACATGTCATAAACTCAATGAAATATATGCTTTAAGTAATTAAAACTGAATAATATGAAGTTGGAATGAAGGTCAAATATAACTGTTTTACTAATTAAAGTTATAAGTGGTTTCATGAACTAAGAATAGCCGATAAAAGTGTAGCAAGTTGCTACACTCCTAAATAATATCCTTTCCGAAAATTTCATTTAGACGATCCTTGATGTCTTCCACAAATTTACTATCAGTTTTCAATTTATTTTTCATTTTTCTCTTAAAGTCACTTAAGCTCATTCCAACTTCAGCAAAATCCATTTGAAATAATGAATCATTGATAACAACGTTTGCTTGAGAGTCTGTGAGGCAACCTACGGTCTTAAACCACTTTTCAAGCTGTAAATAATTTGCATCATCATTAAAAATATACCATGAACGTACAGTGGTATCGAATTTTGCACCTAGATCTTTTACCTCAGCATTATCTTCAAATGGAACATCTAAGTAGATCTTTAATTTTTCGGCCTTTTTATTTTCAATTATAGGCTTCTCAAAACCACGATGATGTAGTTTAAATTTTACGCCTACAATAGGGCGTCCTTTTTTAATTGTTTCATATTCTAACTGTAGATCGGTGTTTTCATTAATTTCAGCTACAATTTTATCTAATACATAACGTCGAAAATCGACCCAACGGTCATATTTAGTTTCATTTATATCAATTAGAGCTTTGAGATTCTCTAATAATAATGGGACTTCGTAGATTTCTTGGGTCTTAAATTTGAATTCGTTTTTTATGAAATAGGTATAAAGACTCATACTTGCAACTGAATCTAGAGCAAATAAATGTTTTAGTTGGTATGTCGTAAAATTACCACCAGCTAATTGAGTAAAGTAAGGTAATACTTCACTGGTAAATCTGATTTGAAGTGCATTCTTTGAATCATCTTCCCATCTTAACTCACGGATAATAGGGACAACCGAGTGAACTCTTTTTGTTTTTTTCTTTATATCATCTACAGGTTCTTCAATTACAAAGTGCGCCACACGGGATGAAAGTTCTTTGTAAATTCGATCAATGGCTACATTAATTGAATTTCGCTTACTTAATCCCAGTAATTCAGCTAAATCATCTTTATACAGATAGATGTATGTTTGTTCACTAATCTCTTTATCGATATGATTCTTCTCTCCGTAATTGGCAACAGCCATCGCATATAAAAGTGCTTTATATTCATTCGCTGACAATTCAATAGGTCGTATTAAACGATTGCTAGTACTTACAACCCCATTGTGACGAATATTACCTATGCAGTACGGGATTGAATCCAGCTCTTCTTTGTTATGGCTTAGTTCTGACATAAAGAGTATTAACTATTTTAAGTGTACTTAAGTTGATTATGCATGTTATATAAAAAAGTGGAAAAAGATTCAACACTTTCACCTAAAAAACCTAAGGTGGAATACTTGTCACCAGATTTAGGTAAAAATTAATTAGAGTGGAAACCTATTTTTTAAATTCCACCTTAAGATGACAAATACTCCACTTTTAGATGTTTTTGATTCTTTATAGAAATACGGATTGATGAATAAACACCCATAATGGATTTTAAATAATCAATTAACTTATTTCGATATGACAAGTTTTCCACCTTTAAAAAACGCGGATCACTGAAAAAAAATATTGAGTTTAGTTATAAGAACAAAATATCTGCATTCTAGGGTGAGTGCGTGAAATTCTTTCCACTCTTAGATCAATGAATATATAAAAAAGTGGTCTAGTAAAAAAAGCATTGCAATTTTATCCACAATAATATTTTTGTAAGTGATTTTGTTTCCACTCTTCCACAAAAAATCAATAAGTTATCAACATCATAAATAATTGTTTTATTTATATTTTAAATGATAATACATATATTTTATAATTAACAGTGAAAAACATTCCACCATAGTGACAAATACTCCACTTTTAAGTGACATTTACTCCACTTTACAGTGACAGGCATTCCACTTTTAAGTGATCTTCTTTCCACTTATAGAAGACAACTCTTCCACTTTAAGATGACAAACCCTCCACCTTAAAGTTTATATATTATTGTTTTTAAATGAAAAATATTAACTTAATTATTAATTAACTTAATTATTAATTACTATTAATTATTAATTAAGCTAGCTATATAAAACTTTAAAATTAAAATTGCTTTAGCGTTATACAAATGACTGTTTTAAATTTAAAAGGTGTAGTAACTTAGCCCAAAGTTATTTATATTAATAGTAATTGTAAATATAGAATGATTTGACAAGTATGTCTGCAAAAATTATTGCTGTTGCGAATCACAAGGGTGGTTGTGGTAAAACAACAACAGTTGTTCATTTAGCCTCTGAGCTAGCAAACTTAGGAAATAAAGTGCTTGTGATTGATTTAGATCCTCAAGCAAATGCTAGCTTGCATATTGGTTTAAAACATCCAAGTGAAGTTGGAGTAACAACCGCTGAGTTATTAGTAGGTGATGTCTCATTACTTACCGACGCTTTAGAAGAAGATACTAATTTTGATAATGTTTCACTAATTTATGGTTCTCTCAATTTAGGAAAAACTGAGGACCAATTAAAAGAAGATGCGCCAAGACCATCAGAAGAACTCACTATAAAATTAGAACTATTAAAAGATCTTTATGATTTTATTTTAATTGACTGCCCTCCAAGTTTAAAACTATTAACTAGTAATGCTTTAGCATCTTCAACACATGTAATCATACCGATTGAATCTGGCTCACAATATGGTCTATATGGTGTTACAGACTTACTTAATCATTTGGAAAAAATAAAGCGAATCAATCCGGAACTACAATTATTAGGTGCATTACTTATTAAGCACGATGAGAGACAAAATGTTTGTAAACTCATTCGTGATGAAGCATTTAAGCAAGTTGGCTATATTATGGAAACGACTATTCCACAAAGTACAAAAGTAAATCAAGCAGCGATTATGCAGCAGTCTTTACTTAAGCTAGACAAAAGTGGAAAGGTTCGAAAGGCTTTTGAAAGTTTAGCTAAAGAAGTTTTGGCTAAAGTTAACTGATTGAGAATTTTATGGCAACTGCAAAAGAACTTTTAGCTCAAAAGCTGAAACAAAATACTCAAAAGCATCAATTAGCTCAAAAAGATAATATTAAGGAATTAAAGGAATTTAGACGAAATGTCCCTATTGAAGACATTTCACGTAGTCCTTATCAACCGCGTAGAAAATTTGATGAGCAGGAAATTAAAGAACTCGCTGAATCAATAGATGAAGTTGGTTTGTTGCAACCCATCACTGTTCGTAAACTTGAAAATTTAAAATTTGAGTTGATTGCAGGTGAACGTCGATTACGTGCGCATGAAATTCTAAAAAAATCAACCATTGAGGCCATTATCATTGATGCGAATGATGAAGAAGCTTCACTACTTACGCTAGCTGAAAATTTAAAACGCCAGGATTTATCAGACTTCGAAATCTATATTGGTCTAGTAGGCTTGGATGAAAATTTAAAGAAAAATAAACAACGTTTAGCGAAGTCTTTAGGCTTAAATCGCGAAGACATGTATAAATATCTATCTTTTGAGAAGTTGCCTAAAGCTATCTTGAATGATTTAGTAAATGAGCCACAATTATTAGGTCGAACTGCGGCAACAGCTTTTAAAAAATTTCTTGCAGATCACGAAGAAATAAAACAACATGCTGAAAAAGCCTTGTTAACTGTTTGGACAAAAGTAAAGAATGGCCAACTTGAGCAAACTAAGGCTGTGGCACAAGCTACAAAATATCTAGTTCAAGATAATAACGATTCTCCATCAACATCCCTTGTAAAAAAAATTGAATATGCTGGGAAAGTTGCTGGGAATATTAAATTTAATGATAAGTTATTAAAGGTTTCTTTAAAAATTTCTCATTTTGATGATGCTAGCTTAGAAAAATTAGAAACCCTGTTGAAAGAGTTGGTGGAAAAAAATCAAGAAGTGTAGCAAGTTGCTACACTTCTTTTCTTTAAAATATGTCTGAAAGTATAATCTTGGTGAGACCTAGTAATAAAATTAACCTTTTTAAAAACAATTTCTATAAAATACATTTGTAAAACTTAGAATCTATTGATATTTGCTGTTTAAAAAAACACTGAGAAAGTAAAATTCAATTGCCAAACAAAATTCACTTCTCGCTATGCCTCGAACAATGCTAATGCACTAACAATGGTCTAAGTCTTTAAATTATTACCTCATGATGTAGATTCAGAATGGGTTTGTATTGATGCCACTCATGGACTAGCGCATTTAAATCCGGCAGGAATGAAAGAATAAGCTATTTCTAAAAGCATTTATTAGGGGGTATTGACACTTTTAGCTTAAAAAAATAGCGAAGTAGTAAAATCAAATCACCAAACCCAATTTTACTATTCGCTATGCCTCGTACCATGCTGACAGATCAACACTGGCAAAAGTTGAAAGTTATTCTGCGTAATTTATCTATTCACCACAACTCAAATTTACGCAATTTTATTGAAGCTATTCTCTATAGAATTAGAACAGGCTGTCCGTGGCGAGATATTCCTTCTTGTTTTGGTCATTCAAACTCTATTTTCAAACGTTTTAATCGTTGGTCAAGCAGCGGTAAGTTACTTAGATTATTCAAATTACTAGCCTCATGCCCCGATATGGAGTGGATTTTTATTGATGGCTCTCATGTACGTGCTCATCAACATTCTGCCGGCATAGCGAATCAATCTATTTCTAAAAGTGTAGGAGGAAACTCCTCAAAAATACATTTGATTGTTGATGCACATGGCAATCCTATTGATTTCATGATTACCGATGGAACCACACATGATGTTAAAGTTGCACATGATTTAATATCAACATTAGATTTAAAAGAGACAAAAGTGGTATGCGCAGATAAAGGCTATGATTCAGAATCACTGCGTGAACAGATCAGGAAAACAAGGACTAAAGCGAATATACCAAGGAAAACGAATAGCCAATCGAACAATGACTATATGGACTGGTATCTATTTGAAAAGCAAGTCAAGCTGCTGCATATGTAGGTTTGGTTCCAGTACATAAGTTGTCTGGCAGTTCAGTCAACAAGCAAAGTCACTTATCAAAAGCAGGTGACAGTAAAATACGCACAGTATTGTATATGTCAGCATTAACAGCGATTAAATATAATCCACACATTGAAGCTTTATATCAACGATTATTAAGCCGGGGTATAAATAAAATGTGTGCTTTAGGTGCTGCAATGTGCAAGCTTATACATCTGAGTTATGGTGTTTTAAAACATCAGACTGCCTATCAAAGAGATTATTTATTGGCCGAATAATCTCAAAACCTCATTGACTACCAAGACTGTATCTCAGGTCAGTGACTTTACGTATATTCAAACTTATTCAGGCTGGATTTATACCGCATTTGTTATTGATGTGTTTTCACGAGCAATTGTTGGATGGAAAGTATCTACACGGATGAATACAGATATGGTGCTCGATGCATTGGAGCAATGCATTGCACGATCGAGGCATGCCAAAGAATGTGATTCATCATTCCGATAGAGGTGTTCAATATCTTTCTATTCGCTATACCAATCGTTTAGAAGCAGCAAATTTACAAGCATCAGTCGGTACAACTGTTGATTCATACGATAATGCAGTGACTGAAAGCTTCTTTCATACATTAAAAGGGCATGTAATCTATGGCAGTATGTTCGCCACTCGAAAAGAAGCGAATGCTGTCTTGTTTGACTATATCGAGATTTATTACAATCGGGTCAGAAGGCATTCCGCAAACGGCTAGTTAAGCCCAGAAACCTTTAAACAGAAATATTTTAAAAGTTTAGAGGGGCTGGTTGCCCACAATACTGTCTAGGATCAATTTGCAAATGAGCTAATAAGAAATCAAGAGAAATTGATGCAAAAGAAGTTATAGTACAGGGCTACCATATCGATGAAAATTATGTGGATGCTGATGTTTGGCATTATGTGAAATAATTAAAATTTTCTAAATTTAACATAATACAACTTGATGTTTTTTTCCACAATTTTATTGGTTATGCCAGTTAGTTTTTCTTTTAATCATTTTATAATTTTAAAGGAAAATTAGGGCAAATGCCTAACGAATGAAGGCTTAAGACTTTAATTAGAAAATTTGAGGGAAATTATGGGCGCATTAACAGGATTTAAAGTTCTTGACTTAAGTCGAATTTTGGCAGGGCCTTGGTGTAGCCAAATATTAGCAGATTTGGGTGCAGAGGTTATCAAAGTTGAGAAGCCATTTCATGGAGATGATACTCGTATTTGGGGACCTCCTTTTTTAAAAAGTGATCATGGTAATGAAACAGGCGAGTCTGCTTATTATTTATCTACAAATCGTGGAAAGTATTCTGTAGCTATTGATATGGCTTCAGCAGAAGGCCAGGCACTTATTAAACGAATGGTCGTAGACAGTGATGTTCTTATTGAAAACTATAAAGCTGGTTCATTGAAAAAATATGGCTTAGATTATGAAAGTCTTAGTAAATTAAATCCTAAGTTGGTCTATTGCTCAATAACAGGCTTTGGGCAAACAGGCCCGCGAGCTGCTGAGCCGGGATATGATTTTATTATACAAGGTATGGGCGGAATGATGAGTGTCACGGGTGAGCGTGATGATCTCCCTGGAGGTGGACCACAGAAGGCAGGGTTGGCATTTGCAGATTTAACTACAGGATTATATTCAGCAATTGCCATTCAGGCAGCTTTACTCTCACGAGTAAGTACTGGTGAAGGTCAACATATAGATATGGCTCTTCTCGACACTCAGGTTGCTTCACTTTCGGTATTGGCAATGAATTATTTAACGTCAGACAAAGTACCTGGACGTTTAGGCAATGCGCACGCCAATATTGTGCCATACCAAGTCTTTAGAGCGAAAGAAGGTGAGTTTATTATTGCTTGTGGTAATGACCAACAGTTCCAGATGTTATGTGAATGTATTGGTTTGCCAGAGCTTTCTGAAAATCCAAAATTTTCAAAAAATAAGGGTCGTGTAACATATCGTGAAGAAGTCACTGAGTTATTACAACAGCATTTTATGGCTCAGCCTGCAAAATATTGGGTCGAGCGGATTCATGCGGTTAAGGTTCCTGTAGGTATGATTAATGATTTACAACAAACATTAGAAGAAGAACAGGTTATATCGCGCGAAATGGTTATAAAAATGGAACATCCATTACGTTCAGATTATATTTCTATTGGTTCACCGATTAAACTTTCTAAAACGCCAGTACAATATGTTAAAACTCCCCCTTATTTAGGGGAGGATACAGACAAAATTTTAAACCGATTTATTTCTGAAACTGAGCTAGCGATTCTAAGAGATAAAAAAATTATTCAGTAAAATTAAAATAAGAGGTACTTTTGTGCCTCTTTAATTTTTAGATTTAATCGTAGAAAATAGCAAATTCTTCAACTGGGACACGAGGTGTTTGCAGCTGATTGACCACTTCAGACTCATCTGCATAACCTAGAGAAATCGCACAAACCAGTTCTTCATCGTCTGGAATATCCAAAACCTCTGCAACCACCTGATGAAAAGGATTCCATGCGGCTTGCGGACAACTGTCAATGCCGCGGGCTTTGGCAGCAATCATGACATTTTGGATCATCATTGCAATATCCATTTTTGAACCTGTTTCTAAGATCGTATTGGCGGTAAAGAATAAACCCACAGGTGCATCGAACAGCTGATAATTGCGTAAAAGCTGCTGTTGCATTTTATCTTGTTCACCTTTTTGAATACCCAATAAACCGTACAAGCCCCAACCATTTTCACGGCGGCGCTCAATAAATGGCGAAGTCCATTTTATCGGATAATATTTAAAGCTTTCTTGATACAAATCAGCTTTTTCTGGATGGGTGAAAATTTCGGTTTGTGCTGCACAAACCTTCTGTATCAAGGCTTCTCGTTTTTGTCCAGTGACCACATAAACTTTCCACGGCTGAATATTATTGCCTGATGGAGCACGACTAGACACCGTTAAAATGTCTTTGATCGTTTGTGTTTCAATTGGAGTCGTTTTAAAAGCACGTACCGAATGTCTTGAATTAATGACTTGATCGACCAATGTATGTTGCTGCATATAAATTCCCTTTAAGATTGATATTGTGATTTTAGTTAAACACCCAATTTTTTAGTTCAGAGCATGATAGTTCGCTAGATATAAAAAATAATTTTAATTCACGTCAGTACCTAGTTGTTTAAGATCGATCTGTTTAAGACCTACATTTAACTTATTGAGTAAATGAATTAAGCTGGCTAAATCATCCAAAGCAAAGCCAGACATCGCTTGATGATAGAAATGAAAAAAATGCTCCTGAAGGTCTAGCCAGTTTTGTTGCCCTAATGGTGTGAGTGCTACATTTTTAGCCCGTTTATCTTCATCGGAGGTAACACGCTGCACACTGCCTTCACGTTCTAAACGCTTTAAAACATTGTCTAAACTTTGTCGGCTAATCCCTAAGTATTCGGTTAAATCGGAAAATGACATACCTGCATCATTGAGTTGTGGACGCGAAAGTGCACCCATTACTGCCCAATGGACAGGGGAAATACCGAGTTCATTTAAACATTGGCGATCTAGACTATTACCTACCTGAAATAACCGAAAAAACAGCCGATTATGAATCATATATAAAGATTGATCGTAAATTCCAAGTTTTGAATCTGACATAGTTATTAAGCACATTTTCTAATGATATTTGCAGCTAGTATATCGGCTTAGAATATTAGTACAGCTATTTTTGAGAAAAATTCGCTGACCTTTTTTCTAAAAACGCCTGTATACCTTCAGTAGCATCATCGCTTTGAGTGCACTCCACAAAGAGTTCTGCTTCCAATTCCAACCCTTGATGGATATTTAAATCGGTTGCAGATTGAACGGCTTGCATTATTTGATGAATCGCAGCTGGAAATTGTATTGCCAATGCATCTAGATATTCTTTTGCGCTTGCAATCGGATCTTGCATTTCAATAATTTGATTCACTAAGCCGATATTATAAGCTTCTTCCGCAGAAACAATTTTGCCGCTGACAACCATTTCAAGTGCTTTTGATACACCAATTAAACGTGGTAAACGTTGTGTTCCGCCATAGCCAGGAATCAAACCGAGTTTTATTTCAGGAAGTCCAAGACCGGCCGTAGGGCTACATATTCGAAATGTACATGCCAAAGCCAATTCAAGTCCACCACCTAAAGCCATGCTATGAATACTGGCCAGTGTCGGAAATTTTAATTCATTTATCTGTTGGAATAAGGCCTGACCGATTTGTATTTTATGCAAATGTTCTACAGGAGTCTTATTCAGTAATTCTGTAATATCTGCACCTGCGCAAAAGGCTTTGCCTTCACCGACAAAAATGGCTGCACGCAGATTCAGTTCTGAAATTTCAGAGACAATTTCTTGCAATTTTTCAATCATTTCTGAATTTAGTGCATTTCGAGCTTTAGGTCGATTCAATCGGATAATCGCAATATTATTTTCATAGTGAAGTTCAACAGGCATGTTCTATTTCCTTAGTAAATTAGACTTATGAAAAGCATATGTTGAATCAAGTATATGTCAACATATAAATATAAATAAAATTAACAACCACTATATATTAGTGTTTTAAACTTAAATATATGTAATGGTATTGACATAAAAATTATATTTATTAATCTGAATTGGATGTTTAATAAACATGTTCGGTTTTTTGATTTCTGTTAGAAATCTCCAGAATGCAATCGGATGCGTATGGCTGACAGAATGCTTAAAACAGTAGTGAACTAAAACAACAATAACAATCAAGGAGTTGATTGATGAGTCAAGTCGATATCCAGAGTTTAGCGAGTGAAGCTAAATTCAACGGTTTTCATGCCAAAGTTTTAATGTGGTGCATGCTGATTATCATTATCGATGGATATGATATTTCTGTTGCAGGTGCAGCTTTACCTTCGATTATGGAACAACTGAATGTAAGTGCTTCAACCGCTGGTTTTATGGCAAGTTCAGCACTATTTGGAATGATGATTGGGGCTATATTTTTTGGTGGTCTCGCCGATAAAATTGGTCGCCGTTTAACCATTGCCATTTGTGTATTTTTATTCAGTGCTTTTACTGCGATAGCAGGTTTAACTGATGACCCAGTCACATTCAGTATCGTACGATTTATTGCAGGATTAGGCATTGGCGGTGTAATGCCGAATGTAGTTGCTCAAATGACGGAATATTCACCTAAGAAAGTACGTAATGTCATGACTTCATTAATGTTTTCGGGGTATGCCGTAGGCGGAATTTTAGCGGCAGTTTTGGGTAAACAGTTTATTATGCAATATGGCTGGCAGGTGGTGTTCTATGCTGCAGGTGTACCGATTGTTTTGCTACCTTTTATTTTAAAATCTATGCCTGAATCTGTGGTTTATTTGGTGAAGCATAATAAACAGGCTGAACTGCGTAAGGTTGCCGAGCAAATTGCACCGCAAGCACAATTCCCTGCGGATGCAGTTTTTGTTAATGGTTCACCAAATAATAATTTAAAACCGACAGTAGGGCTGTTATTCAGTGATGGACGAGCTTTTAGTACGCTGATGTTTTGGGTGGCATTTTTTACCTGCCTGTTTATGGTTTATGCATTAAGCACTTGGCTCACTAAGTTAATGGCAATGTCAGGCTATTCATTGGGTTCTGCACTGACTTTTGTGGTCGCATTGAATATTGGCGCAATTATTGGTGCAGTGGGCGGTGGTTGGTTAGCAGATCGCTTCCACATTAAATGGGTATTGGTCATTATGTATGCTATAGGCAGTGCCTTTTTGTATTTAATGACTTTGCCTATGTCGACAACCATGCTGTATTTCATTATTGGGGTTGTAGGTGCTTGTTCAACAGGTGCGCAAATCGTTGCATATTCATACTGCGGTCAATTTTATCCAAACGTCATTCGCTCAACGGGAATCGGTCTGGCATCTGGCGTAGGGCGTTTAGGTGCAATTGGCGCGCCGCTATTAATTGGTTTTATTGTTTCGCTAAATTTACCCATTCAGCAAAACTTCTTTGTGATTGCTTTGGCTGGTTTAATCGGCGCTGTAGCATTATCGCTAATTAATCATAGACGTGCAGATATGGCCCAAGCACAGAGTAAAACCAATTTTAATTTAACAACTGAGGAAGTGTAAATGAAGGCTCTTGTTGCTGTAAAACGTGTGGTTGATGCCAACATTAAAGTTCGCGTTAAGCCGGACAACAGTGGTGTTGACTTAACGAACGTTAAAATGTCAATTAACCCATTCTGTGAAATCGCAGTGGAAGAAGCGGTTCGTTTAAAAGAAAAAGGAACTGTTTCAGAAATCGTTGTTGTTTCTATTGGTCCTAAAGAAGCTCAAGAACAAATCCGTTCTTCTATGGCGCTTGGTGCAGACCGCGGTATCCTTGTTGAAGCTGACGACAGCCAGTTAGGTGCACTTGAAGTTGCAAAAATCCTAAAAGGTATTGTAGACGCTGAACAACCTCAATTGATCCTTCTTGGTAAACAAGCAATTGATGACGACTCTAACCAAGTTGGTCAGATGCTTGGCGCGCTTTTAGGTGCTGGCCAAGGTACTTTCGCTTCAGAAGTTAAAGTTGAAGGCGACAAAGTACAAGTGACTCGTGAAATCGACGGTGGTTTACAAACTGTTGAACTTGCACTTCCTGCAATCATCACAACTGACTTACGTTTGAATGAGCCACGTTATGCTGCTCTTCCAAACATCATGAAAGCGCGTAAAAAGCCGCTTGATACTAAGTCACCTGCTGATTATGGCGTTTCACCTGCAACTAAGCTTAAAACTGTTAAAGTTGAAGCTCCTGCAGAACGTAAAGCGGGCGTACAAGTGAAGTCTGTAGACGAGCTTGTAGATAAATTGAAAAACGAAGCGAAAGTGATCTAATACAGAAGGATAAAAATCATGAGTATTTTAGTTATCGCTGAGCACGACAACAAAGCACTAAATGGTGCAACTCTTAACGTTGTTGCTGCAGCGCAAAAAATCGGTGGTGATATCACTGTATTAGTAGCTGGTTCAGGCGCTCAAGCAGTTGCAGACCAAGCAGCTAAAGTTGCGGGTGTAAGCAAAGTATTACTTGCTGACGACGCTGCTTATGCTAATCAATTGGCTGAAAACGTTGCTAAATTAGTTGCTTCTATCGGTGCGGGTTACACTCACATCCTTGCTGCTTCTACGACAACGGGCAAAAACGTACTTCCACGTGCTGCTGCGCTACTTGACGTAAGCATGATCACTGACATCATTGCTGTTGAAGGTCCTAAAACTTTCAAACGTCCAATCTATGCAGGCAACGCGATTGCAACTGTAGAGTCTGGCGAGTCTGTTGTAGTTGCGACTGTTCGTGGTACTGCATTTGATGCTGTTGCAAGCGAAGGAGGCTCTGCTGCAGTTGAAACTGTTGCATCTACTGGTGATGCTGGTATTTCTAAGTTCGTTTCTGAAGAAATCGTGAAATCTGAACGTCCAGAATTAACAGCTGCGCGTATTGTTGTTTCAGGCGGTCGTGGTGTTGGTTCAGGTGAAAACTATCACACTGTTCTTGATCCATTAGCGGACAAGCTTGGTGCTGCGCAAGGTGCTTCACGTGCTGCGGTAGATGCTGGTTTCGTACCAAACGATATGCAAGTGGGTCAAACAGGTAAAATCGTTGCTCCTGACTTGTACATCGCTGTAGGCATCTCTGGTGCGATTCAGCACTTGGCAGGTATGAAAGAATCTAAAGTGATCGTTGCGATCAATAAAGACGAAGAAGCGCCAATCAACTCAGTAGCTGACTACTGGTTAGTGGGTGATTTGAACACTGTTGTTCCTGAATTGGTGTCACATATTTAACGATACTTGATAACCAAAATAAAAAGCCAGTCTGTATAAATACAGACTGGCTTTTTTAATGAATCACTATTGAGTTAAGAAAACTGATTTGGGATGTACCACCCGAGGCAAAGCAAACTAACAGGCACTAGTTTTTTTATTCAAGAGAATGTTTGACTGAATAAAAAAATATCTTTTTAAAGTGCGTTTAAAGCTTCTTGAATATTTTGAACCATATAGATCAGACGTGGCCCAATTTCATTTTCAAGCTTTTCTTGATTGACCAAATAGCTTGGCGCTCCGCAGTTAAAGACCAATAAACCATGGATGGGATGTACCATTGGTACTGCAACTGAATTTACTTCTTTATGCCATTCACTTAAAGACAAACAGTAGCCATAGTTTTGGTAATCATGAAATGAACGTTCTAATCCGCGCTTTATCATAGGCCAATCATCTTGATGGCGTTTAGCTAAAGCTTCCATAATGAAGTCGCGTTCAGTTTCTGGTAGCGCAGCCAAGCAAGCACGTCCCATTGCAGTATTGTGTAGTGGAATGGTTGAGCCAATCGGGCGACGCATGGTCAAATTCGATTCTGCCTGTACTACATCTAAATACAGCATATTTAAACGGTCGCGTGTTGCCATTGCGACAGGCGCCTGAGCATACTTTGCCATTTCTTCCATATAAGGACGAGCGTGGATACGTGCAGAAATATTTGAAAGGGAAGCATAACCGAGTGCTAATACACCTGTATCTAAGGTGTATTTTGTTGAATTGGGTAATTGTTTCAAATAACCCAAAGAAACTAAGGTATTGGTAATACGTGCAATGGTAGGTTTTGGTAAACCTGTTAATTGCGACAATTCTTGGTTGCCCAAAATTTGAGTTGTAGCGGTAAAACAACGCAGAATTTCCAAGCCACGTGCAAGCGACGCAATGAATTGCGGATTATTTTCGCGATGAATATGTGAAATTGGATCAAGGCGAATTTCATCTAAATTTATTTTTTTTTCTGTTTGCTCAAGAGCAATTTCATCTTGATGATTCATGATGTTCCATTTGTTTTTTAAATCAATACACAATGTATGATAACAATAAATTTCGCTATACAAAACTTTTTGAAGCTTTAAAGCCTAAGTTTCTGTATAGCGGAACCAATAAAAATTGTAATTTCACATATTTAATGCAATTTAGCTTAGCTGTGTATTTTCAATGACCATCGCTAAACCTTGTCCAACTCCAATACATAAACTGATCACTGCATATTTTTTATTGCGGCGTTTTAACTCACGCGCCACAGTTAATGCAAGGCGTGCTCCCGAACAACCCAATGGATGACCAATCGCGATTGCACCACCATTTGGATTTACCCTTGGATCATCAAATGCAACATTTAAACCTTTCAGACAAGATAAAACTTGTGGTGCAAAGGCTTCATTAATTTCAATAATGTCCATGTCATCAAGGCTGATATTGGCACGCTTTAAGGCTTTATTAATTGCTTCAATTGGACCAGCACCCATAATACGAGGCTCAATACCCGAAGAAGCTGAAGCTAAAATTTTAGCCAGTGGTTGTAAGCCATACTTTTGTTTAACACTTTCGTTGCCAATGAGTAATGCTGCTGCGCCATCATTGACCCCAGATGCATTGCCAGCGGTGACTACACCGCCTTCAAATAAAGGTTTGAGTTTTTGTAATGCTTCAAAGTTTGATGAGGGGCGAGGATGTTCGTCTTCATCTACAATTTTCGGTGGTGCTTTACGACCTTGTGGTACTTCAATTGTCAAAATTTCATCTTTGAAGAAACCATCTTGTTTGGCTTGTTCATATTTGGCCTGAGAAGCTGCTGCAAAGCGATCTGAATCTTCACGGCTAATTCCAAAAGCTTCAGCGACATTGTCACCTGTTTCAGGCATAGAGTCATTACCATACATTTTTGTTAATGCCGGATTTGGAAAACGAGAGCCAATGGTGGTATCAAACATTTTTATATCTCGGCTATAAGCTGATTCAGCTTTGGCTAAAACATAGGGTGCACGTGACATATTTTCAACACCGCCAGCAATATATAGATTGCCTTCACCACAGTGAATTGCGCGAGCTGCATCAACAACAGCTGCTAAACCACTAGCACATAATCGATTGACAGTTTGACCAGCGACACTAACTGGCAGCTCTGCGAGTAATAAAGCATTGCGTGCTACATTTCGACAATCTTCACCCGCTTGATTGGTGCTACCCAAGATCACTTCTTCAATATCAGTGGCGTCAATACCCGTTTTTTGTACTAAAGATTTAATCACTTGTGCCACAAGATTATCTGGACGGATACTGGCAAGACTACCTGCATGGCGACCAATTGGCGTGCGTAAGCCATCGTATATATATGCATTCATAACATTCTTTCCTTGAAGTTTTTTAATCTAAAAATTTAGCGTTGATAGTTGAGTGATAGATTCAGTTTGCAGCGTCTTTGTAACCATGGACTTGGTCTATAACGTGGGTCATGACTGATACTTGAAATACGCTCGAGAACTTTTAAAATCTTTTCTTTGCCGATTACATCGCCCCATTCAATCGGGCCAAATGGATAACCAAGTCCAAGTTTCACTGCGGCATTGATATCTTCAACTATGGCAATTTTCTGTTGCGCCATATCGCAAGCCAAATTCACCACCATGGCAAGAACACGTTGTGAAACAAAGCCTAAGCTTTCTTCAATCACTATAGTTTCGGAGTTTGGCTGATTGAATAGATCCAGCGCAGCTTCAATCATTTTTGGCTGAGTCAGCAGGCTAGGCATTAAGGTGCGGCATTGCTCAAAATTACCCAACATATCAATACAAACAACTTGTTCAGGATTGACGCCTAGACGTTGTGCGCTATGTGTTGCGTCATCGCCATAATTGGCAATTAGAATTAAATCTTCATTATTGGGCTGAGCATTGAGATTAATTTGAATCCCTTTTTGTGTTAAATAAGTGCTAAGTTTTTTATGATCATCATCAAATTCTGTACTAAGCCATACTGTTTTTAAATCATGACGATGTGCTGAGTACTTAGGAATAATTGCAATCTCTTGCTTGGCTTGATCAATGTATTTATAAAATCCTTCACCTGTTTTGCGGCCTAGTTTTTTCCCAATGAGCATTTGTTGTGTTAATACATTCGGGCGATAGCGTGGCTCTTGATAATATTGGTTGTAAATTGACAGCATGACAGGATGGGAGACATCTAAGCCAGTCAGATCCAGAAGTTCAAAAGGTCCCATCTTAAAACCTAAGGATTTTTTCAAAATGAGATCGATTTCAGTAACGGATGCAACATTTTCACTCAAAATTTTAAGTGCTTCTGTTCCATATGCACGACCTGCATGATTAATAATAAATCCCGGCGTATCTTTGGTACGTACGGGGCGATGTCCCATCTTGCGTGCGAGTTCAGAGAGTTGGTCAATAATTTTAGTGTTGGTATGCAGACCTTGAATGACTTCAACTACTTTCATCAATGGCACTGGATTGAAAAAGTGATAACCAACTACTCGATCTGGTTGCTGACATTGCGCTGCAATTTCAGTAATTGAAAGGGAAGATGTATTCGACGCTAAGATACATTCTGGACGAACAATAGCTTCGAGCTGTTTCATTAAACTTTGCTTGATGTCTAATTTTTCTATAATGGCCTCAATTACCAAATCACAGATATGCAATTCCTGAATATTTTCAACAATATGTAAATTCGCTAATGATTGTTCTAAGTCGGTTTGGGAAATTTTATTTTTTTCGACCAATCTGCTTAGTGTGGTATTGAGTTTGTCATATGCTTTTTTTGCAGCATCTTGCTGAGCATCGTATAAATAAACTTGACGATTGGATTGAATTGCAATTTGCACAATCCCAATGCCCATAATGCCTGCACCAATCACACCAATGTTGTTGATTAATCTGTCCATGTTTACCTCAATAAGCTGCTGTCCACCATGTTGAAGTAGAACGAGCTAACTCAATTTATTTACCTTGAAAGTTTGGTTTGCGCTTCTCTAAAAATGCCGCCATGCCTTCTTTTTGATCTTCGGTACTAAATAGCAACTGAAAAGCTTTACGCTCAAGTGACAGTCCTGCGTTTAATGGCACATCTTCACTGAGTAATACCACTTCTTTAATTTGTTCAAGGGCAATAGCTGGCAGTTTGGCAATTTGTTGAGCCATTTTATATGCTGTATTTAAGGTCTCAGCATCGTCTGTAACTTGAGATACTAAGCCCATGGCAAACGCTTCTTCTGCGGAAACTAAACATCCTGTCATGATCATGCGCATGGCTTGAAACTTACCAACGGCACGCACTAAGCGCTGGGTGCCACCTGCACCAGGCATAATGCCGACTTTGATTTCTGGTTGACCAAATTGAGCATTTTGACCGGCAATAATTATGTCTGCATGCATGGCGAGTTCACATCCACCGCCCAGTGCAAAGCCGTTGACAGCGGCAATAATCGGCTTGGGGCAATTGGCAATCGTTTGCCAATAACGTTCAGTACGGCGTAAATACAGATCCATAGAACTGGCTTCCGCAAGCTCGGTTAAATCAGCACCCGCAGCAAAAACGTCATCACCACCTGTCAATACAATCACGCGAATATCATCATTATCCACTTGCTGAGCAACGGCTTCTGCAAGCAACTTGCGCACTTGGGTGTTCAGTGCATTTTTAGCTTCAGGACGATTGATTTTTATAATTGCAATGGAAGGCAATGCATAGTCTATTTGAACAACTGAATTTTGGTTCATTTTTCTAAAATTCCGCATAGCAAAACTTAATTTACAAAATAATTTAAGATAATTTTGCTCATTGTTCAATCAAAATACCAGTTAAAAATAAAATATTTCAGAAATAGGCTAAAATTTGTAACTAATTTTATAATTTAGAAGCTTTTTAATTGTCACCACATAAAAATATTGATAATGTATTTCGCATAACGAAATTAAATGACTATTTTGATAAATAAAGGAAGTCTAATCCTAAAAATGGACTAGGAGAAAAAATGATTCGTGATGAACAGATGTTAGAGCAGTTATTGTCGACACTACGTGATTTTGTACAAAATGAATTGCGTCCACTTGAACATGAAGTCGATGAAACTGATGCGATCCCTGAACATATAGTGCAGCAAATGCGAGAAATGGGTTTATTTGGCTTGACGATTCCAGAAGAGTTTGGCGGTCTGGGTATTACCATGGAAGAAGAGGTTCGAGTGGCATTTGAATTGGGTCATACCTCTGCTGCATTTCGTTCTTTAATTGGGACAAATAATGGTATTGGTTCAAGCGGTATTCTGATTGACGGTACAGAAGAGCAGAAACAAAAATACTTACCTCGCTATGCAAGCGGTGAAATTATTGGTTCTTTTTGTTTAACTGAACCAGATTCAGGTTCAGATGCGGCAGCGCTGAAAACTTCAGCCGTGAAAGACGGTGACTATTATGTGCTAAATGGTACGAAACGATTTATTACCAATGCACCTCGTGCACAAACTTTTACTGTTATGGCGCGTACAAATCCTGAAATTAAAGGTGCTGCAGGTATTTCAGCGTTCTTGGTTGAAGCAGGCACTGCAGGTTTGTCACTGGGTAAAATTGATAAGAAAATGGGACAGAAAGGTTCTTATACCTGTGATGTGATTTTCGATAATTGCCGTGTACATAAAGACCAATTGATTGGCGGTGTTGAAGGCATTGGCTTTAAAACTGCAATGAAAGTATTGGATAAAGGCCGCTTGCATATTGCTGCTTATAGCGCAGGTATGGCGGAACGGATGCTTGATGATGCGTTAAATTATGCCATTGAACGTAAACAATTTGGTCAACCTATTGCAAACTTTCAGTTGATCCAAGGAATGCTGGCAGACTCTAAAACTGAAATATATGCAGCCAAATGCATGGTTTTAGATGCAGCTCGTCGCCGTGATTTGGGCGAGAACATTAGTACAGAAGCGTCATGTTCAAAAATGTTTGCAACAGAAATGTGTGGCCGTGTAGCTGACCGCTGTTTACAGATTCATGGTGGTGCTGGTTATATCAGTGAATATTCTATTGAGCGTTTTTATCGTGATGTGCGCTTGTTCCGCTTGTATGAAGGCACAACCCAAATTCAGCAAATTATTATTGCACGTGACATGATTAAGTCAGCGACTGCTTAACACAATAAATGAAGGAAAAACAAAATGAAACCGACTAAATTCAACTGGAAAGATCCGTTTTTATTGGAACTGCAACTGACTGAAGAAGAGCGCATGATTCGAGACACTGCGCATGCTTACTGCCAAGAACGTTTACAACCACGTGTGCTAGAACAATTCCGTCACGAACAAACCGATGCTTCAATTTTCCGTGAAATGGGAGAACTAGGTCTACTTGGTCCAACGATTCCAGAACAGTATGGTGGTGCGGGTTTGAACTATGTGAGCTATGGTTTGGTGGCTCGTGAAATTGAATATGTAGACTCGGGTTATCGCTCAATGGCGAGTGTGCAAAGTTCACTTGTTATGGTGCCGATTAACGAATTTGGCTCTGAAGAACAAAAGCAAAAGTACCTGCCAAAACTGGCAACTGGCGAATACATCGGCTGTTTTGGTCTAACCGAACCAGACCACGGTTCAGACCCAGGCAGTATGATTACACGTGCGAAAAAAGTAGATGGTGGCTATCGTTTAACGGGCGCAAAAATGTGGATTACCAACAGCCCGATTGCGGATGTATTTGTGGTTTGGGCTAAAGAAGTTTCGCAAGAAGGCAATGTCGGTGATATTCGTGGTTTCATTTTAGAAAAAGGATGGGAAGGACTCTCTGCGCCAGCGATACACGGTAAAGTAGGGCTACGTGCTTCAATCACAGGTGAAATCGTTATGGATAATGTCTTTGTCCCAGAAGAAAATGCCTTTCCAGAAATTCGAGGTTTACGCGGTCCATTTACCTGTCTGAACAGTGCCCGTTATGGTATTGCATGGGGTGCAATGGGTGCAGCTGAGTTTTGCTGGCATACAGCCCATCAATACACGATGGATCGAAAACAGTTTGGTCGTCCATTGGCAGCGAATCAGTTGGTTCAAAAGAAACTAGCCGATATGCAAACTGAAATTGCACTGGGTCTACAGGCTGCACTGCGCTTTGGTCGTATGAAAGACGAAGGTATTGCTTCGGTCGAGGGAACTTCACTGATTAAGCGTAACAACTGTGGTAAGGCATTGGATATTGCCCGAGTTGCTCGTGACATGTTAGGTGGCAATGGTATTTCAGATGAATTTGGTGTGGCACGACATCTGGTGAATCTAGAGGTAGTGAATACCTATGAAGGCACCCATGATGTACATGCACTGATTCTTGGTCGAGCACAAACGGGTATTGCAGCATTTTGCAATTGATCAGTCCTTTTTAAGCCAAAAGCGTTCGTGGTTCTCCATTGTTAGTTGGACTAATGGAGAAGTAAACGCAATTTTAAAAAATATAAAATCTAAAAAAGGCATTACATATATTGTAGTGCCTTTTTTTATGCTTGATGAAAATGGATAAAAGCAGGAAATTGATATTTTTTTATTGGAATAAATGTATTTCACTATACGAAATAAATAAGTAATTAAAAGCTAATTTATGATTTTGATTACGGTGAAATAGAGGATTTTTTACAATTTTTAGCTATAAATATTTATATCACATCAAAATATGTAACAAAATATTACAAATATATGGTGAATATTTAAGTTATATCCATATATAACAATAAGATAGATAGTTGAAAAGAATTTTATTTAAATTCCGTATAACGAAATATGTTAATGGATAATTGAAATTAATTTCCTTTTTGTCTATGTTGGATATATCGATTAGAAAATCATAATTCTGAATAACACAAGAAAGGATACTGGTATGAAAGGCCTAAAGGATAAAGTCATTATTGTAACTGGTGGTGCTGGTGGTATCGGCAGTGCGACTTGTAAACGCTTAGCGCAAGAAGGCGCAAAAGTTGCTGTGTTTGATATGAATATGGACACTGCACAAAAACTAGTTACAGAGATCCAAAACGCGGGTGGTAAAGCATTTGCAGTACAGTGCGACATTACCAATAAACAAGTCGTCGATCAGGCGATTGAGAAAACAGAAGCTGAGCTAGGTCCAATCGATGGTCTTGTGAACAATGCAGGTTGGGATATCTTTAAGCCATTTATTAAATCAGTACCAGAAGAGTGGGAAAAACTGATCCAAATTAACTTGGTTGGCATGTTGAATATGCACCATGCAGTGCTTAAAGGGATGGTTGAACGCAACCAAGGACGTATCGTCAATATCGCATCGGACGCAGCACGTGTAGGTTCATCTGGCGAAGCAGTCTATGCAGCGTGTAAGGGCGGTCTACTTGCATTTTCAAAAACGCTAGCACGTGAGCATTCACGCAACAATATTACTGTAAATGTAATCTGCCCAGGCCCAACGGATACCGCGCTTTTAGCAGGTGTTACGGAAGGAGCATCAAATCCTGAAAAACTTCGCGAAGCATTTACTCGTGCTATCCCGCTTGGTCGTTTAGGTCAGCCAGATGATCTTGCTTCATCTATTGCATTTTTCTTAAGTGATGATGCCAGCTTTATTACAGGACAAGTACTCAGCGTTTCAGGCGGTTTAACCATGAATGGTTAATTGAGTAGTTGCGCACGATGGAATGAAGAACATTCTGAGTCGCTCAAAAATATACAGTAAAAGTCAAATGTAGTTTTCAAGGAAAGGAAAAGATCATGAATTTTGAAGATATTTTATACGAAGTAAAAAATGGTGTTGCATGGATCACAATTAACCGCCCAGAAAAAATGAATGCTTTTCGTGGACAAACCTGTGATGAAATTATCCGTGCACTTAACAAAGCAGGCTATGACCGTCAAATTGGTGCAATTGTTCTGACAGGTGCGGGTGAAAAAGCATTCTGCACAGGCGGAGATCAATCTGCACATGATGGTAATTATGATGGTCGTGGCACGATTGGTCTGCCAATGGAAGAATTACATACGGCGATTCGTGATGTACCTAAACCAGTCATTGCACGCGTACAAGGTTATGCAATCGGTGGTGGTAACGTTTTAGCAACGATTTGTGATTTAACCATTTGTTCTGAAAATGCAATTTTTGGTCAAGTTGGTCCAAAAATGGGTTCTGTCGATCCGGGCTTTGGTACAGCTTATTTAGCACGTGTTGTGGGTGAAAAGAAAGCGCGTGAAATTTGGTATTTATGCCGTCGTTACAAAGGTCAAGAAGCGGTTGATATTGGCCTAGCTAACAAATGTGTACCAGCAGATCAGTTAGATGCAGAAGTACAAGCATGGGCAGAAGAAATTTGTGAACGTAGCCCGACTGCAATTGCGATTGCTAAACGTAGCTTCAACATGGATACCGCACATCAAGCGGGTATTGCTGGCATGGGCATGTATGCATTGAAATTGTATTACGACACAGAAGAATCGCGTGAAGGCGTAAATGCGTTGAAAGAAAAACGTAAACCTGAATTCCGTAAATTCTTTAAATAAGGAGGAACACGCTATGAGTAAAAATCCTTACATCACTGAAGATTTAGAATTCTTAGCCGAAACTGCGGAAAAATTTGCGCAAAAATATATTGCACCGGGGTTTTTAGAACGTGATCAAAGCCGAATTTTTGATCGTGATCTAGTCAAAAAAATGGGTGAAATGGGCTTTATTGCTCCAGAGCTACCAGAGCAATATGGTGGTCAAGGCATGGGATGTTTGGCGGCAGGTGTAATTCATGAAGCCGTTGCCAAAGCAGATTTAAGTTTTTCATACATCAATTTGCTTGCTTCCTTAAATGGTCAAATCTTGGCGGAACATGGTGATCCTGAAGTAGTTGAGCCTTGGTTGCGTAAATTGACAGCAGGCGAAGCTATTTTTGCCATTGGGTTAACTGAGCCTCGTGGCGGTTCAGATGCAGGAAATCTGCGTTTGAAAATAGAACGTGATGGCGATGAATACGTATTAAATGGTGAAAAGACCTCCATTTCGGCGGCTGATCAAGCAGATGCATCCGTCATCTTTGGTCGTACTGGTACGATTGAATCTGGTGCACATGGAGTAACAGCAGTTTTAGTGCCTATGGATTTACCAGGTATTACAACAACACGTTTTGACTGTCATGGGCAGCGTGCCATTGGACGAGGTTCTATTTTCTTTGACAACGTACGTGTACCTGTTAATCACCGTTTAGGTGAGGAAAATAAAGGCTTCGTTCAAGTGATGCAAGGCTTTGATTTTTCCCGTGCATTGATTGGTTTGCAAGTACTTGCAGTCGCTCGTGTGTCTTTGGACGAGGCTTGGGAATATGCGGCACAGCGTGAAGCTTTTGGTAAGCCTTTAACAGCGTTTCAAGGTGTTTCTCACCCATTGGCAGACTATGAAACCCAAGTAGAAGCAGCGCGTTTACTTTGCCTACAAACCTTGTGGCTTAAAGACAATCATTTACCGCATACGTCAGAAGCTGGCATGTGTAAATGGTGGGGGCCAAAATTAGCCTATGACGTTGTGCATCAATGTTTATTGACCTTTGGTCATGCAGGTTATGACCGCGGTGTAATGGAGCAACGTATGCGAGATGTACTCGGTTTCCAAATTGGTGATGGTACAGCACAAATTATGAAAACCATTATTGCGCGCCATAAAGCGGGTCGAAAGGCTGTTCCTGCATAAAGCAGATCGAAAAGGCGCTACATGTCTATTAGCTAAGTTAATTTTTAGCTATTAGACAACGTTTGAAAGAAAATGGCAGTCATAAAGCTTGCAGTTAAATAGTTTGAAGTAAAACGGTTGGATAATTATAAATTGGAGTTACGGAATGGATTTCGATGCGGTTCTTTTACCCCCTCGCAGGGAAAAAATGATTCAAGCAGGTTATTGGTTAAATAAAACCATCTTGCAATCATTAAATGAAGCAGTACACCAGCATCCAGATAAAATTGGTTTGGTGAGCTATAAAACGGAAAATCAGTCTGAAACCAGCTTTACTTATCGTGAAATGCTGCATACAGCCAATCGTATTGCTTTGGGGCTAAAGCGCCTAGGTGTGCAAAAGCAAGATATCGTTTCTTGCCAATTGCCAAACTGGTGGGAATTTACACTGCTGTATATTGCTTGCCGACGTATTGGCGCTGTACTTAATCCACTAATGCCGATTTTTAGAGAGCGCGAACTTTCTTTTATGTTGAAACATACAGAAAGCAAAGTTTTTATTGTGCCTAAAATCTTCCGTAAATTTGATTATGAAAAATTAGCCAATCAGCTACAAAGTAATATACCAAGCCTTGAGCACGTTGTTGTCATTGGTGGAGAAGGTGAAAACAGCTTTGAAAAACTACTGCTCAATCATGGTTTAGACAAAGATCCGCAAATTCTCAATACACTGAATGACGTCACGATTTCTGCAGATGATATTGCTCAATTAGTCTTTACCTCAGGCACAACAGGTGAACCAAAAGGTGTAATGCATACGGCAAATACTTTATTTTCCAATATTGTGCCTTATGCGAAACGTCTGCATTTGGATAAAGATGATGTGATCTTAATGGGTTCGCCAATGGCTCATCAGACCGGCTTTATGTATGGCTTAATTATGCCTGTACTGCTGAAAGCAAAAGCCGTGCTCTTGGATGTTTGGGACGTCAATGTTGCGATTGACTTGATTCATAAGCACCAAGCGACATTTACTATGGCTTCTACGCCATTTCTAAATGATCTTTCTGAAGCGGTAATGGAGTCTCATCAATCACTTGATAGCTTGAAATTATTTTTATGTGCTGGAGCGCCAATTCCAAGTACTTTGGTACAAAAAGCGCGTCAAAACATGGGGGTTAAGGTTATATCTGCTTGGGGTATGACTGAGTGCGGTGCTGTGACCATGACCTGTCCAGAAGATGATGACGAACGCTCATTCAATACCGATGGTCTGCCATTGCCCGGAGTTGAAGTGAAAATTGTTGGTGATGACGGTGAAACACTTGCACCTATGCATTCTGGCACACTGATGATTCGTTGCTGTTCAAATTTTGGCGGATATTTAAAACGTCCACATCTGAATGAAACCAATGCAGAGGATTGGTTTGATACAGGTGATATTGCCTATCAGGATGAGCAAGGTTATATCCGCATTGCAGGTCGTAAAAAAGACGTCATTATCCGTGGTGGGGAGAATATCCCAGTCGCTGAAGTGGAATCATTAATTTATTTACATCCTGAGATTGCAACTGTTGCTTTGGTGCCATATCCAGATGAACGTATGGGTGAAAAAGCTTGTGCAGTTGTGAAATTGAAAAATCCAGAGTATGAGCTGACATTGCCAGCACTGTTGGAATTTTTGAAGACGCACAAATTGGCCAATCAATATTTACCAGAACGTTTAGAAGTTTGGGGTGAGCTTCCAATGACGCCATCAGGCAAAATTCAAAAATTCAAAATTCGTGAATTATTGGCGAATTAATACTTAAAAAGATGTATGGAAAAACCCGAACATTGCCATTCGATAAATAATTGTAGTGAGTTTATCAATAGCTTTTTTCAGACTGAAAACGTGGGTATTTGAAATTAATCATTTGGGGAAAAAAAGGATTTTTACCATGAAAAAAAATGTACAGTTTTTTGCTAAAAGCACACTCACATTGTCAATGTTGGTTTTGACATCAATGACACATGCAGAGTTGAGTTTGCAACAGCAAGTTGATCAATTGCAGCAACAGGTTCAAGCCTTGCAAGAGTTAGTACAGCAACAGCAAAAAGTTTATGATCAAAAATTAAATGAGCAGAAAATAGCAACTGCACCAGTAGTGGTTGAAAGTGTCACACCACAAAAGGTACCGTCACCTGTACTACAACATACGACAAAAGGTGGCGCTGAGTTTGAATTGTACGGTAATGTTCGTGCGGACATGAGTTATCAAATGAAAGGTCCAAGCACCATGTATAACCTGATTAGTGCAGTACCTCTTGAAGGCTCTGCTGATGAGCGTAAAAATTCAGACAAATTCCAAAGTACATTAAATGCCACGCGTTTCGGCTTTAATTTTAAAACACCACAGCTAGGTAATCATGCTGTGGGTGGCAAAGTGGAAATGGACTTTTTTGGTGGCGCGGGTCGCGATACCTTCCGTATACGTCATGCTTATATGACTTATGATCAATGGTTATTGGGTCAAACTTGGTCAAACTTTAACGCTGTTGAATATTATCCAGAAACGGTGGATGCATCACTTTCTGTGGGTGGCTCACTGACTCGTGTACCACAAATTAAATATTCGGTTCCTGTAAATCCAAATTTAAATTTGGCATTTAGCTTAGAGGACTCTAAAGCAGAAACGGTAACGCGTACAGGTACTCAGAATTTTACAACAGACCCAGATGCAAAATTAAAACTGCCGTCAGCGACGGGGCGTATTAATTATAAGTTTGATAATGGTTCAGCCATTTCAGGGCGTACTTTTGTCACGCAAAAAGCGACAAACCATGCAGGAGATGATGATTTCTTGGCATGGGGTGTTGGGCTAGGTGGTAAATATCAAGCTACAGAAAATACACTTGTTCGTGTTGACTATAACCACATAAAAGGCGATACCAAAAATCTACTTTGGTCAAATATGGCATATGTGTTTGATGATAATAATAAAATGCGCGCTAATCAGTTTGATGCGATTACTGTAGGTTTAACTCAAAAACTCACACCTAAAATCCGTTCGACATTAGGTTTTGGTTATATGAAAGCTGATGATAACAATGCTTTCTCTCGTCTTGTACATAATGATGAAACCCAAAATGCTGAGTTAAAAGAGGGCTGGATTAACATATTCTATAACCCAGTGAAACCAGTCAATTTCGGTCTGGAATATATGTATGGTGAGCGAAAAACCTTCAACGACAAGACAGGAATAGATAACCGACTTAATTTCACAGCAATTTATGATTTCTAGTAGGTTTTTTATTCATTAAATAATCCATCTTGCCATAAATCTTATAAGTTTGAGGCTTATATCTAATTTATGGCAGGGTAGATATATCAATGAGCTTGCAATATACAATTGCTGAAAAGAATTCCTATAAAAATATTGTGGTTTATTCATGATGAATTTAGATAAACAGCAAAAACATTTGATCAATATTCATTATATTTTAGAGGTAGCAGAACAAATCATCATTGATAATGAACACGAACTTGTGATTTCAGATCTTGCCGAACAAGTGAATATGGCAAAAGGTACTGTATATAAATATATTAAAAGCAAAAATCAGTTATATCTTGAAATATTGATAAAAAATGAAAAAAGATTGCTAGAAATCTCCATGCAACATGATGGGGATATGCATAACTATTTGTCTAAATATATGAAATTTCATTTGGATGATGCCCTACGAACAATTAAATTCCACCATTTGGAAGAAAGAATCACCAATAAAGAAAAAAATCTGAAAGCATTATTTCAAGAACTATATGTGATACGTGAAAAAAGGATTTTGGCAATTCGAAGCATTGCAATGTCGCATCTAAAATTTAGAAAAAGTGTATTCTCAGTCAGTGAGTATTTTTCTTATATTTGGAGTATTACCTACGGTATTGCTCTGCTTCTAAATTCAAATAGTTGTAAGCAATCTGTACTAGACAAAGAAAAACTAATAAATTTTCATATCGATCAATTAATAAATATTTAATACTGAACTTTGTAGATGTTTTTTACAAACAGTTTTTTAGCACTCACTGGCTTTGTTGTACAAAGATTTAAAAGTTAAATTTACCCTGATCTACTCAAATTTAAGTGACAACTCGGGTATGAGGTTGGCCTAATTCCGTAAATTTATTTAAGACTGCTATGCGAGCATGAATCTCAATGACTTGGCTGTCAAAATTTATGGGACTGAGTTTATCGCATAATAACTTGATGCAATCTAGCTTGGTTTCGACCAAACTTCGACTATGATAACCTGACCATTTTTTCCATAATGTCCTGCCTGAGAAGCACTGCTTCGCAAGATTAACTGTTCGAAGTAATTCATTTCGCTCAAGCGAACTAGTCTTTATATCTTTCCATGGTTTCGCATTTTTTCTAGGTGGAATCACCGCATGCCCTTGCCGATCTGCAATGACCTGACGGCATTGCTTGGTGTCATAAGCTCCATCAGTATAATAAGTATAGAACGTTTGAGCTTACTAAAGTTTATTACTTTATTTCGGGCAGGAGCATTATGTAACATATATGAAGTTATTTTCTCGCATACTTTATTTAACATAATCTATATTATACGAAATGATTCTGTTAGAAACCATTTAAAGTGTCTGTATTCTCACCAATAAAAATGTCTAGTTTATGATGGTTTTTATCACCATGGACTGGATATAAATATAGATGCTGATCACTATGTCTGACAAAGAAATTCAACGGCTTGCAGTTCTGCAAGACGTTCGAGATCATCGTATTACCCAGGTCCGTGCTGCTGAAATCCTGAATCTTTCCACTCGTCAAATTACCCGGTTATTGCAGAAACTCAATCAAGACGGTGTTTCAGGTCTGGCACATGCCAGTCGTGGTCAACCGGGTCATCGTCGCCATGATGAAGCCGTAAAGTCTGAATGCCTTTCCCTTATTTCTGAACATTTGCTGGGCTTTGGCCCAACCTTGGCGCATGAGAAGCTCATCAGCATGTTTGACCTGAATATTCCTGTAGAAACGCTTCGTCGCTGGATGACTGCCAATGATCTCTGGATTCCTCGATCCAAGCGTCTGAAACGGCCATATCAGCCTCGATATAACCGGGATTGCTTCGGTGAGTTGATCCAGATTGATGGTTCATATCATGACTGGTTTGAAGGACGAGCCGCCAAATGCTGTTTGCTGGTTTATATCGATGACGCGACTGGAAAGCTGTTGCATCTGCGCTTTTGTGAGGCTGAAACCACCTTTGACTATATGCTTTCCACCAGAGCCTACATTGAGCAATACGGCAAGCCGCTGGCCTTTTATAGTGACAAACATTCGGTATTCAGAGTGAACCAGAAATCCAGTCAGGACAGCCAGATCACGCAATTTGGCCGGATTCTGAATGAGTTAAACATTGATATTATCTTTGCCAACTCACCACAGGCCAAAGGTCGTGTGGAACGTGCCAACAGGACACTTCAGGATCGTCTGATCAAGGAGATGCGTCTGGAAGGCATCAGTTCGATTGCCGAAGCCAATGCCTGGCTACCCTGCTTTATTGAACACTTCAATCAGAAGTTCGCCAAATGTGCGAGAAAAGAGGTGGATCAGGAAATTTGAACAACACTTATAAGTGATATTTTGCTCCCCAAATGATGTTATAAACATCAATATATGGAGTATTTTATGACACGTAGACCAAGAAGAAATCATTCAAATGACTTTAAAGCTAAGGTAGCACTTGCTGCGATTAAAGCAGAAAAAACACTTGCTGAATTGAGTGCTGAATTTGATGTTCATCAAAACCAAATTATTGACTGGAAAAATCAACTGATTTCAGCTTCCTCGCAAGCTTTCGATCAATCAAAAGCTCCAACAGAACCACCCATCGATCTAAAAAAACTACATGCAAAAATCGGTGAGCAGGCATTAGAAATTGATTTTTTAGAAGGTGTGTTGAAGAAACTGGGTCGCTTCAACCACAAAAGTTAATCGATGACTCACTTCAGATTTCAGTATCTAAGCAAGCTAAGCTGCTGAAAGTCTCCCGTGGTTGTTATTACTATCGCCCAAAACCTGTGAGTGAATCAGATCTGAAGCTGATGCGCTGTATGGATGAGTTACATATGCAATACCCTTTTGCAGGTAGCCGTATGATGCGTGATTTATTGAATCGTCAAGGACATCATATAGGACGACGTCATACACGTACTTTAATGAAGAAAATGGGCATTAATGCGTTATATCGTAAACCAAATCTAAGTCAGGCCAATCAAGCTCACCGTAAATATCCATATCTGCTCAAAGGATTGGCTATTCAGCGCAGTAATCAAGTGTGGTGTACGGATATAACATATATCCCTATGGCAAAAGGCTTTGTTTATTTATGTGCTGTGATTGATTGGCATAGCCGCAAGGTACTTGCGCATAGGGTATCGATTAGTATGGAGGTGGATTTTTGTATTTCGGCTTTAAATGAAGCGATTGAAAAATATGGATCACCTGAAATATTTAATACAGACCAGGGCAGTCAGTTCACCAGTGATGCATTTATTGATGTATTGAAATCAAATGGCATTCAAATCAGTATGGATGGTAAAGGTCGATGGATTGATAATGTGATGGTTGAACGGTTATGGAGAAGCGTTAAATATGAAGAGGTGTATCTCAAAGCTTATAGCAGTGTCACCGATGCGAAAAAGCAATTGAGTGCATATTTTGAATTTTATAATTTGAAACGACCTCATTCGAGTCTGGACAAAATGACTCCAGATGAGTTTTACTATGACCAGCTACCACAACAAAATAAGGTAGCTTAACTAGAGCAGAATATCACTTATAAATAAGCTTTTAGTTGTTCAAACAAGTGGGACCACCTCTTAATACACGTTATACGAAGTTAAAAAATTGAGACTATAGCCTTAATTTTTATGTATTTTTTAAAATTTAAAGCCTAGACCGAAGTCTAGGCTTTTTCATTTCTTATAACAGCCATTATGTTAAATTAAGATATTGATAGGTTAAGAGACAGGTACAGCCCAGCTCCAAAAGCTATATGTGCTAATAAACTATTTCTAATGCTTATTAGTTGATTTGGTGTTTTTTTAGCAAAAAATCCAAATCCTAGAGCAGGTTGTATAATTATGAAAGGCACTAATGTTGTACAAAGAGAGAAAATTAAGATGCTTATAAAAGAACTATTAAACAAATAGACTTCATTCAATATTAAATAGAAAATCACCCAGATTATTCCTGTTAAATAATGGATTCCCCATCCCCACTTACTTTCTCCTAATCTAGGTGAACTATGGACAATAGTTTTATGAGTAAATTTTCTCTCTTTCCAATATAAAAACCATCGACCAATGAGTGCATAATTAAGAGGCTTAATTTTAAATAATTTTTCTAAAATCCATGCGATAACATCCATAAAGACTGTTGAAAAAAATCCAATGAAGATGCTTTGAACGATAAGTAACATATTAATATACACAATCTAATTTGCTTAGTTGTTATATAGTCTCCTACTTAAAGTAAACTTTAAGTCAAGAGTTGTTATGCAAGAAATCGATATAGGTATCTTATCTTTACAAACTGGTGTATCAACTGCAACTATCAGATTTTATGAATCAAAGGGCTTAATCAATTCTATTGGAAGAAAAGGTCTAAGAAGACAATATTCAGAACATACAGTAGAAACACTTTTATTGATTAAGTTATTAAAAAAAAGTGGGTTATCATTAAGCGAAATTGGTGAAGTTTTTATTTATCATAGTAAAATTAATATAGATAGAAGTCTTATTGACGAGAAAATTGAACAAATTGAAAAAGAAATTGAGAATTTAAAAAAATCCCAAGTTCTCCTAAAACATCTGAAATTTTGTCCTCATGAAGAACACTTATCCTGCCCTGATTTTATAAAGATGCTTCATTCAAATGATAAGACTTCCGAAAATTGACATAATACACCTTATACGAAATCAAAAATGGGAGCTTTAAGCTCCCATTTTTAGTCATTAATGCGCTTTTTAGCTTCGTCATAAACTATGCTATCAGCTCGTTTCCCGACTGTGATTAGCAGGATCACTACCTGATCATCTTTAACTTGATAGACAAGTCGGACACCTGCTTTTAATAATTTGATTTTATAGCAACCTGCAAGATCGCCTCTAAGCATATTCTTTGGAATATGTGGTTGTTCTATAACTTTGGCCAGTTTCTTCTTAAATTGATCTCTTATAGCAATAGGAAGTTTTTCCCATTCTGCTGTGAAATCCTTGTGACGTAAAAGCTTATAAGTCATCTAATGTGACTTCCTCAAACATCTCCTTAGGATCATTAATGCGTTTACGGACAAGAGCTAATAGCTCTTCATCTTCTTCTGAAAGCAAAGCTTTTTTGACTGGTAGCTTTCCGGTCGTAGCAACATACTCAAGAATACTGGTAAAGAAATCAGTAGGTGCAATACCTTGCTCTTTAAGGATGGAATAGGACTTTTCTTTAAGGGCTTCATCGACCCTGAAGTTAACAGTAGCCATCATATCTCCCAATTGTTTAATGTACTGGGAATACTGTAATGCAAATTGCATTACAAGTCGACTTCGTATAACAGCCATTATGTTAAATGGGAATTATCTTTAATGATTTATTCTTTATCAATCATATAAAATAGTTCTTCAAGCTTAAGAGATACTCATAGTGCATTATTCTCATGGTCAGCTTAATTATCCCGTTTATGCTTATGCACAGTCGTATAGTGATGGGTATGTAGAAGGCACTCATCAACATGACAGAATCCAGTTACTACATACTCTTTCTGGAGTCATTCATGTTCGAACATCAGAAGGAATATGGGTCATCCCTCCATCTAAAGGTATTTGGATACCTGAAAACAAAAGACATTCAATCAAGATATTTGGTAATGTTGAGGCTCGAGGAATATTTGTTGATCCCTTTGCCCGTGCTGATTTCAATACGCAATGTAGTGTTGTTGCTATTCCAAAACTTCTGTCAGAACTTATTAATCAGGCTGTACAGATAAAAGAAGAAATTTTACCTCACACTAGAAACGAACGGCTTCTGGAACTCATATTAGATGAGTTACGCTTTTTAGAAGAAATTCCATTTCGGTTGCCGGAAGCAAAGTCAGAGATACTCAAAGAAATTTGTGAAAACATCAAAGCAGATCTCTCCGCAACCAACTACTTAGAGATGGTTGCCGAACAGCATGCTTTAAGCTCTAAAACACTTTCAAGGCTTTTCCAGAAAGAACTCAATATGAATTTTAGTGTATGGCTGAAGCAAGCAAAATTACTGCAAGCCTTAACTGATTTGGAAATGAGAAAGCCGATATTAAATATTGCTTTAGATTTAGGATATGAAAGTCCTAGTGCTTTTTCCTACATGTTTAAAAGACAAATGGGAATGACACCCACTGAATATATAAAGAGAAAATCGATATAAATAATGTCTTATTCTCAATAGTATTTGTCTTTGAATCGAAAGAAAGACAAGAAATGATGATTCATGATGATGTGATTAAAGTCATAGGAGCACATCATGTTAACTCATCCTCAAAACAAATATCGTCCATTCGATTTTTTTGATTTTACTGATAGAACATGGCCAGGTAAAAAAAATACTCACCCTCCTGTTTGGTGTTCTACTGATTTAAGAGACGGTAATCAGGCATTGGCCAATCCTATGGATCACGATAGGAAACTTAAATTTTTCCAAATGCTTGTTGAATGTGGATTCAAACAAATTGAGGTTGCGTTCCCTGCGGCATCGGAAACTGATTTTAATTTTGTTCGTTACCTAATCGAACATGATCAGATTCCAAATGATGTTTGTATCCAGGTTATGACTCAAGCCCGACCAGACCTAATTGAAAGAACCTTTGAGTCCCTGATGGGAGCAAAGCAAGCGATTGTTCATGTTTACAATGCCACGGCAGAAGTATTCCGCAGAATTGTCTTTCAAAAGTCTAAACAGGAAGTTATTGAACTAGCTGTTGCTTCAACAAAACAGGTGAAATCTCTATGTGAGCAATATCCAGAAACCAAATGGACTTATGAATATTCTCCGGAGACTTTTTGCTTTACCGAAATTGAGTTTGCGTTAGAAATTTGTGAAGCCGTAGCTGAAGTTTGGGCTCCAAGTCCTAATAATCCAATGATTATTAATTTGCCCACTACCGTTGAAGTAAGTACACCAAACATTTTTGCTGATCAGATTGAATATTTTTGTAAAAATTTCACTAAACGAGAACAGGTTTGTATCAGTGTGCACCCCCATAATGATAGGGGGACAGGCGTTGCAACTGCTGAATTAGCATTGCTTGCAGGTGCAGACCGTGTTGAGGGCTGTCTATTTGGTAATGGTGAACGTACAGGAAACGTTGATCTTGTGAATATTGCTTTGAATATGTACACACAAGGCATTTATCCTGAACTTGATTTTTCTGACATCAAGAAAGTGGCAGAGATCGTGAAAGAATGTAATGAACTTCCGATTCACCCACGGCATCCTTATGTAGGCGAATTAGTATTTACAGCTTTTTCAGGTAGTCATCAGGATGCAATTAAAAAAGGTTTTAAAGCAAGAAATACTCAAGATCATTCATTTTGGGAAGTTCCATATCTGCCTATAGATCCAGCTGATTTAGGATGCAGTTATGAGGCTGTAATTCGTGTAAATAGTCAATCTGGTAAAAGTGGTGCCGCTTGGATATTGCAGCAAAATCATGGCATAGATTTACCCCTAAACTTACAAAAAGATTTTAGCCAAATCGTGCAAAAGGTGACAGATAACAATAAAAAAGAGTTATCTCATGCTGAAATTTGGACAGTATTTAGAAAAGAATATGGAATCAGCTCTAATGAAAGTAATTTTAAACTTGCACATTATCAATCAAGTAAAAAAGATGATGTTTATGAAGTTAAAATATCTATTGAGTTAAAAGGTGAGATTATCAATCTTGTAGGCTGTGGAAATGGGTTGTTATCTGCATCAGTCAATGCTTTAAATATGAAATGGCCTTTTAAAATGACTATCGCTGAATATTCAGAACATACTTTGGGTAAGCATAGTGGTAGCCGGTCTATTAGTTATATTCGTTGTATAGACTATAAAGGAAATACATTTTGGGGAATTGCAATTGATACTGATATTGCAACCGGATCGATTCAAGCTCTATTGAATGCGTTTTCTAAGTCTTACAAATTTAATTATTTAGAAAGTCTATAATTAACATAATACGGATTATACGAAGTTGAAAGTTTGAGACTATATCCTTAATTTTTATGTATTTTTCAAAAATTAAAACCTAGGCACTGGCCTAGGTTTTTTTTATTTCGTATAACAGCCATTATGTTAAGTTAAGCGAAGATTCACTTAAAACAAGAGCTTTAATTTTTACAGCTTTTTCGAAATGATCTAATTTATGTTGCATGATCCACCAATTAGCTGCTTCCATTAAAAGCTCAGGATTATCATTTTTATTCTTGAAAAAGGCATAGAAAGATAAACCTACGCTATCTCCTTTCTTCTCAATTTTCTCATTACATCCATGAATAAATATTTCTCTTAACTCTTTTCTCATGTTTTTAACTTTCTCTAAAATTAATTACGAAGCCCCGATCTAAGATCAGGGCTTTATTTATTTCTACCTTACATTTCAACAAGTATTGATTCGCCTGTAGAACAGTCTCCATTACGCCATTGCCAGTTTTCAATTAACTTAATTTTTCCATTGGCTTGGATCTCAATCTCAGTATTACATTCACCTATACGTAATTCATTCATCTCATTGATGTGGTGGTATGCCATCGTGAAAGTTTTTTCAGAAGTCATGAAACCTAGTAAATGTCCATTGGTAATACTGCCACCAGAATAGGTAGCTTCTATACGCTCACCTACTTGGTAATAATTAAAAATAGTCTCGTGAGATACTTCTCCATTAGATGTATTTTTAGCATTTACAAATTTTTTATTATTTAGATTTAAGTTCATTTCTACTCTTTAATTTCCCTAAAATTAACATAATACACGTTATACGAAATTCTTTAAATTTTCCTATAATAATCAATATCTTAGTCAAAGCCGTTCCAGGGTTCAGCGCACTGGAACGGCTTTTTTGTGATTTTTCACGTTCCACGCCTATTCTTTAATCAAAGTTCCACATCTTTGTGTAGTTTCATTTAACCCTAAAGCAGAAAAAAATGTCCAGATAAAACAAGAATAGATGTCCAAGTAATTATTGATTTTGCATCAAGAGACAGGTTAGCCTAATTCTAAAAAGTATTGAAAATACTATACACATATGAGCTCCATTCAAATAATTTAAGGCAAAATCGAACCTTATTAATTCAATAATATTCAAAAATCACTATAAAAAGTTTGCTATATAGCGAATATTTGCCATAATTTATAAAAAGTTCGCTATATAGCAAATAAATTTCTAAGGTTAAAATTGATATGGCTACAAGAGAAGAAATAGGTAAAGAAATACGTTTGGCAAGAAAAGCTCTGGGCTATACACAGAAAAATCTTTCAGAAAAAACGAACATCAATAAAACAACGATTTCAGAAATAGAAAATGGCCACTTTACAGGCTCATTTAGCACATTTGAATGTGTACTTAATGCAGTAGGCCTGCAATTTGAAGTGGATAAAAAGAAGTATAAATTTCCGCAGTGGGATGAAATTGAAACAATGTTTGCGGAAGATGATGAATAAAAGTTTAGCGGCTTAGATTATCAATCAAAGTACAACAAAGATGAATTTTTAGATAAGAAAGTAGAAAGGCTATATTTATACGTCTTACGCCAAAAGGCCAAACAGAAACCGTAGCCTCAGGCAACACCCCTCTCATCATAAAATTATACCAGTCAGTAAAACACTCTTAGATTAAGCATATTAATGTTGGTTATTATTGTTGATTATCACAATAAATTAGTGACCAAAAATCAAAGTACCCCACCCTACCTTAAATTACACCACACAAAATAAAAACTCTATATAACTGTTATATATAGAGTTTATTAAAATACCAATTATGTTATTTAGTGTATTTTATGTCGGTGACTCTTGCAAAGGTTGGGGTCTCTTTTTTGCTGACTACCGTTTTTTTCCTGATCTTGTACCAGTTTCCTCGCCGACTTTGCGCTAAGTGGAACTCGGGTCTTACAGTCTTCGTAGATCTTCACGAGCGTTGGAATTTCCTCTTTCTCGTACTTGTTTCCTCGCGCAGAGTTTTTTGTCATGTGAAGAGCGATCACTTCATGATCTACACCTGCTTTATGAAGTGATGCGACACGGTTCACTACACCGCCAGCTTTGGTAGTGGCTGGCATAATAGCTTCGATACTATCCGTTGCTGTATCAGCAGCTTTATCGATAACTTTCTGAACATTGGTCTTTTCTTTTGACATATCCTATTTCCTTGCATTAGTTAAAAATTTCATTAGGTTGCCATGTTGAGGAGCGGTTAAGGTGATGCGAAATAGTGCCCTCAATCGACATGATTAGATTACTTGTCGATCATTCGCCAAAAAGCCGAAAAAATTAATAAGCGAGGTTTTTGTGAAAAAAAATATCAAGGAAAAGCTGGTAATTACAAACAAAGATACACTCCGCAGACGGCATGCAGGCAACTACACACCCATAGATAATGGAGAAGGTTATCTTCTCCCATATGAGGTTCATTTACTCAATCAGCCATCTGAATTTTTTGAGCAACTATCAGACTATGATTTCCTAAAGCCTTCAACTACTGGTTCGGCACTGACTTTCGTTGGTTTGCAGAATGAGCTTAAGTGTCTGGACGATCTTGATTCAGGAATAGGCTTTTGGAAAAACTTCAATGGATCAGCACTGAATAAATATTTAAATCCGATTCTCGGCACTACTAAAAAAAAGCAAGGCTGGAAACAGGTGTACATAAAGAAAGACAAAGAGACTGACGCTGATAAGCCACACCACAACGATATGCTGAAGTGCATTTATTTACTTGCTCATTTGCACAAAGCGAGCCCCAGCTTCATTCGTCAGTTGGCAGAAGAGAATGATGTTTGGTCCACAGACCTCAGGGTGTATTACCCGAGAAAAGATTTTCAATTTAGTGAAGAATACGCTGGATACCTATCGGAGCTTTATGCAAACATATTGTTCCACCAGCCGGCTAAAATTCGAAGGCTAATAAAATGCCTAGATGTTTGTATTGAAAAATTAACCAATTTCGCTGACTGTGAATTGATTGCTCCTTTTCTGAAAGATCGAACGAAAGATACAGACTCTCCAAGCATGAAGATATTGAAGTACAGCCAAATTGCCTCAATCACACATTTCACCGCGTTAAACGGGTACATGAAAGACAAGGTTACCGGCACATTCGCTCCGACCTCATTTGCCGAGTTGGAAGCGAATGAAAACAATCCATCTGGTCTTCAAATTGTTGCCACAGCACAACAGTATAAACTGGTGGCAGCTTTATGCATTAGACTAACGTTGCTGAACCCCTTGTGTAAGGTAAACGGGAATTGGGTGGCCGAAGGAACAGACCCAAGCACATGCCAAGACATGGAGATATGTATTGAAACCGTGGCCAATTCCCTTGCAGCAGATGCCCTAAACCAACTCAGGATCGAAAGCGATCGCACCAAGAGCGGGAAACGCGACACATCTCTCCCAGCGGCAATCAAAAAGTTGGCAGAACAAAATCCTCAGACAATAGAAGATATTTTGAGAATCGGTTCCCCTAACTTTGCCAACATCCCTGAATTGTATTCCTTTTACCTGCGAAAACGAAGTGAGTATGCTTTAGCTAAAGCACGTAGCCTCGGAGGTTTGAGAAGTTCGGTTCTAAATCACATGCCTCTAACACCGCAGGCAGTACTTGAATCGATGCAGCCGAATCCGAACACAAAGAGGGTCTTGGAATATATTCGGGGAAACAACTTGGACAAAATTAGTGATGATATTGAAAGGCTAGAACGAATACTTTTTATAGAACGTTTAATGAAGAGGGAAGAACCAATAAAAGTAGGACTAATCTACCAGTATATTTTCCAATGCCTTCCCCCCAGGGAATAACGATTGAGATACCACTTCAAACGTATATATCACGGAAAAATTTTAATCTAAAATTTTAAAACTTAAGTATTATCATCCAATGGATGATTGAAAAAAGTATATTTTCATAATGAATAGAAGCACTACATTAAATGATATACTTTTATTATTTCTTATTAAAATCATCATTAAAATATAGGTGACTTTTATAAACTAAAATTTCCAATATGAAGTGACCAGAACAACATTAAATGATCTAAATTGTTCAAAATTTTTCCCAATAAAAACCCAAATACTTAAGATTAAATCAAATACTTACAATTAGTGTCATTTGATGTAAAAAATCTCGGTGACCTTGCCAAGGTTGGGGTTTTAGGCGATAAGTTGTTAGCCAGTCATTTTTTAAGTCAAGTAAATGAAATATATGCCCGTATAGCCGTACTGAATAAATTTACGGAATTAGGTAGACCTCACACCCAAGGTGCCACTTAAATTTGAATGGCTTAGGGAATCAGCTTTTAAATATTTATGACACAAAGCCATGAAAGATATGAAAAATTTTATAGCTCTCTTAATACGATTGCTTTTAGTCAACCTAAATAATTCAAGATCACAGTATTATATTCAACATATATCTACTATAATAAAAAAATACTACTTAAAATAGACACTAATATTTTATTTTAATACATATATGAATCAATATTGCACACTTCAAATTTTTCAAAATAACGAATGGCAAGATTGCGCTATCGTTGAATTAATTGCTAATCAAGAGCAGGGCTGGAGAGCATCTACACGAACGTCATACTTATTTGAATATGCTATTGAACATATGGATTTAAGAGATGGTCATGCTCTATCATTCCAATTTCCAGTCAATGTACAAAACAACTTAGAAAACCAATGGCCAGCATTTCTCATGGACTTGCTACCTCAAGGTTATGGGCGAAAGGAGCTTTTAAATCAGCTGGGTTTTTCAATTAATGCAGAAGAACAAGCTGATTGGCCCCTACTGAAATCTGGGGCAGGTAATCCTATTGGTAATCTACGAATTAAAGAAGCTTATGACTGGCTTCAAGATCATTTTCCGACAGTGAAACCTCGTGGATTTAGCCTAAGCGAAATAATTGAAAGGAAAGAAGATTTCATTGAGTCACTTGCATCATATGGCTTATTTGTTGCTGGTTCTTCAGGTGTTCAAGGTGAATGGCCTAAACTATTACTAACACAGGGATATGATGGTCTGTTTTATTTAGATCACAGTCTTCCAGATGAACTAGCAGCAAAGCATTGGCTAGTTAAATTTAGTCGTGGAAATGATCAAAAACTGGAAAAAATACTGTTACATGAAGCAATTTACATGAAAATAGCTCGGTATTTAGGTCTAAGAGTGTTCAAGGACTTGGAACTTCACCAGAGAACGCTATTTATTCCACGTTTTGATCGCCAAATTATCAATGGTAAAGTCGAAAGAGTTGCACAAGAAAGCCTAGCCTCTTTAAGTGGTAAAGCTGGCTTCGGCGTTAAAATGACACATAATCAAATCTGTACATTGATCATGGAATGTTGCTCATCACCAAAAGCTGAAATTTTTGAATATTTGAAACGAGATATCGCTAATGTTGCATTAGGAAATAAAGATAATCATACCCGTAATACCGCAATTCAACGTTTAAATGACGGCACAATTCAATTAACACCCCTCTTCGATTTTGCACCAATGTGGCTTCATCCTGACGGAATTGCACGTACTACACGTTGGGAAAAAGATGACCATGGAGGAATGCCTATATGGGGATCTGTCATAACGCAAATAGAAGAATGTACAGGAATAGATTCAACTGAAATTAAACATACAATGATTCAACAATTGCCACTGTATGAAAATTTGCTCGATGAAATGAAAAAAATAAATATAGATGATGAGATTCTACAAAATAGTCATCATCGTATATTGAATATATGCCAACAGATTCAGGAGCTTTCTAATGGATAAACGTTATAAACCTATGACGGCAATCGAGCAAATGAATAAACGCTTACAAGTCTTAGAAAATATAAATAACAATCCTGAGTGGCAAATTTACCAGATTGCATCATACATTAGAAAAGAACTACATTTAACATTAAATGAAATGAGTAAAATTACTAAAATAGCACCACAGACTTTACAGAAAATGGAGCAACCTGATAGTAATCCAACATTAGATTCTATAAATAAGTTGTTAAATGCATTTGGTTTAAAATTTATTATTAAATCAAAATAGTTTAATTTAAATTACCTATAAACTAGATTTTGATTTATTTTCTAAATAGTCACCCCACCACTGCATCATATCAGCTCTTTGTTGAATATAATCTGCATGGTTATAACTAGCACGTGTTTTATTCTTATCTACATGTGAAAGCTGAGCCTCAATCCAACTATCTTGAAATAAGCCAGAATCATTTAAAATAGTACTGAATGTTGATCTTAAACCGTGTGAGGATAGCTCATTTGTTTTGTATCCCATCTTACGAATGGCTGAATTTATTGTGTTAAAATGCAATGGCTTATCTTTAATTTTTGGGCTGGCAAAAACATAACGATCGCCTTGTGACCACTCTAGTGCAGATCTAACAATGCTCACCGCTTGCGATGATAACGGGACTAAAAAATCTGGAATATCATAACCTGCTATCACTTTTCGACGATATTGCTTGATATGTAAAGCAGGTATTTTCCAGATTTTGTTGTCAAAATCAAAATGATGAGGTTCTGCAGACAATAACTCTGCCCCCCTGACTCCAGTATATAATTTAAATAGGATTGCTTTTTTTATAATCGGATCTGTATTTAGTTGAGTTATTCTAAGAATAAAATTAGAAATTTCTTCATCTTTTAAATAGGGATAATTTTTCTTTAATTTCCCTTTCAATAATATTTTATTGAGACCATAAGCTTGATTATAATCACAGTATCCCATTGCAACTGCAAAATCATAGATTTGATTTAAATAGCTATACGCTTTTTTTACAGGTTCCTTAACTCCCCTATTTTCAATCTGCTTAATTACCTTAACTAAATCAGTTCTTTTAATTTTGCTAAAATCTATATCACCAATAACGGGATAAATGTCATTTATTAAACATGCATTCGCCAATTGGATTACACCACCACGTGGTTGATCTTTAAATGAATTATTTGTTTTAAACTCTAACCATTCTTCACAAACAACTTTAAAAGTTTGAATTTTCTCCTGAACTAAATTTTGTGTAGAAAATTTAGTTGCCTTATAGGAGTCTCTGGCCACTCTAGCCTCTTTGAGATTCATCTCAGGATATGTACCTAGAGTGACTCGTGGTCTTTTACCCGTTTCTGAAACTGAATATCGATAACTCCAAGACTTTTTTCCATTAGGATCGACTTTTAAGCTTAAACCATCATCATCAGCTAAAAAGTAAATTTTTTCTTTTGGATATGACTTTCGTACTTGTGTTTCCGTAAGACTCATAAATTTTTATAAACTAGCATAATGATCCCCATTATTTTAATTATATCAAAAATAAGCATTATTATGTGATGCGTATATTACGCATCACATAAATATTTATATATATGTTTTTTATAAATATTATTGTGATATTCCACATTGTAGTAACCAAAAAAGTAACCACTGTTAAAATCTGTATTAAGCAACAAAAATCAGTGATAGTTAAACACTATTCTGCAATGGGTTTGTTTTACAGACCTAGTAACCGAACCTTAATTATTTGAGGCAATATTTCTGTTCTGTCGCATTAAGTCGATCTTCAGCTACTATTGAATTTTGTAGGAGCTGAATATGTCACCAAGGGGGTCAGTTTTTAAATGCCGTTAGGGGGTCATTTTTACACTGCCGCTAACATTCGGTTGAGAATCAGATGCGCCCCTGGGCATTGGGACGTAAGAACTGGCTGTTTGCTGGCTCGCTGCGCAGCGGCCAACGAGCTGCCAATATCATGACTTTAATCCAGTCAGCAAAGCTGAATGGCTTGGATCCATATGCCTATTTAAGTGATGTGCTGAAAAGGCTGCCGACGCATAAAGCGACCCAAATAGAAGAATTACTGCCACATCGCTGGAAATCCAACTCAAATTAAAAAATAGGCATGGGGTTCAGCGGACGCTTACGTAACCTTCACGTTTCAATTGTTGCCAGACCTTACGCACACCATATCGACCTAAACTTTCTTTCCAAATACGTTTGATTTGCTCTGCATGATGTAAATCATGCAGAGCACGTTTCGCTCGATGTTCTGGGTTATCAACGAGATCTAAAGCCCGATAATAGGTCGAAGCTGCAATCGGTAAAATTCTACAAATCGCTTCAACACCATATCGATCTTTATTGTTCTGGATAAAATCCACCATTATTTGTGTGGGCGGTCGAGCTCCGCCTGGGCGAAAAAAGCGGCTGCTTTACGTAGAATTTCATTGGCACGTTTTAATTCTTTAATTTCACGTTCCATTTGCTTCATTTTTTCTTGGTCAGATATCTGTTGTACTTTGGCAGGATTTAGTTGATCCATATGCTTTAAATACCAAACACGCAATGTTTCAGGAGTACAACCCTTGCGCAGCATGCTG
>NZ_RCHC01000013.1 GCF_003664645.1 Acinetobacter chengduensis | reverse complement strand
TGGTGACTGTACAACAGTGCCGTACAAACAAATCATCATTGCCACAGGTGAAGGCGCGAAAGCATCACTTTCTGCTTTTGATTACATCATTCGTTCTGGACAGTAATTGTGTGACTCACACTGATTAAAGCTAAAAAGCCAGTCTTAGGACTGGCTTTTTATTTCGACAATTACCACGCGCATTGGATCTTTTGTAACTAAAATTTCCACTTAATTCACAACAACAAATAGAAAACAAAGCTTTAGTGGCTTATCAATTTTAATTAAATCCTCAGAGTTACATTTCATTTATAATCTACTTGTAGATTATAAATTACTCACATAAGATGAATAAATACACACTACGGTCATCATAGAAATACACAATAAATAATTCTTAAAATGTTGCCAGATGATAAGGAGAATAAAAATGCAATATCAATATCATTGTGCCTGTTGCAACAAAGCTGTTGCTTCTACTGACAAAGAATGCACCAACTGTGGTTCACACAACATTCGTAGCCCTTATGGCTTTTGGATTTTTTGCGTCCTTACCTGTTTAGTCGTATCCATCGTCTTTAAAGTCGTACATGTTTATTTACAAGATCATCAAGAAATACCAAAACAACAATCTCTGTTTGAAGTCCTACAACAAAACGATAAGCGTTAATTTTTAAATACCCGCAGTACATTTGGGGGCTTAAAGCCCTCATATTTATTCGTATATTTCTTCTGCTTTTTTATAATTCGATTTAGATTAAAATAAAACAATCTAATGAGGAATAACTATGGTTCAGCTGATTAAAAAAGGTGGTTTAAGAGAGCGTGCAAATCGGAGCCGTAGCTATAAAGGTTCTGAAAATACTGAGGCAACTTTACAACCAAATCGTTATCAAGCCTCTTTAACAGATGAAAAAATGACGAAAGAAGAAACAGTGCAAACGATTACTGAAGATACACCACCCTCAAGCGTATCAGACCAATCCCGTTAATTGCTCATCTGGCCAACACGTGGTGGCCATAAATCATTACTGCCCATACAATATACTTCAGCTCAGTACTTTTTGTTCTGAGCCTATCTTTTTCATAATCAAATTAGAGGCCAATAACACCGAGTCGTAATCACTTAAACAAAGCGAAATGCGTCCAGCCAAAGCCAAATTGCAAAACCTAAAAAAAGCACACCTGAAATAATATCAATATAGCTTCCAGATCGCTGGTAGAAGCTTTTGACCTTTGGCATTGAAAGGATCAGCATCAGTAGACTAAAAACTAAAAATGTTTGAATTGGAATAATAATTGCTAATTGTGTTTTTAGCCCAGTACCCGCAGAAGAACTTAAAGCCAAAGAAAATACACTACTAAAATAAATCAGCGTTTTAGGGTTAGATAGATTGGTCAATAGACCAAGCATGAAATAGTTTTTAGCAGGTTCAGGCTGAGTCTCTGATTCCAAATTGGCTACTTGCTTAAGGCTTTTTAAGCCTCCATTTAACATCGCCCAGCCCATTTTTGCTAAGAACAAACCACCAATCAACATTAGTACCTGTTGAATCCACGGAAATTGCTCAATCAGAACTGTAAAACCAGAAAGCGTTAAAACCACCCACGCAATAATACCAACGGAAATCCCCGCTATAATTTTGAGTGTGTTCGCACGTGTTGTAGATGCTGCACTTTTAGCAATTAAAAGCACGTCGGGACCTGGGCTAAGCTGTGCGACAAAGTGCAACAGACAAATCGTGAAGAGCAAGGACATTTATTTTTGTACGGTATGTTAAAAACTGCACTATTATATCGATAGTTCAAATAATTTGTTGGCCTCAGGTTCATTTGATATAAAAAAAGCCGGATCAATATCCGGCCCGTAATGAAGGGATGTTCTATTTTGGATTAACATCTTTCATTTCAATTTTTTTAGCATCAGGTGTCACTTCACGCGCTTCACCATCAATAATATTAGAATCGCGACCAGCTTGTTGGTTTTGCATATCTTGCATTTGACGCATCATGTCTGCAAATGGGTTTTGACCTTGCGCACCACCCATACCCCCCATGTCACCGCCCATCATGCCACCCATCATTTTTTCCATCATGGCTTGTTGACGTTTCATCATCACATTCATCATGGTTGTTTTTAAGGCATTTTGTACAGGTGGAATTAAAATAAGCAATGCCAATACATCTGTAATAAGACCAGGGATAAGAAGTAAAAATCCCGCGATAATTTTAGGAAGATTACCTGAAAGCGCTGGATCTGCACTCATTTGACCTGCTTGCATTTGTTGCATTTGAGGCATTAAACCCGCAGAGTATTTGCGGATCATATTCATACCAATAAAGAATGTAGCAACAAACCAGAAGAATACATACCACATGCTACCGACGAGGTCACCCACGCCAATCCAAACAAAGACTTCTAGGATTAAGCCGATAAGTACAATCAGAAATAATTTCATGAAAATTAATCAAATCTCAATTAAATAAATAAAGTGCATCAACCAAGTGCTTAATCACTATCAAGCTTTTTTGATCCGCTTATGTAACAATATGGGCATATTTTAATTTTTAAAGGGCAAATATGCCATTAATTATTGGTATCGACCCTGGTTCTCGTCTTACTGGTTACGGGATCATCGAACATGAAGGATCTAAGCTCACTTTTGTGGATGCTGGAACCATTCGTACTGAAACCACAGAAATGCCTGAAAGACTAAAACGCATCTTTGCTGGTGTCGACCGTATTGTTAAATTTCATGGTCCAACCGAAGCTGCTGTCGAACAAGTCTTTATGGCTCAAAACCCAGACTCAGCTTTAAAACTTGGTCAAGCTCGTGGTGCAGCTATTGCCGCTTTAACCAATTTAGATTTAAAAGTTGCAGAATATACCGCCCGCCAAATCAAACAATCTGTAGTCGGTTACGGCGCAGCCGATAAAGAACAAGTACAAATGATGGTGATGAAGCTGTTGAACTTAGACATTAAACCACAGCAAGATGCTGCCGATGCTTTAGCGGCCGCCATTTGTCATGCACATGCTTCTGGCAGTATGAGCAAAATGGCAGTACTGAATGCTTTAGGTGGTATGGCACGTGGGCGTAGCCGTTATAGTTCAAGACGTCGCTAATTCATAACCATTAATAACAAAGTTGTAATGACTTATACTTCGTTACAACTTTTAGCGTTGTATTGTAAAGCTTGAAAATTCGGCGTCATCTACAATCATTTCCGTGCATTCAACAGCAGTTACTACAGCATTCACAGGGCCTATATTGCACTGCACAATCATGTGATGAATATCTGTATCTAAACCCCAAATAACGGCTTCAACTTCACCTGAACTTAGATTTTTTACATACCCTTTTAAATTTAAAGCAATTGCCTGCTGTTCAAACCAACGTCGATACCCGACACCTTGTACTTGACCATGAATACATAGTTTCAGTGCTTTTCTATTCATAGCATTGTACGTCCATTCACGGCACGATACACAGCTTGCGCCATATCTTGTGCCTGTAAACCTCGCATGCCTCTTTGTGCCAAATCATCACCAGCCAAAGCATGTAAAGTTACAATTTCATGCAAATGAATACCTTGATGAAATTGAGCCTTTAGACTGGCCATCATGCCAGCAAGCACATCCCCCATACCACCAGTGCCCATACCCGCATTGCCTGCGGTACAAATCCACAGCTCATTTTGTAAAATTAAACTACCCGCACCTTTAAGCACCCATTGTCCTGCATATTTTTGCTGTAGCTGGTGAATAGCCTGAATGCGATCTGCTTCTATCTCTTGCACGCTTATGTTGAGGAGCCTAGCTGCCTCACCCGAATGTGGGGTGCAATAACTATGCTTATTTAACTGTACAGGCGATTCAGCCAAAAACCATAAGGCATCTGCATCTAACACAACCTCTAAAGTAGACTGCTGGATTAGCGGAAACCAAAGTTCAAATTGTTGCTTTGCCCAATCATCACGTCCTAAGCCCATGCCAAAACAGACAGCATCAACCTGAGCAATTAAATCCTGTACATCACTGGCTGATAACGCATTAATATCACGAAGCATAATATTTGGTGCACGAGCCAAAATCGCAGTGTGATGTTTAGCATCACATATAGCCGTTACTTTACCTGCACCTGCATGAAAAGCAGCTTCGGCCGCCATGATCACGGCACCGCCCATATCTGCATGACCACCAACCACCAGTACATGCCCATAACTGCCTTTATGCCCAAAAGCTTTACGTGTTGGTAAGTTAACCTTTATTGGAGAAAGATAAGCTATTGGCTCCAACACATCATCCACAGGTAAAGCTGGAATCACCGTTACAGTGCCTGCATATTCTTTGCCTTGTCCTGTAAATAGGCCTGCTTTTAAGCCCAAAGCTGTAAATGTGTAGTCAGCTTTAATTGCGCAAGGCAAAGGTTGACCACTGTTCGCTTGTAACCCACTTGGAATGTCGATAGAAATTTTCAGACCATCTTGTGTATTTACACGTTGAATAATATGTTGCCACTCTGCATTTAGCGCACGGTTTAGGCCAATACCAAATAAAGCATCAATATAAACATCGTAATTTTGCTGAAAATTAAAGCCTGAAACGATCGTTATACCCGTTTCTCGGGTTTCTTGCTCTGCAGCGTGTAAATCTTTAGACATCCCTAATGGCGCAGCATATACATCTATTTTAAAACCCGCTTGAAATAAATACTTTGCAATTAAATAGCCATCACCAGCATTGTTGCCCTGACCACAACACACAGCTACCCTTTGTTTTTTTTGTGGCTCAAATTGCGAATCAAATAATGCAATTAACCGCTGGGCCGTTATCCATGCAACCTGCTTCATTAACCCATAAGAGCTGTTTTGCTGGCCAAACCAGCGCTGCTCCCATGCTTGAATAGCTTGGCTATGATAAACTTGCTGTTGCATTCTTCTTCCTTCCAAATGGTTTATGGCAACTTCTGCTCAATCAAAAATTCAGCTCAACCAAGATGATCCAGCCACTCTAAAAGCATGGATTAAAGCTCAAGCTTTGGCTTTGGGTTTTTCTGATTGTGTCATTGCCAAACCAGATGCTCAAGCTGAATTAGCCCGATTTAAAGAATATTTAAAACGTGGCTATCATGGCGACATGAAATTTTTAGAAGAGAACTTAGACAAGCGTGCCGACCCAACTTTGCTCATCCCCGGCACAAAAAGCATCATTTGTGTGCGCATGGACTATTTGGTGGAAACACCAAAGCCCCGTTATGTACCACATGAACCTAACTCAGCAATTATTGCTCGCTATGCACGTGGTCGCGATTACCATAAAACGATGCGTGGACGCTTAAAGACACTCGCTTCTATTATTCGTGAAAAAGTGGGCGATTTTGAAGCACGCCCCTTTGCCGATTCTGCACCTGTATTTGAAAAGTCTTTAGCAGAAAATGCAGGTATGGGCTGGACAGGTAAACATACCTTACTCATTCATAAGAAATCAGGTTCTTTTTTTGTTCTTGGTGAACTCTTTACTTCATTAGAACTCCCTTTTGACAGTCCAGCAGAAAAGCACTGTGGTTCCTGCAATGCCTGTATTGATATTTGCCCGACTCAGGCCATTGTTGAACCTTATATGCTTGATGCACGCAAATGTATTGCATATTTAACCATTGAATATAAAGGTATTATTCCAGAAGAATTACGCAGAGGCATAGGCAACCGAGTATTTGGTTGTGATGACTGTCAGCTCATTTGCCCATGGAATAGTTTTGCTAAGAAAACATCTATAGAAGACTTCAACCCACGACATGGTTTAGATCAGGTTTCTTTATTAGACCTTTGGCAATGGGATGAAGCTACCTTTTTAAGTTGCACGGAAGGTAGCCCAATCCGTCGTACTGGCTACCAAAGTTTTATGCGCAATATTGCGATTGGCTTGGGAAATGCGAATTATTCTGTAGAAATTTTGCATGCTTTACAGCAAAACCGCGCGTTGCATGATGAGATTGTGCAAGTCCACATTGACTGGGCAATTGCCGAACAACAAGCAAAATCTTGATATTTTTAAACTAACTTACAGCAAATTCAGCTCAACCTGTTTGCTGTTAAGTTTTCAATATTTTAAAATCTAAGTGGCACATTCCTTACAAAATTCAAAAGTGCATAAAAAACTTTGTGAGCAATTTACTGTAAATACAGCCAACTTTGTAAGCAAATATACAATCTTATATTTCCATATAATTAAAAATTTAATCGAGAGATACTATCAAAGTTGACAGTTATTGCCTTTTAGGTTGGCACGGTTTCTGTATGATAAATACCAAGTAGAATACAATGATGATGGATAGCTCATGACTTTACGTAATGACTGGTCTCGAGAAGAGATTCAGGCTTTATATGAACAGCCTTTTTTAGATTTAGTTTTTAAAGCTCAAGGTGTACATCGCCAAAATTTTGATGCGAATACCATTCAAGTCAGCACACTGCTATCTATTAAAACAGGTAAGTGCCCAGAAGACTGCAAGTACTGTTCACAATCTGCACGGTATGACTCTAACTTAGAAGCTGAAAAACGTATCGCTGTAGACAAAGTTATTTCTGAAGCTAAAGAAGCTTTAGCATCTGGTTCTTCACGTTTTTGTATGGGTGCTGCATGGCGTAATCCACATGAACGAGATATGCCTTATGTACTAGAAATGGTACGTGAAGTAAAAGCTTTAGGCCTAGAAACCTGCATGACACTTGGTATGTTAAATGAGTCTCAAGCTGTGCGTTTAAAAGATGCAGGCTTGGATTACTATAATCATAACCTTGATACTTCACGCGAATATTACTCTCACATTATCAGTACGCGTACTTTTGATGACCGTCTAAACACTTTGGAACATGTCCGCGGTGCAGGTATGAAAGTGTGCAGTGGTGGTATTGTCGGGCTAGGCGAAAACCGTAATGATCGAATTGGCTTATTGCAGGAACTAGCAACCTTACCCATTCATCCAGAATCTGTACCGATTAATATGCTGGTACCCATTGATGGCACACCACTCGCGAATGTTGAAAAATTAGATGTGACTGAATGGATTCGTACCATTGCTGTAGCGCGTATTATTATGCCACAAAGCTACATTCGCCTCTCTGCTGGACGTGAATCACTTTCTGATTCAGACCAAGCCTTAGCTTTTATGGCGGGTGCTAATTCACTATTCTCTGGTGAAAAATTATTGACCACTCCAAATGCGGGCGAAGGTAAAGATAAACAGCTATTTGCCAAATTAGGTTTAACAGCAGAAAAAAGTAAAGCAACCGTCGCAGAACTTTCAATTGATGCCATGGCAAGCTAAAGGCCGAACATTAAAAAAGCCCAATTTATCTTGGGCTTTTTTATCAACTTAGAATTGCATTTAAGATGAAAGCAGTATACCTAAGCAACTTATTTTGCAAAATTATGCGCGGTAATGAGTATTCCATAGCTGGCATTAAGATAATCACCCTCTTTAATTACATCTTGTCCATTGGCATGAAACACGACTAATTCGGCTTCAATAGCATCATAGCGAAATGAGTCAAAACTCTCTTGATGATGACATAACCATGTCAAAGTATCTTGTAACTGATCATCGACGACGTAAGTATCTGATTGAAAATCTTTTGCCATGTGAATATACATATCTTAAGTAGGTACACATTGTAATATGAAATCGTTCTTTCAACCGCACACAATAAAAGACTGCCCATAAAAAAGTGAGCTTTCGCTCACTTTTTATTATTTAGTGTCACCGCACTTACGACATTCCTTGTGCGTACCGATTTCTTCCATTTGCTCATATTCATAAATGTGCATACAAAATAATTTTCTAAATAAATGAAGCATGTTGTTAAAACTCCCGTTTAATTTTATAAAACGCTTCTAAGCAATTTCATCCTGAAATGCTTAGGTTTTCCACCATAAGGTTAAAAACCATAGATATTTATTATCATATTTTTTCAACCTGTCAAATTCCATTCATCAGAATTTTACAAAAAATTTCAATCGAAACAGAATATTTAAAAAGAGTGAACTAATTAACAAAACTATTGAAAATTTTGAACAAAAAATTTATTATTAATCTCGTACAAATCACGACTAGACATTAAAAAAGTCTTTTTCAAAACAATAAGTTAATTTGTAAACCACTTGCTACAACAAAAAATATCTCTATGTGCAATGAGACTCAATATGACCACTTATTTAATTAGCTTAGAAGCAAGATCCAAACGTGAATATGATGAACTCGAGAAAAAAATTGTTCAGCTAAGTAGTATCAAACCGATTACACCACTCAAAGACACTTGGATTTTACTCAGTGAACTCAGTTCTGAAGAAATCCGGGATCAATTGCTGTCACACATTTATGCCAAAGATGCCCTAATGGTCATTCGAATTGATGCACATGATTGGGCTTCATGGAATATTCATGAGAAATCGGCATTGTGGCTAAATAAGACTGCAATTTAGTTGAAGCAATCGATCGTAATGTACATCAAATAAGGAAAACCCAATCCTTATTATATCTATTCGTGCTTTAGTTTTAAGTGATATATTTTAGATTTATTTTTTATAAAATTTGGATATTCACAATAATGGTATGAGTCTGTTCTGCCAATGTTGAATGATTAATGGATACATCAAAAAGTTAAGGTACAGTTTTTCATAAAAACTATACCTTTGCACCCAAATGCACGACTATGCAATATTCCAATATTTTTAACTAGATAGCCAAAAATAAGATACCGTTACAAAGTCGCTATCGTTTATTGTGCTTTTGCTTCAGAAGCTGATTGGCCTTCTAGTGGTGCAGCATCAATCATATCTGGACTAACTTCAATATTTGTTACAGGTGTTTCTTCAGCAGCTGAGGCTTCTGTACTTGCCGGTGCTGGATCAGTCTCTTGCGCTGCTTCTTTTTTACCACACGCAGTGAGCGCCGTAACTGAAACTACAGAAACCAATACAAATAAGGCTGTTTTCAACTTCATTATAAAATCCTTCATTTTTATCCTAGCGTGAAGTGAGCTCACTTATTTCAATGCACTAGGTTGTTTAGAATGCTAAAGACTGATCATAGCAAAATTTGGACTGTAGCTGGTTAATTTATCAAATTTAAACAATTGTTCACCAAATTTTTTATCTCATTAAACATCGCTTATATATTTGTAATATACGATCTTCCACAATATACACAGCAGGTTTATGGCTTTGAAAAAGGCTGATTTTAACTATACTTATGTGGATACAGGCACAGGAATTTCAGATATGCAATTGGTATGGTTTCGAAACGACCTCAGAATACAAGATCATACTGCTCTATATTTTGCACAGCAAAATGGACCATGTATGGCTCTCGTCATACTCAGCCCTGCTCAATGGAAACTTCATCAAGATGCCCCCGTTAAAATTGATTTTTATTTACGTCAACTCGCCGAATTAAAAGTTGCTTTGTCAAAATTAAATATCCCTCTTCATATTCAAATTATTCCGCTATGGGATGATATTCCAGCAAAAATTGAGGCACTCTGCCAACATTTTCAAATTAAAGCTGTGCATTGCAATATAGAAAATGGCTGGAATGAACAGCAACGTGATCAATCTGTGGCGACGCAGCTTACAAAGATCAATTGTCCATTTGAGCAATATACAGATCGAACCATCTTTCCTTTACATACCATTCGCAACAAGTCCGACCAGCCCTACCAAGTATTTAGCGCCTTTAAAAAGAACTGTATAGAGCAACTGAATATTTGCGTGCCTCAAGTTCTGCCTGAAATTGAAGTACAGTCAGTCATGTTTATTGATGACAGAATTAATAGTGATATTCCAAGTTTGGATGAATTAGGGCTTGAGCCGATTAACTCGTCAGTTCAGCAACTTTGGCCTGTAGGTGAACACATTGCATTGAATCTATTAGAAGAATTTATAGCATCGCGTTTAATGCAATATGATCAAACTCGTGACTTTCCTGCTATTGAGGGTACTAGTCAACTTTCAGCTTACTTAAATATAGGCATTCTATCTATTCGCCAATGTTTAGATGCCTTATTTCAAGCGCGACAAGGCCACTTTTATATTGAAAATTCAGGCCAGCAATTTTGGCTGAATGAATTATTGTGGCGTGAATTTTATCAGCATGTTATGGCCGATTTTCCGCATGTATCCAAGCACCTTCCTTTTAAACGCAGCACACAAAGCATTCCCTGGCTACAAGATGACGATGCTCTGAATGCATGGAAATACGGTCAGACAGGTATTCCTATTGTTGATGCTGGAATGCGCCAAATGTTAGCCACTGGTTGGATGCACAACCGTGTCCGAATGATTTGCGCCATGTTTTTAGCGAAAAATTTATTGATCGATTGGCGCTTAGGTGAAGCATGGTTTATGCAACAGTTGATTGACGGTGACTTTGCCGCCAATAATGGCGGTTGGCAGTGGTCTGCATCAACCGGAACAGATTCTGTACCGTATTTCCGAATATTTAATCCCGTCAGCCAATCACAAAAATTTGATGCTCAAGGTGATTATATTCGATGTTGGGTGCCAGAACTGGCCAAATGTGATGCGAAACAGATTCACGAGCCTTATGCTAATGCATCTACAGTTGAACTGAACTATCCTCGCCCAATTGTGGATCTCAAAATATCTAGGCAACGAGCAATCTCAACTTTTAAAATGGCAAATGTATAAATAAATTACAGGGAGATATGTATCTCATTCGTTCTTTAAATATCTTCAAGGACTGTTTTACAACGTATACTTATCTTTGAAGATATTTTTTAAATGGATTTCTCACTGAACTCTAACACCATTTTTTCATAACTCTTTAAATCTAATGAGTTTTTATAGATTTATCACTCGGTTATATTTTAGGGACATAAAGGACATGTCCCTATACGAGCTGATATAAATCTAAATCAAGAAATAATTAATTAATGCATTTACAATCAACACTTTATAATAATTATAAAGCTATATCAGTATAAAATTTAGTGAGCCCAGACGAATAATAACGATCTCTGACCCTATTTTTTATGAGCATATATCATTAAGCCTAAGATTTATTATTGAATAGCTTACTGCCTTAAAAACGATGCTCAAGCTTTAAACTCAAACTATGTTTGTCATAAGAATATAACCAATCGACGTTGCTGTTATTTTGATTAAATTGATAGCTTAAATTTGGCGTTATGCCGTACTTTGCCCATCTAGGCGCACTCAGCACCAGCATATAATTCTGCTCTATATCCTGTCGCTGATCCTCCAGCACTGCATTAAATTTGTCGTATTGGCGCAAGCGCAATGAGCTAAATATAGTTGTGCTAAAACCTGCATCAAACTGTTTACTTAATCCCAAACGAAGCCCAGTTTGCTGGTAAGCTGTGAAATATTGTTCTTGGCTGTTATGGTCTACAAAATCTAAACCGCCAAAGATAGTCCAGCGCTTTGCTAAATTTTTCCAAACTGTGCCAAACACACCATACTCCATGCCACTTTGATTAGCATATAAAGTATTTTGAATGTCTTTGGCTTCCATTTCCAATTTAAAAGCTGTTTTCTGGTTAAGTACATGCATCCATTCCGCACGGCCACCCCAAGCATTGGAAAGGCTAGCATTTTGGTATCTGCGATGTTCAAAAACTGGTGCAAGCAAAACTTGATTATTTTGACTTTGATAGCTATAGCCGACATTCAAACTGAGTGTCATTTCATTGTAATTTTGATGATCATCATAAGCACGCCCATAGCCAAATGCTTTTAAAGCAATGCCGTGCTGACCATTCACAGACCAACGCTTATTTAAAGTGGCTTCATAATCCAACGCATTTGCATTGATTGCATCTTCCGTCTGCCTCGTCACTTGCTCCACAGGTATTTTGTTGCCATTTTGATCTTCTGCATACTTAATCCAAGTTGAACTTTGCTCAGATGTACTATTGATATTTGAAGCATAGCGTGCGCCTACACTCACAGAACCTTGCCATGCATCACGTTGCTTTAAACCATTTAAATAGACATCAACTGTTTTTTGAATATTTTGAGCAATGGGATCATTCCTTTGTTGCAGTTGCGCTTTCACTTGTCTAAATAATTGCACTGCCTCTTTATTTTTTTGTCGTTCGGTCAACAGTCGGGCAAGTTCCAATTGAATCATGGTGTTTGCAGGTTGCAAATTGAGTGCATCTTGAAATAATTTTTCTGCTATATCAGCCTGTCCATTTGCTCGAGCAATTGCCCCCTGTGCAAACTGAGCTAGTGCCAAATCATAAGCATCTAACTTTACATATTGTTCTAAATAAATTCTGGCAGCCTGCCATTGTTTCTGCATAACTGCCAGATAGAGTGCCTGACCTAAATCATTTAAATTATTATTTATATGAATTGTTTCGCCGTTAATGGTCATAGCAGGTAATTGATCATTTTTTTGTTGTTGCTTTAAAGGTTGCTGCTGTTCACTATTTTGCTGAAGCAAATTTTGTTCTAACCTAAGCCTTGTATCATTATCATCTGCAGCATAAATCAAAGATGGTATGAGCATAAAGATACTTAGAACTTTTATTTTTTGCACAGCGTTATTATCCAGTCAGCAGTTCAAGGTAAAAGACTCGCCTAAGCGAGTCTTTTCTTATAAAATTTAGTTTTTCACGCCACCAAATGCGGTATCAAATTTGCTGTCCGCAAATTGTGAAATACCTGCTAAGGTATCTGCATTCGCCCCAAAGAAATGCCCCGAAGTCACTCCTAGTTCAGTTGCATTCGCTGTTGCTGTCCCAGAAAAAGCTCCTGTACTGCTGGAAATTGCAGCATTTACTGCCAATGAGGTGACTGTGCCAGTAGCAGCCGTCATTGTTCCATCTAAAGTACCAGCACTGAAATCTGCATCAAATTTACCAGCAAGAGTGACACCGTTATTAATACCTGCAACTGTATACACAGCCGTGCCACTGGTCGGTACCGTGCGACCTGTATTATCGCCAGCATAATAAACTGTATGTGTTGAACCAGTGACCGTATCCGCACTTCCCCACCATTCACCAAAATAAGTTGCAGGTAAGCTACCTTGGTTACCCGAAGTTTCAAGGACTTGAGCAAAATTAAAATTGCCTAAAACACTATGACTGCCGGGCATAGCAGTTACAGGAATTGAGCTGACTTTTAAATGCAGGTCATCTGCGCCTGTAACAGATACCGTACTATTGGTATTAGATGTGCCAGAACCCGTAAATGCATTTGCTAAGCCTTGCAAAGCGCTGAAACCTAAATAACCATTATAAGGTGTGCCAGCTGATACCACAGATAAGGCTGCTGTTCCGCCTTGATGATTTTCAGGAGCATCGGCTCCCGCCTGCGCTGTGCCAATTGCGATGTTAGATGAGTTACTTGAACCACCATCTACACCAGCATGCGCCGCTGCAATTAAACCAAGTGAAAGAAAAAGTGCTGAAGTAGTTTTGTGAAATTGCATATTTAACCTCATAATCTATTTTATAAAAGTATTTAAGTTTTATGATCAAGATCAAAGAATACATCCTTGACCTTAATTAAATGTATTCAATAATTAAAATAAATAATTTTTTAAATTTATTTTCTTTTACTCATTTACCATATTAAAAAGAAAATATATTAATTAAAAAACACTTTAATAATAAATACTCAAACATTATTTAAATCTACCAATTGAAAATGATAATCATTAACACTTGATGAATTTAAACTACATCATAAAAAACAAAATAACAAGTTTTTTATTTAATAAAATAAGATGAGTTTTTATTATAAATAAGACACAGCGCATTATTATCTTAACAATGCGCTAAAATATGATATGGATTTTAAGTTTAATAAATCTTATTTAAAATTTATAGGTTATCCCCATTTTAAGTGTCCTACCTGGTGCAGCCATAGCACTACGCGTCAATGGGTCAATATAATATTGATTAGTGATATTAGTACCGACCAATTCAACTGTGGCCTGTTCATTAATTCTGTAATTGGCATAAGCATCGAACAACCAAGTATCATCCCAAGCCAAAGGTACATTTAAGTAATAGCCAGCGTTTACATCAAGATCGCCATTTTTTCTTAAATAGCTTTCATAACCTTTATAATAGGTTGCCCGTGCACCCAGCTCTAATTGCTCATCCAAAAGACGCACACCAAACAGTCCATTAAAACTGATCTCTGGCGTTGCCATCGTAACTAAATAGCCATTAGGAAAACCATCATCCACACACTTTTTATAAACTTGAGATCCAGGCGAAGTATATTTCTGAACAGCACTATCTTCATCACACACTTCATTTTTTAAATTATAGGCTAGACTTAAATCTGTAAAGAAACGTCCGTTGTCAAAGCGGCTTTGCAATTCCAACCCCGATAAAGTTTGCTTCTCCATATTGGTAAACATTAAGTTACTATTACGTTCAATTACGTTTTCAGTTTTATGGTGAAAATAAGCGAGCTTAATATCTGCATAGCGCGCAGTTTTAAATAATTTCCTGGCATCATAAATATAACCAACTTCTGAACTAAAGGTATGCTCTGGCTTTAAACCCGCATAAGGTAAATTTGCAGAAAATCCAACCGTACTTTCAAATAAACTAGGCATCCGATATTCTTCTGCATAACGCAGATAAATACGATTTTGGTCATTTAAACGGATCGCCACACTCAATTGCGGCGCCCAAGCGCTATCTTTTGTTTTAGTGACTTCTGTTATCGGAACTCCCTGCTTTGAAGAATGCCAAGGATTACTCAAAGTAATATAATCTTTGCCTTGTACGCCTAAATTACTGCTATTAACAACATTATCATCCCAATGCATTTTCCCATTTTCATCGGCAGACCAGTTCAATGTATTTTTTTGACTCCAAATTGCGTTATATAACGCCGAAGAGCTTGCTGGTACTGAGGTATAATCACCATCCCAGTCTGGATTGGCTTTTTTATAGGCATTTCCAAATATTTGCAATTGCAGTTGATTAAATGAACTTCGCACTTCAGGCATTGTGTAATAATCATAGGTATAACCCAACAGCTGAGTTTTGTACTTGAGTTGATCTGACAAATTCGCTGAGCCTAAATTATTATTCAGAAAGTCATCAAATGCCCAGTAATTCCTATAACGCATTCCAACTTCAAAAGTCAGCCAGTCTGTCGGTCTATAATTAAAGTTAAAGTCAAAATTCTTTTCCTCTCTGCGTCCTGCACGAGGCAGTGCTTGAAAACTGACAACGTTGACACCGTGCTCCTTATAAATGTCATCTGAGCTTAGCTTTTCCTGCAGTAAACTGGCACCCAAACTCAAATCCAGATTATTCAGCAGATTTATTTTATTACTCAGATTCACCCCCTTTCGAGTATTGTCCGAGTGCGCCACCGCTGTATTGGCAATAATATTGGTTTCAGGTATGACAACAGTTGGCCAACCTCCACGGGTATACGTATTGCTTTCGGTATCGGTTTGCCAAAGACTGGCAGCAAAATCAACCCAGCGGTTATCCTCAGGATTATATTTATAATCAAGACTGTAGGCTTTTGAATCCACCACGCTTAAAGGCCATTGCGGCACACCTGTTTCCGGTGTTACAAACCATTGAATCCTTGATGGCAAAATTTCACCATATTCATTTTTAGTCTGACGATAGGTTAATTTCACACTTTGATCGTCTGTCGGGCGGTATGCTCCTTTTAATAGCCAGGATGTCATGTGGCTGGAAGTATTGGTGACCTCTCCACCGGGAACATAGACATGCGCAAAATATGGAATATAGTCCAGCCCCCCTGTTGGCTCTGCTTTACTATAAAAACCGCTATTATGGGTGCCAGAAAAATAATTGCCGCGTTCGCGTTCTGCATATACCGCTAAAAGGTCAAATTTTTCCTGCTTAGCTGCCAGCGCTATGCGCCCAGCAACATCATTGCCAGAGAAAAGCTTATTATCACTTTTTGTTTTCGTTTGTTTATAAATATCAGGATCATATAGCGCCCCGCCTATATTTGTCCAAGCCGGTATATCATTATAGTTCTGGCCTACATACTGCAATGTCGGTAAGCTCGGTTTAACCGAATTATTTGAACCTTCTAACTTAATCTCAGCGCCAAATGTCTTACCTGAACGCACAATATCATCTGCTTCAAGTGTCTTGACCAACACCCCACCACCGACGGAAGTTGTTGCACCGCGTTCCAGTGAGGGCCCTTTAATTACTTCAATCCCGCCAATCAAATTAGGATCGATATAGTTTCGGTTATTGACACCATTATATCCACGCCAAACTGCAATAGACTGCTCTGTTCCATCAATGGTTAATGGTACCCGTCCCACCCCCTGAACACCGCGCACACTCGGATCAAGCGCACCACTGTTGCGGGCATCACCACTGTAAACACCCACCATGCCTTTGACCACATCCGCCGGATTGGTTCCTTTAAAGCGTTCTACATATTCTTTTCCCGCATAGACTGATGAGCGGTTTTTATCATAAACATCATTATAGCCTTGAGTATCACGATCTTTATTCCCATAAACCGTGATTTGTTCCATTTCAACAGTTGCCTGTCCCGCTAATACATCTTGAGCTATGGAGGACTGAGTTGATGACGCAGATACTAAAGGCGTTGCACTTGTTTTTTCAACAATGACATATACATCCGCTTGTTTCTTCACTGCAAGCCCTGAGCCCCTCAGTAATGCTTCTAATGCTTGATCAACTGACATATCACCTTTAATTCTTGGTGCAGTCTTGCTTTGAAGTTTCGCTGTAGTAGCAACAATTTCAATACCACTTTTTTGCGCTAACTGTTGAATAGACTGTTGTAAAGACTGACTTGGTAAATCCAAAGTGACATTCTTAGCATGCAAAGGCATTGAGTAAATCATCGTAGCAACAACAAGACTCAACGTTTTTTGCTTAAATCTTGGTGTGCTCGATTTCTGCTTTTTTTGATTTTTTAAATTCATAATACCGCCCCACAAATAAAAATGATTCTTATTTACAAAGACGTTTGAGCTGGCTGAAATGTAAACCTTCTCATCTCATTATTTTTTTATGACCCATTTATTTTCTGAATTTTCATATACCTGTACACTCATCATATAAGGTAAGGTTTGCATAAATTTTTTATAGTTATTCGGATTGACCTTACCTGTAATCTGAATCTTTTGCAGATCTGGATCTTTAATATCAACTTCAAAATTTGTATAGCGTTGCAAGTCTTCAATTACGTGTATCAGTGATTTTTGATTAAATACGATGTAACCTGACTGCCATGCTTTCACCTCATAAAGATCTGCCTTTCTAAGCTCATCTAAATGGTCAGCATAATTACTTAAGCGTTGCCCCTGTCTTAAATGAATGAATGGATTTTCCGTACCTTTAATTTTTACAGCGACTTCTCCTTGTTCTACAGCTACTGTTGCATCAGTATCATTATCTTTTTTAACATTGAAGATCGTTCCAATATCAATCACTTCTAGTTGTCCAGCGGACACTTTAAAGGTTCTTTCAAATGGTCTTAAAAAACGATTTTTATAATGAGACACAGTAAAACTGGCTTCACCCTCATGTAATAAAATTTCTCGACTTCGTAAGCGCTAATCAACTTGAATCTTTGTATCAGTATTGAGATGTATTGATGATCCATCAGCCAAATAGATCGGCTTTTGCTCACCTTTTCGAGTTTGAAATTCTAAAGTTTGATAGCTCGGATTTAGCCAATAAATAGCCATGCAAAAACCAACTACAGAGAGTATGAAATGATTTAATATTTTTTTCTTAGACTGCCGTTGTCTTGCTCTCAACAGTATTTCTTCTTTTGAAGGTAAGTAAGGTAAGACGTCATCCTCAAAATCTGAAAGCTTGTTTTGAAGTGCTTTAAAATCAGGATTATCCTTTGATTTTTTATTGATTGGTTTCATCTCAGTCATACTCAGAATCAAATAGATCTGCAAATTGTTGTAATGCACGTGTAAAGTGTTTGATGACCATCGTTCTTGAAATAGCAATTTGTTCCGCAACCTCAACCTGTGTCATGCCATAGAATTGAATGAGTAAAAAAACATCTTGGCAGGCTGGTGGTAAGCTTGAAATTCTAGTGAGAATCAACTGTGCATATTGCTCTCTCGCCACGCTAAGCTCAGGAATAGAGAGATATGTCGATTCATGATCAATTTCATAAAAAACATGGTCTTCTATATCCAAAGATTCAAAATATTTATCATAAGTTTTGTGCTTTTTTAGAATATCAAATGCAATATGCAGGCTGACTTTTTTTAAAAATGCGATAGGATGTACTAAATCATCAAATTGATTTGGCCGCTGAAAAATACGTAAATAAGTCTCTTGAACCACATCCTTAGCAAGTTGCCTATTGCCTATTTTTAAACCGATATAATCGACTAATTCGTCATAATACTGAACAAGATGCCTATTAGCTGAATTTGCAGAAGTAGTCATACTGTACACTCAAATAAAAATGATACTCATTATCGTTTGAGCTTAATTTTTTTACAATGCTATTTTCCACAATAAAACTTAAATCAATCATTTTGATCGATTTATACATTTTACAAAGATCAACATCACCATTCGAAATTCACTGCATCCATCGGCATGATGTAGCACACGTTGAAGTGATACTGCACTTGGCTTTTGCATAAATATGTTCAACTCAAGAGCATCATCATGAAGACATTCAATATGATCTTCATAATATCAACTTAGCTACGAAACCAAATCCAACACTGTACACAGACCATTATCATAATAACGATACCTACAGCCCAAGGATGAGGAATGGTCATTATCATTAAGATAGCAGCGAAACTCATACTCAGTAGCGATAAAATCTTAACCCTCATTTGTAATTTTCGATGATGTTGCCAATGTTGCAAAATAGGTGCAATGAATCGATTACTGACAATCCAATGGTGTAATTTAGCTGAGCCCTTCGCTGCAAAAATCGCGGCCAAAAAATAAAAATCGAAAGTAGGTAAACCTGGAACAATAATGCCCAGGCTCCCTATTCCTAAACACAACCAAGCCAAAACAATACAAATGCAACGTATCAGCCATGATTTTGCCAATTTTGGCTGTTGCAAGCTCATTGTTGAATTTAGCTGTTGTTCTGTCTCAGATTTTTTCATATTGAATTCCTTAAATATCTTTTATTTAAGATTTTTCAGATCTTCTAATAATGTTCCGAAACGATTAAAACCATTTAAGGCACCTTTGATAACCTCATTTTTTTCTTGTTCTGTAAAATTAGCTTCATCCAACGTTTGCTTAAAACGCTTCCAAACTACTGCACGCCCTTCTGGATAAGCTGCTAAATTTCGTGCTGCAAATTCTACATTAAAACCAAATTTAGCCTGCGCTTCTTTAAATAGAAATGCGGCTCCTAATGTTGACCCTTCAGAAACATAGATCCATCCTAGGGATTCTGGAAATTTAATCATTTCAGTAGCGATTAGCTGCTGTTGTGGCTCAACGTTTAAATCTTTTAAATCTTGAAGCGCCGCCTCAGATCGACCTCGCACATCCAAATCAGGAATAAGCTGTTGGACTTTCGGATCTAGATATAAATGTTCCACATCTTTTTGAAAATAATATTGCGACAGGGTAAATTGTGCATAATTTTCTTTAGATTCAAAGACACCTGCTTGTTGCATAAGTACCTCCATACGATCATGTTCGCTTGAGGTTTCTTGCTTAAGACGAGCCATTAAATTCTCTAGAATTACTTTGTCTGTTGATGTATTCATTTATTTGTTCCTCTTTTAAAAATGTGAATCAGTATTTAACGATTACGACTCATTTTGAGTTGAATAGGAAAATCCACTATTACACTTACAGCTTCGCCGTTGATTTTATGTGGTTTAAATTTGGTTTTTTGCATCGCTTTGATCGCTCGTTCATCCAAACTACTTACACCTGAACTCTGCTTGATATTGATGTTTATCGCCTGCCCTTGAGCATTAATCTGTATAGTTAAAACAAGCATTCTCTGTTGATTGTTAAGTTCTCGATCGTCGTAGTTAAATTTCCCTAAACTCAATACATCTACGCGACTCACAGGTATTGGCATTTTATTTGTGGAAGCCTCAATATGATTTTGTTGGCGAGCATCTTCCCCAAGCCCCTTTACTAATGTTTCTGAACTTTTAGCCTGTATACCCGCATCAGAATTTGATGAAACCTGCCCACTTAAAGCATCGTTCTGCTGTTGAGGCTTGTGAAAATCTTGTTGCAATTGATGACTAGGAGTACTGTTTGAATTCACGGTACTTTTCTTTTCGCCAACTTTTTCCTGATGCTTAGCACTGACAGACTTCTTTTCAGATGTCGAAGTGTTAATAATCTCATGTTTAGCTTTTTCATATACTTCAGTTTTTTGAGGCTGAATTTGCTCATTCTCAACGTTTAATGTCTTCTTTGTTTGAGTCAAATGAGTGTTTAAACTTTTTTCTAAACTCACAAATTTAACTTGAATTGCATTCACTGCCGATGGCGTAGTTGATCGTTCACTCATCTCTAAATGCCAGATTAAATATAGGCAAAGTAAATGCATTCCCCCTACAATAGAGAATGTTAAAAATTTTGATCTATTTTTTTGAACACGAAATAATATAGAAACACTCATCTTTAAGCATCGAGCCTTCTCCAAGCAATCAAAATTGACTTCATCGTCTTTTATTCAATTTACTATTGAGAAAACCCTAAATTAGTTCCTTCAAAGCCATCTACAGGTCATAAAACCTTTCCTTACTGATATAGACGAATGACCTAAGGAGAATGTAAACCAATTCTTGAAATTTATTTTTGACTAAGATTGTTTTTTATTGGTCTGAATAGCCACCAAAATTCTAGACACATATACCCATCTTTTTGATGGGCTTTTTCATAATTTAATGGAGAATATTACCCATTGGAACCTTGTCTTCATTTTGAGTTATAAAACATTTCAATATATTCAAATATATCTGCTCTAGCATCTGATCTCGATACATAAATTCTCTTCTTAATACACTCTCGCTTTATCAAATGAAAGAAGCTCTCGGCAAGCCAATCGTTAGAAACCGATGTATCTTACGTGGTGAAAGTATATAAACGTTCAACATTAAATGGTGCTTGGCAGTTGATCGTTACGAAGGAAGATATTGTTGTGACGCAACTTTATATTAATACTTCAGATATCATTCAAACACCGTCGCTCGATGTTAATCTATCGAATGCTGTGATGATTAAAGCGGAAGTTTATTCGGTACAAGATGCTTTAGAAAGTTTGCAGAAGCAAATGTTAGAGTTCACTTGCAGTTAAGTGCAGAATAAAATACAAATTAGTGCAAAAAAAGCCAAAAACTTACAGCTACTTACCATTTGCTTACTAGAATGCAAAAACAAAAAAACCACTTACGATTAATGCACGTAAGTGGTTGCTTTATATGGTGGGCCCACACAGACTTGAACTGTGGACCAACGGATTATGAGTCCGCTGCTCTAACCAACTGAGCTATAGGCCCTATATAGACCGAAACCGTTATATTTCAACAAGTTTAGGCGAAAAGAATACTATCTAACATTGTTTCAAAAAACAAGTATTTTTCGTATTTGTTGTACATTTACCAAGCATCAAAATAACTATTAAGAAATTCACATCATGTAATCTCTAATCTTTATTACTGAAATTAGAACTTAAATTTATTAAAATAATATTTTTTAAGTCTAACAAAACATATCATAAGAAATATTTAAATTAATTATAAATAAAATAAATAGGTTTATAAAATTAAAAAACATTCCCTTAATTTGAACATTTAAGACTCAATCACTTCCTTTTTTTTAGACTCAATCTGAATTTCGATTAAAGACCATACAGCAACCAACATAAATAATGCTGTAACAAAGATCAAAACGCTCATTAAAGTCATTTTTCTTTAGTCTCCAAAAGAAATCTAAACATAAAATCTATATTAGGCATGCTCGATACCTAAGACAAAAGTCTAATAAGAATTTTGCTGAATAAAAAGTGTAAAATCACTCATTTTAATATTTTTTTTATATCACTTGATATTTTTTATAAATAAAATTTTATAGACTTAGTGATTTTTACTCTAAATAAATAAACTAAAGAACCAATAAAAACATGCATAAATTATTGTCTACAGCACAGTTTTGCTCTTGACTGTTTATTCAAACAAGAAGAAATTAAGCACTTTATTGCAACCCCTTCCTACTACCCCCATGCTGAATAAATTTATTGGCGAGTCTGCATTCAAACTTGTAGGCTGGACTTATCATGTTGAACCTAATGTGCTTGAAAAAAAACAAGTCATTGTTGGATTTGAACACACTTCAATGATGGATGCTGTTCTATCACTAGCTCTTTTCAACATTTACGACATTAAGATTCATACTCTAATAAAAAAAGAACTCTTCAAAGGCCCTTTTAAGCCACTATTAAACGCAATCGGAGGCATTCCTGTCGACCGTAAAGCCAATAAAGATATTGTTTCTCAAATGTCCGAGCATTTTGCTAACAACGCAGAATTTAATTTGGTTATTGCACCAGAAGCCACTCGAGCTAAACGCGATGAAGCACGCAAACCGATTCGCACTGGATTTTGGCATATCGCTAAAGCTGCTGGTGTACCTATTGTATTAATGTATGCCAACTCTAAAACCAAACAAGGCGGAATTTTTGGAAAAATCTATCCAACAGAGCTCGACCATGACTTGGCTTTACTCAAAAAGCTTTACAAAGAAAATACTGGATTGGATATTATTATCCCAGAATCTAAAAACTAATTTTTGATTGTTTAAAAACTCTAAGCTAAGCCCTTTATCAGAAAAAAGTGCTTATGGTAGAATTTGCACAATTTGATAGGCATAAGGCCAATCTACAAGGAGCATATTTCGCATGGCGGGTCATTCCAAGTGGGCTAACACAAAGCACCGTAAAGCAAAACAAGATGCGAGTCGCGCTAAAGTTTTCACAAAATTTATTCGTGAAATTGTTACAGCAGCGCGTTTAGGTGGTGGTGATGTTGCCTCTAACCCACGTTTACGTGCAGTAGTCGAAAAAGCATTAGTCGCAAACATGACACGTGACACAATTAACCGTGCAATTGCACGTGGTGTTGGCGGTGAAGAAAATGCTGATTTAAAAGAAGTGACTTACGAAGGTTATGGCGTGGGTGGTGTTGCCGTTATTGTTGAAACAATGACAGACAATTTAAACCGTACTGTTCCAGATGTTCGTCACTGCTTCTCAAAAACTGATGGTAACTTAGGTACAGCAGGTTCTGTTGCTTATATGTTTACTAAACGTGGTGAGATTACTTTTGAAGATGTGACTTTAGAAGATAAAATCATGGACGTGGCTTTAGAAGCTGGTGCAGAAGATATTGAAGTTGATGAAGAAGAAATTCTAGTTATCACAACACCAGAAACATTTGGTGAAGTTCAAGATGCTTTAACTGCTGCAGGTTTAAAATCTGATAATGCTGAAGTTGTGATGAACCCTTCAACTAAGGCACTAATTTCAGATGTTGATCAAGCGAAGAAAATCGTAAAAATGATCGATATGTTTGAAGACCTTGACGATGTACAAAACGTTTACACAAACGTTGAATTTACGGATGAAGTTCTTGCTCAACTTGATGACTAATCAAGCTTAAAGCTAGATACATTCCATTAAAAAACGCGCTACAGGCGCGTTTTTTATTAAGTATAAAAAATAAGTCCTAGGCTTTGCTCAATAAACCTGTGCAATTAAACACTTTATATTCTTTAATCACAAAGCTCGAATGTAGTGCAACAACATGTTCGATTTTTCCAATACGTTTTAACAGCACATCACTGTAATTTTCCATGTCTTTCGCTACAACTTCGACAATAAAGTCCGCAGACTGCCCCGTGACTAAAAATGCATTAATCACCTCTGGAATACTTTCCAACTCTTCTAAAAATTTCGCAAAGGTATCTGTGTCATGTTTGCTTAATGACACTTGTAGTAAAACATGTAAGCTAAAGCCTAATTTCTGATAATTAAGTTCTCGCTTTAACCCAGAAATAATATTTTGATCTATCAGGTGCTTAATACGGCGATGTACAGAGCTAACTGACAGATTAATACGCTCAGACAATTCATTCAGATTCAGATCTTCATTGGTTAATATTTCTAAAATTTGCTTATCAAAGCGATCTAATTCCATGCCTTGCTCCCTTGCAACTACAGCTTTATATACATTTATTTTGTTTTGATACAACAATCACTTAAAAGTGACATAAATAATTAATGTAAAGAAGAAAACTCGAAATGCCAATTTATTTTTCACTTATTTCAATATTTTTAGAATTTTTTATTTCCAAACATCATTTTTACAAAAAATCTCGTGATGCTTTACACGCATAAATTCAGCGTACAATATGTCCTTAAACATCAAATTCTATACATTTGTATACCATTGGTCAGAATTTAAAAGTCATCCGACTAAATACATATTCCTTAGTTTTCAGTTAATTAAAACAATATGCAAACAATATTTTGTGACTCAAGTCACTGTTTTTATTTTTGCTGGATTTTTCAATATTTTACATTTTTATTAAATCAGTTTAAAAAAGATTTGCTTTATAACCATCCCAATCCCTACAAGTAAAGCAGATTAAAAATAACAAGGAATGAATAAAAATGGCAATTAAATTAATTAGTTTACTCAGCACTAAAATTAGTCCGGTTCTTAGCTCAAGTTCTCAACTCAGTAACATTCAAAACAGTCTCAGCACCATCATTAACCCGATTAGTTCAATCATCAGTTCAATTACTAATAAACCAACAACGATTGACCTGAGTAGCCTATCAAGCTCTTTACCTAAGCTTATGAGCCTGATGACCAGCTTAAGCACTAGCTCTACAAAACCAACGCTCAATACAGATACAATTAATACGCTGATGCAGACCCTACAACCTCTGCTTCAATCAACAAATGGCTCATCATCTATAAATCAAAATCAGCTTTTACAATCATTACCTACTGTCGTAAATAGCATCACCACTTTAATGAATAGCTTCAGCAAACAAGGAAATGTATCTGATAGCGTCACTTCTGCAATTACGGCTGTTAAACCTCTACTTGCAATTTTAGCAGGTGCAAGTAGCAACACGGATGTCACTCAAATTGTTAGCACACTCAATAAAGTACTTGAGATTGCTCAACCCATTATTCAAATTGCAGGTAGTACAACATCCGGCAACCTCGATTTTGGCGATATTGCGAAGGGTGCAACCCAAGCACTTATGCCATTGCTTGCATCCATAGATACGAGTAATTCTAAAATTGACATGGCACTTCTGCAAAAAGCATTACCTTCAGTGATTGGCAGTGTAACAACATTAGTAAGCACATTAACCAATGCCAGCGAAGGCAATATTCCTGAAACTATTTCAGGTGTGATTAAAGGTATTAATCCTTTACTCAAGCTACTAGCAGACAGTGGCAGTTTAGATACCGATCAAGTTACAACAGTGAATACCGTATATAACTTACTCAGCAGTGTAAAAACGATTATCGACTTTACAAGCAATCCATCATTGTTAACGCTTTCAACTGATCTAAATAATATTATTGACTCGTTGAAACCAGTCATTGCTGTACTGGATCAAAAAGGCGATTTCAGCAACCTGCTTGATGGTGTACACATTCCAGACTTGGGCGAACTACTCGGTAGCTTAAACAAACCCTCTACAGATCAAATCCACGACAGTAACAGCTCAACCACTATCACACTACCAAATCTTTCAGATCTTCTGTCTAATGCAAGTGGTTTAGGTCATATTGACCTTAGCGCAATTTCACCAGAACTATCTGCAACAGTAGGTAAAATTGCTGGCTTGTTAACAGGAAATATTCCTGAATTAATCAACACATTACCAATGACAGCACCAGTGCTAGATCTAAATACTCCTACTGCTTATGTTTAATCTACCTAGGCACAAAGTTCAATACTAAGCACTATAAAAAAACGCACCTGAAGGTGCGTTTCTTATAACAGTTCAAATCAATTCAAATACGCGTTTAGTTTTTATAGCATTCATGATTAAAGTAAATATAGCTCTTATGTGACCTCTTTAGACACCACGCCAATCTACTCGCGCATTGCGTTCAGTTTGATATATTCGCTGTACATATTGACCTAATGGTAATTCCTGCAAGTACATCTTATATTCTTTAAATTCATCCGATAATAAATTTTCAGATTCTTTTTCCCAAGGTGTTCCTGCAACTTCTAGAATCGGTGCAAGCATTGAACATACCGCAATATCTGCTAAACCAATACGATCACCGACAAAATACCGCCCACCCTGCTCAATAATCTTTTCATTCAGCTGTTCAATCAGTTGTTGCATCTGCGCTTTTGACGATGCCACTTTGTCTGTATCAAGCTGATAGCCCTTGGACATAATCGCTTTCAAAATTGGCTTGGTATATTTTTCAAATTGACGTAGGTAACCCTTTTCACCAATTAAAATATCCAGTGACTCACCACCTTCATTAAGCACATGTGATAAACCCCAACGACGTACATGTTGCCCTAACTCAATGGACATTAGATTGATATCTAAGGCTTGTGTGCGTAATTGTGGATCAGCTCTCAATAAGCCATGTTCAGGGTACTTTTCATCTAAATACAGTGCTATTTGCGTAGAATCTGCGACCCAACATTCCTCATCACGTAAAATAGGAAGTTTATTTTGACCTGTTTTTAGCTGAGCAAAAGCACGATGCACACCCGGCATCAAATTATGAGCAGTATACTCAAGCTCTTTGTGGTCGAGTAGCCAGCGTGCTTTTTCACAAAAATGCGATAAAGGAAACTGGTATAAGGTACGCATAAATACTCCAAGAATTATTGTCTTACCCAATCCATGCGGACAAGTATTTTAGTCAGATACTTTAGACATTGCCTCACTCAAAAACAATGAACTTTTTTTCCAAATTGCTGAATGTTTTGTCACTAAAGTTATTTATTTTTATACGATTTTATCGCATGAATATCTAAATTCGATATATACCGCTGATTAAAAACTTCTAAAAAACAATCAAAAATAAAATATTTCAATAACTTATCATATACGTAAAATTAAAAAATTCAGCAAGATAAATTCATAGGACATTTTTGTATAAGGTCATCTAAAACTCACATTTAATTATTGAAAGCAGAGCAGTTAGCGTTTGGGGATTAAATATAGGTGCTCTTATGTCTCGTTTAACTGCCGATAATGTTCATGTTCTTGAAAATGACCAAGATGCCATTACAGCGGCCTATCACGTCGCCGACTTTGCTTTAGAGGGGCGTAATCTTCGTGATCAAAAGCGTCAACTTCCATTTGCTGAAATAGAACTCTTTAGCCAAAAAGGCTTAGGCGCCATGCGAATACCCAAGCAATACGGTGGTGCCTTCATTTCAAATAAAACTTTGGCGCATGTATTTCGGATCTTGAATCAGGCGGATTCAAGTGTTGGTCAAATTCCCCAAAACCAAATCAGCTTACTGAATTTGGTGGATATTATGGGTTCAGAAGAACAGAAGACCTTTATTTTTAACCAAATTCTGCAAGGTAAAAGACTTGCCAATGGCGGTCCAGAGCGGAATACCAAAGACAGTAAAACCCTCAATACGCAATTAAAAATTGAAGATGGTCTTTACATCGTGCAAGGCGAAAAATTTTATTCTACAGGCAGTAGCTTCGCCGACTGGTTAGCTATTAAGGCAATACATCCCGAGGGTTATGTGGTACTGGTCATTTTGCCAGCCAAAGCTGAAGGTGTAGAAATCATTGATAATTGGGATGGTTTTGGTCAGCGCACTACCTCAAGTGGCACGATCAAGTTGAATCAAGTTGTCGTTGATCCATTTTTAATTTTTGATGAACGTAAGCTCACTACACAGCCGAGTTACCGTGGTGCTTATTCACAGCTATTACAAGTTGCAATTGATGTGGGTATTGCTGAAGCTGCTTTCTCCGACACAATCAGCGCGGTAAAACGCGCTCGACCAATAATTGATGCACAAGTTGCAAAAGCTAGCGAAGAACATTTCACACTACAAGAGGTTGGTAAGTCGGCAGTGCTATTAGATGCTGCTATTTTACTTTTAGATGATGCAGCCGAATATCTAGATGAACTGGATCAATTAACCAGTGTTACAGAAGAACAAGCAGCCAAGGCGTCGATTTTAGTTGCAGAAGCCAAAGTGTATGCCAATGATGCTGCCCTACATATCTCCGAAAAACTACTCGAATTAGGTGGTAGTCGCTCAAGCCTAAGTACACATCAATTTGATCAACATTGGCGTAATGCACGCGTGCATACATTACATGATCCGATTCGCTGGAAATTACATGCCTTAGGGGATTATTACCTCAACAATAAACACCCTGCCCGCCACGCTTGGATTTAAAGGACGACTCAACATGACCTCATTTCATAACCTTGTTTCTTTTCAATCTGATACTGTAGCGAATGTAGCTCCTGCCCATATTATTCGTTCAGACGCAGAAGCGATTGAAATTGCCACTCAATTAGCAGAGCAATTTCAGCACAATGCAATTAAACGAGACGCGGATCGACGACTTCCCTTTGATGAAATTGAAACCTATAGTCAATCGGGTCTATGGGCCATTACCGTACCTAAAGAATACGGCGGTGCCGAAGTATCAAGTTATACTGTTGCCCGTGTTATTGCTCTCATCAGTGGCGCAGATGGTTCGATTGGTCAAATTCCACAAAACCATTTTTATGCCCTTGAAGTACTCCTTAATACAGGTACGGTACAACAAAAACAAAAACTCTATGCAGAGGTGCTCAAAGGTGCCCGCTTTGGCAATGCCTTGGCCGAGTTTAAAACCAAAAATTCCACACAAAAATACAGCACCATTAGCACTACAAACGACGGCTTTGAAGTCAATGGTGAGAAATTTTACTGCACAGGTAGTTTGTTTGCACATCGCATTCCAAGCTTGGTCAAAAATGCCGAAGGCCGTGAATTTCTCGCTTTTATACCCCGTGAAAGCGAAGGGCTAGAATTGATTGATGATTGGTCTGGTTTTGGACAGCGCACAACAGGCAGTGGCACGGTTAAATTCAATCATGTAAGGGTCAAAGCTGAGGATGTCATTGCATTTGATGATGCATTTAGTCGGCCTACTTTGGTTGGACCTTTTGCTCAAATTATGCATGCAGCGATTGAAACTGGCATTGCACGAGCAGCCTTTGAAGAAACCTTACTACGTGTACGCCAAGCCCGCCCTTGGATTGATTCAGGTGTAGATACTGCAACCGAAGATCCTCTCACTAAATTTGAATTAGGCCGTATTGTTGCTGATGTACGTGCTAGTGAACTGCTACTTAAACAAGCAGCACATTCTATTGATGCGGCTAAACCACATCCAACTGTAGAAAACATTGCCAAAGCTTCACTAGATGTTGCCAAGGTTCGCGCACATAGTACGGATACTGCCCTCAAGGCATCGTCTAAACTAATTGAACTTGCAGGTAGCCGAGGTAGTCAACGCAGTGATGGTCTCGACCGTTTTTGGCGTAATGCACGCGTACACACTCTACACGATGCCTCACGCTGGAAATATTATTTCATTGCGAACTATTTGTTAAACGGTGTACTTCCACCACGACGGGGGACACTGTAATGACACAAATACCGAATAAAGAAATTATTTTAAATGCCTTCGACATGAATTGTGTAGGTCATATCAACCATGGCCTATGGACACATCCACGCGATGAATCACACCGTTTTAATGAACTCAGCTATTGGACAGATTTGGCCAAGACACTAGAACAAGGCTTATTTGATGGGCTGTTTATTGCTGATATTACTGGTGTATACGACGTCTATCAGGGCAATATTGATTTAACCCTAAAAGAATCCATTCAGTTGCCCAGCCATGACCCAAGTACTTTGGTTTCAGCAATGGCTGCCGTGACGCAACATTTAGGCTTTGGCGTGACCGTCAATTTAAGCTATGAAACACCCTATCAATTTGCCCGTCGTTTTGCCAGTTTAGACCATTTAACCCAAGGACGAATTGGCTGGAACATTGTGACAGGTTATCTCGATAGCGCCGCTCGTTTAATTGGTCAAGCAGGCCTACAAGACCATGACCTACGTTATGAGCAAGCCGAGGAATTTTTAAGTCTTTGCTACAAATTTTGGGAAGGCTCTTGGGAACACGATGCTGTAATAAAAGACAAATCCCAACGTATATTTACCCAGCCTAGCAAGGTACATGAAATACACCACCAAGGTCAGTTTTATCGTAGCCAAGGTGTATTTCAAGTGTCTCCTTCAGTACAACGCACACCTGTTTTATTTCAAGCTGGCGCTTCTGCGCGTGGCTTAAGTTTTGCAAATCAACATGCAGAGGCGATGTTTATTGGTGCAGACCAACCCCTAAAAGTAAAACAGCAAGTTGAGCAAATTCGAGCTCAAACCCTAAGCCATGGTCGCAACCCAAATCAACTTAAACTATTGGTGGGTATTAGTGTGATTACTGCTGAAACCGATGAACTCGCTCAACAAAAGCTTGCCGAATATATAAGTTATGCAAGTCCAGAAGCTGGGTTGGCTCATTTTTCAAGCTCAATTGGCATTGATTTAAGTCAATTTTCGAATGATGAAGCCATTCCATATCAAAAAACCAATAGCATTGCATCTGTAAACCAACGCTTTAAATCACAAAAAATCACACCAAATGATTTAAAGGCCCAATTAAAACTCGGGGGACGTTATCCCTTATTTGTCGGTAGTGGCGCCAGCGTTGCCACGCAATTAATTCAATATTTAGATGAGACTGGCATTGATGGTTTTAACCTAACACGTACAGTTGCACCTGAGTCACATCATGATTTCATTCGTTATGTGATACCCGAATTACAACAACGTGGGCGCTATAAAACTGCATATCGTCAAGGCAGTTTAAGACACAAACTTTTCCAAGAGGGCGATTTACTCCCGCACACGCATCCTGTTGAACAGTATCGATGTCAACCGCAAGTCACAAAAACCACTTCAGATTAGACTGTAGCAAAAGAAAGTATCTTAGCTTAAATCCATCGTAGTAATGACAACCTCATGCCGAAGTTGCACACATTAAAATCAGTCTACATCTATTAAAAAACTATTGAAAATAAGAGTATTAAATTATGGCATTAACTACAAAAACTAAACTCAGCTTAATTGGGGTCATTGTCGCAGTGCTGGTAATTGGCCTTGTGATTTGGAACCAAAAACGTAGTACAACGACAGATGAAATTGTGATTGGGATTAGTCCACCTTTTGCCAAACCTTTACAAGTTGCAGTAGATGAAGCAAAAAAAGACGGCATCAATGTCCGTTTGGTCGAATTCTCAGATTGGAATACCCCAAACATTACCTTAAATCATGGGGATATAGACGCGAATTATTTTCAACATCAGCCCTTCCTCAGTAATGCCATAAAAGAAGCAGCTTATAAAATTAAGCCGATTGCACATGGTATTGCCACACATGTTGGCCTGTATTCTAAAAAATACAAAAGCCTTCAAGATGTGCCTAATGGCGCTCAAGTAGTGATTCCAAATGATCCTGTTAACCAAGGCCGTGCGCTGTTGTTATTACAACAAGTGAAACTCATTAGCTTAAAAGATCCGAATAATCATCTTTCAAATTTGCAGGATATTTCTAGCAATCCTAAAAACTTCAAATTTGTTGAAGTTGAAGGCCCACAAACTGCACGCGCAGTAGATGAAGCAGACCTCGTCTTTAGCTACCCACATTATTTACGCCTTGCAGGTACGCTCGATCCAAATGATGCACTGGCTTTTGATGACACCACCAGCAACCGCTATGCAATTTTATTTGTAGTACGTGATGATTATGAAACACAGCATCCAGAAAAAGCCGAACAATTAAAAAAATTCATTCATATTTATCAAAACTCAGCACAAGTGAAACACGCAATCAATGCTGAAGTTGGTGAAAAACTGTGGTTTGCGGGCTGGAAATAAGGAGTCAATTATGGTGAGTTTTGGTACACATAGCGAATTTGCACTCCCTGCCATTAAAATTCGCAACTTAAATAAATACTATGCTGTCCAAGGCAAGCAAGTGCATGCACTTAAGAATATCAACCTAGATATTCCCAAGGCCTCGATCTTTGGCATTATTGGAAAAAGTGGCGCTGGAAAATCATCACTCATTCGCACCCTAAATGGCCTAGAGCAATTGAGTGACGGTAGCATATATGTACAGCAACAAAATCTTGCAGAGCTTTCACATGCGCAGTTAATTCAACTGCGTCAACGTATCGGCATGATTTTTCAGCACTTCAATTTAATGTCTGCCAAAACTGTTTATGACAATGTTGCACTCCCACTCAAAGTATCTAGCTTTGCCAAAGTAGATATCGATCAACGTGTAAAAGAAGTGTTGCAATTGGTCGGCCTAAGCGATAAAGCAACCTATTACCCGTCTCAGTTATCGGGCGGGCAAAAGCAACGTGTGGGGATTGCACGTGCTCTGGTTCACCACCCTGAAATTCTACTTTGTGATGAAGCCACATCGGCGCTTGATCCTGAAAGTACTTCAGCGGTATTAAGCTTATTAAAAGAAATTAATCAAAAACTTGGCATTACCATTGTGCTAATTACCCATGAAATGCAAGTGATTCGTGAAATTTGCGATCAAGTTGTAGTCATTGATCAAGGTGAAATTGTAGAGTCTGGTCAAGTGTGGTCGGTATTTTCAAAGCCACAACAAAAGATCACTGAAGAACTTCTGAGCTTAGAACAGCTGGATATACCACTGACCTATGATTTGGAAAAAACTAGCCAGCATCGTTTGAGCATTTTAAAACTGCGTTATGCCTCTGCCCTTGGCCAGTCACCAGACTTGAAACTGATCTTTGAACAATTTGATGCACCCGTACATCTCATACAAAGTCATGTGGATAGTATTCAACAGCATCTTATTGGTTCATTGGTTGTAGCCTTTGCTTCGACCGAATTTGATCTTGCAACCCTTTCTAGCAAACTTGCACCTTATATTGCACAAGTGGAGGTACTCGGCTATGCACAATCAGCTCATTGATTTACTCATTACAGGTACAATTGATACGCTGTTAATGGTTGGCTCATCTGCCCTCTTTGCTCTTCTAATTGGCTTACCTCTAGCAATTATTTTGGTCAGTACATCTGAACATGGCATTTATCCAGCCAAACACATTCACCATAGCCTTGGTTGGATTGTGAACCTGACACGCTCTGTACCTTTTTTAATTTTAATGGTCGCGCTTATTCCTCTCACTCGCTGGATTGTGGGTACCAGTTATGGCGTTTGGGCTGCTGTGGTTCCGCTCACTTTGGCGGCCACACCATTTTTTGCACGTATTGCAGAAGTCAGCCTTCGTGAAGTTGATCAGGGTTTAATTGAGGCGGCTCAAGCCATTGGTTGTAATCGTAAACAGATTATTTGGCATGTGCTTTTACCCGAAGCCCTTCCTGGCATTGTCGCAGGATTTACCGTGACAATTGTAACCATGATTAACTCTTCTGCCATTGCTGGTGCCATTGGTGCAGGCGGTTTGGGTGATATTGCTTACCGCTATGGTTACCAACGCTTTGATATGCAAATTATGCTTGCAGTCATTGTGGTCTTGGTCATTTTGGTTATGCTGGTACAAGCCACAGGTGATTTACTCGCTACACAACTAGATAAACGTAAAATATAGACACCCCCACAAAAGCTTACACGCTCCCTATGCAAGCCATGACTTTATTATGGCTTTCATGTAAAATCGTCGGCAATTTTATATATAACACGATGTGAGTTATTTCATGGGTTTTAATTGCGGTATTGTCGGCTTGCCGAACGTTGGTAAATCTACTCTTTTCAATGCGCTAACTAAAGCTGCTATTGCTGCTGAAAACTTCCCATTCTGTACGATCGAACCTAACACAGGTATCGTTCCAGTACCTGACCCACGTTTAGATAAATTAACTGCAATTGTAGGCCCGCAACGTGTTATTCCAACAACCATGGAATTTGTAGACATTGCTGGTCTGGTTGCTGGTGCATCTAAGGGTGAAGGTTTGGGTAACCAATTCCTTGCAAACATTCGTGAAACTGATGCGATTGCACACGTTGTGCGTTGTTTTGAAGATGAAAACGTAATTCACGTAAATGGTAAAATTGATCCACTAGATGATATTGCAACCATTAACACTGAACTTGCTTTAGCCGACTTAGAAACAGTAACTAAAGCAGTTACTCGTTTAGCTAAATCTGCGAAAAGTGGCGATAAAGAAGCAATCGCAACAAAAGCTGTTTTAGACAAAATTTTACCTTTGCTTGACGAAGGTAAACCTGCACGCGCTGCAACATTAGACGACGACGAACGTAAATTAGTTCGTGGCTTTGGTTTATTGACTTTAAAACCAACCATGTACATTGCCAACGTTGCAGAAGATGGTTTTGAAAACAACCCACACCTTGACGCTGTTAAAAACTTAGCAAGCTCTGAAAATGCGATTGTTGTACCACTTTGCAACCAAATTGAAGCAGAAATTTCATTACTTGAAGATGAAGACCGCGCTGAATTTTTAGAAGCTTTAGGCATGGAAGAACCAGGTCTAAACGTGGTTATTCGTGCAGGCTACGGCTTACTTGGTTTACAAACTTACTTCACAGCAGGCGTACAAGAAGTACGTGCTTGGACAGTGAAAATTGGTGCAACTGCTCCTCAAGCAGCGGGTGTTATTCATACCGACTTTGAAAAAGGCTTTATCCGTGCTGAATGTGTCGCTTATAACGACTTTGTTCAATTCAATGGTGAAGCTGGTGCAAAAGAAGCTGGTAAATGGCGTTTAGAAGGTAAAACTTACATCGTTCAAGACGGTGACGTTCTACACTTCCGCTTTAATGTATAATTTAAATACATTGAAAAAAGCACCTTCGGGTGCTTTTTTTATATCACCATACAGCACGTAGTACTGAACCTATTTACAGACTCATTAAGACCTATTGAGATACTCATTTTACAAAATGCGATTCAGAAAAAAATGATCATATTCGTGAGCAAATACAGCATATTTTCGATAAGATGTGTGTTAAATCTATAAATCAAATTCGCCTATATATGTATGATTTCAAGACCATTTAAATATTAATAAAAATTAAACCAATATACAAACATATATCTTTAAAGCATTAAAATGAAACCAAACTTAAGAATAAAAATAAAATACATAGCCACACTATTGATCTCTCACACCAGCATCAAAACTTCTACAGATATAGAGCGCATTTCGGCATATTTTAACGATTAGGCACCAACGCCCTTTGTTATAAAGATAAAAGCAATGAAAAAATTAAGCACAATAATCGCAGCAGGTGTTTTAAGTGTACTCAGCGCAACAGCATTTGCATGTCCTAAAGGCACCACACTCACAGGTGGCACAGGTGCAAATCATAAAGGTGGTAAATGTGTAGCGACGCAACCCGTACAAGCACACAAACAAAGCTTAAAGTCTGAAAAGACTATTGCTAAAACTGAGGCTAAAGTAGCAAAAACTGAAGCTCAGAAAGCCAATGTAAGTGCTCAAAAGGCCAAGGCTAGCGCAGAAAAAGCAACACAAGATGCTCATACCGCACAACACAATGCCAAAGTGGCAAAATCATAAACGGGTTTGAAATTTGAGCATTTAAAAAGGCTGATTTTAAATCAGCCTTTTTAATAGGGCTATATTTACCCTCAATTTTAATTCATGACGTGCTAGCCGAATGCACTACTTTCGCATCCATCAATTCACGTTGCTTATGCGCTTCTTGTAGCATTCTATGTTCCATGTCTTTTCTAAAACCGAGCATAAACACCATTTCAGCTAAAACAAATAATGGGCCAATGGCTAACCCAATCACATCATCCATAAAAGCAGGCTTTTTCTTTTCATAAAAATGACCCACAAATTGAAATACCCATCCCACCACAAATATTGCAATACTTGCACTTAACCACGGAGCCACTCCCCACTGTGCAATGCTATATGCGAATGGATACATCAGGACAAATACCACCAACATAATAAAGCCAAAAATTCGATCTAGGCTAAGATAGTACAGAATACTCAACAGCATAATAATGAGTGCCAAAGTAATTTCAACGCCAGAAATCACGATCCCTGCACGTGCGGTTAAACAGATAATGGAAAATACAATTAGAGGAATTCCCACAAAATGCGTCAGTATGTTTTTATGGTCTAAATGATAAGCCGCATATTGGCTTAATAGGGTTTCAAGTTTAGTCATCGCCAGCATCCTTGTACGAGTAATGATTTCACTATATAAAAGGAGTACAAGATAAGTTGTCGTATAGCCGACAACTAATAAAAATAAATGGATTTTTTACCTCAATGCTAGATCAACACTACCAAATGCAACTCAGCAATAATTATTGGTATGCACAGCTTAGCCCAGCGCATCAGCAATATATTGCCAGCAACAGCCAGCTCATTGAGTTTAACAAAGACCAAAATATCTTTTTATCTGGCGACACCTTTAATGGCATGTATGCTGTTTTAGAAGGTGCTATACGCTTAGGCTATATTGATATCCAAGGTAAAGAAGCTGTCGCTGCAATTGCAGAACCAATTATGTGGTTTGGTGAAATTTCACTGGTAGATCAACTGCCCCGCTCACACGATGCAATTGCACTACAGAAAACCACGGTACTGCATTGGCCTAGTCGAAGTATTCAAATTTTACTGAGCGAACAACCCCAGTTTTGGTTTCACATTGCCCAACTCACCAGTCAAAAACTACGCTTTGCATTTTTGGAGCTGATTTCAATTCAAACTCAAAATATTCGCCAACGCTTAGCGCAACGTTTACTGTTTATTTTAAATGGCTATGGCAACCATATTACCATTGAGCAACGCTCGATTCACCTTTCTCAAGAGCAACTTGCACAATTGTTGGTATGTTCTAGACAAACCATTAATCAAGCATTGCAAGAGCTGGAAAAGCAAGGTGTGCTAAAAGTGGCTTTTCGTAAAATTGAAATTTTAGATTTAGCACTGCTTCATAGAATTGCACATACAATTGCAATTGATGAGCTTAAATAGCGCAAGTTGATTGTGTAAAGCTGAAACTGTGGCGCTTATATACTTTTTAATGCTCAATCGTTTAGCCAAGATGTTTAGGTAACATTTAAGTGCAATCATCTGCACCAATATCGACACCCTAGTCTTTTCTGATCAATTTAAGGGCATTGATCTCGTACAAACTTAAGATAGAAGTTTGCACACATCTACACTATCAAAGCCATTTTGACAGTTCGCAACTTCATTCGATTGTTCAGTATTGCCGTTGGCACTGACATTGGCTGCCATACTCAACATAAGAACTGAAACCATACACAATAATGCTTTTTTCATCTTAATCACCAATTCTTTATTTAATTTTTAATACAAATAAACTTAATTTACAGGATTATTTTTACACATTTTATCAAATAATGATAATTTATAATTTTTATTATCTTATAAATTTAAAGTATTAATAATCCGTATTAACTATAAGTGGTTTTTGCTTTTTTTGTTTTGCACCAATTTTTTGACTTAAAAAATACATTTCTTTCATAAAGATAGAACATATTAGTTTTGGCTTATACCACTAATATCTATCTATAAAGTAGATAGCTGTGATCGATAAAATGACTTTTTTTAATCTAAAAAACTTTCAAATATGCAAAATAATATGCATAAAAAAGCCGTAAATTGATATTTACGGCTTTTTTAGTGCGTCTTTATCAGTAACTCAATCGTACTTAAACACCAATTTTTTTAGGGTCTGTATTCCCTAGATTTGGGTTATCAATTGCACCCTGACATTGTTTCTTATCTCGTTCGTAATCTGCTTGCTTAGGAGCGACATCTCCCGAACTTTCAAGCATTTCACGTGCCCAGATATCTAAACTGGTCAGCGCTTTACGACACAAAGCATATTTTCCTTCCGTTACAGAGTCTGTCATTTTGACGTTAATACGCCAGTCTGTACTCAATTTACGTACAGGCTTGCGTACTTGCTCTTCCAACACCGCTATTTGCTTTTCGTAGACCAAATGATCCACTTGATTGATCAATTTCCATGCTTCATTGGCATATACCGTTGCATCATTCGTCAGTTTGGGAGCAGGTTTAATCACCACTTTCTCTTCAGTCTGATCTGAACTATTGCTACATGCTTGCAACATCCACACGCTGCACAGCAAAATAGTTGTTTTAAAAACAACTGACTTAAAGCTAAACATAGCGAATTCACTTATCCAAACATTTCGGCACTATGCTAGTAAATTCAGGTACAATACTCAACGTCGTTTTGACCCTTTGTTTAACCTCCCGCTAAGGTGTGTCGTGTCTGAACACAAAACTCCTCCTATAAAAGTAGCTGGTTTTTGGCAAGGTGCCAAAGATAGCCAAGCCATTATCTTTACTTATCTTCCTGTTTCTTTTGCATTTGGTGTATCTGCTACACAATTCGGCTTTAGTGCTTGGGAAGCTTTATTTCTCTCCTGCTCTATGTATGCTGGGGCCAGTCAATTTTTGGTCGTTGCCTTACTGGGTAGTGGTACGTCTATTTGGATGACTGCGCTGACAGTGATTGCATTAGATATTCGACATTTACTTTACGGGCCAGCCTTGCAAAATCTTATTCAAGACCGGCTGAATCTAAAGAAAACTGCTGTATGGGCGTGGGGTTTAACCGATGAAGTTTTTGCTTCTGGCATGATTAAACTTTCCCAACGTCGCCAAGAGTGGTCTGAATCTTGGATGCTCGGCTTGAGTTTATTTAGCTGGATGTCATGGGCACTAGGTTCTTTTCTGGGGGGATTATTTGCCGATCAAGTCAGTAACTTACCGCAATTTTTACAAGCTGCGCTCGATTTTTTACTACCTGCATTATTCCTAAGCTTCTTACTCGCTGCCTTTGAACGCAAACATACTTTTGTGGTCGCAGTCACCGTCGTAGTTTCCGCTATTGCTTGCTATATGATTGACTTATCCGCTGCGATTTTCATTGGTATTTCTTCAGGCATTTTGGCAGGTTTGTTTAAGCACTATGTTTTAAAACGCCCCGACCCAGAGCATCAAGAGGCCTAACATGAACTTAGAAATTATCATTGTTGGTATATTAGTTGGAATTGCCAATTTTGCTTCCCGCTTTGGGCCATTTTATTTTATTCAAAAATTTCAACAAAACTCGCCCAAACGTGGCAAGCTCTGGCTCAAAATTGCCTTAGGCGCAATTGGTATTTCTGCTATTAGCTCGATGCTGGTGGTTGCTACACTTCCGCCCTTATTGGAAACGCCAAACAAAAGTATCGCCATGCTAGCGGGTTTTATAGTTTTAACAGGGTTATACTTCAAATTTAAGCAAATTGTACCTGCCACCCTCACTGCAGCATTAACCTATGGTGTTGTATATACATATTTACCTTTTCATTTTTAAAATTGGTTGATTTTTGACATAAGCGCATGCTCATTTACATGCGCTCTTTGTGTATTTTCTTTGTATTGACATCTCAGCTCAATTTCAACTCTGTTTTGTATTTCAAAATTACATTAATGCGATGATTTATTTCAAAATAGATTATTATTTTAAAAATCTAAGCATTTAATATAAATATGATTTTTCCTATCACCATCAGCTTATAAATAAAATTGTTGGACAATATCATTTATTTATGTGAACACACGCTTAACTGCTTATTTAGTTCTGCTATGCTAAAAGCCCATAAAATCAAGCATGGATGATTTACATGAGCGTGACTATTGGTACTCCACTTCAGGCTTCTGCGTTTAAAGTTTTACTTTTAGGCTCAGGTGAACTTGGTAAAGAAGTGGTTATTTCACTGCAACGTCTTGGTGTGGAAGTGCATGCCGCTGATCGTTATGACCATGCTCCTGCAATGCAAGTTGCACATTTTTCACATACGCTCAATATGGCAGATCCAGCCGAATTAAAACAATTAATAGAAACCCTAAAACCCAACTTGGTTATTCCAGAAATTGAAGCCATTGCCACACAAGTTTTAGTCGAATTAGAACAATCTGGCACTACAATTATTCCTTCAGCGAAAGCAGTTAATCTCACCATGAACCGTGAAGGAATTCGTCGCCTAGCTGCCGAAGAACTCGGTTTACCAACTTCTGCTTATCGATTTGCAAATACACTCGAATCTTTCCGTGCTGCTTGTGATGATATTGGCTATCCAAACTTTGTTAAACCTGTAATGTCATCTTCAGGCAAAGGCCAATCACGCGTTAAAAGCTTTGAAGAAGTCGATGCTGCTTGGGAATATGCTCAAACAGGTGGTCGTGTAAATCAAGGGACTGTTATTGTTGAATCACAGATTGATTTTGACTTTGAAATTACCTTACTCACAGTACGTGCAAAAAATGCCGAAACAGGTGAAATTGAAACTTCATACTGCGACCCAATCGGTCACCGCCAAGATTCAGGCGATTATGTAGAAAGTTGGCAACCTCAATTAATGACATCAACTGCACTTGAAGAAGCTAAACGTATTGCGCACAAAGTTACGGCAGCTTTAGGGGGCTGTGGCATCTTTGGCGTTGAACTGTTTGTCAAAGGCGATAAAGTGTGGTTTAGTGAAGTATCTCCTCGCCCGCATGACACTGGACTTGTTACACTTGCATCTCAGTTCCAAAGTGAATTTGAACTACATGCACGTGCCATTTTAGGCCTACCTGTAAATACTGCACGACACAGCACAGCAGCCAGCGCTGTCATTTATGCGGGTGTTGATGACACTAATTTGTCATTTTCTGGCTTAAATCTTGCTTTGGCAAATCCGAATACAGATTTACGCTTATTTGGCAAACCTGAAGGCTTTAAGCGCCGTCGTATGGGGGTAGCTACCGCACGTGCTGAAACGACTGACCAAGCACGTGAACTTGCAACCCAAGCCGCCCAACAGGTGAGTGTTCATCAAAATTAAGTTAGTCATACACATAACAACGGACCCTTGTTCATGATCAATACCCTTCCATTGCTGGATTATGCTCAAAATAGCCACGACATTAAAGCCATTAACCAATGGCGCACGGATGTTGAAAATCAGCTACAAGAGCGTTTTGAACAAGGGCTATCGATTCGTGAAATTATTGTCACTCGCTCTAATCTGATTGATGAAGCACTTAAATTTTTATGGCGTCATGCTGAATTAGAACAAAGTCAATTAGGACTTTTTGCGGTGGGTGGCTATGGTCGACGCGAAATGCTTCCTTACTCAGATGTGGATATCATGATCCTCTCTGAGGATGAAATCCCCAAAGAACTCGAAGCACAAATTTCTACGTTTATTTCTTCTCTTTGGGATGTTGGTAACTTTAAGCCAGGCATTAGTGTACGCACGATTGCTGACTGCGTCGCACAAGCGGCAAGTGACCTAACTGTTGCAACTGCATTAATTGAAGCGCGCTTAATTACTGGTAATGAACACCTTGCAAAATGGCCACGTCGTATTGTGTCGCAAACATGGACGGATAAAACCTTCTTTGATGCCAAAATGCAGGAACAAACCAAACGCCATGCACAACATAACAATACCGAAAGCAATTTAGAACCTGATATTAAAAATGCACCCGGTGGTATTCGTGACATCAATCAAATTGGTTGGATTGCGAAACGTCATTTTCGTGTTAATCGTATATATGACTTAGTTCATTTAGGTTTTATTTCAGAATTTGAACTAGGCGTACTCGAAGAAGCAGAAAGCTTTCTTTGGGAAATTCGCCATCATTTACACCGCTTAACCAAACGCGATGAAAATCGCCTCTTGTTTGATTATCAGCGCGAAATTGCCGCTAAATTTGGCTATCTGCGTGAAGAAGACAAATCGCCTAATTATCCAATTGAACAGTTGATGAAACGCTACTATCGCAGTGCGCAACAAGTCTCTACCTTAAATGAAATGTTATTGGCGTATTTTAATGAGTCTGTGATTACGCCACGCTTGCCAAGTTATGAGCGAAAGATTGAAGAAATCAACGAAAATTTCAAATTAGTAGATGGCAAACTTGCCGTTCAGCATCACAAGACTTTTTCAGAAAATCCAAGTGCAATTTTAGAAATTTTCTATTTACTGGCTAATCGACCTGAAATTGAAGGTATTCGCGCACGCACATTACGTTTATTGACCTTAGCTGCTAAGCGGATTGATCAATCTTTTAGAGATAATCCCGTACATAAAGCACTATTTATGGAGATTATCCGCTCACCATACCGCCTATATGACACCTTGGTGGCCATGAAACGTTATGGTGTTTTGGGTAACTACATCCCTGCTTTTGGCCAAATTATGGGCCTCATGCAATATGATTTATTCCATATTTATACGGTCGATGCGCATACCCTGCTACTTCTGCGTAATTTAAATCGTTTTAAAGAACCTGAATTCGCAAAAGACTTCCCTGTCGTCAGTTCGGTCTTCCAGCGCCTAGCACGTCGTGACATTGTATATTTAGCCGCAATCTTCCACGACATTGCCAAAGGCCGCGGTGGTGATCATAGTGAACTCGGTGCATCCGATGCTATTGCCTTTTGTTTAGCACATGGCTTTACTGAGCGTGAAGCAAATCTAGTGGCATGGCTGGTCAAAAACCATTTGCAAATGTCTGTAACCGCCCAGAAAAAAGACATTTCCGATCCAGATGTGGTTAAAACCTTTGCTGAAACCATGGGTGACATGGAGCATTTAGATTATCTCTATGCTTTAACAGTTGCAGATATTAATGCAACCAACCCAACGCTTTGGAATACTTGGCGCGCATCTCTTATGCGCCAGCTTTACACCCAAGCGCGCGATGTGATTCGTTCGGGTATTGGCCGACCTGTCGACTATCAAATGCTGATTGAGGACACCAAATTTGCAGCCAGCGAATTATTGGTTGAAGAGTTTTCACTCGATGATGTCGAAAAAGTATGGCAAGAATTGGGCGATGAATATTTTGTCAAAGAATCTGCCAATGAAATTGCATGGCATACCCGTGCCATTTTACAGCATGGTAGCAATCCAGAACCGCTAGTGCTCATGCGCGCACATCGTAAGTTTGCCCAAGATGCCGTGCAGATCTTTATTTATACTCAAGATCAACCCAACCTATTTGCAACAACAGTTGCCGTACTTGACCGGATGAATTTAGACGTACAAGATGCGCGAATTATTACTGCATTGAAGTCTTTTAGCTTAGATACTTATGTGGTACTCGATCGTTTTGGTACTTTGTTAACAGACCCTGATCGTGAACATACTGTTATTGATGCTTTAATTAAAGCACTGAGCCAAGCCGACGTTTACCCAGGTTTAATGCAACGTCGTATTCCTCGTCAGTTACGCCATTTTGATATTGAAAATACCGTTACAGTGACGCTCAATGAAGCCTTACAACAAAATATGGTTGAAATTGCGACACTTGACCACCCCGGCTTACTTGCTAAAGTCGGTGGTTTATTTATGATGCAAGGACTAGATATTCACTCTGCACGAATTGCAACATTAGGCGAGCGCGCAGAAGATATTTTCTTTGTGACTAAAAAAGATGGCATACCTATGAATGCAAAAGAAGCAGAAACATTTGCAACGCGACTTAAAGCCGCGCTTGATGAAGCTTCAAATCAAGTATGTAGCCATCATTAACTTAATTTAACTGGTAAAGGTTTCATGAACTCTAGTTTGTCATTATTACATCCATATCCATTTGAAAAATTAAATAAACTTTTCGCGGATATACAACCAGCAGCACTGCCGTTAATCCCACTATCTATTGGTGAACCAAAGCATCCTGCACCAGAGTTTGTGAAACAAGCCATTATTGACAACTTTAAACACCTTTCAACCTATCCAAACAGTAAAGGTTTACCAGAATTACGCAGTAGCATTGCACAATGGCTAGCACGTCGCTTCAAGTTAAATACTATAAGCGCTGAAAATCATGTACTTCCAGTATCGGGTACACGTGAAGCGATTTTTTCTTTTGTACAAGCCTTAGTGAACCGTGAAGAAGCGCCTTATGTGGTGATGCCAAATCCGTTTTACCAAATTTATGAAGGTGCAACTTTACTTGCTGGTGCGCAACCATATTTCATTAACTGCACAGAAGAAAATAACTACCTTGGTGACTTCGATGCAGTCCCTGCGGAAGTCTGGGAAAAAACAGCATTGTTATTTGTATGCACGCCAGGCAATCCAACAGGTGCCGTATTATCAAAAGAACAATTTAAGAAACTGATTGCGCTGTCTGATCAATATGACTTTGTAATTGCTTCGGATGAATGCTATTCAGAGCTTTGGTTTGATGAAGCACCTGTCGGTTTACTTGAAGTGTGTGCTGAAATGGGCCGTGACGACTATAAAAACTGTGTCGTATTCCATTCGCTTTCTAAGCGCTCAAACCTTCCTGGTATGCGCTCTGGTTTTGTTGCAGGTGACGCGGCACTACTCAAACCTTATTTGCAGTATCGTACTTACCACGGCGCAGCAATGCCTGTGCAACATCAACTGGCGTCAATTGCCGCTTGGGATGATGAAACACACGTAGAAGAAAACCGTCGTTTGTACCGTGCAAAATTTGAATTATTCCAAAATGAGCTTGGTCATTTACTGCCACTACAAAAGCCAGATGCTGGCTTTTACTACTGGTTAAAAGTAGACAATGATGAAAGCTTTGCCAAGATGCTGATGGAAAAAGCACACATTAAAGTACTCCCAGGTCGCTATTTATCACGTGATACGGCGCAAGGCAACCCTGGCGAAAACCATGTGCGTATGGCACTGGTTGCTGATATTGCACAATGTGAGCAAGTCACCCAACGCTTAAAAACGATCTTGTAAGTATCAATTAAGCATAAAAAAGCCCCAACTTTGGGGCTTTTTTATTATCTTCAACACCAGCGATAAACATCCCAAATACGACTAAAGCACGGCATTTCAGATACTGATTTTTCACTAAAGCGGTGGTACAACATTAAATTCATGGACTAGACTATAGCGCAGTGTTCTTTCCACCATAGGCAATGGCTGTAATTTGGCTTGCTGTAAAGCATCATGTACTTTTTGATCTACACGAAGCGAACCTGAGGATTTGATGGTTTTAGATTGAAGAATCTGACCTGACCCCGCCTCTACAATCATTTCTACTTTAACAGGCTGACGGTAGCTCTGATAATCCTCCGCATTCACCCGAAAGGATGGCTGTACGCGCCATGTGACTTCATATTGTCGTTTCGCAATTTTAGGATCAATCACATAGGGTTTATTATCAACTTTATACTCAGCCACAGGTGTGGTCAGCATTTTTAAAAGTTCATCGGTTTTAGTATCCGCAAAAGCAGACATAGAAAAAACAGCACTCAAAGAAATCCATACAAAGTAAAATTTATAATGTCGAACCACAACAACCCTCTTATAGATTTAATTTATGAGTAATTTTCAGTACTTAGCTAAGCATATCAGCAAGGTGTTAAACACGCGTTAAGCTACTCACTTCAATATAAATGAACCCTGCTATCTTTGCAAAATAAGCCCTGTAGAGCTCAATTTTTATTGCTTTTTAAATTACCGATGAACAAAATTTCATGCAGATAAAGATAAATCCTAACGCAAATAAAAAAAGTAACCCATAGGCTACTTTTTATTTGCACAATATGCATAAATATTTACTTTTAATGCAGATCAAGCTTTTTTAACTAGCAAGTGCTTTTTCTATATCTGCTTGTAAATCTTCTGGCTTAGTGGTTGGCGCATAGCGATTCAACACTTTGCCATCTTTACCAATTAAAAACTTTGTGAAATTCCATTTAATACCACTTCCTAAAATTCCTTTAGAATTATTGGTTAAATAGCGAAAAATCACATGTGCTTCTGCGCCTTTGACATTTACTTTGGCAAACATTGGAAATGAAACACCATAGTTTTTTTCGCAGAAGCTACCAATTTGCTCATTAGAACCTGGGTCTTGACTACCAAATTGGTTACATGGAAAGCCCAATACCAGTAAGCCTTGATCTTTATATTCTTGGTAGAGCTTTTCTAGCCCAGAAAATTGTGGCGTAAAACCACATTTACTGGCTGTATTAACAATTAAAAGCACCTTGCCTTCATAGTCGGCAAAAGATTTGTTTTTCCCATCTAATAATTCAGCTTCAAACTGATATATGTTGGTCATGGATAAGTTTCCTCGTCATTTTTTTCTTGTGTTTTTAGGTCTAAGGAAGCCGAATTCACGCAATAACGCAATCCTGTCGGCTCTGGGCCATCAGGAAAAACATGCCCTAAATGTGCGTCACAATGATGACAAACTATTTCAGTTCTGACCATACCGTGCGTCGTATCCAGATGTTCTTCAATAACCACACCATTAACAGGACGTGTAAAGCTTGGCCAGCCACAACCACTGTCAAATTTCGACTCTGACGTAAATAATGGTTCACCACAACAACGGCATACATAGGTGCCTTCTTGCTTGGTATTCCAGTATTTGCCTGTAAATGCAGGCTCTGTTCCTTTTTGACGCGTAATGCGAAACTCTTCTGGCGACAACTCTCGTTGCCATTCTCGTTCTGTTTTATTGAGTTTTCCCATGATGACGTCCCTTTATATCGTGCTATTTAAAATAGGATAATCCTATATTTACGTCATTCAATGTTAAATTTCTAGTCTTTATTCAACAATTTACAAAATCTATATAATGACCAAAAAAAGCAAAAAGTAAGCAATCAAAAATCCATAGTAAGCAATTTTACAAATTAAATGCTTTTTTGTAAGCAAAATTAGTGTTAGGCTTAGCTCTACTCTTGCTCAGGATTAAAAAATGTCGCAGAAAAAGAGCGTGATTTTTAAAAACCTGCTGCCCGTGATTAAACAATATCAGCAGGCTGGATTTACGCATGAAAAAATTGTTGCTTTACTTAAAGACGAACACCATCTTGATTTAGTAACAACCGAGACATTTAAAAGCTATTTATACCGTTATGCAAAAGAGACCTCCACTCCTTCCGAGACTATAAAAATGCCGAACACTATTAACACCCCACGCGAAATTAAGAAATCGTCTAAGCTTGAGCATGTATGCTACGACATTCGCGGACCAGTGTTACGAGCGGCCAACGAAATGGAAGAAGCAGGCCACAAAATTATTAAACTCAATATTGGCAATCCCGCGCCATTTGGCTTTGAAGCGCCTCAAGAAATTATTAATGACGTTGCATTAAACCTACCCAATGCGATTGGTTATACCGACTCAAAAGGGATTTTCCCTGCGCGTAAAGCAATTTGCCAGTACTACCAACAAAAAGGCATCTTAAACATGCACGTGAATGACGTGTATGTCGGCAATGGCGTATCTGAACTGATTGTTATGGCCATGCAAGGCTTGCTCGATGATGGCGATGAAATGCTGGTGCCAATGCCAGATTATCCGCTATGGACAGCAGCAGTTAATCTATCTGGTGGCACAGCAATTCACTATAAATGTGATGAAGAAAATCACTGGTATCCTGATATTGCAGATATGGAAAGCAAAATCACAGCAAATACTCGCGGTATTGTGATTATTAATCCTAACAATCCGACAGGTTCTGTATATCCGCGTCATGTGCTTGAACAAATTGTGACTTTGGCGAAAAAATATGATTTGATTCTGTTTGCAGATGAAATCTACGACAAAATCATCTATGACGGTATTGAACACGTGTCTGTCGCAGCACTGGCGGGTGACCATCTATGTGTATCTTTCAATGGTTTGTCTAAAGCATACCGTATTGCGGGTTATCGCTCAGGTTGGATGGCCATTACAGGTGATAAATCACGTGCGATGGACTACATTGAAGGCTTAGACATGCTCGCATCTATGCGCCTCTGTGCAAACCATCAAGCGCAATATGCAATTCAAACCGCTTTAGGTGGCTATCAATCAATTAATGACTTGATCCGTCCAGGTGGTCGTTTATACGAGCAACGTAACATTGCTTGGGAAATGCTCAACAACATTCCAGGTGTATCATGTGTTAAACCTGAAGGTGCGATGTACTGCTTCCCTAAACTTGATCCAGAAATTTATCCAATTCAGGACGATGAGAAGTTTATGTTGGACTTCTTAAAAGCAGAGAAAGTTTTGCTTGTACAAGGTACTGGTTTTAACTGGCCGACCCCTGATCATTTCCGTGTAGTGTTCCTCCCTGCTGAAAATGAACTTCGTGAAGCATTAACTCGCTTAGGTCGTTTCTTAGCAAAAATGCGCTAATTCAATTTTTCTAAAAAAACCGCATGCTATGCGGTTTTTTTTTGCATCAACACTCAATCACAGACAGTCTACTGAGTGTTTTTAAAAAATATTTGCGGTTATACATTACTTTTAACCCGTCTTCACGCATAATACTCACATGCAAATTCACTTTATTTGAGATTTATACCAGAAACATCTGCGTTTCTTTTTTAATAAATCCTCACAAATTTCTAATTCATGTAATTACAGAAGTTATTTTTTATGAAAATCGTCATTTTAAACAAGCCTTATGACGTGCTCTCCCAATTCCGTAAAGACGAAGCCCACATGACTGTGTCTGACTTCGTAGACGACCCAACATTGCGTTTGGCTGGTCGTTTGGATATGGACTCTGAAGGCTTAGTATTTTTAACAGACCACGGTGGCCTAAACCAATACATCACCAATCCTGCCAATAAAAAGTTTAAAACTTATTTGGTACAAGTCGATGGTGATGTCACTGAAGAAGCTTTAGAAAAACTTCGCCAAGGTGTTGAATTAAAAGATGGTATGACTTTACCTGCCAAAGCAGAAAAAGCTGAACAGCCAAAATGGTTATGGGATCGTGATCCTCCAGTACGTTACCGCGCAAATGTACCAACCTCTTGGGTTGAAATTTCAATTTGTGAAGGTCGCAACCGTCAAGTACGTCGTATGACTGCCGCTGTTGGTTTTCCAACTTTACGTTTAATTCGTACCAAAATTGGTTCTATTGACTTAGTTCAAATGGCTTTACAACCTGGTGAAACTAAAGACATCGAACCTTTATTGTATAAAGACTTCCAAAATGTTCCGAAGGAAGAACCATACCGCTCACGTTCATACGTGAAAAAACCAGGTGGTACGGGTGGTAAGCCAATGGTACGCAAAAACAAAGATGGTTCTGTGAAAAAATCTGGGACCAAGCGTATTTGGCAAATGGATGAATCTGAACGTCCTAAACGTAAAACCAATGGTACTACGCGTCCTAATACGAAAGCACCTCGCGGTCGCGGACGTAATGGCCGATAAAAACTCAGTTGTATAAAAAAGGATGCTTAAGCATCCTTTTTTATTTATATGGCGTATATAAATTAAACATTAAGCCATTTTTTCGCTTTAGCCTGATCTTCAACTTTTAACTCAACTTCAGTTAAAACTGAACCACCAGCATTCACTTCAAATGTCATTAATTCATCACGACGGAACGCATGTACAGTAAACACGCCTTCTTGCTTAGCATATTTTTCAGCAAGTTTGACTGTTGCCTTAATACCATCAATCGCCACAATTACATCATTTGCAGAAAGACCTGCTTGAGCTGCAATACCATCACGGCGTGCAGAATTAATCACTACACCTTCGGGTTTATCTGTAAGTTTCAAACCAAATGGCAAAGCCTTGTCGTTATTTAAAACATAACTTAAACCAAACTCAGGGAATAATTGATCCAGTGGCAATTCATCAGTGGTATTAATTAAATGATTGATTTGTTCAATCCAATTATCACCTGTGAGTTCATTGCATAACTCTACAATCGTGCGTTCATTAACTTGTACACCATTTTGCGCATTTTCATACAACTTACGCATTAAGGCATCAAGGCTAGAACCACGCAAACGTAAACCCAAATCCAAACATAAAGCCACCAAGCAACCTTTATTGTAGTAGCTAGTACCTGCGTTATTTGAGTTTTCATCCTGACGATAAAACTTCACCCACGCATCAAAACTTGATTCAGATACAGATTGGATCGCGCGACCTGGGTTTTGCAAATAGCGATCAATTTGAGCCTTCAATAATTTAATGTAGGAATCTTGAGAAATCACACCACTACGAAGCAAAATTAAATCATCGTAATACGAAGTAAAGCCTTCAAAAATCCACAGTAACGAGGTATAGCCTTCTTTATTTAAATCATAATTTACAAAGCTTTCAGGACGAATAAATTTAACCAGCCAAGAGTGGAAATATTCATGGCTACATAAACCTAAGAAACGCTGATAATCCGCTGAAGGCTCTACAGGTTCATTGGATTTTGGTAAGTCATCACGTGGGCTAATTAAGCTAGTGCTGTTCGGATGTTCTAAACCGCCATAACTATTCCCTGTCGCCATGGTCATAAAGGTATAGTCTTTAAACGGTGCAGAACCAAACATCTGAATTTCAGTCGCGCAGATTTTTTCAATATCTTGCTGCATACGAGTAGCATTCATAGCATGTTTGCCAGACACTACAAACTCATGTGGAATGCCTTCGGCCTCAAAGCTAAAACGCGTTTGCTCTGCAAGCTCAAAAGGCGCATCAATGAGTTGCGCATAATTATCCGCTTCCAAAGTGAAACGACCTTTCACTAAAGTACGTGACTTAAGACCTGTGGCCAATTGAAAGTGTTTTAACTCTTGCGGTAAAAATAATTCAACTTCAATCGCTTTATGCTCTTGACCTTCCAAAGCCAAACATACACATGCAGGATTTACATATAGACGCTTTTCATCCACATACGCACCACGTACAGACAGGTCATAAGCATAAACATCATATTCAACCGTAATCAGCTCATGATCGGTGTTAAATAAGCGCCATTTATTTTTTTCAAATTTTTGAATTTTTAAAATACGACCATCTTCATCATAAGCACGTACAGATTCAATATGCTTAGAAAATTCGCGGATTAAATAGCTACCCGGAATCCATGTTGGGAGAGACAGGATTTGCGTTGGATCTGCAAGAAAACGTGCAGTGACATGAACCAAGTGCTGACGATAATCGTCAAATTCGATTTGATAATGCAACATAATGGGCAATATAAAATAAAAATAGATAACTTAGGAACTAGCTTAACATTTTTTTATCGCTACAGCGCTGAACTGTCGTAATTGTCTACAATTAAGACTAGTCACCGATAAAAAAAAGGCATAGCATTCCTAAAATTTTTTGCATTTTCGGCCTAAGGATAGGCTGTAAGGAAACCCATTGAAACGCGTAATTTACTTCATCTTGGCGCTGGTTACATTATGCTCCACGATCACCCATGCAGCTTTACTCAATATCAAGCCTGAATCTGTAGAAGCTGAAGCTTGGAGCATTGTAGACCCTCAGTCTGGACAGGTCATTGCTGAGCACAATAGTCATGTTCAACGCGCACCCGCATCATTAACCAAAATGATGGTGGCTTATATTACGCTCAAAGAAATTCAGGCTGGACACTTACGCAAAAATGAAGTGCTCACCGCAACTTCTGTGGTGAAGCTCGTACAATGGGATGAATCTCAAATGTACCTCAAAGAAGGTGAACAGATCACCATTGATCAGCTCCTTTCTGGTTTAGTGGTGATGTCTGCCAATGATGCAGCGGTTTCACTTGCAGAACGCATTTCAGGCAGTGTGCCAAAGTTTGTGGAACGCATGAATAAAGAAGCCAAAGCATTAGGCATGAATGACTCACACTTTGAAAATCCACCGGGTGTAACCATGCCTGAGCATTATTCATCAGCTGCGGATTTAGCACGTTTAGGTGCTGCGATAGTGAAAGAATTTCCGGATTACTTAAACTACTCAAAACAGCAAAGCTTTTCTTATAATGGTCGTTTCCACCGTGCAACCAACATATTATTAAAACAAGACCCAAGTGTTGATGGCTTAAAAACTGGCTTTACCCGCGCCGCAGGCTACAACTTAGCCCTCACAGCAAGCCGACCCACAGGACGTTATAATGATCCTGATCGTCGCTTAATCGTTGTGGTTTTAGGCACGAAGAGCGGTTTAAAACGTGCAGAAGTCGCACACAAACTGATGAACCTCGCCTATGTCTACACACGTAATGAAGTTGCGGTAAAAGACAAAACACTTTTGGCTGAAGTCCCTGTCATTAAATCTACTTTAAAAATGTTTAAGGTAGAAACTAAAGCGCCACAAATTATTAGTACAGCGCTTGTTGATCCAGCAGTTCAGCTCGATTTAGCCAATTTTGATCCACTACGCCAACGCATTGCACAAGACCTAGGCAATGGTCAAATTCAAGTTTTAGAACCACTACAACAAACCAATACCAACTTAGAAGTAAAAATGAATGAGAAGTTGCTGACTGCACCACTTTCTCAAGTGATGAAGCTTGCAACGATTGAGGTATATCAAAATAATCAACTCATCAATAGCTTTGAAGTCGAAGATGATGTTCAAATTGAAGAAGCCAGCATTTTCCAGCGCTTTTTTCACTGGTTAAGCAGTTTGTTTGGTGGCAGTGTAAATAGCGAAATTAAAACCTATCCTATCGGCAAATAATTTTTTGCAATGATGTGTTTCTGTAACATGTCAGACAAAGGTTTATCAAGCAAAATAAGAAGATGGCATACTAAGGCCATCTTTTTTTTACAATAATAAAATAGGTAAGTGTATGCCAAATGATAAAAATTCCACTTCAGAGATGACAGCTTTACATCGAATCGTGATTGTTGGTGGCGGTGCTGGTGGTTTAGAGCTCGCAACATTATTAGGAGGCAGTTTAGGCAAATCGCAAAAAGCTCATATTACTTTGGTTGATTTAAAGCTCAATCACGTGTGGAAACCCCTACTGCATGAAATTGCAGCAGGCACTATGAATATTAATGATGAAGCAACCAACTATTATGCCCATGCCAGTAAAAATCATTATGAGTTTGTACTCGCAAAACTAGAACAAGTCTACTCTAAAGAGCAACAAATTGGCTTGAGCCCAATCATTAATGGTAAATATGCTTCTACAAACGAGGAAACGCGCCTGAGTTATGACACCCTCATTTTAGCCGTAGGTTCAGTCTCCAATGACTTTGGTACGCCAGGTGTTCAAGAATACTGCCATTATTTAGATAGTCTGCAACAGGCTGAAGTGTTCCAACAAGATCTTTTACACCTTTACCTCGATGCACAAAATAAAAATGCAGACCGCACACTTACCATAGGCGTGATTGGCGCAGGTGCGACTGGGGTCGAACTTTCAGCAGAATTAATTCAAGCCAAAGAAAATTTTTATAAATATGGTTTAAATAAAATTCACCCAAATAACGTCAAAATTACTTTAATTGAAGGTGCGGAGCGTATTTTACCCGCGCTTCCGCCACAAATGGCCGAGCATGCACAACAACAACTCACACGTATGAAAATTGATGTACTCAGTGGCAAGCGTGTAGAAAAAGTCGATGCTACTCATATTTACTTTAATGATGGCACCAGCATTCAAGCCGAACTCAAAGTTTGGGCTGCAGGGATTAAAGCGCCAGACGTTATTCAGCAATTAGAAGGTTTTACCAAAGATAGAATGGGCCGTTTAGACGTATTCGCTACACTGCAAACCAAGTCTGACCCAAATATCTTTGCCCTAGGTGATTGTGCGCATTGCCAGCCACGTGCTGATGAACCTGTACTTGGCCCTCGTGCTCAAGTGGCCAGCCAACAGGCCTCTTTTCTCGCTGAAGCCATGAAAGCCCGCATCAAGGGTCAATCCCTACCAATGTTTGTATTCTCTGATAAAGGCTCGCTGGTGTCTTTGAGTAAGCATAAAGCAGTTGGAGAGTTACTTGGCCAAGTCAATGTACAAGGCTTTGTGGCTAAATCGATGTATGTTTCGCTGTATCGCTTACATCAAGCCACCATTTATGGCTACACTCAAGCTGGGCTACTCACAGCTAAAGATTTTGTTACACGAAAAATCACACCAAAAATAAAATTGCATTGAAAAATTCACATTCATCCCAATTAATGAAAAAAGCATCAGAAGAACTGAAATTTTGCATTTTTTTCGCAAATTCAGTCTACAAAAGTGCAAATTCACTTTATGATGTAACCCTTAAAAAATTGAACGGATCAATAACATGACTGCTATTGCAAATAACCTCGTGGTTTCTTTCCACTACACATTGACTAATGCAGAAGGTGAAACTCTTGATAAATCTCAAGGTGAACCACTTGCATATTTGCACGGCGCAGGCAACATCATTCCTGGTCTTGAAAATGCACTTTTAGGCAAAACTGTTGGTGAAAAATTCACTGTTACAGTTCCTGCTGCTGAAGGTTATGGCGAATACAACCCAGAACTAGTTCAAGAAGTTCCTGCACAAATGTTCCAAGGTGTAGATAACATCCAAGCTGGTATGCAATTCCAAGCACAAACTGATGACGGCGTTCAAATCGTTACTGTTAAATCTGTTGAAGGCGACAACGTAATCGTTGATGCTAACTTCCCACTTGCTGGTCAAGATTTAACTTTTGAAGTTGAAATCGTTGAAATCCGTGAAGCTTCTCAAGAAGAACTTGACCATGGTCACGTTCACGGTGCAGGCGGTCATCACCACTAAGATCTATTGATCTAAAGTGTGAAAAGGCAAAGTTTTACTTTGCCTTTTTTATTGCTTGTGTTTAATCAAAATAATCGCTTATACAATCTTCACATAATGCAGTTGTTGATATTTTTGAATACTGCGCCCTATCGCGTCATCAAACAAATACTTCACCATAAGAAATCTATTCGATAGCAATCACATCAAGCAAAATAGACATCCTTTCATAGGCTTCAAATTAAACTACAAAATAGCCGACTTAACTCTGCTCTTCAGCTAGTTTTTAAGGCATAAAAAAGCAGGGGCTAAACCCTGCTTTCTGCATAAGCCACAACTGTTTATTTACGCTGATTATACAGTGCTTGTGCAGCGGGTAAGTTTTTACGCATTGCATCAATACGTTGTACATTTGATGGGTGAGTCGATAAGAATGTTGCCCCCCCCGCTCCATCAAGCTTATTCATTTTTTCCCAAAGCGTGATAGCTGCCTGTGGATTATAACCAGCACGTGCCATTAGCATTAAACCACCTTGGTCAGCTTGGCTTTCTAAACTACGTGAGTATGGTAAACCTACACCAATTTGACTCCCCAATTGTGCCGCCGCTGTACCTGTTTGGCCCACACCTGCCGCACTTAAACCAATCCCTAGTGCAAGATCCGTTAAGGCTTGTGCACCAATTTTTTGCTTAGAATGCTCTTCTAAAGCATGTGTCATTTCATGTCCCATAATGGCCGCAATTTCAGCATCGGTTAAATTCAGTTTATTCACAATACCTGTATAGAACACAACCTTACCACCTGGTGCTACATAAGCGTTCACTTGGTCTGACTTTAATACAGCCAATTGCCAGTCAAAACGTGTCCCAGTCTGATTATATTGGTCTGCTACAGGCTTAAGACGATTAAACACTGCATAGATACGTTTATAAGTAGCAGAACTTGTATCCAACGTTTTATTGCTATTGGCTTCTTGAACTGTTTTATTAAAACCTTGGCTTGCTGCTGCATTTAATGTTGCAGTATCTGCACCTGCCATATCAGCAATAGTGGTACAACCAGAAAGTGTAAGCGTGCCTGCAACACATAAACTCATCAATATATTTTTATTCATTGTATTTAAACTCCAAAAACATCAGCATTTTGCAAAAACATGCCACATTATATTCTTTAAATTTAGGAGCTTAAATAAATATTCGATACAAATTCATTTAATTTATGTAACGGCTTTAGCCAATAAACTGCATATATAACCAATATAGCAAACAAGCAATATTCAAAACAAAGTAAGCTTTCATCAATGGCTGAATTTTAAGATCCAATACCGCATCATTACGCTTAAACAATAAATATGCATTTTGAATGAGCATTGCAGGTGCTAAAACACAGGCAATCATGACTGACAAACCCACAAAAGCTTGGTAAAAGATATCTGGATGATAACTTTGCCCCTGAATAATCAACATAGCAATAGTAGGTGCACCACCCATTGCGAACAATAAAGAATATAGAATCGTTTTGGCAATATTCGGTTGTAAGGTCATAGCATCTTTATTCATTTTACTTTGAGATATTTTTTAACGTGTATTTGCGCTACAACATAGTCAACTTTAGTCGGCAAAAGCGTGAATTTACATTTCCCACTTAAAATTAAAGCTAAAATTGACTTTTAAAAATAAGCTTTTACTCACTAAATATCTACACAAAAAGAAGCCCTGCTATTGCAGGGCTTCTTTTATTCCATTTTAAAATGCAAATTAAGCATCAAATGGATGACGAAGAACGATTGTTTCTTCACGGTCTGGACCAGTTGAAATGATGTCGATTGGACATTCGATCAATTGTTCAAGACGTTTCACATAGTTGATTGCCGCTTCTGGCAATTGATCTAATGATTTCGCGCCGAAAGTAGACTCAGACCAACCTGGCATAGTTTCATAAATTGGTTTCAAAGTTTCAAATGCAAGCGCATCAGAAGAACCTACACAACCAGAATCTGCAGCTTCATAACCTACACAGATTTTTACTTCTTCTAAACCATCTAAAACGTCAAGTTTAGTTAAGCAAATACCTGAAAGTGAGTTTACTTCTACAGAACGACGTAGAATTTCTGCATCGAACCAACCACAACGACGTTGACGGCCAGTAGAAGCACCAAACTCAGAACCGACAGTACCTAAGTGTTTACCAATAGCATCACCTACATCGTTCGCTGCGTCATATACCAACTCAGTTGGGAACGGACCTGCACCTACACGAGTTGTGTACGCTTTAGTAATACCCAATACATAGTCAAGGTGCAATGGACCAAGACCTGAACCTGAGCTTACGCCACCAGCAGTTGTGTTTGAAGAAGTAACATACGGATATGTACCATGGTCAACGTCAAGAAGTGAACCTTGCGCACCTTCAAACATGATTTTTTTACCAGCTTTACGGTATGCGTGAAGTTCACCAGTCACGTCCATTACCATAGGCTCGATCACTTTGCGCCATTCGTCGCATAGTGCAATTACATCTTCAACTTTAACTGCTTCAACACCGAAGAATTGAGTCAATTGGAAGTTGTGGTATTCAAGAAGCTCTTCTAATTGAGCTTTAAGATGTTCACCACCACGAACCAAGTCAGCAACACGAATTGCACGACGAGCAACTTTATCTTCGTATGCTGGACCGATACCACGACCTGTAGTACCAATTTTCGCATTACCACGTTTAATTTCACGTGCTTGGTCAAGAGCAATGTGATGTGGAAGAATCAACGGACAGTTTGGAGAAATACGTAGGCGTTCACGTACAGGCACGCCTTCTTTCTCAAGAATGTCCATCTCTTTGATTAAAGCTTCAGGTGAAAGAACTACACCATTACCAATTAAGCACAATACGTTTTCACGTAAAATACCAGATGGAATGAGGTGTAATACAGTTTTCTTACCACCAACTACAAGTGTATGACCTGCGTTGTGTCCGCCTTGATAACGGACTACCGCAGCCGCTTGATCTGTGAGCAGGTCGACGATTTTACCCTTACCTTCGTCGCCCCATTGGGTACCCAGTACCACAACATTCTTGCCCATAATAGCCTCATTGCATCATGCTGTTAAAATTGGAAAAAAGCGTGTGCCCATAGGCACTTCCGCAGTTAAATTTGTTTGATTGTCCATTCACCATTTGCATTCACCAACTGGTGTGTCGCAGATGAAACTGAATTTAAATCATCATTACCAAGCAACTGAACCACACTGAATCCTTCGATACGTGCTGATTCAATTGCCTTTAATAAATCTGTGTCAATGCCTTTGGGTGCAACCAAAACTTGAGTTTTCTGAACTTGACCTGCAGTTAATGCATATAAGTCACAAGAAAAACCTGTTGCTGGACGTGCACGACCAAAATGCTCACCAATACCGTCATAGCGACCACCTTGAGCCAATGGTGCTGCACGGTTTGGTGCATATACGGCATACATTAAACCTGTGTGATAGTGATATGAACGAAGTTCTACCACATCAATACCAATGTGCAGGTCCGGCCAACGTGCTTGAATTGCGTCTTGAGTCGATTTCACAGCATCAAAAGCAAGTTTGAAAGCTTCGTTCGCCAAGACTTCAGCAGACAAATTAGCTTCTAAAGCATCTAAGTCACTCGCAAAACGACCTAAGGTATAGAAATCTTCACCAAACGGAATAGTTTGAGTAAACTCAGCAAGTTCAGGCAATGCTTTACGTTGATATAAGTCAGACAATTGACGTTCAAGCACTTTGCTCAAACCAGCTTGTTTTACCATGCTACGGAATAAACCGACATGCCCTAAATCAAGATGAATACCGTCTGCATGACCCGCTTTTTCAAGCAAGTTGATCATGACATCAATCAGTTCAACGTCAGCATCAATGCTGTCTGAACCAAATAATTCTGCACCTAACTGTAAAGGTGCACGCGTGGTATTAAAACCCTGTGGCTTAGTATGTAACACTGTACCAGCGTAGCAATAACGAGCTACACCTTCGACAGGATGTACATGCGCATCAATACGAGCCACTTGTGGTGTCATATCGGCACGCACACCAAGCAAACGACCTGAAAGTTGGTCGATCACTTTAAAAGTGGCTAAGTCTAAATCTTGATTCGATTCTGAAAGAGAAGATAGAGATTCGATGTATTCAATGAATGGCGTGTACACCAACTGATAACCTCGAGATGCGAGGAAATCTAATGCTTCACGACGCAAAGATTCAATCACTTGCGCCTGTTCTGGCAGTACATCAGCTACACCATCAGGTAATAACCATGTCTCTGAAATGGGCATGTTGTAAACCTAAATTCTTGTCAGCGCGGAACAAATCCGCATAAAAAAATCGGGAGCACACCCGATTTCTCCTAGTCTAGCACGATCACTTGGCTTGTGCACACGACTTTTTCATAAATGCTGCGCAAATAAACAGCCTTGCGTAAAATCTATGGTTAAATTTCCTTAAGAATTGATTATATAAAGTGTTTTTATCAGGTAAAAAGCAAATCACCTGCACATAATTTACACACCAAGGCCACATAAATACCGAAGAACAATGCACTCCCAGCTAAATACTAGAGTGGTAATGCTGTGGTCTGCTTAATTCGTTGTAACGGTATTTCTGTTTTCACACTTTGTATGCTAATAATTTTGTTTAAATGCTCAACCTGAAAACGACGATACGCGTCTAAATCGGCCACAACTATTCTTAAAAAGAAGTCGCAATCACCTGCCATTAATTGGCATTCAACCACCTCAGGCAAATCTTGTATCGCGTCTACAAAACTATTTACAGTATTGGCATCTTGTCCTTTTAGCCAAATCCGCGCAAAGACCGTTAACCCTAAATTTAATTTTTGTGGATTTAACAAGGCAACATATTTTTCAATATAGCCATCATCTTCTAATTGTTTCACCCGACGTAAACACGGCGATGCGGACAATCCTACCTGTTGGGCCAGTTCATTATTTTGTAGTTTCCCTTGATGTTGCAATACTTGCAGAATACGCTTATCTAATTGATCCATAATTAAAGCATTTAATATTTCATTTATAATTAAATTAGCAATAAAATTGCGTTAAGGCAAAATATATCCTCCATTACAATCACAAATTTCAACTTGTACAGAATAAAATAGATTTTCTATTCGCAGTTCAATGCTCAACATGTACAGCCTTCGTCGCACCACAACAGAAACACCCAGCACGCAACTTCAAGCCACAGAGTTTAAACGTGGCCTCAAAGTTTCTCTGCCTTTACTGCTGGGTATTATTCCGTTTGCATTAGTTTTAGGTGCTCAAGCGACACAAAAAGGTTTTTCTATTATAGAAGTGCCTTTATTAACGGGTCTTAATTTTGCAGGTGGTTCAGAGTTTGCCATTTTAGAAGTTTGGACCAATCCGCCCAATATTTTGATGTTAATTTTTATTACCTTCTTAGTGAATAGTCGCCACTTACTCATGGGTGCAAGCTTAGTCCCCTATTTACGCCACTTGCCTAATAAAACAGTATTTAGCGCATTATTTTTTATGTGCGATGAAAGCTGGGCTATTGGACTTGCAGACGCACAAAAGAAACAAGGGCTTTTATCCCCCTCACGTGCATTTAGCATGATGTTTTATGCGGGTATTTGTACTGCGCTGTACCTGATGTGGGTAGTTTTCACCACGCTGGGGGCCATGATCGGCCCCATCTTAGGCGACATTAGCCGTTTAGGTTTCGACATGGCATTTCCGGCTGTATTTTTAGTCTTGCTTCGTAGCATGTGGAAAGGCATGTCAGCTGCACGACCATGGCTAGTCAGTTTAATTACTGCTGCTTTAGCTTATTTATATCTACCAACAGGTTGGTATGTACCTGTCGGTGCAATTTGTGGCATTGCTTCAGCATTTTACTTTGTTGGAGATGATGCATGATTCATACTGCCACGTTGATCGCCATTCTTTTTGTCGCGATTACTACCTATTTAACGCGTATTTTGGGCTATGTCTTATTAAAAAATAAAACGCTGAGCGCAAAGCAACGTCAAATTTTAGAAGTCGTACCTGGCTGTGTGCTCATTTCTGTGATCGCACCTTATTTTGTGCGTGATAATCCTGCGGATATGATTGCAATTGTAGTGACATTAATTGCGGCTTCTCGCTTGTCACTCTTACCGACTGTCATCATCAGCATGAGCACGGCTGCTATTTTACGTATGACATTCAGTTAAACACTATTTCTACTGCGCATCTTGAAGCTTGATTTTGCATAAAAAAAGCCCCGCGCATACATTTGATCTGCTCAGGGCTTTTAATCTTGCTAACAATCTGGGCTTAACACCTAATATTATTTATTATTCGGCATTATTCTTTTGGCATTACCACTTTGGCTAACAAGGTCACCAACTCAGCATTTTGCAATTCAACCTGCTGTAATTTATGCGTGGTTTGATCCAAAACTTCTTGCTGAGTGTGCATCTTTTTTGCTAAATCTTGCATAATCTCTAAGGTTTTTTTCAGATTTTGCTCAAGATTTACAACTTTTTGATCCAATTGCACCTGTTCAGATTGCTTAAACATCTCATCGCCTTGGTTTTTGAATTGCATCCAAGTTAAGAAAATAACGGCCAAAGACAATAAAAAAATAAATCCCCACAAAATAATCATGTGCAAACTCTACTTATAGATTTGATTTCATCCTATCTTAACTAAATTCCAGAGAAATGAATGCTTAATTCTATAAAATACATCTACTTTTAAGCTCATTTCATCTTTTAAATGAGTCAAATGCCTTTTATAGATACGCTACAATCCACAACATAAAATTAGGCAAAACAGTCAGAACAACCAGAAATTAAAAATCAGCGTGTACATAAGCAAAGAAAAAGATCTATACGTAAATGCCAGTGTAAAGACATGAGCAAGTACCCATGATGATAGGTTTGGAATTGTAGCTACTTACTTTATTGATCTAGGCTGTAAAAGACTCACATAAATCCAATAAACGATTTGCATAACCCCATTCATTGTCATACCACGCAAAAACCTTCGCTTGCTTACCCACGACCATAGTTTGGGTTAAATCTACAATTAAAGAATATGGTGAATGATTAAAATCACTTGAGACCAGTGGTTCATCTGTAACTTGCATAATTTCAGCATAGCGACTGTGCGCTGCCTCTGTTAACAGCTGATTCACCTGTGCCACATTAATTTCAGTTTGCGAAATAAAAGTAAGGTCTATAGTCGCCACATTAATCGTCGGTACACGAATTGAATAGCCATTAATTCGATCAGCCATTTTAGGCAAAACCTGCTTTAAAGCGCCTAAAGCCGATGATGTGGTAGGAATAATATTTTGACCTGAAGCACGAGCACGACGTAAATCGCGGTGTGCATGATCCAAAACCGATTGATCCGCTGTCACTGCGTGAATTTCAGTCATCATGGCAGTATCGATACCAAAGGCATCATCAATAATTTTGACCAAGGGCACCAATGCTTGTGTTGTACAAGACACACTCGAAATAATCTGATCTGTATCTTTTACATCTTGATGGTTCACACCATATACAATCGCAGCATCTACCGTATCAAACGGTGCCGCACCAATAATGACTCGCTTCGCCCCTGCGGTAATATGCTGTGTGGCAGCTTCACGTGAACGGAACAGACCTGTGCATTCAAGCACCACATCAACATCCAAATTTTGCCATGGCAAATCATAAGGATGTGCTTGATTGAGCACCTCTACACACAAACTTTGCGTCGCAGACTGAATATTTAAATAATGGTGATATTCGTGTTGTTCAACACTCACTTGACCCTGAAAACGACCGTGTGTCGTATCATATTTAAATAAATGTACCAAGGTTTCAATGTCTGCAACATCATTGATGGCCACCACTTCAAAATTAAAGTGCTTTGGATTCTCAAACCAAGCACGTAACACATTACGCCCAATTCGACCAAATCCATTAATTGCCACTCGTTGCATGACTCAAACCTTGTAATATGAAACTGTTAGCTTAAAGCGCTTCTATATTAATGGATTTCGGGTAACAATAGTTATCATTAATTCTTTTATTGATTATTGGTCGTTTTTTTATGTTCACATCAAACCTATCAATAATAAAAAATAGACTTTATTTCCAAATTAAATCTATAGAAATAGCCAAGTTATTTAATATCAGAACACTTTAAAATTCATCGACATCACTGGGTATCTTTCATGTAATATTGCCACATATAAAGCAATCTTCCAGAGCTTAAAATAGCTTAGAACATTTAGAATTTATGACCATTTTAGTCTAAAAAATATGTATCAACTGAACATCTAAAAATCATGAATTAATGAGATCAAATTCAAAAAAAACACAAAACAATCCAAAATAAAAACGAAGCAAAAATTCGACAATTTTCAGAGAAATGCACGAATTTTATTGAATTGTATAAAAAGTCATAGAGTTAGCCGAAAATCGTTGGTCGCTACACCTTTTTCCGTTATAATTTAGCGTTTTTAAATTTTATGTCAGCACCTCAAGCCAGCTTTAATTTTTGTAAGACTTGCTTGATGTGCTATTACCAAATCGAAATTAGGAGAGACTTGGTTGTGAGTACTCGTTTTATGACATCAGCTGAAATTCGCGAAGCTTTTTTAAGCTATTTTGAATCGCAAGGGCATACACGTGTCGCGTCGAGTTCTCTGGTACCTGCCAACGACCCAACATTATTGTTCACAAACGCGGGTATGAACCAGTTTAAAGACTGCTTCTTAGGTCTTGAAAAACGTGACTACGTTCGTGCAACTTCTTCACAAAAATGCGTACGTGCTGGTGGTAAACACAACGACTTAGACAACGTTGGTTATACAGCGCGTCACCACACATTCTTTGAAATGTTGGGTAACTTCTCATTTGGTGATTACTTCAAACGTGATGCAATCAAATTCGCATGGGACTTTTTAACTGGCGAACAATGGTTAGCACTTCCAAAAGACAAGCTCTATGCCACTGTTTACCATACAGATGACGAAGCTTTTGATATCTGGAACAAAGAAATTGGGCTAGATGCTTCACGTATTATCCGTATTGGTGATAACAAAGGCGGTCAATACGCTTCAGATAACTTCTGGGCAATGGGTGATACAGGTCCATGTGGTCCTTGTTCTGAAATCTTCTTTGACCACGGCGACCATATTTGGGGTGGCTTACCAGGCACACCTGAAGAAGATGGCGACCGTTTCATTGAAATTTGGAACAACGTATTCATGCAGTTTAACCGTACTGCTGATGGCGTGCTCCACCCTCTTCCAGCACCTTCTGTAGATACAGGTATGGGCTTAGAGCGTATTTCTGCAGTTTTACAACATGTAAACTCAAACTACGAAATCGACCTATTCCAAAACTTACTTAAAGCAGCTGCTGAAATTATTGGTTTAGACACCACTGAACTTGAAGCAAAAGCACAAGCTGAAGGCAAACCAGTTGAATATCCAGCTTCACTTAAAGTGGTTGCTGACCATGCGCGTTCATGTTCATTCCTTATTGCTGATGGCGTAAATCCATCGAATGAAGGTCGTGGCTATGTATTACGTCGTATTATCCGTCGTGCAGTACGTCATGGTAACAAACTGGGCGCAACGGGCTCTTTCTTCCACAAAATGTTGAAGCCTTTAATCGACGTGATGGGTGCTGCATATCCTGAACTTGCAGAAAACCAAGCGCGTATCGAAGCACAATTGTTAAAAGAAGAAGAACAATTTGCAAAAACTTTAGAGCAAGGTTTGAAATTGCTTGAAGGCGAATTGGCTCAACTGAAGGGTTCGATCATTCCTGGTGAAGTGGTATTTAAACTTTACGACACTTATGGCTTCCCAACTGACTTAACAGCTGACATCGCACGTGAACGTGAATTGACCATTGATGAAGCTGGCTTTGAAGTTGAAATGGCTGCACAGCGCCAACGTGCACGCGACGCTGGCAAATTTGCAATCGACTACAACTCTGTTGTTAAAGTTGAAGGTGAAACTCAATTTGACGGTTACGATGCAACTGCAGGTTCTGGTCAAATCATCGCAATCTATAAAGATGGCGAGCAAGTTGATGAAGTCGTTGAAGGTGATGAAGCTTTAATCGTTCTGAACCAAACACCGTTCTATGCAGAAAGTGGCGGTCAAATCGGTGATACAGGTATCTTCAAAAACGATACAGGTATTTTCGAAGTTCAAGACACCAAAAAATCTGGTGGTGCGTTCGTACACCAAGGTATCGTGACGATGGGTAACTTAAAAGTTACTCAAAACGTAGAAGCAACTGTAAAAGCAGATATTCGTGCAGCAACTGCACGCAACCACTCTGCAACTCACCTTCTACATGCTGCATTACGCCAAATTTTGGGTACACACGTACAGCAAAAAGGTTCATTGGTTGCATCTGACGTTTTACGTTTCGACTTTGCCAACGACCAACCTGTAACATTTGAACAGCTTCAAGAAATTGAACGCTTAGTAAATGCAGAAGTGATTGCCAACACTGCAGTTTCTACTGAACTTCTAGACATCGAATCTGCGAAAGCAAAAGGCGCGATGATGTTGTTTGGTGAAAAATATGGTGATGAAGTTCGTGTACTTTCAATGGGTTCAATCATTGAAGATAAAAACTTCTCAATCGAATTGTGTGGTGGTATTCACGTTAAGCGCACAGGTGACATCGGGCTATTCAAAATCACTTCTGAAGGCGGTGTAGCAGCGGGTGTACGTCGTATTGAAGCAGTGACTGGCACAAAAGCAATTCAAGTTGCTCAAAAAGCAGAACGTGACATTCATGCAATTAACGATTTGCTCAAAGCACAAAAAGATCAAACTCTAGAGAAAGTGGAAGCTTTATCTAGCACTGCATCTAGCCTACAAAAGCAAATTGAACAATTGAACCAAAAATTGGCAAGCTTCCAAGCTGCTGAGCTTTTGAGTCAAGTTCAAGATATCGCTGGTCGTCAAACTTTAATTACCACTGTTCAAAACGTAGATGCGAAATCACTTCGTAACTTACATGATGGCGTGAAATCTAAGTTAGACAACGCTGTAATTGTTATCGCTGCTGTTGATGCAGATAAAGTTAGCTTGATCGCATCTGTTGCTAAAGAATTTACAGCAACGGTTAAAGCAGGTGACATTATTAAACACCTTGGCCAAGAACTTGGCGGTAAAGGTGGCGGTAAACCAGATATGGCACAAGGTGGTGCACCTTACAGCGACAAACTTGAAGCTGTAATGAATGACCTTGTGGCATGGTTAGCTGCAAAATAAGGTCAAATACCTATAGCTGATCAAGTATACTTGATCAGCTTTTGTATAAAAACCAAACAAACGTCAGTCTGATGTTGATTTTTTAATGATCCACAATTGCTAACGTGATAAAAATGATGAAGTCCACGAGAAAGCACTCTGCCCACTTGCGGACAAAAATGCATTCACTTAAATAACCGTGAAAACAGTTATTTAAACATGCGTGGTATATTAAAGCCGCCCCGAAAGGACGGCTTTAAATATGTAAAAGTGCTTTAAGTCTTGTGGCTTATATACTTGGTAAGGATAGTTATGGCATTAATCGTTCAAAAATATGGTGGTACCTCAATGGGTACTCCTGAGCGCATTTTAAATGTTGCTCGTCGTGTAAAGCGCTGGCATGATCACGGTCACCAAGTAGTGGTGGTTGTTTCTGCAATGAGTGGCGAAACAAATCGCCTACTTGCTTTAGCGAAAGCCATTACCGAAACCCCTGATCCACGTGAGCTAGACCAAATGGTGTCTACAGGTGAACAGGTAACGATTTCTATGTTAGCAATGGCGCTCAATTCTATTGGCGTTGCTGCAACATCACTAACGGGCCGTCAAGTCGGCATTAAGACTGACAGCGCTTTTACCAAGGCACGTATCGAATCGATTGACACTGATGTGTTAACTTCAAATTTAGATGCTGGTCGTGTAATTGTAGTTGCGGGCTTCCAAGGCTTTGATGCAAATGGTAATACCACAACACTTGGCCGTGGTGGTTCAGATACTTCAGGTGTAGCAATTGCAGCAGCACTGAAAGCAGATGAATGCCAAATCTACACAGACGTAGATGGCGTATACACAACTGACCCTCGCGTTGCACCAAAAGCGAAAAAAGTTGACCGCATTTCATTTGAAGAAATGCTAGAAATGGCATCTCTTGGTTCTAAAGTTCTACAAATTCGCTCTGTAGAATTTGCAGGCAAATATCAAGTGCCACTACGCGTATTATCAAGCTTTGATAATGACGATGACGGCGCATTTGATGAAGAGTTCAAAAAGAACGTTGGTACACTTATTACGACTGAATTGGAAGACAACATGGAACAACCAATTATCTCTGGTATCGCATTTAACCGTGACGAAGCTAAATTAACGATTTTAGGTGTTCCTGATGAACCAGGTATTGCGTCTAAAATCTTAAAGCCAATTGGCGATGCAAACATTGAAGTGGATATGATTATCCAAAATGTTGAAGAAGATGGTACAACTGATTTCACATTTACAGTTAACCGTGGCGAACTTGCGAAAGCGAAAAAAATTCTTGAAGAAACAGCTCAAGCAATTGGCGCTCGTGAAGTTGCAACACGTGATGACATCGTAAAAGTATCAATTGTTGGTGTAGGCATGCGTTCACATGCTGGCGTAGCAAGCAAAATGTTTACAGCTCTTGCTGACGAAGCAATCAATATTTTGATGATCTCAACTTCAGAAATCAAAATTTCTGTGATCATCGAAGAAAATTATTTAGAGCTAGCGGTACGCTCTCTTCATACTGCTTTCGGTCTAGACCGTGAACATGGTGAATCAAGCGTTCGTGCGTAATTAATGTGTCAAAAATTGTCATTGTTAGACAGTATTTGAAAAACATTACAAAAAGTCAGAGCCACTATAGTTTTTTTTATAGTGGCTCTGTTATATTAACTCTGAGGTTATTGAGAAAAGAATCAGAAAAAATTCGTAACAATGATGGTTACAACTTCTGATATATTTTCTTTGCTTTTTCAGGTTGTGTTTTTACATTCTAGATCAATTGCAGGTTTAGCGTTTTGCAAGGAGATAAACATGCTGATTCTGACTCGACGTGTCGGAGAAACATTGATGATTGGGGACCAAGTCAGCGTGACTGTACTTGGCGTTAAAGGCAATCAGGTGCGCATTGGCGTAAATGCTCCAAAAGAAGTTTCTGTTCATCGTGAAGAAATTTACCAACGAATTCAACATGAACGCGCTATGCACGAACACCTACAGCATCTCGATCAAGATTATCAGCCTTCTTTTGAGGATGATAATTTTTCACAGAACAATTTTAATCGCTAAGATTAAAACTGGTTTGAATATAAAGCGGCTCTTGAGCCGCTTTAAATTTATCTGATGTATGTATTCGAACACCTGCAAATGCTTACTGCCTTTACATTTGCTCAATCACTTTACGCACAGGCCCAAAACTACGACGATGCTCATCAATCACACCATGTAATGCAATCGCCTCAAAATGAGCCTTAGTTGGATAACCCTTATGTTTGGCAAAACCATACTGAGGGTATTTAGCATCTAAAGCCACCATATCATGATCACGTGTCACTTTTGCCAAAATACTCGCCGCTGATATTTCAGCATGTAGTGCATCACCACCAACAATCGCATCACAGCTCATGGTTAAGCCCTGTGGCACTTTATTTCCATCTACCAGTAAATGATCAGGCTGAATTTTTAATTGTTCTACAGCGCGTCGCATCGCAAGCAATGATGCCTGTAAAATATTGATTTCATCAATTTCAGCTGCCGAGGCTTCAGCAATAGCCCATGCCAAAGCTTTTTCTTTAATCTCAATAAAAAGCTTTTCACGTTTTTTTTCCGTCAGCTTTTTAGAGTCATTTAAGCCTTCAATTGGATTATTCGGGTCAAGAATAACTGCCGCTGCTACAACTGAGCCCACCAGTGGCCCACGACCCGCTTCATCTGCACCTGCAATACGCATCTTTATGTCCTCAAATATAAAAAGCGGTCGAATTCGACCGCTTTTTTAAACAAATTTGCTATGATTATTTTTTCAATACATCAACAACACATGCATTTAATGTTGTTGTCACTAATTTATTTACCAGCGTCGCTTGAGATGTTTTATCCATTGCTGCAACAACAAGATCCGTTGCTGTTACGCTAGTAGTCGCTTTTTCACCTACACAAGAACATACTTCAGTTTGTAATTCTTGCTTTTGGCTTTCAGTTAATAGTTTAGAGCCTGTTTTCCAATAGGTGTTATTGTTAATTTCATTCACACATTTCGCTTCCACGCCTACTTTCACAGCCATCATTGCCAAGCTGTTACCTGTATTTGCTGCAGTTGAACCTGTGCTAGTCGTACCATCTACAGTCGCACATGCAGTTAACGCTAAAGCCATTGGTGCAAATACAGCAAGTAATTTTTTCACGATTGTTCCTTTGTTTCGGTGTGAAGATGCGTTATTTTGCCCAAATTTTCATGCCGAATAAACCGCTAATTCGCAAATTCAAAACAGATGAACAATTTATGTCTTCTCTTTCAGCGTTGCAATATATCAACGCTGAATTCTATCCAAGGTATAGTGCTCAACATCAAATTCTATTAGTATTTTTTGCTCAATTAGCCAACCGCCCAGCAAATCAATATGAATAAAAACATAGAATATTACACGCGAACAGCTCAAGTCCTACATTGGCTCATGGCCATTATTTTTATTGTCGCTTGGATCATTGGTTTCTATAGTGGTAACTTTTTAAGCTACGACAATGACGGAAGTTTTAAAGGCCAAGTGATTACCTTACATAAAAACATCGCGACTACATTAATCTTTTTAGTGGTTGTGCGTATATTTTGGCGTTATACCCATCCAGCACCAGCACTACCAGATAGCATGTCAAAGAGTATGAAAAAACTCGCTCACTTCGGGCATTTAGCTTTGTATTTTGTTTTACTCGCATTGCCAATTACGGGTTGCCTATTTAGTTGGAGCGCAGGCCATCCCGCACCAGTCTTGTATTTATTTGAAATCCCTCGCCTCGTTCAAGATAATCCAGCACTTTTAGCCGTGGTAAAACCTTTACATATTTATATTTCATGGGCAGCAGGTTTGTTGTTGGCAGGTCATATTTTAGCAGCACTCAAACATCATTTTATTGATAAAGACAACGTATTAAAGAGCATGACACGTCAAGCTAAATAAGCGTTAAATAGCTACTCAAACCACTTCATTATTCATAGCTAAAAGATAACAAGCCTAGTGCTGTTATCTTTTGGTTTTAATCACACAACTTTTAATGCTGTTTACTGTCGCCTTACGAATTAACTGATTTTTTGCATTTTCATTCACGAGAGCCTGCGTCATTTCACCGACAGTAACATCATTCAACGCATTTTCGCCGACACATTGACACACTTCTACTTCAAATTGCTTTTTATTGTGATCAGTCATTAAAAATGTTGAGGCTTTCCAAACATTAGAGTCCTTTAATTCTGTTAAACATTGATGCTCAATCACTGGCTTGAGCATTTTAACTGCCACACTTTGCGATACCGCTTGTACAGATGTCGCACTTAAAAGCAGGCTCATCAAAAGCATCATCGACTTAAATTTAGTTTTCACTTCGTACCTATTTCAAACTATAAATGGAGAAAAACAATTGCGCCAAAGCATAAAAAGGCAGCCCAAGCTGCCTTTTTAAATGACCTGAAATTAAGCCAAAGACTTAATTTTAGCAATCCACTGCGCTTTATCTTCATCATCAATAAATGACGCCTCAAATGAATTTGCAGCCAATTGCTTCAACTCGTCATTGCTTAAGTCTAATGCTTCTGCAATGGCAATAAAGTTATCATTCATATACCCACCAAAATATGATGGATCATCTGAATTGACCGTAACATGCACGCCTTGTTGCAACAAACGACGAATATTATGATCTGCCATATCATCTACAACGCAAAGTTTTAGATTTGACAATGGGCACACAGTTAATGGCATTTTTTCTGCAATTAAACGTTGCATCAATGCTTTATCTTCTTCAGAGCGTACACCGTGGTCAATTCGATTCACTTTAAGCAAATCTAAAGCTTCCCAAACGTACTCTGGTGGGCCTTCTTCACCAGCATGTGCCACGATTAAGAAGCCATTTTCACGCGCTTTTGCAAAGACACGCTCAAATTTAGCTGGTGGATGCCCCACTTCACTTGAGTCCAAACCCACACCAATAATTTGGTCTTTATAAGGTAAAGCTTGCTCAAGCGTTATAAATGCTGCTTCTTCGCTCAAATGACGCAAGAAACACATGATTAGGTGTGAAGTAATACCAAGCTTTGTTTTGGCATCATCACAAGCACGTTGCAAACCATCAATCACGGTTTTAAATTCAACGCCACGATCTGTATGTGTCTGCGGATCGAAAAACATTTCGGTATGTACAACATTGTCTTCAGCACATTTTTCAAAGTATGCCCAAGCCAAGTCATAAAAATCTTGCTCATGTACAAGTACATTTGCACCAGCATAATAAATATCTAAAAAAGACTGTAAATTATGAAAATTATAAGCCTGTTTAACTTCTTCTACAGATTTGTAGGAAATCTCAATCTGATTGCGCTGAGCAATCGAAAACATCAGTTCAGGCTCAAATGTGCCTTCAATATGAACGTGCAATTCAGCTTTTGGTAAAGCACGGATGAGCTCGAGTCGATTCATACTTTATTCCTCTTTAAAAATAAAAAAGGGTGCAAACTGAGTTTACACCCTTATTTGTGTTTGGAGAATTAACCGCCAAACAGCGCAAATTTTAATACCCAAAGCGCAGCAATAATCCACACCATATACGGTACAGTCGATGCCTTACCTGTGCATAATTTGATTAATGCATAGCTAATAAAGCCCATTGCAATACCATCTGCGATTGAATACGTAAATGGCATAAATACAATGGTCAAGAATGCTGGTACGGCCTCTGTAATGTCTTCCCAATCAATATGCGTGATGCCTTGAATCATCAATACACCAACAAACAACAATGCTGGCGCAGTTGCGAAACCAGGCACTGACTGTGCAAGTGGTGCAAGGAATAAACACGCAATAAACAACAGACCAACCACAACAGCAGTTAAACCTGTACGACCACCCGCAGCAACACCTGCAGATGATTCAATATAAGGCGTAGTTGAAGATGTGCCCAGAGCAGCACCCGCCACAATAGCAGATGAGTCAGCAAAGAGTGCTTTTTTCAAACGAGGTAATTTACCATCTTTCAGTAGACCCGCGCGGTGTGAAACACCAACAAGTGTGCCTGTAGAGTCGAATAAATCCACCAAGAAGAATACGAAAATTACACCAATTAAGCTTGCAGAGAATAGCCCTTCAAAGCTCATTTGCATAAATGTTGGCGCAATCGATGGAATAGCCCCCACAACACCTTGGAACTCATTGTAGCCCAACACCGTTGCTATAGCAGTAATAGCAAGAATACTAATAATAATTGCACCACGAACTTTAAAATGATGTAAAACAACCACCATGAAAAAGCCAAGCAAAGCAAGTAATACAGAAGGTTGCTTAAGATCCCCCAATCCGACTAAAGTAGCTTGATTATCAACAATAATCCCTGCATTTTTTAGTGCAACAAGTGCTAAGAACAAGCCAATACCACCACCAATTGCCAACTTAAGTGACATTGGAATAGCATTCACAATTGCTTCACGAATTTTAAACAAGCTAATTGCAATAAAGACAAAGCCTGAAATAAATACTGCACCCAAAGCCGTTTGCCACGGCACGCCCATACCTAAACATACAGAGTAGGTAAAGAAAGCGTTTAAGCCCATACCTGGTGCGAGAGCAATAGGATAATTTGCAATAATCCCCATCACCAAACAACCAATTGCTGCAGCTAAACACGTTGCAACGAAGACAGCCCCGTGATCCATGCCTGTTTCAGACAAAATCATTGGGTTGACAATAATGATATAGCACATCGTTAAAAACGTTGTTATACCTGCCAGCACTTCAGTACGAAAGCTGGTTTTATTTTCACTCAGCTTGAACATACGTTCTAGCACACTTTCGGAAGACGGATTAGGAGTCGTCATGACCTAGCCCCTATTAAGTAAACTTTATGCCTTAGCATTCCACAAAGTTAAACACAGCAACTATGCTTAGCTTAAATTTGTGGATGTCGAGGCATTACAATACCAGTGCCGTTCATTAAGAACGAAATATTCAAAAACAATCAATAAGATAAGTTTAACAAGCTTGGCAATTATTAATCGTAAACAAAAAAGCTGCATAATAGTTATGCAGCTCTATTTAATTGAATTAAATCATAGGCTTATTTAGCTATAAAAATGATTTAATCTAACGCGCACAGAATTATAACACAGGGATTTTTTAATGTTTCTAAATTTTAAGTTTAATCGTTTTTTAATATATTTAAAATATTGTTTTTATTGAATTCTTATCAAAAATTAAGAAAAAATTTATATAAAAAAATTTGAACGCTTTAGTCAAAGCACCATTTTAATTCTTATTTAACCTTTAATGAGATCTTTTCCGAATTTTGGAGGTGCTCTTCCCCAACCAATTGATCCACATTTTGCTGGCGTTTAGCTTCTGCATCGTTATAGACCAGCATACCCAGTCCACCCACAAAGCTTAAGAAGATTAAGATAATAAGTGTCTTCATAACTAAAAATTATTGTTTTGCTAACTTTTGCTAATAATAACAAAATGCCATACAAAACGTGACTCAATACACATTTCTTTTATTATTTTGAATTAATATACATTCGTTTTGTAATATTAGGTAACATTGGTTTCCAGTAAAATGTTTATTTTTCAAGTTTTTAACACATAAATTCTGTGACTCTAAACCCAATATTTGCGGTCAATGAGAAATCTAAATCATAAAAAAAGCAAACCATTGGCTTGATCTGCTTCTTTTATTTGGTATTTAAAGCCAATTAAGCGACTTGCTCATCTCGCTTAAATACCAATTCACTCGAATTTGAGTTACTTGCATCAAAATAATAGCCATCGATATTAAATGAACGAATATCATCGATCTGCTCAATTTTATTTTCAATTAAGTAACGCGCCATTAAACCGCGTGCTTTTTTGGCATAAAAGCTAATAATTTTATATTTACCATTTTTTTGATCCAAAAATACTGGACGTACAATTTGCGCTTGAATTTTACTTTCTTTAACAGACTTGTAGTATTCATCTGATGCTAGATTCACCAGTAATTCACTTCCAGCCTCTGATAAGTCTTGGTTAATCAGCTGGGTAATTGTGTCTCCCCAAAATTCATATAAGTTATGGCCACGTGAATTTTGTAATTTAGTTCCCATTTCCAAACGATATGGCATCATTAAATCCAAGGGGCGCAATAAGCCATACAAGCCCGACAGCATACGTAAATGCTGTTGTGCATAGTCAATTTGCACATCATCTAAATGATATGCGTCTAATCCTGTATATACATCACCTTTAAATGCGAATATCGCCTGACGGGCATTAGAAAAATTAAAGTCTGACTGCCAATCTCTAAAGCGTTCCACATTTAAATTTGCAATTTTTTCACTCACACTCATTAGGCTGGCGATTTCAGAAGCAGATAACTTACGACTTACGTCGATAAGCGCTTGTGAATGCTCTAGTAGCCTTGGTAATGTGTATATATCTGTAGGTAATGCAGTTTCGTAATCTAAAGTTTTAGCTGGGGAAATTAGAGCGAGCATATATAACTTGATTAAAATTTAAGTAAACAAACTATAACAGTAGACTTATTTTATTTCCAATCTGTGTTTTTACTGAGCATTATCGGTAGAATACTGCGTTCTCCTGCTATTTAATCTATTTGTTATGTCTGAACAAATTTTCCTTCAAGGCCAAGCTGGCCAAATTGAAGTTTTTGTAGATTATCCACAGGGTGAAGTGAAAGGATTCGCGGTTGTTAATCACCCCCATCCCCTACAAGGTGGAACACCACAACATAAAGTCCCCACTTTATTGGCTCAAATGTATTTAGAGCGTGGTTGTGTTGTGTATCGTCCTAGTTTCCGTGGTTCTGGCCAAAGTGCTGGTGTACATGATGAAGGTAACGGCGAAACCACTGATAACTTACAAGTGATTGCCTATGCACGTAGCCAACATGCCAACCTACCTTTCTTTGCAGGTGGTTTTAGCTTTGGCGCACACGTTATGGCAAAAAGTTATTCTATGCTTGCGACTGAATTACAGCCTGTACAAACCATCTTATGTGGTTTACCTACAGCAACTGTTGCGGGTGTACGTCCATACGTGACCCCTCATATTAAAGGGGACATTCTCTTCATCCATGGTGAAGCAGATGATGTGACTTTACTTTCAGATATGATTCAATGGGCGAAACCACAACGTCATTTAATTACGGTGTTGCCTGGTGCAAACCATTTCTTCACAGGTTATTTAAAGCAATTGCGTATTGCGATGACGCGCTTCCTGACCCACTAAAATGAATAAGTCATTAAAAAAATAAAAAGCCAGTCTCGAACTGGCTTTTTTCATCTGATCTGTAATGAACTACACTGATTTTTCCAAAGCAAGACATCATCGAGCTTAGGACCACCTAAAATTTCTTTCGATTTTAATACCATACTACCAAGCTCATTACTACTCACTGCGATAGTCACTCCAAGCAGTAAATCTAAATCATAGTATTCATCATAATGTGCAATTTTTACGGCTTCATCATGTTGAATTTCGGTATAGCCCAACGTAGCATTCGCCTTATTAAAATACTCTCCATCCACCAGTGCATGTGTATTATGAATTACATCGAGTCGTTCAATAGACGAACCCGTTTGATTAATGCAGTAAAGCTCACGCCCCTCACTACTTCTAAGACAGCTGAGCCAAATATAAGGACGGTCATTTTCTTTTATAGCTCTACTCCAACGACCATAAACAGAACCTGAATTCCATTCAAATTGCGCATTTATACGTTTTAGATCAAACATCGACTTCCTCCATACATCAATGGGACGGAATTGCACATCTTTTGAATTGCACTAGAGCATTCTGCTCCTGAACTCAATCGCGTTCATTTTTCTTAATTTATTTTCTCTTGTAGCTTCATCATATAACCTAGACTCAGGTCAGTATAGTCTAAGGCGACATATACTGACGTGGGTGTTTCTGAAATCTGAATTTCAACCTTTCCAGCTAAATTGACTGAATGCATCATCTTCTTTAAGTGAATTTTCAACAGCTTGTGCCAATTGATTTAGCAAACTTTGTTCTGTAATACGCTCTAACCAATCTTGCTCTTCATCTGGATAAGAAGTGATTTCACAAACCAAATGACCTTCAGCATTATGCCCTTGGCATGTTACAGAAAGGGGAAGTTGATGGTTATCTACACTTACAGCAACACGATCATCTCCCTGAGGCAATACTTCAAAGCCATATTGACCGAGTTTGCTTGCCAATAAATCTGCGACCTGCTTTTGCGCTACAGCTGAATCCTCTTGACTCGCCTGATGATGTTCACAGTTGGCTGCAAATTGTAATTTTTTCATGATTAAACCCTAAAGGCATTTTTGTTGTATGGTTTTAGAATAAGCAATAAATGCAAAACAGCCAAGCTTTTGCTTGGCTGTTGTCTAACAAATCATCAGTTTTAACAATTTTATTCAGTTACTTCAATTGCCAAGCCTGCTTGTGTTGTTAATTGAGTAAATGTAGGGAAACTTGTTGCAACGGTTTCAGTCCCTACAATTTTAATGGTGCCTGAATTTCGCAGACCCGCAATTGAGAAACTCATCGCAATACGGTGATCATGATGCGATTCAATTTCACCACCTGTGAAAATTGCACCCCATTCGCCAGCTTTGCCTTTACCTTCAATAATGATGCCATCATCAGTTGGTGTGCAATCAATGCCCATAATTTTCAAGCCATCAGCCATGACTTGAATACGATCAGATTCTTTTACACGAAGCTCAGCAGCGCCAGTTAAAACGGTTTGACCTTCTGCACATGCTGCTGCAATAAATAATGCTGGGAATTCATCAATCGCAAGTGGAACTTGATCTTCTGGCATGTGAATGCCTTTAAGCGTCCGTGTACCTTGAATACGAATATCTGCAATTGGCTCACCGCCTGCAATGCGTTCGTTTTCCACTGAAATATCTGCACCCATTTGCTTTAATATTTCAATGACACCCGTACGTGTTGGGTTAATCCCAACGGCTTCAAGCGTTACATCCGAACCTTCAGTAATAGCAGCACCCACCATAAAGAAAGCCGCTGAAGAAATATCTGAAGGAACTTGAATATTTGTACCTACCAGCTTACCGCCACCTTGTAATGAAATACGGTTGCCTTCAGTTTTTACCTCATAACCAAATGCACGAAGCATACGCTCTGTATGATCACGTGTTGGTTCTGGCTCAGTCACTGAAGTTTCGCCTTCAGCCCAAAGACCCGCAAGTAAAATACCTGATTTCACTTGCGCTGATGCCATAGGTAAATCGTATTGGATGCCTTTTAAAGCTTGGCTACCCGAAATAGATACTGGCGGTGTACCACGCTCACCCGTTGTTTGAATGTGTGCGCCCATAGCACGCAAAGGCTTCGCAATACGTTCCATTGGTCGTTTAGACAATGACGCATCACCTGTCATAACTGAGTCAAATGCTTGCGCAGATAACATACCTGATAGCAAACGCATCGATGTACCAGAGTTACCCATATACAACGCACTTGCAGGCGCTTTTAAACCATGAATGCCCACACCATGAATAGTTACTTCACCATTTTTTGGGCCTTCAATACTCACCCCCATGTCACGGAAAGCTTGTAAAGTTGCGAGTGCATCTTCACCTTCGAGAAAACCTGTCACATGTGTGGTGCCTTCGGCAATCGCACCAAACATGATTGAACGGTGTGACACAGATTTATCCCCTGGCACTGTAAATTTACCTTGGAAATTCTTTTGGCCTGGTAAAATTGTAAATTGCTGTGTCGTCACTTTGTTTTTCTCCATCAAAGGTTTTTTAGCCAGCATGTGATTAAAATGCTGTCGTGCTGCTTGCGCATGTCCGAGCAATCCCATCAATGCTTGCGAGTTTTCATCTTCAATCAACTTGCGCAACGTCGTAAGCTGTTTTTCAAAGCCATCGACTGCATTTAAAATTGCCTTTTTATTGGCAAAAAAGATGTCATGCCACATTTGTGGATCGCTGGCAGCAATGCGTGAGAAATCACGAAAGCCACCTGCGGCATAACGAAAAATATCTAAATTGTCTTCGCGATTGGCCAGTTGCTCAACCAAATTAAATGCCATCAGATGTGGCAAATGGCTGGTGTGAGCAAGCACTTCATCATGCTTGTCCACATCCATGCAAATGACCTCAGCTTTAGCGGCTTGCCACAGTTGAATCAGTTTTTCGACCGCCCAATCTTCACTACTTGGCAGTGGTGTCAAAATCACTTTATGGTTAGCAAATAAATCTACTTTACCTGCATGTACCCCTGTATGTTCCGCTCCAGCAATCGGATGCCCCGGCACAAAACCAGCGGGTAATTCCTCACCATACACAGCCTTAGCCGCTTCCACCACATTGCCCTTGGTACTGCCTACATCCGTAATAATGACATTTTCAGTCAAATACGGTTGAATAGTTTCTAGTACTTTTTGTGTCGCGCGCACAGGTAATGCCAAGACCACTAAGTCTGCACCTTTTACAGCATCAATCGGATTGGTATAACCCGCCTGAATCAGACCCAGTGCTTTCGCATCATCTAAAGTTTTTTGCGATCGTGTCGAAGCGACAATTTGTGTTGCTAAATGTTCAGCAATCATCACTCGAGCAAGACTTGAGCCAATCAGCCCAAGCCCAATAAATGCAACTTTTTCAAACAGTGGCGTTGCCATAATTTACGCTTTTGCCTCTAAACCCAACACCTTAGCCAAAGCCGCTAAGAATTTTTCATTTTCTACTTCAGTACCAATTGATACACGAAGATGATTTGCAATACCTACATGACGAACAATCACACCTTCTTTAAGTAAAGCTGCAAATGTTTGTGCAGGATCTGCATTCACATTAATTAATAAGAAGTTTGCACGTGAAGGTTCATAACTTAAACCTAAAGCAGTCACCCCAGCTTCTAACTGAGCCATACCTGCTTTGTTCACTACACGTGATTGTTCAATAAAAGCTTCATCTTTTAATGCAGCAACTGCAGCCACCATTGCAAGGTGGTTCACGTTGAACGGCTGACGAATACGGTTAAGGTAGTCTGTCACTTCAGCAGACGCCAAAGCAAAACCAACACGAAGTGCAGCTAAGCCATAGCACTTTGACATAGTGCGGCTAACAATTAGGTTTGAATATTGGTCTAAGAACTTCAAGCTATTAAAATTTTCTGGGAAATATTCAACGTAAGCTTCATCTAATACCACAATGACATTGCTTGGAATTTTTTGCATAAATGCATCAAATTCTGCTTCTTCAAACCAAGTCCCTGTTGGGTTGTTTGGGTTCGCAATAAAAATTAATTTGGTATTAGCTTGAACAGCAGAAGCCATTGCATCTAAATCATGTGAAAAACCTTTTGCAGGCACTTCAATGGCTTGTGCATTAATCGCTTGAGTAACCAAACCATAGACAGCAAATGCATGCTGACTGTATACAACTGAATCTTGTTCCGACACAAAAGTACGCGCAAAAATCTCGAGTAGATCGTTTGAACCATTGCCTAGCGTAATACGGTCATGTGCTACACCAAATTGTGCCTGAATTTGGTCTTTTAAAATAAAACCACCACCGTCAGGATAACGGCCAATTTCAGCCAATTCAGCAGCCACCGCTTCTTTTACTTTTGCTGAGCAACCCAATGGGTTCTCATTTGAGGCCAATTTTACAATATCAGTAATCCCTAACTCACGCTCAAGCTCACTGATTGGTTTACCAGGTTGATAAGGCTTTAATTTTGCAATGCCTTCATTGGCTGGGACAAACGTCATTTTACACTTCCGATTATTTCAAGTAATAAAGGTGATGTGCATGCAAACACACACATCACAGTTGTGAACTTAGAGCACCGCAATTGGGTATGAACCCAAAACACGTACTTCTTTAACTAAAGGTCGAATTTCTTCAATGGCCGCTTTTACATTGTCTTGCTCAACATGTCCTTCAAGGTCAATAAAGAACACGTATGCCCATTTTTCTGGCAATGCTGGACGTGTTTCAATGCTTGTCAGACTAATATTATGTTTAGCAAACGGTGCCAAAATTTCTAACAATGCCCCAGCTCGGTCATGTGCAGAGACCAATAATGAGGTTTTATCATTGCCTGACTGTGGCACTTTCTCGCGACCAATCACCAAGAAACGTGTTGTATTTTCTGGGTTGTCTTCAATATTACTGTGTAAGATTTCTAAACCATAAATACTTGATGCAACTTCAGATGCAATGGCCGCCGAATGCCATTCATTACGAATACGGCGTGCAGCTTCTGCATTCGAACTTAATGCAACACGTTCAACACCAGGATAGTGCGCATCTAACCAACCACGGCACTGTGCCAAAGTTTGCTGATGAGCATAAATTTGTTTGATGCTATCTTTACGTGTATTTTCAGAAATTAAGAACTGGTGATGAATTGGTAATTCAACCTCACCAATCACATTCAGATGAGAGGTTTTGAAACAATCTAGTGTGTGATTGACCACGCCTTCAGATGAATTTTCAACAGGCACTAAACCATAATGTGCGCTACCTGCTTCAACTTCACGGAATACTTCATCAATGGTCGGTAAAGGGCGAATGACAGCATCCTGACCAAAATGCTTTAAAACTGCCGAATGAGTATATGTACCCACAGGGCCTAAAAAAGCAATGCTTTGTGGTGCTTCTAAAGCCAAGCATGCCGACATGATTTCACGGAATAAACGCGCCATCGTCACATCAGACAACGGACCTTCATTACGTTCCATAACTTTACGCAAAACTTGCGCTTCACGCTCAGGACGGTAAAACAACGGATCTTCTTCTGAAGCAAATTTTGCTTTGGCAACTGCCTCCGCCAATGTTGCACGACGGTTAATCAATTGCTGGATTTGCATATCCACCGAATCAATATTTTCGCGTATTTGAGCTAAGTCGAGAGAAGCCTTAGTGTTTTGATCGTCGTTGATCATTGTTATGTTGCCCTTCAAAAACATGGTTTGCAAACAAGTATAACAATAGTTAGCTTTCAAATGTTGCGCAATACGACTTTCATTGATTCAGCCTTAAAAACAGACAGTTGTTTAAACTATCTGCAAGATTTGACCCATTCGTATTTACTCAAAATAGATTCTTACTAGCTAAATCAATATTGTTTTTTAAATAAACAATACTTTTGATAAGTGATGATAAATACAGAAATTTTCATTACTACGTGACCCCTCAAGTCATGCTAAGAAATCCAACAGATTCATAAAAAATAGTTAACTCATTCAAATGAAAAATTCATAAAAGAAATACCGTTCACACAAGAGAATAACCGAGTATTGCGCCTTAAAAACAATATGATTACAGCACCATGGCTTGGTTACCTTTCCATACTGTATTGTGACAAATATCGCACTTAATAAATGCACGCGCGGTGTAGCATTTTTAAAAGATTTCTTGAGTCTCCGACCATGCCAAAAAATATTGCTGTACTGGTGACCCATCATTTTGAAGACATTCATTACGACAAAACTGTAGAAGCCTTTCGTGCCGCTCGACATTCAATACTAAATATTGAAGCACAGGCGGGTAAAATAATTCATGGCCAGCACTACACCACCGCCGTTACAATTGATCAAAGCATTGCAGAAGTTGACTTACACAATTTTGATGCATTATTAATTCCTGGTGGCCATTCACATGATCCCCTATCCCAAGATCAGCGTTATCTCGAATTTATTCAATATTTTGCTCAGTCGAATAAATTAATTATGAGTATTTCAAATGGTCCACAGCTGTTAATTCAAGCACAAGTTGTGGCAGGTCGCTTAATGACAATTAACAAACCTAATGTAGAGTCTTTAATTAATGCAGGTGCTGTCTATTACGATGTAAGTGTAGTGAATGATAATAACCTCTATATTTCGTCACCATCGTCTACCGATTTACCCTATTTTATCCGTGAAAGTTTGATTGCCTTGAGCCAATAAAAAAAGAACCCGAAGGTTCTTTTTTCATGACTTAAACTCAATATGTAGACATCTAAACTTAACGCCCCAACATGCTACGAACTACAATTTCTTTCATGATTTCGTTGGTTCCGCCATAAATGCGCTGAATGCGCGCATCAACGAAGAAACGTGAAATTGGATATTCGGTCATATAGCCATAGCCACCAAACAATTGTAATAAATTGTCCGCGATTTTCATCTGCGTATCGGTTGAAAAGCTCTTTAAGGCGGCTGCAGTTTCTACATCAAGCTTATTTTCCATATAGAGTTCTACATTACGCTCATAAAATGCAATGGTTGCCAATTCATCAATTTTTGCTTGTGCCAATACAAAGCGCGTATTTTGGAACTGTCCTACAGCCTGACCAAAAGCTTGACGTTCTTGTACGTATTTCACCGTGACTTCAATCGAACCACGGATTGCACCTACAGCTGTGGCAGCAATTGCAGTACGTTCACGTGGAAGCTCTTGCATAAGATAAGCAAAACCTTGACCAGCTTGACCCAACAATTGTTCTTTTGGCACTTTTACATTGTCATAAAACAGCTCTGACGTATCTTGCGAGTGCAAACCAATTTTATCAAGGTTCGTACCTTTCTTAAAACCGTCCAAGTGTGTATCCACTAACAACAAAGACACACCTTTTGCACGCGCTTGCGGATCAGTTTTAGCTGCTAATACCACTAAATCCGCATGCTGACCATTTGAGATAAAAGTTTTTGAGCCGTTTAATAGATAATGATCGCCTTGTAAAATTGCACTACTGCGCATCGATTGCAAATCTGAACCTGCGCCTGGTTCAGTCATACCAATTGCACCGACCACTTCACCTGTCACCATTTTGGGTAACCAGTATTGTTTTTGTTCTTCTGAACCGATATGTAAAATATACGGCGCCGCAATTTCTGAATGGCACGAAATTCCTGTCGATAATGCGCTAAAACCTGCACGGGCAGACTCTTCCACCAACATTAATGAATAATGTGTTGGAACACCATAACCGCCGTATTCTTCAGGTACATCTACACATAGGAAACCATTATCGCCCAATGCATTCCATACAGCGCGTGGCATAATTCCTTCTCGCTCCCACTGCTCATAGTGTGGTGCAATGTGCTCTTGCATAAAACGGCGGAAGTTATCTCTAAATAATTCTAAATCTGCATCATAAGCGAGCATTGAACAGTCCCTTTTAGATTGTTGTTTTTGAATGCTCTCATCCTAGAGCAGTTTTAGGAGTACGTCATGAAGGAGAACTTTTGCGTTCAAATTGTATATTTTTAAAACGACCCACAGCTTAACTCAGCAAAAATTACGCGACTGAGTTCCACTAAATCATCATTCTTTGTAAGCAGTGCTATATCTTCATCTTCTAACAAAGCAATAAAAAAGGAAGCCAAAGCTTCCTTTTTTAGACTTTACTTCAAACTTCTGCCGAATTAAGCATGCCCTTTGTCTTGTTCTTCAAGCATTTTGCGGTCTAATTCTTGCGGATTATCTAAATGATAATTTAGACGTTCAACATCCAATTGACCTACCCATTTTGCAACAACAATTGTTGCCAATGAGTTACCAACCAAGTTAGTTAATGCGCGTGCTTCAGACATGAAACGGTCAATACCTAAAATCAATGCCAGTCCAGCTACAGGAATATGACCAACAGCCGACAATGTTGCAGCCATGACAATAAAGCCTGAACCAGTAACACCTGCCGCACCCTTAGATGAAATCAACAACACTGCAAGTAAAGTAATTTCATGTGCCAAGTCCAACTGAGTATTGGTTGCTTGGGCAATAAAGATTGCTGCCATGGTTAAATAAATAGACGTACCATCTAAGTTAAATGAATAACCAGTTGGAATTACTAGACCGACAACAGACTTTTCACAACCTGCAATTTCGAGCTTTTTCAGCATACGTGGGAGTACAGATTCTGAAGAAGACGTACCCAACACAATGAGTAATTCCTCTCGAATCATACGAATCATTTTAAAAATATTGAAACCACAGAAACGTGCGATTGTGCCCAGTACAATACAAATAAATAATAAGCAGGTCACGTAGAAACAAATGATCAATTGAGCCAATTGCGCCAATGAACCAATACCATATTTACCAATCGTAAATGCCATTGCACCAAATGCACCAATCGGTGCAAGCTTCATCACCATATTTACAATATTAAAGAAAACATGCGAGATTTGATCGATAAACTTCAATACAGGTTTACCTGCATCGCCAAGTTTATGCAGTGCAAAACCAAAGAGTAAAGCAAAGAGTAAGACTTGTAGAATTTCCCCTTCTGCAAATGCTCCAACGACTGTGTTTGGAATAATATGCATTAAGAAATCAACGGTAGACTGCGAAGCACCAGATTCAACATACTTTGAAATACCTGAAGTATCTAAAGTTGCTGGATCGATATTCATGCCTTCACCAGGCTTAGCGATATTAATTACAATTAAACCAATGATTAACGCAAACGTAGAAACAATTTCAAAATAGAGTAGCGCAATACCACCTGTTTTACCCACAGATTTCATGCTTTCCATACCCGCGATACCACTCACAACGGTACAGAAAATAACTGGCGCAATAATCATTTTAATGAGCTTAATGAAAGCATCACCCAATGGTTTTAATTGCTCACCCAAACCAGGTACGCTTTGCTTAATACCATTTACAATTTCAGTTGAACTTGGTGAGAAATGCCCCACCAAAACACCTAAAATAATAGCAACAATCACTTGAAAATAAAGTGATTTATAAAGTGGTTTCTTGGTCATAATAATACTTCACTACATATTTCTCATGATAAGAAATATTCAGTTTTTGTTTATTTAACACAAATAAACAGTTAAAACCCTTTTGTGCACACAAAAGAATACCTGTGTATTTAGCGTGCTAAATACAGAAAAATGTGTATACGTAATTTTAATAACTACTTCAGGACCTGATAAAAATCAGATTGGATCAGGAGATGAGTAATACACTCGAATTGGTTTAAATTTTACCTGTTTTTTAGTTTTTTGTTTTCCCACAATTGTTAATTTAGGTTGAATAATAAACACAACCTCTTAGACCATAGTCTCATAAGTGCGAGTTTTAGCGCCAAAATCAAGCTGAAATCTCTCATACATACACGTAAACTAGGCTCAAATGTCATGCATAGCCTAAAAATACATTTATGAATACCAAACGAAATATTTATCAAGATTTTGAACATCCCTTTGCACAGTTTGTACGTATTATTGGTAAGGGTAAAAATGGCGCACGCTCATTAAGCTATGACGAAGCCTATCAAGCTTTTAGCATGATTTTAAAAGATGAAGTTTTGGACGTACAACTGGGTGCATTTCTCATGTTGTTACGTGTCAAAGAAGAGTCTGTAGACGAATTAGCTGGCTTTGTACAAGCAACACGTGATCAACTGAAGTTTAAAGCTCTTGAGGTTGATTTAGATTGGTCCTCTTATGCAGGAAAACGTAAACACTATCCTTGGTTTTTATTGGCAGCGCTTACTTTAGCTAAAAATGGCTACAAAATTGTCATGCATGGTGCTTCAGGCCACACGCTTAACCGTGTTTATACAGAGCAAGTTCTTGAATATTTAGGCTACCCAATTTGCCAAACAGATATTGAAGTTGAAACTGCACTTAAGCAGAATAATTTTGCCTATTTGCCTCTGCATGCTATTTCACCCATTTTAAGTGACTTAATTGCACTGCGGAATGTGATGGGTTTACGTTCACCGATTCACACGCTCGCACGCTTAATTAATCCATTTAATGCCAAGGCCACTTTGCAAGCGATCTTCCATCCTGCCTATCGTAGCTCGCACCAACAGTCAGCCTATCGCTTAGGCTATCAGAACAGCGCGGTCATTAAAGGTGAAGGTGGTGAGTTTGAACGTAATCCAGATGCGAAAACATTAATTTGTGGCATTCAAAATGGCAAACTGTATGAGCATGAATTAGCAAAACTGACTGACAACCGTAGTCCTGTAGAAGAAGAACTCGACCTTGCCGTATTCAAAGCCGTTTGGGAAGGCCAACGCGCACATGAATATGGCGAAATAGCAGTGATTGAAACCATGGGCATTGCCTTATATACCATGGGTGCTTGTGCAAGCTATGAACAAGCTATGCAACATGCCCGTGAACTTTGGCAATCACGTTAAGCAGTATGGTTGATAAGACAATAAAAAAGGATGCTCAGCATCCTTTTTTATTGATCGAGAAAATATTTAATGCATTAAATAAATTTAATTGGCTTAAATTCTTCTTCAACATGAACATGAGAATCACAATGCTCGTCTTCTTCTTTAGTGCCACGGTCAATATAACCACTACGCTCATCTTCAGGTAAGTTTTTTGCTTCCCACGCATAGACCGCTTGCATACAGGTTTGACGTTGTTCTTTGGTGAGTACCACGCCGTTAGGCCATTTACCAATTTCAATTGCCGTTTTTAAACGACTAACAATTTCAGGATCGAGTACGGCCAGCATTTGTTCAATATTCATAATCTAATCCTGCTTCAATGAGTCAAAATCTTGGTTCCAGCCAAGTTTAGTCCGGCATGCCATGTAAAAATCATAGCCCGGTGGATGGAGTAGATTAAGTTTAAATGGATGTTTACGGATATGTAAACTATCTCCTACATTTAATGAAACACTATTTTGACCATCTGCACTCACCATGGGCAATACACGATTTTCACGAATCAAAATTTTAATTTCACTGTGCCCACCCACCACAATTGGGCGTGAAGATAAGGTATGTGGATGCATTGGGACTAAGGCAATTGCATCCATACTTGGGTGTACAATTGGGCCACCGCCAGACAATGCATAAGCAGTGGAACCTGTAGGTGTAGAAACGATTAAGCCATCACTGTGCTGGCGGTACACATATTGCCCATCAATATTGAGTTCGAAGTCAATCATGTGTACAGAACGGCCTGAATGCAACACCACATCATTGAGCGCAATGGCATCGTAGATAGACTCACCTTTTGAGCGAATTTCCATTTCTAATAAGAAACGGCGATCCATCTGAAACTCACCCTTTAATACCTGATCAAGCTTAAACAATACTTCAGTCGGTTTAATGTCGGTTAAGAAACCCAAACGACCACGGTTTACACCAATTACAGGGGTATTGTATTTGACCAATGAACGAGCAGCATGTAGCAATGAACCATCACCACCGACCACAATCACCAGATCAACAACTTCACCCAACAATGCCTTACTTACTGTTTGAGTATTGGTATAAGGCACCAAGGCAGCAGTCGCATTGTCAAATACAGGATGCAGACCTAGACTTAAAAGATGGTCATGAATGAGACATAAAGTATCTACTACAGAAACTTTATCTGGACGTCCTATTAGTCCAATATTTCTAAATGATTTGTGTGAAATTTGCACCTGCGCCTTTGCTCCACTACGCTTCATGCATATCATAGCATTAACGCATTTGTTTTAAAAAAAACTTTAAAGCCATTCATTACAACGGATTTCACCGTATATTTTGCATTCTTATACAGTTTAAATATTGCAAATTAACAAAAAGCTTCGCATGATTAGCACAATTTATCAGGGTCTTATCATAGTTTATGAAGTCTGAACGTGGCATAGGCATAATTGCTTTCATTTTTTGTGTACTTATCATTGGTATGTTTGTCGCGATGAGCGTCTATCTTATTCGTATTGATAACATTGTACGTACAAAATTTGAAGGCCAACGCTGGGATATTCCTGCGAAAGTATTTGCTCGCCCTTTAGAAATCTATACTAATGCGCCTATCAATCAGCAAGATTTAAGCCAAGAACTTAAAATGCTGGGCTATAAAAACACGGAAAGTTATGCTAAAACTGGGAGTTACGTTGTTTCTGGCAATGAAATGTATGTACACACGCGTGGTTTTGACTTTGGTGATAGTGTTGAACCCGAGCAAGTACTTAAAATTGCCTTTAATGAGAATGCCATTGCCGATGTAAGCGCAACTAAACCATCCTCAACGGGTATTGCTCGCTTAGAGCCAATGCTGATTGGTGGTATTTACCCACAGCATAATGAAGACCGTGTACTGATTAAATTAAAAAATGTACCGCAGCCTTTAATTAATGCCCTGATTGCTACAGAAGATCGTAATTTCTATAAGCACCATGGGATCTCTGTGCGTGGTACGGCACGTGCCTTGGTAAGTAACTTAACTGGTGGTAAGCGTCAAGGCGGCTCGACCCTCACGCAACAACTGGTTAAAAATTTCTATTTAAGCCCAGAAAAAACCTTAAAACGTAAAGTTAATGAAGCCCTTATGGCCTTATTGATTGAATTACATTATGACAAAAATGAAATTTTAGAAGCGTATTTAAATGAAGTGAACTTAGGCCAAAATGGTAATTACTCCATCAATGGTTATGGCTTGGCATCACAGTTCTATTTTGGTTTACCTTTACGTGAACTCAATATTGCACAACAGGCCTATTTGGTCGGCTTAGTACAAGGCCCAACTTTGTTTAACCCATGGCGTAATCCTGAGGGTGCTAAAAAACGTCGTGATATTGTATTAAACAATATGTTGGTGATGGGTACACTGAGCCAAGAACAATATGAAACTGAAATCGCACGTCCATTAAATGTATTGGCAAAACCAACTTTAGGCCCTGCCCGCTTCCCTGATTTCTTAGATATTGTGCGTCGTCAATTACGTACGGAGTATCAAGAGAGTGACTTAACCAACCAAGGTTTGCGCATTTTTACAACCTTAGATCCAATTGCTCAAACCCGAATTCAAGATAGCTTTAAAAACTCAGTGGCCAACTTAACCAAGGCCAATCCAGCACGCCTTAAAGACTTACAAGGTGCAGTATTGGTGACTCACCCAGAAAATGGTGAATTAGTTGCCGCAGTAGGCTCAACACAAGAATTTACAGGCTTTAACCGTGCACTGGATGCTAAACGTCAGGTTGGTTCTTTACTTAAGCCTGTCATTTATCTCAGTGCAATTGAATCTAATCGTTATAACTGGGCCAGCCCAATTGAAGACTCGCAAATTAGTATTCAAAGCGAAGGAAAAACTTGGACACCTAAAAACTACAGTGGTGGCGAACATGGTGTTGTGCCAATGATGACGGCACTTGCTAATTCATACAACCTATCTGCGGTGCGTTTAGGCCAAGAATTTGGCATGTCGACCTTTATCAATCACTTGAAAAAATTTGGCGTAACTTCAAATATTCCAAACTATCCATCGATTTATTTAGGCGCTGTGGATATGTCACCACTCGAAGTGATGAGTATTTATGGCAACTTCGCAACGGGTGGTTTTAAATATCCAGTCAAAGCCATTCGCTCGGTGGTGGACCCAAATGGTCATTTGCTTGATCGCTATAGTTTATCTGTACAACCAACCATTGACCCATCGAATGCATACATTCTTAACTATGGTTTACAGCAAGTCATGCGCGCAGGTACAGGGCGCTCTGCTTATGCAACATTACCATCATCTTTAGGCTTAGCAGGTAAATCAGGTACCACCAACGATACGCGCGACTCATGGTTTGCAGGTTACTCTGGCAATTATGCAACTGTGGTATGGCTAGGTTTAGATAATAACAAAGCTACAGGTCTTACAGGTTCTTCTGGTGCACTTCCTGTTTGGACTAATGTGATGAAGCAATTGCGCCAAAAACCTGTGAACTTACGCCAACCCGATAGTGTGACATGGCAATGGATTGATAGTAGTTCAGGTGACTTATCTGCTTCGGGTTGTAGCAATGCGATTTATGTACCCATAAATCGTAATTCAATTCCGACTCGTGCTTCAGCATGCGCTGCTTCACAATATGAATCAGAACAAAACACAATTAATATCGATTCTACACAGCCTTCAGTCCCACAAGATGATAATTATTCAGATGGCGGTTATATCCGTGAAAGCGAATCGGATACAGATGCTGATTCATCCAATCAACCACGAGTGATTTCAAGTGGTAACTTTGCAAATTAAGGTGTGTCATATTGAATAAATTGCAATTACATCGTGATGTAAGCAAACTCAGTGTAGCGATCTGTCTAGTGGTATTGGTAGGCTGTCAAAGTCTACCCGCACCTGAACAAAAGCAAACAACAACTAAAGCAGCTACCAATAAACCCATTCAGGCTGCCGATGGCGTTGTGATCCATCCTTATGATGTACCTGAGATCAAACGTCAGTCGATTATCATTCCCGAACAGAAAGCACCTAGCCAAAAATTTGATGATGGTCGAAATCTACCTGCTTTTCAAAAACTGATGCAACAAACCCAAACGGCTTATGCCAAAGGTGAACTGAATCAAGCTGAAAGCTTGGCAAATCAAGCACAACGCTTAGCCCCGCAATCTGCCGAAAGTTTTTTGTATTTAGCACTTATTGCAAACCGTAAAAACCAATTTGCCAATGCACAAGCTTTGGCACAGCGTGGTTTAAGTTATGCTCAGACCAATGCAATGAAAAAACAGTTGTGGCAAGTGATTTTGAAATCGGGTCAAAAGCAAAATAATACAGCCACGGCCAATAAGGCACTGCAAGCACTTAAAGGGCTATAAGCTAGCCCTTTTTTTCGAACGGTTTTTAATAATTTTTAGCTAAGCATAACGACACCGAGTTAAACAAAGCGTATTCCAGCAATACCATAAGCATAATGTTGCTTGGCCTCTTGCAGATCTGTTGCTTGCATTCCACCTAAAGCAAATACTGGAATGTCCACCTGCTGTGCGATATCTGAAAAGGTCTGCCATCCGAGTGGCTGAGATTCGCTGTGTGTGGCTGTTTGTTTAACTGGACTTAGCAATACAGCATCACATCCTATACGGCTTGCATGAAGCACTGAGGCTAAATCATGACAGGCTGCAATATAACGTATACCTTGCTGTAAATCGCCCTTATTGAGTTGTAAGCATTGTTGTTGCTTTAAATGTACGGCGCCAATCGTTTTTTGCTGCACACTATTTAGCTGTTTCCAAAGCTCGACATTTACAATCAATTTAGACAAATCATCTAATTTAATTTCAGCCAGTTCTATTTGCTGTTCACGTGTAGCATCTACACGCCAATACATTAGCTTAGACTCATCCAACTCTGCCAAGTGGCTCAGTTGATTTGAAATTTTGATCATCTTTTGCCAATACAAACGCTTTAACATGGCCTTGTTAGCTTTTGGAAAGTTGAGGCTAAGCAGTTCATCACGGCGATACCACTGCCATGGTTCACGAATCGACTCCAGCATATTGCTCGGGACTGCACTATGAAATATATGTAAATTCACAATCACATCATCGTATTCATGGCGTATAAAATCAAAATGGTGCCATTCATTCAAATCAATCCCAACTTCTTCAAGCACCTCACGTCTGCACGCATCTACGGGGCTTTCACCCTCTTCCACCTTACCACCTGGGAATTCATTTTTATTGCCCTGATGTTGCTGTGCATCTCGCCAGCCAACCAGCACTTGGTCTTGATGCAATAAAATAGCAATCGCTATATGCAAATTGGGTTTAGCCATAAAGCAACATCTCAAAATCTGACAAATATGCTTAAGTGTAAACAGCTTTATAATTTTTTTAAATTATTATCATTTACCGTTGACAGGGCTATTCGATAATGATTATCATTTAATTCGTTCACTACCCACCACGGAGCACATAATAATGAACGCACCTTTTAGCTTGTTTACTCGTTCTAACGAAACTCATCATGCACTACCAATGCTGCATTCTAATAACTTATTTGCATTGGGCCGTGAAATTCGCATTATGCATGCAGGTGAAGAATACCGTTTGCGCTTAACGCGTAATAACCGTCTAATTCTAACTAAATAATTTTCCGTTTCAAATAATAATAAACGTGGGAACAAGCAGTATGAATCAGCGCATACTGCTTTTTTAATCCCAATTTAATCCTGCAATTATGTAAACCCAGAATTTGCATAAGTCGCTATACTGTAAATATATTAAGTTTCGTGTGGTACTCACATCAAAACTCAATCAGAACTTTTAAACCGCCTAAATCAGAAACTGAAAATTTAATCTGGCCTTGATGTAATTCAACAATTTTTTTACAGATAGAAAGACCTAAACCATTTCCTTGTACTTGACTTCCCAATACCCGATAAAAACGCTCGCCAAAGTGTTGTATCACTTTTTCATCTATACCTTCACTAGAGTTATCAATTTGCCAATAGAAATGTGCTCTCTGTTGGCTGAGTTGAATATGAATTGCACCTAAAACTGGAGTGTACTTCACCGCATTGTCGATTAAGTTGCGTAAGCAGATTTGCAATAATTCTTCATTCGCCTCTATCACCACGGGCTCTAATTTAGTCTCAAGCATTAACTGACGTTGTTTCAATGATTCTTGATAATCCATCAATACTCGTTCAGTTAATGCCTGTACATCCACTTTTGTTTTGGGCAAATCTTCCACGTTCGAAGGATCTAAGCGCGCCAACAATAATAAATTTTCGAGTACCTGTGTACCACGGCTGACATCTTGCTGTATTGCGAGCATTTCTTTTGCCAATTGTGGATGATCTTGATATTTACGACCTAACACTTGCAAGCGCATTTGTATGGCCGATAAAGGCGAACGTAGCTCATGTGAGGCATCTGCGGTAAAGCGGTGCTCTGCTTCTAAGGCGCGCTCTAAACGTTGCATTAAGGAATTTAACTGCAAACGTATAGGCTCTAATTCCATAATTGCAGGCTGGCTTGCATCAATTGGACTCAACTCTTTCGAGTTTTTGAATGAAATTTGCTCAGAAAACTGATGGATAACGGCAAAATCCCGCTTCATCAGCACTTTTAATAATACCCACTGCAACCCCCATAACAAAAGTAAAACAGCAGCATATCCCAATACACTTTGTAATAATAATTCAACTCGTTCTTGCATGGGTTGCAACATAAGTACTTCACGCTGTGAATCTGATTCAGTCTGTTTATAGCTTCGCCACAGTTGCATATCTTGCCAATAAAACCCATATCCCTTAGCCATTCGATTTGAGTCGAAGCTTGTCTGGTCATGCTGATCCTCAAGTTCAGATCTCGCCAAAATACGATGCTTATGTTGCACGACATAAGAAATATCAAACTCTTTGCTTAACTCCGCAATGGTTTGACTCGATTGGCTCGGTTGCTGTTGAGCCATCAGCAAATCAGCTATTTCATCCATAATGGCATCTTGCGTATCCATCGTTTGATAAGCTGACAATGCAAAAAGTAAACACAATGCAATTGCCCCTGCGAGGACAGAACTCCATAACGACGTTTTAAGCAATTTTTGCTGAAGGGAAATCACCGATTGATTCATGATGACGCCCTATTCATGCGATAACCTAAACCACGAATCGTCTTAATATATTGACTGCCAAGTTTTTTTCTTAATTGATAGATATACACTTCAATCGCATTACTTTCGACTTCATCGCCCCATGCATATAAAGATTCTTCTAACATCTCTCGACTGACTGTATGCTCAGGTCGTTGCATCAATTTATATAAAATTTGAAATTCTTTGGCGGTTAAATCAATACGCTCTGTGGCTTTGTGCAAGGTCTTAGCCTGTATATCCAACTTTAAGCAATCAAAGCTAATTATATTTACTTGGCTTTGCTCGGCCTGCTTTAAACGTAATTGAGCACGAATACGTGCAGAAAGCTCATCTAAACTAAATGGCTTAACCAAATAATCATTTGCACCTAAATCGAGTCCAAGCACGCGGTCTTGTATGCTGTCTTTTGCAGTAATAAATATGACTGGCGTTTGGGGCTGCGTTTTACGTAATGCGACAATGACATCATCACCAGTTGCTTCAGGTAAGCCACGATCTAACAACACACAATCATATTGATGCTGTTGTAAAGCCAAAATTGCATGATCCCCACGTGCTACCCAATCTAAGCTATAACCATCCATTTCTAACCATGCTTTAATGCTATCCGCTTGGGAGGTATCATCTTCAGCCAGTAATATACGCATGCCGATATTCCTTACATTGGGAGTGAACGATCAAAATCTATTTGTACTTGATTCTGCCAGCATAATAAAAAAACCGCATGCAAGCATACGGTTTTCTGTAGAGTCATCTACTGTGATTAAAATTTCACTTGATCCACATCAATTTCTACATGCTTGGTTGGCAATAGATCAACATCTACTTCACCCATAATGATCACAGGTGTTTTAGCAGAAATGGCTTTACCCTGCCATAAGTCATCATCGATATCGACCGTAATGCTTCCAGTGGTATCGCTGAATTGGTATTTTTCATCGCCAAGCGCTTTCACAATGTAGCCCTTTAACTGAACTTCGGTATCATCTTTTAAAGTTAACGCTTGCTTTACGCTCACCAATACAGGTGCAGCAATTGCTTTTTGGTTCACTGCTCCTGCGTTCACAGTTGTTTGTGATGTGGTTGGATTTGCAACAGCGTATACAGCAACACCCGCTACAACCGTTGCAATCAGTGATTTAGTTAATGTGTTCATATTCATTCCTCTGTTTAAATGTTCAATGCTTAATTGGATATCTGCATTTAAACAAAGAAATATGAGGTGAATCTGAGGAACACCTCATTTTGCGCATAATATGAAATTACATACATCACTTAATGCATCAGATGATGATATGCCTCTCACATAAGTTGAATTATTCCTTTAGTTCAAAGGCACAACTCGTAGGACTTCCTCTAAAGTCGTTACACCAGCCATGACTTTACGTGCTCCTGCAATTCGTAAAGGTTCAATCCCTTCTTTACGGGCTTGATAACGTAGTTTAGTCAGATCTGCATTGGCACCAATGAGCTGTTTGGTTTCCAAGCTCAGTGGCATAAACTCATAAATACCTACTCGCCCTTTATAACCGGTATTACGACATTCATCACAACCAACAGCCTTAAACACAAAATCTGGCATATCTACATTGTAATCAAAAGTCAGATGTTTCCACTCTTGATGATCAATAAAGGTTTCTTGCTTACAATGCGGGCATAATTTCCGTACTAAACGCTGTGCTAAAACCCCTAAAATAGTTGCGGCTGTCAAAAAGGGTTGTACACCCAAATCATGTAAACGCGTTAAGCTTGATGGCGCATCATTGGTATGCAAGGTAGATAATACCAAGTGACCTGTTAATGCAGCTTGTATCGCCATATTGGCAGTATCATGATCACGAATCTCACCCACCATAATAATGTCAGGGTCTTGACGCATTAGCGCACGTACACCGTCGGCAAAACCCAAGTCAATTCCAGTATTCACCTGCATTTGGTTAAAACTAGGCTCTAACATTTCAATCGGGTCTTCAATGGTACAAACGTTCACCTCATCTGTCGCCAACTGTTTAAGCGAGGAATATAAGGTGGTGGTTTTACCCGAACCCGTAGGCCCTGTGACTAAAATAATGCCATGACTATGGCTAGTCAGTTCATTCCATGCGCTTTGCAAACGTCCCTCAAAACCCAGTTGTTGAAAACTGCGTACCAACACTTCAGGATCAAAAATACGCATCACCAACTTTTCACCAAATGCTGTAGGTAAAGTAGAGAGTCGTAATTCAGTTTCTTGGCCTTTTGGCGTCCGCGTTTTTAAACGTCCATCTTGTGGTTTACGCTTTTCTGCAACGTTCATTCGCCCTAAAATTTTAATTCGCGAAATGACCGCCGTCAGGGTATTCGCTGGCATGTTATAAATAGTGTGTAATACGCCATCTATACGAAAGCGTACTTTGCCTGCCTCTTTACGTGGCTCAAGATGAATATCACTGGCCCCTTGTTCAAAAGCAAACTGTAATACCCAATCAACCAGCTTCACAATATGTTGATCATTGGCATCTGGGTTTTGCGTATCGCCCAATTGTAGCAAGGCTTCCACGCCTTTATTGTCACGATCATAAGCCGAGCTTTTTTGTGAATTATTCACCGCACGGCTGACCTGATAATATTCCACCAAATAACGCTGTAATTGCTCTGGATTTAACAGTACGCGTTGAATTTTACGCGGTAGTACCGTCCGCTCTAGATTGGACATCCATTCCATTTTATAAGGCTGATCCGTTGCAATCAGCACCACATCATTTTGAAGTTCAACAGCCAATATACGGTTTCGGAAGGCGAACTCTTGCGACATTACACTGGTTAATGCGGCCACATCGGCTTTTAATGGGTCAATAATATAAAAAGGTAATTGGCTTTTTTCAGCTAACCACTGACATAAACGATTGAGCGTTAAAACTGACTGGGGATGACTTTGATCTGGCAAGTTAAAATTTGAAATCCACTGTAATGGATGCCATTTCAGCTGTTCACGTTGACGATGTGTCGTTTGAATTAAGAGTCGATCGCGCTCTGTAATTCGGCCATCTTTTTCTAATTGCTCTAGACACCAAACCGTGTCAATTTCAAAGTTATGTATCATTATTTTCAGTCCCCAAACAGACTTTTACTATACCAAGTTTCACCTTGCTTTTTATATCAATAAACCATCAATTAACACCTAAAAGTATTCGATAGACCTGCATTATTAATCTGCCTAAACCAAAACCTTAAAATAAATAAGGATATTTCCTATTTTGAGCAATACAACGCTTGAAAGATATTCAAAACTTCGCCTATATTTCAAGCACATCTAGACAATAACGACAGTATTGGTGACCTTTTGGATTATTCATTTGCCACACAATTTCCAAGCTCATTTGCTACATTGCTTTCTATATTGGCATCTGCACTAGGTTGTGGCTTACTCATTGGTTTAGAACGTGAACGTAGTAAACAACGTGAAAATCAGCACAGCTTTGCAGGACTTCGCTCCTTTGCCATTTGTGCCTTGCTTGGTGCACTCTGTTTTTTATTTGGTCAGCATATTGGGTTAATGGGCGCCGCAATTGTGGGCGCAATGGTGGTGCTTTCTATTAAAAACCAAACGGATGACCCAGGCATTACCACAGAACTGGCTTTTATAATGACCTATTTTATTGGGGCACTATGTTTATGGAATATGCCTTTGGCTGCAGGTTTATCTGTGGTGTTAACCATTATTTTAAGGGCCAAACATTCCATGCACAGCTTTGCAGGAAAATGGATTACTGAAGCCGAATTTAGAGATGGTCTGTGTTTATTGGCATTAATCCTAATCGCACTTCCCCTTACTCCCAATACCCCTCTTTGGGGCGACGTACTTAATCCTTATATTATTTTAAAACTTCTTACACTGATCTTGGTCGTGCAATCCTTAGCACATATTGCAAAACGGTTATTGTCTTCTAAAAATGCTATGATGCTGTCTGCTATTGCCTCCGGTTTTGTGTCCAGCACTGCCACGGTTGCAAGCTTAGGCATGGAAGTTCGCGCTGGACGTGCCAATGCAAAACACAATGCGGGTGCTGCACTCATGTCTTGTGTCGCTACACTATTGCAATTACTGATTATTGTGGCTGGTCTGAGCATGCTGTGGCTAAAAAGCATTGTCATTGCTACTCTCATCGCCACAGTCATTTTGGCAGCCTGTGCATGGCTCTTATTAAAAGATGCTCCCCTGACAACGTCCAATCAAGATTTAGACAGTCGCATGTTTAGCTTAAAAGAGGCCACAATTATCGCCTTAACCTTAACGCTGATTCAGGCAGGTGTTTACGCACTTAATTTAAGTTTGGGCGATGCAGGTTTAATTCTTGGAACCTTACTAGCATCTTTATTTGAAATTCATGCTGCTATGGCAACCGTTGTGATACAAGGTACGCCCGACAATAGCACCATATTTTATGCATTTGTTCTTGGGATGATCGCACATGCAATTGCTAAATCCATCAATGCATTTATCACTGGCGGTTATAGCTATTTTGCCTATTTTGCACCAATTCAAATTTTGCATATTGCTGTGCTCATCACGCTACTGTATTGCCTATAAGGAACAACGCTATTCAGTTACTGTATTAAGCTCACAAATGTGTACGGCTTCGGCCTTCACAGTAAATGCGACGTCCATACTGGCAAAGCGCATTTTATAAACACGCATTGCATCTTCCTGATAGGCAGGTCGCGGATCAAGTGCCAATACTTGTTCAAGCTCTTGCAATTGCTGTACATCAATTTTTTTGGTCTGCAATAAGTGGATTTTTTGCTGCTCTGCGACTTGTAGCCATAACACCACTTTACGGCTAGGCTCGTCTTGCGCATAGCCACTTTGTGCATCGACCACAGCATCCGAATATTGAATATAGGGTTTAATATCTACAATGGGTGTGCCGTTGAGTAAATCACTGCCCTGCACATAAACTCGCACAGATTGTCCAACTTTTTCTACTTTCTTCAGCTGTACCACAGATAAACCAATCGGCGCAGGTCGATACATACTCCGCGTAGCAAAAACACCTATTTTTGCATTTCCCCCAAGGCGTGGCGGGCGTACTTGTGGACGGAACTTTTGAATGTCTTGATTTTTATTGTCGTGAAACTGCCAAACTAACCATAAATGACTAAATGCTTCAATACCTTCAAAAGCCAATAGCGTGTTGTACTCACCCGTCATTTCAATATAAGACTCAACTTGCACTAGGTTCGGCTGACGAGGAATACCAAACTTTTCTTGATAGGGAGAATGCATATAACCAATTATTGGCAAATTCAAAGTCGACATAATCACTTTTTCTGATAAGTTCAATTAAATATATTCAGTTTATCGAGAATGATTTTAGATTAGAATAGTAAGCTGTTCTAATTTGATAATTTTATTGAGACCTTTAATGGCTGCTTTTAACGTCGAAAAGATTACTCACGTCCACCATTGGAATGACACTCTATTCTCTTTTAAAACGACTCGTGACACTGCATTACGTTTTAAAAACGGTCAATTTGTGATGATCGGCCTTGAAGTAAATGGTAAGCCTTTAATGCGTGCTTATTCTATTGCTAGCGCAAACTATGAAGAAGAGCTAGAATTTTTCTCTATTAAAGTGCCAGATGGCCCTTTAACATCTATTTTGCAAAAAGTGAAAGTAGGCGACGAACTTTTAGTTTCTAAGAAACCTACAGGTACTTTAGTATTGGATGACTTAAATCCAGGTAAGAACTTATACCTACTTTCTTCAGGTACTGGTCTTGCACCTTTCCTTTCTGTAATTCGTGACCCAGAAACTTACGAACGCTTTGAAAAAATTATTGTCGTTCATGGTACACGCTTCATTTCAGAATTGGCTTACCAAGACTTAATTGAAAATGAAATTCCAAACCACGAATTCTTTGGTGAATTAGGCGCGAAAGAAAAATTGGTTTACTACCCAACTGTAACGCGTGAAGAATTCCATACTCAAGGCCGTGTAACGACCGCCATCGAATCTGGTCAATTATTTGAAAAAATCGGTCTTCCACGTTTCAACCCTGAAACAGACCGTGCAATGCTTTGCGGTTCACCTGCATTCCTAGACGATGTTGCGGCGCTTCTTGATCAACACGGTCTTAAAGAATCTCCTAAAATGGGCGTTCTTGGCGATTACGTGATTGAACGTGCATTCGTTGAAAAATAAGATTTAGATTTTTCAATCTAATGCAAAAAACCGAAGCTTATGCTTCGGTTTTTTTATTGATTAAACTGAGCAACTCGTTTCAATTTTACTGTCTTTACGTTCTTTCAAAGCTTGTTTAATCACTTGATAACCACCCGTTAAACCCAGTATCGCCATAATTGCAGCCACAATAATATCAGGCCACAAACTACCCGTACCAAATACCCCAATCGCAGCCAAAATTACGGCTACATTGCCAATGGCATCATTGCGGCTACACAACCAAACAGACTTCATATTGGAATCACCATCTCGGAAGGCATATAAAATAACTGCAGAAATAACGTTAGCAATTAAGGCTAAAACCCCAATAGCCCCCATGGTGATTGCTTCAGGTGGTATACCCTGAATATAAGAATAAACGACCTTTCCAATGACCACAAAACCAAATAATGCCATGGTCATGCCTTTTAACAGTGCAACAGTAGCGCGCCAATATAAACTTGCACCTAAGACTGCCAGTGACACTGCATAGTTCACTGCATCCCCAAAGAAATCTAATGAATCTGCCCAGAGTGAAGATGAATGTGCATAAGCACCACCAATCAGCTCAACCAAAAACATGGCAGCATTAATAAATAATGCAATCCATAATGCTGTGCGAAATTTACTATTTTCTTTTGGTGGTGCAGGCTCATGGCTACAAGTACACGCCATACAAATCTCCTATGCAATACAACCTTTAACAAGATATAGTCATTAGAAACCCTAGAGTAACTCCAAGGTCAAGCATGGCAAATTATAAAATTGGTGAGCTGAGTAAAAAGACTGGTTTCAGTACAGACAGCATTCGTTTTTATGAAACAAAACAACTCATTCAGCCTTCGTTTCGGGCGGACAATAATTATCGTTATTATTCTGAAGATGCTTTAAAACGTTTAATGTTTATTCAGCGTTGTCGTGCTTTAGATTTGTCTTTAAAAGAAATTGAAACTTTAATTCGCTTAGAGCAACAACCCCAGCAAAATTGTCATGCTGTGAATGAAATTATTGACTTACATTTAGCTCAAGTCGAAAAAAAATTGGCTGAACTGCATAAATTCCAGCAGGAATTGCAACAGCTCCGCCAATCTTGCAACACACAAAATACAGTCGATCAATGTCAAATATTAAAACAGCTTGAAGCTCAATAAATTCTATTTCACGCTTTTTTATACAGAATTCTGATTTACCCGTTTTGACAGCTCAGTCACCAACTCCTTAGGTTCAGCATATCGATTGGTCAAATATGCCGACTGAGCTCAGGTCAACAAGGTAAATTTATCAAGTTCGTCCATCACCTCAACTATTCGATCATATAGGCATGATGGTTTCATCCGACCATCTTCTTCAAACGCCAAAAACACTTTCGAAATTGAGTCTACACAAGTTAATCCAGCTCGATATTCGGCAGATCAAGCTTTCATAAATTAGTACTCATTAAGTATTTTCCTCTGCATGAGAGAAATATTTTTTACGTAGCCATAAAGACACGCTAACCAAAGCAATCAGCACAGGAACTTCGACTAATGGCCCAATAATCGTGGTAAATGCAACAGGTGAAGCCAATCCAAAGGTAGCAATAGCAACTGCAAGGGCTAATTCAAAATTATTACCCGCAGCAGTAAATGAAATGGCTGTGGTTTTTGCATAGTCATTTCCCATCCATTTACTCATAAAGAAGCTTACAAAGAACATCACTACAAAATAAATGGTCAGTGGAATGGCAATACGTAGTACATCCAGAGGTAGGCTTAAAACTTCGCCCCCTTTTAAGCTAAACATTGCCACAATGGTCAATAACAAGGCCAATAGACTGAGCGGACTAATTTTTGGCAGAAACTGATTCGAGTACCAATCCAAACCTTTGTATTTAACCAAAATCATGCGACTGAAATAACCCAACAAAAATGGAATACCCAAATAAATGAGCACCGCTTGAGTAATGACGCCAAAGCCAACATCAATGACTTGCCCTGCTACTCCAAAATAAGGAGGCAAGACACTCAGAAATAGCCATGCATAGCTACTAAAAAACAGAATTTGGAAAATGCTATTAAATGCCACCAAGGCGGCCGCATATTGGTTATCACCACATGCGAGATTATTCCAAACCAAAACCATCGCAATACAACGTGCTAGACCAATTAAAATTAGTCCCGTCATATATTCGGGGTAAGTCTGTAAAAAAATAATTGCCAAAGCAAACATCAAACATGGCGCGATCAGCCAATTCTGTACCAGTGACAGCAGTAGCGTTCGCTTATCCTGAAACACTTGTGGCAAATTGGCATAGTCCACCTTTGCCAAAGGCGGATACATCATCAAGATTAAGCCAATCGCGATTGGTACATTTACCGTACCCACGCTCATTCTGTCTAAGATAATGGCTGTTTGCGGAGAAAAATAACCGACTGAAATCCCAAATGCCATGGCAATAAAAATCCACAGCGTAAGATTACGGTCTAAAAATGATAGTTTTGCAGTTTGCATATATTCAACTTAGATGGATATAGTGCAAAAATAAAAAGATATCTCCCAAAAATATGCTTTTATTTTTGCAGTTATGCTTTTTAATTAATCAATCTGACCAATTTTATGTAACTCAGAAATCAGTTCTTCTTGGCTTAAATGGTCTAAAGCTAAAGCAAAAAAGGCGTCAAAACGGCGTTGAATATGTTCAACTGTCTGCTTAAATGCCTGGATTTTCTCTTCATCTGCACATTCCAAATGCGATGGATCTTCTAAGCCCCAATGTACTTTAATCGCATTACCCAAATAGAGCGGACATGGTTCTACTGCCGCTGAGCTACAGACTGTAACGACAATTTGCGGCTTAAATTTTTCACAATCTTGCATGTTTTTACTCCACAAATTATCTGTGGAAATATTTAAACTTTGCAAGGTTCTTAATGACAAAGGATGTACCTTCCCTGAAGGTTGACTGCCGGCACTACAGGCACTAAAACCTTCTGGCGCACGTGCATTAAACAAGGCTTCAGACAAAATACTCCGACAACTATTACCCGTACATAAAAATAGAAAATTCATACACTTAATCACAACAAATAGAAGTATTTTCAGAAATTTTAAAACTTTCTGCACGTGGATTTTGTTGTAGCAATATGTTCAACATCTCTACACACCACGGTTCTAATTCAGGATGAATTTGGTAATAAACCCATTGCCCTTGGCGACGATCTTGCAAAATTTTTGCGCTACGCAATAAAGCCAAATGACGCGATATTTTCGGCTGATTTAAATCTAAAGCACTCATTAAATCGCAGACGCAACTTTCACCACGTAACAACAGAAAAGTTAAAATATCTATACGGGTTTGATCCGATAAAGATTTAAAAAAAGTGAGTTGATCCATAGTATATCTGTATATTCGAATATGCATATATATTAGTCTTGATTCAGATAAAAAAATAGCGCTTTTTAAGCTTAATTCCGAGTTTTTTACTAGGTTGAATCATTTTTTTAGATTCATACAATAAAGCCATAATTTTTATATGCCTTAATTTTTGTCATGAGTATCACGACTGTTACCGAACTTCTTTCACCTGCTGGCTCACTGAAAAACATGCGCTATGCCTTTGCATACGGTGCAGACGCCGTGTATGCAGGTCAGCCACGCTATAGCTTGCGTGTGCGTAACAATGAGTTTGATCATGACAATCTGAACATTGGCATTAACGAAGCGCATACTTTGGGTAAAAAGTTTTATGTGGTGGTGAATATTCAGCCTCATAACTCAAAATTAAAAAACTTTATCCGTGATCTCGAACCTATTATCGAAATGAAGCCTGATGCATTGATCATGTCAGATCCAGGTCTGATTATGATGGTGCGTGAAAACTTCCCTGAAATTGACATTCACCTATCGGTTCAAGCCAATGCCGTGAACTGGGCAACGGTGAAATTCTGGCAAAAAATGGGATTAACCCGTGTGATTTTGTCACGTGAACTGTCGATTGAAGAAATTGAAGAAATTAAAACCCAAGTTCCGGGCATGGAAATTGAAGTCTTTGTGCATGGTGCACTATGTATGGCCTACTCTGGTCGTTGCATGCTGTCAGGCTACATGAATAAACGTGATGCCAACCAAGGCGCATGTACCAATGCTTGTCGTTGGGAATACACAGTTTCTGAAACTCAGGAAGATGCCAATGGCGATGTGATTCCTGTACAAAACATTGGTGATGCGCAAAAACAAAGTTGTTGCTCAAAAGATGCAGATGAGTTACACATGCAATCACAACATCAAGTGTCCGATCCTGTGTTATTACAACGTAATGACGAAGAAGCCTTTGCTGCTGAAGAAGATGAGCACGGCACTTATTTTATGAATTCTAAAGATTTACGTGCGGTTCAGCATGTAGACCGTTTAACTAAAATGGGCATTCACTCACTCAAAATTGAAGGCCGTACCAAGTCTTACTTTTACTGTGCCCGTACTGCGCAAATTTATCGTAAAGCCATTGATGATGCGCTACAAGGTAAAGACTTTGATCCATCTCTCATGACGCAACTTGAAGGTTTGGCAAACCGTGGTTATACCGAAGGTTTTTTACGTCGTCATGTACATAGTGAATATCAAAACTATGAAAATGGTTCATCAAGTTTTGATCATCAAATTTTCTGCGGTGAAGTGTTAGAACGTCATAGTGACTATATCAAAATTGATGTGAAAAACCGTTTTGTCGTGGGTGATTCATTAGAACTAATGACCACCAAAGGCAATATCACCTTTACCTTGACTGAAATTAAAGACAAAAAAGGCAATTCAATTGAAGATGCCAAAGGTTCAGGTCATATCGTTGATATTCCTGTACCTGCCGATGTCGATATGAGCTATGCCCTATTGATTCGTAACTTACCAAATTCGACGGCAGATATTTCTGCATCGTCTTTGGCTTATCAGGCTTAGTCGAGTTTTATATGGCATTACTCATTACCGACAAATGCATTAACTGCGATATGTGTTTGCCTGAATGCCCGAATGAAGCGATTTATGAAGGTACGAAGGTCTATGAAATTGATACAGACCGCTGCACAGAATGTGTAGGTTTTTATGAAACTCAGACCTGTGTCGATGTCTGTCCAATTGAGTGCATAGTGCCCCATCCTGAGCATGTGGAAACACAAGAGCAGTTAATGAGAAAATTTAAAGAATTGAATTTATTCAATTCTTAATATGAATTACCACTTTGGAATACTTATTGCTTATAAGCTTAGCAATTGAAAAGAACAACCTTGGGGAAAGTATAATAATAAGGTTGTAAAACAAGAAAAATTATGGGCAAAGAATAGGATCAAAATGCGTGGGGACATTTTGATTCTGATCTTGCAGATAAAAAAAGGAACTCCGGTGTTAGCATCCAAAGTTCCTATAAAACGAGAATATTGATAACAACAATATTCAAAATAACACTTAGAAAATCGGTCAGTGTGTATGGGGAACACACTGACCTTTTCTTTTATTACTGCCCAGAGCGGATGATGTAATCAAAAGCAGAAAGTGATGCTTTCGCGCCTTCACCTGTGGCAATGATGATTTGTTTGTACGGCACTGTTGTACAGTCACCC
>NZ_RCHC01000012.1 GCF_003664645.1 Acinetobacter chengduensis | reverse complement strand
CTCAGTTTTTTATCCCATCATTCATCCTAAATAACATAGAAATATTTATTTTTTACAAAAGATCAAAGCAATAGATTTAAATCATGTATCAATTCATACCCCTGCTTTTTACCTTTCTCATTCAAACTACTCTTTTTAATTTTGTAGCTTCATAAACTTGCTTGTATTAAATTCTATTAATATCGAAATTTATCGATATACTTCCAATCGCATATATCGTATTATCTCGATATAAAGTATACGAGGCCAGTTATGCGCAACTTAAGTGAAATTAAATTTTCAATATTAGAACTTGCACCTGTTCGTGAAAACAAAACCATTGCGGATGCATTACATCATGCTTTGGAACTCGCACAACATGCAGAAAAGCTGGGTTTTGAACGCCTCTGGGTTGCAGAACACCACAATATGGCAGGTATTGCGAGTTCCGCAACATCCGTACTTTTAGGCTATTTATTGGCAAATACACAACGCATCAAATTAGGCTCTGGCGGAATTATGCTACCTAACCATGCGCCACTAGTAGTAGCTGAACAATTTGGTACGTTGGCAACGCTTTATCCAAACCGTATTGAACTTGGTTTAGGACGTGCTCCTGGTACAGATCAATACACTATGCGCGCACTTCGACGTGGTCAACAAGAAACTGAAGATCAATTCCCCCAAGATGTAAATGAAATCTTGCAGTACTTTAAAGACCCTGTACCTAATCAAAGAATCATTGCAACACCAGGCCAAAGTACTGCTGTTCCAGTCTGGTTACTTGGCTCTAGTTTATTTAGCGCGCAATTGGCGGCGCGTTTGGGCTTACCTTATTCTTTTGCTTCACACTTTGCACCGCGCATGTTAGGGCAAGCAATCCAATTATACCGCGACAATTTCCAAGCCTCAGAATACTTAGACCGCCCTTATGTCTCTATGGGGGTTCCTATTGTTGTTGCAGAAACAGATGCTGAAGCGCAATTCTTAGCAACTACGCCCTACCAACGGATTTTAAGTATGTTCCGTAATCAACGTGGTAAACTTCCACCTCCTATTCCTACTATGGACGGTGTTTGGTCTGCATCTGAAAAAATGTCCGTGGATAGCTTTTATGCCATAGCTCAGATTGGATCGAATACCACAGTGAAAGCTGGTCTAGAGGCATTAGCACAGCGCTATGAAATTGATGAATTCATTTTTACTTGCGATATTTATGACACGCAAAAGCGTTTAGAAAGTTTTGAGCGCTTAATGGCTATTCGTAACCAAACTTAAAATATTCAATCCAACCTTATCAATAGCATCTTCACTCGACATATTTATTGTTCATAGTGAACGATGCTATTTTCGAGCACCCTTTATACTTAGATGGACTTAAAATTCTGTCCATTTTCCACAAATGCACCTCATTTTTTTGATCATCACAGCATTATTTTCGGGATGACTGTCCAGATTACATTCCGTATTTTACCTCTACGTTAAAGTTCGCTATCTATATTCACATAAATACACCCGAAAACAATTATTATTGGAACACTACTTATGAGCACACAACAGCCCGATGCACCCCATCAGGCCTTTCAAAATATTCATACAGATTTTAAAGAGTTCAAAGGCACCCTACTTTCTTCAAAAGACATTAAAAATTTTGACTTTAAAGATAAAAATGTGGCTGTTATCGGCATCGACCAAGATACTGCAACACAGCTCAACCATATTAGCCAACATGCTCAGCAGGTTGCCGTGTTTCAAATACAGCCTCATTTTGTCTTACCCAAAACAGAACGTTTCATCCATAAACTCATTGAGCATCCCTTAGTTATTAAAAATCGACGTTTATTTAACAACCGTATTAAAAGTCTTCTCGCACTCCGTTTTTTAGAAGATCAAGTCAAAGACACTTGGCTTAAGCATTTACTAATGCCCAACACAGCCATTCAAAATAAGATCTTTTTAAAGTCAGATCATTACTATTTAGCCTTACAACGCCCCAACTGCACCTTAGTGACATGGCCCATAATGAAAGTACATAGCCATGAAATTCAGGCCATAAATAATCATCTTTATCCATGTGATGTCATCATTCACCATGTAAAAACACCGTAATTGATTTCTTTATAAATGGGCCTATGTGGTTTTCGTATAGGCTCATGACTTTCAATCGTTTATTTTTTCATCGGTTAAATTATTTTTTTACGCTTATAAAACTGTTATCTGCACGACTCAGCAGACAAACTTAGCTCAAAAATAAGCTTTATCATTGAGATTAATCAGAGCATTTAAATGAATGTTCTACACACAAAAAACTGCACTACTTTTGTCTAAATTTCACCAGTAGAAAAGCAATGATTATTTACATTTTTTAAATATTCAATTTAATTTACCTAATAAAATTTGACCGTTTTTAATTATTTCTATCTATATTCAAAATAAGTGCTTTTGCTAATACACTCTTTCAAGAGGTTATTTTTGTAGAAAATGACATTATAGATAGCATTTATTTGATACATACTGATATTAAATTCTTATCAATCTATATTTCATATTTATAAAAAATGAGCCACAAAATCGTGGCTCATTTTGGCGTTAACCAATTCGACGCTTCAAACCAGTCATTTGCAATACACGCGTTGAGATTTCTTCAATCGACATCTCAGACACATTTAAATATTTAATGCCTTCCGAAATGTAAATTCCCTCAATCGCACGCAATTCCATTTGACACTGGTTATAGCTTGCATAACGGCTATTTGCTTTACGCTCCGAGCGAATCGCCACAAGGCGCTCTGCATCAATCATTAAGCCAAACAGCTTATGTTTATGCGGACGAAGCACTGCAGGCAGACGGTTATCATCTAAATCTTCTTCTGTTAAAGGATAGTTCGCAACACGAATTCCAAACTGTAAAGATAGATAAATTGATGTTGGTGTTTTACCCGAGCGCGATACACCAATCAGGATTAAATCTGCTTTGTCATAATGGCGAGTACGTGCACCATCATCATTATCTAAAGCAAAATGTACCGCATCAATACGAGCCTTATATGACTCAGAATCCGTCACTGCATGCGTCTGTCCGACTAAAGTCGTAGGCGATGTTCCTAGCTCATCCGACAACTTGCTAATAAGCCCTTCAAAAACATCAAGATTTATTGCATCCGCAGTATTAATAATATCGCGTACATACGGGTCAACTAAGGTATCAAACACCAAAGGCTTTTGACCGTCTTTTTGTGAGCGTTGATTGATCTCAGCTACGACGTTTGTAGCAGCCTCTTCAGAGGTAATATAAGGGATGATATGAATGTCAAAATCTACATGCGGAAACTGTGCCAACAAAGAGTGTCCAAGGGTTTCAGCGGTAATGGCTGTACCATCTGAAATAAAAAAAACACTACGCTGAATTTGTTTACCTTCTGACATTAAAATTCTCCTCAAATATTTGTCTAAGTGCTATATAATCTTTATAGTAAACCATCTTACATGACTGTCACTTAGTAAATCCAAAATGCTAAGTAATTTGTTATAATTTCATGCCAAGATAGTGATTAATACTGCAAAAGTGGAGTAACAACTTTGGAAGCGCGCGTAATTGGTCTAGAAAAATTAGGGAAACATGACGTTGAACTCGTAGGTGGGAAAAACTCATCTCTCGGTGAAATGATCAGCCACCTATCAAATGCTGGTGTATCTGTTCCGGGTGGTTTTGCGACAACAGCACAAGCTTATCGTGAATTCCTTGAGCAAAGTGGCCTAAACGCTAAAATTAACGCAGAGCTTGCGGCACTCAATGTAGATGACGTTATTGCTCTTGCTGAAACAGGCGCTAAAATTCGCCAATGGATTGTTGACACTCCGCTTACTGCAGAGCTTGAAAAAGAAATCCGTACAGCATTCGAAGCACTTTCAAACGGCAACCCTGATATCGCGGTTGCCGTTCGTTCATCTGCAACTGCAGAAGACTTACCAGATGCATCATTTGCTGGCCAACAAGAAACTTTCTTAAACATCCGCGGTATCGATAACATTTTGATCGCGATTAAAGAAGTTTTTGCTTCACTTTATAACGACCGCGCGATTTCTTACCGTGTACACCAAAACTTTGCACATGATGTTGTTGCATTGTCTGCTGGTATCCAGCGTATGGTTCGCTCTGAAACTGGTGCTGCTGGTGTAATGTTTACACTAGATACAGAATCAGGCTTCCGTGATGCAGTATTCATTACAGCATCTTATGGCTTAGGCGAAATGGTTGTACAAGGTGCAGTAAACCCTGACGAATTCTACGTATCTAAACCACTTCTTAATGCAGGTAAACACGCGATCCTTCGTCGTAACCTTGGCTCTAAACACCAAAAAATGATTTATGGTGAAGAAGGCGCTGCAGGTAAATCTGTTGTTGTGGTTGATGTAGACAAAGCTGAACGTCAACAATTTGCATTGAACGATCACGAACTACAAGAGCTTGCTAAACAAGCCTTGATCATTGAAAACCACTACGGTTCTCCAATGGATATCGAATGGGCAAAAGATGGCGATGACGGGTTAATTTACATCGTTCAAGCACGTCCAGAAACAGTAAAAAGCCGTGAAAATGTCGGCACCATGGAACGCTACCTTCTAAAACAAAAAGGTACTGTGGTTTGTGAAGGTCGTTCAATTGGTCAACGTATCGGTTCTGGTAAAGTCCGTATCGTGACTTCAATTAAAGAAATGGACAAAGTTCAAGACGGCGACGTACTTGTATCAGACATGACTGACCCAGACTGGGAACCAGTAATGAAACGTGCTGCTGCAATCGTAACAAACCGTGGCGGTCGTACTTGCCACGCAGCGATTATTGCGCGTGAATTAGGTGTTCCTGCAATTGTAGGTTGTGGTAATGCAACTGAAGTTCTTGTAGACGGTCAAGAAGTGACTGTTTCATGTGCTGAAGGCGACACTGGCTTCATCTATGAAGGTGCTTTAGATTTCGAAGTTCAACGTAACTCTATCGAATCTATGCCTGCTCTTCCGTTCAAAGTTATGATGAACGTAGGTAACCCAGACCGCGCATTTGACTTCGCTCAAATTCCAAACGAAGGTATTGGCCTTGCACGTTTAGAGTTCATCATCAACCGTATGATTGGTGTTCACCCTAAAGCGTTACTTAACATTGACAGCCTTCCACGCGAAACTCGCGCAGCTGTTATGGCACGTACTGCGGGCTATGCATCTCCTATCGAATTCTATGTTGAAAAACTAGTTGAAGGTATTTCAACGCTTGCTGCTGCTTTCGCTGACAAGCCAGTGATCGTTCGTATGTCTGACTTCAAATCAAACGAATATGCGAACTTAATCGGTGGTAAGTTGTACGAACCAGAAGAAGAAAACCCAATGTTGGGCTTCCGTGGTGCAAGTCGTTATGTATCTGACAACTTCCGTGACTGCTTCGAATTAGAATGCCGTGCATTGAAAAAAGTTCGTGACGAAATGGGCTTAACAAACGTTCAAATCATGATTCCATTCGTTCGTACAGTAAACGAAGCGAAACGTGTGATTGAATTACTTGCTCTAAATGGTCTTAAGCGCGGTGAAAACGGCCTTAAAGTAATCATGATGTGTGAATTACCAACTAACGCATTGTTAGCTGACCAATTCCTTGAACACTTCGATGGTTTCTCTATCGGTTCAAACGACTTAACTCAGCTTACACTTGGTTTAGACCGTGACTCAGGCATTGTTTCTCACCTGTTTGACGAACGTGATGCTGCCGTTAAAGTACTGCTTTCTATGGCAATCCAAGCATGTCGTAAAGCTGGCAAATATGTAGGTATTTGTGGTCAAGGTCCTTCGGATCACCCTGACCTAGCTTTATGGTTAATGGAGCAAGGTATTGAATCTGTTTCATTGAACCCAGACTCAGTATTAGACACTTGGTTCTTCTTATCAGAAGAAAAAGCTCAACAAGCTTAAAAATCTGTGTTAAAAAAAGACCCACATTTGGGTCTTTTTTTTCACCTATACTTTTTATATACGTTTTTGAGATTGTATTTTTATGCAGATTTACTTGGCACGAAATAATCAACAAGCTGGACCATACACTTTAGAGCAACTCAACCAAATGCTCGCAAGCCAACAAGTTTTACTGACAGATTTGGCTTGGCACCAAGGTATGACTGAATGGAAAGCTTTAGGTGAACTTACTCAAGGACAACTTGCATACCAACCTGCAGGTTATGTTCCGCCTACACCTGCACCAACAGCATTTCAACAACCTACTGCTACGGCACAAAAAAGCCCGAATGTTGCATCACAAACACTTGCATCTATTCCAAGTCGTGCATTAGCAAAAATTATTGACCTATTACTATGGTTACCTGCAACCTACATTTTGACATCTTTCTTCAGTGCTCAGGAAACTGAAACCTTTAATAAATTGAATGAACAATTTATTACAGCAGTGATGGATTCAAGTAGCAGCCCAAACCTGATTAACAGCTTACAGAACCAAATCTTCGATATGTTTTCAACGCAAGCATGGATGACGATGGCTGCATATCTCGTCATCATGCTCATGATTCAGGCCTATTTTATTACCAAGTCTGGTCAAAGCATTGGTAAAAAAATTACCAAAATTAAAATTGTGGATGCAGAATCTGGTGAGCAAGTTTCAACCTTACGTGCATTTACCCTACGCAGTATCGTGTTTATTTTGCTCAACTTTATGTTCTTAATGTTCGCAATTTTGGATTATTTATTCGCTTTTGGTGCAAAACGTCAAACTTTACATGATAAATTAGCGAAAACTAAGGTTGTAAAGCAACAGAAATAGCCAAAATCAAGGGATGAATTTTCATCCCTTTTTTTATTCATTCCTTTGAAATTAAAATAAAATTATTAATGGTTTTTCTCAATTCCGACTGACAAAATAGGTTTTTAATACAGTCATTTAAACCCGCTTTATGTATAGCTTAGTTTCCCGATATGAGGCATAATGCCTAACAACGTAGCGGTGTCTCATGATTGGGAAGGATTTTCTATGTCTAATAAGAATGTTCTCAATCATGCGACACTATAATCGCTATCCCATAATTTAATTAGGGAATGGGACTCTTCACCGAGGTTGTAAAATGAGACAAACAATTTTAGCTGTATTGTCTTTATCTGCGATCGCCGCACTGTTAACAGGTTGCGGTGGTGATATGGTACTTCTAAACTCCAAAGGTCCAGTTGCACAAGGTCAATCTGACTTGATGATGACTGCGATCTATTTAATGCTTTTAGTGGTGATTCCATCAGCACTTATGGCATTATGGTTTGGTTGGAAATATCGCGCGTCAAATAAAGATGCAGACTATAAACCGACATGGGCACATTCAACTACAATCGAAGTTGTAGTATGGGGTGTTCCTATCATTATTATTGGTATTCTTGCGTACTTAACATGGTGGGGTTCCCACAAGTATGACCCGTACCGTCCGCTGGAATCTGATAAAGCTCCTTTGACTGTTCAAGTTATTGCTGAACAATTCAAATGGATCTTCATCTATCCTGAACAGAACATTGCGACTGTTAACGAAATCCGTTTCCCGGAGAAAACTCCTGTAAGCCTTCGTTTAACATCTAACTTCACAATGAACTCGTTCTTCATCCCAGCTCTAGGTGGCCAGATCTATGCAATGGCTGGCATGCAAACTCACCTGAACTTATTGGCAGACGAAACTAGCCCAGCTGAAGGCTTCCGCGGTTTCTCTTCTAACTATTCAGGCTATGGCTTCTCACAAATGCGCTTCCGTGCTCATTCTGTGACAGATGCTCAGTTTGCTGAATGGGTTTCTGCTGTTAAAGCAGGCAATGGTACTTCAGTGAACCCTGAAGCAGTTCAAAAAACTGTTTTAGACCAAGCTGAATTTGCATCCTTACGTGATGGCAACCGTTCTAAACACCAAATCGAAGCTTTAGTTGCGAAAGCATCTACTCCTGAAGAAAAGGCAGCGGCAGAAGCAATGAAGTCGTACCCAACTAAGCCACATCCAGTGACTTATTACTCTTCAGTAGAACCTAAATTGTTCGAATCAGTGATTAACAAATACATGAGCAACTACCACGGTGCTGACCATTCAGCTACTGCTGGTCATGAAGCTGCTGCTTCTGAAGCTCATGCAGGCGTTGAACATACGGCTGCAGGGGAATAAGACATGAGCTTATTAGGTAAGTTAGGCCCAGATTCAATTCCACACGATCCAATCGTGTTGGTAACTGTGGCTATGATGATCCTAGGCGGTATCGCAGTTGTTGCGGGTATCACCTACTTCAAAAAATGGAACTACTTGTGGACTGAATGGTTCACATCTGTAGACCATAAAAAAATTGGTATCATGTATATCTTCGTATCGATTGTCATGCTAGTGCGTGGTTTTGCCGATGCGATCATGATGCGTCTTCAGTTGTTCCTTGCAAAAGGTGGCGGCGAAGGTTACTTACACCCAGAACACTATGACCAGATCTTCACTGCCCACGGCGTGATCATGATCTTCTTCGTAGCAATGGGTCTTGTTGTTGGCTTAATGAACGTTTCTGTACCACTTCAAATTGGTGCACGTGACGTAGCCTTCCCATTATTAAACTCTCTAAGCTTCTGGTTATTCGCAGGCGCTGCAGGTCTAATGATGGCATCTCTTGCGATTGGTGAATTCGCTGCAACTGGTTGGATGGCTTACCCTCCACTATCAGGCATTGAATACTCTCCAGGCGTAGGTGTGGACTACTACATTTGGGCACTTCAGATTTCAGGTCTTGGTACTCTTTTAACTGGTGTTAACTTCTTCGTTACCATCATTAAAATGCGTGCTCCTGGCATGAAACTTATGGACATGCCTATTTTCACTTGGACTGCACTTTGTACTGCTGTACTCATTATCGCTGCATTCCCTGTGTTAACAGCTACAATTGCAATGCTTTCACTTGACCGTTACTTCGGTTTCCACTTCTTCACAAATGACATGGGCGGTAGTCCAATGTTGTACGTGAACTTGATTTGGACTTGGGGTCACCCAGAAGTGTACATTCTTGTATTGCCTGCTTTTGGTATTTACTCAGAAGTTACATCTACGTTCTCTCGCAAAACACTATTCGGCTACAAGTCAATGGTTTATGCGACAATTGCCATTACCGTTCTTTCATTCGTTGTGTGGGTTCACCACTTCTTTACAATGGGTGCAGGCGCGAACGTTAACGCGTTCTTCGGTATCATGACAATGATTATTGCGATCCCTACTGGTGTGAAAATCTTCTCTTGGTTATTCACCATGTATAAGGGCCGCATTACCTTTACAACTCCGATGTACTGGACACTTGGCTTCCTTGTGACTTTCGGTATCGGCGGTTTAACTGGCGTATTAATGGCAGTTCCACCAGCTGACTTCCTTGTACATAACTCATTGTTCTTGATTGCTCACTTCCATAACGTAATTATTGGTGGTGTAGTATTCGCAATGTTTGCCGGCATCATTTTCTACTGGCCAAAAATGTTTGGTTGGAAGTTAAATGAAGCTTGGGGTAAAGCTGCATTCTGGTTCTGGTTCTTCGGTTTCTACTTTGCATTCATGCCACTTTATATCCTTGGTTTCATGGGTATGACTCGTCGTTTGAATACATACGATAACCCTGAATGGGATCCGTACTTAGCGATTGCTTTCTTCGGTTCTATACTTGTTGCGATCGGTATCTTCTGTTTTGTTATGCAAATTGTTGTTGGTTTCCTTCAACGCAAAGACAATATGGACGTTACTGGTGACCCATGGGATGGCCGCGTTCTTGAATGGGCAACTTCATCTCCTGCTCCGTTCTATAACTTTGCTCACCTTCCAAAGATCAATGGTATTGATACTTTCTGGACTGACAAAGAAAACGGCATCGCGTACGCTAAACCTACTAAATATGAAGACATCCACATGCCGACTAACCGTGCGGCAGGTTTCGTAATTGCAATGTTTATTACAGTTATGGGCTTCGCGTTGATCTGGCACATTTGGTGGTTAGTTGTTGTTACGTTCATTGCTTCAATCATCAGCTTCATTGTTTCTTCATTCACGAAGAAAGTGGACTACTATGTTCCTGCAACTGAAGTTGAACGTATTGAAAATGAACGTTACGCGATTCTTGAAAAACACTTGAAGAAGGACTAAGACAATGGCTGAAGTACTTCATCACGATAACCACGGACACGATGAACATCATCATCACGATGATACAGACATCACAGTCTTTGGTTTCTGGTCTTACTTGATGAGTGACTTGATCCTATTCGGTACACTCTTCATTGCGTTTGCTGTTTTAAGCAGTCACGTTCCTGTAGACACTCCAAGTGCAAAAGAATTGTTTGGCGATACTTTAGGTTTCGTTCTAACAGAAACTTTTGCTCTCTTGATCTCTTCTGTAACGTTTGGTTTTGCTGTACTTGCTGCATACAAAAAAGACGTTTCTAAAGTTTTAACTTGGTTAGCAATTACTTGGGTATTTGGTGCTGCCTTCATCGGCATGGAACTTTATGAGTTCAATCACCTTGTACACGCTGGTCATGGTCCAAGCACAAGTGCGTTCTTATCTGCGTTCTTTACTCTAGTTGGTACGCACGGTATTCACGTAACTTCTGGTTTGGTATGGATGCTTGTGTTGATGTTCCAAATCAAGAAATATGGTTTGACACTTCCAAACACTCGTCGTCTTGCTTGCCTAAGCTTGTTCTGGCACTTCCTTGACATCGTTTGGATCTGTGTATTCAGCGTAGTTTACTTAATGGGAGTTCTATAATGAGTCACGACCATAACTCAGCTGGTGCTGCACACGGCAATACTAAGCAATATACAATTGGCTTCATCCTGTCTGTTGCTTTAACGATCATTCCTTTTGGTATGGTAATGATGGGTGGTTTTAGCCGTGGTTTAGTTGTTGCGACAATTGCAATTACTGCAGTTGCTCAGATTCTTGTACAGTTAGTTTACTTCCTGCACATGAACTCTTCTTCAGAGCAACGCTGGAATGTCATTGCGTTCATCTATACAATTCTTACAGTTGCAATCTTATTGGTTGGTTCTGTATGGATCATGAACTACTTACACTACAACATGATGATCTAAACTGTTCGTCATGCTGAAAAAGTATTTATTCCTGACTAAACCAGGAATTCTCTTTGGTAACTTCGTTACCACTCTGGGCGGCTTCTTTTTAGCCGCTCAGGGGTCTGTAGATTTCCTTCTTCTCCTTATCACCCTACTTGGTACAACACTCGTTGTCGCTTCAGGCTGTGTCGTCAATAACGTCATCGATCAAGACATTGATCAAAAGATGGAACGGACGATGAACCGAGCACTTGTCAAAAAAACCATTAGCCCAACTGTTGCTTTGATTTTTTCTGCTGCACTTGGAGTTTTAGGCTTTGGCCTACTATGGTTCTTTGTGAATGCTTATGCCTTTGGCTTTGCTGTACTTGGTTTTGTGGTTTATGTAATTTTTTATAGTCTTTGGAGCAAACGTACTTCAATCCACCAAACGGTAATTGGCAGTATTTCTGGCGCAAGCCCTCCAGTCATTGGCTACACCGCTGTTTCAAATGAATTTGATGTTGCCGCTTTGTTAATTTTCTTAGCATACGCACTATGGCAAATGCCACATTCATGGGGAATTGCAGTCTATCGTTTTGATGACTATAAAAATGCAGGTATTCCTATTTTACCTGTTGCTCGCTCAATTTTTCGTACTAAGGTCGAAAGCCTGATTTACGTGATTTTGTTTGCACTGGTATTAAATGGTTTGTATTGTTTTGGCTATACCAATATGTTCTTTTTAATCACTTTTAATGCACTTTGTGCATATTGGGTGTATTTATCAATTATTGGATTTAAAGCAGAAAACGATCAGGTCTGGGCAAAACGCTATTTCTTATATTCCGTGATTTTAATTACTGCATTAAGTTTTAGTTTTAGTTTTAGCTATTCCTCTCCTGCACCGCATTTACCGCTGTTTTAAAAAGATAGAGTTTTACTCTATCTTTTTTCTTTCTGCCTATTAAAAACTTCTTGAGTCTTATTTTCTAATTGCTACCATAGCGCACACAATAATAACGCACCGACAAATAATGAAATTCATCCACAAAGCTTTTAAAACTTATTTTCTTGCTACTACATTTCCTATCGCACTCATATACAGCACACATGCATTTTCTGGTGCCGACACCTACTGTGAACCCTCAACTCAAATTCAAAACAGTGAATACACCGCGTGTAATGCCCTACCTGCACTTACACCAGCCAATGACAATCAAGTCAACATACTTCTGCTACTGAGCGATTTAGGCTTAGCCAAATTAAAATTTGGTACAGATTCTGAAAGCTTATGGTACACATCAACAAGTACTGTTCCATTTGAAACTAAATCTCTGACAGCAACTGCCGTCAATTTAACCAAAAATGCACGACAACCTAGCAAACCGTTAGACAATTCAAATTCAGAATACTGCAATACTATTTTGAATAGTCAGCAAGATTTTATTCAACAGGTCAAAGCTGATAAGAGACTGTCCAGCGCTGAGCGTGATTTGCTCATTAAAGCGCGAAGTCAACTTAAAACTTGCGATGACCATATTAGTTTAATTACGGTAGATCCAAATTGGTCCGTCACGGCTCGTCAATTTGCTTCATATTTAAATGGCAGTATTGCTTTTTACAATACTAACTTTTCCATAGCTTCTAAAATTTATTCAGCTTTGGCTTCAGCAGATCAACCGTGGATTAAAGAAACCACACAATACATGCTGATTCGTAGCCATCTAAACGAAACCTATCAAAGTGGTTTAGGTGAATATGGCGATTTAGATCACTCTAAAATTAATCAGCAATTACTCAAAAACACCTACGACAGTATTAGCCAATATTTAAAACTGTATCCAACAGGCAGATATGCGGCGAGTGCCCGTGGTTTACTCCGTCGATGTTACTGGATTGGTGGGCAACAGCAGTTATTGGTAAACGAGCTCGCTTGGCAAATCAACAATCCTAAATCGCCATTTTACAACCTAGAAATGAATAATTTGGCCTATGAAATTGATCGTCATGTTTTTCAGTCACCATTGTTCAAGGCACAATATTTAAAAGATCCATTTTTGCTGGCTATTTACGATTTAATGCAAATGCGAAAACCTGTATCTGCTGAAGACCGCGTGATCAGCTGGAGCGAATTAAATAGCCAAAAAGCTGTATTTAAAACCCAACCTGAACTGTTCCAATATTTACAGGCTAGTCATTTATTTTATGTACAAAACAAACCAAGTGAAGCTTTAAACTATTTATCCAACCAGCAAAGTAGTCACTCAAATAGCTATCTCGCATTGAGTCAAATATTGCTTAAAGGCCGAATTACGGAAAAAGTCGGACAATCTGCAAATACGCAACAATACTGGGAAAATTTACTCACTAAAGCCAAAAGCCCAGAACAACGCGGATTGTTTGAGCTCATGCTGTATCCATATTATGCCAAGCAACAAAAAGCCAACTTTTTTGCAGGTGGAAATTCAAAAATTACCGAGTATTTTCTACAACGTAGTTTCATTACAGAACGAGCCAATGAACAAAGTTTAATGACAATTGTGCAAGATAAATCAGCAAGCGAAGATCAAAAAAATCTAGCGCTAAACACTGTGTTGGAAAAATCGCTGATTCATCAAAATTATGCCCTGTTTAATCAAGCTTACACATTCCTACCCAAAAATGTAGCTCAATATGTTTTTAGTGACTCTAACTATGTCACTTATAAAAAACAACCACCACTGGGCAATTTTGTCTGGAAAGGTACGACTATAAGCTCCAAAATCAGCTGTCCAGATCTGTATATCCTCACTCAAAAACTGCAAGTCGAGCCAAAAGATTCAAGTTTAAGACTCTGTCTAGGTGAATATATGCGTTCAGACAAAGCTTACCGCTTAAGTGGTATCGCAGAAAGTGAAAAACAATACAGTACGCTACAAGGGCCAATTTTCGCACGTGGCCAGGTGTATAAGGAAATAATCAAATCCACCTCCAATACTGACTTAAAGGCCTATGCACTGTACCGTGCAATCATGTGCTATTCGCCAGGTGGACTTAATGACTGTCAAGATACTGATGTAGCTAAATCTGTGCGCAAGCAGTGGTTTGATCAAATCAAACGTGATTATCCAGAAACTAGTTGGGCCAAATCACTAAAATACTATTGGTAACTTAAAATGAAAGCTTGGCTCACCTCAGTGTGCATTATTTTATGCTACACTTTTGCTCTGACTGCGTGTAAGCCAAGTCAATCCGCTCAGGCAAGCGAATCTATTAATGCCAATAACTATGAATCATTTTGGATTTGGGGCAACATAAAATCTGCCCCCTATCTATCTCAAGCCAAAGAACTTTACATCCTTCAAGGCAATATCCATTTCGACCGTAGTACCAAGCAATCCATACTTACAGCACAAGGGATTGCCCCGACCCACATCCCACATCAAAAAATATGGCTGGTCTATCGCAGTCATCATTTGAATTGGAACAATAACGAACTTATTAGCATATTAAAACGTGTTAAGCGCTGGGAGAATATGGGCAATCGCATTGAAGGCATTCAGATTGATTTTGATGCAAAAACACAGAATTTGCACGATTACGCTGTGTTTCTGACACAGCTTAGATCCCAATTGCCACGAAAATACAAATTAAGCATTACTGGACTGATGGACTGGAGTAATCTACAGAACACAAAAACGCTTCAGCTTTTAAGACAAAGTATTGATGAAATTGCCATTCAAACTTATCAAGGTTCAACAACTATTCCTAATTATTCTAAATATTTAAGCAAAATTGCAAAGCTGAATTTACCTTTCAAAATTGGCTTAGTACAATATGGTCAATGGGACAGAAGCATTGATTTTACAAATAATCCTCATTTTAAAGGCTATATTGTTTTTTTACTGCGTGAACCGCCCAACTCAAATTATTAAGAGCTATTTGCCCACACAAACATTTAGCATTTCAATATATCGTTGTAAACAACAGCCCCATCTCGGCTAAAACCATAAAAAATACAGGCTTTTTAGCCAAACACCTTGTATTCCAATGGCAAACCCTCTAAAATCTGTGCCTCGCACACACTGCGACATAACTATTTTATAGTTATGCCTCCTTGCTTCTAACAATTACGTTAGGGGCTGTCTAAACCGTAAGGAGCTGACAATGCGTCATTACGAAATCGTACTTTTAGTACACCCAGATCAAAGCGATCAAGTTGTGGGTATGGTTGAACGCTATATCTCACAAATCAAAGAAGCTGAAGGTCAAATCCACCGTCTTGAAGACTGGGGCCGTCGTCAATTGGCTTACCCAATTAACAAGATCCACAAAGCTCACTACATTCTTATGAATGTTGAGTGTGGTCAAGCTACTCTTGATGAGCTTGAAGAATTGTTCCGTTATAACGATGCAATTATTCGTAGCCTTATCATCCGTCGTGAAAACGCTATCACTGAAGAGTCACTATTGGCTAAGAGTGCTGAAGAAAAACGTGCGCGTAAAGCTCAACGTGAAGAAGCACAACAAGCTCAAGACTCTGCTGAAGCATAAGGAGAACACTAAATGGCACGTTTTTACCGTCGTCGCAAGTTCTGCCGCTTTACAGCTGAGAACGTTACGTACATCGACTACAAAGATATCGACACTTTAAAACAGTACATCACTGAAAACGGCAAGATTGTTCCTAGCCGTATTACAGGTACTAAAGCTCGTTACCAACGTCAATTAGCGTTAGCTATTAAACAAGCGCGTTACTTGTCTTTGATCCCTTACACTGACAATCATAAGTGAGGTTGAGCTGTGGATATTATCTTACTACAACGCATTAAAAACCTAGGTAAACTAGGTGACAAAGTTTCAGTTAAAGCTGGTTACGGCCGTAACTTCCTTATCCCACAAGGTAAGGCTGTTGCTGCAACAGAAGCTAACACTGCTGCTTTTGAAGCTCGTCGTGCAGAACTTGAGAAAGAAGAAGCTGAAATTTTAGCTGCTGCTCAAGCTCGTGCTGACCAATTGAACGAAGTTAACATCGTAATCACTGCTAAAGCTGGTGATGAAGGTAAACTATTCGGTTCAATCGGTACTCGTGATATCGCTGACGCGTTAACTAACGCTGGTCTAGTGGTAGATCGTTCAGAAGTACGTTTGCCAAATGGCGCGCTTCGCCACACTGGTGAATTCAACATCGCAATCCAATTGCACCATGATGTTGTTGCAGAAGTTCTTGTTACTATCGTAGCAGAGTAATTTCGCACCAAAAAAAGAGCATGCATTTGCATGCTCTTTTTTTATCTGTAAAATTTGCCATAGTCTTAATACAACTATTCATGCAAATATTCACATACAGATACCCTTCATTATTAGATGAATCCTCAGTATAGAGAGTCGTATTTCTAGCATAGAAAGCGTATCATCTAATGCTATATACCCTATTTATCTGCTATAAATATTTAAGCTCAAGTATTGACTGTTAAACGGAATATCTATGTCTCAGGCCAATGCCGATACGAAACAAAAATCAGCTCCTACACCTACAACAGAGTCAGGACAACTTAAAGAATTTCGTACGCCTCCACATAATCTTGCCATTGAACAAGCTGTGCTTGCAGCCCTCATGACTGTGGCTGAATCATTCGAACAAGTGGGTGATACGCTTGTTGAAAATGACTTCTACGCAACGCGTCATAAATATATTTTCCGTGCGATTGATCAACTGTCTAAAGAAAGTTCACCTTATGATGCCGTATTAGTCCATGACTGGCTGACTAAGCAAAATCTATTAGATGCAGTCGGTGGCGAAGAATATTTAATGCAATTGATGGCCGATTCACCATCAAGTTTTTACAATTTAGAAACTTATGCATCTAAAATTAAAGAATTTTCAACTTTAAGAAATATGATTAAAGTGAGTTCTGAAATTTTACAAAATGCCTATGACACCAAAGGTCGTACCGTCAGTGAAATATTAGATCTTGCAGAAACTAATATTTTCTCAATCGCAGAACAGCACAATAACAACGCCAAAGCACAAGGCCCAAAAGCGATTAATACCGTTGTTGCAGATGTTTTTGACAAATTGAATGAATTGTCACAAATGGAAGGTAATATTACTGGTTTAACCACAGGATTCTTAGAGCTCGACAATAAAACCTCTGGTATGCAAGCTGGCGACTTGATTATTGTGGCGGCCCGCCCTTCTATGGGTAAAACCACATTTGCCATGAACTTGGTTGAAAGCGTACTGTTTAATAACGACTTACCGGCGCTGGTTTATTCTATGGAGATGCCAGCAGACTCTATTGCAATGCGTCTAATTTCGTCTTACGGTAAGGTACATCAAGGTCATTTACGTTCGGGTAAATTAGACGGCGATGAATGGTCTAAAGTGACAGGTACCATCTTACAGTTACAGGAAAAGAAACTCTATATTGATGACTCTTCTGCACTTCCTCCAACAGAGGTACGTGCACGTGCTCGTCGTATTGCCAAACAACATGGCGGTAAACTTGGCTGTATTATGGTCGATTACTTACAGCTGATGAAAGTTCCTGGCATGGGCGATAACCGTGTAGGTGAGATTTCGGAAATTTCTCGAAGCTTAAAAGCACTGGCTAAAGAAATGATGTGCCCTGTGATTGCTCTTTCACAGCTTAACCGCTCACTGGAAAACCGTCCAAACAAACGTCCAGTAATGTCAGATTTACGTGAATCTGGTGCGATCGAGCAGGATGCCGATTTAATCATGTTTATTTACCGTGATGAAGTTTATAACAAAGAATCCAAAGAAGCTGGCACAGCCGAAATTATCATTGGTAAGCAACGTAACGGCCCAATTGGTACTGTTCGTCTAGCCTTTGAAGGGCAATATACGCGTTTTAGTAATTTATCACCTGAATTCTACGCACAGTACGATGACGAAGAATAATTTATACAAGCAGGCTTAGGCCTGCTTTTTTGTATTTATATTTTTAATTTTTGTTCAAATAATCACTTTAAGAAAACCAATTTAAATACCTGATCTGCACAGTATTTCCAATCAAATTTACTCGCATACTTTTGCCTAAAATTCACTAAAATAGTGCATCAAGATCGTCTTTGAACTGCGCTTTAAACTAAATTAGCGTAAACTTACAGGCCAAATATATTTTATGGCTTCACTCGCTTAGCATACTCAATCTATAGCGAGCAAACCAATCCTAAGGAGTTATTAGGGTGCGCCAAGCAACTGTCTATATTGATCAATCTGCACTTCAATATAATTTAAACCGCGTCAAACAACTTGCCCCAACTGCGAAAATTGTCAGCATGGTGAAAGCCAATGCTTACGGACACGGTGTAAAAGACTGCTTAGCAGCCTTAACTGGAACCGATGCCTTTGGTGTTGCCTGCCTAGAAGAAGCGTTAGAAATTCGTGAATTAGGTTATCAGCAACCTATCACATTAATTGAAGGCATATTCACTGCCGATGAGATGGCTAGCGTTTTAGAACATAACATTGAAGTTGTGGTTCATCATCAAGCTCAACTTGAATGGTTGCTGACCAACAAAGATGCATATATTGCTAAAAATTTGAAAGTTTGGGTCAAACTCAACAGTGGTATGAACCGCTTAGGCTTTAAAGTACCTGAAATTATTGATGTGATTAACTCACTTAAGGCTGAAGGTTTTAACTGTGTACTGGCTATGCACTTTGCCAATGCTGATGCTGAAAACCACCCATTGAATGATCAACAACGTGACCAGTTCCTACATGTAAAAGAAGCATGTGCGCCAATTATGGGCTCATGTTGCAATTCGGCGGCTATTTTTAAATGGCCTGAATTAAACTTTGACTTTGTACGCCCGGGTATCATGCTATATGGTGCGACTCCGTTTGCAGACAAAACTGTACATGAACTTGACCTTAAACCAGTCATGACATTTACTGCTGAAATTATTGCGTTAAATACGATTCAAGCGGGTGAATCTGTTGGTTATGGTTCAACTTTTGTAGCCGATCAAAATATGGATTTGGCTATTGTCTCTATTGGCTATGGTGATGGCTATCCACGTGCCTTTCCTAAACAAAACTACGTGCACATCAATGGACAAGCGACTCGCGTGATTGGCCGTGTTGCCATGGATATGATTGCAATTGATGTCACTGGTTTAAATGCATCGATTGGTACAGAAGTTGAACTTTGGGGCAAAGACCGCTTAGTCGATGATGTAGCTGAAGCTAACGGTACGATTGGATATGAATTACTTTGCCGTATGAGTGCACGCCCAGTTCGTAAAACGGTTTAAAAATACATCAAATTTATTTTTGGATCATCTCATCACAAAAAAGCCCAAGAAAATCTTGGGCTTTTTTCATTTAAGCCGCCTCATCAGGCTGTGCATCATATAAATGCGCTATAAATGCTTCGACCTGATCAGAATTTAAAGCAAATGGCCTGAATTTATCCTGCCCTTGTTTATGCAAATACTGGAGTGCATGACTGCTTCTACTAACGTACTTCATCGACCAGTCTGTAAAATGAGCTTGATCAATCTTCTTCAATCCATAGATCATAATCTCTCGATGTCGGGAATCTTTGCGCAACTTCTCTAGAAGCAATTCAAGTACTGGATCTTCTCCCTCCAAACACTGAAAAAAGTAGCCATCTGCGTAGTACAGCACTCCTGTAACTGCATGACGGTGGTTAAAATCCCGCGCTTCACTGAGTATATTTCTTAAATCTTCCAGTAGTTCCTCTGGAAAAGATGTTGAACAGCTTGCATAGCAAAGTTGCTTCATGATCGAACTGCCCTTATTTATAATAATCATTAAAAACAAAAAACTGCATTGAAACTATTGAATTCCAATGCAGTTTTAACATAGCATTATTCAACACATATATTAATTAAAATAATCTTCTGTCGGTTCAGGCATCGTTTGCAAGCCTCGTTTTAAAGTTTCTGACCACTGCTTGCTGATGACTGAAAAATAAGAATCTTCTTCATAAATACGCTTGCCGACTGGAACACGTAAGGTATCTTTCTGATAAACCAACGCATCCAATGGCATGCCCACAGATACATTAGAACGTAGTGTAGAATCAAAAGAAATTAAACTACAGCGCAATGCATCATGCAGTGGCATATCATATTTCAAAGCTCGATCTAAAATCGGTTTACCATATTTACTTTCACCAATCTGGAAAAAAGGTGTATCTGGCGTTGCCGCTATAAAATTACCTTGCGGGTAAATATTATATAATTGCATTTCAGCCGATCCAATCTGCCCACCAACAAGCAAGCTACAGAAATAATTGCTCTGCTCAACTGTATCTGAAGTGACATCGGCAATCACTTTTCTTAAGGTATGCCCCACCAATTCAGCCACTTCAAACATGGTGTTCAGGCTATACAAATTTGGCTCTAACTTAAGTTCCAACTGATTTTGTAAATGACCAATCACGGCTTGCGTTGTGGCTAAATTTCCTGAGGTTTGTATCACAATGAAGCGTTCATTGCTTACACCAAAGGTATATAATTTGCGAAATACAGATATATGATCCACCCCTGCATTGGTGCGAGTATCACTAATAAACACCATGCCATCCTGTAAACGCATCGCACAACAATAAGTCATTTTTAATCCTTCTTTTTCAACAGCGAAGTACTTGCACAATCGAACTCATTGATTCAATACCTCCTTTTTCCCGCACACCCCGTACAGGAGCAACATCCCAATAATCACGACCAATGGCGACATAGATATGCGAATTGGGCCTAAATAATTGATTACTGATATCAAAACAATACCATGCATTGTCTATAAATGCTTCAGCCCATGCATGACTGGCCAGATGTGCCATTTGTGGCACATATAAATAACCTGACACATAGCGTGCTGGTATACCCAAGTATTTACACATTGCGATAAATACATGACTATGATCCTGACACACACCTTCACCATGTAAAAACGCATCTATTGCTGTGGTATGCACTGACGTCCGTGCAGGCGTATACGGGATACACTGTAATATTGCCTCAGCCAAGGCCTGTAAATTTTGATGTGTCACACTTGGCACATACTGATGTGCAAAACACTGCATTTCGGTATTACACAAGGTACGATCTGTAGGCTGTAAAAACATCGAAGGTGAAATATATGCCAAATCCACTCCAACACGATTATTTACATTCAGCTCTACAATTCCTTGCGCCATAATAGTTAACTGGCTATAAGGTTCGTATTGTGAACTCGTTAACCAAATATTTTCAAAAGCATCTTGCTTAGCTATAGACTGACCAGGCACACTCACCGCCCAATGATGTACTTTTTGATGTGCATTACTGGGCGGTGTCATACGAATATATTGAATGCTTCGATTCACATCTGCAGAATAACTATAATGCGTTTGGTGATTCACCATCAATTTCATGTATCGGCCTCAAATATCTGTTGAATCGAGTCATAAAAGTGAAAAAAGTTCGCGTTATTAGGTGCTTGCTGTAACTGTGCCCACGTGTATTCTAAATTCGACCACCCTAAGTGCTCCAATGAGCTCACAATATGGCTTATCTTAGCTAAGGTCGTGCTTTCATCTTGTTGTAGTCTTAACTGTCGATCAAGTTCCTCTATGCCTTGCCCCAGACTAAAAAATAGAAAAATAGTTTCAGATTCAGTTTCTAAAATATCTTGGCATTCAGCAGCTACATCACAAATATAGCCTCGATTTTCATTGGCATTTTTAATCAGCAAACTTAATTCTGCATAGTTCACCGCACTCAATACTGCACGTAAATCCTGAATATTGCTTTTTGCACATTCAAACTGATATGAAAATGAAGCCACCTGCGTTGGATCTAAGAGCAACTCATTCAGTTCAATCGAATCTTCAGCATTTAAAGCAAACGCCTGTGCATACTGTGCAGCTTCATCATCTATTTGAAAAGGAAATTGAGCACATAAATACTGTATACGTGTTAAATATCGCCCCAACCAAAAAATATTTTGTACATTACTTTTTAATAGAATCATCTCGTTTTCCTTTTATAGGGCATTAAACATGTAGGTTATCTACCACCCAAGTGTCTTTAATCCCGCCACCCTGAGATGAATTTACCACCAATGATCCTGCTTGCATGGCCACTCGGGTTAAGCCCCCAGGAACAATTTCTGTACGATATGGTGAGCTAAGTACAAAAGGACGTAAATCAATATGTCTTTCTGCTGCGCCATGCGAGGTGAGCGTTGGACAGACCGATAAATCCAATGTTGGTTGTGCAATATATAAATGCGGTGTCAGGCTTATTTTTTGTCTAAATTCATGAATTTGCTGTTCAGATGCTTGTGGCCCAATCAGCATGCCATAGCCCCCAGAACCTTGGGCTTCTTTCACTACCAATTGCTCTAAATGATTCAACACGTAGTCTAAATCTTCAGCTTCACGGCACTGGTATGTCGGCACATTTTTTAAAATCGCTTGCTCACCCAAATAAAACTCAATCATTTTATCTACATAAGGATAAATGGATTTGTCATCTGCAACCCCAGTTCCTGGAGCATTGGCAATCACCACATTATGCTGGTGATAAGCCGACATTAAACCTGCAACACCCAAAGTACTGTCTGGTCTAAACGTTAATGGATCTAAAAATGCATCATCTAAACGGCGATATATCACATCTACCCGTTGGCGACCTTTAATGGTTTTCACATAAACCACATCATTTTCTACAAATAGATCCGCGGAAGTCACCAAAGGTACATCCATTTCTCGCGCCAAAAATGCATGTTCATAGTAGGCGCTGTTATAACGGCCCGGCGTTAAAATCACGATGAAGGGATGATCACAGTACGCATTTTCTTCTAAAATTTGTCTAAGTAAAGTTGGGTATTGTTCTATTCCCAAAATATTGCTCTTTGCACATAAATCGGGCATCAGTTTTTGGCTAATTTTGCGTGATTCCAACATATATGACACGCCAGATGGTGTGCGTAGGTTATCTTCAAGCACGTAAAACTCACCATGACGATCGCGAATAATATCAACACCACTGATCTGACTATAGACTTGACCTTTTAAATGGTGTTGCACCATTTGTGGCAAATAAGCCTCATGCGAGAGTACTTGAAGCTCAGGAACTATACCGGCTTTTAAAATATCTTGTTGATGATAGATATCATGTAAAAATAGATTCAGTGCCCGTACACGTTGCGCACACCCTGATGCCACTGTATTCCACTGTTTTCTTGCAATTACGCGTGGAATCAAATCATAAGGAATGGTACGTTCAGTACCTTCGGCCTCACCATAAACATTAAAAGTAATGCCTTCATATAAAAAATGTTCTTTTGCACGTTGGTTAAGTGCTTTTAATTCGTCTAAATTATGCTGAGATAGCCAATGTTCAATATTTTCACAGGCTTGACCCGATATCGCTCCATCATCGCGCATTTCGTTAAAAAAATTTGATTTCAAATGTTCAAACAATCCATAAGATTGCGCAGTCACAGAATTTCTACTCAAGGTAGATGATGGCGACGCATAAGCCTCTAATGTTGTAGTGGAAGTTGTCTCGTGTATATTTTCTTTCAACATACCAACCTCTTCTCTTTGTAATCTATTGTAAATAAATCAAAGCAATAAGCATGCCACTGTATAAACTACCTTCTGACATTCCATTTATTCATTATTTCAACTATCGACACAAGACTAAAATTGCGCCATCTTGTTTCAAAATGTGCCGTTTTTTTAAGTCAAAGGCTTGCGAAATAAATCCAGTTTTTTTATTGTGTATTTTGGCACTGTCCATTTCACTTCTAGATTAGTTATTGTCTACATTATGTCCTCACAAGAAAAAGAAACATCCAACAGTCTCTATCGCCAATGGCAAATATTGTCGCGATTACCCACAGGAAAGTGGATTGGGACTCGTGAATTGCAAGAAAGCTTAGTTCGCGAAGGCATCGATATTAGTTTGCGCACCATTCAGCGCGATTTGAACCAAATTGCACAGCGCTTTCCAATTGAAAGTAGTAAAACGTCTCCTCAAGGTTGGCGTTGGCGCGCGGATGCACCTATTCAGAGCTTGCCTCACATGACCAGCTCTCAGGCTGTTACGTTTATGATGGTCGAGGAACATCTTAAACATTTACTTCCACCTAGCCTGATTGAAGAAATGAACCCTTGGTTTGATTTGGCCCGTCGCAGTCTATCCACTCAAAATAGCGTGCGTCAGTGGATTAATCGGGTACGTATTGTGCCAGCCAATCAACCCCTTATCCCACCTACGGTAGATAAAAATTCGCAACAAACGATTTACGAAGGTTTGTTACAAGACAAACAACTAGAATGTGTGTATCAAGGTCGTGGCTTACAAAGTGAAGAGAAAACCTACACTTTAAATCCACTCGCTTTGGTTCAAAAAGGTGCAATTATTTATCTCGTGTGCACTCGACATGACAAAACTGACATTCAAACTTTTGCCTTGCACCGCTTTAAATCAGCACACGTGCTGAATTCGCGTGCCTTACACCCTGTAAATTTTGACATAGATGCTTATATTGAATCTGGTGCGCTTGGCTTCCGTGTTGATTTTAACCAACCTACAGAAAATATTGAGCTTCGCCTTACAGTGACGGAACAAGATGCGAGCTACTTTGAGGAATCTCAACTCAGCCTAGATCAAACCCTACAAAAGCAAGAGGATGGACGTATTTTGATTACGGCAACCGTTCCATACACCTCACAATTGGTTTGGTGGTTACGTAGCTTTGGCAAACGCATTCAAAATATTGAACCCGACTATGTTTCACATGCTGTGCAACAAATTGATGAACCCTAATGGCTGTAATCAATCTTATTATTTAGATACTGGATTTTTGGTGCACTCAATCGCTTAGGTCATTTATAAAATAAGTAGCATACAATTCGAAAAATAAAAAAGTCCCAAACATGGGACTAATAATTTCTTAAAATATTTTTTGTGATTATTAGCGTTGATGGATTTATGGGGATACAGTATGAAGTTGCTTGCCCCACTGCATACTGTATTGATGCGTTAAAGTCGTATTTGAAATCAGATTTAGCATAGGCATGCTAGATCTGCATTATTATAACGGATCGATTTCTTAGTCATCTTTTTTACTCCTGTGGTTGGGGTAAAATCAATTTATCTAAAAAATCATCTGCCGTGAAATCATAAGAATTGCTTTCAATAGCAGATTAAAAACTAAACATCTTTTTTGGCCGAATATTGTCCATTTTTTTGTAAATTGATATACATTCATTTGATTCCTATTCAAGGGCTCAACATTCATATAACTACATACATTCAACAAACTAGATCTTGAGAATTTCTAACAAAATCGGCACATTAAAACCTCAATGCAGTCTATGGATAAACCTCTATATGCCCAACCTTACACAATCTGTACGACATAAACTGCTCAATACATTTTTTTCACGCCATTCTATTTGGTTTTTGTGTATTTTTATTTGCTTGTTGCTGACGTCATTCCATATTGGCTATGAGCCTCGCTACATTTATTATTTCATTCCACAAACTCTCCTCAATAGTGTGTGGATTATTAGCTCAGCACTGAGTTTACTTGGCTTATATGATGTACTGCAAAATAAGCACTCCATTTTAAAAAACTATCCAATCATGGGGCATTTTCGCTTTTTATTCGAAGAATTTCGCCCTGAAATTCGCCAATATTTTATTGAAGCCGATCAAGATGCACTACCTTTTTCACGTATGCAACGTAGCTTAGTCTACCAACGTGCAAAAAATGAAAATGCCGATAAACCTTTTGGTTCTATCATCGATGTATATCAAGATAATTATCGTTTTATCACCCACTCACTCACTCCTTGCAAACCTGCAAACCCTGAAAGTTTTCGAATAAGCATTGGTGGACCACAATGTACCCAGCCTTATAGTGCATCCATTTTAAACATTTCAGCCATGAGCTTTGGAAGCTTAAGTGCAAATGCGATTCGAGCACTCAACAAAGGCGCAAAAATGGGTAATTTTTATCATGACACGGGTGAAGGCAGTATTAGTCCCTATCATTTAGAGAATAGTGGCGATATTGTTTGGGAGCTTGGTAGTGGTTATTTTGGTTGTCGTACACTCGATGGTCAATTTGATCCTGTACGTTTTGCCGAACAAGCCAAAATCCCTCAAGTCAAAATGATTGAAATTAAATTGTCTCAGGGTGCAAAGCCTGGACATGGTGGAATTTTACCCAAAGACAAAATTTCAGAAGAAATTTCACAGATTCGAGGCGTAAGCCGTGATGTAGACTGCGTGTCTCCATCTAGCCATTCTGCTTTTAGCACACCACTTGAACTGATGTATTTTATTCAGCAACTGCGTGAACTTTCCAATGGTAAGCCCGTAGGTTTTAAACTTTGCCTTGGCCAGCCTTGGCAATTTATGAGTATTGTTAAGGCGATGCTTCAAACCAATATTTTGCCAGATTTTATTGTGGTTGATGGCTCCGAAGGCGGTACGGGTGCTGCACCTGTAGAATTAATTAATTATATGGGTACGCCACTTCGAGAAGGTTTACTCTTTGTACATAACAGCTTAGTAGGTGCAGGTTTAAGAGAGAAAATTAAAATTGGTGCAAGTGGTAAAATTATCAGTGCCTTTGATATTTCTAGCACCATGGCGATTGGTGCCGATTGGGTGAATTCAGCACGTGGTTTTATGTTTGCCGTGGGTTGCATACAAGCGCAGAGTTGCCACACCAACCAATGCCCTGTTGGGGTTGCGACACAAGACCCAGATCGCCAAAAAGCCATTCATGTACCAACCAAAGCTGAACGTGTTTATAATTTCCACAAAAACACTCTACACGGCTTATCTGAGATGATTGCTGCAGCAGGCTTACGCCACCCTGCAGATTTAAAGGCTCATCATTTAGCACAGCGAGTAAACGATCGCGAAATTAAAAACTATGCTCAGCTCCATTTTTGGTTGAAGGATGGCGAACTTCTGCAATGTAACGATAAAGACCAAGAAAATTTTTATTATCGAATGTGGAATTTGGCAAGTGCTGAGCATTTTTAAAATTAAATTCGCATCATTACCCAGTGTTTAACACTCTGTAAATAACGAATCACTGGACATTAAAAAGTAGCTATATGCTACTTTTTTAATGTCTTGAACAGCTACCACTTACCAATCAATCAAGCGATTTAATAATAACTTTTAGTATTGTTTGCATGTAAAAATGCGGGGATTAACCCCGTTAATGCAGCACGAATATCTGCACGCTCATTAATTAATTGATGAGAGCCTTCTTCTAGCATTAATAGCGTTTGTAAGCGAAATTTACGGCGTATAAATTCAATATTATAGCGCCAGTCGACCGTCTGATCTTGTGCACCTTGCGCCAACCACACTGGAATACGACATGCTGGACGTTCTTCCATTTCCTGCATCCATTTTGACATTGCCAGAATCCAATCCATTCCCATCATACGTGGCTGAAGCGGATCTTTAAGACGTACGAAACGAAGAAATTCAGGGTTATGGTTATTACGGCGGAAATGTCGAGGGACTTCACGCTTAATACGACGAATAATCCCCAAACCTACTGAGTTGTGCCACCACGCAGTTTTTGCAGGGCGAATTAGAGGTGAAAGCAATAATACGCGATCAACATAAGGGTTTTCACGACGCTCCGCGAAGGCAAGCAAGTGATGTAACCAAATAGCCCCACCCGTACTTTGACCTATGCCCAACCAAGGCTGAGGCAATTGTGCCGCATGCTTAACATAACGGTGCACAGCTTCTAACACAGCTTGATAGTGATCAAAATTTTGAATACTCGCCGGCGAACCATTGCTTAAGCCATGTCCCGGTAAGTCATAGGTCAAAACACTATAACCTTGTTCGAGTATTTCTCGAATGATCGGTTGATAAATTCCGCTATGCTCGAGATAGCCATGCAACAAAAATACCGTGCCTTTAATTTGTGAACGTTCTTCTAATTTTGGCTGAAACACTTGTACATGAAGCTTAAACAAAGGCATTTCTATAGCGCCTTGCCAATGCTCGCAATTCAAAGCATCTAAACCATATAAACGACGATATGCTTGTATCTCTAAAGTTGGTGTATAGGGTCGATTTAAATTTAATTGTTCTAATAATAGAGGCGTGGTCTCACGACTCGGAATAGGCAATTCTAATTGCTTTAAAATCGCAGGATTTAAAAAAGGTATATCAGACATTAAGGTACCTCCCTGCATTCTGTACCTACCCACATATCGCGCATTGTAGCCAACATTTCATAATTGGCACGGCGACTATGGTCATAATTTTGTTCACTTGGACGCCATCGTGTCAAATGAGTTGGCATTGGCGCTTCAATCGCTAATGTTTCTATGCCATTGAGTGCAAATAAACGTCGAGTTCGTGGCATGTGATAACGATCTGTAATTAGCATCACTGTAGGGGCTCCGCCTTTCTTCTGCAAGAGCAAAGAGCTAAAGCGCGTATTTTCACAGGTGTTCATGCTACGATCTTCAAGCAATTTAGCTTCTACACCATGCTCAGCCAACCAGCGTTGCATATAAGGTGCTTCTACGCCACTCAGCACAATAGGCAATTTATATTGCTTTTCTACCACAAGCGTCTTTTCTAAACGTAAGCGCGTATAGTCATTTACCACAATATCTTTGCCATTTTTATCTAAAGTTAAACCACCACCAAGTACCACAATGGCATAAGGTTCAGAAAAATGCGCTGGCTTCAATTCTGCAACTTTTTTCTCATTTTCATTTTGATTCTGAATCAGTGCAATATCTTTAAAAATTTCATCGTCAACAGGTTCTGAAGCTGCTATTTCAATAGGATGTGTTTTTAAAAATTTAACGTAATGTTGCATCTGTTCATCATCGACTTTGGCATTAAAATCGAAAACATGGCTCACCGTTGCTTCAGAGGCACTACTCGCCTCTGCTTGCTCAACTACAGGTGCTAACAAGGGCACTTGCGGACGGTTCTTTTCCTCAGCTTCTTTTTGAATATCGTCTTCGATACTTTTTTGCAGTACTTTATAACGTGCCTGCACCAGCATTAAATCTTGTGCATTTTGGCTTTGAATCGCCTCTTCCATCACTTTTAAATAAGCTTGACGTGCAATCCACATATCCGAGCCCGGCTCGTAGCTTTCATGATCACTTAAAGAGGCCAATTTTTGGCTCTTGGCCGCAACCTCGTTCACTTCTACGGGTACAAAATAGTTGAGTGCACGCACGACTAAGCTGGAATAAAAAGGCGTATAAATAAAAACGATCAGACAGCCGAATAGTGCAAATAATACAGCGAATATTTGTACAATACGGACTATCCACGGCGTTTTTTTCATTTTTTAGTCCTGATGTGAACGGATTAAACCTTGCTGACTAAACAACACAGGTTCAGGTTCTAACTTAATGCTAAACTGATGATATACATCATTTTGCACTGCTTGATAAGTACGGCGCACATCATGCAAAGTCGCATCTGCATAGTTAACTAAAACTAATGCTTGCTTGTGGAACATACCCACCACACCTAGCTTTTTACCTTTCCAACCCGCCTGATCAATGAGCCAACCTGCAGCAATTTTAACTTGTCCATTCGCTTGAGGATAATGTGGTAAGTTTGGATGTTTTAACGCAATCTGTTCATAACTTTGCTGCGAAATTATTGGATTTTTAAAAAAGCTTCCCACATTTGGATATTCTTGAGGGTCTGGTAATTTGGCTTGTCGAATATGAATCACTTGACGTTGTAAATTCTCAGCTGTGAGCTCATCACCCACGGCTGCTTTTAAATCACCATACTGTAATTTGAGTTCTGGTGTTTTTAATAATTTAAATTGCACCGCACAAATGATGTAACGGTTTGGATCATCTTTAAATACACTATGGCGATAAGCAAAATCACAATCGACAGAAGCTATACTTATAAATTGCTTTTCATCACGGTCATAAACTTCAACTGTATCAATAAATTCACCAACTTCTACACCATAAGCACCAATATTTTGTACTGGTGCCGCACCTACAAGCCCTGGAATTAAAGCTAAATTTTGTAAGCCATATAAGTGCTCTGTGGTCGTCCATAACACAAAGTCATGCCAAACTTGACCTGCACCAACACGAATAGTACGAGTTTGGTCATCTTCCGCGAGTGCTTCAATACCCATGATGTGCATGTGTAAAACCAGAGCATCAATGTGTTCTGGCAAGAGCATATTACTGCCCCCTGAAAGTATAAATACATTCAGTTGCTCTGCCTCTGCAAAGGCTAATGCATCGATTAAATCTTGTTTCGAATGTACTTGCACATAATGAGAAGCGATTGAATTTAAATTGAGCGTATTAAAAGGCTTAAGTTGTACTTGAGTCTGGATATGCATGTCGAATCTTAAACCTTAATGTTCTAATTTTTTCTGAATAACCTGAATCCATGCGCGACAGCTAGATTCACATTGGTCGAGTACCAATTCAAAACCATTTGCACCACCATAATATGGATCTGGCACAGCCTGCTCAAAAAAGTCAGGATCATGCTGACTCATGAGTGCAATTTCAGCACGTCGTGCGCTAGTACCCCATTCTTGTAAGGCTTGAATTTGCAACGCTTGAATATTGACTAAGTTTTCATGATCCATTGCCAGAATCAAATCGAATTCTACAAAATCTTTGGTTTTTAACTGACGTGCGCGCAAGGTAGACAAATCATAACCACGTTTTTTGGCGTGTTGCTGGCTTCTCGAATCTGGTGCCTTATTAGGATGGTAATTGCTGGTACCCGCAGAATCAATCGCAACATTCAAGTTCGCTTCATCACATAAGTGCCTAAATACAGCTTCAGCCGTAGGAGAGCGGCAAATATTACCTAGACAAACACATAACACCTGATAGGGCGTTTGGGATGACATAAGAACCTCAATGTTACTTTTATTTCAAGCATCTTATGTTAAGTTATTTAAAGGATGAATCCTATATCAACCCTCAACAATAATACGCATTTAGATATAAAAAATAAGGATAACCTCATGAGCCAATTTCAGTTTCAAACCGTCGGTAATATTATTTCTGGTTTGGGTTCAATTATTGAGCTCAAAAATCTGCTCAATGACTTTAAACCTAAACGCGTGTTAATGGTGACCGACCCTGGCATGTTAGTACATCAGCTTCATTTACCTATTGTGGAAATTTTAGAAACACTTCAGCAAGACTATATTATTTATTCTAATGTACAAGCAGATCCTCCCGAGCATTTAGTCCTTGATGCCGTAAAATTTGCTCAACATGAAAAAATTGATTTTGTGCTCGGCTTCGGTGGAGGTAGCTCCTTAGATGTCGCAAAAATCATTGCAGTATTGGCACATCCCGATCAACAACAGCGTATTCAAGACCTATACGGGGTTGGTCATGCCAAACGACCTCGCCTTCCTTTGATTTTAGTCCCGACCACTGCAGGTACAGGCTCAGAAGTCACCCCTATTTCAATTGTGACCACTGGTGAGACCACTAAAACTGGGATAGTTTCGCCTGTACTTTATGCCGATGTCGCAATTCTAGATGCAAACTTCACTCAAAATTTACCGCCGTCTATTACAGCAGCTACAGGTATAGATGCGATGGTGCATGCCATAGAAGCCTATACATCTAAAGTAAAGAAAAACCCTTATGTAGATATGTTGGCCAAACAAGCTCTGCGCCTATTAAATAAAAATCTTCCTTTAGTGCTCAAAGATGGTAGTAACCTTGAAGCACGGCAAAACATGCTGGTAGGCTCAATGCTTGCTGGTCAGGCCTTTGCCAATGCGCCTGTGGGTGCAGTGCATGCTTTAGCCTATCCACTGGGTGGGCATTTTCATATTTCACATGGCCATAGCAATGCCTTAGTGCTCACTGAAGTGCTTAAATTTAATGCCCCAGAAGCCAAAGCTCATTATGCAGAGCTTATGCAATGGCTCGATCCTTACAGCACAGGCTGTACCGCAGGTTTATGCGATTTATTTATCGATCACATGCAAAATCATCTTGACCACAGTGGGCTCACTCTCAAACTGCAACAACTGAATATTCCACATGCAAAATTAAGCGAGCTAGCGACAGATGCGATGTTACAAACTCGGCTCTTGCAAAATAACCCACGCCCTCTACAACAGCAGGATGCTCTACAGATTTACAACTCAATTTACGCTTAAATAATACTTTATGATTGTCTAGCTGTGATGAATTCGACATTCCTATACTTTTACCGTTTATTAAATAGATTAAATCCTGAGTTATTTATATATTCGAATTCAACACATTAGGCATTGATTGAAAAATAATCAAAAATAATTCGATTGTTTTTTAACAAATTTTACGACATTCATATTTTTAATTAACGTCATTAACATTGTAATTTTTCTTATTTCTTAAGCTTTTTCATGTATGAACTGCATAAACTTATAGTGAAAACCGTTTCAGGATTTGTAACGGTATGTGGTAATACAGACTAAGGAAAAGCAAATGAATCATATTAAAAAATCAGTCCTCATGGTCGCACTTTTTGGTGCAATGCCTTTGGTTCATGCAGCCACTTCCGATGGTAAAACATGGGCCGTTTCCGCAGGTTGGTTACACGTCATGCCTCAAAGTAGCGCTCAAGGTATTTCAGGTAGCACCACTGATAAAACACCTATTTTAGGTGCTCAAGAGGCATCTTCACCAAATGCTGGTTTTGAAGTGCAAAATGCGGATACCGCAGGCTTAATGCTTGATTATTTTGTGAATGACAATGTATCCCTCGAATTAGTTCTAGGCGCGCCACCCAAAATGGAATTGGCTGGTAAGGGCGAAATCACCCTTCCTCTTGTAGGTTCCGTTGCAAACTTAGAACAATTCAATAAAATTGCAACAACCGATGCATACACCCCAACATTTACTGCACGTTATCATTTTGGTTCCATTAACAATCGTATTCGGCCTTATGTGGGTGCTGGTGTCATGTATGCGCATTTTAGCAATGTAAAAGTAGATCCTGCTGTGAATACGGAGCTCCAAACCCATAATCAGTTGGTAGGCGGTTTACTCAAGCCTGAATTAGGTAAAGTCAAAGTCGATGATGCATTTGCACCCGTTGCTACTGTAGGTGTAGATGTCAACTTGACTAAAAATTGGTTTGGTACAGCCTCTGTAAGTTATGCTCACCTTTCTACTCAGGCAAAACTGAATGTGATTGGCAACAGCAATACAGGTGACCGCGACACAGTATTATTTGGCTCAAGTAAAATTGAAATTAACCCAGTGGTGACCTATTTAGGTCTAGGCTATCGTTTCTAATGCAATATTAAAAACACTCAATGCTTTAATTTTTTGAAGTTTTCATTTTGCCATAGCCATTCAAATTGCTTGAATGGCTTTTTTTTACTTGAATAAACTGCCCCAGCAACGTAAAACACCTAATACTTCATAAAAATAGACTCAAATGAAACCTAAAATTAGACTGCGCCATCAATATGCTTTTATATTTCCCATTCAAACCCGTTGGGCAGATAACGATCTATACGGACATGTGAATAATGTTACCTATTACAGTTACTTTGATACAGCAGCCAATGCTTTATTAATTCAAAAAGCGGGTTTTGATATTCACCACTCACCCATTATTGGGCTCGTGGTCAGCTCATCCTGCAATTTTATGCAAGAGCTCAGCTATCCAGAAATTATTGAAGTGGGCGTTGCGATTGAAAAAATTGGAAACTCTTCTTTAATTTATGACTTGGCGATTTTTAAACAAGGACAAGATCATGCCTCTGCTCAAGGTAATTTTGTGCATGTTTTTGTTGAGCGCACACATAAAAAAAGCACCCCGATTCCATCAGAAATGCGAGATGCCCTAGTACATTATCTTATTGATTTAAATCACGCAGAATAATGCATTTCAAAATCATTATTTCAGTTGAATATTTTGTAATTCACCATTAAATGCTTGAATTAAGGATTTCACTGTAGGCTCATTATGCAACAATTCTGAAGCACGAACATACGCTTGCTCTTTACGTGCATTTAAAAGCACATAAGGCGTGCGTTCACTTACATCTCCATACACCACATTAAATCGTGTTGCAGGCCAAACACTGTGTAAGGCTTGTTCTAATAAATGCTGCATTTGGTTGAGTAGTTGTTCGTATTTTTTAGGAATATGGAAACTACTTTCACCATCAATCGTACCAATCATCACGCCATGTTGAGCCAACTCTTGTACAGCAGGTGATAAATCGCTATGACGGAACCAATATTCCCATTTATCTACAGTCCATTCTCCTTGCAGGTCTTGCACAGGCAGTTTCAAAATATCCTGTGGCATTAAATGACTTAGAGCTGATGCAGTTACAACTGCTGGACTATGCATCTGCTGTTGTATTTCAGCCTGTATAGTACTTACTACTGCTGGTTCCTCTGTTATGCGTTGTGCAAATAGATTATCTGCCACGTCAGCTGAAACAGGTTCACCAGAGATATCAGCACCAACACTATTTTCAGCTACATGCTCATCTAAAGGTGCAATAGATTCAAAAGCATAGTCTGGTGTTAAATCTACAACCTGATCGTTTCCTGCCAAAGCATCTAAACCAAATAATGTTTCACCATGAGATGGATCGAAAATAATTTGATCAGATGACTCTACCTTTTCTACCTGAGATACATCCGCATTTTGCGTATGTGCTGATTTGGTTTGTGGAATGTCAATTTCAGGCGCTACTTGAGCTTGCAGACTTTGTTCCACAACTGGAGTTGTATCTAACGCTGGTTCATCCAGAAAATCATCTGATGAAGGCTCATTCACATCCGTCTTTGATGCGAACTCATCTTGTTCATCATCATATTCATCAGAGAAGAAATCATCAGAATTTAGCGACTCGTTTTTAATATCTTGCGTTGCAGGTGCATCTGTCGCTAATACTGATGTACGGACTTCAGCTGGACTACTTTGTGGTGTTAGCTGTTCGCTAACAGGCATCTGCTCAACACTTGCAACTGGCTGTACGGTTTGCACGACTGCTGAAACAGGCACTTCATTCGGTTGCATAGGACGGAAAGCCAGCAAGCGTAGCACGGTCATTTCAAAACCTTGCTCTTGTGTAACCGCCATTTGTAAATCGGCACGACCTTTACAAGCAATTTGATAATACAGTTGTAAATCTTGCGCTGTAACTTGTTGCGACAGGCGCATAATTTTTTGGTTAATTTCAGCACTGTATTTTAATGCTAAATCTGGCAGATACTGTAGTAATGCCAATTCATGCAGTGTCGAAATCAATTGATCTAGCACCATAGAAACATCGAGTGCTTGCTGACGGAATTGCATTAACAATTCGCTAATACGCGCTTGCTGATTTTGGTGTATTGCTAAAATTAGATCATAAATGATTGTACGGTCAATCAAGCCCAGCATGTCTTTAACATCCTGATGCTGAATAGCACCTTGGCCATAAGCAATCGCTTGGTCGGTTAACGACATCGCATCACGCAAAGAGCCTTGCGCAGATTCAGCAATTTGCCAAATCGCATCCTGCTCCGCTTCTATGCTTTCTTTTTGCAATACATCAGTTAAGTGCGATGTAATTTCGTCTACAGCCAAGGGGCGTAGCGTAAATTGCAAGCAACGCGAAATAACTGTGATGGGTAACTTTTGAGGATCTGTTGTGGCGAAGAGGAATTTCACATGCTCTGGTGGTTCTTCTAAGGTTTTTAGAAGTGCGTTAAATGAATGCGTAGACAGCATGTGCACTTCGTCAATTAAGTAGACCTTAAATCGTCCTTGGGTTGGTGCATAAGGTACGTTGTCGAGCAATTCACGCGTATCTTCTACCTTGGTACGTGAAGCAGCATCAATTTCGATCAAATCGATAAAACGGCCTTCATTGACCGACTTACAAGTCGCACACACTTCACATGGCGTAGAGGTAATCCCTGTTTCGCAGTTCAAGCACTTCGCCAAAATACGCGCAATGGTGGTTTTACCTACACCACGTGTCCCTGTAAACAAATAGGCATGATGCAGACGGCCACGGTCTAAAGCGCTAGTTAATGCGCGTGAGACATGGTTTTGACCAACCAGCTCATTAAAATTGCGGGGACGATATTTTCGCGCAAGTACTTGATACATGTATGCTCCTTTTCACATGCATAAGGATACTGTTTTTTTGACACTGAGTGAATGAAAAAACACAGAAGATGTATGCCAATGCCATTTATTCAGGTAATTGGGCATTCATCTTTTTGGATTTTCAAACTCTGTTGCTGTCCACCATTTGACATCATGCACTGCTTCATTCTGTTGCAGAATCTGATCCAAAGCTTGGATTAACTGCTCAAGCTGCTCTGTGACATCAATATTTGGTTTAAACCATTTTTTAATGATTGGATTTTTAGGCTCAATCATCAGCAGGAAACCATCTGGATATTCATCATATTTGCCACAGCCTAGCCAAATATCTTCATGAAATGGCGCTTCAAAATTTACCACATAGCCCCAGTCTTCAGCCTGAATACCTGCACTGGGAAGGCCCCGCTTTTGTAGCTCTGTATTTAAGTAGGTGGCTAATGAACGCCCCCAAACAGCACCTTCCCATTCATCCGTATTTTCTGAACACGGCGGAAATAATTCAGTTCTAAATTCCACATAAGATTTCAGCATTGCGTATTTCCTGTTATTTCAACTTTTAGCAGTGTACATTTTTAAAAATTAGAGAACAGTAGAATAGTTTTTAAATGCTATACGGCGCCCATGAGGAAATCCTGTTGTGATGCATAGGCTTTAGCACTCTGATCCATTCGGATTTCTACTTCATGCTTTGCAACGTTCACCAATAATAGATTGCGCTTAGAGACACCAACAAGTTCCAACTGAGTTTTTGCTTCATCTTTAAACAGCATCCGACCAGTCAATGTTTCAGATATGTCATTGCCACTCATACTGATACGCTGTAGCTCATATTGCATATCTTCTTTTAAGGTTAATTTAACCGACATACCCTCGCATTCTTCGCATAAAGCAGAACAGCTTAAACACGGTGTATGACCTTGATAGCTACCCGCCCATACAGGTTTGGGCTGAACACTTTCTTGCACAGTATTTTGATCAATGCTTTTTGTGCCATGCTCAGTATCCTGACAGCCAGTTAAAACTGCTGATGCACCAGAAATTGCAATAAGCGGGAGAAGTCGGATTGCAGACATGATTAAACAAACCATCAATAAAGTGCCTGCAAAAATAATATAATCCTGCAGAAACACTTTATAAAAGTAGTTTAATTGGGTTAAAACCAGCCTTTTTTACCTATTAAAAGCTGATCTGCACAGCGCAGTACTTCCTGCGTGAGCGCCCATAAACGGTAATCCCCAGTCAATGAGCCTGTTGGAAAGTTATGTGTATAAGCAAAGCTTAAATCACGCGCTGGGTCACACCATGCCCCTGAACCATTAAACCCAATATGGCCAAATCCATTTGAAGATTTGCCCAAACTTAACACACGGTGATAACCCAAACGCCAATGCATGGGCAACGGCATAATTCGGTCACGCTTTTTACTCTGGATCGTGCTGAGTAGACTAAAAACTTCGGGTTTAATCAAAGTTTGACCATTCCATACCCCATGATTTGCCAGCATGGCGTACATTTTAGCCAAGCTTGCTGCTGTAAAAGCACCATTGGCTGCTGGAATGACCGCCTGCATGCCTTCATCACTAAAAAAGCTAAAATGCTTCATGCCTTTAGGAATCATCGCATCCTGAAAATCTTGTGGATTTTGACCACTAAGCTCAATCAGTTTATCTAGGGGTGATACTTTACGTGGCTTAGATGGCTGAGAAGATTTTTGTTTATCTGCATGATTTAAACGCGATACTTTCGGAAGTAACCGAGCGACACGCTCAAGTTGATCATGTGGTACACCAAAATACGCGCCATCCAACGCCAAAGGCTGGACTAAATACTGTTGCATTAATTCAGACAAACTTCGTTGGGTCGCTTTTTCAAGTACTCCACCTACTAGCCAACCAAAGGTCAATGGCTGGTAGGCCATGTCTTCACCCAACCCAAAGCGTGGTGTCATTCTTTCCATGACTTGAAGCATGTGTGGCCAGTTTGCCATTTCAACTGCTTGATCAATATTATTACGGATGTCGTATAAACCACTTTGATGGCTCAAAATATGCCGAAGCGTGATGTGATGTTTACCATTTTTCGCAAATTCAGGCCAATAGTGGCTAATAGGCACGTCATAATTAATCAAACCTTCACTGACTAAAATATGCGCCAGCGTGGCCAATACGCCTTTACCCGTGGAATAACAAATAGAGAGTGTATCGGACTGCCATTTTTCATCCGTAGATTTTTGACCTGTACAAATTTCCAGTACTTTACGGCCTTTAAAATATACGCACAGGGCCGCGCCACCTTGTGTGCTACGTGCATCCTGCAAACGGCTAAATAGTCGCGCAACATCTTGAAATGTAGTATCAACTTCACCCCAATAATTTTCAGCATTTGCACATAAAATTTCTTTCAGCTGGTTCATATCCATTGAACTCCAAATTCTGTCATACGCGAATGATATGACATATTTTCAGGCAGAAAAAAAGCCCGATACATTGAATACATCGGGCTTTTAAGCTTACAGCGCTGTGACTGAACCCGTCACATGCGGTTTTTTATTTTTTGCACTTCGGATCATAAAATCAGTTTCTGAAGTATTCACCGCTGTTAAAAATTCAACTTTTGAAGGTAGATACATTGGAAGCTTAAACCAAACATCAGCTTCATACGCATCTGGCAAGCTTAAATTTGCCAACGCTTTCGCTTTACTCCACATACCATGTGCAATGGCTTGTTTAAAACCAAATGCTTTTGCTGTCACGGCATGGATATGAATGAGGTTAAAGTCACCAGAAGTCAATGCGTAACGACGTCCTGTATTTTCAGAGACATTCCACTCACCTACTAACTGATAATCTGGAGTTTTATTTTCAGATGCTTTAGCTGTGCCTTTTACATCGGTTTTTTGACGTGCTAAATACGTCGTCAATGATTCAACCACAACGTCGTTGCCGACTTTTGCCGTGGTAATAAAATCAAACTGTACACCTTTGTCATGTGGTTTTAATTCACCAAATTTACACGACAAGCTCAATTGTTCATTGACCCCAACTTTACGCGTTTGCTTCACTTGATTGCGAATATGCACTAATCCAAGAATTGCAAATGGAAATGCTTCTGTTGTCATCATGTGCATTTGTAAACTTTGCGACAACACAGCCAAGTAAATAGCCGGAATATAGCCGTTATTTTTAAAACCGCAAACTTCGTTGTACGCTTTTAAATGTTTTGAATCGACTTGAAATGAATCCACCACATATTCAACTTGCGGTAGCACTTTTTCACCTTTCGGCTTTTTAAAAATCAAGCCTTGAATGACTTTTGGATAAGCCAGATAAGGTTTTGGAAGTTGACTAAAATGGCGAGTATTCATACTGAACCTTTGAGAAGTTTTCTAATTTGTTTCATGGAGTTCTCTCTCCCTCTAGGAGAGAGCTAGAGAGAGGGTTAATAATATTCCCTTTCTCTCCCTCTCCTAAATTCTCTTCCCCTAAAGGAGAGAACTTTAATGTGTTAAGCACCTAGCAAGCTTTGACCACAAACACGAACCACGTTACCGTTCAGGCCTGTAGATGCTGTTGAAGCAAACAAGGCAATCGTTTCTGCAACATCAACAGGTAAACCACCTTGGCTCATTGAGTTCATACGACGACCAGCTTCGCGGATTGCAAATGGAATGGCTGCAGTCATTTGAGTTTCAATGAAACCAGGCGCTACGGCGTTAATTGTCACACCATTAGTTAGCGTAGGCGCAGTAAATTTAACCACTCCAATCACACCTGCTTTAGATGCTGCATAGTTGGTTTGACCCAAGTTACCCGCAATACCAGAAATAGACGATACACAAACAATACGGCCATTTGCATTGAAGCCATCATTACCCAGTAAGTAATCATTAACACGCTCAATTGCAGACAAGTTAATGTTAATTACCAAGTCCCAAAGCTCAGGCTTCATATTTGCCAACGTTTTGTCACGTGTAATACCTGCATTATGCACAATGATATCTAAACCACCTTGTGCCGCAGCAGCTGTTTTAATTTTTTCGCCAGCATCCGCTGCAGTAATGTCAATTGCAAGTGTTGAACCACCAATTGCACCTGCCACACGGTCAAGGTCAGCTTGTTGTTGTGGCACATCTAAACAAATGACATGCGCGCCATCACGAGAAAGTACATGCGCAATTGCTTCACCAATACCACGGCTTGCACCTGTAACTACAGCTGTTTTACCCGCAAGTGGTTTGGTCCAGTCAATATCAACAGTTTCCGCTTGAGATACGCGAATCACTTGGCCAGACACATACGCTGAACGCGGAGAAATAGCAAAACGAAGTGCAGATTCAAGGTTCGCTTCTGCGCCAGCATCAACATAGATAAGATTAGCTGCAATGCCTTTTTTGAATTCTTTACCCACTGATTTTACAAAACCTTCAAGTGCGCGCTGTGCGATCGCTTGTTTTGCAGTTTTAGCTGTTTCAGGTGTTGTACCCACAACAACCACACGACCAGATGCTTGGACTTGGCGTGCGATTGGATTAAAGAATGCATATAACTCGTGTAGTTGTTCTGAGTTTTCAATGCCAGAAGCATCAAATACAACCACTTTAAATTTAGATTCTTTGTCGCCGTCATTAAAAGCGCTCAAGTTCAAGCCTGCTTTAGCTGCAGCTTGCTGTAATTCAGTATTATTACCTGCATAACCATTGGCATGTACATTTGCCAAAACTTGAGCAATAGAACCAGCCAAAGTACTGTTTGGCGCAGCGCCGACTAAAATAGCGCCTTTCACCACAGGAGAAGCAGATTCAAAACGCTCTAGGAAAGTCGGTGATGGCAATCCTAAATTTTTAATGACAAATTTACCAATTGGAGATTTTGCAAATGCTTGGTATTGGTCACTCATGTTTTTATCTCTCAAATAAATTAATTTTTTGATGGATTTGAAGATATCCTTTAAACTTCAATATGATGTTATTGGCCTTATATTTCAATAGCTCCATCAGTTTCTATTGAATCATACTTGAGTTAATGCCGATATGACTTGACCTGAATGCATTCTGCAATGTCATTCCAGTCAATTCAGCACTCCTGAGTTTATGATAATGTAGCCCTCAGAAACACTTTTACATGCTTGGAAAAGCCTTATGAGCAAAACTACTCAAGAAAATCCAGCAGTCGAAACTTCTGCTGAATCAGATGTGTCAAAACCATCAAAAACCACATCTAACCGCACTACCCGAAAAACCAGTACAACGGACAAATCAGCAGCAAGCGCTAAACCTGCCCGCACACGCTCTACAGCGTCGCGCAGCAGCAGTAAAAGTACAGCGTCTAAAACTACAGCTTCAAAACAAACAACTCAAACTTCTGTTCAACAGGAAAAACACATGAGCCAAAATACAGTTCGCCGCGTAGCTATCATTGGCGGTAACCGCATTCCATTTGCACGTTCAAATGGTGCTTTTTTCACAGCTTCAAACTCTGACATGTTTACAGCTGCTTTAAATGGCTTGGTTGAACGTTTCAACCTGCAAGGTCAGCGCTTAGGCGAAGTCGTAGCAGGCGCAGTTTTAAAACACAGCCGTGACTTTAACATGACCCGTGAATGTGTGTTAAACACAGAACTCGCTCCAGAAACACCTGCTTACGATATTCAGCAAGCGTGTGGTACTGGTTTGCAAGCGGCCTTCCTTGTTGCCAATAAAATTGCACTCGGCCAAATTGAAGTGGGTGTTGCTGGCGGTGTAGATACGACATCTGATGCGCCAATTGCTTTTGGTGACGGTCTGCGTAAAGCATTGCTTGAACTCAATATTGCAAAAACAGGTAAAGACCGCCTGAAAGCATTAACCAAAATTAATGTAAAAGATTTAATGGATGCACCAAAGAACGGTGAACCACGTACTGGCCTTTCTATGGGTGATCACCAAGCAATTACTGCACTTGAATGGGGTATTCCTCGCGAAGCGCAAGACGAGCTTGCCGCAACATCTCATCAAAAAATGGCAAAGGCTTATGATGAAGGTTTCTTTGATGACCTAATTACGCCTTTCCTTGGTTTAGACCGCGACAACAACTTACGTCCAGATTCTTCTGTAGAAAAACTTGCTAAGCTTAAACCTGTATTTGGTAAAGGCGACGGTCGTACAATGACGGCTGGGAACTCTACTCCATTAACAGATGGTGCATCTTGTGTACTTTTAGCATCTGAAGAATGGGCGAAAGAAAACGGTCATGAAGTTTTGGCTTACTTAACTTTCCAAGAAACTGCAGCTGTAGACTTCGTTGGCAAGAAAGAAGGCTTATTAATGGCACCTGCTTATGCAGTTCCACGCATGCTTGAGCGCGCGGGCATCACACTACAAGATTTCGACTACTACGAAATTCATGAAGCATTTGCATCTCAAGTATTGTCTACGCTTAAAGCGTGGGAAGATCCTAAATTCTGTAAAGAACGTTTAGGCTTAGAAGCACCATTGGGTTCAATTGACCGTACGAAGTTAAACGTAAAAGGTTCTTCTTTGGCTGCAGGCCACCCATTCGCTGCAACTGGTGGTCGTATTTTAGCGACTGCTGCGAAGTTACTAAATGAAAAAGGTTCAGGTCGTGTATTAATCTCGATCTGTGCAGCTGGTGGTCAAGGCGTAACTGCAATAGTTGAAAAATAATTACACCTATCGCGATTAAAAAAAGCACCTGATTTCAGGTGCTTTTTTTTGGCATAATATTTCTTAATCTACAAAATATCCTGTGTTGTCCATTATGAAGATCTATGTGCAGGCTGATAACCTAACTGAGCTTCAATATAGTCGTAACACCATTGGAAAATAAAGGTGTACACCAAGATACATAAGGTCAAACTTAAATCGGTAATAAATGCTTGTCCTAAAGACATATTTAAGGCGTATGCCACCATTGGAATAGTCGCAAGCATTAAACCGCCTTCAAAACCAATAGCATGCATCAAACGTACGCCTATAGTTCTTTTCAGTTTACGTTTCGCTTCAAATTTTTCAAAAAAATGGTTAAAGGTCATATTCCAAATAACCGATGTTACAGCCATAGCAATACCTAATGTTCCAGTAACTTCCAAAGGAACATGAAAGATAAAGCTTAATGCGATTGCAATGATCACCAACAGGATAATTTCATAGCTCAGCGCATGAACAATCCTTCTCTTGGAAATCAACATGATTTAATTCTCTATATTTCAGTAGTGTTAGCTATTCTATTTTTATATGATTGATTAATCGAGTCAGATTCTTTCAATATTTTTGATAGGAAAACCACATGAACTTAAATCAAGACCAACTGATTATTTTTAAAACCGTGATGGAAACTGGATCATTCTCTGCTGCTGCACGTGCATTAGGCAAAGTCCCTTCAGCAGTCAGCATGTCGATTGCCAACTTAGAAATCGATTTAAATTTGCAACTCTTTGAACGTATAGGCCGTGAACCCGTGCCTACCGCGCATGCAAAAGTTCTGTTTGAAAAAGCACAACAACTCTTAATAGAAATGAATCAGTGGAAACAACTGGCCTTATCGCTCAGTACAGGGCTTGAGTCAGAACTCAATATAGTGGTGGTTTCAGAACTATTACATACCCATTGGACAGACTACATTGCTGCGTTAGAAGCCGAATTCCCAAGCTTACAAATTAATATTTTTACTGCACCACAAGAAGATGCACAAAAAATGTTAATAAACGGAACAGCACAATTTGCACTCATGTTTGAACGTGAACAGCTTGAAAGTAATGAGCAATTCATTGAGCTCAAACGACAAGCTTTGATTCCTGTTGCAGCCAAGCGTTATGCTTTAGCACAATTTAAGCAACAAAGTTTTGAACAAATTTTACAATCTCGACAAATTGTCGTAGCCAGTCGTGACCGCAATATTCAACCCGAACTGTTATTCTCAAAAAACTATTGGCGTACAGACAATCATCATTCTGCTTGTGCCATGATTTTACAAAATTTGGGATGGGGCGTATTACCCATAGAAATGCTGGATGAAAATCCGCTTTTAAAGCAACAATTACAGATTTTAAATTTTTCAGATTTCACGCCTAAGTTTGAATATTTTGTAGATTTAGTTTGGAATCGGGAGAGCGTTCAAGGCACGGCCGCTCGTTTTTTGATAGATTATGTAAGAGAACTACGTAAAAATATGGTTTAAATGTCTTAAAAATAACCACAGCCACTTTAGCTATTCAGACTTTGTGTTATAACTAAATGAAGGGCAATAACTTTAAGAACTAGATTTAAATGACACATTCTGCTTTAAACCAATTAAAAAATTTGACAACTATTGTTGCTGACAGCAGTGACTTAACTGCGATTGAAAAATTTCGTCCACTCGATGCAACAACCAATCCTTCTTTGATTACAGCAGCTGCTAGCCAGCCTGAAAATAAGGCTTTAATTGAGGCAGCTTATCTACAAGCACAGCAAGAAGGCTTAGTACATGATGAGTTGATTGAACGCACCATTGATATTTTAACCGTCAAGTTTGGCGCTGAAATTTTGAAACTTGTTGAAGGTCGTGTATCTACAGAAGTTGATGCGGCTTTGTCTTATGACACAGAAGCGACAATTGCAAAAGCAAAAGAATTGCTGGCGTTATATGCTCAATACGGCGTAGACCAAAATCGAATTTTAATTAAAATTGCATCGACATGGGAAGGCATACAGGCTGCTAAGGTGTTAGAAGCTGAAGGAATCCCCTGTAACCTCACCCTATTGTTTGGCCTGCACCAAGCTCAAGCCTGTGCAGATGCAAATGTAACGCTGATTTCTCCTTTTGTTGGCCGTATTTTAGACTGGTACAAAAAAGCAGAAAATATAGATCATTACCCAATTGATAAAGATCCCGGTGTATTGTCTGTAAAACAAATTTACCATTACTATAAACAACATGGCATTCGTACCGAGATTATGGGTGCAAGCTTCCGTAGTGTGGATCAAGTGCTGGGCTTAGCGGGATGTGATTTACTGACTGTCTCTCCAAACCTTTTGGATGCTTTAGCACAAGACCAACGTACAGTAGAAGCACAGTTATCGGCGGACCATACGCATCCACATACAGAACACTCGAGTAGCCCACTCACAGAAACTGAATTTAAAGCTCAACTGGAAAAAGACTTAATGTCTTTCCAATTACTCCAAGGCGGTATTGATGGATTTATCAAAGCTCGCGAACAGCTCAGTCAGTTGTTACGTCAAATTTTTGGTAAATCACAAGAAATTAAAGTTTAATGCTCTGATTTAGCATATAAATATCAGGTGATTTTTCCAATTTCACCAGATATCTGCTCCACACTAAAACTGATGTTGTTATACTGACGGCATCAGTTTTTTATTGGCAAAATTTCGTGTTTGGCATTACAGATTTAACGACCTTTATTATTGGTACAACATTGATTGTGCTACTTCCCGGTCCAAACTCCATCTATGTAATGACCATTGCTTCACGCTACGGTATTCGCGCAGGCTATAAAGGTGCTTTGGGTGTCTATAGTGGTGATTTAATTCTGATTATTTTAACAGCCTTAGGTGCAGCATCTTTACTGCATGCATTTCCTTTGCTCTTTATTTTATTAAAAGTCGTGGGTGCGACTTATCTGAGCTACTTAGGCATAAAACTTCTAAAGGCTGCTTATGATACTTGGCGTACTGCAGATGCTCCTCAAGCAATACAGCAAAAAGAGGATCTCTCTGAGTTCAAACCATTTCGTACTGCACTCACCATCAGCATTTTGAATCCCAAAGCGATTTTATTTTATCTGTCTTTTTTCGTACAGTTTGCTGACCCAAATTATCCTTACCCTGCTTTAACCTTCTCAATACTAGCCATCGTATTACAAATTATCAGCATGAGCTATTTAACCATTTTGATTTTTTCAGGTGCAAAACTAGCGTCATACTTTACTGCACGTAAACGTTTAACCGCCAGTTGTGTTGCAAGTGTCGGCATTCTATTTTGCGGTTTTGGGCTGAAATTGGCTTTTTCATCACTCTAAACACTGCAATCATGGTTAAGACAAATTGGGGATCTTTTTAACGACTACAATCATTTTGCCTTAACTGATTTTATGGCGCATTGATGTAAGTACGGCGCATCATCTCCAACTCTAAACGTTGCGTTTCATCTGGATCATCTACGCCAGTAAACATAGTCAGCCATAAACCGTCCGCTGCACAGCGGAGCAATTGTAAATCCATACCACTGTCTGTATCGGCATGCACAGCCAAACGTTCGTTCAACCATTCAATCCACTGAGCATTAAAAGCTTGATCGGTCAGCATTACCATTGAAATAGCAGTCCACAGGCTACCAATGCCTTGAGTATCACGCTGTAAGGTGAAGTGAATAAAGGCACGGGTAAATCTGCCATAAGCTATAGGATCTTGTGCCATATACTCATCAAATGCCTGATCTAGTTTTTTTAAAACAGTATTCACCACAGCACGGACTAAAGCAGGTTTATTGGGAAAATGATGCAATAAACCCCCTTTAGTTATTCCAGACAAATCTGCGACCGCTTGTAATGAAACACCCGATAAACCCTTATCTGCAGTGAGCTGAATAGCAACCTCTAAAATACGTTGCCTTACCCGTTCAGGCTCTTTTTTACGCTTGTAAGGATTTTCCATTAATGCCCCGTAGAATTTGAAAATAGGTTAATCACCAGCACACCTGAAACAATCAGCCCGATACCTAGCATGGCAGGTATATCCAAGTTTTGTTTAAAAATAAAATAACCGACTATTGCCGTTAAAATAATACCCACACCTGCCCAAATGGCATAAGCAATACCCAACGGAATGACTTTAATCACCTGTGATAGTAAGTAAAATGCAATACTAAAGAGCACAACCACAGCCAATGACGGCCAAAGCTTTGTAAAGCCTTCTGATTTTACCAAAAAAGTAGACCCTGTAACCTCAGTAATAATAGCCAATGCCAACATCGCGTAAGCCATATAAAGCGGATTCATTATATTTCACTCAAATAAACATACCATTTGGTCGGTATGTTATATTTTTATAAAATTTATGCAAGCCCAACTTTACGATTTAAATACATTCTAACTGGATGAAGTTACTTCAGTGCAAATGCTAAATTGGTTTTAAGGTGCATATTTTGCTAAAAATTCAAAAGTTTGTTGTAGCGTTTGTTGGCTGGCTTTTTTACCCATCATAAATTGATATTCATGCACCAAAAACTCTTTACTGTCTGGATAAAAGACTTCCGTCACTGGCACATTGAGTTGTTTTAAACTTTGCACAAATGGTATGGACTGGCTTTGTGTTAAAAAATCCTTATTCCCTCCACTGATAAATACGGGCGGATAATTTGAATTCAAATGCTGACGCGGAGAAATACTGGCTAAAAATGCTGTATCTTGCAGACGATCACCTGTATATGCCTGTACCAAATTAACTATTCCCCATTCTAATAATTTAATTTCCTCTGGGGCAGTTTGTACGAAGTCGCTTAAGTCATAAATACCACAATGCAAAATCATGCCTTTTAGATCTTGCCGTTCTAACACTGGTTGAAAATCTTGAGATTGTGCGTATGCAGGATTACTAACAAAACTAGCATAGTGGCTAGCCATATTTGCCCCCGCAGAATCCCCTGCTAAAAAGATTTGCTGTGCATTTAAATGATATTTTTTCGCATGGCTTTGAATATACGCAATTGCTTGATTGATTTGATGTAACTGTGTGGGATAAATCGCTTCAGGTGCAAATTGATATTGTACAGACACCACGTTATAACCTGCATCTGCAAGGCGTTTAAAATAACCACGTGCATGTTCTTTATCACCAGAAATCCATCCACCACCATGAATCCAAACAATCACTGGTCGGGGTTTATCTTGCGCTACATGAGCTGGTTGATATAAATCTAGTGAAAGCTCTGGTGTGTGCATATAAGGAATGTTGTTATATACCTTTATATGCTGAGGTGCATGTCGATCAATAAACTTTTTTTGAATTTGCGTTGATGCATTAAATACGCCAGCAATCACACGGCTATTGGATTTGGTAGATTGACATGCAGATAACTGTAACAACAGCAGAATACTTAAAATGATTATCCCAGTTTTACGCATATACCCCTCACAATAGATAAATCCAAACACAAATTATAACTCTTATATATACAATACTTAATCTAAATGGCTAACCCGAAAAATCAAGTCAAAACCTGAGCATTTTACTGCGAATTATTTGCCAAACAATTGGCATTTAACAGACTTAATTATATGAATTTAAATATTATTTATAGTTTAAAATTGAACCTTTCAACACAATATGCTATGTATAAAGAATACACTGATAAAGATAAATATAGGAGTTTTTGTTATGGCTTATCAACAAATTTTAGTCCCTGTAGATGGTTCACAAATCTCGCTTTCTGCCGTTAAAAAAGCCGCTCAACTTGCTGTCGCTTTTAATAGCAAACTTACACTCGTAAGTTTAGTGGCAGAAGATCCATTTAGTGATGCTGACTTTTATTACTCGGCTTCAATCATGCGTGACTATTTTGTACAAGCCTATGAAAATGCACAAAAAGCATTAGTAGAAGCTGCGCAAGTTGCAAAAGATGTGGGGATAGAAGCTTCAACTGAAGTGGTGAAAGGTCTTGTTTCTGCTGAAGGTGTAGTCGCAACTGCTACACAGTACAATGCAGATCTCATTGTCATGGGTTCACATGGTCGTAAGGGCTTCCAAAAAGTCTTACTCGGTAGCTTCGCACAAGACGTATTAAGTAATACCGAATTACCTGTGCTGATTGTAAAAGCATAAGCTCAAATCATTGCATGCCAAAATACTTTTCTACACGATGAATAAAGAACCATAAACATAATAATGCGATGACTTAAGGAGTCTAACATGAGCTCATATTCACACATCCTCGTTGCTTTAGATGAGTCTCCTATGGCTTATGCCGCAGTAGAGCAAGCATTAAGCTTGGCACAAGACTTAAAAAGCCAAGTCACTATTATGAGTGTGATTGCAATCGATCCTTTTGTCGGCGTCGATTTTTATAAAGTTGCGCCTGCAATCACAGACTACTTTATGCAAGCAGAAAAAAACGCCAAAGAACGCTTAGAAGATGTGAAGCAATCTTTTATACGTGACGGCATTAATGTGCAGACTAAACTGATCCACGGTGTATCGCCATCACAAGGGATTATTCAAGTGGCAGATGAAGCTGGTGCTGACCTAATCATTATGGGCTCTCACGGCCGTACAGGCATTCAAAAAGTGATGCTTGGAAGTGTGGCACAAAATGTTCTGACTCAATCCCCTATCCCCGTACTGATTATCAAAGTCTAACTCAAAGTAAAAAATCCCTGCATGCAGGGATTTTTTTCAATTCATCATCAAGTAGCGTAATTTATTCATTGTGTTTAATCACAACAGTGTTTGCTATTTTGTCATGCCAACCTTGTTTTTTCTTATCAAATGCAACCCAGATTAAACCTAAACAAAGCACTAAACTCGAAGGGATATAACCCACATAACGGATGACTGATTGCAATGGCTTCAAGTTTTCACCCGTGGTCGCATCTACAATTTTAATGCCCAAAAGGATTTTGCCAGGTGAAGCCGACCAGATTTGCCAAACCAATATAGTTAAAATAAAAGGCAAAAGGTAATTAATAAATATATCAAACCAAAGTACAGATGGTTGCTCAGAAAGACCTGTATCTAACACTAGATCCCAGTCTCCTTGATAAAACAACATCAGAAAAAACAACATGATCACCAATAAAATAAAAGTATCAATAATACAGGCGCCTGTACGTATCCAAAATCCAGCATATTGCGAAGGTGCCTTAGGCATTTTGATGTTCCATATTTTTGTTTTATACCTACTATAAAGCAGTCTAGCTATAGAATTGATTACTATTTTGTATAAAAAAATCCTTTAATTGAAGGATTTTTTTATTGCTTTACTGTCGAATCAACTCATCGCTTTATGCAAATGTTGCAAAAACACTTCTGCTTCTAAACCTGTATCAAAATGCTTTTCGAATACTGCATTTTTTTGCACGCTATTCGGGGTGTATTCTGTTGTAACAGTAAAACCGCCACTTTGGCTCTTAGAAATTCGTACTGCAATAATATGTTGGGTATTTAAATAAAAGCCATCTTCAACTTTAACTAACATAACTGCCTCAAAACTTCGCTTACAGCAACTGATTTACATCAACACTTTCAATTTATACACCAGCCATAGCATAAGCTTACGAAATGTGGTGTATTTAGATAATTGTACTCCTAAAATGTGAAATAAATAACACTTTTCACATGAATTTAATCACTTACCATTTTAAAATAGTTTAATTATTCAACAAAATTCGGCTTTAAATAGATGCTTTTTACAGTATATTTTTTAGTTTCAGCACTTTAAATTTATTATTTAAATTAATTTTTTTTACACAATCTGCATAAAAAAACCGGATGCGAACATCCGGTTTTGATCAAAATTTCAGCCTTATACGCTAAGCATACTATTTAAAGTTTCTGATACGTTTTTAGATTTTACTTGTGGCTTTAATGCTTCCAACTCTGCCTTCACTTCTGAGCGTTGTGGCTCTGCCAAAGTATACCAGCGAGACAACGCTTGTAATAAACGAGAACCAACAATTGGATTCTTCTCATCAAGATACTTCGCAAGTCCAATAAAGTGTTGTACCCCAAAGCTCCATGTGTTTACAGGATTAGCATTTAAACCACCGCTCACTGCACGAATACGGTTAGGGACTTTCAAATCATAATCCGCATGTTCAGTTAAAGCCTTAATGCTTTCTGCCGTTGCTTTTGGATGAGCCGCTTGTAACATAAACCACTGATCCAATGACAATGCTTCATCTTTAAAACGATTATAAAAATCTTCTAAAGCTACTTTAGCTTGAGGTGCATCATTCCACACCAACACACGTAACGCACCTAAACGCTCAGACATATTACCCGTGTTTTGATACTGTGTATTGGCCAGCTCAAATGCTTCTGCATCTCCCTGGCGCGCCACCATACCTAAAAGGATATTTTTGAGTGCGCGAATACCCATCGCTTGAGAAAACTCTTTTTGCATATTTGGATCAAGCGCCAAGTATGTTTCTTTGCAAAACGCACCCAACTCACGCGCCAAAGTATCTAATAAAGCATTACGTTTTTCTTTGACCAACTCAGGGTTATAGCCTGTATCAATACGGCTACCCAAATAACCTTCTGTTGGCACATCAAATAAACGTGAAGCTAATAGCGGATCTTTTGCAATCACATCTGGCACTGTATTTTTCATAGCTTGGATATAAATATCTGCAGCATGATCATTGAGTAAAATACGTTCCAATAAAGTTTGTGTTGCTTGCCATTGGTTAAAGCCATTGGTTTCATATTGCATTAAAAATGCAAGTTCTTCATCTGTATAGTTAAATACTAAGTTGACTGGTGCAGAGAAACTACGTAGCAATGAAACAACAGGTTGGGCTTTCACGCCTGTAAATTCGATCACAGCTTCATCTTGATCAAATAAATACACACCATCTGTTACGGCATTTTCAAATAATGCTTCTGAATTTAGCACCAATTGCTCGCCTGACGCTTGATTAAAGAGCGCAAGTGCCACAGGAATAGGAACTGCTTTTAAGTTTGGATATTTTGGATGTGCTTTTAGGCTTTGTTTTAAGCTTAAACGATAAGTTTGTGTAGCTGCATCATACTCGCCTTTTGCTTCTAGTTTTGGTGTCCCTGGTTGGTTATACCAAATAAGGAAACTCGATAAATCGACACCAGAACCTGCCGTTAAAGCAGCTACCCAATCTTCTACTGTCACCGCTTGGCCATCATGACGTTTGAAGTATTCATCCGTACCCGCACGGAATTTTTCTTTGCCTAGCAAAGTCGCCATCATGCGGTTAATTTCCGCGCCTTTCTCATACACTGTTGCAGTATAGAAGTTATTAATCTCTACAAAATGGTCTGGACGTGGTGGGTGCGACAGTGGGCCTGAATCTTCAGGGAATTGATGTGCTTTTAATACTGCAACGTCATCAATACGCTGTACGGCCGCCGATTGTAAGTCCTCAGAGAAAGACTGATCACGGAAAACGGTTAAGCCTTCTTTTAAACATAATTGGAACCAATCACGGCAAGTAATACGGTTACCTGTCCAGTTATGGAAGTATTCATGCGCAATCACAGATTGCACACGCATAATGGCAGCATCAGTCGTAAATTCTTCATCCGCCAAAACACAAGACGTATTAAAAATATTGAGGCCTTTATTTTCCATAGCACCCATATTAAATGCGCTCGTTGCCACAATCATATAGTTGTCTAAGTCATAAGGGCGACCGTAGTGTTCCTCATCCCAACGCATAGAATGCTTTAAGGCTTCCATCGCAATATGACATTTCGCGATGTCTTTTTCTTCTGCATAAATTTCTAAGGCAACATTACGCCCTTCAGAAGTGACGTATGAGTCTTTTAATACAGCTAAATCACCAATCACGCAGGCAAATAAATAAGCTGGTTTTTTAGTTGGATCTTGCCATACGGTATAGTGTCGACCTTCTCCCGCCTCGCCAGCTTCAATTAAATTACCATTGGCTAAAAGTACAGGAAATTTTTTATCTGCTTCTACACGTGTAGTAAATACAGACAACACATCTGGACGATCTGGATAAAAGGTAATCTTACGGAAACCTTCTGGTTCATTTTGGGTTACAAATAAATCACCACCCGCCAAATATAAACCTTCCAATTGCGTATTTGATTCAGGATGAATAATGACATGAGTTTCAATCACAGCATGTTCAGGTGCGTTGGCAATTGATAGCTGTTCAGTGTCGAGTTGGTATTCATTTTCTGCTAAAACTTGACCATTCACTTTAATGGATTGAAGTTCTAAATCACGGCCTAACAGAACTAAATCACCCGCCGTTTGGCGTTGCATATCAAGTTTGGCATACACATGCGTTTTATCATCAAAGACTTGAATATCTAGCTGAATAGAATCTACAAGGAAAGACGGCTTTTGATAATCTTTTAAATAAACAGTTTGGTCTGCTTCAACCACTGGATGTGCTGCAATATTCATATAGAGTCCTAATCCTTTATTTAAACGTCTAGACAGCTGACGATTCTTAAAATGGGTAATGCATTAGATCATACGATAAGTTTTTCTAGCTGTCTGTGCATTTCATTTGTATTGTATATGGGAATAAAGCGCACTCATTTCAATTGCTTTGGCTGAATATTTATTATGCCCGCTGTATATTTGCGCAGATCATCATGTGAACTCCATAACCACGCTTGTAATGGCTACATCCCTTAGCATTCCTTATTTAAATTCGCAGCAAAAATGATCTGGCTATATCAACACAATAAAATATTAAGCGCACCAATCCATTTCATTCTATCTATTCTGTGGTGCACTCTGATGACACTCATCAGGTCTTGAATCAATATTGGGAAATGAATAACTTGATTTCATGAACTTAAAAGATTGAATGTTAAAGTAATATTGAATTTTTATTTTTAAACAACTTAGCAACATAGTTAAAATTAATTCACTTTAAATTGCCCAATTTGTACATTTTGTGCACAGTTATTGCTTTTATTTATCTGAACTGAGTTCACAATAAAATCTACTGAAAACAAAAAGAGGTGCACCATGTATTTAAAAGACCACATTGTTCGCGTGGAAAATGTAAAAGCATTGCAAGCACTAGATGCAGCGAACATCGATCACAAAGTCATTGCCATGTTTATGAGCTGTGAAGGTATACCACTGCAAACCTATGAAGTCAGCGCTATTTTAAATAGCTATGAGCATTTAGGCGGTAAAAAAATCCCGACGAAGAAAGTCCAAGCCTTAATTCAAGCCAAACAATTGGGTGAGGAGGATGAATCATTGCCATGCCCTGCAGCCTACTAAATCAATTCGTGCAATCTTTATTCACTGAGCATGTAAGAGATTAGAGCCTATACATAAAAAGTGCTAAAGGACATCCAAGCGTATAATCCAAGTACATTTAAACCAATCACTTGCTGTGTAAAGCAGATTTTATCCATTGCTTTACACAGTGCTCATCTGTTATATCCGCCTAAATTTAACACTTAGAACCCGATTGCAACGGTGTATAATCAAATCACTTTCTTTTTGATTTGATGACCTAGTTTATGACTTTAAACGTTCTACAAAAACAGCTGGATGCGAGCACAACGTGCCCTCTATGCCATGCTGCAATGTTTTGGACGGAAGCAGAACAATACGATCAAGAAGTCAATTATTTTGAATGTAGTCACTGTCAGCACCAAATATTTCCAGAGCAGCAACGCACATGCCACTGTGAAAAATGCTTAGCCCAACGAAAGAAGCTGATGGTGGAATCTCGATTACAAGAGCAGCGTAAGCTACGTCAAAAAGATATACACGAATATGAGCTCAGCCAATTGAGCTTTATGCAAAAGCTGTTTTTACTGGCACTGTTGGATGACTTAGTACAAGAACATACGACGCATCATGAATTTATTGATTGGGATCAAATTAAATATTACCCCATCACGCCTAACTATTTATTTCAAAATTCAATTATTAAATATCTTGTTAAAGAACAAGTTTTAATTTGCAAAGACTTTGCGGCACAAGCGGAGCAGTATTATCTAAATATTCGCTTAGATGGCTACTCTGAACCCAGTCTATTTAGCATTACACACCAATTAAGAATGTGGTTTTATGAAAACCTGTCTATGGGTGTGCCTTTTAAAAAAGCAGAAGATGTAAAAGATGCGCTATATAGTGTGCTGTACCAAGAAGTAATTCAGTTTATGCAGTTTTATTGTCGCTCTTGGGGAATCCAAATTGCGGGCAATAAAAACTTCCGTACATTTTGCTACCAGCTCATGGACGGACTAGCCATTGGGCAAATTTATTATCTCATTCAAACTGCATTAGAATATCTGCACCAAAAAAATGCCCTTCAGGCGCGTAATGAAAATTTTATTAACACCAATTTATTAAAGAAAACCTTACAGCAATATCGAGAGCGTGGCCTACAAGAAAAATGGGAAACCAGCACCCTGCCACGTCCACCACAAATGCCACTGAGCAAAATGAGTCAAATTTTGTTTTATCGCTTTTTAGGTTATGACGAACGAATTTTTTTCCAACCCGTATGGCGTTCTTGGAAAAAAATTGAAGCGCGTTTGAGTTTTCATTCTAACAAACGTTGTATCCACTGCGGTTCAGAAGAACTTTCTGTGGACTATGATGCCTCAGATTATGTCACGCTTTTCTGTCGTAGCTGTAAACACCAAGATCACTATTTCACGCGTTAGGGACAAATAAGATCATGAACCAACTTGAAACGATACTACCCTTAAACACGACTGAACAGTTAAGCGATTTTACCGCGCCATTAATGGAGCAAGTCTGTGAAGCATGGACACAATTACAAACTCAACAACCCTTGGTGCATATTATTACCAACGGTGTAGCCAACAATTATGTCGCCAATGTGCTATTGGCTACAGGCGCATCTCCAGCCATGATTGATAATCCTTTTGAGGCTGAAAGCTTTGTAAAAATTGCAGGTGCACTCAACATTAATTTAGGCATGCCAACCACAGAACAAATGCAAGCCATGCAAATTGCGGCACAAACTGCACAGCAAATTGCAAGGCCTTGGGTACTCGACCCAGTCGGTTATGGCCCTGCTTTGCCTTGGCGCTCTGAAATGACCAATCAACTGATTCAATATGCACCAACGGTCATTCGTGGCAATGCTTCTGAAATTAGTACACTGGCAGGCAATCAAGTTGAATCTAAAGGCGTAGACAGTACACTAGATAGCGCCGATACTTACTTACACGCATCTTCATTACTTGAATATGCCAGCTGTATCGCCATTTCAGGTGAGTCAGATTATATTTTGTCTAAAGAACTCAATGCTGTCATTCAAGTGAAAGGTGGTTCTTTCTTACAACCCAAAATCACCGCTTCAGGTTGTGCCCTTGGTGCATTAACAGCGGCCTATTGTGCTGTCAGTAGTGCGACTGTAGGTACCTTGGCTGCACATATACATTTTGCAATTGCTGGCAAAAAAGCCTATGAACATGCCAATACGGTTGGAAGTTTTAATGTGGCATTTTTAGATGAACTACATCGCTTAGATTTAGACAGTCTGCAACAGTATCAAGACTTACACATTACAGCACTGCTATAAACAGTACCTGATTCCAATCAGTTTACTGATTACCATTTTAGGCCTACAAGCATACGTCGTGCGTGTGATTAGCGCACTTTACGTCCGATTGCGAGATTAAAAGTCGTTTCGACAATTGTTTTCAAATCGAGCTGGCACACACACATCATTCCCATGCCATCAAAATAATCAGGTACATGTTGCATGAAAAACTGATGATGTGTGTCATATTTATGACGCAGTCGAATCAATTGATCAGGTGTAACTTTAGGAATGTCGCAATAGTGGGTAAATACCTCTTCATCACGTTTTTCAACTTGTGATTTACGCGACATGACCATTTCTAAAACGCTCAAATGATCTGAACTCATTTTTCGGCCATTGCGCGGATAAAAGTTTAATGAACGCGATGCAAACAACGAATAAATCTTGGGTTGCATCAGCGTAGTCACAAACCACAATGGCACACTTGGATGACGTAAACGATGTTGAAAAGCCACACGAATGGCTGAGCGTAAAGATAAATTCTGACGACGATATTCTGGCAAAAATCCTGCGCGTGACATAACCACAAAAATAGGGTTTTTATCTAATTTTAATTTTAGAATGGCAATAATATTTTGCCCAACCAAGATATTTTTATGGAAATATTGCACCACTTGAACAGAAACAGCATCTAAGTCATATACAAATTGGTATAGACTTTCGATCTTACTATGTGGAAAAATTTGTTGATCGAATGCCCACAGTTGCTGAAAAAATAAATGCTTTTGCTCTGCAGAGAGCTGTACAAAATCAGTCACTCTTTCTGTGATTTTCATAAAATGCACTCACTGCATAAATGTTATAATACGAAAACTATTGTTTTAATTTAAAAAAACTGAACTCAAATGAGTTATTTGATCTCAGCATAAAGATGCTTAGGCCTTAAAACTATGGCCCAATCTCGAGATCTTGTGGCTATTTATACAATAGACCTCCCTTTGTGTAAATATTAAGCAAAAACCACAACTCCTAGCAGACTAAAAAGTTTAACTTACATTTTAAAATGCCTTAAAAAAGCCGGCAGATTTACATCTACCAGCTTTTTTCAGATGAACCATATTCAGTATTAGTAACGGATTTGAACCGTTTTAATTCGATTTTCGTCCATCTCAGTCACTTCAAATACAACACCTTGATATTCAAGCTGTGTACCCACTTCAACCACACCTTGCATCTTGTCGAGAATCAAACCTGACACGCTAATGTATCCTGCATCTTCTTCTACCAAGTCCAACATGCCCAATTCAAGTTCTAACTGATAAACATCCAGCAAGCCAGAAGCGCGCCATGTATGTTCATCTAATTTGACTAAATCAAGTTGTTCATCAGCATCTGGGAATTCACCTGCGATCGCTTCAAACACGTCCAGTGGTGAGACTAAGCCCTGTACATTACCAAACTCATCACTCACCATAACCAATGAACCTTTTGAAGTTCTTAAGGTATTAATCGCGTCAATCACTTTCATTTTTTCGAAAATATAAATTGGGCGATGGCGTTTGATTAACGTTTTGAGTTCTGTTTCATCATCCAGTACATCCAATAAATCTTTAGCACGTACCACACTAATGACTTTGTCTAAACTGCCCCGACACACTGGGAATAAACTGTGCGGTACAGATAACACCTTCTCACGAATTTGCTCTGCTGTGTCATCCAGATCGACCCAAGAAATTTGACTACGTGGTGTCATAATTGAAGCAACTGAACGTTCTGCTAGTGTTAAAACACCACCAATCATGTAACGCTCTTCATCAGCAAAGGCTTCTTGTGCTTGCAATACAACGCGATCATCCGTTGTTTCAACACGGCCACCCATTAATTTTAAAATAGAGTCTGCCGTACGATGACGCAATGGAATTTTAGATGCATGTTTAGCAACATTACGCTGACCAAATTGGTTAAAGGCTTCAATCGCAATGGCTACGCCAATACCCGAATAGATATAACCTTTTGGAATGTGGAAACCAAAACCTTCTGCAATTAAGCTGATACCAATTAATAATAAGAAGCTTAAACACAAAATCACCACAGTTTGATGACGGTTCACAAATGCAGTTAAAGGTTTAGATGCCAATAGCATAACAGCCATGGCCACAATCATCGCTGCCATCATAATGCGGATATCATCCACCATACCAATCGCAGTAATAACGGAGTCTAAAGAGAATACGGCATCTAATACGACAATTTGTGCGACAACCGCAGCAAAACTCGCATAAACCACATTATTCGAAACCTTAACTTCTGGCTTACCTTCAATTTTTTCGTGTAATTCAGTTACAGCTTTATACACTAGGAATAAACCACCACCTAAGAGAATGAGGTCTCGCCCTGAAAAACTATGATCAAATAAAGTAATGAGAGGAGCGGTCAATGTGACCAACCAAGAGATAGCGAACAACAAACCTAAACGCATAAATAATGCAAGCGTTAGGCCAAGTACACGTGCTTTATCACGTTGTTCTGGAGGGAGCTTTTCTGCCAAAATAGCAATAAAAACTAGGTTATCAATACCTAAAACAATTTCTAAAACGATTAATGTAATTAAACCAACCCATAACCCCGGATCCATAAAAAATTCCATCAGTTATATACTCCGCAAGATTGAGCTTGGTTGGTGTTAAGTAGATCTGCGCACGGCGACGGATCCATATTTCATGCCTTTGTTACTATAGATAAATTTATTATGCACAAACTTAAGATTTTGTAATGATTTTTTTGTAACTTTTTTGAGTTAAAGCTCAAATTTCACACATAGCGAAAATTCACTTTATATACGTTCAATAGACATGCTGTAAGTAGGTCAAATAAGCACGTGACGCTCAACTAGAATTTAAGCCAGAAACTTAATACTTTAATAAATCATTACAAGCTAAATAAAACACTTAATTTATTCATTTTTATTTATATCAATCGTTATAAAAATATACCTTTTATATATAAAAAAAGTTTCAAAGATGCCTTAAAATTAAATCGCTCAAGTACATATATACATAATTGATTATCATCAGGCTTTTAAATCCGTCGTAGCTTATGTTTGAATCTGCTCATTGACTTGAAAATAAAAACTTAACCAACAAAATCAGGATAATATTAATTTATATAATATACAAACACTTAGAAACAAAATACATTACATCAGCATTCGTGACTTATATATTATAAAATCAGCATTTGTTAAAAATAACAAACCGTAAAAAAACAGTTTGAAAAGGCGAAATTAAAGCCATTTATCCGAATATTCTGGTGCATCTATCATTTGAAAAATCATTTAACTATAATCAAATGATTAAATTTCTTTTACTTGTTGTGAATTCTAAAAATATCTATTGATATTGAACACACTTTTTACTTAGAATAACGACAGATTAAATAAAATTACAAAAAATTTGACTTGGGGCATTTCATGACGAAAAAGTATTCTAAATTTTTACCAACGACTGACGACTTCAACTTAGAAAATTTCCCATATTATTGGGTTACTCAGGTTCATGCGCAGTATGTTCTTAATGTAGATCATGCGCTTAAGAAGTATGGTGTTGATAACTCACGTCGTCGTATCCTTCTTGCATTAAAGTCTAAGCCACATGCAAGCGTATCGGACTTATCTGAAATGGTGGTATCTAAAATGTCGACCACGACCAAGATTGTCTATCGCTTAAAAGATGAAGGTTTAGTAGACACTTATTCATGTGAAGATGATGCACGTATTACTCGCGTCATTCTGACTGAAAAAGGCAATCTAATGACCCAAAAAATTAATGATTTAACCAATATTGTATTGGAGCAATCATTTGAAGGTCTCACCCCCCTTCAAATTGAAAAAACAATGGAAAGCCTACGTCATATATTTAAGAACTTGTCTCGTTAAATATATCTCGCTATACACGCAAATATTAGTCGAAAAAATTGAGTTGGGGACTCGTTTTTTCGGCTTTTATTTTGGGCACATGTGAACATTCAAACTCATCTACCGGAAATCCTTCCACAAAAGACTGGATATTCGGTGATTTCCAATTGAGCCATTCTTCTAAACGCGAATGCGGTATCACAATAACTGAGCGCTTTATATCACCAGGTTCATGAAATTCTTTCATCATCGGATGATCTATGGCATCCATAGTAATCATCGTACATGAGCGTATAATCTCTGAACCTTGCTGGCAGATTTCATAGAGAGCAGCAATATAAAACGCCTGCCCGTCTTTTCGACGTACACCCCAGCGCTGAGGCTTATTATCAATATACTTAGACTCGTAAAACTCAGAAACTGGAATAACACCAAACTTAAATTTAGAGATCGCATTGATAAAACTGGCTTTTTGTAGCAAAGTTTCATTGCGAGCATTGTATGTTTTTAATGCTATACTTTTATCTTCTGCCCACTTGGGCACCATACCAAAACCAACCTGACGCCACTCTAAACCCAGTTTAGACGCAAATAAAAGTGGAAGCTGATAATTTGGATAGACTTCCTCCACATAGTCAAAAGGAATGTCAGGCAATTGTAAAATTTTCAATTGTCCAAGTGTCAGGGGTTTAAAATTAGCACACATACTTTTAAAATTAGAAAAAGCTCATCACCATAATAATCGATTCACATAATCTTGTGCATGCTCGCTAAATACTTCAGCATGCAAATTCATTAAAGCGCGATGTAAATGTGCATCTTTTTAACATCAAACTGTTAATGGTTCTCGAACTTTCAACATAGCACGATAAATCTGCCAATACACGACACACGAAAAAATAGGATCAATAGTGGCATCTTTATATTGATTAATTTTTTCCAATTCAACTTCATTCCAAGCTTCAGAATAATTAGACCAAATCAATTCAATCAAGATCACAGCCACCAAAAATACAACTAACGTTTTGAGCACAATAGGTAGGTATAACGCGAAAAAGCGATTTAAAAACTGTTGCCCTTGCTCTCCTCCATTGGCTTTAAAAATCGCATTGGTCCAACTTATCAGTAGACCCAAGTTCACAACAAAGGTGGCTAAATTTAACTTTACTGGCTGTTCTGGACTAATCGCGACAAAAAAGAATGAAAGCAATATTAAAATACTGCTAGCAATATAATAATTTTTAAATTGACCTTGCTGAACTTGATTGGTTTTTAAATCGTGTATGAGCTGTTTTACATTCCAAAAATACATATAAAATAAGTTCCTCTATTTACTTTTATTTATACATGAAAAAAGCCTCCGAAGAGGCTTTTTTAATCAAATTGATGAATGATTAATCACCAGTATAACCTTTTAGCTTCAAACGGTATGCATGAAGCAATGGCTCTGTGTAGCCCGATGGTTGTTCTGCGCCTTTGAACACCAAGTCATAAGCAGCTTGATAAGCAAAACCATCAAAACCAGGTGCCATTGCAGTGTACGCAGGGTCATTCGCATTTTGTTCATCTACGATTTTCGCCATTCGTTGCATCACTTCTTCAACTTGCACTTTCGTTACGATACCGTGACGTAACCAGTTCGCAACGTGCTGAGAAGAAATACGTAAAGTTGCACGGTCTTCCATTAAACCAACGTTGTTGATATCTGGAACTTTAGAACAACCTACACCCAAGTCTACCCAACGTACTACATAACCCAAGATACCTTGAAGATTATTTTCAAGCTCTTTGATTTTGTCTTCTTCAGACCAATTTGTATCCGTCGCTAAAGGCGGTGTTAACAAGTCATCTAAAGACAATGCTTCAGTTTTAAGAAGCTCTTGCTGACGGTTTGAAACGTTGCATTGGTGGTAGTGAATCGCGTGAATCACGGCACCAGATGGAGATGGAACCCATGCACAGCTTGCGCCAGCTTCAGGATGCTCAATCTTCGTTTTGTACATATCAAGCAACATATCTGGTTTTGGCCACATGCCTTTACCAATCTGTGCTTTACCACGTAAGCCCGCTTGAAGACCAATCATCACGTTACGGTTTTCATAAGCTGGGAACCAGATTTGAGACTTTACTTCGCCTTTACGAACGAATGGACCCGCTTCCATAAAGGTATGAATTTCGTCACCTGTACGGTCCATGAAACCTGTATTAATAAAGATTGTGCGATCTTTCGCTTGCGCAATACAGTTCTTCAAATTTACAGATGTACGACGTTCTTCATCCATAATACCGATTTTTAAGGTTTTCGCTGGTAAGCCAAGTGCTTGCTCTGAACGCTCAAACAATTCAACAGCAAAAGCGACTTCTTCTGGACCGTGCATTTTTGGCTTCACGATATACATAGAACCTTTACGAGAGTTCTTGTTTTCGTTTTCGCCTTTAATGTCAGCAAAAGTAAGCAATGGCGTAATTAATGCATCCATAATACCTTCGTAGATTTCAGCACCATCTACAAGGATCGCAGGGTTTGTCATCAAGTGACCAACGTTACGAAGAAGCATTAATGAACGACCATGAAGCTTCGTTTCACCGCCAATTAAGTTTTTATGCGTACGGTCTTTATTTAAAGTACGTGTAATGGTCTTACCATTTTTCTCGATAGACTCAGAAAGTGTACCTTTCATTAAGCCTAACCAGTTACGGTAGCCTTCAACTTTCTCTTCAGCATCTACTGCTGCAATAGAGTCTTCCAAGTCTTGAATCGTAGTTACAGCCGCTTCAAGTACAAGGTCTTTTACGCCAGCAGGATCTGCTTGACCAATTGGGCTCGTCGCATCAATTTCAACGATCACATGTAGGCCATTGTTCAGCAATACAATTTCAGTTGGTGCGGCTTCTTCACCATTAAAACCAACAAATTGTGCTTCTTTTGCTAAAGTCGTAGTTGAACCGTCTTTTAACGTCACAACTAATTTTTTAGCTTCAACTGCATATTTTGTTACATCTGCATGTGAGCCATTTGCAAGTGGGAAAGTTTCATTTAAGAAATTCTTAGCAAATGCAATTACTTTCTCGCCACGTACAGGGTTATAGCCCTTACCTTTTTCCGCGCCACCTTCTTCAGAGATCACGTCGAAACCGTATAGTGCGTCGTACAAAGAACCCCAACGAGCATTAGCTGCATTTAGGCAGTAACGAGCATTACGTACAGGTACAACCAATTGAGAACCAGCCAATAATGCGATTTCTTCGTCTACATTTTCTGTGCTGATGTTGAAATCTTCTACTTCTGGTAATAAGTAGCCAATTTCAGTTAAGAAAGCTTTGTAAGCTCCAAGTTCAAATTTGTTGTTGCGGTGCCATTCATCAATTTTAGCTTGAAGGTCGTCACGCTTAGCCAGTAGTGCTTTGTTCTTTGGGCTAAGATCGACAACGACTTGTTCGAAGTTTTTCCAATATGTATCGCTGTCTAAACCAGAACCTGGAAGCGCTTCATTTTCGATGAAATCGTAAAGTTCTTTAGCAATCGCTAACTTGCCTTTTTGAATACGTGCAGTCATTGTCTTTCCTGATATTGCTACTTTTTATAACAAGAGATTCCAGTATACCCATTTATACTTAGCTGAATAGCACTATCACATTACTAAATAGTGATCATTTTTTAGCAAGTTAAAACCCTCATTTCCTTGCTTAAACATCTGATCAGCAATGCAACATCATCAGCTTGAATGCTCTTTTACAGTGTATAAAGTTTTTGTTATGTCGAAATTAGACTTAAGTGCAGACTTTTGATTTAAAAATATACAAATAACACTAATTTAGTCATATTCAAGACTGATTAAGCCATGAAACAACAAAAATGTCGATAAAATACACAGTCACTTTTAAATAAAAAAAGCGCCCATAAATGGCGCTTCTTTCACTGTGTTCAATTGGTGTATTTCACTCAAATGATCTCGATTTTGCAAACATTCTTGATTAGAAAATACACATTATATTTGCTTAAAACTCATCATTTTATGCTGAACATTTCACTTTACAGCCAATTATAATTCCATACCTGCTGGCGCACTAATTTGGCGATGCGCTGCATTTAGATAATCATCTGATTGCATTTCTAATAAGCGAGAACGTGTACGTTCAATTTCAAATGCCAGTTTCTCGCCTTGATAGATATCAATAATCGAGTCTTCAGAAGTTAATAATAATTTAACACCGCGGTCATAAAATTCGTCCACCAAGTAAATAAAACGGCGTGTGCCTTCGGATAAATAATCAGTCATGTGTGGCACATTACTCACCAACACAGTGTTATACACATTGGCAATTTCAATAAAGTCTGCTGGACTACGCGGTTTTAAACAAAGTTCTGAATATTCACACCAAAGTACATCTTCTGTATGGCCAATAGTTTCTACAATACGCTTATTAATAATAATTGGCTCTTGTGACTGCGTTTGACCTTGAGTCAAAGCACTAAAACGTTTTGCCATCCAAAGTTTATTTTCATGCGTGAGCGGTGTTTTAAACAACTGTGCTTGCTTTAGTACACGCAAACGATAATCCACGCCTGCATCTACATTCAAAACCACACAGTTCTTTTTAACCAATTCAATGGTTGGAATAAAGCGGTCGCGGTGAATACCATTTTTATATAAGCCATCTGGTGCAATATTTGACGTTGCTACTAACGTAATACCGCGCGCAAAAAGCTTTTGGAACAAATCGCTTAAGATCATGGCATCTGTCACGTTTGATACAAAAAACTCATCAAAACAAATAACAACCGCTTCTTTATAAATTTGATCTGCAACTAAATCGAGCGGGTTACGTTGCCCCGACAATTTATTCAATTCACGATGCACATGTTGCATAAAGTGATGAAAATGCATACGAGTTTTTCGGCGAAATGGAATCGATTCATAAAATTGATCCATCAACCATGTTTTACCACGACCAACACCTCCCCACATATACACACCTTGTGGTGCAGTTTGGCGACGGAAACGACGAAAGGCCTTTTTAGATGCTTTAAAGCGTTGAATCAGTTCCTGCCATACACGATCTAATTCATGCACAGCTTGCGCCTGTGCTTCATCCGGTAGGAATTGGCCTGATGCCAAAACTTCAGCATATCGCTCTGCCGGTGAAATTGGGGTAAATGCTGTACTATGCTGTGCTTGAATGTCTGACATAACTCTAAATACTATTTTGGGCTATTTAAATTATAGCGAAGATTAAACTTGAATATATAACACTTTGGGATAAACATACTTAGGCTATTTTAAGTATTGTCTTGGACTTTGACCAAACCATCTTTTAAATGCGTGATTAAACGCCGCTGGCTCCGAATATCCCAAAAGTTCCGCAATCATTTCTATTGAATATTCATTGTATTCAATTAAGCGTAGTGCTTTGTCTTTAATAATATCTTCACGGATTTGCTTATAACTACTCCCAAGTTGTTGCAACTGATGCCTTAAAGTTCGCTCTGGTAAATTCAGCGCTTGTGCTGTCTCAGCCATTGTTGGCATCGCACCCGTTTGCAACTCTAAATAATCTTGCACTCTTTGGATTAATGAGGGTACAGCCTCATCTGCATTTAGACGGTTTAACTCAGCAATACATTTCGCTTCGTATAAATTAAAAGTGATAGCATCAGCAGATGGAATTTTGACATCCAATACTGACTGTTCAAACCAAAATGATGCAAATGGCGCACCAAAGATGACCTGCTGGCCATAATATTCATGATACACCTGTAATTGCTGTGCATCTGTAGGTTGGTCAAACGGCAATTCAATTTGGATTTGCGGTGAAGCCAAACCCATCATTTTGTACAAATCCCGAATAAATTTGTATGTCCCTGATATTTCAGATTGTGCCAACAACAAACCTAAAGGACTGTTGATATTTTGTGGTCGATAACATAATGCCGCTTGGTGCTCTCTAAAATCCAAACCCAATTGGCCTGTTAAGTGGGTTAATTGTTGAAAGCGCATGCCCTGCTCAAGTACAGTTCGAATATTCGGACTAGTCACCAATAGCATGAGCAGTGGACCATAGCCTGCCAAGGCATAATGCTGACCAATGAACATGCCTTGCTCTGGTGGCACATCATGCCCAATGACTTTCAACACGTCCCATTCTAGGCTTGGATGAATGACTGAGGTTGGATCGAGCGCATCAATACGCAGTCCAATAGTTTGGAGTTTCTGATCCACATCTATGCCTGCCTTACGCATGCCTTGGATTAAGTACATAAGGCTGAGAACAGATCGCTTCATAGACACCCAGTAATAAACATAGAAAAATTTAATTCATGTTTGTTTTACTATAATTTTTAGGGTTTGCAAATTGCCGTTTTGATCAATTTTCCTGTCATGACAATCATTTCTTCTATTGGAATGAATACGGTACTCTAATGCCATAAGCAAAATAAGGGCAAAACAAGATGCAAGCGAGCAATATCCAAAACACGCTAAATAACCGTACTAAAGTCGCTATTATTGGTGGAGGCTTTGGTGGTATTGCGATGGCCATTCGACTTTTACAAAATAATATCCAAGACTTTGTCATTTTAGAAAAAGCCACAGATTTTGGTGGGACTTGGCGTGAAAACCAATATCCAGGCGCTGCTTGTGATGTGCAATCACACATGTATTCACTGTCTTTTGCACCCAAAAAGGATTGGTCTAAACGCTATGCCGAAGCCCCTGAAATATTTACCTACATTCAAAGTTTAATCCAAGAATTTCAACTGAAAAAATATACAGAGCTAGACTGCGAAGTATTAGGCGCACATTACAATGAAGAACACTGTGAATGGCAATTAAGTTTAAATAAAGAACGTCAGCTAACAGCACAATATCTAATTTTTGCATCTGGCCCACTGCACGTACCGCAAATTCCACATATTACAGGCATAGAAAAATTTAAAGGTAAAGTATTCCATTCATCTCAATGGGATCATGAATACGATTTACACGGTAAAAATGTTGCATCTATTGGTACAGGTGGTAGCGCAATACAATATATTCCTGAAATTGCCCCGCAGACTAAACAACTGTATGTATTCCAACGCACAGCTGCTTGGGTCATTCCACGGGATGAAAGACAATATAATCAGCTTGATCAAACTTTATTTAGCAAATATGAATGGTTTAGAAAACTACATCGTGCACGCTTATATTGGAGCAATGAATCACGTGTGATGCCTATCGTTAAGCCTAAAATAATGAAATATGGCCAAAAACTTGCTGAAGCATTTATTCGCTATCAAATTAAAGATAAAACTACCGCGAGCCAATTAACTCCTAATTTTGTGATGGGCTGTAAACGTATTTTAATTTCTAATAAATATTTCCCTACGTTTAATCGTCAAAATGTAGAACTCATCACAACGGCTATTCAAGAAATAACTGAAGACAGCATTATTACCCAAGATGGCCAAAAACGCCCAATCGATTGTTTAATTTATGGCACAGGCTTTATCACCGACCCACGCATTTATATGAAATCATTTCAGTGTATTGGCCAAAATGGCTTAGCACTTAGTGAAGCATGGAAAGATGGTGCCGAAAGTTATTTAGGTATTTGTACCAAAGGCTTTCCAAATTTATTTCAACTGCTCGGTCCGAACACTGTACTGGGGCATAATTCAGTGATCTTCATGATTGAAGCTCAGGTCAATTATATTTTACAAATGATCAAATTGGTCAGCAAAACTCATAGCAATGCCATTGTGATTAAAGATCATGTTCAAGATGAATTTAATGATCATGTTCAAGAACAGCTGAAAGGTACGGTATGGCAATCTGGTTGTGTGAGTTGGTATCAACAAGATGGGGGTAAAAACTTTGCACTTTGGCCCACCTATACATGGAAATATTGGCTTCAGACCAAAACACTGAATCCTGCCGACTACCGACTATTACAACAACAAAACCAAGCAGCTTAAATCTTAAACTGTCATACTAGGCAGGTGTTCCATCACCTGCTGTTTTTGTTATGCAATCCCTTTGGTTGATTTTCCAACTGTTATTTTGTCTATTTCTAGGCTTTGTACTCGCACGTCGCTTACCACAAAATATTGAAAAGATTGGCTTTAAAATTCTTCCCTATTTTACCTATATTTTGCTGATTGCCATTGCGATTGAATTTTCACAAACCTTACATCAAATTAGCAATCCGCAACTCATTATTAGCAGTGCCGTAAGTATTGCCTTTGCAACTTCACTTGGCGCATTTATTTGTTGTTATGTTCTGTTTAAAGCAATTGGTTATCAACCCACGCAAGGCAAAGTATCGACTGAGCTATTATTAAGTTCATTACTCAATATTAGCTATGCTTTTTTTGCTCTTGCCTTAGGCTATGCCGTTGCTGAATTATTTAATTATATTGATGTGCAATTACATGTCAGCACCTGGCATTTACTTTTAGTCTTTATGTTCTTAATTGGATTAGATCTAGCTTATTCACCACTTGATCGATCTTGGCTCAACTGGAAAATATTGCTTGTACCCTTAGCTTGCATTATTGGCTCACTCATTGGGGCTGTAGCAATCTCATACTTTTCTTCATCACTCAGCTTAAAAGATCTCATTATGCTCTCACAAGGTTATGGTTTCTATTCCATGTCAGGCATTGTGGTCACTGAATTAAGAAATGCACAACTTGGCAGTATTGCACTAATCAATGATTTATTTAGAGAAATCTTCGCAATTCTATTTATGTATTTGATTGGATGGCGCTATCCACGTTCTGCCATCTCTTCTGCTGGTGCAACCGCTATGGATGTAACCCTGCCCATGGTCAAACAAGCCTGTGGTAATGACTTTATTCCACATGCGATGGTGAGTGGTTTTATTTTGTCAGTGCTTGCGCCAATTTTAGTAAGTGTATTGGCGGCAATTTAATTTTTATATTTATTCAACGTATAGAGCTAAGTCCTCTCTCCAGAAGAAAGGACTTATTGATTTTTACACTATTTAAATCCTCTGTCTTGGGAAAGAATTAAATAATATAAATGATTACAATGTTGCTAAAATATCTTTTAAAGTTTGAGAGGGATTAGCTGATTGCGTAATTGGACGACCAATCACTAAATGAGTAGAACCATCCAACATCGCCTGATGTGGCGTAACAATACGTTTTTGATCATCTGCATTTGAGCCTGCTGGACGAATACCTGGTGTAACCAATGCAAAATCTATCCCTAGGCTTTCACGTAACATTTTTGCTTCTTGAGCTGAGCAAACCACACCATCCAAACCACTTTCTTTCGTCAGTTTGGCTAAACGTTTAACATGCTCAAATGGTTCAATATCTAAACCCAAATCTGCCAAATCTTCACGGCCCATCGAAGTAAGTACAGTCACAGCGATCAATTGTGTTTGGTAGTTCCCTGCTTTTAAGCGCTCTACACAAGTTTCCATCATCTTACGACCACCAGATGCGTGAACGTTGACCATCCATACACCCATATCGGCAGCCGCACATACCGCTTGTGCTGTTGTATTTGGAATATCATGGAATTTTAAATCAAGAAAAACTTCAAAGCCTTTGTCATGCAAAGCTTTGACTACACTTGGACCCTCATGGGTAAATAACTCTTTACCAACTTTTAATCGACACAGTGCTGGATCTAATTGTTCAGCAATCGTTAATGCGTCATATTGGCTTTTAGCATCTAAGGCAACAATGATACTCAAGAGACTACCCTTTTTTTGATTAAGACAAAAGAAAGGACATTATAAAGGCATTCTAATTGTGCAACCAAGCGTAAAAACTTCGATTATCTAACTTTATATAGTGTTCTTTTAATAATTTTACATCACACAAAGCTAAAACATAAAAAAAGCGCTCTAATTTACACTCAGAGCGCTCTAAAAATTATTAAGTCTGTTTCTTCAATCTGATTGGTTAAACAACTATTTCAACCAAATCAGCAAGATCATAACGGGCTTGACGGTCGATCATCTGGATGAATATCCATCACAGTTTTTTCATGACGTGTCACTGACGCAGCTTCCGCAGCAGCCAATTGCGCCGTTTGAATCTGTTCTTTACGTAGGCGATCTATGTCTTTACGCAGGCGTTTAATTTCCCAACTGTTTTGGAATACTCGGAAGATTTGAACCCCTAGCAATAATCCAAGAACAATACCCAATGCCAAAGTCAGCAATAACAGCAGACCTAAACGCATTGCTGGAACTTGTGTAAACAGAAGGTCAACACTAAGTTCTGTACTATTCTGTAGTACTAAGAATAAAGAATATCCGAACAGCAGAATTAATAAAATAGCCAAGACATAACGCATAAACACCCCCGGATAGAATTATTGGTTTGCGGATTCGTTTACCGCATCACGTAAAGCTTTACCAGGTTTAAAGTGCGGAACAGCTTTTGCTGCAACCTCAACCGATCTGCCCGTTTTTGGGTTACGGCCTACACGTGGTTCACGGTGATGCAATGCAAAACTGCCAAAGCCACGAATTTCAATACGATTATCAGTTGATAAAGCTTCTATCATCTGATCAATCATAATTTTAACGGCCTCTTCAACCAGCGGTTCTGCTAAGTGCGGGTTTTTAAGAGAAATACGCTCTATTAAGTCAGACTTATTAAGTGCTTCCGTAGTCATCTGCGACCTCTTTAATTATCAAGCTACTTGGGAATCTATAGGCTGATAATAACCTGTTTAAATACAAAACGGTAGCGCAATAATAGATTACTACGCTACCGTTTACAGTAATTGTATAAAAAGTATGAGTTAATTTACATCAACTATACAATTCAAGCACTTACTTAGTTGCCCATTTGAGCTTTGATCAAATCACCAATAGTCTTAGGACCATTGTCTTGACCGTTTGCAACTGTTTTCAAGTTAGCAACTGCTTCTTTTTCTTCAGCTTCGTCTTTCGCTTTGATAGACAAGTTGATAGAACGAGATTTACGATCTACGTTGATGATTTTAGCTTCAACTTCTTGACCAACTTCAAGGAACTTAGTTGCATCTTCAACGCGGTCGCGGTTGATTTCAGATGCTTTAAGAGTCGCTTCAACTTCGTCAGCTAACTTAACAGTTGCGCCACGAGCGTCAACAGCAGTTACAGTACCTTTAACAAGCGCACCGCGTTCGTTAGCAGCTAAGAAATCGTTGAACGGATCGCTGTTCATTTGTTTGATGCCAAGGCTGATACGGTTGCCTTCAGCGTCTACTGAAAGGATAACCGCTTCAACTGTGTCACCTTTCTTGTAACGACGGATAGCTTCTTCGCCTTGTTCGTTCCAAGAAATGTCAGACAAGTGAACTAGACCATCGATACCGCCTGGTAAACCGATGAAGATACCGAAGTCAGTGATAGACTTGATAGTACCTGAAACTTTTTCGCCTTTGTCATGGTTTTTAGCAAACTCTTCCCATGGGTTAGCACGAGTTTGTTTGATACCAAGAGAAATACGACGACGTTCTTCGTCAACTTCAAGAACCATAACATCAACTTCGTCACCAATCTGAACAACTTTAGATGGGTGGATGTTTTTGTTAGTGTGGTCCATTTCAGAAACGTGTACTAGACCTTCAACGCCTTCAGCGATTTCTGCGAAACAGCCGTAGTCAGTAAGGTTAGTTACGCGAGCTTTAACGATTGAACCTTTAGGGTAACGGCTCATGATCGCTAACCATGGATCTTCGCCTAATTGTTTAAGGCCTAAAGATACGCGGTTACGTTCGCGGTCGAATTTAAGTACTTTAACAGTAACTTCTTGACCAACTTCAACAACTTCTGAAGGGTGCTTGATGCGTTTCCAAGCCATATCAGTGATGTGAAGAAGACCGTCGATACCGCCAAGGTCAACGAATGCGCCGTAGTCAGTAAGGTTCTTGATAGTACCAGTAACTGTTTGACCTTCTTCAAGCTGAGCAAGAAGAGCTTCACGGTCAGCTGAAGATTCAGCTTCCATAACAGCACGACGTGAAACAACAACGTTGTTACGTTTAGCGTCAAGTTTGATTACTTTGAATTCTAACTCTTTGCCTTCTAAGTGAGTAGTATCACGGATAGGACGAGTATCAACTAAAGAACCTGGAAGGAACGCACGAACTGGACCGATGTCAACAGTGAAACCGCCTTTAACCTTACCAGAAATAACACCAGTAACGATTTCGCCGTCTTCAAAGATTTTTTCAAGTTTAGTCCAAGTTTCAGCGCGTTTAGCTTTTTCGCGTGAAAGAACTGTTTGACCCATACCGTTGTCAAGCGCTTCAACAACAACATCAACAGTGTCGCCAACTTGAACTTCAAGTTCGCGTTGTTCATTTAAGAACTCAGCACGGTCAACAACGCCTTCAGATTTAAGGCCAGTGTCAACAGTTACCCAGTCAGAGTCGATGCTTACTACAACGCCTTGGATGACAGCACCCTTTTCAACGTTGAGGTTTAATTCGCTTTCTTCAAAGAGGGCTGCAAAAGATTCGGTCATGATATTTCCGATAAGTCAGCGGTCTTGGATCAGACAAGGCCGGTTTAATTAAGCGTCTACATAGTCCATATTGAACTGATCAAGCTATGCTTCTGCTGAAAATTCTTTAAATTGCTAATTGTTGATCCACATAAGTGGTCATCAACTTGAATACCTCATCAATGTTCAATTCAGAACTATCAATGATATAAGCATCATCGGCAGGCTTGAGTGGAGCGACTGTGCGCTCCATATCTCGTTTATCGCGTGCGACGATATTAGCTAAAATGTCGCTTATTTTAACATCCAGCCCCATCCCCTGCAACTGCTTTACACGACGCTGTGCACGAGATTCAGCCGATGCTGTCAAATATATCTTGGCTTGAGCCTGTGGAAATATAGAAGTAGCCATGTCACGACCATCTGCGACCAAACCAGGCGCCTGAGCAAAAGCATGTTGACGTGCCAACAGCGCTGTTCTAAGTGCTGGAATTGCAGCAACTTTTGAGGCAAATTCACCTACACGTTCTGTTCTGATTTCTTGCGTGACATCTACCGACTCAAGCAGTACCGTCATACGTGATTCAGTAGTGACAAACTCGATGTCTAAATTTGTTGCAATTTGGGTGCAAGCTTCAAGCTCTGTATCTAGTTTTTCTAACAAACCTTTATTAAACAATGACAGTCCTAGCAATCGATACAATGCACCTGAATCCAATAAATGATATTGGTAGTGCAACGCCAGTTTTGCTGCTAATGTGCCTTTACCCGAACCACTTGGCCCATCAATCGTAATAATATTTACTGTCATTGCCTTTTCCGCCATTCCCTATACAGTTTTTGCGAGTTTAGAAAAACCAAGTTTAATCGCTGATTTAAGCTGTGCAAGAATTAATTTACTCACAAACGGTGCACGTGCTTGTAATTCAATCGTATATGTCACCAAAGTTTTATCTGTGGCAATCTCTTCAAACTCAATTACACCCAAGTGATGCTTGACCAATGGATTTTTAATAATTTTATATTCAATGCGTTGATTCGGCTCAAGTAGCGTGATTTCTTCTTGCAATGGTTTAATTGGACCTAGACCTAAACGACGAACTGAACCCACACCATCTGGTCGCTGTGGATCTGCTGAATCTTTAACGCGCACGACTTGTATAGGCGCAAATGCAACGTTATATGTGGCATGCTTAGAGAGTAATTCAAATACTTGATCTACAGATGCATTAAATTCTTTTTTGATTTGTATTGCATTCATGGAAACACCCTTTTTATTTGACAATTTATATTGTCATTTAATATTACATGATTTGTGATGATCATTCTTCCTGATTTACTTTTTCTTGTCGTTTTAATTGTTTTTTTTGCTCACGGCGCATTTTAAAAAATTGACTCAATTGTGCTGAGCATGCCGTGTGTAAATTGCTCTGTTCAAAACTAAAGATATGATTATAGTAGCCTGTTTCAAGCAATTGACGCGCACTCACCAACGAACCGGCTTTGGGCTCTGTCGCACCATATACAACACGCTGTATACGTGCATGCACCAAAGCACCTACACACATGGTACATGGTTCTAGCGTGACATAGAGCACTGCATCGTCTGGCAAACGGTAGTTTTTAATATGTTCACATGCTTGGCGAATGGCTTGTATTTCAGCATGTGCTGTGGGATCACTTAAACCAATAGGTGCATTAAATCCAGAACCGATCATCTGATTCTGGCTCACAATAATCGCGCCTACGGGGATCTCACCTTGTTCTGCAGCAGATGCAGCTTGCGCGATGGCCAACTGCATCCAATATTCATCACTATATTGCTCAAACTCAGTCATGCGAAATTAAATAACACCATAGTGTTTTAATAAAGCATTCCAGCTTTCATTAGACGTCACAGGTGGTTGATCTGCCAAAATGCCTTTCAATGACATATCTGCACCTTGTTTCCATTCTGGAGAAAGGTCCTTGTCTACCAAACGTGCACGCACACCTTCAACAAAATCTGGATGGTTAATTTTCCAGTTAGAAATTTCAGTTTCGAGCTCAAATACCTCATTCCATGAACGTACCTGCTTACCCCACTGCCATAACAACCAAGTTAATGCTGCTGTTGTTGGTGAGCCTTTTTGCAAATTTTCACTGGCTTGGCGCAACCAATCACTACGCGCATCGCTAAGGCCAATAATAGCCTCATAATCATGCTCAAAATTCACACCACGACATACGCTTTGAATCACATCAAGTGAGTTTTGTAATGGGCCTGGGCCGACTGGGCGATGCATGCTATTTAAAGTATCGTCAATTGCTCTAAAATCACCTGCAGGGTAATGTTCCCAATCGATGTTAATAACTTTGTCTAAAACATTATCGCGTTGTGCATCACAGATATGCGTTGCCCAACCAATACCATAAGCACCTGCAGCAGTCATAATAGAACCTGTTAAACCTGTAAATAGGCCTACAGCACCACGGTCTGCTAAGAATCGCGTTGCACCCACATCTGGGTACAAACCAATATTAATCTCAGGCATCGCTAAACGTGAATATGGTGTGACTAAACGGAATGGTGCAGCCATAAATAGCCCTAACCCCCCCCCCATAACATAACCTTCACCCCAAACCAAAACAGGTTTAGCATAGTTATGCAATAGCAAATCTAAAGCATATTCTTGTTCAAAAAACTTATTTGCCGTCGACACTTCATCATTAATCACTAATTGACGAAGTTTACGTACATCGCCACCCGCACAGAATGCTTTTGGCGTTGTAGAATCAAACCAAATCGCTTTAACACTACTATCACTATGAAAGTCTTCAAAAACTTCAAGTAAAGCAGTCACTATAGACTCATCTAAAGCATGTAAAGATTTCGGACGGTTCAGGCGAACAATGCGCCAGCCGTTTTTCGCTTCTTCTACAATTAAGTCCGAATGGTAGTTTTTTGAAACGGGAGAATATGTCATGCGTCCAGCTGCCAATCAATAGGCTCAATGCCATGTTGTTTAAGATAATTATTAGATTTTGAGAACACTTTACAACCAAAAAAACCACCACGGTTTGCAGCCAATGGCGATGGATGCGCTGCTTTTAGCACCAAATGTTTGTTTTGATCGATGCGTTGTCCTTTTCGTTGTGCATACGCTCCCCAAAGAATAAAGACAACATGTTCACGCTGCTCATTTAACACATCAATCACATGATCGGTGAAATCTTCCCAGCCACGTTTTTGATGTGAAGTTGGTTGACCAGCTTCAACAGTTAACACACTATTAAGCAATAACACACCTTGTTCTGCCCAACGTGTCAGATCGCCGTGCTTAGGCACTGTAATTCCTAAGTCACTTTGCAATTCATGATAAATATTGCGCAAAGATGGAGGCAGAGGCACTCCCTTTTGCACTGAAAAACTTAAACCATGTGCTTGATTTGGACCATGGTATGGATCTTGCCCTAAAATTACAACTTTGACATTTGCTAAAGGTGTCGTATTTAGCGCATTAAAAATCAATGCATTTGGCGGATAAACCACTTTTTTTGCCTTAATTTCTTGCACAAGAAAGTCTTTTAGCTCATCCATTTTTGGACTAAGTAAAAATTCACTTAGACCATATTTCCAGCCCGCATCAAGCTGAACTTTGTTTAGTTTCGCTTGTTGCTCTTCTGTAAAAGACATACTTGTTACCCAATCCTTTTTACTTTATATCATTGCCATGCTGCATTAGAGTTTAACTTGTAACTCTACCTGCGGATTTTGAAATTTAAGACCTTGTTTCAGTTGTTCAAACATTTCTGGGTTTGACCATTCTGCTTGAATTTGCTCAGAAAATACAATCTGCTCTAAATCTAAAGCACCCATTTGGTCATTCTGAATGTCTTCTAAAAAGCTTTGCGCGTATCCGGTATCTGTTTCATGAACAATGACCGAATAAACTTCAACATCACCTTCACCATTTTGTGTTTCTGTAGATGCTAAAACTTGTTGCGCCAAATAAAAGAAAATACGTGAGAATTGTTCAGCAGATGGAGATACTGGTAATGACACCCAACGTGCACTAAAAGTTTCACATGCTTGAATATATTCTTTACTGTCTTGATTCCAATAGCAAATTGCATGATCAAAACTATCATATAAATCTTTAATCACGCCTTTTAAAAGCCCGAAATCATAGACCATTTGTCCATGATCCAGCTTGGATGCTTTTAAAAGTAGTTCTACTTTATAACTATGCCCATGAATGGAACGTTTACAACGATCTGATGTGCAATTACGCACAATATGCGCATTTTCAAACTTAAATAACTTACGAATTATCATGTGCCGTAATGCAATTAAAAATCTCTATATGACCTCTAATTATAAAGCAAAAGTAAATGTTTGAGCATTAATTTTACTGCTCATGATGATTGACAAAATGCATCACCAACTGATCACGACTGACTAAAATGGTGCCATACTTCGATAAGCCACGTATACATCTTTGTCTTTTCTCATCATTTGTGAACTAAATTGGCGTTTTCGTCCACCTAATTCAACCTGAATTTTTGCTTTAAAACTTTCAGATTGCACACCCAGCAAGCTATTTACTGCATTTTTCTTTTCTTCTGAAACCTCAGAAAATGGCGATAGCACCCATAAATCTGAAACGCTTTCAAAATGTTTTAAATTGGCCTGTCGCTCTTCAATCGCATTTTTTACTGCATTGATATCAAGCTTTTCATCTAAACTGGCCAATATAAAAGCTGAAGCCGTATTAATATTTAACTTGCTATCATGGTTTGGAATGGCTGTTACATACGGTGCAATCAGCTGATCTTTGCCTGCTTCAAAGCCACGGATTTGCTTTAATTCTGCGACATCATGAAATTTCGCATTCGGTGGTAATGATGCATTTGCCAAACCTTGATAATAACTTGCTTCTGCACCCATTGAGCCTAAAGGTTGATCGTCCGCATCCTGCCAGTCAATGACCGCCTCACTTAATTGCGCAGGTAGACCGGCTCGCACCAAAATTTTCTCAAACCAAGCTTTGGCATTCTCATTCACTTGACCTTCATTATTGACCAAGCTATTGAGATTGAATTTACCCGACTCATCTTCTAAAACACCCGCCACAAATCCATCTTCAACAGGAAAAGCAGGCATAGGTTTGGCCCAATTTTCTTGTAAGTGATCAACCTGTCCTGCATTTTCAGCATCATCTTTTAACAACTCAGAAAAAAAAGCTTCTGCGCTTTTTGCATATAACAAAGACTGATTTTGACGCATTAAATAGGCGGTGCTTTCTGCAGTATTGGCTTGCTGTTTGGCAATCCCCGCAGCCAAAATCGTTGCTAAAGCCACCATCACTAAAATGGTCAGTAAAGCAACACCTTTTTGAGTTGTAACCTGAACATCCATTAAGATGAAACTCCTTGGTTACCATCTGGAGTGCTAACGGATTTTTTTTCTTCTAAAAAGTCAGTATTTAATAAACTAAAAATCCATTCATAGCTTACGCCATTTACGATTAAATTTAACTTAATACCTCGAGGTAAGCGTTGCTTTTCTGCATCACTGCTTAAATCGCTCACTGAATCTGGCCAAGTGGTGAGCTCATTAGGATTTAATACGCTAATTTGATATTGCTCTACACCACTTAACAAAACACTGCTATCTGGCTGATCTCGACCCGATTGATTAATATTTGGATACTTTAAGCGATATACCTTCTGTTCATCCTGACGATAAACATATTCAACTCGCTCATCCGCAGCTACACCTTGATTCAGCGGGTCTGTCACCCCTGTTTTGCTAAAAGCCAATTTATTATTTTGTAGAGTCAGCGCTGGTTGCACCTGTCCCGCTACATTTGCAGTCAAAGGCACAGTTTGTACAGTATCTCTTAATATCTGCTGGTAACTTTCTTGCAATTGTCCCAATTTGTTTTCATGCATCGCATTTTGAGTTTTTACTTTTGCAATATAATCAAACACTTTCCAACCCAGCGCAGATAATACGGCAAAAATAGCAATTGCGACCAACAACTCGACCAGAGTAAATCCCCATGTTTCTTTTTGTTTCATGAGCTTTTAATCCGATGATTAAAGAACAATAAATTGGTCACACCCGATTCCACCTGCCCAGTTTCTGCATTTACCAGGCTGACATGTACATCAACGCGTTGCACATTTGGGCTAATAGTAGCTTGAGCACTTTTATCGATTTGCCACGTTTCACCTTGCTGCGTCACTTGCTTAGATGCCGTTCCACTCATCCACTCTTGATTAATTTCCATCATGGCAATTTCATTGAGCGCAGTAAACTGTGCTTTGGTTCTTAAAACAGCATTGGAAGTGGCTTGTGTGTATTGTCGTGCAACATTGGTTAAAGCAATAGCTGCAACTGAAAATATCGCCAGCGCCACCATCACCTCTAGCAAAGTAAACCCTTTAGCTTTCATCAACTATTTTACCTAAATGGTCTATTTCTATTTCTGAACCAATCGGCTGGTCATTTAAATAAAATTGCACCCTAACAGGTTTAGCCTCACCATTACCTAACCAAATGAGCTTAGGTGCGCTTTGCTTTAATAGCTCTGAATTATTTGCATTACGATAGGCATGATCTAAAGCTTGAATATTTAATGACACATGATCCGGCAAAACGCGCGGTTCAAATTCCGAATAGTCTTTCCATTGATTGTTTTGATTATAAGACCCACTCATCTGCTGAGCTGGTAAATATTCGACAATATTATACTGAAAGTTTGCCACATCAGTAGCAGTTTGCGGGTTTAGCGCCAAGATGCGAGATTGATCATTGGCAACTCTCAGCATCTTTTGCATATCCATGAGAAAGACTTCTCTGGCTTGCATGGCTTTACGCTGATCAGTACCACCAATGTTCATCAGAATCATCGAGGCTAAAATACCCATCACCACAATAACGACCATCACCTCAACTAAAGTAAAACCCTTGATAGATGATCGTCTTGGTAAATTCATAGCATGCCTTTACGCAAATTGTGGAACAGCATGCGTCAGCTTAGGCAACGCCAAAGCTTGATCAATATAAGCCACCCTTAAGGTATCCCTTGAACCAAGATAGCGCTGATAGAAGCTTGAGTTTAAAATCGCAGCAGCACCATGCGTAAGTGACCAAATAGAAGCCAAGTAATCACGTACAACCATAGTACTTTCAATTGACTCTAAATAGCTTTCTGTCATTCGAATAATTAAGCGTAAGCGTTGTTTACGAACTTGATAAAGCTCATTAAACAAATGCTGAATACCTACCCCTGTTGTTGATAAGCGCTCTTCAATTTGATGAAAGAGCACTGTCCGTTCTGGGTGATGTAAATGATGAAGCATAAAGAAAGCTAAATGTTCAGGGAATTGTTTGTCTGTATCCTTGATCATTTCAAGCAACATGCGCTCATTACGAATAATGAGCAACATATACAACTCATCTTTACTTTGAAAGTGTTTATATAGAGTGCCTTTTGCTAAATCCAGTTCTGCCGCCAATGCATCTAGCGTCATCCCTGCTTCACCATTTTCAAGCAACAATTGCTCTGCAACTTGAAAAATTAACGCTTCTCTTGCTCTAAATTGAGCTTGACGATCCATCTTCACCCTATTAACTCTCTTATACGCTTATATCATTCAATTTTTTACTTTTGTTTGAGGAGATTCTCGAAATTTTGCATCGTTATACGCGCAATCTCTTCAACGGGTTTATCATATACTTCACTTAGTGCTTTGGCTACATAAGGCACATACTTTGGCTCATTAGACTTTCCTCTATAGGGCATAGGCGCTAAGTATGGGCTATCTGTTTCTATAAGCACTCGATCAAGTGGAACTTGCTTGGCTACATCACGCAGATCTTGGGCATTTTTAAACGAAATAATGCCTGAAAAAGACACATAATAACCGCAATCTAATACCGCTTTTGCTGTTTCCCAATCTTCTGTAAAGCAATGCAAAATACCATGTGTCGATTTTTCAGCACGGATAATATCTACGGTATCGTGCTTAGCTGCACGTGTATGTACCACCACTGGCTTATTTACCGCTTGCGAGGCATGAATATGACGAGCAAAACATGCTTTTTGCTCTGCAACTAAGTCTGTACTGTGGTAATAATCGAGACCTGTTTCACCTAAAGCCCAAACTTTTTCAGGTTGTGCAAGTTCTATCAAATACTCTGTGGTTGCCCGAGCCATTGTTTCAGCTTCTTCACATGGATGTACACCCACGGTATAGCCAACATCTGCATGACGGGCAGCAATTTTAGCCAGCTCAATGTGATCGTCCAAATCAACAGATATACTCATAAATTTTGAAACACCCGCTTCTCGGGCTTGTGCCAATGCCAAATCTAAATCCCCACCATAAGGGCTTAAATCCAACATAATCAAATGACAATGAGTATCTACAAACACAATGAAACCTATTCGCTAAAAATCAAATTCTACATAGTGTAACTTCTACGCCCTTCAGTTTTAAGTCCTGTAAGCAAGCGTTCTGTTTCAGAACGAAAATAAACGCCTTTTTCGCCACTTAACTGAATACCAAAACCTTGAGGTTTGACTCCATTTTGTTTTTGTGAAATCCAGATAACCTTACCTGTTAATGGGACTTTTTGAGTTTGCTCAGGCAATGTTGCCAAAATAAAAACTTCCTCACCCATTTTAACTGGCTGATTTGACGGTACAAATAAACCACCGCCCGCAACATAAGGCATATAACATGCAAAAAGTGTATCTACATCTGGGATATTCGCCTGAATAATTCCGCCCATACGTGGCTGCATCATTTTCCCCTTTTTATATATTCATTAATTTGATGCACAGCTGATCGAGCACAAGGTTGGTCTGCACATTTTGCTCAATAAACCGTTTAGATTGCTGAAAATCAGCATAAATACCAAACAACGCTTCTAAAGTATACTGCGTTGGTAAATCACCATAATTCAAATCAATATTCTTAATTGATTGATTTAGCTTGACACAAATTATATCGGACAACAAGTATTCAAACATTTGACTAAAATCACCAAAACTCATTGCTTTGTTCCATTTGGTCGCAATTGCGATTGGCATATTTTTCTGTTTGATCAATTTTTGCCAATCATTGACAAAATCCTGTCTCAAAGTGAGCCATTCAGACTCAGCCAAAGCTACTGCCCGTAATGGCATGTGATCAGACAAATTCATTAGTAGCTCATGACTAAATGCATCTGTATGAATATGACTCTGTAAAAACTGTTCCGACTGCGCGGGACTTATGCGATCAAGGGCAAAGTGTTGTAAACGACTACGAATCGTTGCGGGCAATTTTAAATAATGATCTGCCAATAATATAATAACAATGCGCTCGCCTGGTTCTTCTAAAGTTTTGAGCAAAGCATTTGCAGAAGCCGTATTTAAAGCTTCTGCAGGCTCAATCACAATGACACGCCAACCATCTACCGTTTGTTGCACGAAAGGCAACAGATCACGAATTTTTTCAATTTTAATCTTGGCGTTTTGCTTTTTATTGTCTTCATCTGTACTAATGTGCACATAATTCGGGTGCGTGTCCGACTTTAGCCATTGGCAACTACCGCACTCACCGCAGGCAAAGCGATGAGCATGCCGATTTTGACACAACACCCAAGCGACAAATGACTGCGCAAATGTTTCTTTTCCACAGCCATTTTTGCCATAAAACAACAAGCCATGACCAATTTGAGGAAAACGACTGGTTAAAGTTTGCCAGACATTTTCCTGCCAAGGATATACTGGAGCCATTACATCATTTTGCATGGATCAATATCCTTATTCAAAATAAGCTACATCCATTTGGTTTAAACGATCCAAATCTTCTTGAGTATCTACACCCGGTGGTAAATTCGCCTCTGCTACAGCAATCGCAATGCGATGGCCATTTTCTAGAACGCGTAATTGCTCAAGGCTTTCTAACTTTTCTAGTACGCCCATATCCCAACTCACATATTCTTGTAGGAGTTTAACGCGATAAGCATAAAGCCCAAGATGGCGATAGGCTTGATCATTTAATTGAGGCTCTGATTGCTTTGCACCATCTCGGTCATACGGAATAGTTGCACGACTAAAATACAATGCTTGCTGATGCTTAGACATCACTACTTTTACAATACTGTCACGTTTAAATTCATCTAGGTGGTGAATAGGCTCGCACAATGTAGACATCGAACACGCAGGTTGTTGTTCTAACAACTGTGCCACTTGTTTAACCAATAGTGCTGGAAGCAAAGGCTCATCGCCCTGCACATTCACAATAATATCGTTTTCATCCCAACCTTTTAGACGTGCCACTTCAGACAGACGATCTGTACCCGACGGATGCTCTGCCGAAGTCAGTACCACATCGATGCCTTCTGCACGGCAAACAGTCGCAATACGCTCATCATCTGTCGCCACACATAAGTCATCAAAGCCTTCCACTTTTTTTGCCTGATCTACAACTCGCAAAATCATTGGGCGACCATGTATTTCTAGTAACGGCTTACCCGGTAAACGAGAGCTTGAAAAACGCGCTGGAATGACGATATGTTTCATAAAATACTGCCTTCAGGAAGAGTAATACCCAATTGACTCAATTGCTGATGCAAGGTGCGATAGCAATCTGCTGAAAGTACAGCATCTACAGGAACAACCCAAATTTCACGTTGTATATTTGGGTACTGTTTGAGTAAAGGTAAAATTTTAACTGCATCTTTTTCAGTGGTGATAATCGGATAATTATCTTCGAACTGTAAATCTGCAAGTTCATATTCATAATGATCTGGAAATTCGTGACATTGGAACTGATGAATGCCCATATTTTCCAAGGTGGTATAAAACCGCTGTGGAAAACCAATTCCAACCACAGCATAAAATGCTTGATTTGGATTGAAAACTTGCTCGGTCGCAGCATTTAATAAATAAGGTTCAGATGACTCTAGGTGCATATTCAGCGCACTTTGTGCATGAGAAGCATGCTCGATCACAGTACCCGTATTCAATCGACTTTTAGGCTCACGCAAATAACCTTCAGGTAGGATTTTTTCATTTCCCAAACCTCGGTTATTATCCAGCACAATCCACTCTAGCTGTCGATTGAGTGCCAAATGTTGCAAACCATCATCACAAATAATTAAGTCCAGATGATGCTTACTCAGTAACAGCTCAATGCTTTTTTGACGATTCGCACCCACAGCCATCGGCACACCTGTCGACTGTACAATCAAAGCGGGCTCATCACCCACTTGCTCTGCATTTGCGTTTAAATCGACATAAGCTGGAAATGGGCCTTTCCCCCCATAGCCACGACTGATGACACCCACACTTATGCCCAAGCTTTGCAAATAATTCACCAAGTGAATCAACAATGGCGTCTTGCCACTTCCACCCACGGTAATATTCCCAATCACCATAACAGGCACGGGTGCGGTATAACGACTTTTTAATCCCGTAGCGTACATTTTTTTATTGAGTAAAAATCCACCACGGTAAAGCCACGACAGCGGTCGGAACACAATTAGCCACTTCGCTTGTTTATTCCAAGCATCTTGTATTAACTGTGCGACCGACATACTTAGTGCTCCTCAAAATTACGCTGATGTAATTGAAAATATGCACCTTGCAAAGCAAGTAATTCACTGTGTGTGCCTTGCTCTACAATTAGGCCTTTGTCCATCACCACAATACGATCCGCATTTTCAATTGTCGATAAACGGTGAGCAATCACAATTGTAGTTCGATTTTGCATTGCAGTATCAAAGGCTTGTTGAATGAAGTATTCAGACTCATTATCCAAAGCACTGGTTGCTTCATCCAAAATTAAAATTGGCGCATTTTTTAAGATGGCACGCGCAATTGCGATACGTTGACGCTGACCACCTGACAAGTTCAAGCCTTGCGCACCCAATGGCGTATCATAACCTTGCGGTAAAGCCATAATAAAATCATGAGCATAAGCTGCTTTAGCTGCCGCAATCACTTCTTCATCAGTGGCATTTTCTAACTGACCGTAGGCAATATTTTCACGCACAGTACGATTAAATAGTACAACCTGCTGATTCACCATTGAAATTTGAGAGCGTAGCGCATTCAGCTCAATATCATGAATATCTATTTGATCGAGCTTTAACTGCCCTGAACTGATTTCTTGATAGCGTAGAAGCAAGTTAACCAATGAGGTTTTACCCGCACCAGAGCGTCCAACCAAAGCAACCGTTTCGCCGGCATTCACCTTCAAATTAAAATCATGAATTGCATGATAACCATCTGAGTAAATTAAGTTCACATTTTGAAATTCAACACTACCAGTTAAAGCTGGTGTTAAAGTGCCGTGATTCTCTTCTTCGGGTAAGTCTAATAATTCAAAAACAGAATGCGCTGCGGCCATACCGCGCTGAATCTTTTCATTGATATCTGTGAGTGAGCGAATTGGCTTCGCCAACATACCTGCTGCAGTAATATAAGCAACAAATTCACCCGCGGACGTTTCACGCAAAATTTCAGGCCTTAAAGCAATAAACATAATAATTGCCAAAGAAATAGACATAATGAGCTGTACAATTGGGCTATTCAGCTGCTGTACTACCACCATTTTTAAGCCACGGCGCAAGTTTTCCATTGAACTTTCATGAAAACGCTTTTGCTCATAAATTTGCCCAGCAAAGCCTTTAACCACCATATTGCCGTTTACAGTTTCTTGCACGACATGGTTTACATCGCCCATCGTATCTTGTACTTGATTCGACAGTTTACGCATACGTTTTGATGCTTTACGAATCAGTAAGCCAATAAGTGGGCCAAATACCAAGATAATTAAAGTCAAACGCCAGTTGGTATAAATTAAATAGCCCATTAAGGCTAGTGTAATTAAACCTTGTTGCAAAACTGTTTTGAGTGATTCCGTCGAAGCTGCTGTTAACTGTTCAACGTTATACATAATTTTCGCGGTAATATGACCGCTCGAATTATCTAAATAATATTGCGATGGCAAACGCATAAGTTTAGCGAATACTTCTTGGCGGATATTAAAAATTAAATTACGCGAAATAACTGCCGTAAAATAGCCACCCATGAATAGACCTAAACCGCGGAAGAACATCAGCACCACAACTAATAATGGAAATAGTGTTGTAAAGCTTTGGTCTTTGCTCTGAATAGCATTAATGATTTTCTCTAGCAATTTTGCCACAGACACTTCTGTTGCAGCATTGATTACAAAACCAAGTACAACCAATAATGCTATGCCCCAAAATTGCTTTAAATAGCTTAACAGGCGCAGATAGACCTTAACATCTTGCTTCACTAATAACCTCGAGTTGGTACTTTGGTACTAATATTAACGTTTACGAAACCGAGCTGACCCGCAACATCCATTACACGAATGACATCTTGGTGTGCAGCCTTGGCGTCCGCAGCAATAATAAACATTAAATCACGGCGATCATGAGAAATCTGTTTAATTGCCGTATTTAAATCTACAGTATCCTTCCCCTCTAAGGACTGCCCATTCACAGCATAGTGTCCCGTAGCATCTACAGTCACTTCAATTTTTTGATCATAATGCTTTGGAGGCACACCCTGCGCATCTGGCAGGGTTAAATTCATTCGACTCATTTGGTTAAATGAAGTCGACAACAGCAAAAACACCAAGATAAACAATAAGCAGTCAATCATTGGTGTTAGGTTAATGTGAATATCTTCGACTTGACGGCGTCTGAACTTCATTTTAGACCTCAGCTTGCTTTTGGCATGTCTTGATCTTGTTGTTCAGCTACAGGCGGTGCTTTATAAAATAATGCAGCATGAAATAAGGTCGACTGTTGTTCTAATTCGGCTGTAAATTCTTGCACCAAACGCTGAAAATAACGGTGCGCAAATAATGCAGGAATTGCGATAAGCATACCTGCAGCCGTAGTAATTAATGCTTTAGAAATACCAGGCATCATCAGTACTGGATCACTACTTGTGCCTACATCAATCATTAAAAATGATTCAATAATACCTAACACTGTGCCAAGCAAACCTAACAATGGTGCAACAGCACTCAATGTACCCAAGAAATTAATATTTTTTTCCAAAAAACCAATTTCTTGGGAAGCTACCGCTTCCATTTGTGCACTAGCGTATTGCTGTGCTTGGTCTTTACTTTCATAACCCGCTGAAAAAATACGGCCAAGCGTACTGTCTTGTAGCACTTGGCTTTGACGCATTACTTTTATCACTTGATCTGCATTTTGATTTTTTTTCATTAACAATGCAGCGGGCAATACTGTCGATTTTTTTAGGCGAATAAAACGCTCGATCGTAATTGCTACGGTAAAAATTGAACAGAGCACCAAGGGCAGCATGAGCCACCCACCTGCTTTGACTAATTCCCACATTTGATTTTCCCCAATAAATCGAAATACAAAATTAATCTGCGAAGCAAATATTTAAAATACCATCCAATTCTTCGAGTGAATGATAGTTAATCACCAATTTACCTTTGCCTTGTTTGTTATGGTCAATTTTAACATCGGCACCAAAACGATCAGACAAACGCTGCGTTAATTGTTGAATATCCGAAGAGGCTGGCTGTTTTTCTTTAGCTTGTTTTGGCGCATTCATTTCACGCACCAATTGTTCGGTTTGACGTACAGACAAGCTTTTTTCAATCACATGCTCAGCAACTTTCAACTGATCTTTAGCTTTCAATGTCAAAATTGCACGGGCATGCCCCATATCTAAAAGGCTTTGTTGCATAAAGTCTTTTACAGGTTCAGCCAAAGTCAACAATCGCAATAAATTACTTACCGTCGTACGTGCTTTACCCACAGTATCAGCAATTTCTTGATGGCTTAAACCAAATTCGTCGTGGAAACGCTGTAAAGCCATCGCCTGATCAATTGGATTTAAATCTTGACGTTGAATGTTTTCAATTAACGCCAAAGCAATCGCAACTTGGTCTGTTAAATCACGAACAATTGCTGGAACTTCTGTTAAGCCAGCTAGCTGTGCAGCACGCCAACGACGCTCACCTGCAATAATTTCATACAGGTACTTTTCATCCTCAATCGGACGAATCACAATCGGCTGCATCACACCGTGTTTTTCAATCGATGCTGCTAACTCTTGTAAGTCTTGTTCATTAATATAGCGACGTGGCTGATATTCACCGCGCTTTAATAAGTGAACATCAATTTGTTTGAGCTGACCATGGTCCAAAGATTGTGCTTCGAGTTGCAACTTTTCTTTTTGAATGGAACCAAGCAACGCGTCTAGACCACGACCTTTCGCTAATCCGCGTTTTTTTACTGTCATGCTTTAATTCCTTTTTTTACTTTGCTTTTCTTTAACATTTCAGCAGCAAGGTTTAAATATGCCACTGCACCCTTCGAGCTTTTTTCAAAATAAATCACTGGCAAACCATGCGCAGGTGCTTCCGCTAAACGGATATTACGCGGAATAACAGTGTCATATAGTTTCTTGCCAAAATATTGTTCTAGTTCTGCAGAAACATCACGCGTTAAAGCGTTTCGTGCATCGTACATCGTGCGTAAAACACCTACAATTTGTAAGTCTGGGTTTAATGCTTGCTGAATACGATCAATCGTTTGAGTTAAATCAGCCAAACCTTCCAAAGCATAGTATTCGCATTGCATTGGAATAATCACACCATCTACTGCTGCTAAGGCATTCACTGTAATCAAGCTTAAACTTGGCGCGCAATCGACAATAATATAATCAAATTTATCTTCAACCTCTTTTAAGGCTTCACGCAAGATAAATTCACGACCAGATTGCTCCGCAATTGCAAGTTCAACACCTGCTAAATCACGGTTTGCACCCAAGACTTTATAACCCACTTCCGCTTTACTAATTGCTGTTTCAATTGGCATTTCGCCCAACAATACATCAGTTACCGAATACAGCAGATCATTTTTTTGAATACCAGAACCCATTGTCGCATTGCCTTGTGAATCCATATCCACAAGTAATACGCGTTTTTTAAGTACTGCCAATGATGCAGCCAAATTTACTGCGGTTGTAGTTTTACCGACACCACCTTTCTGGTTCGCAATCGCAATAATCTGTGCCATGGTAACCCCAAATCCTTTGAAAAAAATTAAATACGTTTCAACAGTAACAAGTGACGCTGTTCATCCAAACGAGGAACTTTTAATTCAATAATTTTACAGCTAAATTGATCTTTAAAAGCTTCAACCTCTTCACTTGGAATCAGGCCTTTCATTGATGCAATGATGCTACTGTCATGCATAAATGGAAGTGATGCATGAATAAAATCTGTTAATGATGCAAAAGCACGACTGGTAATAACATCAAACTTACCCAGCTCTTGAATACTGTCTTCATTTTCGACACGTGTTTGTACTGCAATCACATTCGTCAACTTTAAATCTGCAATAAACTGCTTTAAGAAACGAATTTTTTTACCATTTGAATCGAGCAATACACATTGGCGCTCTGGCTGGCATAAGGCAATAATCATACCCGGCATACCCCCACCTGTGCCAATATCTAAAAGACGACCAGCAGGTAAATCTTTTAAAATGCTGAGGCTATCCAATAGATGCTTAACCAACATTTCTTTAGGATCACGGATCGCAGTTAAGTTGTATGCTTTATTCCATAACACCAAAGCATCTTGGTATTTAAGTAATAAATTTAAAGCTTCATCGCTTAAGCTTAAACCTAGAGCCTGACTACCTTGCTTGAGTTCTTGAAAAAAAGTATGCATAAACTATTTACGTCTCGAAAATTTAAGTGGAAGTATAACGATTTATCCTGCTTGTCACAGCAGGATGTGTCTAGCGAATATGCACTTAAACGTACATCCCTTCACGAATCTGGAGATCTAGTGCACTTAATCGTTCAGGAGTGCCTACATCTACCCATGCAGCCTGCATTTTCTCTGCAGTAATTTTACCATCATGCATTGCTTGTTTTAACAAAGGTGCTAATGGGCGTTTACCCGCCTCTAAGCCATCGAACATTTCAGGATCAATAACAGCAACACCACTATAAGTGAGCGATTCACCCGCATGCTCTTGTTCAAAGGTATAAGCACGACCTGCATCTAAAGTAAAATCACCCTTTGGATGTTGCTCAGGATTTTCTACCAGAACCAAGTGTGCTAAATCATCGTTTAATTGCACATTTAAAAGTGATGCAAAATCAAAAGTCGTCCAGACATCACCATTCACCAAAATAAATGGATCTGTGCCTAACAGTGGTAAAGCATTAATAATGCCACCCGCAGTCTCTAAACCTTCTAGCTCACGTGTCCAACGAATGTCCACACCAAACTGTGAACCATCGCCGAGAGCACCTATCAACACATCAGCCAACCAAGCCGAGTTAATTACAATTTCAGTCACACCAATGGCTTTAAGTTTTTCGATATGCCAAACAATTAACGGCTTACCGCCTACTTCCAACAAGGGTTTTGGCTTGTAAAGCGTCAAAGGACGCATACGGTTACCCAGCCCAGCGGCTAAAATCATCGCTTTCATTATGCTTCAACCTCGTATTGACCATATTTTTCTTCAAATTTTGGCAATACTTTAGCCTGAATAAACTGCATAAATGGTTGTAATTCTGCGTATGGCTTGCTTTCTTCAAGTAAATACCACATTACACGTGGCAAATCTTTCAAATAGCCTGACTTACCATCACGCTCAAATAAGCGCACAAAAATGCCTAAAATTTTAATATGGCGTTGAATCGCCATTAAATCTGCATCTTGCTTAAACTGTTCAAAGTCACGACCTTCTTTTGCATTCGCTGGCAATAAATCGTAAAACACTTTAAACCATGTATACACACGCTCAGGGTTCCACTGCACATAAGCATCGCGAGTAATTGAAATGAGATCGTAAGTATCCGCACCAATAACCGCATCTTGAAAATCAATCACACCTTGCTCTGACTCGCCCTCTAATAGCATTAGATTACGGCTATGAAAATCACGATGCACAATGACTTGAGGCTGTGCCAACGCAGCATTGGCTAAAATAGCAAATGTACGTTTGATTAACGCACTTTCGGCTTCAGTCGGTTGGATTTTGAGAGAAGGAAGCAACCAATCTGTGAGTAATTCCATTTCTGAAATTAATTTTTCGTAGGTATATTCAGGAAAATGGCCTTGACCAGCAATCGATTGCAATTGAATTAACTGCTTAAAACTTTGTGCATAATGTGTATCTACTGTTTCGTCATTCAATTGCGTAGACAACAGTACATCACCAAAATCTTCTAATAATAAAAGACCTAAATCAAAGTCTTTAGCCACAATATGCGGTACACGCACACCGTGTTCATCGAAAAATTCGTCAATCGTCACAAAAGGCACACAATCTTCTTTTTCTGGAGGTGCATCCATGAGCATAAATGTTTTATTATTCAACTTGATTCGTGCATAACGACGAAAGCTAGCATCGCCTGCTAAAAAATGAGTTTCAAATTGATCTGAACCGAGTACAGATGTCATCCATGATTGTATCAATTGTTCACGTTGTGTATTCATTTGCGATTATTTCTAAAACAGGCTGAGTTTTTAAAGTGCTAAGTGTAGCCACTTATCAACTTTTTCTCTATGATGCGACAATAATTAATTGCAATTAAGCATACTTGGTTAATGAGACAAATGAAGCATCAGTTTAAATTTAATCCTTTAGCGACTGCGATCTTAACTCTACTTTGCGGTAGTTCCATCACGGGCTATGCCGCTGACCAGACTGCTTCGACTGTCAATAATGCACAGCTTAAAAAAAGCATTACTGAAACTTATCCTGGCCAAAAGTTTTTTGAGCAGTATTATGTCGATAAATCGGCACCAGAAGCGCAGCAACGCCAAGGCCATCAACTGAGTTCGGCTTATTGCCAAGGTGCTTGGGTCACACCTATTGCATCAGACACTAAAGCAGCATCTCCTGAGACTGCTACATCAACTATTACAGCTGACTATGGTCACTTTGATCCAAACGGTGATTCAATTCTTGAGGGCAATGTTGTCATTGACCAAGAAGGTCGCCAAATTCGCGCTGATCAAATTAAAATTGATAAGACCAAGACCTATGCCAATGCATCAGGTAATGTGCAAATGGCGCAATCAGGGCTCATTTCACAAAGCGATAACGTTAACTATAATCTAAAAACCCAACAGGGTGATTTAAATAACAGTCTATATATTTCAGAGCAACAACATGCACATGGCCGTGCTGATAAAATTTCTCGTACTTCAACGAACACCTTAGAACTGGACAAAGCAACTTATACAACCTGTCCCCCAGATGAAAAGCCGACTTGGAAAATTCAAGCCGATCACATTAAACTTAACCAAGAAACTGGTCGCGGTGAAACCAAAGGTACAAAGTTATATGTAAAAGACGTGCCTGTGATGGCCGTTCCTTATTTTAATTTCCCTATTGATGAACGCCGCACTACAGGTATTTTGACACCTAGCTTTGGTTTTACCAATGATGGTGGTTTAGAACTGGGCGTACCTGTTTATTTAAATTTAGCACCAAATTACGATGCAACTCTTACCCCACGTTTTCTTGCAGACCGTGGCGCTATGCTAGAGGGTGAATTTCGCTATCTGACTAAAAACTTCGGACAAGGCTTAATTTCTGGTGGTGCATTACCATCGGACAGTGGCTATAACGACAAAGATCGTAAATTCTTGCATGCTGAACACAATTGGCAAATTAACGACCAATTCAACACCAGCCTCGATTATAACTACGCCTCTGATAAAGATTATTTTGCAGATTTAAATAACAATCCAAACTCAAGAACTGACCTCAACCTACGTCGTGCTTGGGAACTAAACTATAAACATGGTATTCCGGGTCTGAAAGCACAGCTTAAAGTTGAAGACTTCCAAACACTGGATAAAACTGTAAAAGATGAAGACCGCCCTTATGCGCGTTTACCTCAGCTTTTAGTTAACTACAAAACAGGTAATCCACTGGGTTTACAATATGAATTAAACCACGATACGGCTTACTTCAAAAAAGACATTAATGATTACAATGCTTATAGCAACAACGTAAATTCGTTTGAACCAAGTGGTACACGTATTTATAACGACTTCTCTGTTCGCTATAACTATCGCACGCCATTTGCATTTGTGATTCCTGAAGCAACTGTACGTAACGTCAATACATTCTTTGATAAAAACACCATCGACTTTTTACAAGGCAATGGCGCAAACGCACAAACCAGTTCTTCAAATGAAACCAAATCAATTTTTGTACCACAATTTACATTAGATGCTGGCTTAATTTTTGAAAAGCAAGGAAAATTCTTACAAACGTTGACACCGCGTATGTTCTACGCATATTCACCGTATCGTAACCAGGACACACATCCAAACTTTGACTCTGCTACAGCGTCTGTAAGCTATGATCAATTATTTAGTCCATACCGCTTCTATGGCCATGACCGCTTAGAAGACAATAACTTCACATCACTCGGCTTAAGTTATAGCTTATTTGATGAAGTTGGCTTAGAACGCTTAAAAGCTAGCGTTGGTCAAAGCTTTTACTTTGAAGATCGTCGTGTAACACTCAACAACACCAGTGATGCGTTTGACCGCGAACGCCACACTGGCCCTGTTGTAAGCTTAACCAGCCAACTGTCAGAGCGCTTTACTGTTAATGCCAATAGCGCATGGATGGCAAATGGCGATAATGCAGAGCGTGATATTCAAGCATATTACACCAGCGACAAAGGTAGCCTATATAATCTAGGTTATTTTAACCGTCGTGCTATTCCAAACCGCCAAGACCACTACGATCAAGTCGTTGCCTCTTTCATTCAACCTGTACACAACAACTGGCGCATTATTGGTCACGCTCAATACGATTTAGACAATAGTGTTGCCCGTGAATATCTGCTTGGTGTGAACTATGAATCATGCTGTTGGGGTGTTTCTGTATATGGTCGCTCATACTACAACGACTTAGATAACGTGAAAGATGACGGTGTTAATCCAAAACGTGCCATTATGGCTGAGTTCACCTTAAAAGGCCTAGGTGGCTTTAATAACAAACTTTCATCATTGCTTGAAAACCGTATTTTAGGTTTTAACAATATCAATCAAAATTGGACTGAACGTTAATGAAGACAACACAATTAAAACGCATTTTTAAAGCAACGACGCTCGCACTGTGCTTGAGCACGGCATTACCTGTTTTTGCCGCTGGCCAACCTAAAGATGAAGTTGTTGCTGTTGTCGACAATAGTGTAATTTTACGTAGTGACCTTGAGCAAAGCATTGCCGAGGTAACACATCAATTGGAGGCACAGAAAAAAACTGTCCCACCAGAACAATATCTACAACAACAAGCACTTGAGCAACTAATTTCGCGTCAAGCACAATTAGAACAAGTGAAACGCTACAACATCAAACCCGATGAAAAAAGCTTAAACGAAGCTGTATTAAAAGTTGCAAAAGATTCAGGATCCAATAGTCTTGAAGCTTTCCAACAGAAATTAGATGCTCTATCACCTAATACTTATGCAGGCTTACGTAACCGTATTGCAGAAGATTTAGCAATTAATCGCTTACGCCAACAAGTGGTGATGTCTCGCATTCACATTTCTGATTCTGATGTGAAAAACTTCTTAAACTCACCACAAGGCCAAGCAGCTATTGGTAGCCAAGCGCATGTAATCCATGTTCGTATTTCTGGCACAGATCAAGCTGTTGCTGAAAAAACTGCAAAACTCGTTAAAGCAGAACTCAACAATTCCAATGATGTAAAAGCCATTGAGCAAAAATTTAGCACCAACGGTGTTAAAGTTGAAGGTGCAGATATGGGCTTCCGTAGTTTATCGGACATTCCTGCTGAATTAGCTGCACGTGTAAGCACACTTCAAGATGGTCAAACAACTGACCTAATTCCTGTACGCGATGGTATTCACGTTTTAAAACTAATTGAACGCAAAGGTGCCGAACAAAAAGCCATTGTGTCTCAATTCCAAACACGTCACATTTTGATTCAACCGTCTGAGGTTGTAAGCCCCGAAGATGCAAAGCAGCAAATTGATAGCATCTACGCTCGCTTAAACAAAGGTGAAGACTTTGCAGTTTTGGCAGCTACTTTCTCAAATGACCCTGGCTCTGCACGTGATGGTGGTAGCTTAGGTTGGGTAACGCCCGGTATGATGGTTCCAGAATTTGATGCAAAAATGCAATCTACGCCAAAAGGCCAAATTACTGAACCTTTCCAAACTCAATTTGGCTGGCATATTTTACAAGTGACAGACACTCGCCAACAAGATATGACCAAAGAATACCAAGAACGTATGGCTCGCCAGCTTCTTGGTGAACGTCAATTTGATGCCGAATTAGACAGCTGGTTACGTGAAACGCGTAATAATGCATTTGTCGATATCAAAGATCCTTCTTTAGATCGTAAAAATAATCGTTCTTAAGATTGAGCTCAAAAAACCAGCACTCAATGCTGGTTTTTGACTTATCAATATGCAAGCCAAATTTAAGACATAAAAAAGCCTCTCAAATGAGAGGCTTTTTTATGAAGTATCAATTAACGATTATTTTCGTCTTCTTGAGAATCTTCAAATTTTGATTCGCCATCAAAGCCAGCAGATTGACCACCGAAGCCACTTTGACCACCGAAGCCACCTTGACCGCCGAAGCCACCTTGACCACCAAAACCACCTTGACCACCAAAGCCACCTTGACCACCAAAGCCACCTTGACCACCGAAGCCACCTTGACCACCGAAGCCACCTTGTTGACCGCCACCGAAGCCACCTTGTTGACCGCCACCGAAGCCACCTTGTTGACCGCCGAAGCCAGCTGCGCCTTGAGCACCAGCAGGAGCACCAGCAGGACGTGGGTTACGTGCAGGAACTACTGTAGAAATCGCGTGCTTGTAAACCATTTGGCTTACAGTATTTTTTAATAAAACTACATATTGGTCAAAAGATTCAATATGACCTTGTAATTTAATACCATTCACAAGGAAAATAGAAACAGGAATACGTTCCTTACGGAGAGAATTCAAGAACGGATCTTGTAAAGTTTGACCTTTAGACATGTTATAACTCCAAAAAATTTAAAAATCAGCGCAAAAACTACCTTTGATTTTTCAATTAAAAATTATAAAAAAGGTAGTACCCAAATTTTGCTTTATCCGTAACAGTTTCGCAAGTCTTCTTGAGCCTGCTTAATCGTTAAATATGTTGTAAATTTATGCGTTTCTTGCAAAGATCTTAACCATGTGTATTGACGTTTTGCAAGTTGTCGTGTTGCAAATAGAGCTCTATCCTCCATTTCTTTACGATTTACGATACTTTTATCACTATTTTTCAAAAATTCCATGGCTTGTCGATAACCAACAGAACGCATTGAAGGTAAATCCTCATTTAAATCGTATTTTTTCATGAGTTCTTCAACCTCATTCAAAAATCCGATTTCCCACATTATCTCGAGACGTTTTTCTATTCTTTTATGCAACTCTATACGATCAGGCAGCAAGGCGTAATTATGAAAAGTGTATCGATATGGTAAGTTCTTCGGTTGTTCGGCTTGAAGCTGTGTAATTGGTGTACCCGTTAGCTTAAATACTTCCAGCGCACGAATAATACGTTGCTTATCACTTACCTTAAATTTCTGACCTGCCAGCGGGTCAACCTGACACAAATACGCATATACTGCTTGCCAACCTTCGCGCTCCCCCATCGCTTCAATGTCTGCACGCACCGCATAATCTGCACTTGGTAAATTACTCGACAATCCCTCTAATAAAGCTTTGAAATACAGCATGGTCCCACCCACCAATATTGGGGTTTTTCCGCGTGAATGCATATCATCAATCAGTGCAGATGCATCTTCAACAAAGCTTGCAGCAGAATAAACTTCAAGTGGTGAAATAATATCGATCAGATGATGCGGGAATTGCGCCAATTCGGCTTTTGTAGGCTTGGCGGTACCAATATCCATGTCTTGGTAAACCAGCGCAGAATCGACAGAAATCAACTCAAAATTACCTTGCTCGTATAATTCGCATGCCAAAGCAGTTTTCCCGCTTGCAGTTGGTCCCATTAAATTGATGACCGGCAATTGATTTGACATGTAAAACTACTCTCCTCGAGCAAAAAGTTTATCAAGTTGAGCCAATGGAAAAGCACGCCATGTAGGGCGACCATGATTACATTGACTAGCAAATTCAGTTTGCTCCATTTGACGAAGCAAAGCATTCATTTCAGAGAGGCTCAGTATTCGATGCGCGCGCACTGCGCCATGACAAGCCATACCTGCTAAAATTTCATCACGACGTTGCAATAAGCCTTGTGCTTGATCTGTGGGATCTAAATCACTCAGTAGTTCTGGCACCAAGGCCTCTAAATTAGCTTTGTGTAATATTGCAGGTACACCACGCACAATCACTTGCTCATCGCCATATTGGTCGATTTCCAAACCAAAACGAGCCAGTTGGTCTTTTAGATCATCTACTCGCATCGCTTGCATACGGTTAATATGCACAACTTTAGGAATTAATAATTGCTGTGACATCCAAAATTCTGGCTTATCCCAAGCAGCTTTCATTTGTTGCAGCACAATACGCTCATGTGCCGCATGCATATCAACAATAATCAAGCCTTCGGTATTTTGCGCCAAAATATAAATACCATGGAGCTGCGCAATCGCAATACCCAATGGATGCTCATCTACTTTAGCTGCAATATGCGCTTCTAAAGTCATGTTCTGATCTACACCAGCAGTATCTTCAACAGCACGTAGTGGTGCTAAATAACTTTGTAAAGCATTATTGAGTCGTGCTGAACCACCCAGTTGTGCGTTGTATTGATAGGCAGTCGGTGTAGGTGTTTGTGCAGAATCATAGCGCATTTCAGTTAGGTTCTGATCAAACTCAAAGCTCGTATCACGCTGTGGCATTGTTTCAAACGAAGCATGTGCCTGTGTGATGGTTTGCTTATGTAAATCAAACTGTTCTTGATAGCGTGGTTGTGGCGAAGCATGCGTAGAAATCTGCTCAGCATCCTGCTTCATCGCAGATGATAGTTCTGCCGATGCCGTTTGAAATTGAGCCAATGCCTTTTTCGCAGCATGCCGTACAAATTCATGAACCTCACGCTGATTTAAAAAACGAATTTCGTGCTTAGTTGGATGTACATTGACATCAATATTTTCAGGATCAACTTCTAAAAAAAGCAGATACGCCGCATGTTGATGTCCATGTAAAATACCTTCATAAGCCATACGCAAGGCATGCGAAATTGTCTTATCTTTCACAATACGACCATTTACATAAACGTATTGTAAATCTGCCTGAGCCCTCGCATCAGATGGGTGTCCTAGCCAGCCACTCAAACGCATACTAATGCTGTCTGCATCCATCCAATATGCATTTTCAGTAAATTGGCGACCTAAGAGCTGTTGTACACGCTGAAAACGTAGTTCACCACTATCTGCAACAGGCAAATTCAGCTTAATACTGTTGTTATGCTCTAGTACAAAACGAATATCAAAATGTGTGAGTGCTAGACGACGTACAATTTCTTCAATATGACCAAATTCAGTGCCTGGCTTCTTTAAAAATTTACGTCGCGCAGGTACATTAAAAAATAAATCCTGCACCCGTATATGTGTACCTCGCGGAGTTGCGACCGCTTGAATTTCCTGATGATCAAATGCTGTACCATTCACTTCAACCTGATAGCCAACACCTTCATCAGACTGACTACTGGTTAAGGTTAAACGCGATACAGCTGCAATGGAGGCCAAAGCCTCCCCACGAAAACCAAGACTAACAATCGCATGTAAATCTTCTGCCGATTGAATTTTACTGGTAGCATGACGCATTACGGCCAAAGGCAAATCTTCAGGATGAATACCACGGCCGTTATCTATAATTTCAATGAGTGTACTACCACCTTGTTCGACTCGAATGATCAACTCTGTGGTGCCAGCATCAATAGCATTTTCCAGCAACTCTTTGACCACAGATGAGGGGCGTTCGATCACTTCACCAGCAGCAATTTGGTTAGCTAATGCAGGCTCAAGTGTGCGAATACGGCGTACACTCAATTCACTCATGAAAAACGATTCTCTAAAGCAGTTTTTAAACTTTCTGAAGCAAAACTTAAAGTTGCATAGCGCGTCAACTCATCTTCAGATTTTTCAATATTAATTAACAATTCTGGTGCAGGAATTTCATCACCACCTTTTGATGGCCACTCAAATAAAAACAATGCATTTGGCGTTTCAAGATAATCACGAATACCCATAAGCTCTAATTCATAGGGATCGTTTAAACGATATAAATCAAAATGAAAAATATCTTGCCCTTGAATATTGTAGGGTTCGACTAATGTATAGGTTGGGCTTTTTACCGCACCTTTATGCCCCAAAGCTTGCATAAAATAACGTGTTAAGGTTGTTTTACCTGCGCCAAGATCACCAATTAAATGTATAACACCTGAGTTAAAATGCTGCGCCAAAACTTGTGCTAAGTTCTGTGTATCTTCTTCATTGTTTAAAACTAAATTAAATGAATACTGCATAATACTCACGACACCAATATAAAGATTGATTATGATAGCATTGCATGGCTTTAAAAGCCTATTTTCGCCTATCAGTTTGTGTATTTTTTCACGGCTTAACGTCCCCATGATCTCCTATTGAAATATAAGCATGCTCCATTCTAATTTCACACCTCCAATGCTCAATGGTGTTAGTGCCAGTAAAGTGTTTTTAAAACCCTTACAACCTCAGCCACAAAGTGTTTACCACTATTTGTGCCTTGAGTTTGCACATATTGAATCAGAAGAATGGTTACAACGCTTTCAAGACGGTCTGATCTTTGATACACAAGGGCAAAAACTCAATGCGAATAGTCCTTTTCAACCGAATAGTCATGTGTTTTATTATCGGTTCTTAACACATGAAATTCATGTACCTTTTGAACACCGTATTATTTTTGAAAATGATCATTTTATAGCGGTCGATAAACCCCACTTTCTCACCATGAGTCCAACAGGGCAATATGTACAAGAAACACTTTTAGTCCGTTTAAAAAAGCAAACTGGAAATGAGCACTTAACACCTATTCATCGCTTGGACCGCGAAACCGCAGGGATTGTTTTATTTTCTAAATGCATCGAAAGTCGTGGCGCTTATCAACAATTATTTGCTGATCGTAAAGTGCAAAAAACCTACCATGCCATTGCTCCTTATTTGCCTGAATTAAGCCTTCCTCTCTCTCTTCGTTTAAGAATGGAAAAAGGCGAACCTTTTTACACCATGCGTCAAACCGAAGGTGTGGCCAACAGTGAAACTGAAATTCAGCTTTTAGAGCACAATGGGGATTGGGCCAAATATCAATTAAAGCCCCATACAGGCAAACAACATCAGCTACGTTTACACTTAAGTTATTTAGGCATACCCATTCAAAATGATCCGTTTTACCCACAAGTACGACATAAAGCAGATCATGACTTTAGCGCACCGCTACAATTACTGGCAAAACATATTGAGTTTATAGACCCTATCTCTAAACAGCAGATGTCTTTGAGCTCTATATTTGAGTTGACACTGTCATCTTAATGTCATTACAAATAATTCATGTTTTTATGAGTTAAAGGATTGAAATTGGCGCACAATAGATTAAAATAAATGCGAAAAGTTAAGTATTTAAAAGCTTTCTAATATTATGAGAAAAACTGAAGTCTACCAAATCCGCTTGGATTCCCAAGAAAAGAAACAAGCTTTTGCGGTATTTAAGCAACTGGGGATTACACCAGCGCAAGCAGTGCGCCTTTTTTTTAAACAGGTTGTGCTGACCAAGTCCATCCCCTTCTCGATTGAAAACCAAAACATTAATCTTGAACAATTGATTCGTTTACGCAAACTGAAACAACAAGACGCAAATGCATCTTCAGTCGCGGGCAATACAGCTGATTTAGCAAATGCAAATGAAATAGATTTAGATGATGAACATCTAGATATCTTTGAAGAGCTCAATGCTATTTTGGGTGAAAGTGACAAAACTTAACACTGTCGCATTTTCAAACAATTTAAAAATCATTGTTTTTTAATTATTCGTTATGCTTCATGCAACCCTCTAAATTTAGGCACGGAGTAAAGCATGATTGTAAGACGCGCTGTAGAGTCAGATTTAAAGCAACTAGCAATATTATTTGATGAATATCGCCAGTTTTATGGTGCTTCTTCCAATTTAGACCTTTCTTTTCAGTTTTTAAAACAACGCTTCGACAATCAAGAAAGCGTCATCTTCATTCATATTAAAGACGATCTCTTTACTGGTTTTGTTCTGCTGTATTTGGGCTTTTCTTCTGTTGCTTGTTCACGTTATTATCTGTTAGATGATGTTTATGTCCGTCCAGCATTTAGACGTCAAGGCTCTGCCAAACAACTCATAGATACCGCAATATTATTTGCCCGCCATGAAAATGCGCAAAGAATTAGTTTAGAAACACAAAAAAATAATTTTCAATCCCATGCATTATATGAGTCGATGGGTTTTGTTAAAGATGAAGAATTTCAGACCTACCATTGTTTTTTAAAATAAGTTGAACTAACAATTTTTGCGCTTAAACCAAATTATGTAACTTCAGCATTAATAATCTATGAGCAACATGCGTGGCCTATATCACGCATGTTCAATCAATTCATCCATAAAATACTATTCAGTGCGTTGCTTTGCCAACTCAATTTGCGCTTCGGTTAAATACACCCATTCACCTTCAGCCAAATCATTTAATTGCGCTAAGCCCAATTGTCCAATCTGCGCCCGATGTAATTGCTCTACTTTATTACCCACAGCAGCCACCATACGCTTCACTTGATGGTAAACCCCTTGGTGTACCGTAAAACGGAGTTGCTTTTCTGCTAAGCGTATGGCATCTGTAGCAGCAAACAAACCACTTTCATTACGTAGCTCCACACCTGCTGTTAACTGTTGCACTTGTTCCGCTGTAACGTCATCTACCGTATGCATTTCATATACTTTTGGCACATGCTTTTTAGGATGAGTTAAAGCCTGCAAAAACTGACCGTCGTCCGTTAATAATAATAAGCCAGTTGTATCCTGATCTAAACGCCCTACACACTGTAAACCACGATTCATAAGTGCATCATCAAAAAACTCAAATACACTAAAATGGTGTGTCGCCTGATGTGAGCATTCATAGCCTTTGGGCTTATGTAGCGCAATATAGACTTTTTCACGATAAACGTAGTGTTGACCATAAATTTGAAATTCTAGCTGATCCAAATTTACTTTAATTTTGAGGTTATCAATCACCTCACCTTGAATTTGAACAGCACCGCTTTTAATCAACTGTTGGCAATATTTACGCGAACCAAAGCCCTGTGACTGCAACATTTTTTCCAACAACATAAAAGCATATCTCAAATAAATCACGGGCTATTCTAAAGGATCATGGCTTGAAACCCAAATGAGAGTAGCTCGCCACATACACTAGTAATATCTAGGTGATGAACTTTATAACTCAACTTGCTTTATCCTTAATATTTCCTCAGCAACGCTGTGCAACAATATGCTTTATACTGCACAGGTCCATGCAAAGCTTATATCTCCCGTGATGACCCTCTCAAACCTCGATTTAAACCTTATTGTGTTAATTGTTTTATTGGCCTGTGGCATCTTTAGCCATAATACGGCGATAACCATTGCAACAGCTGTACTGATTGTTTTTCGTATTACGCCTTTAAGTGAATACTTCCCTTTGCTACAACAGCATGGGCTAAATATTGGCATCATTATTCTAACGATTGGCGTACTCACCCCTATCGCAAGTGGCAAAATTCCCGGTGATGAAATTTTGAAATCCTTTTTGCATTGGAAATCATTATTTGCCATTGCTATTGGTATATTTGTAGCGTGGTTAGGCGGTCGCGGTGTGCAACTGATGAGTAATCAACCCAACATTGTGGCGGGTTTATTGATAGGAACTGTTGCAGGGGTTGCACTATTAAGAGGTGTGCCTGTAGGACCATTAATTGCGGCAGGCATTTTGTCTCTGATTATCGGGCTTGGGCAGTAGCCTTAGATCTCTGCCCTATATAGAATATTAAATAATAAAGCCCTAGAAAAACCTCATCACCAGTAAAAGTCAACAGAACCTATTGTGCTGGCTTTTACTGATAAGATAATCAAAGCCTTAAATACTCACACTTACTTAAGTAGATACTTTAGACTGAGTGCTAACCAAACCGAATAAACGTTGTGTCAGCACAATACCAATCACGGATAAAAGGCTCGTGACCACTCCAACCCACAACCATGTGCCCGTACTCGACACCACAAATGCGATACTCGGTGGCAATAAAAATTGAGATAGTGAAGAACACTGTAAAATCATACCGACTGTTGTACTAATGGCCATAGGATTGGGCGCAAAATGCAGAGCCTGTGCAAAGATACTCCCTGCAACCAAACCACCAAACAATGAAAATCCAAAAACCAGTACATACTGCAACATAAAAGGCAGACTGTCTTTTGCCATATAAAAAAGTGAAGCACAGCAAATTAATACCACAAAGCCTAAGATCACCAGCTGTTTGGGCTGAAATCCACGTTGTAACAGCAGACCACAAATAAATGTACCGACCGCATTTGCAATTGAGACACTAGCCGTAAGTAGCCCTGCCAATGTGGGTGCAATATGATTTTGCTCATAAATCGTGGGTAAAAAGCCCACCAAAGCAAACCACTGACCTGCATAAGTACCAAAGATTAATGCAAGCAACCAAGCAGGTTGGTGCTGGAGTGTCATTTTAATTAAGGACTTGAGTGGTACTGCTTGAGTTGATGTTTTTGGATGGGGGATAAACCACGCAATTCCCAGCAAAAAGCTAAAAGTAATGAAGGCATAACTAAACCAGACCACAGACCATGACCAACTTTGAATCAGCATCGGGGCAGTAATTAAAGCAATACCCATGCCTCCCCCCATATATGCAGCCCACAGGCCCATTTTGGCTGGTAAGCTCTGTATAGGGGTCAACTCACGAATGAGTGCAGGGCCACTTAATGTCACCAATAGAAATCCAAAGCCCTCTATCATTCGCATTGCAAATAAAGACGCGACCGACTGTGTTAGTCCCGCACAAATACTGGCTAAAGTCAGTAGGCTGAGTCCCAATAGCACACAACGCTTTAAACCTAATTTTGATACATAACTGCCAATCAGAACGGCAAAACACATCCCTGCGCATTGTATACAGGACAATAACAAACCCGATTGGACTAAACTTAAGCCTAATTCTGCCTGTAAAATAGGAATGGCAGCAGGTAATTTACCAATATGCATAGCGGCGGCAAAACCAGCACCAATGATGAGTAAATCCTTTGCAAACCATTGTACTTTTGCTGACATTTCAATGAATCTTTTACTTGAATGAGACACTAAAATAGCAAATATAAGATTTCATTGATATCGCCTAAAAGTATAACCCAATATCTTTTTACGATAATTCATGCCTAAAAATTCTATTTTAAGCACATACCTGCTTCTTTACTCTCATTTCCAATCTTTCAAGCATATTCAATTAGATCAAAGCATATACCTGACTTTGCATCACTTTTCCATCTTGCAAATACACAGTTACTGCTTGACGATGATATTCAGCACCTTCAAATTCATCTAAATAAGCCCAGTGATCCTCTAAATGCTCAGATATAAATACATACCCGTGAACAACACTTCCGTCATCTTTCAAACGAATTCCCGGGCTACCTAGAGCCGCACCCCAACCACTATTTTCTAATTGTCCCAATATATAGCCCTGACACCATGTTCCACCAATACGCTCCATCACATGCGCATTAGGTTCACCTAAGCGTAAAGTGCCGTATACAAATAAACTTTGCATGTTGTCTCTTTCCAATTTCAATATATGTTCGCTTTAAGCTTCAAATTTAAAAGCCACTTATTTCAAGCAAAATCAGCAGAAACAAATGGCTCATGTTGAATGAATTAAGAGATTACTTCATTCTTTATTTAAGGCGACTATTCTACAAATAATAATGCTAAACGTACTTGGTCATAACCCATACGCGGACTGGTCTGCTCAACAATCGGGCGTAATTTAATGCTACCGTCGTCATTAAAATGTTCAGCATCTTTACGCTTCATTAAACGTTTATAAATTTTGCGGACTTGCTCTACAGCTTCTTCACCCGGATGGGCAACAGAGATATCCAGCGACTGTTCTTTTTGTAAACGCGCTAAGTGATTAATAATCGTCGCTGGGGTTAAACCACGTTCTTGTGCAATATCTGCAATGTCATAGCCATCTTCAAATAATGCACGTGTTTCATCCAAAGTAGCCGAACCATAGCTTTGTTTCGCACCATTCTTGGCTATTTTCTTTTCATTGCGCTCAATTTCATATTCATTCAGCGTCCCACCACAATGACGTATAAATGCTTTATGTTGTGGTGTTAAATCAATGTGAGCAAATTGATTTTCTGCCTCAGCTGAAAGCTCTTGAAAACGTCGATCAGCCTTAATAGCCAAGCTATCGAGTTCAAGTGCCTGTTCATTAAAACCTAATAATCTTAAGCCATCTAAGGTCTTTAAACGCGACAGTGCAACATAGCCTTGTCCTTTTTCAAAGGTATGACTCAAATTAATTTCAGCCGCTTCTAAGGTCATCCCTTGTGATTTATGAATGGTAATTGCCCATGCCAGACGTAAAGGTATTTGCTGAAAACTCGCTATGGTTTTGCCTTCATCGTTATCTACAGACCATGTTTCAGGTTCTACAATTAAAGTCGTGCCATCAGTGAGCTTAACTTTAGGCAATACGCCGTATTCATCGTCTTCTTCAAAACCAATGACTTCACCCAAACTGCCGTTGATATACCCCACATCAAAGTTGTTTTTAACAAACATCACTTTGGCATTTTTCTTCAAACTTAGTGTTTCTGGGGCGCGCACAGACGACTTAAGGGTCTCTATCAGCTTTTCATTGCCATCACACTGCGCATCAAATTGTTTTGCTTCCTGCTCAATTTCATTTAAATGTTTAAAGTTGATGCTGTCCACATCCATATTGTGGGTATATAAGCGGGTAAAAGTATCACCAATATCTTGCGTGCGTGTTTGTTTTAAGGCTTCTAAATGTGCAGAGTCAATAGTTTGGGCACGAATCGCATTTAAAATATCATTTAAATAATCGTTACCTTGGCGGTGTTGTTCCGTCAAATAACACACGCGAAATTTAGCTTCGACCCATGCTTCAGACATAAAACAAAACTTATCACGATTGCGTTCTTCATTACGCCCTACTGGGGGTAACTGGAAGAAATCCCCTGCTGCAATCACTTGAATACCACCAAAAGCCTCATCACTTTCTTTAAAAAATTTCAAAACTTTGTTCACCAAGTTTAATTGCTTGGCATGTAGCATCGAAATTTCATCAATAATCAGTACTTGGGCATTTTCTAAATGCTCTTTTAAGTATTTACGTTCTTTTAAGCGCTTCAATTCATCTTCAGAAATCGCATCTTTAATACCAATGCCCGCCCATGTGTGAATGGTCATACCATTCATGTGCGTAGCTGCAATGCCTGTTGATGCGGTAATGGCAACCGTTACCTTGCGCGCTTTTAAATAATTAATATATTGATTTAAGGTATATGTTTTACCCGCACCTGCCGAACCTGTTAAAAATACGTTTTCACCAGCTTTTAATAACTTAAGTGCGGTTTCCTGATTCATAAGACCTATACCATTAAAGAACCGCTATAGCCTACCGACTTTTACCTCAAAAGTTAAGCTTCATCCGCCAGAGTCTGACGCGTATTACCCTGAAGTTTGCTTTAATCAATAAGATAGGCGATGCTGCGCATTAAGAAATTCAACCAAACGGCATGCAACCATAATGGCTGTAACTTGGGCCTTTTGATTATGCGCATGCTCCAATTGGTCAAAAATCAAAATATCATTTTGCAACATGCAACCCAAAGTCATCGGCGCTAAATTTGAATCAAGTGGCACAACATGAAAGGCCACATACTCCCCCTCTATGATTCGGTGTGCATAACTGGCGACCAAACAATGCCGAAACACTTTCGATTCTTGAATAATACGATCAATAGAGGTCAGCTCTTCAATACGCCATTGCTCAAACTGTAGCTGTGGTACCTGACTCCAAGCATCCCATGAATCTTTCAGACAGTCCTTTTTTAGCTTGGTCATAATTTCATCTTTCTGGATTTCATCATGCCAATGAATTGCCTGCTGATAAAGCCCGAACCATGTCACATTCTTGGCAATGGCTTTATTTTCTGCAAAATATGCGGTGAGGTAATCTCGAACATAGGCATCAAACACTGACTCACGGGTTTGTTCATACACCAAATAAAAACGCTGGCGAAAATCATCTAGCTGAATACGATGGCGCCTTAATCTACTATGAAAGTCTCTATTTTGCTGTGTTTCTGGACGTATAAATACCATCAACTCTGTCGGCAAAGACTGAGTCATTTTGAATAGATGTTGCAAGTAGGCCTGCATTACTCGACTGAGTGATGCATAAACTCGTTTTTCAAGCGTTTGATCTGCGCGCGCAATACAACGGAGTAAGGCCATCCACTCATCTAAATACAAAATAGAATGGCTGATTGCAATCCCATGGTCATCCAGCGCCTGTTGCGTCCCTTGCAAAACGGCATGAGTATTGTCTGGATGTTCAAACCAATGCTCTAAATTAGCAAATTCATAACAGCGACTAATAAACATACGTGCAGCCGCATATTGAAAATACTGTAAGGTTGCCAAAATAAGTTGTGGGTGTTGCTGGCTACAATCAATAAAACTCATAGCAGTAATGACCACACGCACACTACTATGCTGAATATTCTCACTAACCCAATCTACAACTTCAGCCGATTGGCGATACAGCCAATTCACTGTGCGCATGCTATCAAATAATGGAAGTTTGGCAGCTTTCTTTTGCCAAATTTGCATATTGCTCTGTAAAAAATTTTGCTTAGATAAAATATCTGCTCGTTGCCATACTTCACGATGCATTAAGCGTAAAAATCCCAACATTTTAGGTTGCTCAATCGCATGCCGATATACCAACTCAATATCCGCTTGATGTTCGTTTAAATCATTTAAAGTAAATCTCTCTGCAAAATTCAGCGACATAATGCGATATATAGGTGCATCTAAAAACTGAGTTGCGGTATAACCAAACTCATCAAAACTTTCCATTAAGTTCTGTATAGGAAGAAACTCTGTCTCCATTAATAGATCAAAACGAAACATGGTTTTAAATTGTGCAACAACTGCTTCTGGTATTACCCCACCTTTACAGCGAAAGTTTTGCAAAATAGGTGTTTTGTAATACTTGGCTTTTATCATTAAATGATCAGTGATTTCAGCTTGGACTTGCGTGATTTGCTGTAAATAAGCCTCTGTGCGTTGTTCGACTTCACAGCGCTGATAAATATATTCGAGCAATAACTGTTTAAGTTTTTGCGCTTTGCTTCGAAGTAAAAGTGAATGCTGTGGCTTACGATCACCTGTTAAAAAATAAACCTCATGTAAAAAGAATTCTTCCAGTGCTTCTGCATGATGTGGATCATGACCAAAATGCAGGTCAAATAAAGAATGAGCACGATGATGTCCAGCTATTGCTTCGCTTTGAGGAACATCAACTAGAGGGGTATGAAAAGATACAGAAAACAATTGATTGGCCAGCATAATGCCTTGCTTTACAGGCTCAATCTTAAACATATTTTGCGAAGTAATATTTCCAGCCAATTCCATTTGATCGATATAAAGACGATGCAAACCCTGTGAAATACGGAGCAATTGTTTTGCTATCGCCACCAAAGAAGTGGGCGTGTCTTTTTCATCCATCCTCCACTCCTTATTTATTCATCATTTTATTTATTCAATATAGAAAATATTCAGTATTTGCTCCAGTCTTTTCTACCGTTATAAAGCATTCATTTTTTATTTGAAATACACTTTTGCACTGCTGTCTAATCTACATCACAGATATATTTTCAATTTTATTTTTATCATTTACTGAGTGAACTCAGCATGTTCCTCTGCACGCTGTCGCTTTAACTCCGACAGAGCTGTATATATTTGTTGCTGTATATGCTCACGAAAGTCCTGAAGCTCTTCTATATTTTGTATTTGCATGAGACTCTGACTAGGCATAAATTGGAAATAAAATGGTAATCGCTTTGGAATTAAACTTTTAGGTAAAGACGGAATCACCTCACCATAGCGTAGAAATTTCGCCAATTTAGGCACTTTAAGCAAACTTTGAAATAGCTTTGTATTCACCACATTGGTGGCATCTAAACCAATTTCATAAGCTTCATCACCCCCTAATGCTGCAAAAGGCACAATATCGTAACCAAACTCTTGTGCAAGTTTTAAAAAGCCATAACGCTCTTTCCAAATGAGTTGATAAGCCTCACCTTTACGTTTGAGCACTTCACGCCCACCACCTGGAAAAACTAAAATAGAATAGCCTTGTTGCATTGCACTACGGACATATTCACGTGTCCCATCAATAGCGCCAAATTTTTTATACAGATCTCGCCATAGCGGAATATAAAAATGGCCATGGTCAGCAATACTGACCACAGCCACTTTATGTTCATTATAAAGGTAATCAATAATCATCGGCGCATCAAGCATGCCATACATCGTATGATTACCAACATACATTGCAGGTACAGATGCATCAATATATTCTGCACCTAAAAAAGTAGGCTTAAAATATTGTTTGGACAGCAAACTTAGTCGCTTAATCCATTTTGCATCATGTTGTATCTGCATACCTTTTACAAACTTATTTCTACATCTATAAAGACGTAGAATCAGGACTTATGCAACGTGTTTTTGTACAAGAATAGAACCGACAGAATAACCCGCACCAAACGAACATAACACACCATATTCGCCGTCATCCACTTGATCTGCTGTACGATGTAACGCAATAATCACACCTGCTGATGAAGTATTTGCAAACTCATCCAAAATAATTGGCACCAGATCAGGTTTTGCATTTTCTTTGCCTACCACCAATTTCAGAATTAATTCATTCATACTAGCATTGGCTTGGTGCAACCAAAAACGCTTCACGTTTTGAGGTTCAATTTGGTTTTTCTCTAATTGCTTCGTAATCATTTTCGCAACTAAAGGACAAACTTCTTTAAACACTTTACGGCCGTCTTGGCGGAAACGCTTGTCATCTGTATCCGTCGTTTCGCTTGGATTCAAGAAACCGAAGTTATTACGAATATTGTTTGAGAACTGCGTAAACAAGTTAATGTCGAGTACTTCAAAACCAGTTTTGCTTGTGGTTTCTTCAATAATTGAAGCAGTCGCTACATCACCAAAAATGAAGTGGCAATCGCGTGAACGGAAGTCTGTATGGCCTGATGTAATTTCTACATTAACCAACAAAACACGACGCGCACCTACTTTGATTGCATCATAAGCTTGCTTAATACCGAAAGTCGCTGCTGAACAAGCCACATTCATATCGTAAGCATAACCTTGAATACCCAAAGCCGTTTGAATTTCAATTGCTACAGCTGGATAAGCACGCTGTAAGTTAGAGCACGATAGAATGACGACATCGATATCTTCTGCAGTTACGCCTGCATTTTCCATCGCCTGTTTGGCAGCGATCACGCCCCACTCAGCTTGAATAGATAATTCATCATTTGAACGTTCACGTAACAATGGACGTAAACGTTTTGGATCTAAAATACCTGTTTTCTCTGCAACATAACGACGTTTTACGCCTGACGCTTTTTCAATAAATTCTGCGCTTGAACCACGACGAGCTTCTAACTCACCTGCTGCAATTTTTTCAGCATTGTCTTGGTTATACTGTTCCACATAAGCATTGAGACCTTCTACCAGCTCTTCATTGGTAATAACGTCTTCTGGATGATATAAACCCGTACCTGTAATGCGGATGCCCATGTAAAACTCCTTTTTGAAATTGCTACTATCTTAACTGATTCCAAGTTTTTCCCATAGTTTTTGCAACCGGGTTGGAGAAATTGGCATCTTGGTTTTCATTGGTTGTGAAAATAAAGAAATACGTAATTCCTCGACCATGAAATACAATTCTTTTAGACGAGCATCGTTTTTAAACTTAAATAATTTTTCCATCCATGGGTCAACTTGATCAATGGCAGAATTGTCCCTTTGCAGATTATTTGCTAAGCGATCTAAACGCAACACCAAAGCCTTTAAATAGCGAGGAAATTCCTGCCAAACATCGGTTGGCTTCACATAGACAAAATCAGATAAATTCATCAAATCTAGCTGATCTTCAATATCATCAATATTTTTTCCAAAGATAGAATCATCTAAAACCAGCAGTTTGCGACGAATATCCTGCCATTGAATAAAAATTTCACTCAATGTCGCTAAGACCTGTTGCCCATGCGTTAAGAAAGATTTTTTTACATTTAAAACTAAGTTTTGATACTCCTGCTCATTGACAGGGAGCTCATTTATTGCAACTTGTAGTGTGGCATAAACTAACATTTGCTCTAGTTTTGCTTTATCCCCCAACGGCGAATATGCCAAGGCCAAAGGCTTTGAAATCTGTTTTTTTAATTGACGAACCACATCACCCAATTGCATATACACCAAACGAATCACACCTTCACGATGCTTTCGCACAGCTTCTGCTTGGTCATTAAAAGTTTGAATCACTACACCAGATTTATCTTTTTGATCTAAGCTCGCAAATGGCTTTACAGAGACCAAAGCTTGATATTGTTTTACCACCACGCCTGTCACTTTTTGTGAAGCTTCAAACACAAAAGACTCTGGGAAGCTTTTAAATTCGCCTTTTAATTGTTTGACTGGGCTATGGGTTTCTGTACGGCAACGTGCTTTTAATTCACTTAAATCACGACCTTGTTCAACAATTCGGCCTTTTTCATCAACGACTTTAATCAGTGGTTGTAAGTATTGCTCAATACGATCAAAAGAAAAATCTTTTTCTGTGATTTGATCCCCACGCAGTTGATAAGCCAAAAAGCTAAAAATATGCTGATTGAGATGTACTGCATCTAGGCGTGCCATCAATTTTTTAGCAGTGTCTGGGATGGGTACCAAGCCACGACGCTTGTCTTTTGCTAAAGACTTGAGCAAAGCCTCTATCAGGTCTTCACGCCAACCCGGTATACCCCACGACCAAATCCCTTCGTCTACCTGTGGTAATGCCTGTAGTGGAATTTTAACTGTTGCACCATCTTCATCATGACTTGGGTCAAAATGATAAGTTGCCGCCAATCTCAGCTCACCATTACGTAAGTAATCTGGAAATTGCTGTGTGGTTGGGCGGTCATTGAGCCAAAGTGCTTCATCTTCAATAAACAAATAACGCGGTTCTTGCTGTTCAACCGTAGCGCGCCAATCTTCAAAACTGCGTCGACTTGCAACTTCAGGCGACACTTTGGAAGCATAAAATTGATAAATGGTTTCTTCATCCACCACCAAATCACGACGGCGCAATTTATCTTCCACTCGCTCAACTTCTTCGAGTTTAAGTAAATTGTGTTTTAAAAATGGCGGGATAACACCCAAATTACCTGTGGTGAGCGCGTCACGCAAGAAGATTTCATGTGCTGCAGGCTGATCGACTTTCTCATAATTAATTTGTCGTCTTGGCTCAATAATGAGGCCAAATAACGAAATTTGATCATAGGCATTCACCACACCAGCTTTTTTCGACCAATGCGGTTCAAAATAATGATGCTTTAACAAATCACGGGCAGCCAATAAAATCCATTCAGGTTCAATTTTGGCTAAAGTGCGCAAATAAACTTGAGATGTTTCGACCATTTCAAAGGCCATAACCCAAGGTGTATTGGTTTTATGTAAGGTAGATGCAGGAAACACACGTGCTTTTTGCTGGCGAACAGCCATAAATACGTTACGTTCATCTGTTTTATTCGCAATAAATGAAAGTAAACCCGTTAATAACGCACGATGTAAATTTTCATAGCTGGCTTTCTTTTCGTTAAATGACAGCTTCAAACCTTTGGCTAGATCGACCAACTGCTCGTGGGTCTTTTTCCATTCACGTAAACGTAACCAACTTAAAAAATGCGTGCGAGCAAAAGTACGACGCTTATTTTCACTCATACTCTCACGGTTATCATGTAGCGTATCCCACAACTTGGTGTAAAACAAAAAGTCTGAGTCTGCTTCACGGAATAAAGCATGCTTTTGATCCGCTTGCATTTGTTTATCCGCAGGACGCTCACGCGGATCTTGTACCGCTAAAGCTGCTACAATCACCAAGACTTCATTTAGCACACCAAAATGTGCACCGCCCAAAATCATTCGTGCCAAACGCGGGTCAATCGGCATTTTTGCCATTTGTTGACCAATTTTGGTTAACGAATCTCCCCCAACCCCTCTTTTAGAAAGAGGGGCTTTTTGTAGTGCCCCTTTATCAAAGGGGGATTTAGGGGGATTCAATTTTTTATCTGTCATTGCCCCAAGCTCAATTAAAAGCTTGCGACCATCATTCACTAAACGATGATCTGGTGGCTCAATAAAATCAAAATCTTCTAATGAACCCAATCCCAAACTTTGCATTTGCAAAATCACAGAGGCCAAGTTGGTGCGTTTAATTTCCGGCTCAGTAAATTCAGGACGGCTTTGGAAATCCTCTTCAGAATACAGTCGAATACACACACCTGGTGCAATACGTCCACATCGACCTTTACGCTGATTGGCTGCTGCTTGTGATACTGCTTCAATTGGTAAGCGTTGAATACGCGAACGATAGTTATAACGTGAAATACGCGCAAAGCCACTATCAATGACATAACGAATATTAGGTACAGTCAGGGCTGTTTCTGCTACGTTGGTGGCAATAATAATACGCCGGCCACCGCCAGAAGGATTAAAGATTTTCTGTTGCTCTGCCAACGCTAAACGTGCATAAAGTGGCAAAACTTCGGTATGACGTGGGCCATGTTTAATTAAGGTTTCTTGTAATTCTCTAATTTCTTGTTCAGTACTGGCAAAAATCAAAATATCTGCATGCTCTGGATGGCCTTTTGTCTGTGCATCCTGAAAACATTCTTCTACCGCAGACACCACCGCACGTGGCAAGTTTTCTTCAAAATCATCAAATTCATCGTCATCACTGCCAACAATGCTCAATTCTGAAATGGGGCGATAGCGCAGTTCTACTGGAAAACTACGACCTTCCACTTCAAAAATAGGCGCATTATTAAAGTACTGACTAAAGCGATTCACATCTAAAGTCGCTGAAGTAATAATAACTTTTAAGTCTTTGCGACGTGGCAATAATTGCTTGAGATAACCCATAATGAAGTCAATATTGAGCGAACGCTCATGTGCTTCATCAATAATAATCGTATCGTACTTGGTCAGAAAGCGGTCGTTAGCAAGCTCAGCCAGCAAAATACCATCTGTCATTAAACGAACAAGGGAATCTTGTGAGCCTTGTTCATTAAAACGAACTTTAAACGAAATTGCCTCACCCAGTTTTTGCCCAACTTCTTCTGCAATACGTTGTGACACACTACGTGCAGCCAAACGACGTGGCTGTGTATGACCAATCATACCCGTCAAACCACGGCCAGCGAGCATGGCAATTTGAGGTAATTGAGTGGTTTTACCTGAACCTGTTTCACCCGCCACAATAATGACTTGATTGCTTTGAATCGCATCAATCAACTTATCTGCATATTGCGTGACAGGTAAATCTTGATTCAACTTGATATTTGGAATGCTGTCCACACGCTCAAGCACTTTGAGATGTGATTTCTCAAATAGTTCTTGATATTGCTTTTCATTGGCGTCTTTGCCTTTGCGCAATCGATTTAAACGGTGAAGATCACGTGCCATCACCATATTTTCTACATTTAAACCTTTTGCAACCAAGTGAACGCCCTACAACTATCTGAAAACGCCTTATTCTACTCGTTTTCAAATAGATTCCCAATCTCCCGTACTAGACCTTTCACACTTTCAAATCAACTTTATGACAATCCATCACTATTGAGATCCTATTTATAGATCTCAATTTCATGTACCCAAACACTAAAATGCCTAAATATCGACCATATTAAAAATATAAGGGACTTTTTTTAAATCTACCCTTGAATTTTTCATCCACTGGCGTCATGTTCTTTAGCGAGTATTTAGGGTCGATCATTTTGTCATTTAGACATCATATTTTTCATGCTAAATGAACAGAATCATCTGACTTTAAGTTTGTGAATATTTTTCTAATTCGGTTTTTCCGATATTTGTAATGTAAAAATACTATTTCAGCAATCACTTAAAGTTCGATACTCTATTGGAAATCAAATACAAACCTCAATCATGGAGACAATGATGAGCTTAATTAATACTGAAGTTAAACCATTCAAAACTACTGCATTCCAAAACGGTCAGTTCATCGAAGTAACTGAAGCTGATCTTAAAGGCAAATGGTCTGTAGTATTCTTCTACCCAGCTGACTTCACTTTTGTTTGCCCAACTGAACTTGGTGATCTTGCTGACAACTACGAAGAATTCAAAAAATTAGGCGTTGAAATCTACTCAGTTTCTACTGACACTCACTTCACACACAAAGCTTGGCACGATTCTTCAGAAGAAATCAAAAAAATCCAATACGTAATGGTTGGTGATGCAAACTGGACTCTTGCTAAAAACTTCGACGTATTAATCGAAGCTGACGGCCTTGCTGACCGTGGTACTTTCGTTATCGATCCTGAAGGCAAAATCCAAATCGTTGAAATCAACGCTGGTGGTATTGGCCGTGACGCTTCTGAACTTCTTCGTAAAGTTAAAGCTGCTCAATACGTACACGCTCACCCAGGCGAAGTTTGCCCAGCTAAATGGAAAGAAGGCGATGCAACTCTTGCTCCTTCAATCGACCTAGTTGGTAAAATCTAATATTCATTAGATTAAGCTAATAAAAAAACCGCGCTCAAAGCGCGGTTTTTTTATTACATATTTAATTTTGTATTACAAAATTAATAAATATAAATCTTAGATTTATATATTGTTTGATTTCACATTTATGATATACGTAAATGACCTAGTTAATAAAAAATGAATTTTTTTACTTTATATAAATATGAAAATAACGAGGTTGCTTATGGAAAGAACTATTGTTGTTACCTTCTACAAATACAATGCAACATCAAGATACTTAAAAATTTTTTACGATGATGGAAGCGCAGACCTATTCCACCCTGTTCCTGAGTTTATTTATAACAATCTAGTTCGATCTAGCGATAAAACATCTTTTATTCACAAATATTTAGAATATGACCTCAACTTTAAGCGTGTTTCCATGCAATGAATCATCAAGCCATCCTAAAGATGGCTTTTTAAATGTTCTTATTTAAGCAATTTTAGTTACGATAAATAATCCCGCTCCAACCGCTAAAGTTGTACTTATAAATGATGGATGTTGTTTAACTACTTCTATAAATTTTTCAACTTCATGTGCATGAGAAATCACATTATCAACAATCATGAGTCCACCATTGGCTTTTAACAACCTTTGTAAATCTAGCCAATAGTCACAATAAGCATCACGTTCTGCATCCACTAAAATAAAATCAAACTCATCTGCACATTCATTCAAATAGGCTTTTGCATCTGTTACTTTAAAATCAATCCACTCATTCAATTCAAATGAAAATGCATTTGCTTTTGCGATATTTGTTCTAGCCTCATCAATTTCTAATGTCGTGACATGACCACCTGTCGCTTTTGTTGCATTTGCTAACCACAAAGTTGAATAACCCGTAGATGTTCCAATTTCTAAAATATTCTTTGCTTGTTTCGCACGTATCAAAATATTTAAAAGCTCTGCGGATTCAGACTCAATATTCCGATAACGTGCTATACGATCAGATTGTGAAGCATCATGTTGCTTAAATTCTTGATATATTTTTTCAATTTTCTGAATAAAAACATCGTGATTCATAAAACATCCTTGTTTGTAAGTTTAATTTTTCATAAATATAAATCAACAATCAGAACATGCCCATACAGTTTCTTGAATAAGCTTAAAGCGGTCCATTTCACGATCATCTGCTGTTGTAATTGTTTCAGTAAACATAGTTAATGGTCGAACCCACAAAGAATAATCACCATAAAGACATTGATAAACCACTAGTTTTTCACCAGTTTCACTATGGGTTGCAACATTAAAGACCTGATACAGATTACCTTTATAATGCTGATAAATCCCGCGTTGTAATTCCATCTTATCGTCTCTACACCAAATAATCGCATCATAACTAATTTTTAATTCATGCATACAACTTTTACTTGAAATCTTGAGAATTAGCCTTATCTATTAGGTTGAAATTTCAATTGAAATCTCCCAATTATTCATAAAACCGATTGTTT
>NZ_RCHC01000011.1 GCF_003664645.1 Acinetobacter chengduensis | reverse complement strand
TGCGTTATATAATTAAAGTAGCAATATTCCCTAAAAATAGTTGATTAGCTTAGAGAGAGTTGTCTTCTAGCATGTTTGAGTGCCGTTCTTAGCCCTTCTTCAATGGTCGGATGGTAAAAAGGTTTTTCTAAGGCATCATCGACGGAAGCACCTTCATCAATTAACCAAGCAAGCAAGTGAGCAAGATGCTCTGCAGCATAAGTAAAAAACTCAGCACCTAATATTTTTCGCGTCTTGATATCAATATATATTTCAATGGCACCCTGATTTTGTGCATTTACAATGGTACGTCCTTGTTTTGTGTAATCTGCAAAACCTGTTACAAACGCTATGTCAGATACCTCTAACTGCTTGGTATTTTGACCAACGGAAGCCATTTGAGGCGAGCTAAATACAATACCAATGGGCGTAAGCGGGGACAGTACATCTGCAGAACTTTGCTCAAAGCAATGTTGAATCGCGCTGCGACCTGCATGCGCTGCTTCATGTTGAATTGGAGTAGTTGTATGTGCATCTCCCACAATATAGATCGCCAAGTCCTTCATTTGTTTTGTTAGTGGATCAATTTTGATGTTTTTTAGATCAGAATATTGTGGATCTATATTTTCAAGTTTTAATGTAGTGAGTAAAGATTTTCGGCCTGTGGCGAAAAGTACATAATCTACAGTTAATGTATGATTTTGACTATTTTCTACAAAAGTGATTTCAACTCCTTTTGCTGTCTTTTTATAGCTCTGTGGAAGTGTTTCAAAATGAAAATTCAATTCTTGGCTTAAAATTTCTTGAGCTTGTGTTTGTAAATGAGAGCTGGTTAAAGTTCCCACTTTTCGGCTACGTGCAAAAATATCAGTTTGTACGCCTAGTCGATGCATCGCTTGTGCAAGTTCAATGGCAATAACGCCACTACCAATGACAGCAAGAGATTGAGGAAGTTGTTTTAACTCAAAAATGTCGTCTGAACTAATGAGATTTTCACCAAGTTTATCTTTGAGTGTTTCATCTATAACGGGTGTTGAACCGACAGCTAAAATAAAATATTTAGCTTGATAGTGCGTTCCATTAACCTGAATTGTATTGTGGTTAATAAATTCGGCGCGACCTGAAATTTTATGTTCTGATGGCCACAAATCAACATCTTTTAGTGTTGCCCGAGTAAAACGGTCACGAAGCTGTTGTACGTGTTGCATCACCTGAGAGGTATCCATTTCTACTTTAGCACGGATGCCTAATCCATTTAGATTTTGCATTTCATGTGCACGATTTGCTGATGAAATCAGGACTTTACTTGGCATGCAACCGACACGTGCACAGGTTGTGTCCCAAGGACCATCATTAATAATCAGTAAGTTATTAGTATGCTTTAATGCTTCTTTATATGCAGCAATACCTGCCGTGCCTGCGCCAATAATGATGACATCATACATGGGAGAGTGTTCCTTATTTTGAGAGCTTAAGAATATTTAAAAATTTCATATCTCATTCTATTTTAGATAAAGTATGAAATAGATACAGTTTTAAGTTTTATATTTAAACTGTTTTTTGTTGAGCGTGTTTACTCTGATTTTAATTAAATTTTTTGATTATTCATAAAAAAACAGCGCTTTGGCGCTGTTTTTTTATGAAATTTAAAGAGAACTTCCGACACTTACGCCAACTGTTGGTCTCATTTGCATAGTACTACAACCTGTCACCATGAGTAATGTAATAAAGGCCAACATGCATATTTTAGTCATTCAATAATCCTTGAGCTTTGGCTTGATTAAATAAGGATGCAGAGCGTGAACCGCTACGACAGACCAATAAAATCGGTTTAGTAAGCTCATTATAATATTTAGCAAATTCTTGAATGTCTGTTTGAGAAATTTTACCGCTTTCAACAGGCTGGTAAATCACACTCACATGTGACTTTTCCGCCATTTCTCGTAATTGGCTGACACTGACGACATTACCGCTTTCTTGATCCGGGCGGTTCACAATTACAGATTTAAAGCCTTGTTTGAGTAGTGCGGAAAATTTATCTAAATTCATTTGACCAGCAACACTGACCTGACTGGTCAGTGCTGTACTTTGTGGTGCCTCTGCAAATGCTGGGCTAACCATGCCTAAACATAAGCAAAGTACACTTGCGTAAATCGACTTAATCATCAAGCAAATCCATTTGTTTTGCTAATTGGAATAAGTTGTTTGAGCGGTTGCCAGTACGGCAGAACATTAAAACTGGTTTTGGTAGTTCATTAAAATGATTGGCAAATGCACGTACATCAAGCTCAGTGATTTGACCTGCAACTACAGGTTGATGCACATAGTCTAAACCTGCGCCACGTGCAACTTCTTCAATTTGTGCACTGGTAGGTTGCTCAGGACCACCTTCCATATCTGGACGGTTGTTAATAATCGATTTAAAGCCTTTTTCAACAATTTGAGTTATGTGTTCAGGGCTAATTTGACCTGCAAAACCAACATTTTCGCTCATGGTGTCACTCCAAAATTTTAAAAATACACATATTCTTTATGATAGCATTAAGCGAGAATATGAGCGTGGCGTATTAAAATTTTTATAAAGAATAACAGTCCAATTTTTGTATGGAGTGCGTATGCACGCTTATACCGTTGAACCGCTGTATGTCAAAAGCGGACAGGAAGTAATTGCGGCGGATTTTTACCGGCCTAAAACAGAGCTTCCACCAGGTGTCATTATCATGGCACATGGTTTTGCATGTTTAAGACAGTTTAAATTGGTGCAATTTGCGAAGCGCTTTGCACAGGCGGGTTATGCAGTTGTGTTGTTTGATTACCGCTATTGGGGGGGCAGTACTGGTCGACCACGTGAGTTGGTGAGTATTCAAGAACAATTAAGTGATTGGCGGACGATGCTCATGCATGTGTCACAACGTAAGTCGATTAATTCACGTAAAATTGTGTTGTGGGGAATTTCTTTAAGTGCAGGTTATGTGTTGGAATTGGCTTCGGAAAATAAAAATATTCAAGCGGTGATTGCACAAAATCCATTTATTGATGGTGCTGAAACTGCTAAAAATTTTCCTTTAAATTTATTGCCCAAAGCACTCAAAATTTCCAGTCAAGACTATATGGGGGCTAAGGTCGGCATGTCGCCACGGACATTGGCAGTAGCAGACCCATCGGGATTGTGTTTTGTACAAACTCCAGATGCTTATGCAGGCTACCAATCGATTATACATCCTGATTATTATTGGAGTGGGCAAGTGCCTGCTCGGGTGTTTTTTAATCTGATACGTTATAGGCCTATTCAAAATTTACGTAAGATTGCGGTTCCTGTACTGTATATCGCGTCGAAGAATGATAGTCTCATTCCAATTGAATCTAGCCGTGAAGCTGCCACCAATATTGCGCCTTATGTTGAGTATTATGAATGGGATATGGCTCATTTTGATATTTATCATGGTACATGGTTTGAAAAAGCAGTGGCAAAACAGCTAGATTTTTTAAATCAGCATGTAGGAGTGTGAGTTAATGATTATTGTGTGCCCTCAGTGTTTGGCAAAAAATCGTGTGCCAGAAGAAAAGTTGGCAGAGCAACCTGCATGTGGTCAATGTCATGCTGGGCTAATTCCACTGGCGCCAATTGAACTGAATGAACAAAATTTTAGTCAGTTTATTAGTCATAGCGATTTGCCTATTTTAATTGATCTATGGGCTGAGTGGTGTGGGCCATGTAAGATGATGGCACCACATTTTGCGAATGTTGCTAAGCAATATCCAAATGTGATTTTTGCCAAAATTAATACTGAAGAAAATCCACGTTTAAGCAGTGCTTTTAATGTACGAAGCATTCCAACCTTAGTTTTGATGAATAAAACTAACGAACTTGCTAGAATAAGTGGTGCGCTACGCTCAAGTGAATTGCAGCAGTGGCTCGATCAACAATTGACTGCCCATTCATAATGGGGCTTGGAGTTAAAGTGTCAGAAACTCATGTAAAACCGGAAGGTACGCTATCACTACAAACAATTGCAATGCCAGCAGATACCAACTGGAGCGGTGATGTGTTTGGTGGTTGGATCGTGTCACAAATGGACTTGGCAGGTGCGATTCATGCAGAGCGCTTTAGTAAAGGCCGCTGTGCGACGATTTCCATTAACCAAATGACATTTTTAGTGCCGGTAAAAGTGGGTGATGTCATTAGTTGCTATACCAAAATTTTAAAAGTGGGTAATACCTCAATTCAAATGCAAATTGAAGTCTGGGATAGCCATGACAGCTCACGTGATCCAATTCGTGTGACGGAAGGGGTATATACCTTTGTTGCTGTCGATGTCAAAGGTTCAAAACGCCAAATTCCTGCGGAAGCAAAACAGTTATTTGAAGCATCTCAAACTAAAGCAGAATAAGCTTCTGATAAGCAGTTTGAAACAAAAAAACCAGCCTGAGCGCTGGTTTTTTTGTTTCAAAGAGGTCTTAAAACATGCTGTTTTGATTTGCACTTTCAGCTGGAATCGCTTGCTGCACATCCCAATGCTCAACAATTTTTCCTTCTTTTACTCTGAAAATATCCACAATCGCAACGCCTCTATCTTGTGGGTTTTCTTGAGAATGTACATGTAAATACACCAAATCACCCTCTGCTGCTGAGCGTTTAATTACACTTTTTGCCTGCGGATGATCTTTAAAATATTGGCTAAAATAATTCACAAAAGGTGCTTTGCCATTAGGTACATGTGGATTATGTTGAATATATTCTGCACCAATATATTGATCTGCATACGCTTTGACTTGATGCTTTTGGAACACACCATTATAAAAATCGGTCACCAATTTTTTGTTGTATTCGGCTTGTTGAGCTTGCGCTGTTAGCACTTTATTTTGCACATTTTGAGGTGCTTTTTGTACAGGTGAGTTTGCTTGTGCGGTGATAGAAATAAAGGCACACACTATGGCACTCGTGATCAATAAGCGTTTCATTTAGTTTTACTCTTGTGATGAATATATCACCATGATGAGCAAGTATGCGCTATAGAAATAGCGCTCTTTGGTAAAGATTTGGTCTAGATTAAGTAAGTAATAGACTTACCTAAGAGTAAGTTTTATTTACAATTATTTCTTTTTCAGGTAGGACTTTTCTACCCAAGCCCATAGCATTTCACATTGAATGGGCGCCTCGCCAGATTCGTCGGTTACGGTCACTTGAACTAGGGTTTCGCCACGGTCTGTGGTGCGCATGAGTTGTTGCTGTTCTGTGGTCAAAATGGCAGTTGCTTGCATTGCGCCTTTACTTGGACGTTGGAAGTCCACTTTAAAGGATTTGATGAGCACAATGGCACTGTCTGGCACATTCATTGCGGTGACAAAACCAGTGGCGGTCTCTGCAATTAATGCCATAGCACAGGCATGTAATTGCCCAATATGGTTTTGCATAGCCTTGTGATTGGCAATGCTGACAGTGACACGGGAAGGAGTCACTTCAAGATAGCGAATTTTGGCAGAACCGACCATTGGGACGATTTTGCCAAACGCTTTGGACCATAGCGCAGTGCGAATGCTTTGCGGAAATTTCGATGTTGAACTGACCAGCTTGGATAAACGATTGCCTTGCGCCATGATGCCTCTGCTTGGCAGGTGAGCCTGCCTTAATCTTTAAAGTTGTTGAACTGTAAAGGCACACCGAATTGCTGTTCTTTTAAAAATGCCATCACTTGTTGCAAAGTATCGCGTTTTTTATCAGTCACACGGATTTTGTCGCCTTGAATAGAAGATTGCACTTTCACGCCACTTTCTTTAATGGCTTTATTAATTTTTTTTGCAGTATCAGAGTCAAGGCCATCTTTGAGTTTGATCACTTGAATCACATTTTTGCCAGAAGCGGTCATTTTTTGTGGATCAAGTGCTTGAATGTCGACTTTACGTTTAAAGAAATGATTTTCTAGCATCGTATAGACTTGTTCACATTGGAAATCACTTTCAGTACTGATTTTGATTTCTTTGTTTTTTTCGTTTAGCTCGATAGAAACATCTTGTCCACGGAAATCAAAACGGGTCGCAATTTCTTTTTGCGTGTTTTGAACTGCATGATTTACTTCAAAAACTTCTAATTCTGAAACAATATCGAAAGAAGGCATAGTTTAGACCTTTACAAAGGGAAAGAATATCTGAGATGCTAGGGATGTTTTCTTCATTTGCCAAGTGTTGTTTACATCAAAGGAGTGCGCAATGATCCGTAAACAAGAAATTACAACATTTGAGTTCCCAGAAAATGCGATTATCTGGGATGTCCGTGACGCTAGTGCATTTACTGAAGCACACCTAAAAGGTGCTGTGAATCAGCCAATCACTGATTTGTCTGCAGATAGTTTGACTCAGGTGTCAACGGATCAGCCCATCTACATTTTATGTGGTGGTGGTAGTAAAGCACCTCGTGCAGCTGAACTCTTAGAGGGTTTAGACAGTGACCGTGAATATGTTGTGTTAATGGGAGGCACACGTGCCGCTCGAGCAGCAGGTTTACCATTGATTGAAGGCGCTTAAATTCGCCTTAGAAAAAAGCGCCGAAGGGCGCTTTTTTTATATCTCGGTATTGGAGCTATTCATCCAGCCTAAACAGGCTTATTTGAGAGATCTGGCTTAAAATACGCTTTCTTGGCTTTAACTTTCTTTTTAAAACGTTGTACATTCAGCTTTTGTAATAACGCTGTTGGAATAGGGCAAGGTTCAGACAATAACTGTGCTACCAGAACTTCACTACATAGTGGGGCATATAAGAAACCTTTAGAGCCCAGTCCAGCAAATGTATAAACTTCTGATTCAGCTTTGACTTGCCCAAGTACAGGGAAATAATCCAAACTTTGAGCACGAACAGAGGCGCGTCCTTGCCAAGTTTCTACAGCAGGAAGCTGTTTGGCATAGTCTGGAAATACGCTGTGGATAAGCTCATAGTTATGCACATGATCTTCTAACAGGACTTCACAATCTTCACGATTTGGATAAAACGATGCACCCAGAATAAATTGTGTGGCATCGAGTTGCATACAATAACCGCCGTAGCTGTACGCATGCTGTGTACTCAACGCAGATTTTGGTTGAGTGAGCCAGCTGACTTGACCTCGTATTGGCTTAAGCTGCGGATAGTTGTCAATCAGTTGCATGCTTTGACGAGCGGCACAGACCACCACATGATCAAACTGTCCTACAGACTGTGTATCACTAAATAATTCAACAGCTGAATTCAGGTTTTGAATTTGCGTAATCTGTGCTTGCTGAAATTGAATCAGAGGCGATGCTAGGATTTGATCACGAAGTTGATGCGGTGAAACAGCACCTGCTTCATTTAAGCACAGACTGGCAAACTCACTGTGCAACTGTTGATCTTGTGGAAGATCTTGAGCCTGTTGATCTGCAGTGATAACCCCATTGGGATATTGCGGAATTAATCCTAATAATTCTTCGGGCTTTTTGAGCGCGATTTGATGGATCTGTAACGCTCGAAAAGCCTTAAATTTTGGATAATGTCGCATGGCATGTTGCCATGTTAGCGTCATTAAATGTTCTGCACTTTGTTCAATTGGACAAAGCTTAGGATTTAGAAGCGCCAGCGGATTACCAGAACCACCTGCTAAGGGCTCAGTTTGATCGAAGAGCTTAACGATATGGCCACGCTGTGCGAGTGCCCAAGCACAGCTTAATCCTGCAATTCCAGCGCCTATAATCGCAATATGACGTTGTTTATGATGCTGTGACTGTGTGAGCGGTTGTGTTGGTGGCTCAGCACGAATAAGTAGGTCATCTGTAGAGGCAAGGTCTTTATCTTCCTCTAACCAAATGGCTTTGAGCATTTCACGTTTATGGCGAAATCCGCGTGGGCGACTAATACGAATACCGTGTTGTTTGAGGCCACGCTTTAATATGCCTGCCACACTAAATGACGAGAAGCTTGTGCCATAGCCTGAAAGTCGAACAATATGGCTTAAAACATGCTCTTCCCACATATCTGGGTTGCAGGCTGGAGCAAAGCCATCTAAAAACCACGCATGAATTTGACTGGTTTTTGCCATGACAGGAAAAACGTCATGGGCATCGCCTAACCACAAATCTAGGGTAAAGCGTTCATCTGGAAAAGACAGTCGATGACAGCCTGCGATGGGCAAAGGATACTGCTCAAGCAACTGTTCGGAGAGGGGTTGCAATTCTGGCCAAGCATTCAAAGCGCGAATTAAGTCTGGCTTAGACAATGGAAATTTTTCGACAGAAACTACATGTAAGCGACTATGGTTTTGTGGGCGAACTTGTTGCCATAATTGCCACAAGGCCAAAATGTTTAAGCCCGTACCAAAACCTGTTTCACCCACATGAAAAGACTCGAAGTCTTGCAGTTGTGCCAAACGCTCAGGGAGATCATTACCCTTTAAAAACACATGCCGTGTTTCGAGCAGGCCATTATCTCGGGAGAAATAGGCATCGCCAAATTGTTTAGAAATTGGAACATCAATTCCATCGATCATACGCCAATCAAGATCAGCCGTTTGAATTGCTTGAGACAAAGCAGAAGAGCCTTTTACAGATACAGATAAAAACTTAAATTACCACTGACGGCGACGTTTAGTATGAATATAGCTCGCCATTAAGAAACCAAGCAGTACGCCTACTGCAATGGTCACAGCACCGTATAAAAACATTTGTGCACTACGTTCACTTTGTAAAACTTGCACTTGCACACCCAAGCTATCATTTTTCAATTGTAGCTCTTGGTTTTGTGCCAACGCATCTAAATTGGCTTTTTCAAGTTGCTGTAAGCGTGAGTGTTGATCTTTCACCAGTGCTTTAATTTTCGCGTCTTGCAAAACTTTATTTTTAATCTGTTGCTCAGCGGTGAGCGGGGTATTTTCTGCGCTTGTCATGGCATTGGGCTGTGAAGCCACACGCATGGTTGCAGGTTTATTGGCAGGCAATGTTTGAGGAACAGCAGCGGGAGTTACCGCTACTGCCGTTGTAACTGGCTCAGTGGGCGCAGAGACAGGCTCTACTGCCCAAGTGACAGAACTCAAAAGACAGTAACCTAATATGCAGGTAAAAACGGCACGCATGAACTTATCCTTTAGGGAAGGCTTTATTGAACGGTTTAACGTCAATATGACTATATACGCCTTCCTTTAGGAATGGTTCATCTTGGAGCCATGCATCGAGAGCTTCACGTGTTTCAAAATCGACAATAATCGTACTACCATAAAAGCCCACTTGCGGATTGCTTGGATCTTTCGGCATTGCACCTGCAACAATTAAACGGCCTTCAGCATCTAACTGTTCTAAACGCGCAAGATGTTGTGGGCGAACCGCTAGGCGTTTTTCGACTGTACCTTCACGATCTGTACAGCTAACGACAAATAATGGCATGTGATTTCTCGATTTTTAAACTAGAAGTATTATTCAGAAGTCTTAAAGTATTTACGCAATACAATAAACTGAATAATGATAAAGGAAAACATCACGATCATGTCGCCAAATGCAGTGAATTCGCCCCAATATTTTCCGCCCATAAATAAATAAGCAAAGAAAATATGTAAGCAAGACATCACCACAAACATACAAGCCCATGCAAAGTTCAGTTTTTTCCATCCTGATGCGCTCAGTTCGAGTACAGGCCCAAACAAACGTTCGATGAGTGGTTTACGATCTTTACTAAACCAAGGCGAAAGCAAGAACGCACCTGCGAAGACTAAATTCAACAACACAGCTTTGAGACGGATATAAAAATCGTCACTCAATACCAAGGTAATTCCACCAAAAATAACGGTCATAAACAAAACAATCCATTGTTGTTTGTCTAAGCGGAATTTTTGAATAAAAAATAATGCGCCGTAAACCACAAGCATCGAAAGCATTAAACCTGTAGTTGCAACTAAAATATTATTATTATCAATGCCTCCAGCTGAGCCGAAGAGTTGTAATAATGGATGCTGAGTATCTTTTGGATCTACAGTTTTATATAAATAAAAGAAAATAATGAGTGGCACAAAGTCTAAAAGTGCTTTCATGTTAGAGTATCTGGTATCTGATCAAATAAATGACATAGTATAAGTGATGCTAGGCGTAGATTTACATACACACAGTAATATTTCTGATGGAACTTTGTCTCCAGAGCAACTGGTGCAAGCAGCGCACGAAATTGGCATTCATACCCTAGCGCTGACAGATCACGATACCATGGATGGCTTAAATGTAGCTGAAAAAGCCGCGCATTCATTTGGCATGCGCCTCATTTCTGGGGTGGAAATTTCAAGTCAATGGTCACGGCCAGCAACTAAAAAAAGCTATGGTGTACATGTGGTTGCATTAAATATGCAAAATCCTGCGCCTTTACTTGAACTACTCGAACAACAAAAGCAAATACGTGCGGTAAGGGCAAAGCAAATTTGCGATTTACTCATTCCTTTAATTGGTGAAGACATTTATGCAGATGTCATTGCTAAAGTAGACAATGTCGCTGACCGCGTTACACGAACTCACATTGCCAAAACCTTAGTAGAAAAAGCTTATGTCAGCCGTGCGCAACAGGCATTTGATAAATATATTAAAGAAGGCAAAAAAGCCTACGTTAAATTTGATGGTTTAGGCTTGGAAGAAACCATTCAAGTGATACATGCCAGCGGCGGTTTTGCTGTGCTGGCGCATCCAACCCGTTATGATTTATCTGCAACCAATATCCGCTACTTAATCGAAATCTTTGCCAAATTTGGTGGTGATGCTGTAGAGCTTCCACCGTCTATAGAACCATTAGGCACAAGGCAAATGGTCGATCGTATGATTGCTGAATTTGGTTTAAAGGTTTCAGTCGGCAGTGACTATCATGGGGCCAATATGCCGTGGATTAAATTGGGCAATATTCCACGGGTCAATGAAGGGCAAATAGGTGTGTGGGAAAGTTTTGTTTAATTGTTTCCCTCATCTCCATGCGGAATATATTCCTCATCCACGAGGGAAAAGGGGTTTCCTCGTCTTGTAGGAGATGATCAGGGAAGAATGGAGTCAATCAAAGCAAATTATTATCTTGTGCTTGAATAGGTGGAGGCGTTGGTTTACCCAAAGTGCCAAGTAGTTCAATTTCAATGGTACGCACCATTGAGTCCAACGGTAAATCGTTACTTTGCGTGCCAAAAGGTTCTTCAATTTCAGAGCTAAGAGCATCTAAACCTAAAAACGTATAAGCCAAAATACCCACCAATAACGGTGTGACCAGTCCTAAGGTTGAGCCCAAGCTAAACGGCAACATAAAGCAAAAGAAATAGACTGTGCGGTTGAGCAATACCGAATATGCAAAAGGCAAGGGGGTAGTTGCAATGCGATCACAGCCGGTTTGTACGGTGCTTAGCTCCATCACATGCGCGTTCATTTGTGCATAAATAATGTCGGAAATTTCGCCTTCTTTTAAGGCTTGCATGAGTTCCCATTGCATGAGGCTTAAGGTGTATTGAGGCGCATTGACTTGTTGATACAGTTGCTTGAGAGCTTGGGCACTCATACCACTGGTCTCAATAAGCTCTGTAGGATTTGCCGTGTCGTGACGCAGACGATCTCTGAGCACATTGGCAAATACAATCACATGCTGAATGATACGCTCACGGCGACCTTGGCTTAACATACGACAGTCGCGATCAAAATGCCGTGCATTGGCAATCAAAATGCCCCATAAACGCCGTGCTTCCCACCAGCGGTCATAGCAGGCAGAGTTTTTAAAGCCCAGAAAAATCGATAGGACGACACCAATTAAGGTAAAGCCCACCAAGGGTAATGCTGGAAAGTGAAAAATATTAAAATATGACAGTCCACCAATCACGGTTGAGAGCAACATAACCACGCCTAAAGGCGGTAAAACCTTAGGTAAAATGGTTCCTCGCCATGAGAACAACAGCTTAAATACGCTGGTTTGATCACGAACAATCATATTATTAGAATCTTCACAAATTTGCTCTGATCTTCATCTCTGCCCACAGCTTTGTCAATATATCAAAATGGTCGTTTTTAATGATTGATGAGCCCGTGTTCAGCAAACGAATAATTTCCTTCCTGCGCGATGATGCAGTGATCAATCAGCTGGATTTCAAGGAGCTGACAAGCCTGATGAATCTGCGTAGTGAGTGCTCGATCTGCTTCAGAGGGAATTGCCATGCCAAAGGGATGATTGTGTGCGATAACGATTGCGCTTGCATGCTCTGAAATGGCATAGCGTAGTAGTTGATTGATCGAAATTTCGCAGGAATTGATAGCGCCAAAAAATAATTTTTTAAAGTTTATTTTTCTTAAATGCGCATCTAAACAGAGCACTGCAAATACTTCCTGAGTTTCGGACAAAAACTCAAAGCGCAAAAAATCGATCAGCTGGGTGGAATGCTGTAAAGCCAATGCGCTTTGACTCATTTGCTGGCTAATATAGCGTTTGCCTAGCTCTTTTACTGCCATGAGCTGTGCATATTTGCTGGCACCAATGCCATGAAATTGGCTCAGATCACTCAAAGATGCATTTAAAATAGGACTTAGACCATCAAAATGTTGAATTAACAGCCTCGCCAATTCTACGGCTGAATGTTGCTGTGAACCCGAGCGTAAAAATATTGCCAGCAGTTCAGCATCGGATAAGCTTTGAGCACCTTGTTGGAGTAAGCGTTCACGAGGCCGTTCTTGACTCGGCCAATGTTTAATTGAGAAATTCATTGTTGTTATACTTTTTTATTATCAGTTGTTGTAGTTTTTCCAAGTGCAATCTTGGGTCTGTCCATATTTAATGCTATTGTGAGCGCCACTGCAACAGATAGGAAGCCTGTTTGTGAGCTTCGACTTGAGTGTAATTCCAAATAAAAACATTGTTTTGGCTGTTACGGGTGGGATCGCTGCCTATAAAAGTGCGATTTTAGTACGTCGTTTAAAAGATGCTGGATTTAATGTACGTGTGGTGATGACCGCTGGCGCACAAGCGTTTATTACGCCACTCACTTTTCAAGCGCTTTCTGGCAACCCAGTTCATACCACTTTGCTTGACCCAGAAGCGGAAGCAGGCATGGGACATATTGAGCTAGCGCGTTGGGCAGATTTATTACTGGTTGCTCCAGCAAGCTGTGATAGCTTGGCAAAATTTGCGAGCGGGTTGGCAGATGACTTGCTGTCGACACTCTATTTGGCAACAAAAGCACCTGTTTGGGTTGCACCTGCAATGAATCAACAAATGTGGGCAGCCAAAGCAACGCAGCGTAACTTAAATACTCTCATTGAAGATGGCGTACATGTAATTATGCCTGATGCGGGTTCACAAGCATGTGGCGATGTGGGTTTAGGGCGTATGCCTGAGCCTGAAGATATTGCAATTCAAGTGACAGAATATTTCCACCGCGCACAACGTGCGATTGCCGAAAAATTTGGTTTATTGGCTGGCAAGCGCGTTACCATTACAGCTGGGCCAACCCGTGAAGCGATAGACCCTGTACGTTATATTTCGAACCACAGCACTGGAAAAATGGGCTTTGCTTTGGCTGCAGCATGTTATGCTGCTGGCGCGCAAGTCACTTTGTTAGCAGGCCCCGTAAGCCTTGATACACCAAATGGTGTGCGCCGTGTTAATGTTCAATCGGCAAGACAAATGCTGGATCACAGCATGCAACAACTGGATCAAGGTTGTGACATCTTTATTGCCACTGCGGCTGTGGCTGATTATCGCGTGGCAGAAGTGGCTGAGCATAAAATTAAAAAAGCTGGTGATGAGCTGAATGTATCTTTGGTGAAAAATCCAGATATTGTGGCGACTATTGCCCAGCAAGATAAGCGTCCATTTATGGTGGGCTTTGCTGCCGAAACGCGTAATGTTGAAGAATACGCTGCGGGTAAATTGGTTGCTAAGAAGTTGGATATGATTGCCTGCAACGATGTGTCACGCCCAGACATTGGTTTTGCGTCTGATGAAAATGCCATGATTGTATTTTTTGCATCTCAATATCAGATGGAAAAACGTGATTTAGAAAAAGCGTCTAAGCAAGAAATCGCGCAGCAGTTGGTGGAAGCGATTCATGATGCGTTACATCATGAACCTGAGCAGGAAGACTTGCTTTAACGTGTAGCTACATTGCTCAGTTAAGGATGGTTGTTTGACCGTCTTCATATTAAAAAAGCCTTCAACAATGAGGGCTTTTTTAATACTGCTGAGAGCATACTTTAAAGGCGATTTAAGCCTGATGCTCACGGACATACTCTTCAGTACGTTTCATGGCATCTTGAATATTAAAGAGGGCTGTTTCAACATCTTTCAGTGTTTTGGCATTACCACCACTTAATGCCTGACGCCATTTACGTGCGCCAGGTAAATTTTGGAATAGGCCTAAAATATGACGGGTAATAATTGAGAGCGGTGCACCTTCAGCCATGCGCTGTGAAATATAAGGCATCATACTGTGCATGATCTCAAAGCGATCTGGGGCGTCAAGATTCCATAATTGGCCCATTTCTGCCAAAAGGTAGGGATTATGATAGGCCTCACGTCCAATCATCACACCATCGACATGTTTCAAATGTTCTTCGGTTTCAGCAAAAGTTTTGACGCCGCCATTAATTTCAATCAATAGATTCGGACGTTCTTGTTTTAAACGGTAGACATCTTCATAACGTAACGGTGGCACATCTCGGTTTTCTTTAGGAGATAAACCCTTCAACAAGGCAATACGCGCATGCACAATAAAGTTATTACATCCCGTTTTTGCTACGGTATCGACAAAGTGAAGCATTTCTTCATAAGACTGCATGTCGTCTATACCAATACGGTGTTTGACTGTAACTGGAATATCTACAGCATTTTGCATTTCGGCAATACACTCAGCCACTAAATCAGGCTCCGCCATCAGGCATGCACCAATTTTATTGTTTTGTACGCGGTCACTTGGGCAACCCACATTCAGATTAACTTCGTTATATCCCCAGTCTTGAGCCATTTTAGTACAGATCGCCAAATCTTTGGGATTTGAGCCACCAAGCTGAAGCACAATCGGATGTTCTTCTTGGTTAAAGTCTAAATGACGATTTGCACCGCCAAATAAAATCGCACCTGTAGTCACCATCTCTGTATATAAAATCACGTTCGGGTTAAACAAACGCGCAAAGAATCGGTAGTCTTTGGTGGTCCAATCCATCATCGGGGCAACGCTGATTCTAGGTTTGAGTTTATTTTCAATAGATAATAATGCTGTCATGAAAAAATCAGGCCTTGGCAAACAAAGATGGAAAGTAGGAGAGAAGTTAAAGTGCAATAATTAGCTATGCTATGTGCAGTTGAAACAAGGTTTCAAAATTGGGCGCTATCTTAGCATAATTTTAACTAGGCTTTGTATCGTTTGAAATTTAAGCAAGAATACTCAGCATTGCATTGCACAGGCCGATAGCTCCAAGGAATGAGCACAAAATATAGAACTGACTGGCTCAGTCATGTTGATTGAGTTCTGTACATAAATTGTTTAATTTGCAAAAGAAGAATAATAAACAATTTATAGGGGGGAGATTTGATGATGATGTTAGAAGAAATTTTTAAGGACAAAAAAGCGGAAAATAGCGACCAATTTAATTTAAGGATACATCGTGGACTGAGTTGGCTGAAAAAAGCCAAACAACTCGACCAAGAGCTGGACTTACAATTCATTGCTCTTTGGGTATCGTTCAATGCTATTTATGCACAAGATTTGCTGATAAGTCAGGACAAACAAAGTTTAAGACAGTTTTTGCATTTAATTTGTCAAAAAGACCAAGAAGATAAGATCTATAATATTTTATGGGAAAAATACAGTCAGCCCATCCGTTTACTCCTTGATAATCAATATATCTACCAAGGTTTTTGGGACTATCAGAATCAAAAAATTAGCTTAGACGCGTGTAAAACAGGTTTATTAGAGGAAAAACAAAAAGTATTACATGCCTTAGGGCAAAAAGACTCTGTGGATATTTTAATGGTACTGTTTAACCGCTTATATACCTTACGTAATCAAATCGTACATGGTGGCGCCACTTATAATAGTTCTGTAAATCGTCCACAATTAAAAGATGCTTGCCGTATTTTAGATGCGTTATTGCCCGTGTTTATTTTGGTGTTGTTGGAAAATGCGCCCAGTCTAGATTTGGGAAAACCGTTTTATCCAGTGGTGCAAGTGAGTTAATACACTCCAACAGTTATAGGCCTAAATAACCAAAGCAGACGCTAAAAAAGCATGCTTTGGTTTGATTGAAATTGAACTTAGTTCGCCTTGAGGCGTTTGTTTTGCCAAATTTGATCCAACAATGCCATAAGCGATGCACCGCAGACCAAAATAAATCCTGTTAGGCAGGCTGCAGGCCAGCCACCATGGTGCCATGCATACACGCCCAAAGCGGAGCCAGCTGCACCCCCAATAAAGTACGAAGTCATATAAATCGAGTTGATGCGTGAACGGGCATTGGGGTTAAGTTTAAAAATTACATTTTGGTTGCAACTATGCACCATGGCTAAACCGAGGTTAATGATCGCATAGCCTAAAGCATAGCTGATAAGAGATTGACCACCCAAATAGAGCAGTCCCCAGCTGAATGCCAAAATACAGCAACCCGCCCAAGTCAGTACTAAATTATGGCCTCGATCTGCCCACTTCCCAATCCATTGAGTTGACAGTGCACCAAATACCCCAACCAAGGTTAATATGCCGACCCAGACATCAGGAAGTGAAAAGGGCGGTGCTGTCAGTAACATGGCAATGGTTGAAAATAAAATACTCATTGATGCAAACGCACAGCCACCAATTAAGGCGCGGAACACTAAACGACGCTCTTGACGGAGTAGCTGTGCCATAGATGCAAAAATTTGCGTATAACCTAAGGTACTGGTATTGACCACAGGTAATTGGCGTTTGAGTAGCACCGCGAGAATCAGCATGAGCACAGCACTGACGATATAGATGACATTCCAATGCCATAAATTAGATAACAGCCCTGCCATACTGGTCGAAAGTAAAATACCCACCAATAAGCCACTCATCAAAAAGCCGACCGTTTGTCCTACTTTTTCAGGGCGTACAGCAAGTGTAACTAATGGAATAAGCACTTGTGCGGCCACAGAAAATAAACCTGTAATGATCGTACCAATCCAAAGCATAGTTAAATTATTTGAAAGCGCACAAATACTCAGACCAATAGCTGCGCCAAACATTAAAAGCGGAATAAATTTGCTTTTATTGACAATATCCCCCAAAGGAACAATAAACAGTAAACCCAAAGCATAGGACACTTGGGCAAAAGTTACCGTGAGGGCTACTTGCGACTGAGGGACTTGAAAGCTCTGTTGAATGGAAGCAATTAAAGGCTGACAATAATAATTCGCACCTGCACAGAGACCACATGCAATTGCCATAAGCCAAAGTAAGGTTTTATTTTGGCTAATATCAATATTCGGGTTCATAGGTTTCCTTACTTTTATTTATGCGCAATAAGCCGTGGCTTCAATTTCTATTTGCATGTCGGGGAGTGCCAAACAGGGGACGGGAATCAGTGTACAGGCTGGCAATGCATGTTCTTGCCATAGCGCTTTTAAGTGCTGAATAATCAATTGATGTGTGTGTTGATCATATTGGCACACTAAGATCCGTAACATAGCAATATCGTACAGCGTTGCATCTGCTGCCTGTAAAGCCAATTGTACATTCTTCATCACTTGAGTGAGTTGTGATGCAAAGTCAGCTGACAATGTTTGGTCATGTTGTTCGCCCCCTTGGCCAGCAATATGCACAATTCGACTTAGCTGATGCACATGAATTTGTGCAACGTGGCTATATGCAAACGGAGTAGGATTATACAGCGTATTTGGGTTCATCAGATGAATGATAGAGCACGGATTTTTTTGCATTATCAATTCCTTGAAAGTTAAAGTCTTGCTAGTATCAAAGCTCAAGTTAACTTGAGGTCAAGCGCAAATATGCAAGAATCTATACAACAATGGCTCAGTATTGGTCAGCTTGCCGAACGTAGTGGTGTGAGTGTGCCAACGGTACGTTTTTATGAAGAAAAAAATCTGATTTGGAGTACCAGAACCATAGGTAATCAACGGCGTTATCAACGTGCGATGCTCCGCCGTATTGCGATTATTAAAATTGCCCAGCAAGTGGGTATTAGTCTACAGCAAGTGTATGAAGCTTTTGAGGTTTTACCAAAGCATCAAGTAGCATCTAAAGCAGATTGGCAGAAGATGTCACAACAATGGCAACAGCAATTAGATGCCCAGATTACGTATTTATTACAATTACGCCAGCAACTGGGCTCATGTATTGGTTGTGGCTGTTTGTCCTTGCAACAATGTCCCTTACGTAATCCAGATGACCAACTGTCTCAGCAGTCCGCAGGCGCACATTTTCAGCAGGTATTAATGCATTTAGATCATTTTACAGCTTCTATAGCTGATGATGAGCCCATGAATATAGCTTGAATGATTACCCAGTGATGGCTGGAAAATTGATATTATTTTTTGGATAAACTGATCATCAGTACACCCACAATATTTAACAAACAGCCCAGCCATTGGATTGTATTGAGATGTTCATCTAAAAAAGCCACTGCCAGTAAAATTGTTAAAATTGGGCCAATGGATGCAATCATGGCGGAGTGGCCAGGGCCGAGTCGTACAATACTTTGCATCATCAGCACAGTGGGCAGTACTGTCACAAATAGTCCAATCGCAATGCCATAACCCCATACAGCCATAGGGAGGTTTTGAATCAGTTGAATAGGTGCGGGCACAGACAAAAAATAATGCGTGAGCGTGCCTAGGCAAGCGATGCTTAAAGCCAAAGCATTAAAATGCCATGAGCCAAACTTGCTAATCATTTTGGGGGTGAGTAGTAAATACGATGCAAAGGCTACGGCACTGGCAAAAACAAAACTTGCACCAATCCAGAAATTACCATCATGCGGTGAATTAGACTGTTCTTGTAACATTACTAGCACAGTCCCGCCGTAACTTAACAAGATGGCAAGGTAAGTTTTGATACTGAGTTTTTGCTTATAAATAACACTGGATGCCAAGACCGTAAGCGTTGGATATAAAAACAAAATAATACGTTCTAGCGAAGCACTGATATACATCAGGCCCATAAAATCTAACCAGCTTGAAAAATAGTAGCCTAGTAAGCCTGCAAGAATCAGCAGCCCCCAATCACGGCCAGTGATATGCGCATAAGAGCGACGGGTGAACCACAACATAAGGAGAAAAAAAGGCAAAGCACTGCCCATACGTAGAGCCATTAACACGGTGGCATCTACTAAAGGGGATAGAGCATAGGCTTGCTTAATAAATATGGCTTTGGTGCTAAATAAGAAGGCCGCACAAATCGCACAAAGCGCTCCTATTTGGCGAGGAGATAGACTGAGCTTAGGCATAGGGTTGCAATGGCCGAGAGTAGAGAATATGAGGCTAGTATAAGAAGCCAGCCTAGAAAAATTAAATGCAAAAAATGAATGGGCGCCATACCTAAATGGAATGTTTAATTTGAAATTAGCATAGTTGTGGTACAAAAAATCTGAGTGGATGAATCGCGTGAAGTTTCAAATTTAATGCGATAGCCCTAAAAATAAGAGATTGAGCATTGAAATACATAGAGTTTTTAATAATGCACAAATATAGTGCATAAAAGACTCGGATTGAGTAGATTGGTTTGGGTTCATCATGGTGCAAAATGTCGTAGAAATTATTTTTTTAGCAAAAATTGATAGGTATAGACTTAAGGCGAATGCCATAAAAGGTACAATTTAAGGATAAACTGTGCTGATCAGGCTAATTCCGTAATAGAACTTAAGCTGAGTTGCATTGACTCAAGTCTTTAAAATACTAGTTAATTTATTCCAGTTTAAAAATTATAAAATTTGTCATTAGGGTCAACTGCTGTTTTTGAAACTTTTAAATGGGTTGCTATATAAGGTACTTAAAGGCTTTGAGGAGTTAAAATATAAAAATCAACGAGGCTTTTTTTTGTCATTTAGACCAATAAGCAATAAGTTTAGATTTAAATCGGCTTAATAAAACTTAAAAACAGCAATTTTTCGTATAAATAATATTCATACCATTAAAAATAAAAATGAATAACTACTTTATCGCATCATATTTTTTATGAATCATCAGTTCAAAATATGGGTATTTATTAACTAAATATTGGGTGGTAATTTAAAAAAGTTCCATTAGAATCCAAAAATTCAACAAAAGAACATCCTGAGGGGAAGCATCGTTTTTACGATGTTTACTTAAGAAAAATTAGCTTGAGGAACGCTCATGCAGATCGGAATTCCAGCCGAAACTGTCGTCGGTGAACATCGCGTCGCTGCGACGCCAGAGACAGTAAAGAAGTTGATCAGCGCTGGTCATAATGTCGTTATTGAACGTGGAGCAGGTGTAAACGCTGCTTACATCGATAGTGCCTATGAACAGGTTGGTGCCAAAATTACAGATGATGCCTATACTGGCAGTCAAATTATTTTGAAAGTACGTGCGCCGAAGGGTGACGAAATTCAAAAGCTTGCGCCAAATACCGCAGTCATTGCAATGTTTGACCCATACCGTAATTCGGAGTTGGACCAATTTGCTACCCAGCAAGTGTCTGCATTTGCGTTGGAACTATTGCCACGTACTTTATCTCGTGCGCAAAACATGGACGTGCTTTCATCTCAAGCCAACTTGTCAGGTTATAAATCTGTATTGTTAGCTGCTGCTGAATATCAACGTATGTTCCCAATGCTGATGACAGCTGCAGGTACAGTTAAACCTGCACGTGTAGTGATTATGGGTGTGGGTGTTGCGGGCTTGCAAGCGATTGCAACAGCAAAACGCTTAGGTGCAGTTGTAGAAGCAACCGACTTACGTCCAACTGCGCGTGATCAAGTGGAATCACTGGGCGGTAAATGGTTAGACGTACCAATGTCGCCAGAAGAACAGCAAAAAGCAGCAGATGCAGCTAAAAATGGTTATGGCTGGATGCCGGGTGAAGAATACATCCGTGATCAAGCGATTATTGTCGATAAAGCGGTATCGAATGCTGACATTGTGATTACCACAGCCTTATTACCAGGCCGTGATGCACCACGTTTAATCAAAGCAGAAACTGTTGCCAAAATGAAACCAGGTTCAATCATCTTAGATATGGCGGTTGAAACTGGCGGTAACGTTGAAGGTTCTGTGTGCGGTGAAAATGTGATGACTGCTAACGGTGTAAAAATCTTAGGCATTCCAAATATTCCTTCTACAGTTTCGACTGAAGCTTCGGCACTGTATGCACGCAACGTTTTGAATTTCTTAGACACATTATTTGATGCTGAGAAAAACTTCGCAATTAACCCAGAAGAAGAAATTCAAAAAGCCCTATTGGTCACTCACAGCGGTCAAGTGCTGTTGAAGCGCGGCTAAGGAGACTTGTCATGGTTGAAACGATTACGATTTTTGTCCTCGCTATCTTCGTAGGTTACTACGTGGTTTGGGGTGTAACGCCAGCTTTACACACGCCTTTAATGGCGGTAACTAATGCGTTGTCTTCAATTATTATTGTAGGTGCAATGCTACAAACCGTGGGTATTCCGGGTGTATTAGAAGCAAGCGTACAATTCCAAAGCGTGAACGTAGTGAGCGTATTGGGTGCAATAGCAGTATTTTTGGCAAGTATTAACATTTTTGGTGGCTTCGCTGTAACAGCGCGCATGCTCGAAATGTTTAAGCCAAAACAAAAGAAAAAAGAGGGCTAATCCATGGAATTCATTAAAGAATATGCGGATTGGTTCTACCTTGTTGGTGCAGTCCTTTTTATCTTAACTTTACGTGGTCTTTCGGGTCCGAAAACTGCGATTGCGGGTAACCGCTACGGTATGATCGCTATGGCGATCGCTGTAATCACTACATTCTTTGTTGCAGATCATCCTGTTGTTTGGATGATTGGCGGTGCAATGGTGCTTGGCGCGGTCGTGGGTATTGCTCGTGCACGTACGGTACCTATGACGCAAATGCCAGAAACTGTAGCTTTAATGCACTCATTGGTGGGTTTAGCAGCAGTACTCATTGCGATTGCAGCAATTTTACATAATAACCAGTTAACTGCACTATTTGCCCAAAATGAAGCAGCTTTAACAGCAGCAGGCGTACAACATGCGCACATGAGCAGTGTTCATTTATTTGAATTGTTTGTGGGCTGTTTTGTGGGTGCGATTACCTTTACTGCATCTGTATTTGCTTACGGTAAATTGGCAGCTAAAAAGTGGGCAAAAACCATTTCAGGTGGTTGGGTCAAACCTGTGCAAGCATTGTTGTTTATTGCAATGTTGGCATGCGGTGTTTACTTCTTCACGACTGGTAACATGAATGCATTCTGGGCAATGACTGCACTTGCACTTGCATTTGGTTGGGTGTGGATTGCACCAGTGGGTGGTGGCGATATGCCAGTTGTGGTATCGCTATTGAACTCTTTCTCGGGTTGGGCTGCAGCAGGTATTGGTTTCACACTTGAAAACAACATGCTGATTGTTGCGGGTTCACTGGTAGGTTCATCTGGTGCGATTCTGTCTTACATTATGTGTAAAGCCATGAACCGTTCAATCATCAACGTTTTGTTTGGTGGTGCAATGGGTGGTGCTGCAGTTGCATCTGCAGACAAAGGTGAGCAAGTTCAACGTAACTACCGTTCAGGTTCTGCAGACGATGCTGGCTTCTTAATGTCAAATGCAGACAGCGTTGTGATTGTACCTGGTTATGGTATGGCACAAGGCCGTGCACAAAACGCAGTGAAAGAGTTGTGTGAAATCTTAAAAGAACAAGGTGTAACTGTTCGTTTTGCGATTCACCCAGTGGCGGGTCGTATGCCGGGTCACATGAACGTACTTTTAGCTGAAGCAGACGTTGCTTATGAAGACATCTTAGAGATGGATGAAATCAACTCAGACTTCCCAGCAACAGACGTTGTACTGGTGATTGGTGCGAATGACGTTGTAAACCCTGCAGCGAAAGATGATCCAACATCGCCAATTTATGGTATGCCAATTCTTGAAGCACATAAAGCACGTACGATCATGGTGATCAAACGTTCTATGGCGACAGGTTATGCAGGCCTAGACAACGACTTGTTCTATAACGACAAGACGATGATGATCTTTGGTGATGCGAAGAAAGTTGTAGAAGATATGACAAAAGCAATCAACGGCGGCGGTCACTAAGACTCAAGCCTCTGATGAGAAACCGCCTTCGGGCGGTTTTTTTATGAAAAATGAAAAAAATGGCCATGCTGTACTGCGCAAAAAATGCTACAGATTGAGAAATTATTCTCTAAAACTGGTCGTAAGGTGACAATTTTTGTAGGCAAGTGAGGGGAGTGATGTAGGCAAAGCCTGATGATTGCTGTGTTTTATATTGTTGGCATTTTTCTTGCAAAACGATCATCAATAAGCAGTTTATAACCGTAGTGAAAGGCATGTTGATTGATTTGAGCAGAGGGACGCTATGAGTACAGAACGATTAAATATTGAAAACCGCAGATCTGCAATTGCGAGTAGTTTAGAGCCTTATATCAGCAGTGCGGCTTTAGAAGATGCTTTGAGTCTTTGGGAACAACGTTACAGCGATCAACCCGTATATGCATTGAATCACTTTTTAAATGATGTTTGTGAAACAGATGATTTAAAGCATTGCCGTCGCCATATTATGCGTCAAATGTTGCGGGCTTTGACGAGTTTAGAACAGCGCGATTGGTAAATATTTCAGGCAATAAAAAAGCGGTCTATAGACCGCTTTTTTATTGATAAGATTTTATGCCACAGAATCAGGTGCTGTGCGCCATAAGCTTTCTAAATCATAGAATTTGCGTGCTGTAGGTAGCATAACATGAACAACGACAAAGCCGAGGTCAATTAAGATCCACTCTGCATCATGCTCGCCTTCAACGCCAATCGGGCGGAAGCCAGCTTTACGTGCTTCTTCAGCAACGTTGTTTGCAAGGGACTTAAGATGACGTGTTGACGTACCGCATGCAATCACGATTGCATCTGCAACGTTACTGATTGCGCTAACATCAATTTCGACGATTTCTTTCGCTTTTACATCTTCGAGAGCTTCACGTACCACTTCTAAGCAAGCTTGTACGTCTTTTTTTGAACTTAGTGAAAGTTCTTGAAAGTTTGAAGCGCCGGGCGATGGTTCTAAATTCATGGGGGTTATGGTTTCCAGACAATTATTCATTATCTAATATAGCGGTTTTGGTGTTGAATTTCAAATCAACACCGTGATCTACTCAGTTTATTGATGAGAAGTATTTGTCTTTCCACGCAAAAGAATTTTGTGACAAATTTTGTGGGCGATATTCGGCTGCACTGAATCCATTATATTCACTGCACTTGAGCCAATCAAAAAGGGTTGCATAGTCAATATTGCCTGTATCTGGTTCATGGCGACCAGGGTTGTCTGCAAATTGAATATGACCAATCGACTCAATATTTTCTTGCAAGCTTTCCGGTAAATTTTCACCCATCATGGCCATGTGATAGCAGTCAAATTGCATTTTTAAAGCAGGGTGGCGTACTGCTTCTAACATTTCTTGTGCTTGTGCAATATTTTGTATCAAGAAGCGAGGCATATCTGTCCCATTAATCATTTCAAATACAGGCTGAATACCATGATCTGTACACATGTGGCATGCCAATTTTAAATTGGTGGCTAAGGTTTTTAAGCAGGGTAATAGATCTGCATCTAAGGGTTGTTTGCCAGCGAGTATATTAATGCTAGGTACTTGTAAGGCTTTGGCATAGCGGATGGCTTTTTCTAGCCCGTGATGAAATTCAATTTCTTGGCCTGGAACTCCCGCAAGGCCATTGCCACCTGTCATTAAGTCGCCTGCAGGTGCATTAATTAAACATAGCTTTAAGTCGTATACGGTCAGTTGCGTTTGAATTTGCTCAATGCTCAACTCGTATGGAAATTGGATTTCAATATGATCGAAGCCATGCGCACGTGCCAGTGCAAAGCGTTCAAGCAATGGCACTTCAGTAAAAATCATGGACAGATTAACGGCCAATTTAATCATGGTTGGCACCCTCTGAAATTAAGCGAAAAATAATGACATGACACAGTTAATTAGATTTGACCTGTAAACATACGGTAGACAAGTCTGCTTCGGCATAGCCATTGGCTTGATGTTGTTGTAATTGATCAAGTGCTTGTGTGGCAACTGGTATATGTAATTGATATGAAGCTGCCAGCTTTACTGCATTGTTTAAGTCTTTCGATAACGTTTGCACTTTCCATTGTACGGGTTCAAAGCTTTGGCTGGCCATACGAGGTGTAAGAATTTGAAAAGGCTTGGAGTCAGCAAAACCACCTGCTAAAGCTGGTGCAAGAAGAGTGGTGTCTACACCAGCATGCTGTGCAAGCGCCACAGCTTCTGCAATGAGTGTGCTATTGGCTGCCACAATCAGTTGGTTACAAATCTTGGTGGCTTGGCCAGTGCCCGTTTCGCCCATACGAGTGATACGTTGTGATAACACATTATAAATGAGTTCTAGGCGTTGAATGCTACGAGCATCACCACCAGCAAAAATGACCAAAGTACCCAGTTCAGCACCTACGGTTCCACCAGAGACAGGGCAGTCAATCCAAGTGACGCCGTGTTGTTGTGCCTCTTGAGCAAGTTGCTGTGTACATGCTACAGACAGGCTAGAAAAATCTGCAATAATTTGTCCTTGGCTTAAGTGTGGTTGAATTAAGCTAAAGACATTCTGCACAGCATGATCATCGGCCAAACACGTTAAAATCACAGGATATTGGCGAAGTTGGCTCAAATCGAGAGCCGTTGCACCGTGTTCAATCACGGCATCACAAGCACTCGGACTACGGTTCCAAACTGCAACCTCAAAACCAGCTTGCACGAGACGAGTCGCCATACGGCTTCCCATTAGTCCCATACCCAAAAATGCAATTTTAGTTTGAAGGTCGAAGTTCATGCGTGTTCCATTAGATGATCATACTGTTTTAAGCTTAGCGGAATTGGCGCGGTAAAAATTGAACTTCAGGGTTCTTGTCTTTTTTACGTGCCAGTTTGCTATTTTTGCCGAGCAATAATTTTAACTGCCAAATTTTTTCTAAACGTAAAGATTTATTTGGTTGATGCTGCATTGCATCCAGTACACGTTTAGCTGCGGTTAAGGCATCAGGTGAGCGTCCAAGCATTTCTTCGGCTAGGGTTTGTGCATGTTGAAGAGGGGTTGCGTTCAGATGCGTCACCAAACCAATATTTTTGGCATAGTTTGCATCAAAAATACGGGCAGTGAGGGTTAATTCTTTTGCCAAATCTAAGCCAATAATACCTTTAAGTGAACGGCTTAAACCCATATCTGGAACTAAGCCCCAACGACTTTCCATGATGGACATTTGAGTATCAGGATGTGCAATACGAATATCGGCGGCAAGTGCAAGTTGCATGCCTGCACCAAAGCAATAGCCTTCAATTGCCGCAATGACAGGTACAGGCAATTCTTGCCAAATCAAAAATGCTTTTTGAAAGAGGCTTTGACCAGGACGAATTAGCTCCCATGCTGCATAGGCGGTGTTTTTGGGGTTGTTTAAATCACTTAAGTCAATGCCTGCACTAAACACCTGTGCTTCGCCCGTTAAAATGACACAACGAATAGAGCGATCTTTTTTTATACGATTAGCAGTATTCACCAGCTCCTTGAGCAGGGCGAAGCTCATGGCATTGCGCTTGTCTGGGCGATTAAGGCTAACGGTTGCTATACCGTTGTTATTTTCAAATTTGACCAAAGCCATGTTGTACACTCTTCTTGTTTCTTTGCGATGAGCATAGCATGAGCTTATCCTGCATGCATGACAGCTCAGTCACCCTAAATTTAATTATTGTGCTGACTTAAAATGTGCCGTGCTGCCAAATCAACTTGCGCAATAATGGCTTTCATTTCATCTAACCGCTTATGCACTTCTTGAATAAATGCATCATCGGCTTTACGGCGTTCTTTGCGTAAGGTAGAAACGAACTGTTCAAAACTCCCTGTTATATTTTGCAAACTTGGTGTGCCCACATAGCGGGTAGCTCCATATAAACGATGTAACACATGTTCGAGTTGCGGGAAGTCCTCAAATTCAATCAGCTGTTCAATTTCATTCACCTCTGTTTCGAAACTGTCAGTCAACATTTTAAGCAAATCGACAGCCAAGTCTTCTTTGTTGGCAGCCAACATTAAGCATTGTTGCCAATCTAAAATGTTACTGTCGAGTGAATCAATCACGCTTGCCCGTTCTACGGCAACAGGCTTTTTAAAGTTTTCTGAGGTCCAATGCGTTAAGATTTGAATAATCTGTTCCATCTGGATCGGTTTGGTTACGTAATCATCCATACCACTTTGCAGAAGTTTTTGCTTTTCATCTGAAAGCGCATGTGCTGTAAGCGCAATAATTGGCAGGCGCTTTTGCTCTTCTTTGGTCGATTCTAATGAGCGCAGGGCACGTGTGGTATCAATCCCAGACATGACGGGCATCTGAATGTCCATGAATACCAAATCAAAATCTTTGAGCCCTTGAGCATGGCGAGATTGAATAATGTCTAAGGCTTCTTGACCACTGAGTGCTTTGGTGGTGGTGACGTTAAGTTCTGATAATAAAGCTTCTAACACAATGAGGTTGGGTAGATGATCATCGACCGCCAAAATGTGTAAGCCTTGCCCATCAAAGTTGTCCATAGCGTCATGTTCAAACAATGGCTCATTACCCAACAGATGTGCCAATGCACTACGGCTCAACGGTTGATGCAATGGACGAGCACGATATTCATTCAACATGCTTGGGTCGAGGAGCATTTGATAGCCATAAATAGCCAAATTGCCATGGTAACGTGAGCGGATTTCTTTCAGCATAGCTTCTGTATCGCCACTATGATCTAAAATCAGCCATGTATTTTCAGCATGTTCAAACTGATTCAGACGGCTAAACAAATCTAAAATCGACTGTGCCTCCACATGCTGGACTGCATAATCTTCCAGATAATGGCGAAGTACATTGGCAGTGGCAGGATGAGCTAAATACGACACCACTGTTAAGTGTTCAAATTGTGGATGGATGACTTCTTCATCTTCATTCACGCTAAAGGTTGCGGTAAACCAAAAAGTTGAACCTTTTTCTGTAGGGGCGCGTTCTTGGTTGTCTTCAAAGCCAATTTGACCATGCATGAGGCTAACCAATTGCTTAGAAATTGCCAGCCCCAGACCTGTACCACCAAATTGACGCGTGACTGATGCATCGCCTTGTGAGAAAGATTCAAAGAGTTTTTTACGGTCTGTGCCACTTAAGCCAATGCCACTGTCTTGAACGCTAAAGTGAAGTAAGCATTGACCAATGTCGTCATGCTCCATGCGAACACGGACAATAATTTCACCATCAGGGGTGAATTTGATGGCATTGGAAATTAAGTTGGTCAAAATCTGCTTAAAGCGTAGCGCATCACCAATTACATGCACGGGCACGTTATCGGCATAGTAAAAAGTCATATCAATATGCTTTTGTGCCGCTAAGGGCGAAAGCATGTCCATGACATCAAAAACGGCTTCTTCTAAATCAAACGGTGCCATTTCGAGTTCGAGCTTTCCGGCATCAATTTTAGAAAAATCCAACACATCGTTAATCAGTGCCAATAAATGCGCCGAAGATTTGCGAATGGTTTGTAAATATAAATTTTGCTCATTGCTCAAATTACCTTGGCGCAGTAACAAATGAATAAAGCCATCAATACTATTTAAAGGGGTTCTAAGTTCATGTGAAATATTGGCTAAAAATACCGATTTAGACTGATTGGCATGAATCGCTTGGTCGCGCGCTTGACGGTACGTGATATTTTGTACTTCTAAAGTGTCGAGCGTACGGCGTAAATCATCTTCGGTTTGTTCTGTATGTTCGCGTAATTCTAAAAAACTAAAATGCAGACGATTCACCACATTGGCTATGTCACGCTGTAAAAGACGAAGCTCACCTGTACTGTTAATAATCATGTGCTGATCTAAGGTGTCAGCATTTAGGCGTTGTAACTGCATGCGAATTTCATACATCGGCGCAATCCAGCGACGCGAATAAAAATTAAGGCATAACAACAATAAAAGTAGTGTGAGTAAGCCTGTTGCAACCAACACCATAAGCACGCGATAGTGCGCAATTTCTAATGGTTGGTTGTCGAGCTCAATCACCAGCCAGTACGGCGTATTCATTTCATCATGAATTTGTGTGGCATACACATTACTGTGATTTAAACGAATAGGCCCAATGAACTCTGATTTTTTACTGCTTGCAAGCGCTGGCCAAGGCGCATCATCTTGGAAGCCAAAACTAATTCTATTTTTTTCTTGGCTGTCTAGAATTGCAGCACGAATCAAGTGCTTTTCACTAAACATATTTTGCATGGCATTTCGTGCTTGATCAAATTGCCATGGGTATTGTGCCAACAGATTAAGTGCACCTTCAGATGCAGGTTGAAAACGCGTCAAAATTGCAATCGCCATTTGGCGTTGTTGCGCTTTAGCGGCATTGGAAGTTTCGGTGATTACCAAGGTTGCGCCTACACAGGCCAAAATGGTAATTGGCACAAAAATTAAAGCAATCAGCTGTCCATAGGCATGATTTAAGTGTAGGCGTTTAAAAAGCTTTTTGTTGATATTTGACATGATTCAAGCAGTTTATTCCTTATGCACTGCATATTAGCACGCTTTATTTGAAACTGATTGCGCTTTAATCACTTTCACGAAAAAGCCCCGTAAATGGGTGCAGGCGCAGTCATTTTTTCATACAATAAGCGCACCTCGATAAAGGTACAAATAATGAGTAATATAACCCCTGATTTTCAAGCAGACGATTTTTTGTTAGACCACTATGTCGGAAAGACTCCGTTGGTGCGTTTACAGCGTCTGGCATGTCACACTCAAGCAACTGTATTGGCCAAGTTAGAAGGCAATAACCCAGCAGGTTCAGTCAAAGACCGTCCAGCATATAACATGATTATGCAAGCCGAAAAGCGCGGACAGATTAAGCCGGGTGATACGTTAATTGAAGCGACAAGCGGAAATACAGGTATTGCATTGGCAATGGTTGCTGCCATGCGTGGTTATAAGATGAAGCTGATTATGCCAGCGAACTCAAGCCAAGAACGTAAAGATGCCATGCGTGCCTACGGCGCAGAGCTAATTGAATCTGCCAGCATGGAAGAAGCACGTGATATGGCGGCTCAAATGCAAGCAGATGGGATTGGCCTTGTGCTGAACCAATTTGGTAATCCTGATAACTCAGAAGCGCATTATCTGACGACTGGCCCCGAAATCTGGGAGCAAACAGGCGGGAAAATTACGCACTTTGTGAGCGCGATGGGTACCACAGGAACCATTATGGGGATTTCAAAATACCTCAAAGAACAAAATCCTGATATTCAAATTGTTGGCTTACAGCCTTCCGAAGGTTCAAATATCGCAGGCATTCGTCGCTGGCCGAAAGAATACTTGCCGACTATTTTTGATGCGAGTCGTGTTGACCGTATTATGGATATTCCACAAATTGAAGCAGAAAAAACAGCACGTAAAATGGCTCGTGAAGAAGGTATTAGCGCGGGTACATCTTCAGGTGGTGCGGTATGGGCTTCAGTGAAATTAGCTGAAGAAAATCCAGATGCAGTTATTGTTTGCATTATCTGTGACCGTGGCGACCGCTACTTGTCTACAGGTTTATTCTCTGTAGTTGATGCAGAATAATTTCGGGGTTTAAGAGTCTTTATGCGTTTACCTATTTTAACTTTCGATATCGAAACTTTGACTGATTTAAAATCAGGCGCGCATTTATACGGACTCGATTTACCCGAAGCCGATTTAGACGCGGCTTTAGCAAAGTTAAGACGCCAAGAAAGTGGTACAGATTTTCAACGTTTAGCTTTGCATGAAATTGTCTGTATTTCAGGTTTTTGGTTAGATGAAAACGGTATGAAACTGTTTTCATTTAGCCGTGAAAACTACAGTGAGGCTGAAATTTTAAAGCGTTTTTTATCAATATTTGATAAACGCCAACCGACTCTGGTGAGTTGGAACGGCTCGCAATTTGATGTGCCTGTGATTTTATTCCGTGCGATGTACCACGGTTTATCTGCACCAAGTTTGTTTGATCAGGGCGAGATTGATTCACAAAAGCGTTATAATAACTACCAAAATCGCTATCACCACCGTCATGTCGATTTAATGGATGTGATGGCCATGTTTAATGGTCGTCATTTTCAGAAGCTTGATGACATTGCACATCTATTAGGTTTTCCTGGTAAGCGCGGTGATGGGGCATATCATGTGCCTGAATATGTCCGTACCGAGCAATGGCAACAACTCACTAGCTATTGCGAAGGCGATGTACTAAATACATGGCTGATTTACTTGCGCTGGCAATTGTTGAAAGGGCAAATTTTAGCGTCCGATCATCAACATTTAGTGCAATCCACCATTCAGTATTTAGCCACCCAGCCCCAGCAAGCTGAATTTTTAGCGGTTTGGCGAGAAAACTCGAAGCAAACCGATTTTACCCAATTTGATTTCCCATCTTCCACACATTAGGTCCACATGAAACACAAAGCCAAGTCCCCAAAAGCACCAGCGCAAAGTTATATTTTTCAAGTTGAGTCGCTGTCACATGAGGGGCGTGGCATTGCTCATTATGGTTCACATCCTGAGCATCCAATTGAAAAGCAGGGTAAAAAAGTCTTTATCCGTTATGCTTTACCCGGTGAAACTGTACGTGCAACTATTACCCATACTGCAAAGCGTTTAGAAGAAGCCGACAGCCTAGAACTGCTCAGTGGAGCGTCTGAAATACGTGTGCCGGCGCCGTGTCCGCATTTTGGGATTTGTGGCGGCTGTAATATGCAACATATACATCCAGATGAGCAAATTCGCTTAAAACAGGATGTATTAAAGTCGCATTTAAGCCATTTTGCAGGATTAAGCCCAAAAGAGTGGCTAGCGCCTTTACGCTCAGGTCGTGAGGATTATCGGCGTAAAGCGCGAATTGGCGTACGTTACTTGCCACACAAAGATAAATTGGTTGTGGGTTTTCGTGAAAATGCCAGTAATAAATTGACCTCTATTGACCGATGCATGGTGTTAGATCAGCAATTTGGTTCGATTACACGGTTAAAACAATTACTCCAAAGTCTAAAAGGCAAAGCGGACATTGGTCATGTAGAATTGGCCATGGGAGATGCAGACGTTGCTTTACTGATTCGACATACCGATAAATTATGCGATGACGATGTCAACGAATTGCGAAAATTTACGTTACAGAAGCAGTGGCAACTTTATTTACAAGCAACAGGGCCAGAAAGTTTAGTCCGTGAGGATGGTCAAAGTAATGAAATGCGTTTGCATTATAGATTAGAAGAATTCGATACCAATTTTGCCTTTAGTCCATTGGATTTTACTCAAGTGAATTCAAGTGTTAACCCAAAAATGGTGAAGCTGGCATGTGATTTGCTTCAGTTGAAGGCAGGTGAGCGTGTTTTGGATTTATTCTGTGGCTTGGGTAATTTCTCTTTACCGCTAGCGCGCTGTGTTGGTGCACAGGGTAAAGTGGTGGCTGTTGAGGGAAGTGAAGATATGGTCGCTCGTGGTACAGAAAATGCAAAAAATAATGCAATTTCTTGGCTGAGCTTCTATTCACAAGATTTAACAAAAGATTTTTCGCATCAATCTTGGGCAAATCAAGGATTTGATGCATTATTGATTGACCCTCCACGTTCAGGTGCGGAAGAGGTAATGCATTATCTGCCCAAATTTGGTGCAAAAAGAATTGTTTATGTCTCGTGTAATCCTGCAACACTTGCACGTGATGCAGGTGTGTTAGCACAGCATGGTTATCAACTGAGCCGAGCAGGTGTCATGGATATGTTTACTCATACTGGGCATGTAGAGTCTATCGCGTTATTTGAACAGATTGATCTAAGCACTCAGATTGACGATTTAAGTAGTAATGAAAAGTAAAAAAGAGGAGTAGGGTATGGTCACAGTACGTGAACAGCTCCCGGGGCGTCTCAATGAGTTGTCTCAGGAAACGACTGTAGAACATGCCGATCAAGCACTACATGATCTAGACGAATGGCTAGATCGTGTGCGTGGCATACTAGATGGTGAATCTTTAACGCAGCTTGAAGAAGTTGCACACTTGACGCTACAGAAAGAGCTTGAGTCGACGGTTCATCATCGTTCCAATACCTTTTATACAGGTATTGAAATGGCTGATATCTTAGCGCATTTACATGTAGACGAAGATACCTTGTCGGCAGCAATGCTTTACCGTGGCGTACGTGAAGGTGTGATATCACTGGATGAAGTACGTGAACAATTTGGTGAGCAAGTTTTTGCATTGGTCAAAGGCACTTTGGCCATGGGTAAGCTTTCAGAGCTGATTGAACAAAATAAACGTCTGGAAGACCATTTTAATAATAATCAACGTGAGCACTTAACTGGCATTTATAAAATGCTGATTTCTGTGACAGAAGATGTTCGAGTTGTTTTAATTAAGTTGGCAGAACGAACTTATGCCTTACGTGAATTGGCGAATTCTTCAAAAGAGCGTCAGGAACGTGTTGCGCGTGAAATTTTAACTATTTACTCGCCTTTGGCGCATCGCTTAGGCATTGCTCAATTGAAATGGGAGCTAGAAGATTTAGCTTTCCGTTATCTGGCTCCAGAGCGCTATAAAGAAATTGCCTCGCTACTCAATGAAAAGCGTTTAGAGCGCGAGCAATATATTCAATTCGTCACCGATAAATTACGCCAAGAATTACTCGATCATGATATTGAGGCCGAAATTAATGGCCGAGTGAAACACATTTATTCGATTTATCGAAAAATGAAAAGTAAGAATTTGAGCTTTGATCAGTTGTACGACATTCGTGCGGTACGTGTATTGGTCAAGAGCGTTCCCGAGTGTTATCACACCTTGGGTATCGTTCATCAAATTTGGCGTCATATCCCGCATCAATTTGATGACTATATTACCAACCCAAAAGCCAATGGTTACCGTTCATTGCATACCGCTGTGATTGCTGAAAATAAATCACTCGAAGTGCAAATTCGTACGCAGACCATGCATCAAGAAGCCGAATTGGGTGTATGTTCGCACTTTAACTATAAAGAAGGTTCGAAAAATACCGACCATTCATTCAACCATCGTTTACATTCATTACGTTCAGTTTTGGAACATTATCAAGAACGTAATGATGCCAGCGCACATAAAGACGAAGAAGGCGAAGAAAGTTTTGAACAAATTCAAGACTTTGAAGGTTTCGAGAAAATTTATGTGTTTAGCCGTGATGGCGACATTAAAGAATTACCGCGTGGCGCAACCGTATTAGACTTTGCTTATCATGTACATACGCAGGTCGGAAACAAGTGTTATGCTGCACGGGTCAATCAGCGTTATGTTCCTTTAACCTACACCTTAAAAACAGGTGAGCAGGTTGAGATATTAACCAAGAAAGACCGTGAGCCGAACCGTGATTGGATTGTCAATTCGCTGGGTTACATTAAAACCGCCCGCGCTCGTGATAAGTTACGTCATTGGTTCCGTCAGCAAGATCGAAGCAAGAATTTAGAAGTTGGACGTGAGATTCTGAATAAAGAATTAGCACGTTTGGCAATTCACCCGAAAAGTATTGATTTAAATGACTATTGCAGTCACTTCAATGTTAAAACGGGCGAAGATATTCTCATTGGCTTAGTCAGTGGCGATATTAGCCTGCATGCGCTCATTAATCAGGTCAACCGTCACATGCATTTGGATCAGGATGAACCTGAACTGGTGCTGAAGCCGACATTAAACCCACGTGCCAGCCATACGCTATCTGCACATGGTATTTTAATTGATGGTTTAGACAATGTAGAATTACATGTAGCACAATGCTGTCAGCCTGTTCATGGTGAATCGATAGGGGGTTATATCACACTCAATCGTGGCGTGAGTATCCATAAAGTTGCCTGCCCAGACTATATGCGCATGATTCAGCAAGAGCCTGAGCGTGCAGTAGAAGCCGATTGGGAAATGCAACCAACACGTGGTCAAAGCGTGCAAATTGTGGTGGAAGCATACGACCGCCGTGGTTTGCTGAAAGACTTAACGCAGGTGATTTTCTCAGATCAAATTAACATTCGTCAGGTGAATACCATTTCAGAGTCTGATGGTATTGCGAATATGAAATTGTTAATTGAAGTCAAAGGTTTGGCACAGCTTTCGCGTCTGCTTGCACGACTAGAGCAACAGCCTGGCATTATTAGTGCTCGACGTCTAGTTCAAGGGAATTAAGCTTCGGACTTGATATAACAGCCGTATAAATTGATGAAAAAACCCGCATGCCAATGCGGGTTTTTTCATGTAAGGTATTTATTAAGCATGAATAAAAATACATATTGCGAATTATGAATAACTCAGATCGGCGCAGAGATAATTTAAATCAATGGTTTGAACATTTAATGCAAACTCAGTTTCAAACAGGGAAGGCTATTTGTGAGCATTATGGTTTGAGTGTGGCTGAAGTTTCTCAACTGTTAAATAGCCACAGGCCAATTTCACAAAAAACAGCACGCTTGCTTGAGCAACAATTGCAATTGCCTGATGGCGTATTAGATTCAGAAAATATACTGCAACTATGTGCTCATCCACCCGCATTAGAACAGCTTGAGAATATAGATCATCGTCATCATGATATTCAAATGTATGAAATGGCAAGGGTAGAAAAACAGGCTTTTCATTTAATCCTGAGTCCAGAGGGATACAATATCGATCTAGATTCACAGACATATCACCCAAACGATGTATATGGTGTTCGTATTGTGGAGGCTAACTACGCTCCGATGTTGAATGTAGGTTGGACGGTGTTGTGTAATCGACGAAGCTTAGACATAAAAACGCAGGACTGGGTGTGTGTAAAGCTGGTCAATAATATCTGTTTATTTTTACAGTTTTTGCAAAGCACGCAGACAGATCACTATTTTCAAAGTTTAGACCAGCAAAAAACTGTCAATTTTGCTTGTGCAGATGTGTTGCATATTGATCCTATAGTACTGGTTTACATGCGTTCTAGTTAGGCTTGATGTTGACTGGCTCAATTTTTATTTCTTTAGAAGCGCTATAAATTCACCATAATTTGAATTTTTCATCATATTTATTTGAGGGTGCTTTAATCGTTTAAATTGAGCATTTTGATAAAATCAGGACAGGATAGGTGTTCTTTATAAGGACAGGATTTCAGATGCTGAAGGATGATCAGTAGTTGTTTTAAATTATTAATTTTCTTTTCAATTTGATCCGTCTTTTCATCGATCAGTTTTCTATTGATATTAATTTTACTGTTATAAATAAAAACTTCCCCGATTTCATTTAATGATAAGCCACTTTTTTTTAATAGCTTGATCAATGAGATGATTTCGACTGTATGTGCAGGATATTGTCTTCTTAAGCCTTTTCTTCCTATAGATTTAATTAAACCTTTTGACTCATAAAATCGGATCGTGGCAGTTGAAACATGCATTTTTAAAGATAAAACACCGATATCGATTTCTTGCATAACAGTTCTTGACTTAAAGTTAACTTTAAGTTGGAAACTATACAATAATTAAGCACACTAGATGGCATATATGGATAAGTTAATTATTGTTCAAAGCATTTTTATTGGCATAATTTCAACCGCCTTTATGGATGTTATTGCATGGATACTCAGAGCATTATTTAAAATCAGTCCAATGAATTATGCATTTATTGGCCGATGGTTTTTATCTTGGAAAGATAGAAAATTTAGTCATAACACCATTGTTCAGAGTCCATCTAAGAAAGGGGAAACGATATGCGGTTGGGGAATTCACTATTTGACGGGAGTGATTTGGACGCTGATCTATTTAGTATTAAATAAATTTTATGTATTCAATTATTCTTTTATCAGTGTCTTTATTTTTGCTGTTTTGACGACATTCGTATCTTTTACCATGATACAACCTGCGCTTGGATTTGGTTTTTTTGCTAAAAAAATGCCGAATCAAATGATGAGTATTCAAAATAGTTTAGTGGCACATATTGCTTTCGGGTGTGGGTTATATCTCTCTTTGAACTTATTCATTCATCAGTTGACATAATGCTAAGCTAGGGAAGCTTGTTCAATTCTTTATGAAATTAAGTGCTATTAAAACAAGAATGCCTCAGCTATGTATTTGCCTTCATCAAGACATTAAAAAACCCATCAGATGATGGGTTTTTTAATCCGTTAACTTCAATTAGTGAGGAATTTCTTCTTCATCAAATTCAGGTTTAACTTGTACGATAAAGTCTTGACGGTTCAGGCCACGCCACAAAGCGAAGGCTGTACCAATGTAGATTGATGAATATGTACCTACAAAAACACCAACAAACATCGCAACAGAGAACCATTTAAGGCCATCACCACCCAAGAACATCATGGCTAAAACTACGAGTAATAATGTCATTGAAGTGTGGACTGTACGACGTAAAGTTTCAGTCAAAGCAATGTTGATAATCTCAACAGGCTCAGCACCACGAATCTTACGGAAGTTTTCGCGGATACGGTCTGATACAACGATGTTATCGTTGAGAGAGAAACCAATAATCGCCAAAATTGCTGCCAATACCGTTAAGTCAAATGGCCATTGCATTAGGGCAAATATACCCAGTGTCACGATAATATCGTGAAACAACGAGAGTACAGCACCCATTGCAAGCTTGAATTCGAAACGGATGGTCACGTAGACCAGCATTAATAACAATGCAAGGGCAACAGCACCACCCGAACGAAGGTAAAGCTCGTTACCGACTTGGCCACCTACAACATCTACTTTATGAACTTCGGCTTTGTTCCCAGGTAACTGAGCTGCTGCAGTAATTTCTTGCGTTAAATTTGCCGCTTCAGCATGTTCTTGTACAGGCATACGGACCATAAGGTCACGGTTTGAGCCTAATGTCTGTACCACAGAGTCTTTGAAGCCTGCTTCAGCAAGTGCAGCAGTCACATCAGTGGCTTGAACAGGCTTGCTGTAGTTCAGTTCAGCAGATACACCACCTGTAAAGTCTAAGCCGAGGTTGAGACCTTTAGTCGTAATAAAGAAAATACTGGCAACGGTCAGCAGAATCGAAATGATTGCAGCCGGAACTGAAATCTTCATGAACGGAATTACACGTTCATTGTCTGGTCGACCGTATTTTTTAGGATCCAATTGATTATTTTCAGTCATGATTGATCTCCTAAATGCTCAGCTTGCTTAAGTTACGTTTTTTGCCATAAATGAGCTGTACGATTGCGCGTGTTACTGTAATTGCAGTAAACATTGAGCAAACAATACCAATCATAAGTGTTACGGCAAAGCCTTTGATTGGGCCTGTACCAATGGCAAAAAGAATAAATGCAACCAAGAATGTAGTGAGGTTGGAGTCGAAAATGGTGTTATAAGCCCGATCATAGCCAGCTATAATAGCTTGCTTAGGCGATGCACCCCATTTCATTTCCTCTCGTATTCGCTCACAGATCAACACGTTGGCGTCGACGGCCATACCAATGGTAATGACAATACCTGCAATACCTGGCAGGGTGAGGGAAGCGCCAATCCATGACATCACTGTCAAGATCATTGCCAAGTTTACCACCAAGGCAAAGTTAGCAATTAAACCAAATAGACGGAAGAATACCACCATCCAAATGGCAACCAGCAAGAAGCCGATTTGTGTAGACAGTACGCCTTTATCAATGTTTTCTTGACCAAGACTAGGCCCGATGACACGTTCTTCGACAAAGTACATTGGCGCAGCCAAAGCACCTGCACGGAGCATTAATGCCAATTCAGCCGCTTCTTGTGGTGACGCTAAACCAGTAATACGGAATTGTGAGCCTAATACAGCTTGAATGGTTGCTGCATTAATGACAACAGATTCAGTATACGGTGTGCGAACTTCTGTTTGAGCACCTGTAGCTGGGTCTGTTACATAGCTAATTTTCTGTTTGTTCTCAATGAACAATACCGCCATACGTTTACCAACAGCAGCACGTGTAGCCTCAGACATGAGCTTACCGCCCGCAGTGTCCAAGGTAATGTTTACTTCAGCACCGCCAGTGTCTTGGCTAAAGCCTGAAGAAGCATTTTGTACGCGTTCACCAGTAAGAATACGGTTGCGGTTAAGCAGTAATTGACGACCACTATCTAAAGACTCATAAGCGAATGCTTCTGTGCCTGGAGGAACTGAGCCTTTTGCCTGACCTGTATACGGATCAATGTATTGATCATTTTGATCAGATACTAAACGGAATTCGAGGTTTGCAGTACGACCTAAAACACGTTTAGCTTCTGCAGTATCTTGTACACCAGGTAACTCAACCACAATACGGTTGCTACCTTGTGTTTGTACCAATGCTTCTGCCACACCTAACTCGTTAATACGATTACGAAGTGTGGTTAAGTTTTGGTTTACTGCATAAGATTGAATTTCTTGCTTACGAACGTCGGTATAGGTTAAACGCAAAGTTGAGCCATTATCAGTGGCAATCGCTTGTTGCGTATATTCGTTACCGTTACGACGTAGAAAATCCATCACAGCTGAACGGTCATCGTTATTTGCAAATTGCAAAGTAATCGAGTTGTTGTTGAGTGTGAGGCTATTGAATTTTAATTTGCTGTCACGCAATTGACGGCGCAAATCTGCAGCTGATGTTTCCATACGCTGAGAAATGGCTTTATCCATATCAACTTCAAGCAGGAAGTGAACACCACCACGTAAGTCCAGACCCAATTTCATTGGCTTAGCACCAATTTTTTGGAGCCATTCTGGTGTTGTTGGTGCCAAGTTAAGTGCGACAACATAGTCATCACCTAAACCACGGCGTAGAGCTTCTTTTGCTTTTAATTGTGCTTCACTTGAATCTACACGTAAAAGTGCAGCATTGTTGGTGAAACTATTGTCATGCGATGCAATATTGTCACTTTTTAATATTTGCTCTGCTTTTTGCACGATGCTCTGATCAATTTGAGTACCGGCTTTGGCACCCGAAATTTGAACAGCAGGTTCATCTGGATACAAACTTGGCAGGGCATATAATGTACTGATCACGAGAACAACGATGATCAGCAGATATTTCCATGCTGGGTAACGCATCTGTTTTCTTCTTAAAATGAAAAAAGTCGTGCAAATGCACGACTGTTTTTTGATTAAAGGTTGTTTAAAGTGCCTTCAGGTAGAACTGAAATCACGCTTGCACGTTGGATTTTCACTTCGACACCGCGGCTCAATTCAACCACTGCAAAATCACCTTCAATTTTAACGATTTTGCCCATAAGGCCACCAGCAAAAACAACTTCACTACCTACACCTAAGCTTTCAACCAGTGAGCGGTGCTCTTTCGCACGTTTAGACTGAGGACGCCAGATCAAGAAGTAAAAAATAGCAACAAACACAGCGATCATGAGCAAGTTTGCCATCATGCTTGGTTGTTGTGCTGCTTCACCAGCTGCGTGAGCTGTAGAAATAAAAAGGCTCATTTGTATTTCCTAAAACGAATAAAATTGTATATCAATTACATGACAATAAATTGGCTTGTTCTGCAATTTACCTTGTCTTTTTCATTAGCGCAAATGCTGAAGGATTAATCTTCAGGACAAGGCGGAACTTCTAGACCACGGCGGGCATAAAAGTCTTGCACAAATTCATCAAATGTACCGTTGTCGAGTGCGTCGCGCATCATTTCAGTTAAACGCAGGTAATAGCGTAAGTTATGAATCGTACCGAGCATTGAACCCAACATTTCGCCACATTTCTCTAAATGGAATAAATACGAGCGAGTGAAGTTGGTACAAGTGTAGCAATCGCAATGTGGATCAAGTGGGCCTTGGTCATGGCGATATTGGCTGTTACGAATACGCACCAAACCATCCGTCACAAAGTAATGACCATTACGTGCATTTCGAGTTGGCATTACGCAGTCGAACATGTCTACACCACGGCGTACAGCTTCCACAATATCTTCAGGCTTACCAACACCCATCAAGTAACGTGGTTTATCTGCGGGCATTTTTTCAGGAAGATAATCCAATACTTTGATCATTTCTTCTTTAGGCTCACCTACTGAAAGACCACCAATAGCATAGCCGTCAAAGTCAACTTCGAGTAAACCTTTTAAAGATTCATCACGTAGGTCTTCGTACATACCACCTTGGATAATACCAAACAGGGCATTACGGTTTTTGAGAACTTCATGATGTTGTGTTTTACATCGTTTTGCCCAACGAAGTGAAAGTTGCAAAGATTTTTGCGCTTCTTCATGTGTTGCAGGATATGGCGTGCATTCATCAAAAATCATCACAATGTCAGAGTTCAACGTATGTTGAATGTCCATCGAGATTTCTGGTGATAAAAATACTTTTGAACCGTCAATTGGAGAACGGAAGGTTACACCATCTTCTTTAATCTTACGCATTGCGCCAAGGCTAAATACTTGGAAACCACCTGAGTCAGTTAAAATAGGTTTATCCCATTTCATAAACTGATGTAAGCCACCGTGTTGCTTAATAACTTCTAAGCCAGGGCGTAGGTATAAGTGGAAAGTATTCCCCAAAATGACCTGTGACTTAATTTCTTTAATATCACGCGGTAATACGCCTTTTACTGTACCGTAAGTACCAACAGGCATGAACATTGGCGTTTCAACGACGCCATGTTCTAAGGTTAAGCGACCACGACGGGCACGGCCCGACTGCGCTAATTTTTCAAACTTCATAGGTGTTCCAAATCAAGGCGAAAAAACAGTTCGCTGATTGTTAATACTAAAACGCGCTATTTTCCTTGATTCTGCACCTAAACACCAGCTTTGCATCGTGTAGTCGATGTAATTTTCTTAGAGTGAATCTGCTGGATGTTGAGCAAAGTTTGATAGATGATAGAACTGGCTTAGTCGTGCCAAAATTTCTTTTTTGGGCATTTCACAGCTACCACGTTCGCCAGATGGCATCGCTGCAATGGTTTGCACCAGCTTTTGTATATAAATATTGGTATCAACAAAATGCGGTTCGAGCGTGAGCATGTAAGCAGCTTGCGCCACTTGTAAATAGTCATAAGGTTCAACTTCAACCAATTGCGCAATATCAATCAGCATATCTTTATCAGCTTGGGTGAGTTTAAAACGCTTACTATTAGGTTGGTCGGCTTTCTTTTTTGGTTCTTTGATTTTAAGAAAATTCAGCAATAAGCGGTTTTCTGGATTGAGATAGCGTGCCGATTGCAATTCAATTTCGGGTTGCGTCGGAATGCTAATAAAAAATAAAATTTGATCGATGTCTAAGCCATAAGAATCGACTAAGGCTTCTTTGGCCTGTTTAAACGCATTGAGTAGAATATCGAGGTTATTACTCGCATCAGGTTGTGGATTATCCAAAAGGGGATTACCAAAACTATGTTGCGAGTTGAAATAATCCGCCAAAATAAACTTAAAGCGGGTCAGGCCAGAGTCTACAGCTGGGCTAGAGCGATAACGCCACTTCGGCACATTCCATTGATCATTCGGCGATAAATACTGCTTACTATCTTCTTGTTCAGAAAAGATACTTCGTTTAGTGGATACGGCTAAATAGTCGATTGATAAATATTTGTTAAACACCAAAGTACAGGCGTAAATTTCATCTTCATAATAATAATCATAGAGTTGATAAAACTCTTGAATGAGTGCCGTTTTTAAAATATCAATATGTTCTATCATGAGCTGTATGTTCTTTTTTTAAGGGGTATTCCAAGGAATACCGTTTTATTTTAGAAATTAGGTTTGTAGTCGAAGCTTTGAGTTGCTTGAGCATCGCGAAAAGGACGAATTGCTTTCTTACTCAATGTCATGGTATTGACAATGTTGTTTGGAAAAATCTGAATGTGATTATTAAACAATTCGACATTGCGGTTAAAAATACTAATCGCAGCCCCTACATTTTCGTTTTGTTCTTCAATTTCATTCATCATTTTAAGATAAATTTCATTGGCTTTTAATTCTGGGTAGTTCTCGACCACAACATTTAAGCTGTGCATTAACTCTTTGTTTAAAGACTCAATACGCTGTAACTGTGAAACATCCGTATTTTTAAAATTCAGATTCAGAATATTTTGTCTTAGTTCCGTGACTTTTTCTAAAGTGCCTTTCTCAAAGCTTGAGTATTGCTCAACTAAGGTTTGTAAACCATCTAAAATTTTAATTTTTTGGCGTTCATAGGTTGCTACATCTGCCCAAGCACGCACCGTTGCATTGTGATGACGCACAATGTTATTGCGAATTGCAATACAGGCAATCACCACAGCCACGATTAAAAGCAGAAAAATGAGTAAACCCATCGACTTAAGCCCCCATAAGTCCTTTACTTTAAAAAAAGTAATAAATCACGTTGTAAGTTTTCTAATTCTCTTAATTTAAATGTTCTTAGGTGTCCACGCAATGCTGAAATGTCCTGAATCACATTTGTTTTACTACTAATTTTAAATAAATCATGCGGACCAAGGTAACACAGCACCTTACTTTCAGGATGAAAAAGCAAATCGCCTTCGCGGTTTCTAAAAAAATCAGCCAAGCGCAGTACAAATGCTGGGGTCATTAATTTAGCCATTTCCATTTCATCACTGCCATAAAATTTAAGCCGTTGATTGATTTGGATATCACTACTGTGCCAAGGGTAACTATATGGATAGTAGAATTTTTTATTGGATGTACTTATTGCAAGCCCTTGTGTGCTGGTGTCAAAAACAAATACACCCCACAGATCTTTGTGAATTTCTCTGAGTTGACGTTCATCGCCATTTTTGTCACGCACTCGAATTTCATTGACATAATGGTACTGAAATACCAAAACTTGATGCTGTTGACCATCTTCATCTTCCCAAACGGCACTGGCATAATTGCTAATATCGTTAGAAATAGAACCTTGTTTAAAAACTGGAAACAGATTTTTTAAATGCACCATGAAATGAGTCGGATTCATGGGAATGGAGATATGTTGAGGCTGGCGTCCAAATTGCAGTTGATATTTTTTGGTGATGCTTTGTTGTTCTAAGAATCTAATCACTTCTTCAATCGGGTCATCTTGCTCATAGCTTAAATAGGCCCATCCAATAATAACCAAGCCTACAAGAAAACTCAGTTGCGCCCAAATATTTGAAGGCGTAAACCAGATAGGCCATAAGAATAATATCCCTATACAACCTTGAAACCAAGCCAATACATTTTCAAACTTAAGCTGAATCGGGGCGTTCCATGGATGCAAGCCATCGAGGAGAGCTTGATGGCTATGTGCGCTACGCCCCAATTCCCAAAGCCGAGCAATATTCCGAAAAACCACGTCGTTTTTTTTGCGACGAATATGAAAAGAATGTTTAACGGATTCGATCGGCATAGGTAAGTCTTTTATTTAACGTTTAAGTTATCAATCAGCATGGCATCGCCATAGCTAAAGAAACGATATTTGCTTGCTACTGCATGGTTGTAAGCATTTAAAATATTGTCGCGGTTAGACAATGCAGAGACCAACATGAGTAGGGTAGATTCTGGCAAATGGAAGTTAGTAATGAGTCGGTCAACGACTTTGAACTCGTAGCCCGGATAGATAAAGATTTGCGTATCACCCGTCCAGCCTTTGAGCTCGCCACCATTGGCTTGAGCTGCACTTTCTGTTGCGCGAGTTGCGGTTGTACCTACAGCAATCACTTTGTTACCGCGCGCTTTAGTTTCACGTATTAATGCCATTGATTCATCAGATACTTCACACCATTCGCTGTGCATAATATGATTTTCAATATCTGTTGTACGTACTGGTAAGAATGTACCTGCACCGACGTGCAAGGTCACAAATGTGGTTTGCACACCTTTGGCTTTGAGTTTGGCTAATAGCGCTTCATCAAAGTGTAAGCTTGCTGTTGGCGCCGCTACAGAAGCAAGTTTAGTTGGGTCATTAAATACGGTTTGGTAACGTTCGGTATCAATGGCTTCAGCTTCACGGTTAAAGTAAGGCGGAATAGGTAAAGCACCGTATAAATCTAATACCTGTAAAATAGGCTGTGAAAATTCAACCACGAATAGATTTTCATGGCGGCCTTTTACGGTCACTTTGACTTCATCAGAGCCAATAAAAAGCTCAGCACCTTCTTTAGGTGTGTTGCTGGCTTTAATATGACAGTGAGCGGTTTGCGGATCTAAAATACGCTCGACCAATACTTCAACTGCACCACCTGTTGCACGTTTACCTTTTAAACGTGCTTTCATTACTTTAGTGTCATTTAAAACCAACAAGTCGCCTTCATTGAGTAGGTCTAGAATGTCGGTAAAGCAATGGTCATGATATTCACCTGTTGTATCGAGGTGTAAAAGGCGTGAAGCTGTACGGTTTTCGAGTGGGTAGCGAGCGATAAGCTCATCTGGGAGATCAAAGCTGAAATCTGAAAGTTGCATGGTGTGTGCTTAAAACAGTAGGGGATTGAATGCCGTCTATTATATGCTTTTTTGATTTTTAGCGCTGATTTTGCTTAATTTTAAGACGAAAAATTCTGACTTGATTTAAAAATAATCAAATAGGGCTTTGCAGTGTTGACAGTGTTTGAAAACAAGGTATTATAGCCTTCATTCCCGAGGTGGTGAAATTGGTAGACGCGGTGGATTCAAAATCCACTATCAGAGATGATGTGTCGGTTCGAGTCCGACCCCCGGGACCAAGATTCAAAAAACCCTAAGACTTAAAGTCTTGGGGTTTTTTATTGTCTGTGATAGAAATTAAAAAAGTATAGCTGCGATCTTTTAATTAAAAATCCTAAAAGGCCGGTTATTCATCCGAAGGATCATGCTCTTAAAATTTTTTGCTACGTTGCTGGTATGCCATAGCGATTAGGATGCTGGCTTGGCTACATGGCCTACAGTTCTGAGAGTTATAGATAATTTATTTTTCTTGTACTTGGTGTGCTAGTAGTTTGGAAATATCTGGGATGAGATTTCAGTCTACAGCCCAATAAAAAAACCAGCGCTTTCGCGCTGGTTTTTTTACGTCACTAACTTGAGTTAGTTCAGCATCAACTTATTGAGCAGCAGCAAGTGCAGCGTTTAAAGTTGAACTTGGACGCATTACGTCATTTACTTTTGCTGTATCAATTGCGTAGTAACCGCCGATATCAACAGATTTGCCTTGAACTTCTGCAAGCTCAGCAACAATCTTGTCTTCATTTTCAGCAAGTGCTTGTGCAAGTGGAGCAAATTTTGCTTTAAGTGCAGCATCTTCGTCCTGAGCAGCAAGTGCTTCAGCCCAGAATTTAGCAAGGTAGAAATGGCTACCACGGTTGTCAAGCTCACCAGTACGACGTGATGGAGACTTGTCGTTGTCTAGAAGTTTGCCAGTTGCTTGGTCTAAAGTCTTCGCAAGAAGTTTTGCTTGAGCGTTGTCTTCTTTAATGCCCATTTCTTCTAAAGAAACAGCCAATGCCAAGAACTCACCTAAAGAATCCCAACGTAAGTGGTTTTCTTCAACAAGCTGTTGTACGTGTTTAGGTGCAGAACCACCCGCACCAGTTTCGTACATACCGCCACCCGCCATTAACGGAACGATAGATAACATCTTCGCAGATGTACCCAATTCCATAATAGGGAACAAGTCAGTGAGGTAGTCACGTAAGATGTTACCAGTTACAGAAATTGTATCTAGGCCACGAGCAACACGTTCAAGTGTGTAACGCATAGCACGTACTTGAGACATGATTTGGATGTCTAGACCGTCTGTGTCGTGATCTTTCAAGTATTTTTCAACTTTTTTGATCACTTCGTTTTCGTGTGGACGGTACGGGTCTAACCAGAAGATCGCTGGCATACCAGAGTTACGAGCACGTGTTACAGCAAGTTTAACCCAATCTTGAATCGGAGCGTCTTTCACCTGACACATACGCCAGATATCGCCTTCTTCAACGTTTTGAGACATCAACACTTCGCCAGTTTCGATATCAACAATGTTTGCAACGCCAGCTTGAGCGATTTCAAACGTTTTATCGTGTGAACCGTATTCTTCAGCTTTTTGCGCCATCAAACCAACGTTAGGTACAGTACCCATAGTACGTGGATCGAAGTTACCATTCCATTTACAGAAATTGATCATTTCTTGGTAAATACGTGCGAATGTAGATTCAGGCATTACAGCTTTACAGTCGTAAGGTTTGCCATCAGCGCCCCACATTTTACCGCCACCACGGATCATTGCAGGCATAGAAGCATCTACAATTACGTCGTTAGGTGAATGGAAGTTTGTGATGCCTTTAGCAGAATCAACCATTGCAAGTGCAGGACGGTGTTCTTGACAAGCATGTAAGTCTTCGATGATTTCTTCACGTAAAGAAGTCGGAAGAGTTTCGATTTTTTCGTAAAGACCAGCCATACCATTGTTGATGTTAATACCTAACTCATCAAACAATTTGCCGTGCTTTTCGAAAGCTTCTTTGTAGTAAATCTTAACACAGTGACCAAATACGATTGGGTGTGACACTTTCATCATTGTCGCTTTCACGTGCAATGAGAACAAGATGCCAGCTTCGCGACAATCTTCGAGTTCTTTTTCATAGAAATCGCAAAGCGCTTTCTTACTCATGAACATAGAGTCGATGATTTCGCCGTCTTGAAGTGCAACTTTTTGCTTCAAAACGATCGTTTCGCCAGTCTTAGTGATTAGCTCCATTTTTACATTGCGTGCACGGTCAAGTGTCATAGATTTTTCACCGTGGTAGAAGTCGCCTTCATCCATGTGAGACACGTGAGTTTGAGACCATTGCTTCCACTCGCTCATAGAGTGCGGGTGTTTTTTCGCATAGTTTTTAACAGCAGTAGGTGCACGACGGTCAGAGTTACCTTCACGTAGTACAGGGTTAACAGCAGAACCTAAACATTTGCTGTAACGCGCTTTAATTTCTTTCTCTTCTTCAGTCGTTGGGTTTTCCGGGTAGTTCGGAATAGCGTAGCCTTTAGATTGAAGCTCTTTGATACAAGCTGTCAATTGGCCTACAGACGCACTGATGTTCGGTAACTTGATGATGTTTGTGTCTGGATCTTGAGTAAGACGGCCAAGCTCTGCTAGGTTGTTTGGAACCTTTTGCTCTTCGCTTAAGAAGTCAGAAAATTCTGCGAGCACACGTGATGCTACAGAGATATCGCGTTTAACGATTTCAACGCCGGCAGGCTTAGTAAAGGTCTCAATGATCGGTAGCAGTGAGTATGTCGCCAATAATGGCGCCTCGTCGGTCAGTGTGTAAATGATAGTTGACTTTCCACCAGCCATATATAGCCCCTTGCTTGAGATAGTGTTTTGAGGGCCGAGCTTATGACTTAGCCCCTTCGAACCGATTTGCTTAAATAAAACTATGAAAGTATCGGTGCTCATCGCATTTCAGTCAACGCTAGATACCGTGATGACGTCATTTCGCTGAAAAATAATACAGAAAAGTGTCTACTTTTCGCACAACTATTTTGTGAGAAATTGAAATTGAATTAAACAATCCAATAAAAGGCAAGATTTGAGGCGGGTTTGGGACAATAACGCTTAAATTTAGGTATACCATTATTTATATAGAATGGCTATTGACCCGAGTGACGAAAGCAAGAAAAACTTCGGTCAACAAGCTTATGTTTAAAAGTGTTGCTCAATTCAAAAAATATAAGGCTTTAAATATAAAGTGGTCATCTATGTAAAGAGCTTAAAAATACAAAAGATGTGATACCTCAATTTTACTTGCGCAATATTAACAGTCGGTTTTAATCTCTGTGCATAAACTGCATAGAGCTTTATTGATGAAGATCTCGGCTTAATTCGTCGCTTACTGTTTGAAGCTAAATAGAATTTCAATGAAATTAGACAGTGGGCAGGTTGAAAATCTTCAAGAATTGTCAGTAATTGAGTGCCTAATTTTATGATCAGTGGGTAAGTTGCGCTAATTATGCGAAATGTAAAGTATTTGCTGAAGTATGAAACTGTGATGTAAATAACAAAACATAAAAACTAAATGTAATCCATCTGTAAAAAATGTAAGTGAGCATGCTTAAAAGATTAATTCATTTGGGCATGTTTCGGCTTTTTGTTATGATGAATTATTAGAAAAACATTGAAAATTTTTTCTAGAAAATTCAGATATGTATTTGAATTATGATCGTTGAGTAGTTTGAAGTTTTCACCAAAGCAAACTCCTTTGGTCGCAATGTTGCTTTTTGTTGTTGCTATGTGTGCTTAATCTTGCTAATTAAGTAGAGTGTAATGCTCGGTTTTGCAAATTTAGTCAATTCAAGAGAGGATGTCTATGGCGATAAATTTATTAGAAATAGGCGCACAGACGGAACAGCTGGGTGCATGTCGGCTTTCTTTGTTGATGGGTGTCTATACTGACGATAATAAAATTGCGGATTTCCTCAAGTTTGCTCGTAGCATTTTAGGCATGGAAAGTGCCATTTTGGCATTTAAAAATGAGCCTTATATTTGGTACGGTTCTGACGAGGGGGTAAAAGCCTTCTTAGCAGATGCCAATGAACAATTAGAGCGATTTTTTGAAGGTGATAACACTATTATTAATCACCAACATAAAGACTATTCGGCTTTTTCTGGCTATGTACATGGCTTAGGCGTTGAGCATCAGCGACTGGTGGCATTTCATTTAAGAGATGAGCAACAAAGTATTGGTACGGTACTATTGTTTGATGATCGAGCTGATGAATACACAGCTAAGCAATTAGAAATCGTGTCTGAATTTGTGCAAAGCTTACTGAGTGTCTTAAAGCTCAGAGTTGAAAATGCTGAATTAAAAGAAATGTACGAACAACAATCAGCATTAAATTTTAGCAAAACCAAATTTTTTCAAATTATTGCACATGACTTACGTGCACCTTTTCATGGATTACTGGGCTTTTCTGAAGTCTTGGCACAAGAGCGTGACAGCTTAGATGAATCAAGTATTCAAAATATTGCGGATTATTTGTGTGATACAGCTCAATCGACCTATAACTTACTAGAAAGTTTGCTGAATTGGGCCATGGCCGAAGGTGGTCGCTTTGAATATCACCCAATTAATTTTGATTTGAATCAGTCCGCTAAAATTGTATGTAGTGTGCTCAATAGCTTGGCAGTTAAAAAGAATATTCAACTTTTAAATGAAATTCCGACAGGGCTAAAGGTGAATGCCGACATTAATATGATTACGTCGGTTGTTCAGAACTTGGTGTCAAATGCATTGAAATTCACTAATACGGATGGTGAAGGCAAAGTGATTCTGCGTGCAGAAGAGCGCGATGAGTTTATTCGCTTTAGCGTTCAAGATACAGGCTTGGGCATGAATCAAAACCAAGTCGCGAATATATTTGAGCAACAAATTAAAGTCAGTATTAAAGGTACTGCTGGAGAGCAAGGCACGGGCTTAGGATTGGTCTTATGTAAACGGTTTGTGGATTTAAACCACGGTTCGATTAGCGTACATTCTAAAGAAGGTGAGGGAACGCTATTCGTGGTGGATTTGCCTAAAGCCACCAGTTCACATCAAGTACTAAAGGTAGAGACCTTACCTAAAGTGAAGGCTGAAGCGAAACTATAACTTGATGTGATGAACGCTAAATTTTTCCCCATTTGCCTTGTGCAACTGATATAACTAGAAAAAAACAGGCTTATGGGTTAACAAATGAATGTGGAACAATTGCAGAAGACCTTGCGTGCTAGCCAATATGCAGAGCAAGTGTTGGGAATCCATCGCAATTTAATAGAACAAGATTATGCAATTGACCAATTTTTATTACCTTTAAGCACCGAAAAAATACAAGAATTTGTTGAAGTCGCGCTATGCGAAATTCAAGATGAGCAGGTTTGGATGCGTGAAATGCGTATTTTACGTGCGCGTTTAATGTTTCGGTGGATTTGGCAAGATGCTAACCAGCTCACGAATGTAATTACCCTTACCCGAGAGCTTTCAGACTTTGCCGATATTGCCATCTGTATGGCGAAAAAATTTGCTTATGCACCTTTGGTGGCTAAACATGGTGAGCCAATAGGATATAACGGCAAAGTTCAAGATTTGATCGTGATTGCGATGGGAAAACTGGGTGCACAAGAACTAAATTTGTCCAGTGATATTGACCTAATTTTTGCCTTTGATGAGCAAGGTGAAACCAATGGCCGTAAATGTATTGATGTACAGCAATTTTGTATTTTGTGGGGACAAAAACTGATTTATCTGCTGGATCAAATTACCGCAGATGGTTTCGTTTTTCGAGTAGACATGCGTTTGCGTCCATGGGGTGATGGTTCCGCGTTAGCCATTAGTCATGTGGCATTAGAAAAATATTTAAGCCAGCATGGACGGGAGTGGGAGCGCTATGCATGGATCAAAGCACGCATCGTGACAGGCGGTCAAGAAGGTAATGAATTACTCGACATGACTCGACCTTTCGTGTTCCGTAAATACGTTGACTACACTGCATTTGAAGCCATGCGTGAAATGAAGGGCATGATTGAGCGGGAAGTACTCCGCCGTAATATTGAAGACGATATAAAGCTCGGCGCAGGTGGTATCCGTGAAGTTGAATTTATTGTACAAGTCTTTCAGCTTATTTACGGTGGTTCAAAATTAGAACTCCAAGACCGACAATGTTTGGTGAGTTTGCATCATTTGGGTGAAGTGGGCTTACTCGATATGACAGCGGTGCAAGAATTAGAAGATGCTTACTTATTTTTACGTAGAATCGAACATGCGATTCAGGCCTTGAATGATCAGCAAACGCAGTCCTTACCGCATGAAGATGAGCCACGTCAGCGTATTTTAGATACCTTAGGTTATGCAACTTGGGGTGGATTTTTGCAGGTACTAAACAGCAAACGAGCACGGGTAATTTATCAATTTGAGCATTTGATTAAAGAAAAAGAACCCGATCCATTAGTTGAAAGTTTTAGTCAATTGGAAAAGCAACTCAATGATGTGCTGGATGATAATGCTAAAAATTTAGTGCATGAGTTTTGGCATGGCCATGCCTTAAAAAAATTACCTGCTAAAGCGGTACAGCGTTTAAAAATGTTTTGGCCACATTTGGTTGAGGCGGTTATTCAGTCAGACAGTCCACAAGTGGCTTTGCAGCGTTTAATGCCTTTGGTTGAATCAGTCATGCGCCGTACGGTGTATTTGGTGATGTTAATTGAGAGCAAAGGTGCATTACAACGACTGGTGAAAATGGCCACCGTCAGTCCATGGATTTGTGAGGAATTAACGCATTATCCTGTGTTGTTGGATGAGTTTTTATCTATGGATTTTGAGCTTCCTAAACGTAAAGATTTGGAAGACTCCCTACGTCAGCAACTCCTACGTATAGAGCTGGATGATGTTGAAGACTTAATGCGCGTACTGCGCTTATTTAAAAAATCCAATGTATTAACTGTGGCGGCCAGTGATGTATTGGCAGAAAGTCCATTAATGAAAGTATCTGATGCTTTAACCGATATTGCTGAAGTGTCAGTCGAAGCAACATTAAATTTGGCTTACCAAATTGTAGCTAAAAAACATGGTTATCCTGTGGATGCTGATGGTCAACGCTGTGGTTTAGATCATATTGCTTTTGCAGTTGCAGGTTATGGCAAGCTGGGTGGGATTGAACTGGGTTATGGCTCAGACCTCGACTTGGTATTTATTCATTATATGGACGAACAAGCAGATACCGATGGTTTGAAACCGATTAGTGGTTTTGAATTTGCAATGCGTGTGGCACAGAAGTTTATGTCTTTAATGACCACACAAACTTTAGATGGCCGAGTCTATGAAATTGATACCCGTTTAAGACCTTCAGGTGAAGCAGGTTTGTTGGTTACGAGCTTAAAAGCTTTTGAGCAATATCAATTTAAGAGCGCATGGGTGTGGGAGCATCAAGCACTGGTGCGTGCCCGTTCAATTGCTGGTGAACATTCATTGCGTCAGAAATTTGAGCAATTACGCCGTCAAATTTTAACCTTACCGCGTGATGAGCAAAATGTACGTGCTGAGGTTTTAAAAATGCGTCAAAAAATGAAAGACCATTTAGGTTCTTCTAAAGAACAGCAAAAAGATGGGATTTTTCATTTAAAACAAGACGCAGGAGGTATCGTTGATATCGAATTTATGGCACAGTATGTGGTATTAGCATGGAGTGGGACGAATTCTGATCTCGCCCACTACTCCGACAATGTACGAATCCTTGAAGACGCCGCAAAAGCAAGTCGCTTATCCAGCGACGATGCGACAGCATTGATTCAAGCTTATCTTCGCGAACGCGCCGAGAGCCACCGTTTAGCCCTTGCAAATCAATCAATGCAAGTAAATGCGACGGATTGGCACGATACCCGAGAGGTCGTTTGTAAGTTATGGCAAAGATTAATCGATCCGAGTGCAATGTTTGCCTTGGATAAAAATGACTGTGTATAAAAATTTGGAGTTTAGGTCATGAATTTGGCTGATCGTGATGGTTTTATTTGGCAAGATGGACAATTAGTTGATTGGCGTGAGGCAAAAACTCACGTATTAACACATACATTACATTACAGTATGGGTGTGTTTGAGGGTGTCCGTGCTTACGAAACTCCGAATGGAACGGCGATTTTCCGTTTAAAAGAACATACTAAGCGTTTGCTAAATTCTGCGAAAATTTATCAACTGAAAGTTCCGTTTGATCAAGCAGCATTAGAACAAGCGCAAATTGATGTGGTTCGTGAAAATAAATTAGCATCTTGTTACTTACGTCCAATTATCTTTATTGGTTCAGAAAAATTAGGTATTGCAGCATCTGACAACACAATTCATGCCGTGGTTGCAGCATGGAGCTGGGGTGCTTACCTAGGTGAAGAAGCGATGGCGAAAGGCATTCGCGTTAAAACTTCATCTTTTACACACCACCATCCAAACGTGACGATGTGTAAAGCAAAAGCATCAGGTAACTACACCTTGTCTATTCTTGCACACCAAGAAGTCGCGCATTCTGGCTACGACGAAGCAATGTTGCTAGATCCGCAAGGCTATGTATGTCAGGGTTCTGGTGAAAACGTATTCTTGGTACGTGATGGCGTGATTCATACACCTGATATCGCTGGTGGTGCATTAGACGGTATTACGCGTCAAACTATTATTACCATTGCTAAAGACTTGGGTTATGACGTTGTTGAACGCCGTATCACACGTGATGAGTTCTACATTGCAGATGAAGCATTCTTTACAGGTACTGCAGCTGAAGTAACACCAATCCGTGAATATGATGATCGTCAAATTGGTGAAGGTGTTCGTGGTCCAATCACAACTCAAATCCAAAAAGCATACTTCGATGCAGTTCAGGGCAAAGACCCTAAATATGCACACTGGTTAACTTACGTAAAATAAGCTGATCGGTTAAGATGAAAGGCGAAACAGATGTTTCGCCTTTTTTTATTGGTTGTAATGAATAGATCATTTGGAAATTGAATATGCACATTGTCTATGTCAGTGATGGTAAGGCAGGGCATCGTTCGCAAGCCCTCGGCCTGTTTAAAGCGATGCAGCGCCAATCTACTGAAACAGTGACTTTTCAAGAAGTTTCGATTGATGATCTGTCACTTTTTACTTTAATTAAAGCCATACTTCAGTCCAAGACGAACGTATTTACTCAAGTACCTGATTACATTATTGGGGTCGGTAGTCATACGCAGTCTCGTGTGTTGCTGTTGGGCATCGCATATCCTGAGTCAAAAACAGTGATTTTAATGAAGCCGAATTTTCCATTTGGCTGGTTTGATCATGTGGTTATTCCTGAGCATGATGGTATTGCTGAGCTGGGCAATGTGATTTTGACACAAGGCGCATTAAATCCAATTATTGATGAGCAACGTCATCAGCCCAACAGGGTGTTAATTGCTTTAGGAGGTTCATCTAAACGTCATCAGTGGAATACGTCTAAAGTACTCCATTCGATTCAGAAGATTACAGAGCAAAATCTGGATGCAGACATTATTTTGACTACATCGCGTAGAACGCCCAGTGAATTTTTAGTGCAACTGAAACAACAAGCTTTTGCCGAGCAGTTGCAGATTTTTCCTGTAGAAGAAACGCCACAGGGATGGATTTTTGAAGAAATGCAAAAAGCTGAGGCGGTTTGGGTGACAGAAGATAGTGTGTCTATGATTTATGAGGCACTGACCGCTGGCTGTAAAGTGGGTGTAATTCCAGTGGATCGTTTAAAAGCGGATCGGATTGTGAAATCTGTAGATGGCTTGTTGGATAAAAAAATTGTTTCTACGCAGTTTAATGTGAATGAATTGCATGTGGCGCCAGCATTTGAAGAAGCGAACAAAGTTGCGCAGAAGCTTTTAGCCCAATACCTTAGTGTGAAATAGTTCATATACAGAATTTCAATGGCTTAGCGCAGAAAAGCAAACAGTCAGTTACTGCTGTTAAAACCGCTTTATGCTATGCTTTTGAATTGAATATTAGAATATGCCGAATAGGCAGACGTTAGCAGCTTGTTTTTGAGTGATTTATGAAAATCTTACATATCGCGAATTTTGGATTTAATAAGCAGGGTGCACATTTCTATTGCACTGACCGCAAAATTTCCGCTGGTTTAATTGAAAATGGACACTTTGTTTATGATTTCAGTTTCCGTGATATGGCGCGTATGGGCACTATTTTTAAAACTAAAAAATTGGGTGCAAATTGGGCCAATAAAGAAATTTTAAAAATCGTCAATAATATTGAACCTGATTTAGTATTGATCGGCCACAGTGACTTGATGAGTCCAACAGTATTGCGCGATATAAAACAGCAATTTCCACAAACAAAAATTGCCTTTTGGTATGTCGACCCATTGTACTTGGAACAAAAGCTCGGCTTTGTTCGCGAGTTTTCGCCGTATTTAGATGCAATTTTCTGTACGACAGGTGGCGAATGTCTTAAAAAATTGCAACAACCACATTTAAAAACAGCCTATATGCCAAATGTAGGGCATCGTAATGTGGAAGTGTTGACACAATTTAAATCGGATCACATTAATAAAGAATTCATATTTTGTGGTGTGGTGTATAAAGAGCCTGTTCGAGAAAAATTCTTAAAAGACTTAGCAGATACACTCACTCAAAATAGTATTCAATATCAGTATTATGGTTGCTTTGAACAACCTGGCGTATATGGCAAAGGCTATTATAAAGTGTTGTCTGAATCTCGAATGGGCCTAAATTATTCACGTAAAAACGACGTGACTTTATATAGTTCGGATCGAATTGTACAGTTAACGGGCAATGGCTTATTAACCTTTAGTCCGCGTATTCCTGGTTTTGATCAGTTGTATACAGAGCAAGAAGTGGTTTATTTTGACGATCAAAATGACTTGGCTGCTAAAATTAAACACTACGCAGATCATCCTGACGAAGCTAAAAAAATTGCAGAAGCAGGTTGGAATAAAACGCGTAGTAGTTTTAATGCAAAGCGTATTACACAGTTTATGATTGAAGTCACTTTTGATCAGCCATTGTCTGAACCTTATGAATGGTCACACGAGGTATATGCTTAATGTGGATTCTTTATGTGCTGGTAGGTTTAGTGGTGTTGGCAGGCGTGCTCTATCTGTTGGGTAATTATACCTTTTGGTTACCGCCATTACGCACCGCAAATATTCCACGCGTCGTGATGTTGCATCAAGTCACACCGCATGCAGAAGCATCGGGCATGAATATGCCACCTGCCAAGTTTGAAGAGTTGCTCCAGTATTTGGTGAGTAAGAATGCCACATTCTGTTTTGTTTCTGAAATTGATCAGTACCAAGGGCAAAAAGATGTGTTCGCGCTGTCATTTGATGATGGCTTTTTAGATAACTATGAACATGCCTATCCACTACTGAAAAAATACAATGCCAAGGCAACCATTTATTTGGCCACTCAAATTGAAGGTATTGAAAAGCTAGGTACAGATCAAATTATTGAAATGTCTAATTCCGGTGTGATTGAGTTTGGTGCACATACACAGCATCATGTAAACCTACTGAAATTGTCAGATGAACAGGCATTTGCAGAAATGCAGGCATCTAAAAAAGATGTAGAAGCGATTGTTGGTCAATGCCCAAGTTTTGCTTACCCCTTTGGTCGTTTTAATGAAAAGCACCAGCAAATGGCCAAAGAAATCGGCTTTAAAAATGCAGTGTCTACGCGTAAAAAAGTAGAACATATCAGTACAGCCAACCAATTTAATATTCCACGTGTGAGTACACATGGCGCAATGAATGCGTTACAAATGCGCATTGCCTTAGCGAAAGGACGTTATAAATTATGATTCCATGTAGTGTTTATATCGTGACTTTAAACTGCGGGCCTTGGTTAGAAGACACCTTGCAGAGCGTTAAAGATTTTTCTGAAGTTATTATTTTGGATTCTGGCAGTATCGATGATACCTATGCGATTGCACAGTCTTTTGCCAATACGCGTATTTCACATCAAGATTGGCAGGGTTATGCAGCGCAAAAAAGTTTAGCTTTGGCACAGTGCAAAAATGATTGGGTACTCAATTTAGATGGTGATGAAGTCCTGTCTGCTGAGCTTAAAGCTGAGATTGAACGTACAATTCAAGACAATCAAGTGGATGCACTCATCACACCTATTAACGATGTATTTTTAGGCGTGCCCAATAGTAAGCATACGAAAAAACATGCCAAAGTACGGTTTTTCCGTAAAAGCAAAGGCCAATATGATCTTGCAAATAAAGTCCATGAAAATGTGATTGTCGATGGGCAAAGTCTTAAAGCAGAGGGTGATATTTATCACTATGGCGAGTCGAGTATTTTTGTCAAAGTTGAAAAAAATAATCAGTACTCCAACTTAAAAGCTGCAGAAAAATTTCAAAAAGGCAAAAAGCCAAGCTTGTTGAAATTAAGCTTGGTTATGCCGGTGACCTTTTTAAAGTCCTACTTTATTCGACGTAGTTGTCTAAATGGCTGGCGTGGTTTTGTAAATAGCATGATCAATGCATTTTATGCCTTTTTAAAAGAGGCAAAGCTTTTTGAGCAACATCAAAATGCTGCAAAGAAAAAACAGGATCAGCCGTGAAAATTGTACAAGTTCTAGCAACGAGTGGCGGTATTGGTGGTTTAGAGCAACATACCTTTAACTTAGTAAATGAAATGTCGCTCCAACATGAAGTGCATATTTTGGCGCACCCATGTTATGCCGAAAAATTTAATGAAAAGGTTCACTTTCATCCTGTTGATTTTGCCCGTAGTCGCTGGAATTTATTTTTGCTTTGGCAACTCAAAAGTCTGATTAATCAAATCCAACCAGATATTGTGCATGCGCAGGCGGGTAAGGCCACTGAGCTGATGAGCAAAATCCGTGGCTGGCTGAAACCTGTAAAACTGGTGACTACAGTACATGGGACCAAAAAAAATAAAGCCATTTATGCTTCTGGTGATGCTGTCATTGCAGTCAGCCAAGCGCTTACACAAGGCATTCCCGCTGATAAAGCACATATTGTATATAACGGTGTTTATCCGCAACCTACACTGTCGGGTGAGCAGAAACAGCAACTGAAAGCAGATATTTATACAGTGCATCCAGCCATGGATAGCTCAAAAAAGCTGGTGATGTGCATTGGGCGTCTAGAACCTGTAAAAAATATCCGTCTGTTGATTCAGGCCATGCAGGGGATTGATGCTAATTTATGGATTGTTGGTGATGGTTCTTTGCGTAGTCATTTAGAAGCGCAAGTTCAGCAACAAAATATGCAGTCTCAAGTTGCATTTCTAGGCTTTCGCACAGATGCACGTGATTTGATCCAGCTGGCTGATACCGTGGTACTTTCCTCAGATCGTGAAGGCTTCCCATTAGTCATGGTGGAAGCGCTACAAGCAGATAAAACCATGGCATCAACCAAAGTAAATGGGGTGGTTGAGTGGTTACCCTCGCCATACTTAGCGGAAATTGGCAATGCTGAGCAGTTAAATGCCTCAATTCAGCAAGCGCTGTCAGATGTCGCCGAGCAGGATTTTTCGCCTTTATTTACAAAGGCAAAAGCAGAACTTACAGTTGAAGCCATGACACAGCAAACCCTTCAAATTTACAAGGATTTGCTACGCTCAGCATAATCATTTACTTTTGGCTGTTAAGCGAATAGCATCGAGTACCACAAAGTTATCTTCAGCATTGATGGTATGACAGCCGTCATCTTGGGTATTCCAATCTGGCAGAACCACCTCTAAGAGCTCTTCTTTATAGGTAGTTGGACTGAGTTCTACAATATGCTTGAGCTCAATGTTGCCACCGTAACGTTTGAGAGAATCTTGGCTTGGGCGCACCAGTTTCCCATCATAGATAAATGGTTTTCCTGCCATGCGGAATTGCTGATGTCCTTTGCATACAGGGTTTTGTGGATGCTCTTGCCAGTTAGGATTTAAAATATCTTGCGTCATAAATAAATCTAAACGGTCACCAAATTTTTTACAATTTCGACGGGTTGAAGTAAATAAATACCACATTCCATGATGCAAAAAGGGCGTTGTATCTACCGCTTCTATATCTTCCAGTAAATTACTGTGTTTTTCCCATTTTAGAGGAAAGTCTATGCATTTCCAAAGTTCAATGGTTTTGTTGGCGCTAGTTTCTGGAATCATAAACCATTCATTTTTAACCTGAAAAACACATGGGTAAGACAGGTGATAGTCAAGTTTTAAGATGGTCTGTGGTTCTGTATAAGTTCCATCTTTAAATATTTCTAGAACTGACAAAAAACCAACAGGATGAATATCATCAACTTCTTCAAAGAAAATGAAATGTCGATCATTGTCTTGTGCATAAAAACAATCAGCGAAAGTAAATCTGCGTGGTGAGTGAATTTCAAAAAGCGTTTTTAGCTGTTCTTGATTGTTTAATGGTTGTTGCAACCAGCCAAAACGCATGTACCAATGAGAATCAAATTTTCTAGCATGTTGCTTTTGTTGAAATTTATACCATTTCTTTAAAATTGTGCGCATCATAAAGCTGTGTAAAGACATAATACTATTTATCTAATTCTACATTAGGTATGATATTCATTCAGTAAAATATTGGTGTTTGGCACGGCTTATACATCAATAGAATCGTGTTGTTTTAAATTTTATGAGCGCTTACGGCATTATTTTTATCTGACTATGGACGGATTTGATCTTTGCTTTCAGATCTAAGTTTGTATTTAAAATAATTGAGCTGTAATACAGTTTTGGGAAGATAGATGAAGATTCTTCATACGTTACATTGGATTCAGTTTGCGGGCACGGAAAAAGTCTGTGTGGATTTGTGTAATGAGATGGTAAAAGAACATCAGGTCTATCTTTTGAGTCATGACAAGATTAAACCTTATATTGATGACTCTATAGAGCTCATAGAATTTGATTTTCAAAAGAATCGTCATAATCCATTATTTTTATATCAAACTGCGAAGTTATTAGAAAAAATAGCACCAGATATTATCCATTGTCATAATACAAAGGAAATTGAGATTATGAAATATGCTCAATTTTTTTTGAAAAAAAAGATACCGATTATTGCGACTAAACATACTTTGCAATATAAGAAAAAATACAATCTTGCCGATCTATGTGTAGCGATTTTAGAAGATACGCAGCAACTTTTAAAACAAGAATCAATTATTATTAAAAATGGTATGGCCTATAAAGCGCCAATCAAAATTGAACGTCCTGATAAATTTTACGTTGTACTAACAGGTCGCTTAGATAACATGAAAGGCTTTGATATTGCGATTGAAGCACTTTCCGCTGTGAACTTTGATTTTGAATGTCATATATTTGGCGAAGGGGATGAAAAAGACAATTTACAGCAGTTGATTCAAGAGCGAAATTTGCAAGACAAAGTCTTTTTAAAAGGGTTCAGTAATCAAATTAATAACGTTCTGTATAGTAGTGATTTACATATTATTCCATCACGTTTTGAACCCTATGGTCTTGTTGCGATTGATGCAATCTATTATGCACCTCTAATGATTTCATCTCATACGGGTATTTGTGAGCAAATTTTACCAGCGTCTTTAAAATTTGAAACTAATGCGGATGCTTTGCGCTCTAAGATTGATGAAGTTTATAAAAACTATAATGACTTTGTCGGTGAGTTTGCGAATATTAAGTCCAGTAAAGATCGATTTAGTATTCAAAAAATGGCAAATAGCTACTTAGAGGCATATCAAACTATCCTTTAAAGTTTGTTTATTTTTGTATTATTTTTACATGGCTGATTTGAAAATTTTTAAGTCAGCCATGTTTTTGGCATCTATTTGTATTATATCGTGTTATTTTCTAAAATATTTTTAATTTATTAAGGCTAAATTAACGTAATGTAATTTTTTTTGTATAAAATATCTTCTCACAGCTTACGCAGCTGAGTTAACTAAAATCTATTTAGAGAATGAGAAGTTGAAGATCGTCCACATATTATATTTTACTGAGTTTGCCGGTACAGAAAAAGTCTGCGTAGATTTGTGTAATGCGATGAGCCAAAATAATGAAGTATTTTTATTAGCCAATACTTACGATTTTCAAGGCAACAAAATTACAGATTATATTGATGACACTGTCAATTTTATTGATATTGAAACGGACCGAAACCGTCATAATATTTTATATTTATATAAAATTGCCAAAATTTTAAAAAATATTAACCCCGATGTGATTCATTGCCATAATACAAAAATGCTAGAAATCATGAAATATTGTCAAATATTTCTGTCAAAAAAAATACCGTTGGTATTTACCAAGCATAATTGGTTCGTTAAGAAACGCATGAAATATGCAGATATATGTGTGGGTATTTCGCCAGAAACGCTGAAGCTTTGTAATGCACAAAAGAATATTTTGATAGAAAACGGCATTAAATTTCAGCAACCGAAAAAAATTCTAAGTAATGACGTTTTTAATATAGTTGGTGTTGGCCGCCTGGAAGAACATAAAAATTGGCAATTGGCAATTACTGCTTTAAGTCAGGTTAATTTTGATTATCGTTTTTATATTCTGGGTCAAGGTATTCATGAGCAAACATTGAAAGACTTGATTGAAAAATTAAACGTCGCAGATAAAGTTAAACTGGTTGGATTTGTCGATAATCCTTGGGATTATATTTATAGTTCGGATCTACAAATTTTACCTTCACGACTAGAAGGCTTTTCTTTGGCGCTGATTGAAGGCATTTATTATGGGAAAATGGTCTTTGCATTAGATACAGCGAATCATCGTGAAGTTTTGGGTGATGATTTTATTATTGAAGATAATGCGGAAAAACTGACGCTAAAATTGAATGAAGTTTATTCGCACTATGATGAATTTAATGAAAAATTTGCAAAAGTGAAAGCTGAATCAGCGCGATTTGATATTAACAATGTTGCTCAAAAATATTTAGATGCTTATGAGAGTCTATTAGATCAAAAAGTACATGTCGCTTAAGGTTTAATTATTTTAGAAGAATAGCCCCTTCTGCTGATTGCAGAAGGGCGCTGGTGCATAGAAAGTTTGCTTATGAGTGGACTTATTAAGAAAAGAAATACTTACAAAGCCTATGTTAACCCTCTGGGCTTAGATGATATATAAGCTGAAATTATTCTTCTTTATCCGCATTACCTTTTAAGACCATATAAATTAGGGCAACAAAAATAGCAAATGCACCTGCCAAACTACTGGCACAGAAAATCACAATACGGTTATAGGTGGTTAAGTTAAAAAGCTGATTGTCGACGATATAGCGCATAAACACCCATTGAACGATTGAAAATACAATAATAACAATTGCACGACGGCGAACTTCAGGACGCATAGCCATAGGGATATACACTGTAACAATCTAAGAGAGCGCTATTATGCCACTGTTGAAAATTGATCTCAATTGAATAAGACCAATCCATCTGTGGCAGTGGTCTGCATGGTGGCGCTGTATGGAGCAAAATCTGCTTATTGATGGTACATGTTGATGTCGCCTAAACAATGTCTAAAGCGCTTATAAGACCAGATATACTGTTCTGGTGCTTGATTGATGATCTCTTGCATTGCAATATTTAGGTGATCTACAGAATGTTGTAAATCGCGGGATAGAATGTCATCACTGAGTTTTTCGCAATGAACATTGAAACTTTTTAAGTCTGAATTTCGAACGCAGCTTAAGCCAATAACGTTACATTGGGTTTTGGCTGCAAGTTTGGACACTAACGTAATAGACAAGGTATTTTGCCCAAAAAACTCAGAGTAAATACCACCTGATGGCTTAGGTAAGTGATCGGGCAAAATAACGGTCAGTCCACCTTGTTTTAGGTGTTTGAAAATACTCCGTATTCCAGTTTCATCTGTAGGCACCAATGTGGCATTAAATTTTTGCCGAGCTTCTAATAGATAACGGTTAATCCCTTTATGCTTGTTGGGTTTATATATAATCATGGGTTCAGTGTATAAATTTAGCCATGCATTGAGCAATTCCCAGCAGCCAAAATGTGGAACAACAACAATCACACCTTTTTTATTCGCAAGCGCTTCGTTGACGATGTCTTCATCAGAAATATCTTTTAGTAAGCTGAGACTATAGCTTGGTGGCATACCCCAGCATTTAATAAACTCAATATAAGTGAGACATTGGCTTTGAATATTTTTTTTGACAAGTTGCTTTTGTGTCGCTATTGAGAGATTGGGGTATGCGAGTTGAATATTAATTGCAGTGATACGTTTGATAGATGAGTTAAAATAAAAAAGAAATAATGCGATGAACGAGGCTATCTTTTGTAGCAGTTCTAAAGGTAGGGCAGAGATGATTTAAAAATGAAATACATCAGGTCGTCGATCTCAAAAGTATAACAAGCGAATGAAAATGAATTTTGCTAAGAGAAGACTGGTTGTATTCAATAATGAAAATGATCAGAAGCTTTAAAACAAAATATAATGATTCATGAAATTGAACGTTTCAACTTCATGATGAGGCTTGGCATCATAGCGTAGAGATGGGTATTTAGAATTAGCAAAGTCAACCAAATATTATTTTTATCATGTGCTTAATAATTTTTAATTTAGTGATCTTGATACAATAAAAAAGCCCTGCAAGAGCAGGGCTTTTCTTTTTGTTCCTTCTTCTCTCAAAGAAAGAGGAAGGAAGTCAAAATTATTTAGCTTCTTCAGCTTTTGGTTTTTCGCGTAAACGAATACCAAGGTCACGCAATTGGTTCGCTTCAACTGGCGCAGGCGCTTGAGTTAAAGGACATTCCGCAGTCTTAGTTTTAGGGAATGCAATCACGTCACGGATTGAAGATGCACCAGTCATCAACATTACGAGACGGTCAAGACCGAATGCCAAACCACCGTGAGGAGGCGCACCGAATTTCAACGCATTAAGCAAGAAGCTGAATTTCTCTTCTGCTTCTTCTTCACTAATACCAAGCGCTTCAAAGATCGCTTTTTGCATTTCGAGGTTGAAGATACGTAGAGAACCACCGCCGATTTCAGTACCGTTCAATACCATATCGTAAGCAACAGACAATGCAGCACCTGGGTTGTTTTTCACTTCTTCAACGCTTGATTTAGGTAGCGTGAATGGGTGGTGAACAGAAGTCCATTTGCCATCATCAGTTTCTTCGAACATTGGGAAGTCAACAACCCAAAGTGGAGCCCACTCGCAAGTTGCCATCTTCATGTCATGACCGACTTTAATACGTAAAGCGCCCATTGCATCGTTTACAACTTTTGCTTTGTCCGCACCGAAGAATACGATGTCGCCATTTTCAGCGCCAACACGTTTCAATAGATCAAGCACGATTGGCTCGATGAATTTAACGATAGGAGATTGAAGACCTTCGATACCTTTTTCAAGCTCGTTGACTTTAATGTAAGCCAAGCCTTTTGCACCGTAGATACCCACGAATTTAGTGTATTCGTCGATTTGGCTACGTGGAAGCGCGCCAGCACCTGGTACGCGAAGCGCAACAATACGGCCTTTAGGATCTTTAGCAGGACCTGCGAATACTTTGAATTCAACGTCTTGCATCATGTCTGCAACGTCAACCAATTTCAAAGGAATACGCATATCTGGTTTGTCAGATGCATAGTCACGCATTGCATCTGCATAAGTCATACGAGGGAATTTATCGAATTCAACGTTTAGAAGTTCTTTGAACATCTTAACAGTTAAACGTTCCATTAAATCCATGATGTCATCGTCACTCATGAACGATGTTTCAACGTCGATTTGTGTGAATTCAGGCTGACGGTCAGCACGTAAGTCTTCATCACGGAAACATTTAGCAATTTGGTAATAACGATCAATACCGCCAACCATCAACAACTGTTTGAATAGCTGTGGAGATTGTGGAAGCGCGTAGAAGCTACCATTAGATACACGACTTGGAACTAAATAGTCACGTGCACCTTCAGGTGTCGCACGTGTCAAAATTGGAGTTTCAACGTCTAAGAAACCATTGTCTTCGAAGTAGTTACGAATAAGGTTAGTCAATTTAGAACGGAAACGAAGACGATCTAACATTTCAGGACGACGAATATCAAGGAAACGATATTTCAAACGTACTTCTTCAGAAATATTGGTATTTTCGTCATTCAATGGGAATGGCGGAGTTTCAGAAGCAGCAAGCACTTCGATGTCTTTACCAAGAACTTCGATTTGACCGCTAGTAATATTCGCGTTTTCAGTACCTTCGTAACGACGACGTACGCGACCTGTAATTTTTAAAACAAATTCTGAACGTGATTTGTCCGCAGTTGCGAATGCTTCAGGAGTATCTGGGTCAATAACCACTTGAACAAGACCGTCACGGTCACGCATGTCAAGGAAGATTACACCACCGTGGTCACGGCGACGGTGAACCCAACCGCATAATGTTACGGTTTGGTCAATTTGAGCTTCGGTTAAAGAACCGCAGTAATGAGTTCGCATCATAGCGTTAGAAATCCAACTATATGGGTTAAGGTCAGCGAATACGTAAACAGCGTACCGCTTTTATTCGAAACAGAGATTATGCCTCTTTTTGACCATTTTGTCACAAGGGCTAGGCTTTAAAACCGTAAAAATTACCCGCTTTGATCATTTTGAATCGTGCTTATTCAACTGATGGCTTAAAAATATTTGTTGCAGATTTAAGGATGACAAAAATAAGACTACCGACTGTAAATACCGCTAAAAAAGCACGGAAAAAATAATTAATTGATTTGCCTGTGTAGGCATATAAATCATGAACAAAAGCATCGGAATATACACTGTCTGCAAAATAAAGGTAGCTGAGAATCCCTGCAAGCAAGGATAGCAGGCCCAGCACGTACACATACATTTTAGTCCAGAGATTGACGATTACGGTCGTGCGATAGTGCAGATGATGGCGATAAATCATCCATGCTAAAACAGGCAGAGCGAATATGGACAAGCCAATTTGTAAAACACGGTGTAGTGGGTAGCTATGATCAAAGAGCTCAATAGGTTGGAGCAAAATGTTTTTAAAGGCAAAGGTTCGAAAGTCGACATGTGTCAGACCATCCCAAAGGATGTGCGTTGACGTACCCACCACAATGGCAACCATTAGACTGAGCATAAAGCCACAACATTGATTGATGCCGTGAAGATTGAGAGGCTTATGCAGGCCAAAAAAAGTAAATAGCATGGGTCTATACAGTGCATACCACAGTAGGCAAAAGATTAAGCCCAATAAAAGATCAGGCACTATGAGCCCAGACCATTGATGTGAGCCTTCATAATTGGCATTGGTAAACAAGCGGAATAAATCAGGCACCATACAGCCAATGGCTAAAGCAGCAATGGGCAAACGGCCACCACTTAATTTAGATAATGGCGGTGCTAAAACAGCATGCGAAATGGTAAAGGGCATAATTTAAAATATAATTATTTAAAATAAATCAAAAAGCTAATTACCAAATTATAACTTAGAGCTGTGGGAAGAAATGTTTTTTATTGAAAAAAAATTGAAATGTTATAATATAACAAAACAAAGCGATCTACCTGAGCTGCCAGCATGTTATTCAAGAAGAAATTAATCAGCGTATCTATTTTAGCCACTATGGCACCGTTTGCATTTGCAGATGAAGATTTAACTCAATCTCAGAAAGGGACAATACAACAACTCGATACCATTCATGTACAAGCTCATCCATTAGAACAGTCAGCTGCCGACTTTGCGGTTGCAGATCATATTGTGAGTCAGAAAAAATTAGCGGAACGCGGTGTAACCATTGGCGATGCCTTGGCTGATGAGTTGGGCGTGTATTCAAATCAGTATGGTTCGGGCTCGAGTCGTCCAGTGATTCGTGGTCAAGATGGCCCACGTGTGAAAGTATTACAACATGCTTCGGAAACCGCCGATGTTTCTGCACTTTCGCCAGACCATGCCGTAACGGTTGATCCAATTTTAGCAAAACAGGTCGAAATCATTCGTGGGCCGTCAACTTTACTTTATAGCGCAGGTACAGTGGGTGGTTTAGTCAACGTGACAGACCAAAAAATCCCGACTGCAATTCCAGAAAAAGGTTATGAAGGCCAAGTAGGCTTACGTTATAACTCTGGTAGTGATGAAAAATTAGCAAGTGCAGGTGTAACTGCTGCTTTGGGTGACCAATTTGCCATTCGTGTAGAAGGCTCAAAACGTAAAGCTAATAATTACATTGTGCCAGATTATGTACATGAACACAGTCATGAACATGACCTTGGTAATGGTCAGCATGAAACACATACGGAATATGTAAAAGAGCGCCGTGTTGATAATACTTTTGCCGAAGGTCAAACGGTGAATATTGGCGGATCATGGATTCATGACCGCGGTTTTGTTGGGTTGTCTTATAGTAATCGTGAAGATCGATACGGGTTACCGGGGCATAGCCATGAATATGAAAATTGCCATCCGCATGGTAATAAGTTGGATTGCCATGCACATGGTGCCGGTGGCCATAGCCATGATCACGATGAAGAAGAGCATGGTGGGCCGTGGGTCGATTTAAAATCTGAGCGCTATGATTTACGTACAGAGTTATCTGAACCCTTTGCTGGTTTTCAAAAGCTTCGTGCTCATGCCAGTTATACTGACTATAAACATGATGAGTTAGAAGAAAGTGAAGTATTAACCACTTTTAAAAGCAAAGGTTATGATGCCCGCTTAGAACTCGTACATAACCCGATTGCAGATTGGGAAGGTGTGATAGGTACGCAATATAATCGCCAAAAACTGAATATTTCAGGCGAAGAGTCTCTCATGAATCCAAGTACCACTGAAAAGTGGAGTCTGTTTGGTTTAGAGCATAAACAGTTTGGTGATTTCCACGTGGAACTAGGTGTACGTGCTGATCAGCAAAAAATTGATATCGACTCTACGCAAAAAAACTTTGATGATTATGCCATCTCATATTCGGGCGCCGTAAATTGGGAATTCGCACCAGACTATAAATTGTCTTTTGTGGCATCACATCAAGAACGTTTACCTTTGGCGCAAGAGCTGTATGCTAATGGCAAACACTTTGCGACCAATACCTATGAACGTGGTAATGAAAATCTGGGTGTAGAAAAGTCGAATAATGTTGAATTGGGCTTACATTATGAAGCTGATAAGTTGGATTATCATGTGCACGTTTACCATAACTGGTATGACAGCTACATTTATGCAGCAACAACAGATACACACGACAACTTCCGTTTAGTGGACTATACCCAAGACAAAGCCAAATTTTACGGTGTAGAAGCGGAAACGGGTTATCAGTTCAGCGACATCTATAAAGTTAGCCTGTTTGGTGATTATGTACGTGGCAAGATTGATGGTGCCAATGCACCGCGCGTACCTTCTGGTCGTTTAGGGACTAAAGTAGATGCCAAATTCACGGATCAATGGTCAGGCTTAGCAGAGTATTATCATGTATTTAAGCAAGATAAAATTGCAGACTTTGAGCAAGAGACCCAAGGCTATAACATGCTGAACTTAGGCGTGTCTTATGCAGGCCAATATGCCAAAGGCAATGATTATCGCGTGTACTTTAAAGCCAATAATCTGTTAGATGATCAAGTCTATTCACATGCGTCTTATTTATCTAATATCCCACAAGTTGGTCGTAATTTTAGCGTAGGCGTTGAACTCGGTTTTTAATTGATTCATTGGATAGGATGGATGCAATCGCGGTCTGATTGCACACAATCACAGAAATCCGCTTGAAAAATCAATGGATAATACCTAGTCTGAGCATATCGGACTAGGTTTTTTATTATGCGTATTTTTGAGCGAATTCACCGTAAACTCAATTGGTCGACACGTCGTTATGTCGGGTTGGTTGTCGGTTTGTTGGCGCTGGGTTATTTATCTTCTGCAATTTATCACATGTATAAGCCTTTACCAGAAGGGCTGGATTACACGGGTAAATTACGCCATGCCAATGTGGAATTTTTGGTTGATCAAACTTATCTTGATGCATCAGGGAAGCAACATTTAGATCAGCAAATTTTCAAGCAAATGCTTCAACTGATTGAGCAAGCACAGAGCACCATTGTGATCGATATGTTCTTGTTTAATCAGCAAGTCGGTGATTCAAAAGTACAGCATCAAGCCTTAATGCAACAATTGACAGATGCGCTCATTCAGAAGCGTAAATATAATCCGAATATTGAAATTAAGTTCATCACAGACCCAATTAATACCGTTTATGGTGGTGTGTATTCTGAGCAATATCACGACTTACGCCAAGTGGGTATTGATGTGATTGAAACTGATTTAAGTCCATTGCGTGCTTCTAATCCAACATGGTCTGGTTTTTGGTACTTATGCTGTCAAGGCTTAGGGAATAACACGGAATCAGGCTGGCTACCGAATCCATTTGGTAGTGAAAAAATCACGTTGCGAAGCTATTTTGATCTTTTGAACTTCAAAGCCAATCATCGAAAAACGATGGTGGTGGATACGCTAGAGGGTTGGAAAGCCTTAGTAAGCTCCATGAATCCGCATGATGGAAGCTCGCGTCATTCCAATGTAGCTTTGTTAGTCCAAGGTAAAACTGCGCTGGATGTACTACAGACGGAGCAAGCTGTGGGAGCGATGTCCAAAGCCAATTTACCTGCCGTAATTACGGGTGAATTTGAAGATGCAAAGACCTTAGCGCAAGTTCAGGTTTTAACTGAAGGCGCAATTTATCAGGCGGTACTCGATTCGATTAAAAGTAGCCAAAAGGCTGGTGTAGAAATTGATATTGCGATGTTTTATTTGTCTGAACGTCGGATTATTCAAGAACTCATTGCAGCGCATAAACGTGGTGTAAAAATCCGAGTGCTATTAGATCCGAATAAAGATGCATTTGGTCGCACGAAAAATGGTATTCCTAACCGTCCTGTGGCAGCTGAGTTAAATAATGCGGGTATTGATGTGCGTTGGTGTAATACCCAAGGTGAGCAATGCCACAGCAAAATGCTGTTAAAACGTGATATGTACACCACGCAATTGATTTTAGGCTCGGCGAATTTTACTGCACGGAATTTAAAAAATTATAATTTGGAAACAGATTTAAATGTAATTGGTGGGCGTGATGTACCCGTATTTACCCAGGCTAATCAGTATTTTAATCGTGCATGGTCAAATTTAGATGGCCGTCAAATGAGTGTACCGTATAGCCAATATGCCGATGAATCTAAACTGAAATATGCTTTGTACCGTTTTATGGAATGGAGTGGGCTATCGACGTTTTAATTGGTATTTCACCTCTTCTTAACCCTCTCCTAAAAGGAGAGGGTATTACCTCCCTTGTTAAAGGAAGATAAGGAGGTATTGATTAAGGCTGAGGATTTGGCGGCACTAAAGTATCTAAATCTTTGTCTGTCATTTTATCCAATTCGTGCAAATCTGTTTTGATTTTCCACTTTTCGGCATCTTCTACAGGTTGTGGTAAACGAGCTTCAAGCCAGTCACACACCACATCGGGTGGAAAGTCTGCATGATTAGATTGGATCACCCAAGCTAAAAATTGTTTAGCTTCACCATTCATATAGGGTGGTGGTGATACGGGTAAAAACTGAGTTGGTAGGCGTTCATTTTTAGAAATATAGTTCAATACATGGCCAAGCTCTTGTACGGTTTGCCATGCCAATGGATGATCGACATTAATTTGAAATTTAAACCACCATGCGCTTTTACCATCTGTACCATAAGAGTCGATATGATTTTTTTGCACACTCGGAACTTTACAGAAGAATTCATAAAGTCGGTCAAAACTTAATTCAGACACAGCTTTGGATCCACAATCAAATAAAAAGAATATTAGCATATTCCGCAATAGTGAATGATGATTCAATCAAATCGCTACTTCGCTAAGTGATTGCAAAAACCTTCTAAAATGTTCATTTTTTATCCTAAAAATACCTTTATAATTAAGATATATATAGAGGAGATGAGTCTGGTGAGAACAGCATTATATGTGGTGAGCCTAACAGCAGGATTACTCTGTGCAAGTACTTTGACTTTCGCCGAAAATCAGTGGTCGAACTATCAAGGTGTGCCGAGTGCTAAACAGCCTCGACCAATGTCTCCACAGAATACCTATCCGCCACAGGGCCATCGTCCTAATTCCCCTCAACAGCCAAATTTTCAGCATTATCCGCAATATCCAAATAATGGATTACATCGGCCACCTGTGTACCCAAATCAACCACGGCCACCGCAACATCGCCCGCCAATACAAAATGGTATTAGTATTCAATACCAAGCACCCACAACGATTATTCAAAACTCACAAACTTATAGCTGGGTAAATGGTGATCCTGCAACTGCCAGCATTTCGAGCTCGACCTATCGAGTAGTTTCAGATTGGCATCGCCTAGGTTTACCTGCACCACCGACAGATATGTATTGGATCTTTGAAAATGGCCGTTATGTGCTGATGCCGAATCGGTAATTTTGTATGTCGCTATTCATGTTCAATGAAATGAATATTTCATAGTGACCTGGATTTTGCTATGCAATCTTAGCAACCCCCTCATTTAGAAAGAGGGGGTTCTTCTAAACACTAAGCCAGTTCATCATCTTGTGGGCGTGGTGTTTTACCTTCTGGGAGTGGTTTTTCGCTGTGCTTCTCACGAATAACCGATGGATAAGTCCAAGATGCGTAGCGCACCACTAAAATCGCAAAAGCCAAGATTAAAATAGAGCCCGTAATAATGACTAAATCCATGCTGGCTTTATGGGTATGTTGGATGTCGGCAATTAATAGTCGGGTGAGGGCAGTAATGGCAATATAAATTAAAAACCGTACAGGCATGTGGTTGGTTTTAAAGTAAATACCTACCATCGCTCCGAGTTCTAAGTAAATAAACAGCAATAGAATATCGTCAATGGTCGCAAACTTTTTTATGGTGAGTATTTCAAACACCGTATGGCCTGCTGACCAAATGACCATACAGCCGATAATAAATAATGCAATGTAATGAAAGCTTTCTACGGCAATATTACCAAAACGGTCAAGGAGGGATTCAATTTTTATCATTCGTGGGTCGCGGTGGCTCATGGCTTATCCTCCTGTGCAAAGTGTTAAATTTCATTAAATAACAAGCAAGTTTCATGCACATTACATAATTAAAGTACATTATTTTTTCAATCAGCATTCTAAATTTTAATGTTATTTTGTTTTGGGGATATTCCGCGAGAGAACAATATTATGTATTTGCCAACTCATTTTCAGCAAGAAAATTTAGCCGAGCTTTTTGATTGCATAGAAGCAAATCCATTGGCCAGTGTGATGGTGGTACAAGATGGGGAGATTGAAGCTAATCATATTCCTTTGGCGCTAGATCGGACTGCCGGTAAAAATGGAATTCTTCGTGGCCACATTGCGAAAGCCAATCCTTTATTTAGGTTGCTGGACAATGAGCAATCTGTTTATGTGATTTTTCATGCAGATCAAGCCTATATTTCTCCAAATTGGTATGAAGGAAAGCAAGAGCATCACCGTGTTGTGCCGACTTGGAATTATCGTGTAGTGCATGTGAAAGCTAAGATACGTAAAGTTGTAGATGAAAAATATTTGCGAGGAATTTTGGCTCGGTTGACGCGTCAACATGAAGCGAGTCAAGCTGTGCCTTGGAAAATGGGCGATGCGCCTGAAGATTTTATTCAAGAACAGCTAGGAAAAATTGTGGCGATTGAAATCGAGATAGATTCGATTATTGGGAAGTTTAAAGTGAGTCAAAATCGAAGTGCTGTAGATGCTGAAAATGTAGCAAAGGCTTTAGAATCTAGCCATTTAGACATGGCGCATTCAATACGTCATTATTATCCGAATCATGAACTATAAAAACGCCCGAATGATCGGGCGTTTTTTTAAGACTATAGACATTAAGCCTGATTAGTAAAGTAGTCTTCAGAGAAATTCATAATCACTTCAGAACCGGCTTTTACTTTTTGAATGCGAACTGCAAGTTCAGGCAAGATGCGTTGTACGAAATATAGTGCTAGAGACAATTTGTTTTGGTAGAAGTCACCATCTTTGTCTTTTGCAGCATTGGCAATACGTGCAAACATATATGAGAAGCTGAGTAAGCCCACTGCATGTAAATAATCGACTGCTGCAGAATTTGGGAATTCAGCATTTTCTTTGGCAGCTTCTAATACATATTGCGTCACGGATTCAACTTCTGCGGCAGCATCTAAAGTCGCATCTTTAATGAAGTTAAGGTCTGAGCTTAAGTCATTTGCAAAATCACGAATTTCTTGAATGTATTCTGCAATAAATGCACCATCACATTTCACGGTTTTACGACCGATTAAATCTTGTGATTGAACGCCGTTGGTACCTTCGTAAATTTGAGCAATACGTAAATCACGGATACATTGTTCCATACCCCATTCACGAATAAAGCCGTGGCCACCAAAGACCATTTGTGCATCAAGTGTTGCTTGGAATGCAGTATCTGTTAAGTAAGCTTTCGCAATTGGCGTAAGTAAAGCAACACGGTCGTTGGCTTTTTTCACAGCTTCAGCATCAGTAGAGTACTTCGTAATGTCGAGTTGCTGGCCTACATAAACTGCAAATGCACGAGATGCTTCATTGTTTGCACGTGTATTTAACAGCATGCGACGTACATCACCATGCACTAAAATACTGTCTGCTGGTTTTGCAGGTGATTGAACGCCAGAAGCGCTACGGCCTTGTAAGCGGTCAGTCGCATATTGTGCAGCATTTTGGTAAGCGAATTCAGAAGCGCCAAGACCTTGAATACCCATAGATAGACGTTCGTAGTTCATCATGACGAACATGGCAGCAAGCCCTTCGTTTTCTTTACCTACGAGGTAGCCTTTTGCACCGTCAAAGTTCATGACACACGTTGCAGAAGCTTTAATCCCCATTTTGTGCTCAATTGAGCCAGGGCCAGCCGCATTACGCTCGCCTACAGTACCGTCTGCATTTAATAAGAACTTAGGAACAATGAATAAAGAAATACCACGTGAACCCGCAGGTGCATCTGGTGTTTTTGCTAAAACTAAGTGAATAATGTTTTCAGCAAGGTCGTGGTCACCACCTGTGATAAAGATTTTAGTGCCAGTAATGTTATACGTGCCGTCTTCATTGCGCTCAGCTTTGGTTTTAATAATACCCAAATCTGTACCAGCATGTGGTTCAGTTAAGCACATCGTGCCAGACCATTCGCCAGAGTAAATTTTAGGTAAATACGTTTCTTTTTGCTCTTGTGATGCATAGCTATTTAAAGCCATACCAGCACCTACAGAAAGAAGCGGGTAGAGCATAAAAGATGGGTTGGTTGCAAAGAGCATCTCATCTGCAAGTACAGTCAGCATTTTAGGCATGCCTTGGCCGCCCCATTCTTCGTCTGCTGCTAAACCAATCCAACCGCCTTCGGCATATTGTTTAAATGCTTCTTTAAAGCCAGCTGGAGTTGTCACTGCGCCATTGCTATAACTTGCGCCTTCTTCGTCTCCAGTACGGTTAAGTGGGTGAGTCACGTTTTGAGCAAACTTTGCCATTTCTTCTAAAATTGCTTCAGCCGTTGCTGCATCTACATGAGCAAGATTTTCATTTTCTTGCCAGAATTGTTCTGCTTTAAATACATCGTTCAGGATGAATTTCATGTCCGCAAGGGGTGCGTTATAAATTGGCATCTTGTGTCACCTGTTTATTGTTTGATTCGTAACGTTTTAATCAGTCTAAGCGATAATTTTTTGAAGTGTTAGACGACTAAAGGCTTAATTTTTGAATTAGTTATAAAGAAAAAGGACTGCCAAATCAATGACTGTCCTTTGTTCTTTTTATGGTTCAGTGAAGACTGAAATTAGAATGCAAAGTGTTCAGCATCTAAAGTCATGAGTGGGTCAACACCACCAGCAATCACATCTACATGAGCACGAACACGTGGCAAGATTTTCTTGAAGTAGAAACGTGCAGTCGTGATTTTCGCATTGTAGAAATCAACATCTGTTGTACCTGCTGCCAACGCTTCTTGTGCTACAAGTGCCATGCGTGCCCAAAGGTAAGCAAGTGTCACGTAGCCAGAGAAGTAAAGGTAATCTACTGCTGCGCCACCCACTTCGTCTGGGTTTTGCATAGCTTTCATACCAATTTGCATGGTTAAGTCACCCCATTCTTTGTTTAGGGTAGCTAACGGCGCAACAAATTCAGCCATTGCAGCATTGTCTTTGTTAGCTTCTGCAAATTTATGGATGATCTTAGTGAAGTCTTTCAACATTGCACCTTGAGTACCCAAAACTTTACGACCTAACAAGTCAATTGCTTGGATTTCAGTGGTACCTTCATACAAGCAAGAGATACGTGTATCACGTACAATTTGCTCCATGCCATGTTCAGAAATGAAGCCGTGACCACCGAACACTTGCACACCGTGTTTCGCAGATTCAGAACCTGTTTCTGTTAGGAATGCTTTTGCAATTGGTGTAAGTAGAGACAAGATGTTGTCAGAGAACTTACGTTCTTCTTCAGTCGCACCTTTTTCAACAACGTCAGCGTGTTGTGCAAGAAGGTAAACTAGAGCACGACCGCCTTCTGCAAATGCTTTTTGTGTTAACAGCATGTTGCGTACAGCAGGGTGAACAATAATTGGATCAGCTTCTTTTTCTGGCGCTTTAGGACCAGTTAAAGAACGCATTGCTAAACGGTCTTTCGCGTATGTTAATGCACCTTGGAAAGCACTTTCAGATGCAGATAAACCTTGAACAGCCGTACCAATACGTGCAGTGTTCATGAAGGTGAACATGCAGTTTAAGCCACGGTTTTCAGGGCCAATCAAGAAGCCTTTTGCGTTATCAAAGTTGATGACGCATGTAGAGTTACCGTGGATACCCATTTTGTGTTCGATTGAACCACAACGGACATTGTTACGGTCACCCACAGTACCATCTGTTGCTAAATTAAACTTAGGTACGATGAATAGAGAGATACCTTTCGTGCCTTTAGGCGCACCTGGAAGACGAGCAAGTACGATGTGGATGATATTCTCAGCCATGTCGTGTTCGCCAGCAGAGATAAAGATTTTCTCGCCAGAAATTGCATAGCTACCGTCTGCTTGTGGCTCAGCTTTAGTACGGATAATACCTAAGTCAGAACCTGCATGAGATTCTGTTAAGCACATTGTGCCTGTCCAAACACCTGATACGAGATTTGGAAGGTAAGCTGCTTTTTGTTCTGCAGAACCGTGGTGTTCTAAGGTACGTACAGCACCGTGAGAAAGACCAGGGTACATACCCCATGCCCAGTTTGCAGTACCGACCATTTCAGAAATTGAAATACCCAAAGAGTTTGGTAATGCTTGACCACCAAACTCTTCATCTGCAGACAGAGAAGGGAAACCTAATTCGATGTATTTTTGATACGCTTCTTTAAAGCCAGTTGGTGTTGTCACAACACCGTCATTCCAAGTACAGCCTTCACGGTCACCGACTTGGTTTAAAGGAGAAAGTTCGTTTTCACAAAAGTCAGCCGCTGCTTCTAAATATTGGTCAACCAATTCACGACTTACGGTGTCAGAAAATGCAGGCAGTTTTGCATAATGTTCTTCAGCATTTAATAATTCATGCAGAACGAATTGCATATCACGTAAAGGCGCTTTGTATTGTGGCATATCGTTTTCCTCAATACTGGTTTCTACCAGCGTTAATAATCCTAAATAAAGGTTAGTCGTGTCTTCAATGACACATGTTTTTGCAATAGCTTAATCGTGCAACATCTTATTGTAAGGTACAAGCATTTCTAGGGCATTTCTTAGTGACTGTAAAGTCAAACAATCTGACCTTGAAAATCCTAAGTGTATAGAGTGTATACAGTTTTGCTTAGATATTGATGAGCAGAATTGTCAAAAACGTAAAAAATTATATCGTCACAAAAAGCGCTTTTTAAAACAGGTGCTTACTCAGTCTTAAGTTGTTGCCTCAAATGAATGGGAGCGATGAGTACAGGCAGTTCATCATCATGCGGCCAGCAAGGTGAAATACTGTGCATAAAAAAGGCGCTCTATTGAGCGCCTGATTTGATTTCTTTAGCTAGCAGGGTGCTTTATGCAAGCTTAAGCTACTTTAACGGGTGCTTTAGGGATAAAGCGGACTTCACATTTGCCAGCAATCGTACGTTCGCCTGATTTAATTTGTACCGCTGTACCATTGGCTTTACCTTGGCAGGCTTGAACAATGGCTTGTTGATGAGCTTGACGCTCTGCTAAACGTTGATCAAATTGTTTAACTAATTCAGCGCGTTTAGCATCTGTGAGTGGCTCAGCAGAACGCATCTGCATTGGGCCATTGATATCACCACGCATTGGGCGGTGTTCGCCACGCATTGATTGTTGCTCTGCGCGTGCTTGCTTGAACTCTTGCTTAAGCGCTTGACGGTCTGCTTTAAATTGGATTGTGCATGTACCATCAATGACTTTGTCGCCCGCTTTCACTTGAACAGCAGTGCCAGATGCTTTGTTGTCGCAAGCTTGTTTAATTTCTTTAAACACTTGGCGTTGTTCAGCACGCATTTCTTTCATTTGCTCACGTTGTTCTGGCGACATTTTACGTGCTGAATCATCATGACGATCTTTCATCATACGTTGATGATCATTCGCTTGGTTTGCAGTGGTTGATTGGCAGGCCGTTAATGCACCCATACTGATAACACTTGCACCGATTAACGCGAGTTTTGTCATATTGTTCATTTGTTTCGCCCCACTGCATATATTGAATATTTGATGCTTAAAGATTAAATAATAATGATGAAGAAACAATGGAGAGTTTTTTAGATCAGTGTTCGTTACAATAATAAATATAGAAGAAAAAATAGAGACTCTATTTTGAATATCCGCCGTGTGCCCATTGCTTTACGTTTATTTCTGACTGTGCTGTTGACCACTTTAGTGATCACAACGGTGAGCTTGGGCGTGCTTCATTGGAATATGCAACGTAATTTCACCAATTATGTTGCAGATGTTGAAATGCAAAAACTGGATTTACTCATCCATAATTTGTCTGATGTCTATGATGTTTATCAGGATTGGGGTAATGCGATTCAGGCACAGATTTTACAAATAGAAGGTGATGCAGGGCCCGATGACTATGATCGATTATCACATTGGTGGTTACGTCGTCAGTATGATATTGCCTTACAACAGCGCTATTTTAAAGAGCACACCTTGGTGGCAGTAACCCCCACTTTAAATTCTTCTGACATTGAAAAACAAAAAGCCGATATTGCTGAACTGGATTTTATTGAACGTAATTTACCTTCAGAATTTCGTCCATTTGATGGCTTAAAATTTCCTTTAAGCTCCAATCAGAATGTGTTTAGACCCAAAGATCCCAAGGATCCAAAAGCATCGAATCAAGTCGATTCTACAAAATCACAAGCCGACGGTAAAAAGCAATTTATTCAAATGCCTGACCGTTTAGGCTTGAGTTCACGTTTATCTTTATATGATGCTAAGCGCCAGTTTGTGGTGGGTGAACCCACCGATGCCAATATTTCTTATCGTCCGATTATGGTTAAAAATCAGGTGGTGGGTTATTTAGGCTTGAAACCCGTACTTGATCAAGATGATGCAATTAGTATTAACTTTTTTAGTAAGCAAAAGCGCTATTTAATTTTGGTTTATGGTCTGACTTTATTGGCCAGCTTAATTGCCTCTTTGTTGTTGGCAACCTACTTTAAAAAGCCGATTCAGCGCTTATTAAATGGAACGCGCGAATTAACCAAAGGTCATTATCAGCATCAAATTGCTGTAAATCGTAATGATGAATTGGGTGATTTGTCTAATGAGCTGAATCAACTGGCGGTAATTTTAGATCAGCATGAAACGTCGCGACGTCAGTGGGTGGCCGATACCTCACATGAACTGAAAACACCACTTGCGGTACTTCAAGCACAGATTGAGGCAATGCAGGACGGTATACGTAAGCCTACACCTGAGCATTTTGCTTCAATGCTGAATCAGGTGAGCAGTTTGAAAAAACTCACTCAAGATTTAGCAGACTTAGCCCAAGCGGAAGCGATGCAATTGAAATGCTATATGGCCAATGTGAACCCATGGCAGGTGATTGTACAAGAAGTTGAAAACTTTAAGCCGAAGTTTGAGCAAGCACAGTTAACCGTGAGTGCACAGGGTGAGGGCGCTGATTTACAATTGGATATAGACCGTTTTAAACAAATTATGGTGAACTTACTAGGCAACAGCATTCGTTATACTGAAGCAGGTGGTGAGGTTCGCATTCATACTGAACAAAATGATGCGTATTGGACGGTGTATGTCGACGATAGTCCTTTAGGACTCAGCGATGAGCAGTTGGCTAATCTAGGACAGCGTTTCTATCGTGTCGATGATTCACGTACACGCAGTACGGGTGGCACAGGTTTAGGTTTGGCATTATCCGGCAAAATTGCACAAGCAATGGGTGGTGAGCTAAGCTTTGATCATTCGCCATTGGGAGGATTACGTTGCAAGTTAAGCTTCCCAAAACAAGTGAACTCTTAAAAGGAAAATAAGCATTTATGAAACATATTATGCTGGTTGAAGATGAAGTAGAACTTGCACAACTGGTGCGTGATTATTTGGAAGCCGCAGGCTTTGAAGTGAGCATGTTTCATGATGGCCAAGAGGCCTATGAGAGTTTTACGCAGCGTAAACCGAGTCTGATGATTTTAGATTTGATGGTGCCACGTATGGATGGCCTGACCATTTGCCGTAAAGTGCGTGAGCAGTCAGATCTTCCAATTATTATGGTGACTGCACGTACTGAAGAAATTGACCGTGTATTGGGTTTAAACATGGGTGCAGATGATTATGTTTGTAAGCCATTTAGCCCGAAAGAATTGGTTGCACGCGTACAAGCGGTATTGCGTCGTTTAGAACGTAAAGCTGAGCCTGAAAGTAATGATTTGTTCCGTATGGACAAAGGCCAGCAACGTGTGTGGTATCAGCAAAAGTCCCTGAATTTAACACCAACAGAGTTTCGTTTATTAGAGCTGTTTTTGGAGCATGTGGGGCAAGTGTATTCACGTGCGCAGTTGCTCGATCACATTAACCCAGACAGTTTTGATGTTGCTGACCGTGTGATCGACAGCCATATTAAAAACTTACGCCGTAAAATTTCAGAAGCTGCTGAAACGGGTAACCGCCATGAGTGGATTCAAGCAGTATATGGTGTGGGTTATCGTTTTGAATATCCTGAAGATTAAAGATATTTAGAAAATTAAAAGGCGAATACATGCAAATGTGTTCGCTTTTTTATTGGCTTGAGCAAGCCACAATGCAGCATAACAAGGCGAAAAAGATTTACAATCCACTTTTTTATCAGATGAGAACGTGTTGTGAGTAGCGAGATGCCTCAACTGCAACGCAGATTAAAAAATCGCCATATTCAGTTGATTGCCATGGGCGGTGCAATTGGTACAGGCCTATTTTTAGGTTCTGCACATATTATTGAATCGGCTGGGCCTTCAATCATTTTAGGGTATTTGATTGGGGGTTTGATTGCCTTTTTAATTATGCGCCAGCTGGGTGAAATGATTGTACAAGAGCCAGTGACAGGTTCATTCAGTTATTTCGCCTTTAAATATTGGGGTAATTTTGCAGGCTTTTTAACAGGTTGGAACTACTGGATTTTGTACATTTTAGTGGTGATGACCGAGCTGACAGCCATTGGTAAATATGTAAATTATTGGTGGCCTCATATTCCTGCGTGGGTATCAGTGATGGTGTTTTTTGCGGTGATTACACTTGCCAATTTAGCCAATGTAAAACTGTATGCAGAATCAGAGTTTTGGTTGTCCATGATTAAGGTTGTGGCTATTGTGGCCATGATTATTTTTGGTGTGTATCTGTTATTGACTGCTGGTGCAGATTCAACAGCCTCAATCAGTAATTTATGGGCGCATGGGGGCTTTTTCCCACATGGTTTTGATGGGCTGTTCTACATGCTGGCCTTTATGATGTTTGCTTTTGGTGGTATTGAGCTAATCAGTATGGCGGCTGCTGAGACTGAAAATCCAGATCAAAACATTCCTAAAGCTGTAAATCAGACTGTGATTCGGGTATTTCTGTTTTACATCTGTTCACTGGCGATTTTACTCTCACTGGTACCATGGAATCAGCTTAAACTGGGTGGTTTAGACCATAGTCCTTTTGTCATGATTTTTAATCAGATGGGGATTGATTGGGCCGCACATTTACTCAATTTTATTATTTTGACGGCATCCATTTCTGTTTGTAATAGTGGGATGTATGCCAATAGTCGTATGCTGTTAGGCTTGGCAGAGCAGGGTAATGCGCCAAAAGCGTTTAAACAGGTGAATAAATATGGTACGCCGATTGCCGCCGTATTATTTTCAGCATTGCTGATTTTTGGCTGTGTATTGTTGAATTATTTTGTTCCAGAAAAAGCCTTAAGTTATTTAATTTATATTGTGGTGAGTGCTGCAGTATTGAATTGGATGCTCATTAGTTTGATTCATTTGAAATTTAGAAAGGCCATGCAACAGCAAGGGATTCACACGAAGTTTCCAGCATTATTTGCGCCATTCACTAATTACTTTGTTTTGGCTTTCATGCTGATGATTTTATACATTATGTGGAATCAGGGTTTCATGCTGTCTGTGTTGATGCAACCACTGTGGATTTTGCTACTTTTTATTTTATTTAAAGCAATACAGTTAAAGAAGGCTTAATTGTTGATTCACTTTGCGTGACTTTGCTGTTGAATATCTAAATAGACTGAAAATCTATAGCTTATAGCACCTCATACAAAAGTGCCTAAATGACTTGGAATAATACAAGCCATTTGGGCACTTTTTAATGTTTATGGATTAAATGCTTCTTTAAACATTGGTATTAACAGCTTATTGCCATGCTCACTTAGATGATCGCTATCACGATAAATCGGACGACCTTGATATTCAGAAATACATTCTTTTCCTTTACATAATATTAATGAAGGGTCTAAGACTTTCACCTGACACTGCGCCGCACTTTGCTGAATAATGGTACGGATTTCTCCATTTCTTTTTACATAGGCATCGTATGAAATAAAGATTTTTTCATTACGGTTGTAGAATATATTTTTAATAATTCTTTGCGGTAAATTGAACCCAACCTCTGGAATAGGTTGCACAATATAGACGGGATTTGTCTTAGAAAGCTGACATAACTGCTGCGTTAAATTTTTCTGAAATGAAGCAAATAATTCAGCATGAGATGTATTTTTCTCTGTACCAAAATAAATGGTCGGTTTTGACTCTTTCAAGTCTATACGGTCTGGATCATTTTCGCCAATTAAATAACCTGGATATCGTGCAACTAAAACAATAGGAATATTTTCATATTTTTTAGAGGCAATTAAATCACTACGTTGCTGATTAATTTCAGGGCAACGACTTTTTTTGTCGTAAAAATTGATATTTGGAATAAATGGACAGGCAGAACTCGCTAAGGCAACTATTCCTTCTGACTTGGTATTGAAAATAGAAGAAAGAGAGGTAATTAAAGAGTTGGCGTGACTATCACCAATAATTAGAGCATTAATTTTAGATGGGTTACCAATAACACATTCGTGTAATTTTGGTTGATCACAATCATAAGGGTTATCGTTTTTGATTTCCGCATTGGCGATTTTAGCGACCTCTGGAAGTCGTGAATCTACGCCATCATTAGTTTTGAGGAAATGACCAAAGCCTAAAAGAAATAAAGCAAGATAAAGCGCTTTAACTTTATAGATTTCTTTCCAAGATGAATAGCGAGGGAAATGAAGTTTTTCAATCGCGTGATAACTGAAGAAACCCAATATAATTGAAAGTGGTATACCATACATCCACCAATTTTCGAGGCTGAAATAAAAACCTAAAACAACCAATGGCCAATGCCAAACATAGATTGAGTAAGACCATTTACCAATATGGTTAAAGACAGGATTATTAATGATTAAATTTTGCTGGTAGTTGCTCACAATAATTAAATAAGCACCTAGAACCGGAATAAGGGCCATATAACCCGGCCAAAGTGTGTCTTTAGAGATAAAGATATAGGATGCTAAAATCAGCACCAGCCCTAAATATTGAGTCGTTAATTGAAGTCTTTGATTTTTGAGTGACCATGGATACAGGAAGGCTAAACCACCCAGTAGCATTTCCCAAGCACGGCTAGTGAGTAAAAAATAGGCCGTTTTGCTGTCTTTAAAGGTTGCATAAATACCATAAATAAAGCTGGCTAAAAACAGCCCAAGCACTACGCGTTTTAAGTTAGCTAAACTTAAATACTTTTTAAGCGTTAAAATAATGATGGGAAAAACAATGTAAAATTGCCATTCAACCGATAAAGACCACGTATGCAATAACCATTTTGTATGCTCAGCTGTATCAAAATATCCACCGCCTTTTGAAAAGTGCACGTTGGTCATAAAGAAGGCGCTTTTTTCGACTTGTCTTCCTAAATCTTTATAGTCAACGGGTGCTAAATAGAACCAACCAAAGGTCAGTAGTACGGCAATCATTATCGCAAGCACTGGGATAATACGGTTTGCACGTGCGGTATAAAATTTAAATAAATTAAATGTGTTCTTTTCAATACCACTAAAAATAATGGCGGTCATCAAGAAGCCAGAAATGACAAAGAAAACATCGACGCCTGCGAAGCCACCGCTCAGCCATTGTGGATTAAAATGGAAAATGACAACGGCCAATACAGCTATGGCGCGTAATCCATTGATATCGTGTCTGAATTGCATAAATAAAATAGCTAATCATTTAATTTGGGGTGATTCTAACTTTAATTGGAGAATGATCGATTGAAATTTCAATTTTTTTTAAATTCTTGTTCAAAACGTTCAGATTGCTGGTGATCTAATTGATATGAATTTTAGTTGAGCAAGATACTTTTTTATTTTGGCTTTTAAATGGGAAACTCATTGTTAAAAGTGTGTCATAGCTGGCGAAGTAGCTCAATGCGTTGTTGCTGAATTTTTCTGAGCTTCGATACCACCAAGTTGTAAGAGTTAAGTACCAATTCTTGTACTAAATCTATATCCATTTCTTCGTGGGCATAAACGGAAATCCAATGGCGTTTATTCATGTGCCAGCCTGTTTGGATATAAGGATAAATATCTCTGAGCATAATGCCATTGTCTGGCAGCACCTTTAAATTGATGGCAGCTTTGCCTTGCAAATGAAAGCTCAGCATAAAGACTTTATCCATTACTTTAAATACATCACAGCCTTCACCAAAAGGCTGTGTAATGGTCACTTCAGGTAGTTTTAAAGCCACCTGCATGGCAAGTTGGTGTAGGGGCATAAGCAAAGACGACTCAATTTAATTGTGGATAATGTCTAGATTATCCACAATTTTAAACAGCTCTGTGGATAGATATTAAGACGAGCAACTCACCATCACTTCAGGTACATCGCTGGCTAATGGCCCTAAGTCAGCTTCAGTTTCTCGCTCAGGCTGTCGAGTGAAAGGCTGACTAAGTAGCGTAAACAAGCGGTCTACCTCTGAGAAATCATTGCGCTCTGCCAGTTCAATGGCTTTTTGCGCCATGTGATTGCGCAAAATATACTGTGGATTAGCCATTTTCATTTCAGCATCTAATGCATGAGTGTCTTGATGTTCACGGATGCTTTGATATTGGGCTAAGAAACTTTCAAAAGCGCGACGGTCTAAGCAATCATCTTTAATGGCTTCATATTCATGATTTTGCAGACGAATAAAGCTTTGAGTGTAATCGAGTTGTTCTGTTTGCAAAATACCTAAAAATGCCATTGCACAGTCAAAGCTGTCTTTGTGGAAACTTGGTAAGCTCATTTTTTGGCTTAAACCCAACTGATAATGTTCTAAAAACGTTAGCTCAAAGTGTTCTAAACATTTGGCTAAGTCTTCTTTCCACTGCTCTTTGTCATAACCTTTAGGGCAAAGTGGCACTAAATTATTTAACCATTGCCATAGGTTCCAATGTCCAATACTTGGTTGCTGTTGGTAGGTATAGCGACCTTGGTAATCCGAATGATTATTAATCCAATTGGGGCGGAAACGTTCCATAAAACCATAAGGACCGAAATCTAAAGTAGAGCCAGTAATATTGAGGTTATCGGTGTTCATCACGCCATGTGCAAAGCCGACCAATTGCCATTTGGCAATCATGACGGCTGTGCGCTGAATCACTTGAGTGGCAAATGCTAGAATAGGTTGCTCTGCATCTAAGCATTCAGGGTAATGCCACTCAATACATTTTTGAGTAAATTCAGGCAGTAAATCAGCTTGATACTGATTAATCCATTCAAAGTGTCCCAAGCGAATATGACAGTCTGAAGTGCGGAGCATCATGGCACCCAGTTCTAATTTTTCGCGTTGTACGCCTTGCTCTGAACTGGTAAAGCCAACGGCATTACTGGAAGCAACACCTAAGCTATTTAGTGCATGACCTGCTAAATATTCACGAATGGTAGAACGTAATACGGCACGTCCATCGCCCATGCGTGAGTAAGGAGTTGAGCCAGCACCCTTTAAATGTAGATCTATGGTCTGAGCTTTTTTATCCAGTATTTGTGCAATCAATAAGCCACGTCCATCGCCCAATTGGCCAGCCCATTGTCCAAATTGATGGCCTGCATACACCATGGCCAAAGGTTCAAATTCAGCAAAGGTTTTTTGACCACTACAGATTTCTATCCATGCTTTTTTATCTGCATCAGACCATTGTAGTTGATCTGCAAGTGCAACATTAAAATGACCCGCTTTTGCACCTTTTAAGGGTGAAGGCTGTTGGTGATGGTAAAGACGAGACGGCAGGGAGTTGTAGCGGGCATTGAACTGCATAATGATCTTTAAAAATTTAAATTATGTAGAAACTATAGCAAAGCTCATGGGCTTATTGTGCGCTAAAGCGAAGACAAAAGGGCGATATTTGAGTTCATTTGTAACAATCGAAATTGAAGATATTCATAGAGATTCAGTTTATTGAACTTAAAAATATTAGGCATAAAAAAAGCCCCATGAGAGGGGCTTTGATGTTTGCTACAGATTAATCTGTAACTGTTTTCTTTTTAATGTTGCGCATAAGTGTTGTGAGTGTTACACGATGGTGTGATAGACGCTGTTCAACCAATTGGAATTCGAGTTTTAACTTGTCATCCATTTGATGAATTTTTTCAGTCACCGCAGTTTTCTTAGCTTGAATTTCCTGTTCTTTTAATTTTGCCCAGTCATTCAAGGTTTGAGAAAATGCATCGTATTCTTGAGAAATACGTTGTTTGGCTGTTGCAACATCGTCCGTCATATTTAGGCCATAAATGGCAAGATCTTGTTCGGCATATTTAAACTTCATGGCCAATTCAGCTTTTTTAATATTAAAGCTTGGAATACGGCGTAGGTTTTTTGCTAAGCCTAATTTAGAGCAGGTCCAGATCAACCACTTTGTAGGATCATACTGCCACCATTTCACACCGTTACGATAATCGTATTGGAAAATATGGTGGTAATTGTGATAACCCTCACCCCATGTTGCAATGGCAAGCACAAAGTTGTCACGTGCAGTATTTTCATCAGTATATGGACGAGAACCCCACATGTGGCATAGCGAGTTAATGAAGAAGGTGACATGGTGGCTGAGAATCAAACGAACCAAACCGCCAAGTAGCAACACCCCCCAAACATCGCCTACAGCCCAGCCGATCGGAAGTAAAATACCAGCATGTACTACAATCACTAAGGGAACATAGTATTTGTCTTGGAACATCACCAATTTGCTATTCAGCAAATCGGGCGCATTTTTATAGTTAGCAGCACCTGATTTGTAGTCACGAAGCATCCAACCAATGTGTGCAAACCAAAAACCGCGGTTGATTGAGTACGGATCATGATCGACATCATCTACATGGCGGTGATGTGTACGGTGGCCTGAAGCCCAAAATAGAATACTATTTTGTACAGCAAAGGTGCCCATGATCATCAAGACGATTTGCATAGGTAAAGTTGCTTCATAAGCACGGTGTGCCCATAAGCGGTGATAACCCGCCGTGATCCCCAAGCTACTGAAGCCAAGCAGCACAAACATGCTGATCCAGGCAGCTAAGCTAAAATCATGGTGGTATGCATATAAGGGGATTGCAATAATTGCCACCAGTGGCAAAAACAACAGTGCAAAAACTGCAATCCAGTTGATTGGTGCTTTAGGTAGGGGTGCGGTCATCGCCAGCTTAACTCCTAGAACCTTGGGAGGTATATCAGAATTTAAAAACCATAAATAGATTATGGATTAATAGGGCATCATCTTAGCATGAGCTTTATGCTACTCACAGTATTATTGTACAGTTGTATTGCGTTAAACGGTAACAGAATAAAACTATGATTTCACATCTTTCTAAGCCAATGCTGTATGTGGCCTATATGCCGTTTTATATTGCCTTGAAATACACCAAACAGATAGCAAAATTTATGGACATACGGTCATTTTAAGCACAGTATTTTACTTGGTTTTTGTATCGTTCAATGGCTCTGTAGGCTAAATAGACTGGCGTCATAATTTGCCATTAACTGATATTCAATTGCTGCAACATAAGTTTAGGGAAATCTGTAATTAAACCATTGATGCCTAATTGTTGCAGTTGCTTTGCACGCGCTACGTCATTGACAGTCCATACACTAATTTTGAGCCCAGCATTTTGTGTGGCTTGAATGATCTCATCTGTTGCGAGCTGGTTCATCCATCCAATTTGGCAACAGTCTAGGTTTAAAGCCTGTTCAATGGCCAGAGTTCCAATATCCTCTTCAACCAGTAGGCCACGTTTAAAATTTGAATTTTGTTGTTGTAATGCTTGATGGATTTTAAGATCGAAGCTGGTAATGACCGCAGTCTGTTCAAAGCCTTGTAGTTGTGTTTGTAATTCGGTCACGAGCGCAATGGCCTGTTCAGTTGTTTCTACAGCTTTCACTTCAACTTCTAAATGTTCAAAATCCTGCATGACCTTCAGACTTTGTTTTAAGGTTGGGGTGATTTGTGCTTCCCAATCCATCCAAATATGCGCTTGGTTGTATGGGGCGAGTTGGGTGCTGTCTAATTCATACAGTGCTTGTGCTGTGCCTGTGGTGCGTAGGAAATTATCATCATGCACAATCACCAGTTCGCCATCTTTGAGCTGGCGCACATCAAATTCGACAGCACGGATACCAAGATCATGTATGTATTGAAAACCTGCTAGGGTGTTTTCTGGGGCTTCGCCACGTGCGCCACGGTGTCCAATAATTTGCATTGTGATTCCATTTTTTAAATTATGAATGGTAAGGCAGAGTCTTACCGTTGTGACTGAAATATTTGGAGCTCATTGTGTCACTTTTTTTAAAAAGTGACCAAAAACTTTTACCATTCACAAAACCTGTTTGAATCCGTCATGTGTCTAGTTTTTCGCAGAAACATGATCGAGCATATTTAGGGTAAGTTGTGAATGGCGCTGGTCGAGCCGCAAATTTGGTCTTAAAATAAAAATCATAATTGTCAAAAAAGCCGATCTATGAGTTTGTCATGGATCGGCCTGTATAGCATTTTTAAAGATTTAAATCGTGTCGTTGATATTCTTTTGCCAAAGCACTTCAGAGCCACCTTCGGCGCGTTGCAGAGTGCGTGATGCAACAAATAACCAATCTGAAAGGCGGTTGAGTAGTTGTAATGATGGCGCTTGAATATTTTGGTCACGGTTATGCACAGCCATTAAACGACGTTCTGCACGGCGACATACGCTACGCGCTTGATGTGCAAAGCTACATACTAAAGTACCTGAAGGCAAAATAAAGTCTTTGAGCATAGGCAAGGCTTCATTCATACGATCAATGTCATTTTCTAAATATTCAATAGACACGGGCTGTACTAAGTTAAAGTTTGGAATGCAGACTTCACCGCCCAAATCGAATAGCCAATGTTGAATCAGGCTGAGTGATTTGTCCCAAACGGCTTTGTCTTCTATAGTACTGATCGCAATTTGCGAGCGTAAAATACCAATGCTTGAATTAAGCTCATCAACATCGCCCAAAGCTTCAATGCGTAAATCATCTTTTGCGACACGTGAGCCGTCACCCAGTCCTGTTGTGCCTGAGTCGCCTGTGCGGGTGTAAATTTTACTTAAACGGTGGCCCATTTTAATTGTCCATTTTGATTAAAAGTTGAATAAAGTAATGTGAAATTAATATTTAACAGTGATTCCAATGGAAGCCAAACGACCGCCATTTAAATAGAACTTGCCGTCAAAATTTCCAGCAGATGCAGTTTTATATTGAACATCGCCAAGGTTTTGAATATTTGCAAAGAAGCGTAGCTTTTCATTGGGTTGGTAATAGCTATTCAAATCAATCTGCGCATGTCCAGGGATGACATCATCATCGTAATTACTGCTGTCTGAATGGCTGTTGGCAGTCAATGTGGTTGATATTCCATAATGTTCATCCGACCAACCAGCTGACAATGCCAGCTTTTGACGAGGACGGCGGCTCAAATCTAAACCTGTTTTATCATTTTTTGCTTGGTTGTAGCTATAACTGGCTTTTGTAAAAAATGCATCATTGCTCCAATTGACATAGAGTTCTGAGCCTTGAATGGTCACGGCATCAATATTGGCAAATTTCCAATTGTTGTTTGGATCTGAGTCAATCAGTTGATCAATTTCAGTTCTGTACAACGACAAGCCTGTTTTGAGCTGTGGTGTTAGTTGCACATCAAAGCCTATTTCATAAGACCGACTTTCTTCTGGTTTTAAGTTGGGGTTGGCATAGTCGCCATAATACAAGTCGTTTGCTGTTGGGGCCTTAAATGCTGTTCCAATATTGGCATAGCTACTCAAAAGGGGACTAAAGAAATAACGCGCAGCAAGTTGCCCGACCGTGTGTTGACCATATTTTTCATGGTCTTCAAGGCGAATGCCAGCTTGAGTTTTTAATTTGTCGGTTTGGTATTGATGCTGTAAGTAATAGCCCGTAGTGTTAAGCGCTTGTTGAAAAGATTCTGTCGTTTTTAAAGTGGATGTATCTAGTTGTCGATGTGTAATTCCGACAATCATGTTTTGAGCCTGTGTCATTTGTTGCTGGGCTATTAGTTCATATTCAGTCGATTCATACTGAGTTCGTTCAAAGCTCTTAAGCTGCTCTAATTCATCTTTAAAATAAGATATGCGGGCATTCAGCGTAAGTTGCTCGCTTGGATTAAAACGTGATTTTAAGGTCACAATTTGGTTTTTAAAATCTTGTGATTTTTGCTCATATTGCATCGAATTCCAGCTGTATTGCTCATATTGAGCATTACCTTGGTTTTCAGAGTAATCCAATGACGTACCAAAACGATCCGCCTCATAGCCCAACTTAGTGGACCAGCCTTTTTGATCAAAGCTTGAAGCAGTAGCATTTTCATGCTCATGAACAGGCGTGCCATCGGTTTCTAAGCGTTGCCCACGCACTTGTGCATAAAAGCCTTCATCGGCCAGATCTGCCCCAACTGTCGTTTTATAGGTTTGATGTTCACCTATCTCAGCACTCACAAAGGCAGCATTTTTTTCAGGCGTTTTACTTATAATTTGTATTACACCACCAATCGCATTGGTGCCATACAGTACAGAAGCAGGGCCTTTTAAAACTTCAATCTGCTTAATCTCTGTGGTGTCTATAAAATTGTTTGGCGCTAAGCCACTGGCATCGTTATTTAAACGAACACCGTCACGCAACACTAAAGTATGGTCTGACTCTGTACCGCGTAAAAAAAATGAAGCTTGTTGGCCATAGCCACCCAGTTGCACCATGTTAATTGAGGCATCACTCATCAATAAATGTGGAAATGATGCAATGGGGGATTGCTCAATAAGGGCTTCATCAATAATGGCAATACGTGCGGGAACATCTTTGAGTGGTTGCTCAGTGCGTGTTGCAGTAACCACAATGGTATCTAAAGTTGTGGCGGGAGTATTTAAAACTTGCGTGGCTTGAGTTTGCGTAGAGAAAACCAATACGGCTGCAATGCTACTGACGATTGCCGTGGGTTTTGAAAGGAAAAGCATGTATCGCTCCATGCACTCACCCCACGTGAATGATTGAGTTACAGAACACAATTAGCAGGTATCGGACTGGCAAGACGCGCTTGCACACCGTTGCGGGGGCAGTGTGACGAACTTCCCATGCGAATTGTTATGAATAGCACCAGTATAGTGAACTCCTTTTCTGTGGACAATCATCTTGAGATGGGTTTTGTATTTCAGCATATTGAGCTTGACTTGCTGTGGAGCAGAAATTAATCTGCCTGCACTTCAGGTGCTTCCTTAATTGAGAAGTGAAACTGGGAAGTCAGTCCAAAATGCCTATGCCTTTTGTAATCTGACACTGCCCCCGCAACGGTGAATCGTTATTGAAAACGTAAGTCCGGAGACCGGCCTGATGTAGACCTATTCATAATGCGACGGGCGTTATAAAGGGATTGCATGCTTTTGCCTGAAAATGGCCAGCGATTGCTTACTCAAAAACCGCCTCGCGTTATCCACTTTTATTTCGCACGGGCGGTGCGATCGGGGAATACAGTATGCATTCTTTCTCTAAGACTCTTATCGGGTCGCTTTTTGTTTTATCACCACTTTCTGCAGCTATGGCAGAAGATCAAGTTCATCAGTTTCCAGTTATTACCAATACTGTTGCCAATATTGTTGAGCAAGACTCACAAAAAACCTTGGCCGCTGTTACTGTGATTGACCGTGAAGAAATTGAACGTAAGCAGTTTAATTCATTGCAAGATTTGCTACGTACCGTTTCAGGCGTGACTTACACTAACTCCGGTGGCTTGGGCCAGCCTACGAGTATTTCAATTCGCGGTACAGGCTCTACGGCTGTGCTTGTACTTGTAGACGGTCAAAAATTAGGTTCGGCAACATCAGGTCAAACTTCATTTGAGCACTTGCCAATCGACCAAATCGAACGTGTAGAAGTGGTGAAAGGACCACGCTCAAGTTTATATGGCTCGGAAGCGGTTGGCGGTGTGATTCAAATCTTCACTCGCAAAGGGTCGCAAGATGGCGTGAAACCATTTGCTTCGCTTAAATATGGTTCACATGAAACTTATGATGCTAATGTTGGTGTGAATATTCGTCAGGATAATTCATGGGCGACCATCAGTTTAGCTGGCTTAAAAACACAAGGCATGGATGTAACCACCTTACCGACTGAAACAGATAAAGATGGTTATGAAAATTATTCTGCTTCGATCAAAGCGGGCCATCAGTTTAATGATCAATTTTCAGCAGATATCAATATACTTTATGTGAATGGTGAAACTCATTACGACAGCCCATACAATGTAAATCCTTATAATAAGGTTGAACAAAATGTATATGGTGTGGGCTTCACCTATTCACCAGTTGATTTGTGGAAAACACAGCTCAAATTTGGCCGTTCAGAAGATAAATACGAAACCTTTAGTGCAGATAAATCAACTGGTGTATTTGATACTACAAAAGATAGTATTAGCTGGTTAAACACCTTATCTTTTAATGCGAATAATACACTGTTGGTGGGTGTAGATTACTTAAATGATCAAGTAGATAGCACCACGAATTATGATGAAAAAGAGCGTGATAATATTGGTTATTACGCACAGTACCTTGGTGATTTTGGTCGAATCAATTTACAAGCTGCAATTCGTTTAGACGACAATGAACAGTTTGGTGATCATACGACGGGTAATGCTGCGGTTGGCTATTCATTTAATGAAAACTACAGTACTTATGTTTCATACGGTACTGCTTTCCGCTCACCAACATTTAATGACTTATATTATCCGGGCTGGTCAAATCCAAATCTTGTACCTGAAGAATCTGAAAATATTGAAATTGGTTTTAAAGGTACACAGTGGCTGAATTGGTCGGTTTCTGCATTCCATAATGACATTGATAATATGATTTCAGGCGGAACCAATATTGCAAAAGCAAAAATTAAAGGTGTAGAAGCAGAGTTGGGCCAATCATTGGACAACTTTGCATGGAACTTAAATTATACTTATCAAGAGCCTGAATATAATTCGGGTTCTACAAAAGGTAAGCAAATTGCAGGTCGTGCAGGTCAGTTGTTAAATTTATCTGCAGACTACAAGATGGACAAATGGACATTGGGTGGTTCTGTACATGCAGAAGATGAACGTTTTAAAAATGCTGCAAACACGGAAAGCTTTGGTAGTTTTGCGATAGCAGACGTACGTTTAACTTATCAAGCAACGCCAGAATTTTCAGTACAAGCTAAACTTGCCAATATGTTTGATAAAAAATATTACACTGTGTATGACTCTTTTGATGATTACTACTACCGTCAAGACGGCCGTACTGCTTGGGTAACGTTACGTTATGCGATGAAATAATTCATTTAAATATAAAAAAGCCCTGAACATTCAGGGCTTTTTATTTTTGCAGTGGAATCATGCTGAAAATCCACGCAATACATGAAAATTGCATTACAATAATTCGCCCCAAACACATAGATCGGCTATGGCGAGGGTAGAGGTAGAGCTCAAAGAACATGCGAACCCGTGCCAAAATTTGCGGAATTACACGTATTCAAGATATACAGTCTGTTGTTCAAGCGGGCGCAGATGCAATAGGCTTTGTCTTTTTTGCACCTAGTCCTCGCAGTGTCACAGCAGTGCAGGCTGCTGAACTGATTCAGCATATCCCCCCTTATGTACAGACGGTGGGCTTATTTGTGAATGCGACCGCTACAGAAATACAAGATATTTTAAAAACTTCGCCTGTCGATATTTTACAGTTTCATGGCGATGAAAGTCCAAAACAGTGCCATACAATTGCACAGACAATCGGACGCCGTTGGTACAAGGCCATTCAGGTCAAGCCAGATCTAGATGTAATTGCCGAAATTCAAGCTTTTCAACAGGCAGGTGCCAGCGCCGTATTACTTGATGCATGGCATCCTGAGTTAAAAGGTGGCACAGGGCATAGCTTTGACTGGACACAGTTCCCTAAACTCGATATTCCTTTAATTTTGGCGGGCGGTTTAAAGCCTGACAATATTGAAGATGCGATTCAAACCACTGGTGCATACGCAGTAGACGTAAGCGGTGGTGTAGAATCGGCTAAAGGTATTAAAGACCAACAACTCATAGAACGCTTTATGCAAGGAGTCCATCGTGGATCAGCAAAATAAGATTGACTATACCCAATTCCCTGACGCACAAGGGCATTTCGGTATTCATGGCGGGCGTTTTGTGTCAGAAACTTTAATGGCAGCACTTGAGGATTTAGAAAAACTCTATTTCCGTATGAAAGATGATGCACAGTTTTTGGCAGAATTCGACCGTGACTTGGCGTATTACGTCGGTCGTCCTAGTCCTTTATATTATGCTGAGCGATGGTCGAAAGAGTTAGGTGGTGCGCAAATTTACTTAAAACGTGAAGACTTAAACCATACAGGCTCACATAAAGTAAATAACACGATTGGTCAGGCATTGCTGGCGAAACTTTCGGGTAAAAAACGTATTATTGCGGAAACGGGCGCAGGTCAGCATGGTGTGGCGACTGCTACAATTGCGGCACGTTTAGGCCTTGAATGTGTCGTGTTTATGGGCGCAGAAGACGTTAAACGTCAAGCCATGAACGTGTACCGTATGCGTCTACTTGGCGCAACCGTTGTACCTGTAGAAAGTGGTTCAAAAACATTGAAAGATGCCATGAACGAAGCAATGCGTGACTGGGTAACTAACGTAGATTCAACGTATTATGTGATTGGTACAGTGGCAGGCCCACACCCATACCCACAATTGGTCCGTGATTTCCAATCGATTATTGGTCGTGAAGCACGTCGCCAAATTCAAGAACAAGCAGGTCGTTTACCAGATGCTTTGGTTGCATGTGTGGGTGGTGGTTCAAATGCAATGGGCTTGTTCTATCCCTTCTTAAATGATGAAGATGTGAAAATGTATGGTGTTGAAGCTGCAGGTTACGGCATCGAAACAGGTAAACACTCTGCGCCATTAAACGCAGGTCATGTTGGTGTACTGCATGGTAACCGTACTTACCTCATGTCAGATGAACAAGGTCAGATTATTGAAACTCACTCAATTTCTGCTGGCTTGGATTACCCAGGCGTGGGCCCTGAGCACAGTTTCTTAAAAGATATGCATCGTGTGAATTATGTGCCAATCAATGATACTGAAGCACTTCAAGGTTTCCGTGATTTAACGCATATTGAGGGTATTATTCCAGCGCTGGAAAGCTCACATGCGATGGCTTATGTGACTAAACTTGCACCGACTATGGATAAAGATCAAATTATTATTGCGACGGTTTCTGGCCGTGGTGATAAAGACTTAATGACTGTTGCCCGTATTGATGGTGTAGAAATGGTTGAGATGTAAAAATCTCCCCAAGCCCCTCTTTATCAAAGGTGAGGATTTCAGAATGTATTCTGAGTTCGCAAGGGGAGAGGTTATATATTCTGAAACATCAAAATCGTGCAGAAGCAATTCCGCGCGATTTTTTTTATAGCAATTAAATGCTTTTCCGGAGACTTCTACAAAATACCAGCAGACTCAAAAAGTGCCATGAAGCACAATATCGTTGAAATTGTACTTTTTTAATAGATTCAATAATAATGACTTTTACTCAATTGGTTCGTGCTGAATCGTTTCCCACACATATTTCATGGCAATGGCGTGACAGCTTTGTACTATGTATCTTGCCACTGATATTTTTCAATAGTTTTGTCTTAACGCAATGGTTTGGCATTTCCGTTCGGGTTGCTTTAGGGGATTCTATTTTTCGGGGGATTTTATTTATTGCAGTATGTTGGCTGTATAAAAGCATGCTGTATACGCACTGGCAAAAGTATAAGCAGGCTTTTTGGCGTTCTAGTCTTTTGGTGGTCGTGGGTGCAATTGTATTGCAAGTGGTGATTTCTCTAACGCGTAGTATGCTGCCAGTCGGAACCAGCATTGAGGAAAAACCTTCTATTGATCCAAATAGCATTGCTTTTTTGAGTCTGTTGATCATCAGCCTTGGGCCACTATTTACCGCGTTATTAGAAGATATTATTTTCCGTTATACCTTACTGCAAAAGCTGTTTATACAGCCTTGGCTTTGGCGTGTCATTTTGGTGCTGTTGAACTCAATTTTATTTGGTTTAATTCATTATCATAATTTTGATGGCAATTTAATCGCTACGGTCAGCTTTATGATGGCTGGTCTATTTCTTAACTTAATTTATTTATGGACGCGTAATATCTGGCATGTCTTACTCATTCATTTGGTGAATAATGCGGTACTATCTCTAGGCGGTTTGATTGTATTGAAATTATTGCAAACAGTTGGTGCTGTTTGAAATTGAGGGAAAATTGTGTCCAGTTTATTTTTAGTCATGCTTGGCGGTCGTCATGCGCGTGCAAATACAGAAGTTCATGATGTGGTTTTTGCAATTGGCAATAGTTTAGAAGATTGCTATCCACAGCTACGCGAAGCATGGTTTGGTGAACAAAAAGGTTTGCATATTGATGCTTGGATGAAAGTTGCTGGTGTCATGTCACAAGATGTGCCATACCAAATTCAATTTTCTCATGCAGCACCAAATGCAACTTCAGAAAAGCTCTGGCTGATTAATTTAGGGGGCTATGATCCTGCTGAGTTTGGCGAATTACACCGCTATGTATTGGTGCCTGCTCGAACAGAGGCTGAGGCCAAACAGCAAGGTAAACTGCATTTTGCGACCCATTGGCAAAAGCAACATACAGACCGTGTGCTTGATGTAGACGATTGTATTAAGGTTGACTGTATAGATGGGCGTTATGTCGAGTTAATACAAGGCGATTTTGCGCCACAGCAGTGGGAAAATTGCTATATCCAGCTGAATTGAGTCTAAGCTTAGACCTCTAATGTAGTGCGCTGAATCGGCTTGGAATATTAGCTATTTATTTTTGTGAAGATATGCAGTATTTTGCAGAATAGACTGTTCAGCGACTCATTAATCCGCATAATAGGGACAGGATTTTCAAATCAATTATGCAAAGGATAGGCATAAATGGATTTAATACAAGCCAATGGACAGCCCCGTTATGGGCGTTTTAGTGCGTTGCCAAATCAAATCGATATTCGACGTTATGAATATCGCACCCCCTATGGAAAAGTATTAAATGGGTGGCGTAAACAATTAAAATATAAAAAATTTAAATTTTGTAGCATTCAACATCAGCACTATACGATTGGTCTGGCTATTGCCGACATTGGTTGGGCTGGGCATGCTTTTGTGTATGTTTATGATCATCTTCATAATGACGTGATGGACTGGAATGCCATTAATATTTTGGCCATGCAAACCAAAGTTGATGAGCAACCTTTATTTAATCACAGCCATTTTGTTAAATCAGAAATGCAAGTGGATATTGAGCATGCCAATGGTGTGCGCTATATCAGAGTAAGTAAATATGGTGAACTGCAACTGAGTGCACGAATTTTTTGTGCAGGCACGGATCCGTTAAGTTTATGCACACCCACGGGTATTAACGGCTGGACTTATACGCAAAAACTCACCACCTTAGGCTGCGAAGGTTTCTTCAAAAATAAACGCGGGCAAATGGTGCAGTTTAATGATCGTACATTTGCTTCATTAGACGATACTTGCGGATTTTTAAGACCTGAAACAGCATGGTTTTGGTTGTCGTGTAACTTTTGGGATACGCAGAAAAATCGTATTGGTCTAAATTTAGCGTCTGGCGTAAATGAAAGTTTTGGTAATGAAAACTGCTTGTGGGTCAATGGAGTATTGTTCGAAATCAGTGACATCTTATTCGAACAACAGTCGGATGAGCTCTGGCACATTCGTTCTTTAGATGGAGCTTTGGATTTAACTGTACATACCAGCTGGCGTCGTTATGAAAACCTCAACCTGCGTTTGGTCGGGAGTCAGTTTAGTCAGTGGCAGGCCAAAATTAGTGGATCAATTCGGCACAAAGACAACGAAGTGATTTTATTAAATGAATATGGCTTGCTAGAGCGCCACTATGCGAAGTGGTAGTGCTTAACTTAAATATTTCAATATGCATAAAAAAGCCGTATCGCGGATACGGCTTTCACTATTCATAGCTGAGTGATTTAAAAGCTATTGAGCAGCCTGCCAGAACACTTCAGCCGCTTGAATCGGATCTTGCGTTTCTTCAAATGTTTTTAGCCATAGATCGTAGTTATTCACGATCGGGTGTTGGCTCGGATGAAAATCTGACTTAAACCAATCTCTATACGGCTTGCTCATTCGAGTTAATGTGCCTTTTTTGCCAAAGAACCAAGGTAAGCCCTTTATATTTAACTTCAGACGTTCTCCTAAGCTAAAACCATCGTGTTTTAACATCACATTGGCACGATATAGCGTAAAGCCCGTCATGAGTGCGCTGGTCCACACCAAGGTAAATTTACGTAGGTTTTCATCCACATTCGCAACATCTTTCATGACATCAAAGGCCACATCACGGTGTTCCATTTCCTCAATGGCATGCCAAATAAATAGTGCACGCACATAAGGATGCGCTTCTTGTAAGACTTCTTTTCGGCTACAAAAGGTCTCTGCCATCAGTGCTGTTAAATGCTCAGCAGAAGCTGTCATGGCGATATTGTATTCTGCAGAGCGCTGGCTCAACTCAAACTTAAAAATTTTATTTAAGCGTCGAATAAATGCATCTACAGGCATACCTTGCTGTTTCATCAGCTGGTTCATTTTGTCGTGTGCTATGCCGTGTTGCGCCTCTTGGCGAATAAAATCTGCTACGCGTTGTTGCAGGTCTGGGTCTTCAATTTTGTCGCGAAACAAACGCACAGACTCAATAAAATAGCGCTCACCATCAGGAAAGGTCAGGCTCAGTGCATCAAACATACGTGTGAGGAAGGGATCACCACCAAACCAAAAACGTGGAATTTCTTCTAATTTGAAATTCAATTTAGTGCGCACTACAGGGTTAACTTGGACTATCGCATTCATATTTTTTTACTGTTATAGCCTTTCATGTTTGCATTATGTCGAATAAAAAGCACAAAGTTTTGACACTACTTGCCAATTTTTATACATTTAACGCCAAAGTGAAAATTTAGAATGTCAAAATGACAAAATAAAAATAAGGCGCGATCTGATGAATGAATTGCACATACCCAATGGTTATTATCAGTTGTGGAAGATGTATTTGCTTAGCCAAGGGCTGGATTACCAACACTTGGACAGCATCGCGCCGTACATTTCACAGCTAGACCATGTATTAAGTCAGCCGATTGATTCTCAGTCGCCATACACTTTTTTTAATACGGTAATGCAAGCCACTCAACAAGAGCTGAACTGTCCAAATTTAGTCTTTGAAATGGCGGAGCTGATACGACCTGAGCATTTTGGTGTATTGGGTTATATGGCTACTCGTTCGAATAGCGTGGCCGAAGCTTTGCAATATATTATGAAATTTAGCCGCTTGGTGATTGATGGTGTAGACATTACTCCCATGCAGCTGTCTTATGTTGGAGATGAGTTTTATTTAACTTGGCCGATGCATGATGCTAAATATGCTTTGGTGAATGAGCTTACAACTGCATGTATGGCACATTTGGCCAAGCAAATCTTTCCAGCATCATTAGTACTTAACTGCATGAAGTTTGCGCATGCACAGCAAATGGCGCGGTTCCATTATGAAAAATTCTTTGGCTGTAAAATTGAATTTGAACATTCTGAGTATGCTTTTGTATTAAATAGTGCGAGTTTAGATGTTAAGTCAGCACTTGCCGATCCATCGCTGATGCAATTATTACTCAAGCAGGCCGAAGACGCTATTGCCTCTAAACCTCGTATCGAAAATATAGAGCAGCAATTGCATCTGCATATTGCACAGTACTTAAAGCAGTACGCACAGGCCCCAAAAATAGAACAAATTGCCGATGAGCTATATACCTCGGTGCGTACCTTACAACGCCAACTTGCAGAGGCAGACAGTTCATTTAAAAAAGTTTTAGAAATTGAACGTATGAAACGCATCGAGCAATTGCTATTACAGCCTTTAAGCTTGCTAGACATCGCGCTACAACTGGGCTATTCAGATCAGTCGGCATTGGCGCGTGCGTATAAAAGCTACACAGGCCAAACCTTATTACAGCGCCGTAAAGCATTGAAGTTATTATCGAGTGACTTATAAAAAAAGCGGTCTCGAAAGACCGCTTAAACTTATTTTTTAATGCTTATGGTGTTGAAGGTTCGCGAGTTTTTAGTTGTGGATAACGAAAAATAATAGCCAGAATTGCGAATATACCCAATATCCAGCAGTAGTAAATTGAGCTGATTAACTCAATAGGTGAGATTTTTACAATAGAGCAGGCAAGTAGTAATTGTGCCCCGTATGGAATTAAGCCTTGTACCACACAAGAGAAAATATCCATTAAGGCAGCCGCGCGTTTAGGATCTACGCCATACTCTTTGGCAACTTCACGGGCCATATCACCAGAAAGAATAATCGCTACGGTATTATTGGCCACAAAGAAGTTAGAAAACACCACCAAGAAGCTAATGCCAATTTCACCTGCACGTTGCTGTCCCACTTTAAGCAGACGTGTCATGCTGTAAATACGCTGAATAAGCCATTCGAGGCCACCTTCACGTTGCATAATGGCAGAGAGGCCACCTAAAAACATGGAAAGCAAGGCCACTTCAAACATGCCGATAAAACCATCGTAAATCGCATTGTTTAGGCTCAAAAAGTTAAAATCTGGCTTAATGATAAGCCCCATGAGACCCGATAAAATCACGCCAATACTTAATACGGCCAGTACATGTAAGCGACTAAATGCCAGAATAAATACGGCCACATAAGGAAGCATTAACCATGCGTTATAGTCTTTCACTGCAATGGTTTGAGCACTACCACTGAGCAATATATAAATTATCAAACTGACAATAGATGCAGGAACTGCAATCCAAACATTGACACGGAATTTGTCACGCAGTTGTACCTTTAAACTGCTGGTTGCAGCAATGGTGGTGTCCGAAATCATCGATAGATTATCGCCAAACATTGCGCCACCAACCACAGCACCTATTGCATAGACGACAGGAATATCGGTTGCATGGCTAAAACCAAAGGCAATCGGTGCACAAGCAGCAATGGTGCCCATAGATGTGCCCATGGCTGTGGCAACAAATGCTGCAATCACAAACAGCATAGGCAAGATAAAGCTCGGTGGAATGATCGATAAACCAAATTGTACTGTAGCTTCTACACTCCCAATGCTACTACTCACACTGGCAAAAGCACCTGCCAACATAAACACCATAAACATTAAAATGAGGTTGGGGTGGCTGGCACCTTTTAAAAACTCATCAATACTGGCATTGAGTTTGCCACGGTACATTAAAATAGCGACCAAAACTGCGGGAAGCGCAGCAACAGGCGCTTTGACTTGATAAAAGGCAAACTCGGTGCCAATGAGCGTGTGGTAAATACCACTGCCTAAAAATACGGCCAAAAAAACAATAAGAGGAAGCAGTGCAATGGCACGTGCCTGCACTTTTCCTGAGGAGAGGGTGGTCATAGGAGATAAAAAAAATAAACAATGCAACTAGTATAGAGCAGGTTTTGCAATTTCAGAAAATTTAAATGTAAATGCTAAACCTGTTATTTATATCGTTTTTTTAGCAATAAAATTAAGTTTATCTAAAATCTTAAGATTTTTTAATTTCCTAAAATTAGGCATCTTTGATCATTGTGAAAAAAAACGAAATAACCGTAAATGATGCTTTCAGGCTTTTCTGGATATTTGCGCGAAGTTAGAAATGCAAGCATAACCGTTGTCACCCTATTCAAGGGGTGAAAAATAGCGTTACAATGCAATGGAGTCTTGTATTTCTGCAAAGCCAAAACAGTTTTGAACCATTCAAGGAAAGTTATCTCTATGTCACGTCTAGCTGCACGATTCGGAGCGCTTAAATCTCAACAGCGCAAAGCTTTGGTTTCTTATGTTATGGCAGGTGATCCACATCCGCATGTAACTGTACCGTTGCTTCATCAAATGGTCGATGCGGGCGTAGATGTGATTGAATTGGGACTTCCTTTTTCTGACCCTATGGCCGATGGCCCAGTGATTGCTTTAGCCGCAGAACGCGCTTTAGCAGGTGGCACAAATACGCTTGATGCACTCAATATGGTAAAAGAATTCCGTCAAAAAGACACAGAAACACCTGTGGTTTTGATGGGCTACTTAAACCCAGTTGAAGTGATTGGCTATGAAAAATTTGTGGCTTATGCACATGACTGTGGTGTAGACGGTATTCTGTTGGTTGATTTGCCACCAGAAGAAGCAAAAGATTTGGACGAAGTATTGAAGAAATACGATATGGATCAAATTTTCTTGCTTGCACCGACTTCAACTGATGAGCGAATTCAGCACGTAGTAAAACAAGCTAGCGGTTTTGTTTACTATGTATCGTTGAAAGGGGTAACGGGTGCTGCAACTTTAGATGTGTCTGAAGCTGCCAACCGTATTCAGAAAATCAAAGCTGCCACTGATGTACCAGTGGGTGTTGGTTTCGGTATTAGTGATGCAGCCTCTGCGAAAGCAATGGGTGCAGTTGCGGATGCCGTAATTGTCGGTAGTGCTTTTGTGAAGCAATTTGCCAGCTTAGCGCCAGAACAAGCCGTAATTGCAACGGTGAATAAAGTGAAGGAGCTTCGAGCAGCGCTCGATGAGTTAGTATGAGTCAAGACGTCAAAACAGGGAAAACGTTAAGCCCGGCTACGCCGTGGACAGATCGTGGTGTACCTGGCATTCATGTGCCAGATGAACAACAGACATTAAAAGCGACTTTTACTGAGCCAACGATCGAATGTCCTGAGTGTCATGCCTTAGTAACACGTACTGCAATGTCATTTAATGCTTATGTTTGTCCGCAGTGCGATGAACATTTACGCATGAAAGCACGTGATCGTTTGAACTGGTTTTTTGATCAAGTACAAGTAGAATTAGGCCAAGAGTTTGCTGCAAAAGACCCCCTCGGTTTTGTAGACAGCAAACCATATCCAGAGCGTATGGCTGAAGCTCAGAAGAAAACTGGCGAAACTGAAGCGCTAGTTGTCATGCAAGGCTTACTCAAAGGCATCCCATTGTTGGCATGTGCTTTTGAATTTGACTTTATGGGCGGTTCAATGGGGACGGTTGTAGGTGATCGTTTTGTACAAGCAGCTGAACGTGCAATTGAGTTGAATCAACCTTTGGTGTGCTTCGCAGCTTCTGGCGGTGCACGTATGCAAGAAGGCATGCTGTCATTGATGCAAATGGCACGTACATCTGCAGCTATTCAAAAAATGAAAGATGCAGGCTTACCGTACTTGGTGGTATTAACGCATCCTGTGTACGGTGGTGTAACGGCATCTTTAGCAATGTTAGGCGATGTTCACTTAGCTGAACCAAAAGCGATGATCGGCTTTGCGGGTAAGCGTGTGATTGAGCAAACAGTACGTGAAAAATTGGAAGAACCGTTCCAGCGTGCAGAATACTTGCTTGATCATGGTGTAATCGATCAAATTGTTCACCGTCACGCATTACGTGATACAGTTTACCGTATTGTCGCGAAACTGATGAACTTGCCTTGAACACACCAGCACCTCTTGCAACAGATTCTTTAAACACATGGCTCGATTATTGGGGCCATGTTCACGTTACAGGGATTGATTTAGGCCTAGAACGGGTCATCCCTGTTGCTGAGTATTTGGGTGTTACACGCCCTGATGCAAAAGTACTTACCGTTGCAGGAACCAATGGTAAAGGCTCAACAACGACAACTTTAGCAGCCATATTAAATGCGCAAGGGTATAAAGTTGGTCTTTACCAATCGCCACATATTTACCGCTTCAATGAACGCGTTAAGCTTCAAGGCAAAGAAGTCGACGATCAATCGTTGATCGATGCTTTTGTTGCTGTGGATCAAGCACGTCGCGCATGTGATTTATCATTGTCTTTTTTTGAAGCGACCACGCTTGCAGCCTTTGTGATTTTTAAAGCGCAGGCCTGTGATGTATGGGTACTTGAGGTTGGTTTAGGTGGCCGTCTCGATGTCGTTAATGTCATTGAGCCAGATGTTGCCGTCATTACCAATATTGGCCTAGATCATACGGATTGGCTGGGCGATACCATTGAAAAAATTGCGTTTGAAAAAGCAGGTATTATTCGTCCGAATATTCCAGTAATTTTTGGTGGACAACAAATCTTACCACAAGCGATTCAAGACAAAGCAAACAGTTGTAACGCACAGTTATTCGCGGTGAATCGTGATTATTTTTATCAAGATCATGAAGATGGCCAAACCTGGTCATTTGCTTCTGCAGGAACCACGCTTAAGTTACCTGTCGGGAAGTTAGCTTTAGAAAATATCTCGACTGCCGTGGCCGCAGTATTGCTAAGTGGCTTAAACGTTACACAAGAAGCCTTGGTCGCAGGCATACAAAATGCACAATTACAGGGACGATTTGAAGCCCGTGAAATTGCGGGAAAAACAGTGATATTTGATGCGGGACATAATCCGCACGGCGTTGAATTTTTGTTAAATCAATTGCGAAAATTCATGCAATACAATAAACAGTACACTGAAGTCATCGGTGTTTTTTCAATGTTAGGCGATAAAGATATAAAATCTGTCGCTAACCTATTGAAAAACTCTGTTTCAATGTGGAAGATTGCTCCATTAACTGTAGCTCGGGCAGCAAGTATCGAACAGCTGGACGATGCGCTACAGGGATTGAACGTACAGCATTTCGATAGCATAAAAACAGCTTTTCAATCAGCGCTGGATGAAACAAAAAATAATCAGCTGATTATGGTATGTGGTTCTTTTCATACCTTGGAAGCGGTATGGGAGTATTTGGAAGAATGTCAATGAATAACAAACAACGCTGGATGGGTGGCGCTGTTTTATTAGGGGGTGGCGTATTGTTAGCTGCTCTGCTGCTAAAAGGGCAGGAAGAAATACATCAAAATCGAAATGTTACGCCTGATACAACCAGTTCTGAACAAAATAAAGCAACCAATGATGCGGGTTTAACCGTAGATGTTGCGACAGAAAAACGTTTGTTGGAAGAGCAAAAGCGTGCGCGTGAAAAATCAGTTGCAGAACAAGAAGCACGTGCAGCTGAGTTTTTAGCAATGCAACAACAAGCTGAAGCAGACGCAGCCCGTAAAGCTGCAGAAGAATATGCCGCTTTAAATGCACGCCGTACCGCACAGCAAAGCTCAGACAACATTCCACCTGAATTGGTCGAGGATGATCAAGCCAAACAAAAGCGTTTAGCTGAGGAAAAGTTGGCGGCCCAAAAAAAGTTAGATCAGCAGAAGTCACAACAGCAGGCCGATCAAGCTAAAGCGACTGCGACTCAAAAAGCTGCTGAAGAAAAGCGTCAAGCTGCTGAAAAGCACAAAGCAGAAGTGGCGAAAAAAGAAGCAGAGGCAAAACGTAAAGCGGAAGCAGACAAGAAAGAAGCTGAAGCGAAGCGCAAAGCTGATGCTGAAAAGAAAGAGGCTGAAACCAAACGTAAGGCTGATGCTGAGAAAAAAGAAGCAGAAGCAAAACGTAAAGCGACTGAAGCTAAGAAAAAAGCTGAAGCTGAAAAAGCGCGTGATTTATTGGAAAATGGCGATAAACAGTGGATGGTACAAGTGGCCTTGGCTGCCAATGAAGCCAATGCTGATGCCCTTGCCGCAAAGCTAAAAGCTAAAGGCTTTAAAGTGACTAAAAGCCCAACCTCTAAAGGTGTACGGATTATGGTTGGTCCATCTAAGGACCGTGATTCTGCCGATACAGCACGTAAGAAGATCACGTCTGATGCCAGCTTAGGTATGAAATCTGCTTGGGTGATTGAGTGGGTACCACTCGACAAGCGTTGAAATCAATTTTAGTAGCTGTCGCTGATCTATTCAGATGACTCCTGACATTAACTTATCGTTATTTTTAAGATGGATTCGTGAGTTGCTCACGAATCCATCTTATATTATTAGGGCTAAATAAAGTCTCAATATTGATCCAAATAGGGTGGAAGCCAAACCCACCATATTTCATTTCTGCCAAAGCTTCTTCTTTAGACCAATCCTCAAAAATAATTCGGTACATTGCAATACTTGCACCCGTGCGGTCTGAGCCGTGATAACAATGGATTAGCACATTTTGATGCTGTGCTTGTGCCTTTTGAAGCTGTTTCATGACGAGCAGTAAGTCATTTCGTGAGATTGACCAGGTATGAATTGGAACGTGCACCAAGTTCAGAGCCTGCTGTGAAAATTGCGGCGTATCTGTATCGCGTGCTCTTAGGTTAATAATGGTTTGAATCTGATGGTGTTGTAGTGCTGGAATCAAATCTCTTGAAGGTTGTTCACTGCGATATAGCCAAGGACTGACCTGATAAAGATTTGTCTTTTGATCCAGCACCGTGGCCCATTGTTTTGGCCGTTGTTGTTCATTCAACGATGCTGTAGTCATACATCCAGAGCTCATCGAGATGATGAGCACCATGCTTATTCGACAAAATATGTTCATTGTGGAAGATACCGTGTCAATTCGACAGGATCATGTGCACAAATAATGTCAATATCTGATTCATGCTGTGCGAGGTGTTGGATTTTTTTCAGGTTTTGTATGCGCTGTGCATTGTCATAGGCAAATACACGTTCCAATTGGTTTAATGTATGAAGATTATGCTGACCATCTAATTCAAGATGCGAGTAGTAAGCATCACCGCAAAAGAATAACCAGCCATCCTTGTGGTGAATGGCAATCCCACAATGTCCTGCACTATGGCCAGGTAGTGGAATAAGTAAGATTTCATCTTGAAATAAGTTGAAGCCTTGTACGCGATTTAAATTAAACCAAGCTTCACCGTTTAATGGCTCAATAAAATTCCAATAGCGATGTTGCTTAAACTGTTGTGGCTTATAGCGCGCCCGATTTTTAATGCCTTTTAAATTTTGAGTGGCGTTGTATTCACTTGAAAGCACATGCACGGTTGCAGCAGGGAAGTCTGAAATTCCACCAGCATGATCGAAATCTAAATGTGAGACCAAAATATGTTTCACATCGCTTGCTTGAAAACCAAGCCTTTGTATTTGAGCGATAGCAGAGAGCTCTAAATTTGTTTCAATACGGCCAATACGCGTTGTAAGACGGCCAAGTCGCTGTGCGGTATGTAAATAATCTTGCATGCCCAGCCCAGAATCAACCAACACTAAGCCTTGGTCGGTTTCTAATAGTAGACAATGACAGACTACATGTGCCATTAAACTTGATTGGCCAAAAAGCGGGCCACAAACGGGGCACATAGTGCCACAGTGTAAATGATGAATATTATGGATCATGGCGATTTTATATTTAGATGGCGCTGATTTATTGTTGATGATTTTACACATAAGCCAGCGACTTGGGAGTAGCTATTGTGCAAACTTGAGTAATAGCAGAATGTAAAAAAGCCCATCCGAAGATAGGCTGATATGATTGCCTTACATTGGCTCGTAAAAATGTAAGGCGATCATGAATTTATTGTCTTAGCTTTACTCAGGTTGAGGTGTTAGGCGTAAATATGGCGTTACAGCTTTATAGCCTTTAGGGAAGCGTTGTTTAATCTCAGCTTCATCTTTTAATGAAGGTACAATCACCACATCTTCACCCTGTTGCCAGTTGGCAGGCGTTGCCACTTTATGAGTGTCTGTAAGTTGTAGTGAATCGACAACACGTAAGATTTCATGGAAATTACGTCCTGTAGATGCTGGATAGGTAATAATTAAGCGAACTTTTTTATTCGGATCGATAATCACCAGTGAACGCACAGTTAAAGTTTCGCTAGCATTTGGATGAATGAAATCATACAGCGTTGACACTTTACGGTCTTGGTCGGCAATAATCGGGAAATTCACCGAGGTGTTTTGAGTCTCATTAATGTCGTTAATCCAGCCTTTGTGTGATTCAACATCATCCACCGATAAGGCAATTGCTTTTACACCACGTTTGCTAAATTCATCTTTTAATTTTGCCGTAAAACCTAATTCAGTTGTACATACTGGTGTGTAATCTGCGGGATGTGAAAAAAGAATACCCCAGCTATCGCCAAGAAAATTATAAAAATTAATCTGACCTTCGCTTGAATCTTGCGTGAAGTCAGGAGCGATATCGCCTAAACGTAAACTCATGGTTGTGCCTCGAATGATTATTTATATTGGTGTCTGGAAACAACTATGAGCGCTTTTTTTTATAATGAAAAATAGTGTTTTTTTATTTCTTTATGAATTTTAAAGATAAGTGTGGCTGATCTATTTGGATGATTTGCATAAATCTCTATAGGCACAGACTTTTTAGCCTGTTTAAAATTTGTTACATTAGCAAAGCTAAGCTTTATTGGGCCACATTAGGTTCATAGAAATTTTATGAGGTTTTTGTGCAAAGCCCTTGTACTTCAAATTTCTAGCACCATAATAACGACTAAGAAAACTTATTCATTTGACAAGCAAGATTTAGAGAGTCTATTCATGTTGGCAAGTCTGATCGGAGGAATCTTCGGTACCAAAAATGAGCGTGAACTCAAACGCATGCGCAAGATCGTAGAAAAAGTTAACGCGCTCGAGCCGACGATATCAGCCCTTAGCGATGCGGACTTATCTGCAAAAACTGAAGAATTCAAACAACGTTATAAAAATGGTGAAAGCCTAGATAAATTAATGCCAGAAGCATTCGCAGTTTGCCGTGAAGCGGCAAAGCGCGTTATGGGCATGCGTCACTACGACGTACAAATCATTGGTGGTATTACCCTTCATGAGGGTAAAATTGCCGAGATGCGTACAGGTGAGGGTAAAACCCTCATGGGTACGCTGGCTTGTTATCTGAATGCTTTAAGTGGTGAAGGCGTTCATGTGATTACAGTGAACGATTACTTGGCACAACGTGATGCTGAGTTAAACCGCCCATTATTTGAGTTTTTAGGCTTAAGTATTGGCATTATTTACTCAATGCAAGACCCGACAGAAAAGGGTTTGGCATACCGTGCAGATATTACCTACGGTACAAACAACGAATTTGGTTTCGACTATCTTCGTGACAATATGGTGTTCTCACTTCCAGAGAAAAAACAACGTGGTTTAACTTATGCCATTATCGATGAGGTCGATTCGATCCTAATCGATGAAGCACGTACGCCATTAATTATTTCTGGTCAAAGTGAAGATTCTTCGCAGCTGTATGCTGCGATCAATAGCATTCCACCTAAGTTACATGCGCAAAAAGAAGAAAAAGTCGCAGATGGCGGTCACTTCTGGATTGATGAAAAGCAACGTACTGTCGAAATGACAGAAATCGGTTACGAAACAGTTGAGCAAGAATTAATTCAAATGGGCTTATTGGCCGAAGGTGAAAGTTTATATTCATCTGCTAATTTGAACTTGGTTCACCATGTTTCAGCAGCCATTCGTGCGCATTATTTATATCAACGTAATGTGCAATATATTATTCATGATGGTGAAATCATCATTGTGGATGAAAACACAGGCCGTACAATGCCTGGTCGTCGTTGGTCAGAAGGTTTACACCAAGCTGTTGAAGCAAAAGAAGGCTTAGAAATCCAGCCTGAAAACCAAACGCTTGCAACCACAACCTTCCAAAACTATTTCCGTTTGTATAAAAAACTTTCAGGTATGACGGGTACAGCAGATACCGAAGCTGCTGAAATGAAAGAAATTTACGGTTTAGATGTAGTACTTATTCCAACGCATCGCCCGATGGTGCGTAAAGATGAAAACGATTTAATTTATTTGAATCGTAATGGTAAATACAGCGCGATTATTCAAGAAATCCAACGCATTCATGAAGCTGGCGTAGCGCCAATTTTGATTGGTACAGCAACGATTGAAGCCTCTGAAATTTTGTCTGATAAATTGAAAGAAGCGGGTATTGCCCACGAAGTACTCAATGCAAAACAGCACGAGCGTGAAGCGGATATTATTGCGCAAGCAGGCTCGCCACGTGCTGTGACCATTGCAACTAACATGGCAGGTCGTGGTACAGACATTCTGTTGGGTGGTAACTGGAAAGCCTTACTTGCGAAAATCGAAGCACCAACTGCTGAAGATGAAAAACGCTTAAAAGACGAGTGGGAAGCGAATCATGATGCTGTTTTGGCATCAGGTGGCTTACACATTATTGGTTCAGAGCGTCATGAATCACGCCGTATTGATAACCAGCTCCGTGGTCGTGCTGGACGTCAAGGTGACCCAGGTGTTTCACGTTTCTATCTATCGCTTGAAGATGACCTAATGCGTATTTTCGCAGGTGATCGCGTAGTGGGTATGATGCGTGCAATGGGCTTGAAAGAAGATGAAGCCATTGAGCACAAAATGGTGTCGCGCTCGATTGAAAATGCACAACGTAAAGTTGAGGCACGTAACTTCGATATTCGTAAGAACCTATTGAAATACGATGATGTAAATAACGAACAACGTAAAATTATTTATACACAACGTGATGAAGTATTGACTGAAGCATCATTGGAAGAAAACATCGAAGGGATGATTTCTGATGTTATGAAAGGTGTGATTGAAATTTATGTACCACCTGAGTCAATTCACGATCAGTGGGACATTCCAGGCCTTGAAAGCGCATTGCGTGAAGACTTAGGTATTGATTTACCAATTACACAGTGGCTTGACGATGACCGTCGTCTAGACGAAGAAGGCTTGGCTCGACGTATAACAGATGAAGTTCTGTCACGTTATAAAGCACGTCGTGCGCAAATGGGTGAAGAGTCTGCTGCAATGTTGGAACGTCATTTTGTTCTAAATGCTTTAGACCGTCATTGGAAAGAGCATTTGGCGGCGATGGATTACCTACGCCAAGGTATTCATTTACGTGGGTATGCACAAAAGAACCCTGAGCAAGAATACAAAAAAGAAGCATTTAACTTATTTGTAAACATGCTGGCGGTAATTAAGTCTGATGTGGTAACTGATTTATCTCGCGTACATGTTCCAACCGCAGAAGAGCTTGCAGAGATGGAAGCTCAAAAACAAGCACAAGCCGAAGCAATGCAATTGAACCTATCGCATGCTGAATTTGACAGCTTGTTGGATGACGGCGTAGCAACGGATGTTGTAGATGCACAATTTACACCGGTAGGTGATGAGATTGTCGCACCAGAAAGCCGTAATTCACCTTGTCCATGTGGCTCAGGACTTAAATACAAACAGTGTCACGGTAAAATTTAAGTGATACATAAAATAATCAGAACCTCAGGGTTCTGATTATTTTTGTAGTATAGATTGATAGTTGGTGAATAGTATTTGCAGCCCAAGCCATTAGATGGTATTTAGTTGCAAAGTCCCTGAAGAAATTGTGGAACAAACAATGAAAAAATTATTACAGCCTCTCATGATTGCTGCATTAGCAGTCCCAGCATTTGCGTATGCAGATTCAGTTCAAACCACGACACCTGCAAAAGTTCAACAAGCGATTGGTGCTACAACAGCAGATGTGCAATTGGGCACAGATGGTAAAGTAACAGTGACCAGTCCACGTACTGGCATTCGTTATACTTTTGATAACCCAAATCGTCCGATCGTGATGCAAACTGCAGCGGTAACCGCGGCGAATGCAGCAAATGCGGATCGCATTGTGGCAGAGAACCCAGCGCTGTCTTCTGCAAGCCAGCAAAATGCAAAAAAATCATTATTAAATGAAGCAGCACAGCTTGCACGTAATTGATTTTATGTCATTTTAATAACCAGCCAATCGGCTGGTTTTTTATTGCCACAATACTCAGAATAAAAATAGCCTAAAACTAGGCATCTACTCGATTTTTACTCAATTTTGTTCTAAGCTGTATTTTTTTCATAAATTGAATTAGGCGTTTAAAAAATGGCAGTTGGTGACGTATCTATGCCACAGATGCATGTGGTGAAAGGTGTAAAAATTGGTTCGGCAGAAGCGTATGTACGCTATCAGAACCGACGTGACCTAGTTATTTTTGAATTTGCTGAAGGTTCAAATGTGGCTGGTGTATTTACGCAAAATGCATTTTGTGCAGCGCCAGTACATGTTTCTAAAGCACACTTAAAAGTGGGTAATCCGCGTTATTTAGTGATTAATACAGGTAATGCAAATGCAGGTACAGGTCCGACAGGCATGGCTAATGCAGAAGCAACCTGTGCAAAATTAGCTGAACTGGCGGGTATTTCAGCAACTGAAGTTCTTCCGTTCTCTACAGGTGTGATTGGTGAGCAATTACCAATTGAACGTTTAGTACAAGGTTTACAGCCTGCTTTAAATACTTTAAACGAAAATGCATGGTTAGATGCTGCTACAGGCATTATGACTACAGATACCACACCTAAAGGGGCTTCTGAGCAGTTTGTGCTGGATGGCATTACCTATACCATGACGGGTATTTCTAAAGGTGCTGGTATGATTCGCCCAAATATGGCCACCATGCTGGGTTATGTCGCGACTGATGCACCTATTAGCCGTGAATTGGTACAACAACTCCTATCAGAGGCGGTAAATGTGTCGTTTAACCGTATTACGGTAGACGGTGATACCTCAACCAATGACTCATGTATTTTTGTGGCGACAGGTCAGGCGGGTGGTCATGAAATTAGTGCTACAACTGATCCGCGTTATACAGCGGTTGCAGATGTGCTGACACGTGTTATGAAACGCCTTGCACAGCTCATCATCCGTGATGGTGAGGGTGCAACTAAATTTATTACAGTCGCTGTAGAAGGCGGTGCCAATACGCAAGAATGTTGTGATGTGGCGTATAGCATTGCACATTCACCCTTGGTGAAAACAGCTATTTTTGCTTCAGATCCAAACTGGGGTCGTATTTTAGCAGCCATTGGTTATGCAGGTGTGCCAAACTTAAATGTTGAACATATTCAAGTTTGGTTGGGCGATGTGCAAATTTGTAAAGATGGCGGTGCTGCAATAGATTACACAGAAGAGGCGGGTGCTGCCGAAATGCAAAAAACAGAAATTACCATCCGTGTGGATTTAGGCCGTGGTGATGCGAAGGATACGGTATATACCTGCGATCTGTCGTATGACTACGTAAAAATCAATGCAGATTATCGTTCTTAAAATAGTGATTTTAAAAAGCCTCCATTGGAGGCTTTTTTATAAAGCTAAGTTTTTAATGACTGGTCAAAAAGCATATACAGCCATTTGAACAGTCATATCGGTGAGCTCATTTTAGTTAATGGGCATTATGGATAGAGTAGACCTTATGATGAATGATGCGACAAATTTAATTGCCAACGAAGCGAAATCGATTGTGCAAGCGCATTTAGACCGTTTGGGCGAGCCAAAGGAACATGTACTGTCAGAGCAAGCCAAATTAGCTAAGTTCGAGCAGATTAAAGTTGCGCTTAAAGCGCGTGATGCTGTATTGGTAGCACATTATTACTGTGATCCCGAAGTACAGGAGCTTGCAGAGCTGACTGGTGGGTGTGTTTCTGACTCATTAGAAATGGCCCGTTTTGGTCGAGATCATGAGGCATCTACCTTGGTGGTGGCAGGTGTTAAATTTATGGGAGAAACCTCAAAAATATTGTCTCCTGAAAAAACTGTCTTAATGCCAACATTAGAAGCTACCTGTTCACTCGATTTAGGCTGTCCTGTAGACGAGTTCACTCAATTTTGCGATGCGCATCCAGATCATACCGTTGTGGTCTATGCCAACACTTCTGCAGCTGTAAAAGCACGTGCTGACTGGGTAGTGACTTCAAGCTGTGCTGTAGAAATTATCGAACACCTCGACAGCTTGGGTGAAAAAATTATTTGGGCACCCGATCAGCATCTAGGACGTTATATTCAAAAGAAAACAGGCGCAGATATGCTGCTGTGGGATGGTGCATGCATCGTGCATGAAGAATTCCGCTCACGTGGTATTGCCAACATGAAAGCACTCTATCCAGATGCTGCAGTTTTGGTACATCCGGAATCACCAGAATCGGTTGTGGATGTTGCCGATGCTGTAGGAAGCACCTCACAGTTAATTAAAGCTGCACAAACATTGCCGAATGAACAATTAATTGTAGCAACGGACAGAGGCATTTTTTATAAAATGCAACAAGCAGTCCCGAATAAGACCTTAATTGAAGCGCCAACGGCAGGAGAAGGGGCTACTTGCCGTTCTTGTGCTCATTGTCCATGGATGGCAATGAACGAATTAGACGGTATTTTGCAAGTTCTAGAAAAAAAAGATCAAGAAATATTCGTAGATGCAACTTTGGCAGAACGTGCGAAATTACCACTTGATCGAATGTTGAACTTTAGTGCGTCATTAAAACGCTAAAAATGCTTAAAAAATATCAATAATGCTTGATAAATAAACGCTTGAAGCATTTTTTGATATTTTTTTGAAGATAGGTGTTGACGTCTTCGGGCGTCAAGCCTAGAATGCACACCGTACCGAACGATACATCGAAAGATAAGTTGATCGGTATGAAAGCTGAGATGAATCGGAGCATAGCACAGCCTGGTAGTGCACCTGGTTTGGGACCAGGGGGTCGTAGGTTCGAATCCTACTGCTCCGACCAATTCCTCAAGGCAAATGATGTTTACATCAGTTAAGCGCTTGTAGCTCAGTTGGATAGAGCATCCGCCTTCTAAGCGGATGGTCACAGGTTCGAATCCTGTCAGGCGCGCCATTTGGTCGCTTGATATATTAAGAACCAAATGTTGTAATGGTGGATGTAGCTCAGTTGGTAGAGCCCTGGATTGTGATTCCAGTTGTCGCGGGTTCGAATCCCGTCATTCACCCCAACTCTAGTAGTTGAAATCGGAGCATAGCACAGCCTGGTAGTGCACCTGGTTTGGGACCAGGGGGTCGTAGGTTCGAATCCTACTGCTCCGACCAATTTATAAAAAGTGGTCGAGATAAAGATACCGCGTTAAGCGGTTTTTTTATGCCTAAAATTTAGTGAAATAAAAAGCCTCAATATGCTGAGGCTTTTTTTTGTTTCTGGCTTACAATTGTTTTAGGGAATAATAATGATATTCACACGGCGATTCTTCGCGCGATTTTCTTCACTGTCATTGCTTACGATTGGTTGATCTGAACCACGACCAATAATTTGTACATTTTGAGTTTTAAAACCTTCGGCAAAAAACACATCCGCAACACTTTGCGCTCTTTTCTGAGATAGTTGGTAGTTGTAGGTGGATTGCCCGATATTATCGGTGTGACCAGTAAATTTGAGTTTTTCTAAATCGTATTTTTGCAATTGATGTGAAAGCTCAGTCAGTTTTTCTTTTTGATGATTTTGAATGCGGTAATCATCAAAGTTAAATAATAGACGTTCAGGGAGTGCGAGAGTCCAGCCCTCATTGTTTAATACAAAACCTTCTTTTTTTAACATACGTGCTTGCTTGTAATTTAGATGACCTAAATTCATACAGCCCGTAAGGCTAATACTAAAAATAATCATGAGTAGGGCGCTGAAAGTTTTTTTATGCATATTTAGGCCTGTTTGCTTTTGGATTGTAGGGAGATGTGCCATTTCTCTGCAAAGTTTTTTGCATCGTACATAGCTTGATCTGCATCGCTAATTAAATCTTCTGGAGATTTAGAGAGTTGAGTAAGAGCAACACCAATGCTGGCATCTAAAACAATATGCTGTTGCTCGAACATATAGGTAGAGGTATAGCAAGCATGAATTTTTTGACAAAGTTGTTGTATTTCGTCGCTGTCCATTACATCGGGAATAATAACTGCAAATTCGTCTCCTCCGAGCCGAGAGAAAAAAGCATTCTCTGGTAGGACTTTACGAACGCAATAAGAAGAAGCACGAAGAACGGCATCACCTGCTAAATGCCCAAATTGATCATTGACTTGTTTAAAGTCATTTAAATCTATAAACAGCACAGCAGCATTGCGTACACCTGCTTCTTCATAATATTGAAACAGAGTCTCATAAAAAAAAGGTCGGTTGGGAAGTTGGGTGAGTGGATCGTGTCGAGATTGATGTAGAAGTTTATTATTTTCTGTCATTAAGCTTTGATTTGATTGCTCAATTTCACAGAGTAAGCCATTAAATGCAGTGCTGAGCGCTTGAAGTTCTTGAATATCAGAGTTCGAAACACGCATGGTGTAATTTTTTTTAAGGCTAATGGTTTGTGAGGATTCCACAATATCTCGAATAGAATGCATGAGATATTGATAGACCGAACTTACAGACCAAAAAACGGCTGCCAATAAAACTAAAAATCCAATAAATAATCCAAGCAAAATTTTGTGAAAAAAGCTCACTAAATCTGCGGAGTTGCCATATATCAATAATTGTCCGTATGTTTTGTTATTGTGCTGAATGGGGAGTGTAATTGGGTCGCGGTAAAATAGCAGGTCAAGTAAGTTTTGGCTTGACCAAGTACTAATCGGTTTTTGCTCTGTATGTGCGAGAATTTTTTTTTGTGTCGAAAATATATCTATAGAACGAATAGGATATTGCTGTATGTATTCTTGCAATATTTGTCCCATGGTACTTTGGTCTTGAAAGACCACAGCGGGTTGAACACGTTCATTAATAGCATCTGCTAAAATATTTAAACTATTTTTGGCATAAGTGTTCATGGTATAGGTTGAAATTGCTAATAAAATAGCTGAACAAATACCAAAGGTTAAAATAAAAATGGTCAGCTGAGAGCGAGTGAAAAGCTGATGCAATGTAATTGGATTATATAGTTGCTTCATGGTTTTGACTCCGCTGGTTTTGCGAGCATTAATACCCGCGGGTCAATATGAATTTTGGATTGCGTTAAGCTTTCCATGTTTATCTTAAATGCGTAACTTTGATTTTTTTTATATAGGCAAAAAGCACTGCCAGTTTCACAATTAATATTATTGCTACTTATAGAGAGTGCGGGGTAGGTGACTGCTGTATTTAAGATGTTTTGCTCTTCTTTATCGCTCAGATTACTAAAAAATAATACGGTACAACTTGATGTTCGTATTTCAGAATTATTTTTATTGCTGATTTTGTATGGGCTGTCAGTTGGTAGGTTGTTTTTAAGCTGTTGTGCAAATGCAGTATTGTTGACCACACAAATTTCAGGCGTGGCTGTTGGCCATTTTGCATAACTTAAAATGGCTAAAGATGTGTGGTAGATATCTGATACGGGCGTGGCGTGTAATGAGCTACTCAATAAAAGACCACAGATCAAAAATCTTATTTTATTTCTGCTAAAAACCATATTGTGTATATTTTTGAGGGTTTATATAAATGGCTATTTATTCTTAAACAAATAAAAAACTGTGTAATACGTCTAATAATAATACAGAAAATGCTAAATGTGTTTAAAAAAGAGACATGCGTAAAT
>NZ_RCHC01000010.1 GCF_003664645.1 Acinetobacter chengduensis | reverse complement strand
CGCTGATTGTGTAAAAAAAGCGCCTCTTTGAGGCGCTTTTTTATGTCCAATATTTATGAGACTAAATGTATTTACAAAAGCTTTAAGAGCGTAATAAAAAAGATTGTCAGACAATAATTTCAAAAGCTGTCCTTATCTGATATCTCCTGTCCTTAACTGCGATTATCGAAATCCTTCAATTCTTTAAGATAAAGTCATGAAAATATAAATATAAGGATAGGTTGGTTTAGGCTGACCAGAAGGAGATCGACCATGAATGCAAAAGTAAATATTAGTAACCGTGCTGGCGCTAGTTTTCCTGTTCGTCGTATGAATTTTGACTTTGACTCAGTACCTGAATATTGGATGGCAGGTAGCCCAGGTCTGACACATTTTATGACAGCGTTATCTGCATTATTCCCCGCGGGTGAAAAATTCTTTATTGATAGCGTTCGTGCTGTACGCCAGCACCCAGCAATTAAAGATAATGCTGAATTACAAAAAGAAATTTCTGCATTTATTGGTCAAGAAGCCATGCATACACAAGAGCATGTGGGCTTTAATGCTTCTGCGCAAAAATATGGACACGATGTCGATACTTTAGATGGTTATACTGGAAAAGTATTAAAAAATTCGAGCAAGTTTTTAGCGATGATTGGTAAGCCATTTGGCTTTAATAAAGAAATGGTTGATTTAACCATTACGACAGCGCTTGAACACTTTACTGCAACGATCGCAACTCAATTATTGGTAAACCCGCATATTCAAGAGTTGATGAGCGATGAAACCATGAAAACCATGTGGTTATGGCATGCCATTGAAGAAAATGAACATAAAGCTGTCGCTTATGATGTATATGAAGGTGTATTTGGTAAAGGTGTCAAAGCTTATACGGTACGTACGACAAGTTTAGTTGCAGCTATGGTGACGTTGTTTTGTGTACAAAGCTACTTCTTATTCCGTTTGCTCAAACAGGATAATCAGTTAAATCGTGAATCTTTAAGTAAAATTTATGAATATGCTTATAGTCCGTCTAAAGGCGTGATTACGGGAATGGGTAAAGAGATGTTGGAGTATTTTAAACCTGGTTTTCACCCAAATGATTTAGATACACGTAGCTTGTTGGCAAAATGGAAAGACCAGTTAGGCTTCTAATTTTATGCTGTAGTTTGTTTTATTTTGAAGAGCGATGAAAATCGCTCTTTTTTTTACTCGATTTTTTTGGCAATTTTTTTATAATTCGCTATTCCTATTCGCGATAAAAGATAACGAAGATGATTCGTTTGATGAATACGGCCGATGTAGCATCTGTCGTAGAAATTGAAAAATTAGTTCAAAGCCATCCATGGACGCATAAGCAATTTGATGAAGCAGTTACTGGCTATCAAAGTACAATCATTGAACAGCATGGACAGGTATTGGGCTTTTGCATTTTACAACCAGTTCTAGACGAAGCGAATCTGTTATTAATGGCTATTCATCCGAGCCAACAAGGCAAAGGCTTGGGCCATCGCTTGTTAGAAGAATCCATTGGCATGCTCAAAAATAATCCTGTACAGATTTTTCTTGAAGTACGGGAGTCAAATACGCCTGCAATTCGCTTGTATGAGAAAGCTGATTTTCATCAAATTGATTTAAGAAAAAACTATTATCCGAAGCCAGAGGGTGGCCGTGAACATGCCATTATTATGGTGCGTGCATGCAATGATGATTTTTCACAGCTATTCAAATAAGTAGCAAACCGCATTGTGCTGTGCAATGCGGTGTTTATTTAATAATAGAGTTATTCCAGCCTGAGGGTAGTGTCGTCATTAAAGAATTACCTAAAGTTTGAATTTCTTCTGCACTTAAGGTGTGATTTAAGCGACGCCATTGACCATCGAGCAATAGCTCCAAAGGAATATAGTCAGATTTATAATTCATTTTATTTGAATGCGGTACCCAATAACCCAAATATACATAATGTAAACCCAGTGCTTTGGCATATTCGATTTGCTTTAATACCGCAAAAACACCCAAAGAACGTTTATGTTCATCGGGATCAAAGAAGGTATAAACGGCAGAAAGACCATCATCTAGTGGATCGCAAGTAGAAACACTAATCAGGCGATCATCAAGCCATAACTCTAAAAAGAAACTGTCTGTACAACTATGAATTAAGAATTTTTCAAATTGATCCCGACTGGGTGGGAACATATCACCATCAGCATGACGCTCAGTAATATAGCGTTCATACAGAGCATAATGTACGTCACTCGCATCTTTGGGTTGAGTTATTTTAAGGCTTAAATCTTGATTGCGTTTCCAAGCTTTCTTTTGCTTGCTGTTCATTGCAAATTCATGAATTGGCACACGTGAAGATAAGCACTGACGGCACAGATGACATTCAGGGCGATAAACGAAATCACCACTACGACGAAAACCCATACGCGACAGTTCAGACAAGGTCACAACATCGATACGATGTACTGGATCTAAAAAAACCATACGTGCAGATTTGTTGTCTAGATAGCTGCAGTCGTGTGGGGGGGTAATGTAATACTGCAATTCATTCAGCAGGGATTTTGGTTGATATGAGTTCATGCAATATCCCTCTATTTTTGTATGATTCGACTCAATCGGGAACTAATGCGGAGTTTTGCGCTATTGTTTTACTTGAAAATACACTGTCTTGATATTTTTTCCAATCAATAGCAGGGCGTTTTATCACATCTTGTAACGAATTTAGATACATTTGGCGAGAAAGTGTGCAAGCACCTAAGCTAAGCAAATGATCATTTTCTAATTGGCAGTCAATCCAATCGAGCTGATTTTCTTGACCAATCAGCATAAGGGTATAAAAAGCCATTTTTGAAACATCGGTGCGAGTGCTAAACATCGACTCACCGAAACAGCCTTGTCCAATATTGATGCCATATAATCCGCCAACCAGCAGATCATGTTCCCAAACCTCAATACTATAGCCATAACCAGCATCAAACATCGCACAATAGCCTTGAATAATGTCTTCCGAAATCCAAGTTTCTTTGGCATAGCTACGGGGGAGTGAGCATGAACGGATCACTTTTTCAAAGGCGTGGTTTACTGTAATGCGGTAATCTTTTTTTTTCATGCTACGGAGCAAAGTTTTGCTGGGATGATAATCTTGCGGGCGAATAATACAGCGGGGTTCAGGACTCCACCAGCAGATGGGCTCACCTTCAGAAAACCATGGAAATAATCCATGTGTATAGGCTTCAAAGAGTGTGGCAGGGGAGAGGTCAGCACCAATGCAAATGAGCCCTTGGCCTTCTGGATCAGCTTCGACAGGGTCTGGAAAGAGATATTCAGAAGCAGGCAGACGTTGCATAATCAATTTTGACCTAAATATATTTGTTTTATCATAACCAATATTCGCCCGATGCCCAATCGGGTTTACTTGGTAGTATTTTATATTCGTAGTTTTTCCGTAAAGTTTAAAGTAAAAAACCGCCATAACGGCGGTTTTTAATTATCTATATGGCTTAAGAATTAAAGCGCATCAAGATATTTTTCTGCATCAAGGGCAGCCATACAGCCTGAACCCGCAGAAGTAATTGCTTGACGATAAATACTGTCAGCAATATCGCCTGCAGCAAATACGCCAGGTACAGAAGTTTGCGTAGCATTACCTGCAGTACCGCTTTGGACTTGTACGTAACCATCACGTAGGGTTAATTGACCTTCAAACATACCGCTGTTTGGCTTGTGGCCAATTGCTACAAACATACCTGTCACATCAACATTTTGTGTTGAATCATCTTGTGTTGATTTCAAGCGTACTGAAGTCACGCCAGATTGCGCATCACCCAATACTTCATCTACTTGGTGATTCCAAATGATGCTGATCTTACCTTCTTTAACCTTCTCAAATAAATGATCTTGCAAGATTTTTTCAGAGCGTAGTGAATCACGACGGTGAACTAAAGTCACATGCGATGCAATATTTGAAAGATAAAGAGCTTCTTCAACTGCAGTGTTGCCACCGCCTACAACCATCACTTTTTGGTTCTTGTAGAAGAAACCATCGCAAGTTGCACATGCGCTTACACCTTGGCCCATGTACGCTGCTTCAGACTCTAAGCCGAGGTATTGTGCAGTTGCGCCAGTTGCAATAATTAATGCATCACAGGTAAATTCGTCCATATCGCCTTTAAGTACAAATGGGCGTTGGCTTAAATCCACTTCGTTAATGTGATCGTAAATAATTTCAGTACCAAAGCGCTCAGCGTGCTCTTGCATACGTTCCATGAGGGCAGGGCCTGTCAATCCGTGTGCATCACCAGGCCAGTTGTCGACTTCGGTCGTTGTTGTTAGCTGACCACCTAGTTGCAAGCCTGCAATAAGTGTTGGCTTTAAGTTTGCACGTGCCGCGTATACAGCTGCGCTGTAACCAGCAGGGCCAGAACCTAAAATAATTAAACGAGAGTGACGAGCGCTCATTCGCGACATCCTTTTTTATATGGAAATTTGTGAAATTATACGTGAAAGTCGGTGGTGATTGTGTGAGATTAAAGTCGATATTATTGATCATTGAAATCGATTTGAGCTATATAGAATCGAGTTAACAACTTACTTAAATAATCATGCATCTTTTTTTAATGAAGAAGTGCATAATACAAGGCTTATTGCGCAGCTTATATTCAAGCCAGCCAGCAAACAAAAACATTTGAAAAATTGGTTACAGGACAGTATATGACAGCGGTGTCGGGTGCCTATGCACAGCGCTTAATAATGACATTATTCTTGGTCTCATTTGGGATTTATCTGTTCCTTGCAACAGTCACCTATACACCATTTGATCCAGGCTGGATGCACATTTCCAGTGATACTATGCAAGTGTCAAATGCCAGTGGCGTTGCGGGTGCATGGATTGCTGATCTTTTATTTGGCTTTTTAGGTTGGGCCAGTTTGCTCATTCCTGTGTATTTGTTTGCAGAAGCAGTACAAGTATGGTGGCCACATAGCTTTTTAAACCGTCCTTTTCGTGTTGCGGCACAGTTTTTTATTTTGTTGGCGACAGCGAGTTTATTGTTTTTATTTTGGGAAGTCCCAGCAGATACTTTAGATAACTCATCTGGTGGTATTATTGGTTATGAATTAGGTAATAGTTTATCTAACCTATTAAGTATCTATGGCGCGGCGTTCTTCCTGATTGTTTTTTGGGTGTTGTTGTTTACTTTGGCCTTTGGCGTAAAGTGGAACAAAACGTGGGTGACTTTAAAAGCTGCACCTGCGTATTTACAAGATTTATTTTACCGTAATGTGCCTGAGAGTGAGTCTGCATACGACTTAACAGCACCACAACCTAAAAAACAGCCTGTAGCGCCTGCTAAACCAGTGCTTACATCTGCAACTGCTTTGGCGGTAGAACTCCAGCAGCCAACCAGCGTTGATCCTGCTGTACGGGATAGTGCTGCAGAGCGTTTGTTTAGCGATATTGCAGATAAAGAATGGGAAGCAGAACAACAACAGACCCAAGTTGAAGCTGATTTAACTACGCCAGAAGTAGATGTAGTGCTTGAACAGACTTTGGAAAAAGCCCACCGCTTAATGGATGATCCTGAGCGTGTTGTCGTGACAGGTGAAGTTTGGCGCGCATTGAATTCGGATGAAGATCAACGTCATAAACAAGATATTGATGCTTTATTAAAAGCGGCAGAAGAACAACAACCAAAGTCAGCGAGTTCTCATTTTGAGCAAGTCATTCATGCGCATGATGAAGCTATACCCGTTACAGCAAGCCATGAAGCTAATGCGACTGCAAAATCATCCGTAGATTGGGATGATGATGTAATCTTTGATGAATTGTTAGCAGCAGTTCCAAATGCTAAAACTGCAACAGATGTGCATGTTCCATTTAACAGCACATCATTAACGGATGATCTTGCTGAGACAAATTCTGTAGCAGTACAGGATGTAGAGGCACACGCGACACCACGTTCACATGATAAGCCAAGCTTGCATATTGTGGATGATGCTGTGACGCTAGCGGCAACAGCGGCAACAGCGGCAACAGCGGCAACAGCGGCAACAGCGGCAACAGCGGCAACAGCGGCAACATTTACAGCTCCTGTAGCTACTTCGAGTGTCACTCAGGCATCCAATCTTGATACAGAATTTGATGATTTGGATGACTTACTGGTGGATGATCTTGATCCGACACCAGCACCAAGAACCACCAATAATTATGCACAATCTTCTTCATTGGTGAATGCAAATATTCAAACCAGTTTTGAAGCACCAAAACCAATGGTGTCTGCAGAAGAAAAAGCACTGATTAGCTCTAATAAAGATGCTTTTCGTGAAGTTTGGCAAGATACAGCAGGTCGTCCTGAGGAGTCTGCATCAGAATTTGAGGACGAAGATTTTGATTTTGACGCACCATTAACAGATGCTGCTGGTCGTCCACTGTCTCGTGCGATGCAAGTTGCGAAAAAACGTTTAGATTTACCAACTTTGCCAGGCTTAGAATTGTTGGATGAAGTCGATCCGAATAAAAAAGTAAACTTTACAGCAGAGCAATTGGCACGTTTGTCTGAATTACTAGAAATTAAGCTACAAGAATTTAACGTAAAAGCCAAAGTGGTTGAAGCTCAGCCAGGACCAGTAGTCACACGTTTTGAGCTTGATTTGGCACCTGGAGTTAAAGCCTCTAAAGTGACCAATATCTCACGTGACTTGGCGCGTTCAATGTCAATGGCATCTGTACGTGTGGTTGAGGTGATTCCAGGTAAACCGTACATTGGTATTGAAGTTCCAAATAGCTCACGTGAAATGGTACGTTTGATTGAGCTAGTTAAGACCCCAGCATTTGAAAAACCTGACGGTATTTTATCCATGGCAATGGGTAAAGATATTTCAGGTAATCCAGTGATTACTGAACTGGGTAAAGCTCCTCACATGCTTGTTGCAGGGACAACAGGTTCAGGTAAATCAGTTGCAGTAAACTCGATGATTTTGTCGATGCTATTAAAATATACGCCAAACGAGTTGCGTTTAATTTTGATTGACCCGAAACAGCTGGAACTTGCCAACTATAACGATATTCCGCACTTGTTAACCCCTGTTGTGACTGATATGAAAGATGCAGTCAGCGCATTGAACTGGTGTGTGAACGAAATGGAACGTCGTTATAAACTGATGTCGTTCTTAAAAATTCGTAAGCTGTCGGACTATAACCGTAAAGTTGAAGAGGCTTTAGAGAATGGTGAAGATTTATTTGATCCAACATGGAAAGCCAGTGAATCTGTTGCAGGTGAACGAGCACCGCGCTTAACACCATTACCATCTATTGTGATTGTGGCGGACGAATTTGCAGATATGATCATGCAAGTAGGTAAAAAAGCCGAAGAAATGATTACACGTCTGGCACAAAAATCACGTGCCGCAGGTATCCACTTACTACTTGCCACACAGCGCCCATCTGTAGATGTCATTACTGGTTTGATTAAAGCCAATATTCCAACACGTGTTGCACTTCGTGTGAACTCTAAAATTGACTCACGGACGATTTTAGATGCAGGCGGTGCAGAAGACTTACTGGGTCATGGTGATATGTTGTTCCTTGGACCAGGTAAAATTGAGCCTGAACGTGTACATGGTGCATTCATTGCAGATGATGAGGTAAACCGTATTTGTGATGCATGGCGTGAGCGTGGCGAGCCTGATTATGTGGATGAAATTTTAACGCCTTATGATGAAGAACAAACCTCACGTGGCTTTGAAGATGGTGAGGGCGGATCTGACCGAGATGCACTATATGACCAGTGTGTTTCTTTTGTATTAGAAACCCGTAAAGCATCAACATCGTCGCTACAACGTAAGTTCAGCCTAGGTTATAACCGTGCTGCCCGTATTATCGACCAAATGGAAGAAAACGGAATTGTGAGCGCAATGGGTGCTAATGGTAAGCGAGATATTTTGATTTAATATGATTATTTAAAAAAAGCAGTCTTCGGACTGCTTTTTTTATTTATAGCGAATGTTATGCCGAATGATTTTGAGTGCAGGGTATATGATACATATATTAAGTATAAGGTATATATACATGACCGAGGCTTAAATACGTGATAAGTGTAGAATGTAGGCAATTCAAATATCATACATGCGATGTAAACAGAGGCCGAATAGGGAAATGATTCAACAGCTTAAGACCAATACGTGGCATGTTCAGGATGATCAACTATGACTGTGTTTATAGCCTTGTTTCCACTGATTATTTTAATCTCCTTAGGTTATCTATTACAGCGTAAACGCTTTGTGCAACCTGAATTTTGGGCTAACTCAGAAAAACTGAATTATTTTATTCTTTTCCCAGTGCTACTTTTTAATAATTTAGCCAGTGTGGAATTAAATTTAGCCACGATCTTTCCCTTGTTGCAGGCATTTTTTGTCATTGTATTGGGAGCGCTTGCCATACTTTGGTTGTTAAAGCGAATATATGCCATACCTGTTGCCCGTTTTGGCGTGTATGTGCAGAGTCAGGTTCGGTTTAATACCTATATAGGATTGGCCTTAATGGGCACGCTATACGGCACTGCTGGTATGCAAATGTTTGCAATGTTGATTGCCGTTGCGATCCCTGTGGTGAATATCTTTTCGGTCATGGCATTTTCTGAAGGGCAGAGTGGGCGATGGTATGACACGCTCTTGGCCATTGGAAAAAATCCGCTCATTTTAGGCTGTGTCGTGGGTGTGCTTTTTAATTTATCTGGCTTGCAGTTATTTTCAGGCTTAAAGTCTTTATTGAATATATTGGCCGCTACGAGTTTACCTTTAGGCTTACTTTCTGTGGGTGCCGCACTCCAGTTCAATCAATTAAGCAAAGGTCTACTACGACTTAGTACAAATACCTTTTCACGTCTATTGATTATGCCTTGTTTGGCTTTTCTAGCGGGTTGGTGCCTTGGCTTAAATGAATTACAAAGTATTATTTTGGTCACTTTCTTCGCTTTGCCAACAGCATCGGCTGCCTATATTTTAACGCGATATTTTCAAGGGGACAGTCAGCTTATGGCTGGTGTCATTAGTTTGCAGACTCTGTGCTTTATGGGGAGCTTTCCCTTACTGATGTGGCTATTCTATTCAGTCTAACTAAATACCAACATAAAAAAAGCCTGCATGTGCAGGCTTTATGATGCGAAAAATACTTATGCAAATTTTGCCAATACCGCTAAAAAGCCTTCGCTTTGACGTGGGAATTGGGCAATCACATCATGAATACGCTGACCTTCAGGGTTCGTTGCATTAACATCACGGCCATCTGCTGTGAATTGAGTTAACAGGCGCTCATAGTCAGCAGGACGCATGTGTTTGAATGCATGATACAGTACGTGAAAATCGCCGTTTACGCCTTCAGGAGGCAGCTGAGTTAAGTAGGCAAATACTCGTTCATCTGACCATTCTTCATTAAACGTCGCTGGTTGAGATAATGCCATTGCAGTCCCCTTGGTGTTCTTTTGAAAATAAATAAGCAAAATATTTGTGCAAAATAATAAGCAGTTCTAAGCGACCGAGTGATTCAAAGCTAAGCTGATAATTCGAATCTGGGTATGGCACTGCACATTATTATCCTGCGGCGAAGAAAAACTTCTTTCGAGCATCTGAATAAGGCGGAGCCTAAAGATTCACATACTTAGAGCTAAAGTTTTTCATCATTTATCTGAACTTGGCAGGGCCAATAAGTTCAGGCACTTCGAAGTAAAGCTTCTCATCTTGCGCCTGAAACATGGCAAGGCCAATAAGTTCAAGCACTTCGAAGCAAAGCTTCTCGTCTTGTGCCTAAAACATGGCAGAGCCAATAAGTTCAGACACTTCGAAGTAAAACTTCTCGTCTTGCGCCTGAACAAAGCAGTGCTTTGTTCAGGCTCATATTTTGCCTTGAATCAAATTGCTTGACTAATCAGAAATCAGATTATCGCTCTTCAGGCAAATTGATATTCATTTCAAGCATCTCGATGTTCGCTTCAGAACGTACAGACATTTGAATGTGTTGTTCATCTACACCACGAACATAACGGTTCACGACTTGCATGATTTCTTTTTTCATTTGGTCAATTTTGTCTTGGCTCAAACGTTTGCCTAAGCCATTTTCAGAAGCAACAATGACTTTTAAGCGATCTTTTGCAGTTTGAGCACTTGTAGGTTTGTCATCACCACTGAATAATTTACTCCAAAAACCAGCCATCTTATCCTCCAAATAATCGTGCTAACCAGCCTTTCGGCTTCGCAGTAATATGACGGTAAGGACGCTCTTCACCTAGGAAACGTGCAACTAAGTCATCATACGCTTCGCCCGCTTGGGTTTCTGTATATAAGATGACAGGTTTACCTTCGTTCGAAGCTTGTAGCACACTTTTACACTCAGGAATAACACCTAGTGTAGGTACGCGTAAAATGTCTTTTGAAATATCATCAATCGTTAACATTTCTTGTTTGTCGGCACGTTCTGGGTTGTAACGTGTAATACATAAATGTTTACGGATACGACCTTCGTTGTTTTCTACTTTTTTGGTTTTGCTGTCGAGCATACCAATAATACGGTCAGAGTCACGTACAGAAGAAATTTCAGGATTGGTCACAATAATAGCTTCATCTGCATGGTACATTGCAAGGATTGCACCACGCTCGATGCCCGCAGGTGAGTCACAAATAATGTAATCAAACTCTTGTGAAAGCTCATCCATTACACGTGCAACACCATCATCAGATAGCGCGTCTTTGTCACGTGTTTGTGATGCAGGCAAAATGTAAAGATTTTCAATGTCTTTGTCGCGAATTAAAGCTTGTTGTAAACGTGCTTCGTTATTAATGACATTCACAAAATCATATACTACACGGCGCTCACAGCCCATGATTAAGTCGAGGTTACGTAAACCTACGTCAAAATCGATTACAACAGTTTTGTGACCACGTAGGGCTAAACCTGTTGCAAAAGATGCGCTTGTTGTAGTTTTACCTACGCCACCTTTGCCTGATGTTACGACAACAATTTTCGCCACCGAATCCACTCCTGTTATGGTTTAAATCCCCTGATTAATACAGGGGTTTTATTGGTGTTTATTTATACATTAAAATTGCAAAGCTTCAAATACAAGCTCATGCTGGTCATTTAAATAAATGTGTACGGGTTTTTTAGTCACATGCGGTGGAATGTCATCGGCTACGCAATATGTCCCAGCAATAGAAACGAGCTCTGCTTCAAGTGAGTGACAGAAGATTCGTGCAGCACTATTGCCCCCAGCACCGGCAATGACTCTACCACGGACACTGCCATAAATATGTATATTTCCTGAAGCAATGACTTCTGAACCGCTGTTAATCCCAGCACTTAAAATAATGTCACCGTGATCTTGTACAATACATTGGCCTGTACGCAGAATTTCGTCATGATAAGAGGTAATATGACGCACTTCTGGCACAACAGCTACAGGTGCATCTTCTGCTTCAGGCTCAGGCTTTTCAGCAACCGCAGGCACTTCTACAGCTTGTTCTTTAGTGGGTTTTACCTGTTCCATTTTACGGTCAGGTGGAATCACTGGAAACTGAATGGCACGTGCTTGATCTGCCAATACACCGTCCGTTACTGCAATCGGTTGTAAATCAAGACTAATCAGCAATTGAATCAGTTCAATAAGTTCTTGTTCAACACTACTTTCAATGACTGCAAGCGTTCCGATTGGAAAGCCTTTTTGAAGCATTGGGCTAAGTTGCTGGCGGATCGCATCATGATCATTTGTGTCAAGGTTAATGCGGATTGCATTGACCATTCTGCCTTTTATCCGTATATCAGCCATAATTATTCCTTCAAACTTCTCACTGTTGATTTTATGTGGAAGTGATATTTTAAGTAGAGCAAATGCTAGAACAAAATGAGGCATTTCTCTAGCAGAAACAGCAATTATTTTCGAACTATAGATTAATCTTTAGCTTGATCTTGTGCTTGTAGTTCTTGTTGCCATTGTTTTACTTTTACTTGCTTACGAATCGCTTCTAAACTTTCAAAAACAGCAGAGCGGACCAATTCATCCAGTTTGTCATTTTTTTCAATTTCAATTGCACTAATCCGTGTTGCAATGTCTGTATATAAATTTGGATGTCTTGCAGTAGAAGCATTTGGTGATGCCAAAGGATCAATTAAGCCTTGGGTAATATTTTCACCTAAACGCTGTCCTATACTCTGAATCTGCTGTTCTATACGTCCACCAACAATTGGAATCAGACGCAGTAATTGTGTGAGTTCAGGCGTATCTTCAATGGCTTGATTGACAATGAGGCCCACATTTTTGGCAATGCGTTCACGATCGGCTTGTAGTTCACGGCTTAAATTTTCTTGCAGTATTTCGGCCAGCGCTTGCGAAAATAAATCCCGATGATGCTGAATGACATTACTGATTAAATCTTTATGCGTGGTACTGGTTTGAAGCTCATGTTTCAGACCATCTAAAACCGTTACAACCACGCGATCAGATAATTCTTCCATGATCACGCGATAGTAAAATAAGCCTTTTTCCTGCCAAGAGGTTGGAAAAATTTGATAGCCCATTTCGTATAGTCGATAGGCCACAACTCCTGCGCGAAATAAGCGTAAAAAACGGAAATAGGGCACAATAGCAACAATTTCATACCAATGGATAAACGGAAAGAAAAACCAACGCTGATGATGCTTCTGTGCGATTGCTATAGCCCAACGTGTGAGTAATTCGACAATCAAGAAAATAATAAACCATGCTTCTGTTGTGATCACCCAAGGGTGCAAGTGCTCACGATAAAACTCAAGTACGCTTGATAAATGGATGGCATTAAAGAACCAGCCTCCAATATTACTCATCAGGAAGAAGTTCATGCCCAAGCAGAACAAGTTAAAAATAATAATAAATACCATAAAGATGTCATAGGCCAAAAACAGTTTGAAAGACAAACTTTTAGGGTCTAAATGTTGATATTTAGATTTTTTAACTGCGACGTTCTGCGACATGAAACTGAGCTCCGTATATTTAGACGACAGGCGGATATTTAGCTTTCATTTCTGAAATCAATTGATCTTTATCAGTCCAAATTTGATCCACCCATTGCTGGAATTTTTCACGGAATTCAGCATCTTCCTCATAATTACCACCTGCCACCCATGCAGGAATATCAATTTTACGTAAATTTACAGCAATTCTAGGCACTTCACCCAGCCAAAACTCACCATATCCCGGCACGCCATCAGGATAAACAATGGTCATATCGACTAAAGCATCAATTTGATCGCCCAAAATATTTAATGCCAGTGCTAAACCGCCAGCTTTAGGCTTAAGTAAATTTGTAAATGTAGACTGTTGCTGAGCGTGTTTTTCCGCCGTAAAACGTGTACCTTCCAGATAATTGAGTAGGGTAAATGGCTGACTCAAAAGCTGTTCACAAGACTTACGAGCTTCTTCCATATCGCGATGTTTGAGTTCAGGATTTTTAGCAATTTGTTCTTTACTGTGGCGTTTCATCATGGGGAAGCCCAAGATTTTAAACGCTTGGCCTACAAAAGGAATAAAGATCAGTTCCCATTTGGTAAAGAAACGAGTGAGTGGCATACGAGTTAGGCCAAAATACTGATTTACTGTAGTATCTACCCAGCTTTGATGATTACACATCATCAAATAACGACCTTGCATATTTAAATCAAGATTTTCATCAATGGAGATGTCCCACTGTGTATTGGCTAGGACATTATCGATGAGCCAATTGTTAACACCCAACCAACTATTGGTAATTTTAATATTGGTTTCATCCACTTTTTTTGATTTTTTGAAGAGCTTGGTCAGTCCCAGTGCCAATACAGGTGGGCCGTGGAAAAACGTACTTCCTGTAATGACCGAACCGACAGTCAGCCCGCGTGTGATTTTTTTTAATGCTGGTTGCTTCTTGCTGTGCGATGACATATAAAAGTCCTAATGGAAAATGGTCTAACGTTTGCCAATTCACACAAATATAGAGCGTGTTTAAAAAATAAAAAAGCACTTCAGAACAACTGTGGAGAAAATTTGATGAAGTTGGCATTATTTTCTTATTTAAATATTACAAATTGTAAATAAACGTTTTATTATTAACAAAAAATCAATGGTTACTCGATTTTTTTTACTTCATCATTCCATCCATACAACAAAACACAATCAAGGAGGCATGCGATGCGTGCACTAGCAATTTCAGCAGCAGTAGCAGGGGCTTTGGTACTATCTGGCTGTCAAACGACTGGTAACAATATCGGCGGTATGGAATACGACAAAACTGCAATTGGCGCATTGGTTGGCGCGGCTGCGGGTTATGGCTTGTCTAAGGGTAATGCAAATAGTAGCGCTCAAAACAACCGTGCAGCAGCTATTGGTGCGGTACTTGGTGGTGCGACAGGTGTTTATCTTGACAATAAAGAGAAAAAATTACGTCAACAAATGGCGGGTACTGGTGTAGAAGTTAACCGTAATCCAGATGGTTCTGTTGGCTTAGTAATGCCAGGTAGTATTACGTTTGATACTAATAAATCAAACATCAAACCGAACTTCTATTCAACTTTAAATAAAGTTGCGCAAACTTTAACTGAAGATAACAAGAGCGGTATCTTAGTTACTGGTTATACAGACAATACAGGTAATGACTCAATCAACATTCCATTGTCTCAAGCACGTGCACAATCAGTTGCTAGCTACTTAGCGTCTCAAGGTGTATCGACTTCACGTATTAACACTCAAGGTCAAGGTTCAGCAAACCCAATCGCATCAAATACTACAGCGGCTGGTCGTGAACAAAACCGTCGTGTAGAGATCAGCATCTACGCAGTTCAATAATCTGATCTTTGATTAGATGTTAAAAAAACCGCCTTCGGGCGGTTTTTTTTATTGATAACTACAACTTATTTTTCACAAAACTTCATAAATGCTTTTAAGCCAGGGCCTTGATATTTTTGGCGATGAACTAACATGAATAGTGGGCGAGTCAAAGACCAAAATGATGTATCTAAAACCACCAATTGGCCTTTTTCACGTAAAGGCTCAATGGCAAGTTTAGAAATACACGACATGCCTAAACCACCAGCGACAATTTTCAAAATTGCTTCATTGTGGCCTAAGGTGAGGCGAATATTCGCATTTGGTAAGTCTTTTAAAATGGCATTATCAAATACTTCACGAGTGCCTGAGCCTTCTTCACGTAAAATCCATTCAACTGAATTGAAGTCTTCTGGGGTTAATGCACGATCGAGTTGCGCTAAAGGATGGTTAGGTGCACAGCACACAGCCAATTCATCATCACGCCAATGAATACATTGAAGTTGCGGTAGATGACAAGAACCTTCAATGAGCGCCAAGTCCAATTGGAATTGATTGACTGCTTCAATCATTTGTCGGGTATTACCCACTTGTAATTGCAAATGTGCTTGAGGCTGAATTTTTAAAAAATCAGCCATTAAGTCAGGCATTAAATAATCACTAATGGTTAAGGTTGCACCCAAACGCAAATCTATACTTTGTAGCTCACCTTTAGCAGCTTGCTCAAAGGCATCACAGCGACCTAAAATTTCAAGTGCTTGTGGCAATAAGAAGCGCCCTAAATCATTGAGTTGCAGTCGTTTACCCAGACGGTCAAATAAAGGTGCGCCTAGCCCATCTTCCAAATCTGCAAGCGCCATGCTGGCAGCACTTTGTGTTAGCTTGACAGCATCACTGGCTTTGGTCACAGTGCCTTCTTGAGCGACTGCTACAAAAACAGCCAACTGGCGTAATGTCATGCGCATGAATATAGCCTTAACATTTAAAAAATATTAATAAAATATGCTGTCATGCTAACATGAGCACAGTCTTTCACGCCACGCCGAAATCATGTCAATTGAAAAATTTAGCTTAGAAAAGGTTTTATCTGTACATCGTTGGACCAGTACCTTGTTCAGTTTTACCATGACGCGACCAGCACATTTTAAATTTACAGCAGGTCAATTTGCGCGTATCGGCTTAAAAGTGGGTGATGAACTGGTGGTACGTGCTTATTCTGTGGTTTCATCGCCCTTTGATGAAACATTAGAATTTTTCTCAATTGTGGTGCCAGATGGTGCGTTTACCTCAAATCTGCAACATCTCCAAGTGGGCGATGAGCTGTATTTAGAAAAAGTCCCTTATGGATTTCTTACTTTAGCTCGCTATCAGTTACCTGCACCAAAAGATTTATGGCTCTTAGGTACGGGTACAGGATTAGCGCCTTTTATTTCCATGCTTCAAGATTTTGAAACATGGTCAAAATACGAAAAAATTAATCTGGTTTATAGCGTGCGTACACAAGCTGAATTGGCTTATGCATCACGCATTGCCGAAATTGCTGAGACTTTTGGCGAAGGACATACAGGCTTTAAATTTATTCCAATTATTACCCGCGATCCTCAAGCACCATTACATGAACGCTTACCTGCATTAATTACCAATGGTGCATTGGAACAAGCTGCCGAGCTTAATTTTGATCCAAAAACCACGCATGTCATGCTATGTGGTAATCCACAAATGGTGGAAGATACCAAAGAGGCCTTAAAAGCTCGTGGACTCACTATGAATCGCCGTGGTGAAGGCAATATTGCCGTAGAAAATTATTGGTAATGACAGCTCCCTATGTGGGAATACGCTTTTGAATAACTTTATTTTTAGATGTTCGACGTGCTTGATTGCCACGAACACCGATACACAGAGTATTAGATGATGATTGATGATGATTTTGATTACGATGCACCAGTCACACGTATCGCTGCCCATAAAAATGAAGCGCAACAGGCCGGAAAAATCATCTTAGAAAATGCCGAACATTACTTGGATACCATGACTGCGGGTGAGCATGCATTTTTACAGAAATACTTGGCTAAGCTTGCACAAGAGGAAGCCTATTTTCAGGTGCTGGCGGATGCTTTAGATCAACCTGAGGCGAGTAAAATTGCCAATGATGCATTGAACTTTCTTTATTTTTGGCAATTGGTTAATGATGAAGATGACATTAAGCAATTTGATGTATTAGCAGTTCCGAATGGTGAGTTTTTTAAAACAGAATTATTTAAAGCACTTGATGCGATGCAAGTGGGAGCGCATAAAGAGCAGCGCCGTCATCTGATTGAACAAGCCTTAAACTTGTATGAGCAAGGCATTTATGCGGGTTGCATTCCTATGCTGTATGCGCAATTAGAAGGGTTGCTGACTGATGTCTTGGTGGCCAAAGGCTTCCTTGAACAAAAGGATACCAAGTATCTGGATGTGCATAAAATCGTCCCTGGTTTAAAGGGGAATGAAATTAAGAGCTTGTGGCATAAGTCAAAAATTGCTTTTGAAATGAATCCTTATTTCACTGAACTTGCAGTCTATAAAATGGATAGTAGTTCAAGTGTTACTTCAACTCGCCATAATCTGTTGCATGGCACAGAGCTAGCGTACTTCACACAAGGGCGTAGCTTTGTGCTCTTCCTCTGGTTATTTAGTGTGATAAGTTTTATGCGTGGCATAAAACCTTAAACGCGGTGTAGTACAATTCAAAAAGGTAGCGCTTGCGCTACCTTTTTTATGCTATTTATTTTTATGGTTTGGCTTTGAGTGAATTCTTTTTTGTGCACAACGTGATTTTATAAGCTTAACATTTGAAAATTATTTTTAGTGCAATCGCTTATTTATCTAAGTTTTCAACGTCAATTTTATATACATGTCCGTCTACAATCGTAATGTTGTAGCGGAAATTTTCAATTTCATAGCTATAGTCAACCGCTAATGTATTTGGCTTGGTTGCGTCGACCAATGCGTATGAAGTGACCTTAATCGGTGATGCTTTCATGCGAGCTACCATGTCTTCAAAAGTATCGCCTAAGGTTAAGGTTTGACGCTCTGGTGTTTGAATACTATTGGTCGCTTCAGCCCAAGATGCTGTTGAAGCTACTAAATACATACATGTGATGAATGCCCATTTTTTATACATGTTAAGGTTCCCCTAGAAAAATTAAATTAATAAATAAAAATAACCGCCAAGAAATATACCCAAACTTTGCTGATAAAACACACTAGAGCTCGGCTTTAACGTATAAGTTTTGTTGTGTAGCTCAGCTTAAAAATTCTGTCAATAGAAGCGAAATGTGAGCCATGCTTGATTTCTAATATCTGAATGTTTGATTGATTGCAATTTTTTATATTTTAAATAAATAGCAATATATTTTTGGCTCGGCTGAATTGCTTATTTGAAGGCTTTAAATTAAAAAATGTAGGATAAAATAGCGATACTGAGCAGAAAAGAATTAAATAACCAACCAAATTGCTTGGTTTTGTGTGATCTCAAGAATAATCTTATGATCACAACGCTTAACCTTCACCCTAATTGCCGTTACACTATGTAGAATTCGCAAAATATTCGCTTTGGAGTAATGTTATATGTCGTGGCTTTCTTCGCTTAAATCTGTTTTTTCACCCTCTAAAGAGGTGAACGAAGAAGCTGTGCAAAATGTACTGCAAAACTATATGTTGCCTCATTCTAGTCATGCGCTGAAAGACCGTATTACACAAGTGAATGTACAAGGTGAAATCTTACAAATCACCATTAATACATTTCCAGAAGAAAAAGAACAATTACAACAAATTCATGATGAGCTGGCAGATGCACTTGAACAGTGTGGTATTAAAGAATTAAACATGCATGTGATCCAACAGAAAACGGGACATAAAACAGAAGGTGGTTGTGGACATCATCATGCAGAAGGTGAAAGTTGCTCAACTCAAGCAAAAGCGGATCAAGCAACGCCAAAAAGTAATTTACCACCAGTGGTAGATGCTTCTACACCTGCCACTCAAGCAACACCAGCAACCGAAACTGATCCGAATAATCCTCCAATTCAAAAAGCTGCACCACAGCAACGTGATGTACCTAAGCATCCACGTATTCAAAATGTGATCTTGGTTTCCTCAGGCAAAGGTGGGGTAGGTAAGTCAACAACAACAGTCAACCTTGCATTAGCCTTACAACAATTAGGTTTAAAAGTTGGCGTGTTAGATGCTGATATCTATGGCCCAAGTATTCCAACTATGTTAGGCAATGCTGGTCGTACACCGATGATTGAGTCGGAAAATTTTGTACCGCTAGATGCCTATGGTATGGCTGTACTTTCTATTGGTCATTTGACCGGTGATCACAATACCCCCGTGGCTTGGCGTGGACCAAAAGCAACGGGGGCACTCATGCAGTTATTTAACCAAACGCTATGGCCAGACCTAGACGTATTGATGATTGATATGCCACCAGGCACAGGGGATATTCAATTAACGTTGGCACAGCGAATTCCGGTCACAGGCGCTGTAATTGTGACGACACCACAAAATGTTGCCTTAATGGATGCTACCAAAGGGATTGAGCTATTTAATCGCGTTCATATCCCTGTGATGGGTGTGGTTGAAAATATGTCGACACATATTTGCTCTAATTGTGGCCATGAAGAGCAAATCTTTGGTGCAGGTGGTGGCGATAAGCTTTCAGAGCAATACAATATTCCATTGTTAGGGCGTTTACCATTGAATGTGAAAATTCGTGAAAATGCAGATGCAGGTAAACCTTCTGTTATTGCACAAGATGATGCCGCTGAAAGTTATATGGCAATCGCAGAAAAAATTGCAGCAAAATTGCCTCAAGCTCAAAAAGATAAAAGCCGTATTTTTTAAGCCAAGACCACAGTCTTGATTTAAGACGATTTTGTTTTAGAAATGATCTAAAGCCTAGTAATTGCTAGGCTTTTTTTGTTGAATTCAACTGTGAAATAAAGCTTTTGACTGAATAGTTTTATAAAATATTGTCGGTTAAGTTTTTGAAATTTATTGATTAATATCTCATTATTTAATTATTGCATGATATTTTACAATATTTTTTTTGCTATCCCTCAAAAACTGATTTAATCTGCGCGCATATAGGCCTAGGGGCACGCGATGATTTCATGGTATTTTATTGGTCTGGTAGTTACCATTTTATTGACCCCAGGTCCAACTAACACCTTACTCGCTTCATCAGGTTTACAGGTTGGTGTAAAACGCTCTTTTCGCTTAATTCCTGCTGAAGCTTTTGGTTATTTGCTGTCTATTAGCTTTTGGGGCTTATTGATTGGCAAAGTGACTGCTTATATTCCAGCACTTCCTCCTATACTCAAATTGTTTAGTGCAGCATATATGTTGTACTTGGCCATTCGTTTATGGAAAACAGCGAACGCCGTACAAGATCTAGATCAGGCCTGCATTCGAGCTTGGGAACTGTTTTTTGCAACATTATTAAATCCAAAGGCATTGCTGTTTGCATCTGCTATTTTTCCAGCGATCGCTTGGAAAAACTCCATGTATTACACTGCGCACATGTTAGTGTTTTTGCTACTTCTTATCCCGATAGCTTTTTTGTGGACCTTTATCGGTTCTATCTTGGCATCTAATAAATTCCGTTGGTTAAACCAATATACAATGCAAAAAACAGCATCAGTTGTACTAATGGGTTTTACTTGTCAGCTCAGTTATCTCACACTTGCTAATTTATAATATCTGCTGAAATGCGCTCATAATCAGTCAATTGGCATCCAGTAAAAATAGACATATTTTCATTGCAAGGGATTTCAGTTAAAGTACCATGCAATAATTGATGTACAGTATTTTGGATAGTAAGAATGGCAATTAAGTCTGATCGTTGGATTCGCGAAATGAGCGAAAAACACGGCATGATTGAACCGTATGCAGAAAATCAAGTCCGTTTAGATGAAAATGGTGAAAAGCTGATTTCTTACGGCGTTTCAAGCTATGGTTATGACGTGCGTTGTGCGCGTGAATTTAAAGTTTTCACCAATGTTCATTCTGCAATCGTCGATCCAAAGAATTTTGATGATAAAAGCTTTATCGATATTGAATCGGATGTATGTATTATTCCTCCGAACTCATTTGCACTCGCACGTACAGTTGAATATTTCCGTATCCCACGTAACGTATTGACTGTATGCCTAGGTAAATCTACCTATGCGCGTTGTGGCATTATCGTCAACGTGACGCCACTTGAACCTGAGTGGGAAGGTCATGTGACATTAGAATTCTCCAATACCACTAATTTACCAGCACGTATTTATGCAGGTGAAGGTGTTGCTCAAATGTTATTCTTTGAATCCGATGAAGTCTGTGAAACTTCATATAAAGACCGTGGGGGTAAATACCAAGGTCAAACGGGCGTAACATTGCCTAAAGCCTAAAAGCTTAGTGAAGTTAAAAAAATAAGCAGGCGATCAAGCCTGCTTTTTTTGTGATTCATTCATCGGAAATTGAGGTGATTTGGCGAGTTTGTTTTGCATTTGTATAATAATTGCGCATAATGAAAAGTTAATATAGCTTGGTATAGCACCCATCACAGGATGAGATGGACAAAAATAATTTGGTGCCAAGTAAAGCAAAAAATATAAGAAAGATGCGGTGCATCTGATAAGAAAGGAAGGTCACGATGACTCAATTAAATCAAGCATTCCGGTTCCGCCAGAGCTGTTTAGTCGTAGCAGTCAGTATGTTGCTTACACCGTCTACTTATGCACTTCAGGATTTGCCTGATGAAGCCTTGTCAAATACAACGGGTGAAGGCGTTGCTTTATTGCCTGAAAACTTCAAATTTGTGTTTCAAGGGCCGAATGACCTTTCTACAGCTTCAAGCTATAACAAGACACCATCTGTTACGAATCCAGAAAAATATGACACGGGTTTCATTCGAATTATCCCTCGTGGGGGTAATTATGAGCAGTTGTTTGATCAAAGCCGTCAAGCTGTCTATGATAATATCTACTTCCAAAATTATACGGCAAAAGTTTCAAGCTATTATCAGACTTATTACACCGATATTTACAATGCTGAATATAGTAGTGTTTATAATAATGCTACAACAAAAGCGAATGTACTTCAGGAATATACAACGACTTATAAAGCCAGCTTTGAGAATGAAAAAGTTGAAGAATTTGCTGCACAGACAGTTTATGTGAATAAATATGATGAGTTATATAAAGCAGAGTATAAAAAATATAATTGGTGTTTTAATACCGGTCTTTTAGGCTGTAAAAATGATGAACAAGCTCAAGCTTGGGCCTATGATGAGGTTCGTAATCAAATTCGCAAAGATAAAGCGAATGAAATTGCAACCTATGCAAATAATCAACTCGAACAGAAAACTAATACTGAAATGGATTTACGTGCAATTCGCTCTGCAAAAGCCAAAGCACAGGCGAGTTACACATCTAAAGAGCTCACTTTAAGAACCAATGCAGTTGCAGCAGCAACTACAGCCTTAAATAATACTGATCATGTGGCTGCACTTAAAGCATCAAGAAGTAAGGCCGATATTTTTATCTATGGTTTAGCGCTATCTAAAAGTAACGGTAATATGAACCAGCGTTTTAGTAACCAAGGTTTAAATTGGGGTACTGCTGAAAATCCATGGTTATTCCGCTCTGGTACGGCGAAAGATATACAACAATATAATGCACAGAATAAATCAAATATTGCTTATATCGCATTAGAAGCACCATTAGCCCAAGTGGGTGGAAATGCCACTGAAGATAAAATTAAACTAGGTTTTTGGACAGATATTTTCTCACGTACCTTAGATTCAAGCAATAAAGTAGATCAACTAACTGGTGCGCCAGTTGATGGTTTAGATAAAAACTATCGTTTACGTGCACAGTTTGTTGCCAATGGCTTAAGTATTGATGGTTCACAAGTTCGTTTGTTCCAAACACAGTCCTCTACTGTAACGCAACAAAGCCAAACTTTGGGTATGGCAAGCATATTGCGTTTAAATACCAATGATGATCCATCATTATTAAAAATTACCGATACAAACTTGGATGCAAAAGGCATTCGTATTAGCACGGCTGCAAAATCGGATAATGATGATGGAACAGCGAGTACACCAGCTTTAGACCGTAGTTTTGCACCTTTATTTAATGATAAAGAAGGTCTTTATTTGTACAGTACCAATATTAACTTGGTACTAGGGAATATGTATCAGCCATTTATTATCGGTTCCGAAGGCAATAATATTATTCTTGAATTGACCAGAATTCCAAATGTGCCAGACATTTACACCAAAATTTATAGCTATTATGCCGATACAGACGCGAATAATGCATTAGTCAAAAAAGATGCCACGACCAATACCGTACAGTTAAAAGGTGTGGATGGTACGTATCGCACCATTATGGGTACTACTTGTAATGTGGCAAGCTGTGGGACCAATACTTCTCAGATTGTGGCGAATGGAAAAACCACAGACTATCAGGGCACCAATGCAACACACAGCAGTATTTCTATTGGTAGTGTAACGCGTGATGCCGGCAGTAATATGTTAAAGGCGAATCGTGATCAGACATCCACAGGTGTTGTATTTAAAAATGCATCAGGAGGTGCTGTGAATTTAGGCTCAGCGGTCATTGATGGCGTGCTGATTCAACATCTAAAAATTAAAACGACTGGGCTATAAGGATACAAGCTATGTTGAAGAAATCTTATCTCGCAGTAACTTTATTGATTTCGGTAACAGCTCAAGCTGGTCTGACTGGTTTAGATACACAAGAGTTGCAGGAAGTTCGTGGCCAAGGTGGTGCTGATTTTAATTGGACGTTGTCTTTAAACCATCGATATGCAAATGATTTGAGCTTAAAAGATATATCAACTCATGATGCTCAAACGGGATTGGTTGCAACAGTAAATGATGCGTACTATACCTATAGTTGCCAAAATAATGTGCAGTGTCGTTTAGCCATTTCACCCAATAATCATACTGAAGGTGGTAATCAAAAGTGGTTGGTATTTAAGCAAATTCAGGGTACGCTCCAAATAGAAAAATTCTCTTTAGCAGGGACTACCATTATTAACAAAAATGGCGACCCTCAAACGGCAATGAAATTATCTTTTTATGATGATAAGCCTTTGAAAATTCGTAATTTAGGTTTTAATAACTTAGCCGTTGAGTCGGATACAGATACAGAAAAAGGCTATTTAAAAACAACAGTATATAATCAATATCAAGCATACACAGTAGACAGCACAGGAAAGAAAACCACCTTTGCTACGGATATTCCTGCTTTTGATAAGGATACAGAAACAGGATTTATGGGTCTAAATATGCATGGTAATTTACACATGTCTGGAGACTTAAAAATATTCAGCTATAACTGTACGGGAGCTTCAGGCGCTCGCTGTTAAAGTATTAATTGAATAAGGACGTTGAGATGAACAAAATAATAAAATTAAATCTCCTCACAGCTTGTATATGTATTGCCAATCAAAGCCATGCGCTTGAGGCACTAAGTGACCAGACACTTAGCCATGTAACAGGACAGGATGGGATCTCGATTACACAAGAAGTTTCTCGTGTAGAGGTCAAACAAGCGAACTGGATTGACTATTCAGAAGCAGGTACGAAGCCCATTAAGCTGGGTTTGCATGATGTCGTGATTACACCGAATCAAGGCAATAGCAACATCCTGAGTAAAATTGACCTTGATGTGGGTGCAACACAGTTGGCTTCAAATGCCAAAGGTGCGGGTATTCAGTTAAGGGCAAGTGTTTCACCATTTACGGCTATCGCATCCAAAATTATGTTGGTGTGTGCACCGAATTGTGCCAGTAATGAAACTGATCAAAATTTAGGAAGTTTGACCTTTTCAACTATCTCACCGCTTGAGGTGTATTTGGCAACGACCAATGGATTGTTTAATCGTAACGATAAAGCGCACTTAGAGTTAAAGCTACAAAATGCCAGTATTTCTTATGGTCAAAATGGTCAAAACCTAACACTGAAAGATTTTAACTTTAACCTAACTGCTGATGGTTATATGTACATTGATCCTAAGGATGGCATTGTACTGACGACCAAGTCTGCGGATGGTAAATCGGATAATTTTGTACAACTTGTACGAGCGACTGATAAAAGTAAGAATGTAAATCCTACGCGTGCGGGCAATGCAACTAAGCCAGGCGTTAATATTGATGTACGTTATGGTAAGGATGGTGAGCAGGGTAACGTCATTCGTTTAGGGGCTTCGGGTGCCTTAACCAATGGCCGTATTATGTTGAATGCGAATCAGGCCGATGTTGCAAAATTTAATACAGTAAATAAAGGTTTAGAAAAAACAAATACTGCGACAACGGGTTATGGTTTTGCAGAAGCTGGTGGCTTGCACATGGCAATGTCTGCAGATTTTACACGTGCTGATAGTGGACAGACGACAGTTTCGGGTAGAACGCCAACCACTTTTGAGCTCGGTCATACGGGTACAGGAAGTTATGCAATTGAGTTCTCAAATTTAACACGCTTGAATGTGCGTAATTCTACTGTGCAAGGAACACCTGTAAGTAATCAAAATGCTTATATTGATTTCGGTGATATTTACATCAATACCGTAAAAACCAATTCTTTGGGTTTTATGATTAATGACCAAATAAAATCAATACTCAATGCCAGCAGTAACGAGTTGGTATATAACCCTTCGCCAAGTGTAAACCCACAAACGATGGCTTTAATTGCTGTGCGTGGTATGGACTTTCAAGCCATTGCACGTACTGCAAGATTTATCTCTGATAATAGTTTAGCGGTAAACGATGCACCTTCAGGGACTTGGGGCTTAGGTTTACCCATTTATAATCTAAATGCGAATTTAGGCATATTTTCTAAGCAGTATGTCAATAAACTTGGTGTGACTAAAAATGGTTTAGGTTATGACCTTGCCATGACTACAGATGGATATCGTTATGACAGCACAACAGGAAATGCATATACCACATCTATTTTAGTGTTAGATGGGGAAAAACGTACGCTCGCAGATGGTAGCAAAGGTGAGGAAGTTAACTATTATGCCGGTTTGCGTAATATTGATTCTTACATTAAAGCCAATGGTGTAATTGGGTTTGAAGACAAAGAAATTTTTATCAAGGCAGATAGTTTATTAGTTGCAGCAAGAGCAGAGATTGCGATTGGTCAGTTACCGGGTTCTTTATATAATTGCTCAGGCACTTGTGGTAGTAAAATTGTTCCTATTGATAATTTTGGCCGTAAAGATGATGTACTTGCATCAATTGCGTTTAAACTCGATGGGAAAGGCGAGTTATTCATTATTCCTGGCTTAGAAACCAGCGATGGAACGCCAGATACAAATTTTTTATCGCTACAAGCCAATTTTCAATTTAAACAGTTAACAGATAAAACTGATCGCGGAAGCTATATCAGTTTAATTAATGAAGATGTAAAAGCTGATGGTACTGTGGCAAATGAATCAAGTATTAACTTGAATCGCTTGCAAGGGGATATAGGCTTAGAAACGCGTATTCACATGCAAAAAGACAGTGTGGTATTGGATAATCAAGTTAAATTTAACCGTTTAGCTACGCCGACTTCTACAATCACAAATAATGCGAAAGTCTTTAGCGCTGAATTGGCAATTGCACCTATAGGAACAATGCAAAAAATCGCAGATATTGCAATTCCTGGAGGGGTAATGCGTAGTTCTATGGGTATCACACCAAGATAATTAGAGATGTTACAGGGAACGACAATAATGAAAAAAATTTTAGTGGCTACTCTCGTGAGCAGCATGTGGGTTTCAGGGAATGCAGCAACGTTTCAGGCGCTATCCGATTCAGAGCTAGCTGCGGTTGATGGGCAAGCCCTACTTAATTTTTCGAAAGACAATTATACCTATACCAATGCCAACAGCGAAAAAGTTGAATTCTTTAAGCTTGGTCTAGGTGCTGAGTTGGAATTAAACACCAACATTAAATCACTACAGTTGGGTTGTGGTGGTGATAAAGGCGCGGGTAAATGTGATATTGATATTTCAAATCTGTCTATCAGTGGTTTACCTTCAAGCTATGATGCAAATGGCGTGCCGGTTTATGATGCAGATGGACGTGCAAGTACCAGTGCAAAAATTACCAATCCATTCATTGAATTTGCGATTAAAAACGGCGGTAAAGCCTCAACACGTGAAGTGGTTGGCTTTCGTTTAGGTGCAGCTGAAATTCTAGGTATGTTAACCGCGGGTACAGAAAATACAGCTAATCCAACAGATGGTATTCAGTCATTTTCAGGCTATATGAAAATGGCAGCCACCCAAGGTGATGTAAATACCAAACAAAGTACCTTTGGTGATTCAAAAACAGAAGAAATTAAGGGGAATCTTACAGCATCCATCTTAGGATTGAAATTTCCACGACAATTTCAAAGTGATTCTACAGCAGCAGATAATAAAGGCGTGACGGTTCCAAGTATTAATGTAAAATTTAATATGCCTGAAACTGTCGTATCGGGCTCACGTTTGACAGAGGCTAAAGTACCAGGAATTACGGCTAGCATTGCATCTATTCCTTTAGCAGCCAATTCAAGCATGACACAAGCACAAAAAGATTTGTTTAAAAATGATCAGTTGTTAGTGACCTTTGATCCGATTTTGGGATTGGCCAAAAAAGCAATTTTCAAAATGGGAGAAGGTTCAGATATTCAAAACCTCAACATGGAAATTACCTTTAATCAGGCTTTAAGCATGGTACACAATATCCCACTCACAGGTACGGGGGGGTATTTGTCACTACAAAGTGAAACGCTGAAATGGGCAGGAACAGAAGTACAAGACACAGCACAAAAAGGTTGGTGGATGTCTTTTAAAGATCCAATTCAGTTAGGTTATTTACAGGCACAAGAGCAAGTAGATATTTCGGCCGTCTTACCTCAAGTTGCGAATTTAGTTTCAGACTTTTTATTGGATGAAAAGAATCGTATTACGACAGGTACAGGTGAATCATTAGGGACCCTATTTAATACTCCGGTTGTAAAATTATTAAATATTGATTTAGGCAATTATACGCAAGCGAAACCTGCAACTATTGCTTTAGCCTCACAAGTTCTACAAAACCAAAAGGTTGTTTCGAACTGTTTTGGCGGTCTGAAGTTCTGTTAATTTGAAAGTATAAAAAATCCCGCATAAAGCGGGATTTTTTATACAAAGAAAAACTTATTTAGCAATTTTTGCCAATAATTCTTCTTTTGTGATGTTTACAGATTCTGCATCACGGCGACCTTTATATTCAAAAGTACCCGCATCCAAACCTTTTTCACCAATCACGATACGGTGTGGAATACCTGTAATTTCAAGGTCAGAGAATTTCACGCCTGGACGTTCATCTCGGTCATCTAAAATCACGTCATAACCTGCAGCTTGAAGTTCTACATAGAGTGCTTCAGCAGCTTCAAGGGTGCGAGGTGATTTATGTGCATTCATTGGAACAATAGCGACTTCAAATGGTGCAATGGCAGCAGGCCAGATAATCCCTTTTTCGTCAAAGTTTTGTTCGATCGCAGATGCAACAACACGTGTAACACCAATACCATAGCAACCCATAGTGACAACTAAAGGTTTGCCATCTTTACCTAAAACTTTACAACCCAACGCTTCAGAGTATTTTTGGCCCAATTGGAAGATGTGACCGACTTCAATACCACGTTTAATTTGTAGTGTGCCTTTACCATCTGGAGATGGATCACCTTCAACAACATTACGTAAGTCATAAACTTCAGTAAATTGAGCATCACGTTCCCAGTTCACACCGACTGCATGTTGGTCAACGATATTTGCGCCAGCAACAAAGTCAGATAATACAGATGCTGCACGGTCTACAATAACAGTAAGACCTTTTTCAACCAAACCTTGTGGGCCACAGAAACCAGCAGTTAAGCTGTATTGTGCCAATTGTTCTTCGGTTGCAAATGCTAAAGGTGAAGCAATTAATGGATGTTTTTCAGCTTTAATTTCATTAAGTTCATGGTCGCCACGAAGGAATAGAGCAACTACGGGGGCTGCTTTACCTTCTTCTGCCACGCCTTGTACAAGCAATGCTTTAACCGACTGAGCAGGATCTGATTTTAAGAATGCAGATACATCTTCAATGGTTTTTTGATTTGGCGTTGCCACCAATTCTAATGCTTGGGTTGGTGCAGCACGTTCGCCAACCAGTACCGCTTCAGCCATTTCTACGTTAGCAGCATAGTCTGATTCAGTAGAGAATGCGATATCGTCTTCACCACTTGATGCAAGAACGTGGAATTCGTGTGAACCTGAACCACCAATTGAACCTGTATCTGCTTGTACTGGACGGAAATTTAACCCTAAACGTGTGAAAATACGGCAATATGCTTCATACATATTGTCATAAGTTTCTTGTAGTGATTCTTGGTCTACATGGAAAGAATAAGCATCTTTCATGATGAATTCACGTGAGCGCATTACACCAAAACGTGGGCGAATTTCGTCACGGAATTTGGTTTGAACTTGGTAGAAGTTTGCAGGCAATTGCTTGTAGCTTTTCAGTTCATTACGAGCAAGGTCTGTGATCACTTCTTCGTGTGTAGGGCCAAGCACAAAATCGTTAGTATGGCGGTCTTTAAAGCGAAGTAGTTCTGGGCCATACTGTACATAACGACCAGATTCTTCCCAAAGTGCTGCCGGCTGTGTTACTGGCATTAACACTTGAAGGGAACCAGCACGATCCATTTCTTCGCGAACAATCGCTTCTACTTTATTTAATACGCGAACGCCAGTAGGCAACCAAGTGTATAAACCAGAAGCTAACTTACGGATCATTCCCGCACGAAGCATCAATTGATGAGAAATAACTTCCGCATCGTTTGGAGTTTCTCTTAACGTTGCAAATAAAAAGCGGCTTGCGCGCATGAACGGTGTCCTAAAAAGATTAAGCGTTAAAGCTGAGATTATACAATAAAAAATGAGGTGTACATTTTTCAAGTCACCTCATTGTGTTGGATAAAATTATGACATGATTTTTTTAAATTGGCGCATCATAAAGTTTTTAAAGTCATCTAAATAAGTAAAGATAACGGGAACGACCACTAATGTAAGGAGGGTAGAGGTAATTACACCACCAATCACAGCATGTGCCATTGGGGCACTTTGTTCACCACCTTCACCTAAACCGAGTGCTAGGGGCACCATGCCCATCACCATGGCGCTGGTTGTCATTAAAATGGGGCGCAGTCGAGTTTTACCTGCAACTATAATTGCTTCATAGCGCTCAGTGCCTTCATCCATAGACTTTTTAATAAAGTCGATCAGTAAAATCGCATTTTTGGTGACCAGTCCCATCAGCATAATAATGCCAATAATGGAAAATAAGTTCATGGTGGATTTAAATAAAAATAATGCTAAAAATACACCTATGAGTGATAGAGGCAGTGAGGCCATAATGGCTGCTGGGTGAATGAAGCTATTAAATTGTGAGCCCAACACAATATAGATAAATACAATGGATAGCGTAATCGCGGTCATTGCATATCCTGCAGATTCAGCCATATCTTTATTGGCACCTTGGGTGGCAAAGCGATAGCCCGGCGGTAAATCAAATTGATCTTCTACTTTTTTAATATCTGCACCAATGTCACCCGCTGGTCGGCCTGCTGTATTGGCTTGAACCAAAACTTCACGTGCCAAATCACGACGGTTAATCTGCGAAGCTCCTAAGGTTTCTTCAAAGCGTGCCACCGATGATAGGGGCACCAGTATAGACACACCCGTAGCATCTGCTTTTTGCGAAGTGATATACATATTTTGTAAATCTGTTGGTAAGCGACGATCATCTTCGGACAATCGCACATTCACATCATAAGTTTCACCCTTAGGGTCTTTCCATGTGGTGATGTTGTCCCCAGCAATCAATGGACGAACTACATTGGCAATCTGATTGACCGACAAGCCTAAATCACTGGCTACAACCCGATTAATATGCACACCTAAAGTTGGCTTAGGTTCTTTTAGAGAACTTTCTAAATCGACAATGCCATCAATTTTTGCAATTTCATGCATAAAGCGATCGGAAATTTTTTGTAGCTCATCAAGGTCAGGCCCTTTGATAGAAATCATCACAGGTTTTTGTCCGCCAGAAACCGTTTCATCCGCAGATGCTACTGAAGTAATGGTAATGCCAGCAACGCTTTGAAGGCGTTGGCGGAACTCATTGTTCAGCTGTGTGAGGGTTTGCTTACGTTCAGTGCGAGGGGTGACACCCACGCGAATACTAATATGGTTTTTGCCACGATCTGTCACACTATTGATCGATCCATAGGTTGATCGAACCTCAGGATGCTCACGAATAATGGCATCAACCTGTTTTAATTTTGCCTGTGAGTATTGCAAACTAGCATCTACAGGGGTTTCAAACTTAATGCGAATTTCACCTTTATCGGGCACAGGTACAAACTCTGTCCCAATCATCTTAGATAAAGCCAATGCGCCAAATAGTGAAGCAACGGCAACTAAAATAGTCACAAAACGGAATCTTAAAGCAAGCTTGAGGAGTTTTTCATAATGGTGGCTTAAATTGTCGAGCTTGCCTGAAATCCAGTTGAAAAAGCGTTGTAGCGCATTCGGTTTTTTATTTGGATTGTGCTTTTCGGCCCAATGTGCAGAAAGCATTGGATCGAGCGTAAAGCTGACAAACATTGAAATGAGTACTGCCGTACTTACCGTTACACCAAATTGATAGAAGAAACGCCCAATAATACCGCCCATGAAGGCTACAGGTAAAAACACTGCCACAATGGTGAGAGTAGTTGCCAATACTGCCAAGCCAATCTCTTTGGTTCCATCGAGGGCAGCGGTCACATGATCTTTACCCATATCGGCATGACGCACAATATTTTCACGCACCACAATCGCGTCATCAATTAGCAGACCAATACTGAGTGAGAGTGCCAGTAATGTCATCATATTGATGGTAAAACCGAACGCCCAGATAAAGGTTAAAGTACCCAATAAGGCAATGGGTAGCGTTAGCCCTGTAATGGCAGTGGAGCGAAATGAACCTAAAAATAGCAAAACAATAAATATGGCTAAAATTGCACCTTCTACAATCGTGCGCGCGACATCTTTAATACTGCCTCGAATGCCTTTAGACGAGTCGACGACCACTTCAGCTGTTGTGCCTTCAGGTAATTGGGTTTTAATACGTTCCAATGTTTTGCGGGTATTATCGACAACCTGAATCACATTGGAATCTGAGCTCCTTAAAATATCAATGGCAACGGCTGCTTTACCATTTAAAAAAGCACTCGATTCCATCTCTGCTTGGCTATCTTCAATTTTGGCCACCTGCTTTAAAAAAATTGGTGCACCGTTTTTATTGGCAATGACTAAGTCGCCAAAAGATTGGGGGTGAATCACCCGCGATTTAATTTCGACCACCAGTTCAGATGTGGCTTGATCGAGTGTGCCCCCGGGTACTTCAATATTTTCATTTTTTAAAGTATTGAGCACCTGATCAATACCAATGCCAAAACTTTGTAGCTTTTGTGGCTCAATTTGAATGCGAATTTGGCGCTGTGAATCGCCCAATAAATTGACTGTACCTACACCACTGACTGTTCTGAGCTGGGGGACGATACGCTGATCTAAATAGGAGCTCAGATTACGCAAAGACATATTTTTAGATTCAAACACAATCGACATGACTGCACTGGCAGTGGGGTCATAGCGTTCGACAATTGGATCATCAATTTCATCACGAAATTGAGCACTTACGGGTGCAATTTTATCGCGAATATCTTGTGCCGCGACAGAAGAGGGAACATCTAAATTAAATTCAACAATAATTGTTGATAGCCCTTCGCTGGATTTAGAAATGACCTGCTTTAAACCGGAGATGGTATTGATCTGATCTTCCATCTTTTTGGTGATTTCAGATTCAACTGATTCTGGCGATGCGCCTGGATAGTTTGTATAGACCACCACGAAAGGAAAGTCGACATCTGGAAATTCTTCGACGCCCATGCGTTGCCATGATGCGAGCCCCAATACCATTAGACAGAACATCATCATAATAGTGAATACAGGGTATTTGACGCTAATTCGGGTGAACCACATAACCGCTATCCTGCTTTGTTATTTTAGTTTTTGCTGATCATGACATCTTGTCGGATTTGATTGTCGCTAAACTTGACGCGACTTACGAGGTCGCTATCTAGTAAACCTGTCACCACAGCAATATTGTTGCTATAGCGTTGCTCTAATACTTGTATGCTGACTTTAGCAATTTTATTTTGGCGCACGACCCAAACATAAGGCTTGTTATCAATGTCTTGTACAGTATTCAGTGGAATGAGTTGTCCTGACACTTGATCTGAACCCAAAATTTGCCCTTCAACAAAAGTGCCAATACTTAAAGAGGTAATGGCTTCTTTAGGTTGAGCAAAAAATTCAATTTGTCTGCTGGTAGGGTCAGCAATTGGTGAAATTCGGCTCAGTGTTGCATGGAGTAGGTTATTATTGCCTTGAATACGATATTCAATGGCTTGACCGAGTTTTAATGCTGACTGAGCGTCGCTAGGGAGCTGTGCCTGAATTTCTAAATGTGCTGGATCAATAATTTCAAATAGTGTGGTGCCTGCAGCTACCGTTTGACCGGGTTCAACTTGGCGCTTGGTAATCACACCGTTAATTGGACTGGTGATGGTTCCATCTTGATCTGCTTTACGTGCAATGTTAACACTGGCTTGTTGGGCGTTGGCATTTTCGACTTGTGCTTGGTAATCAACTTTGCTTTGTTCATATTCTACTTTTGATACAAAGCCTTGCTGTAACAAACGTTCTTTGCGCTGTACCATAAGACGAGCCTGATTGGCCTGGGCTTGAGCTGAAGCTAAATTCGCCTGTGCTTGAGCGAGTCGAGCAGCATTATCTTGGTTGTTTAAGCGGACTAACACTTGACCTTTTTGCACGGTTTGCCCCACTTGGGCATTTACTGAGGTGGCTGTCGCCGTAACCTGAGCCTGAATGGTGCTTTGGTTGACTGCGCGAATCGTGCCTGTAAATGTTGTCTTACTTACAGAAGATCCATGCTGAATACGAACTAAATCTTGCTGAATAAGTTCAACCTTTGCAACTGGTTTTTCAGTGGCAACGGGTTCACTTTTTTGACATCCTACGAAAGCAAGACTTAAACAAATTAAGCCAATTGAAGCTAAGCGCGCTTGTGGTTTAAGTGGGATATACGTTGAATGCTGTGCTGATTGCATGATCGTCCTTTATATTCAGCTGTCAACAGAAGCAATTGAATAGGTGGAATTATTCCATCGCTTTTAAGCGGGCTATAATTCTGTCGTATTCGGCTGCTGTATTTCGATAGCGCGTTTGTAAAGATTGAATATCTTGTTTTTTCGCTACGATATTTTTTTGGTTGTTATTTAAAGTACTTTGTAATGGCGCAGGTACAGGCTGACCTTTGCGTGAGTATTCACGCTCTTGTCGAACAAACATAATACGGTCTTCCTGTAATTGCTTTAATTGTTCTTGTTGGAAAACAAGTTGTTTACTAATTCCAGTGAGCATTTCTTTCTTTTTTTGACTTGCTACACTGCTGTTATTATAAGCCCTTTTCAGTTGTGTGTCTGCGGCTAATTTTTGGGCTGCAACCGCACGTTGTGGCGCTTGCTTAATATCTGCTTCTGCATTATAAGGTCTATTACGCTTAATCACTTGCATATTCTGATCAAGTGCTTCGTAACCATATTTAATATGGTTTGGCGTCACATTGGTGCTCACATTTGCAACACCTTTATTATCATAATAACGAAACCAAGTCGGTTTTTGAGGAGAATTAGTCGCAAAAGTAAGAGGGGTAAGTGATAGCAATACTAAGAGTGCAATGAGTTTCTGAGTCATTTTTTTATCAGTAACATAAATGTGATTTGCGCTAAACTTACTTCGCATTGGGCTCCCCAATATAAAGTTGACTAAATTACTTATTTTTAAGTAATAATAGTGCTATATTAGACTTAAAATAGAGAATTAAAAACTATTCCAAGCTAAAAATAAATTGTTGGTCATCGGAAAGTGTGAAACTGTTAATAGTATTGAAAAATACTGTGCGCTTGAGCAGAAAATGTTCATTGAAAATGAAAGTAAATATATGTTAAAAATGTCAACAACTGTTAACTAAAAGTAACTGCGAATAAAATTCCAGCATTCTATCTATCCATATTTTGGGAAGGGTCTTTAAATGGACGATAAATTTCAAAATCTAAAAGTCATGGTCATTGACGACTCAAAAACCATTCGTCGTACAGCAGAAACTCTTCTTCAGCGTGAGGGGTGTGAAGTTGTGACTGCAGTAGATGGCTTTGAAGCATTATCAAAAATTGCAGAAGCAAATCCAGACATTGTATTTGTTGACATTATGATGCCTCGCTTAGACGGTTACCAAACATGCGCATTAATTAAAAATTCGCAAAATTATCAAAATATCCCAGTCGTAATGCTGTCGAGTAAAGACGGTTTATTTGATCAGGCGAAAGGCCGTGTCGTGGGTTCAGACGAATACTTAACAAAACCATTCAGTAAAGATGAATTATTGAATGCGATTCGTAACCACGTAACTGCTTAATGAGTTTTATTTTTTATTGGGGAAAGGCATGACACGTATTTTGATTGTAGATGATTCACCTACAGAAACATTTCGATTCAAAGAAATTTTAGGCAAACATGGCTTTGAAGTTCTTGAAGCGTCAAATGGTGCAGATGGTGTAACAGTCGCACAAGCAGAACTTCCGGACCTCGTCCTCATGGATGTGGTCATGCCGGGTGTGAACGGTTTTCAGGCAACGCGCCAAATTGCACGTGGTTCAACAACAAAGCACATTCCAATTGTGATTGTGAGTACAAAGGACCAAGCAACTGACCGTGTTTGGGGGAAACGTCAAGGTGCATGTGATTATTTAACAAAGCCTGTAGACGAAAAACAATTAATTGATGTGATAAAACAGCACCTCAATGTAGGATAAAGCTCTATGGCAGCAAATGGATTTATCGAATTGCTTCGGATTGCGAAACGTGGAAATAAAAACTACGTTTCAACCGAGAATGAAGTCAACCGATGGTCAGGCATTGCTTTTGAGATGATGGGGCAATATTTTGTTGCTCCTTTAGGCGAGGTATCCGAAGTGATCTATCCGCCTAAGTGTACGCCAGTTCCAAACACCCAATCCTGGGTGCAAGGATTGGCGAATATTCGGGGACGCTTACTTTCAGTTTCAGATTTGGCTCAATATGTAACGGGCCATAGAAGTAACTATACCCCGACTCAAAAAGTTTTATGTATTAGTCATAATGATCATTATGTTGGTTTAGTCGTTGATCAGGTTTTGGGTATACAGCATTTTAATAAGAAGAGTTATTTTTCTAAAGACACTGAATTAGGCAGTAATTTACAAGAATATTGCCAAGGATATTTTCACCAGCATAATCAGCAGTGGCATGTCTTTTTATTCAGTCGTTTATTGCAAAATCCAAAATATATGAACGCATCTATAAAATTTATAAATTAACTGTCACGCATTTAACGAATGAAGACGTAAATCGGGGAGAAGCTGAATGGGCTTTAAACTTAAGAAGAAAAATACAGGTGAAAGCGCAGGCCGTTCAAGTGGCAATGCTTTATTAGCTAAGATTCAATCACAAACAGATCAGCTATCGCGTGTATTTGGTGATAGTGAAAAGTCAAAGCCATTGATTTACGGTGCTGTTGGTTCACTGGTACTGGCAACTCTGATTTTATTTTACCTTTTCTATAGCGTGCCACGTAATAACGAACTTACGCGTAGCTTAGGTGAATTGCGTCTTCTTTCACAAACGATTTCGCGTCAAGCGACGGAAGCAACAGCTTCTGGTACGCCTGAAGCCATGAAAAAATTAACTGAATCTCAAGAAAGTTTTGCTAAAAACTTAGACACAGTAAATGACATTCATGCGAATACAGACGAATTAAAAGCTGTAGAATCACAATGGAAAACAGTATCGTCAAATATTGATTTGATTTCTTCACAACAAAAAATCATTAATCAACTTTATGATACGAACATTGCAATCGGTGAAACGATTCCAGGTATTCAGGCTGAATATAACTTGATGGTCGACCAAATGGCTCGTCAAGATATGCCGTCTAACCAGGTTGTAATTGCAAAAAACCAGGTATTTATTGCAGAACGTATTTTACGTTCGATCAGTTCGGTACTTACAGGTTCAGACAGTTCACGTGAATCTGCGGATGACTTTAGTGCCGACACCGAAACATTTGGTTCTTACCTAAATGCACAGTTAAATGGTAGCGCAGAATTAGGTGTACAACGTATTGAAAATGCTGAATTGCGTGAATCACTAAAAGGCATTAAGTCTGAATATGATGACGTACTAAAATCAGCAGCTGCGACAATCTTGCAGAACTCACAACAAATTGTGAAAGTACGTCAGGCGTCTTCATCAATTTTTGCTGAATCTGACAAACTGTTAGACAACTTAAATGGCCTTAAATCTGGTTCAGGTTGGTCAACTGTTCTTCCAGCATTGCTGTTAATCTTAACCCTAATTGCTTTCTTGATTTGTGTATTCAAATTATTGTCTTTACGTGGTCAATCGGATAAACAACGTGTGGGTCGCTTACAAGAAGAATATGATCGTAACCAAAACGCGATTTTACGTTTACTTGACGAGATTGCTGACTTAGCGGACGGTGACTTACGTTCATACGCGACAGTATCTGAAGACTTCACAGGCGCAATTGCCGACTCGATTAACTTCGCGATCGATCAGTTACGTGACTTGGTATCTCGTATTACAGAAACTTCAGAAGAAGTTGCACAATATACTGCGAACACGCAGGGTATTACTAACCAGTTAGCAGAAGCATCAGAGCATCAGGCGCAAGAAATTGCAGGTGCATCTGCCGCGATTAACGAAATGGCGCTTTCAATTGACCAGGTATCTGCCAATGCTGAAGAATCAGCGGTCGTTGCGGAACGTTCGGTACAAATTGCTGCCAACGGCGCAGACGTTGTAAACCGCTCAATTGAGGGTATGGACACGATTCGTGAACAGATCCAAGAAACATCAAAACGTATTAAACGTTTGGGTGAGTCTTCTCAAGAGATTGGTAACATCGTTGCCTTGATTAACGATATTGCCGACCAAACGAACATCTTGGCATTGAACGCCGCGATTCAGGCATCGATGGCAGGTGAAGCAGGTCGTGGTTTCGCCGTGGTTGCCGATGAAGTACAGCGTCTAGCTGAACGTTCAGCATCTGCAACGAAACAGATTGAAGGCCTTGTAAAAACTATTCAAACAGATACCAACGAAGCTGTAATTTCGATGGAGCAAACAACTGCCGAGGTTGTACGTGGTGCGAACTTATCTAAGGATGCTGGTGTAGCCCTAGACGAAATTCAAACCGTATCGAACAGCTTGGCAAAACTGATTGCAAACATTTCGGATGCTGCAAAACTTCAGGCTGCATCGGCTGGTCATATTGCAACAACAATGAACGTTGTACAGGAAATTACGTCGCAAACAACGAGTGCAACATTTGATACTGCGCGTTCGGTTTCTGAATTGGCAAATATGGCCGAAACATTACGTGACTCTGTATCTGACTTTAAGCTTCCAGACTAAAGTTAGAGCGCTTTGGGGAAATGGCATACCATGCATTTAAGCAGGGTATGCCAAAAAGAAACAGACTAAGCATCGGCAAGATGAACTTAACTTTTTCTAAAGTTAGGTCTCGCGTGATGGTCACAATTAAGTTTGAGCACCCTTCTTGGTGGCAAAACGTAAGAAGCCTTAGCTATGAAAGAAATATTAAAAAATTTAGTCGAAACGACAACGCTTCCTGAAGATAGCTATCTCGATCAAGACTCAGAAATTCTAGAGATTTTTGTAGAAGAGATTGAGGAGATTTTTGGCGAGCTCGATAATTTATTGTCTGATTGGCTGGACAAACCGCAAGATAAAGATCTACTCACGACGATTCGTCGCCATTTCCATACCCTTAAGGGTTCTGGTCGTATGGTCGGCGCAAAAACTGCAGGTGAGGCGGCGTGGACAGTTGAAGACACTTTGAACCGCGTAATTGGTGGTTCGCTTACGCTTAGCCCAACGATTCAACAGTATGCTCAAACAGTTTTAAATATTTATCAATATAAGCTTTATCCAAGCTTTAAAAATGTCACCGAGCTGACCATTGATTTGCGTCCAATTGTATTATTGGGCCAACAAATACAACATGGCCAAAGCCCTGAGCCAGCCTTGCAAGAGCTCTTAGCTTTGGCACATAGCTTAAAGTCTTCTACTGATGTAACAGGTTTAGAACTTGATACAGTTGAGACGACTGAAGCGACGGAATTTGAAATACCAGATTTGGTGGCAATTGAACTTCCTACTGAAGATAATTTGCTCCAAGAAACAGTTGCTATCTTTATTGAAGAAGCAGAAGAGCATTTACAAACAATTGAAAACTTCTTGAAACAAGAAGACAGTAAATCTCAGGATTATAACGGCCTAATTCGTGCACTCCACACTTTGCGTGGTAGTTCATCAATGGCACAAATAGATCAAATTTTTGAAGCAAGCTCTAAAGTTGAAAATCTATTTAAAACACAGCTTCAAGAAGAAATTGGCTCGACCTCAAAAGAAACAGCATTGTTAATTCAGTACTCTGAATTTGTGCGCGATTTCTTGCATACCTTACGTCAGGGCGAAACAAGCCAGCTGGATGCTATTTATAATACCTTCAATGATGCATGGAATGATTATGGCTTTGCTTCTGAAGGTGTCGAATCCGATATTCAACCGCAAGGTTTAGTCTCTAAGTTAATCGAATTAAATATTGATTTGCTATTAGATGCTGAGTTTGAATTTGATACACGTGCTAAAGCTGAGTTCCCAGAGTATTTACAAACACTGAGCACGCAAGCAGACGAGTTACTTGCGCATACGGACAATCGTGCATCTGTCGGTATTCATCAGTTTACCACTGAGCTAAAATCAGGCTATGACAACCTACGTCAAAAACCGCAACTATTAAATCTTGATTATGCTTACGAGTTATTTGCTCAAGCGCATCAAGAATTCATTCATCTTTTTGACACGTTGGCTGCAGGTCAACGTGTGGTATTGTCAGATGAAGCACAAAAGCTTCTGAGTGATTTAACTGCATTTGTACAGCAAGATATTGAAGACACAGCTGAAGCAAGCAATGTATTGCCGACTTTAGCTACTCATCTTGAAGTGGTACCAAATATTGCATCGATCGCTGTTGAGGCGAGCAATACAGAGCCTACTGCGCAAGCAGAAACCAGCACGACAGGTATCGATTTTGCGACATTAAGTCAAAAATTGGCAAAAGACCGTTCGAAGCTTCAATCTGCAGATTCAAATACTGATTTTGATCCAGACTTGCTTGAAATCTTCCTTGAAGAAGCTGATGAATTATTGGCAGGTATTGATAGTGATTTAAATACTTGGAATAAAGATCTGACAGATACTCGATCTTTAAATAATTTAATGCGCTATTTGCACACGCTCAAAGGCGGTGCAAACATGATTTCAGCAACGCATATTGGTCTGATTGCACATGAGCTTGAATCAATTTATGAACGTGTAATTCGTGGTCAAATACAAGCCACTGTGCCATTGGTACAAGTGATCCGTTTGGTACAAGATGATATTTCTGACCGTATTCAGACGATTCGTGAATCGGGTATTGATTATCCTGCCACTGAAGCGGTGGACATCCTCACGCATATTCATGGCATTGTGCAAGGTCAAGTTGAATCGGGTACAACAGTGGCTTCTACGCCAGAAGCTGTGGAAATTGAGCCAAATGTTGCACCAGTTGAGGAGCTTCCAACTGTTGAAGTTGAGTTTGAAGCACCTACTGTTTCAATTGAGGCAATTGAATTTGAAGCGCTTGCGGACATTCAACCAGTAGTAGAAGCGGTGGAATCAAACACGACTGCTGAGCCTAAAGCTGAAGACGATGAACTTCGTTCAGTGGTTGAAGAAACATTTCTGGAAGAAGCTGAAGAAATTCTGGAACAAGCTGCTGAATTATTAATTCAATGGTTTGATCAGCGTAGTGACCGTAGTATTTTGCTTCAATTACAACGTGCAGCCCACAGTATTAAAGGTGGCGCGCGCATGGTTGAAAATGAGCCAGTCGCAGCTGTTGCTTATCAGTTGGAAACAACGTTTGAGCAATTCGCGGTTCATCATTTTAACTCGAATGTTTACGATGACTTACTACAAACTACGCTCAGCTGGTTGAAGCAAGGGATCTTTGAGAAAGATTACAGCAACTTCGATAGTATTAAGCGTAGCTTAGAATCGATTGAATATGTCGATGTTACTGCTCAGTTACCAAGCCGTCGTGGTATAGAGGGTCAAGCATCTGGTACGCGTAGCTTTGAATTTATTCAGGGTGATGGTTTTGAGCCACCTTCAATGCAAGGTGAGTGGACAGATACATTAGCGACCGATAACAGCAATGAAATGATTCGTATCTCAGCTGATTTGGTTGAGAAGATGATTGACTTGTCTGGTGAAAACTCAATTAACCGTTCGCGTATTGAGATGGATCTGGGACAACTTGGTAATACGCTCAACGAGATGGAATTGGCCATTAAGCGTTTGGCCGATCAGTTGCGTCGAATGGACGGTGAGCTTGAATCACAAATTCTTGCTAAGCATGGGACAGAAAATTCACGCTATGCAGACTTTGACCCATTGGAGATGGACCAATATTCGTCCTTAAACCAATTGTCAAAATCATTGGCCGAGTCTGCATCGGATTTGGTCGACTTCAAGAGCACTTTGTCAGAAAAAATTCGTGATACCGAAGGCCTGTTATTGCAACAGTCACGTATTCAGGCAGAAATTCAAGAAAGCTTGATGCGTACTCGTTTGGTTCCATTCTCACGCATGTTACCTCGTTTACAGCGTATTGTGCGTCAAACGTCGACCACCTTAAACCGCCCAGCAGAGTTGGTTGTACAAAACACCGAAGGTGAATTAGACCGTACGATCTTAGAGCGTTTGGTCACACCATTTGAACACATGCTACGTAATGCAATTGACCACGGTTTGGAAGAAACGACGGATCGTATTGCACTGAATAAACCAGAAGTGGGTCATATTGTTCTGAATATCAGCCGTCAAGGTACGGATGTCCTTGTTTCATTTAGCGACGATGGTAAGGGTATTGATGAGAGCAAAATTAAAGAAAAAGCACTTAGCCAAGGTTTAATTAAGGCTGATCAAGTGCTCGACAAGCAAGAAATCTTACAGATGATTTTCCATCCTGGTTTTAGTACCGCGAAGGAAGTGACTCAGATTTCTGGCCGTGGTGTCGGTCTGGACGTTGTACAGAGTGAAATTAAAGCTTTAGGTGGTCATGTTAGTGTTGAATCAGAATTAGGTAAAGGAACCACCTTTACCATTCGTGTACCAACCACGGTTGCTGTAAGTGATGCCTTAATGGTGAAAGTAGGCGATCAACAATTTGCGATTTCTTTGGCGCAAATTGACCGTATTGTCCGTATTTCACCATCTGCTTTAGAAAGTTACTTCAACAGCAAAGCAGATACATTCAAGATTGATAATGAAAACTACAAGTTGCGTTATTTATCTGAATTTGTATCGAACCAACCTGTACCGCGTTTAAGTAATGTTTCGCATTCATTGCCTGTGCTTTTAATTAAAGGTAACAGTGGTCAAACCATTGCATTATTGGTTGACCAATTAATTGGTTCACGCGCTCAGATTGTTGTAAAACCAATTGGTCAGCAGTTCTCAACTATTGGTGCGATTGCGGGTGCAACTATTTTGGGTGATGGTCAAGTCTGCTTGATTTTGGATGGTCAAAATATTGCCCGTCAGATTCAAACCACGCAGCGCCTTAAAAACGTTTCTGATTCGCGTGAATTGGGTCGCCATGGCAATGCGCGTCGCCTCGTAATGATTGTCGATGACTCCGTAACGGTACGTAAAGTAACTTCACGTCTGCTTGAGCGTCAAGGTTATGACATTATTACTGCTAAAGATGGTGTAGATGCGATTGAGCAGCTTGAAAATGTAAGACCAGATTTGATGTTACTGGATATCGAAATGCCACGTATGGATGGTTTCGAAGTAACCAACTTGGTTCGACATCACGAGATCCACAAAGAGTTGCCAATTATTATGATCACATCGCGTACGGGTGAAAAACACCGTGAGCGTGCGTTCAGTTTAGGCGTCAGCCACTATATGGGTAAACCATTCCAAGAAGCGGAATTGCTTGCCAACATTGAGGCATTGATTGCCGAAAAACAGGAGTTGATCTATGACTGAACAAACTTCGGTAAGTGCAGTAGCTGATAAAATTAACCAGCAAGAATTACAGCATTTAATTACTGTTTCTACAGGGTTTATTGATGCGTATATTATTGAATGTCACGGTAAAGAGCCGATGCTTTTACCTCAAAACATCATTTTGTCTGCACTGGATAGCGAAACCAAAGTTCAATTCGTGCAATGGCATGAATTAAAACTACCTGTATATGCTGTGAACCAACCAGAACGAAAATCTGGTGTAGCGTTGGTGATTGAAGGTGAAGACGTACAGCAACGCTTTGCATTGATGTGCGACGAAATGCCAAAAACTATTCGTCTACGTATTTCTGAAATTGTAGATGAAGATCAAGCATTAACGGATCCTGCAATTTTCCAATATGTGCGCATGGGCGAGAAGGTTTTTCATATTCCGAATATGAACTACATCCAAAGTCAGCTTCAATCGTAATGTTATGAAGCATAAAAAAAGGAATTCTACGGAATTCCTTTTTTGTTTTATAAGCTAATTTTAAACAGCCAATAAACCTTCTAAAATTTGTTCATAAATTTCTGCTAGTGGCTCAAGGTCAGCGACATTTACATGTTCATTGATCTGATGAATGGTGGCATTTAACACGCCTAATTCGAGTACCTGAGCGCCAGTCGGTGCAATAAAGCGACCATCTGATGTACCGCCACTGGTTGAAAGCTCAGTTTCAACACCCGTCACATTTAAAATGGCTGTTTTTGCAGCATTCACTAACTCGCCAACAGGCGTGAGGAAAGGTAAGCCAGACAAAGTCCATTCAATATCATAGTCGACATTGTGACGGTCTAAAATTTCTAAAGTACGTGCTTTTAACTGCTCAGCAGTCACTTCTGTTGAATAACGGAAGTTAAATAATGACGTCATGGTCCCAGGTACAACGTTGGTTGCACCTGTACCAGAGTTAATATTTGAAATTTGGAATGTCGTAGCGGGGAAGTATTCATTGCCATTGTCCCAAACCGTTTCACACAGCTCAGCAATGGCTTTAGATGCTGTATGAATTGGATTGATTGCAAGATGTGGATAAGCCACATGGCCTTGTTTACCTTTGACCGTTAATTTTGCATTGAGTGAGCCACGACGACCATTTTTAACAATATCGCCTAAAGTGTTTGTGCTGGATGGTTCACCCACTAAACACCATGTCATTTTTTCTTGACGTGCTTCTAATGTTTCAATGACTTTGACTGTACCGTTAATAGATGGGCCTTCTTCATCAGAAGTAATTAAGAACGCAATCGAACCTTTGTGGTTTGGGTGTTTTGCCACGAAGCGTTCAGAAGCTACCACCATAGCCGCCAATGCGGTTTTCATATCGGCACTGCCACGACCATATAGCTTGCCGTCGCGAATTTCTGGTTGGAATGGATCTGAACCCCAAGCATCTAAATTACCTGTAGGTACAACATCGGTATGTCCTGCAAAACAAAATACAGGAGATTCAGTGCCTTTACGTGCCCAAAGATTATCCACGTCGTCAAAACGCATATTTTCAATCTTAAAGCCAATATTTTCCAAACGCTCAGCCATAATGTTTTGGCAGGTATGGTCTACTGGCGTTACTGAGGGTTGACGTAAAAGCTCTAGGCTTAGATCGAGTGTCGCTGATGAAGTCATGCTGAATCTTTAAGTCAAAAATGTCGCAATATAATAGGCGAATCGAAACGATAAGGAAAATTTAAACATAAAAAAACCCTATTTAAATAGGGTTTTTAAAAATTAGCTTAATACGCTAATTTTGTGAACATTACTTGCGACGAATTTCTTCAGAAGTTTTTTCTGCTGTACCTGTTACAGCCTGCCCCGCCTTAGATACGTCTTTACCTACACCTTTTACAGTATTACAACCAGCTAAAGCAAATGCTACGAGAAGTGAAGCAGCAATAATTTTTTTCATGTGTTTCTCCAGTTTTACGAATAATAAATTTTTTCCGTAAAATTAGATTAAAAAATACACTGCGTGAAAAGTATGCATTTTTTATAGGTGTTCGGTAAACAAATGTAATAAAAGCAAATCTTGGCCTATTTAAAATTCAACCTAAATAGGTTTGTAACAAATTTGGCTGACGATACATATAATAATTTTCTTGATGCGACTGCTTATAAAGACCGTCAGTCCACCATTTAGCAGGTGTGCTACTAAGCTGTGCGTGAGCACAGATCCATTCATGACGTTGTAAGCGATAGTACTGATCCGTAGCATGAGGGATGTGATGACCCCAGAGACCCACTCTACGTGCTGTATTCAACCAAGCAGGTAAATCGTTTGGTTTATGCACAGGCAGATAAAGTTGTCCTTTAAGCATGCAGTATTTGTGCTGTATGCGATGCTCTAAAGCATCGTCAAATTGAAATTGTTTTTGTGTAAAGTGGTTTAATTTTCTATTGAGTGTGTCACTACGGTTGAGGCCATACCAAGAGGGCAGTGAATAATCATCTTCAGCAAGATAGTACTTTAGTGCAATTTCCCAGTGTTCAATTTCTTGGGTTTCCAAGTTGCGCAGTACAAAATCGAGCTCACCTAGGGTTTTAGGGCCATCAATTTTTTGAATGCTGTGTCCAATCAGTTCGTAATGATGATAGTCACGGTCGAGTAACCAAAACCAAATCAGCATTTCAAAGCGAAGGCCAAGGCGGGTACTTTTGAGTTGATGAATAAAATCTAATAACTCAGTTGGGTTTTGATCTAAAGCCTCTAAGCGCGGTATATATCGCAGATAATGTTGTTGCCAGAGCAGATCATCATGCAATTCAAAATGGTGTTTAGGTACAAGCTCTGGTGGGAGTTGAGTTAAAATATTGGGACTGGCAATACTAAAAGCCAGTTGTCTGACACAAGGCTGTTGATAGTTTAACCATGGCTCAAAATAGCAAGAAGGCAATGAAATGTGAGTCATGGTGGCCTAAGCCTCAATTCAAAAATGAACATCAGTATGCCATGACAATAATGCAGAATTGCAACGGTTCAAACCGAAAAACACTTTATACTAAGGGCACTGTACGAATTGGGTCTGGGTATGAAAACGTTGTTTTGGCGTAGCTTAGTGGTGATCTTCGTCCTATTGGGCTTTATCGGGGCACTTTTACCTGGAATGCCAACAACAGTATTTTTAATATTGGCAGCATGGGCTGCCTCAAAAGGCTGGCCACAGATGGATGCATGGCTGTTGAACCATCCCAAATATGGTGCAACGCTTCGCGCATGGCGTGAAAATGGTACGGTGCCACGTAAAGCAAAGTGGTTCGCATCCATTATGATGTTTGTAAGTGGCGTTGTGATGCTATTTACTACTGCACCTTTAGCCGTGAAAATATTTACTGATTTAACAATGCTAGCTGTTGCCATTTGGTTATGGCTACGCCCAGAACCTGTATTGGGCTCTGAAGCTACAAAAATTGAAACAGAGAAAGCACCATGATGGAATTCACTTTAGACCAAGCTGATATTGTGATCGATTTAGATCAACAGCGTTTAGATTTACCTAAACTGAATAAAAGCTATGTTATTTCGAGTGGTAAAAATGGCATTGGTGAAACTGAAAATAGTGGTAAGACCCCACGAGGTTGGCATCGTGTGGCTGAAAAGTTTGGTGCAGACATGCCACAAAATACAGTATTTAAAGCACGCCAATCCACAGGTGAAATCTATAGTCCTGCTTTAGCAGCAGAATACCCTGAGCGTGATTGGATTTTATCGCGCATTTTATGGTTAGCAGGTTTAGAGGCCGGTTTTAATCAGGGCGAGGGCTGTGATACTTATCAGCGTTATATTTACATTCATGGTACGCCAGACACAGAACCGATGGGAATTCCTATTTCGCATGGTTGTATTCGCATGCGCAATACAGATGTGATGGAATTATTTGAATTGATTCCTGTTGACGCGACTGTGTATTTAAAATCAGAAAAAATCTGACTGTAAATACAAAACTAAGCTATACATGAAATAATTAAAAGATGCAGAACAACCGCTATAGCATGTAGCAATAGCGGTTAAAACAGAATGCTTAAACTCAAATTACAAATCAAAAAAGCTTTTTAAAAACAACAATGCTTAAAATTGATGCGATTTCACATTAGAAATCGCAAATCAACTTAAATAAATACGTTATGAAGGCTGACAGATCTAAAATAAAAAGTATTTTTATGCGGGTTTATGGCATTAAATGAATGCATTGAATTAAAAAACAAACAGAAAATGTTGATTTTTATAGCGGATTACTTATTTTTTAATCAGTCAAACATAAAAAGTGGAAAACTGGCATAAAAGCGTTTGACACTGGGTGAGGATTCTCTATAATGCACCTCATCAAGCGATGAAGTGCTTTGAAAGGGCGCTTAGCTCAGTTGGTAGAGCGTCTGCCTTACAAGCAGAATGTCGGCGGTTCGATCCCGTCAGCGCCCACCAAACTCTTTCATTGTTAGATTTATAGTGCAGCGGTAGTTCAGTTGGTTAGAATACCGGCCTGTCACGCCGGGGGTCGCGGGTTCAAGTCCCGTCCGCTGCGCCACTTTAAATCTAAAAACATCGTTTGATCCGCAATAGCGATATTGTGTAAGTGCAGCGGTAGTTCAGTTGGTTAGAATACCGGCCTGTCACGCCGGGGGTCGCGGGTTCAAGTCCCGTCCGCTGCGCCATTTACACAGTTTAGCATATTGAGGGCGCTTAGCTCAGTTGGTAGAGCGTCTGCCTTACAAGCAGAATGTCGGCGGTTCGATCCCGTCAGCGCCCACCATATTCTTTGTGATGCAGCGGTAGTTCAGTTGGTTAGAATACCGGCCTGTCACGCCGGGGGTCGCGGGTTCAAGTCCCGTCCGCTGCGCCATTCCTAGAATCAAAACCCTTAAAGGGCGCTTAGCTCAGTTGGTAGAGCGTCTGCCTTACAAGCAGAATGTCGGCGGTTCGATCCCGTCAGCGCCCACCATATATCATTAAGATATAATGTACTTCCTCGGAAGTAACGTGATGCAGCGGTAGTTCAGTTGGTTAGAATACCGGCCTGTCACGCCGGGGGTCGCGGGTTCAAGTCCCGTCCGCTGCGCCATTTATCTTAAGAAGTCTTAAATTCCTGAGATTTAAGATGTTCAAATACCAAGACTGCACACTCCGTTTGTCTTGCGTCATAAAGCAACGATGTTGTTTTACTCAGGGCGCTTAGCTCAGTTGGTAGAGCGTCTGCCTTACAAGCAGAATGTCGGCGGTTCGATCCCGTCAGCGCCCACCATATTCTCTTTATATCTCAATTTAAATATTAATCAGCGCATTGCTTTAATATTGCCTATTGCAGAAATTTTCCATAAAATCCTTGATGTATAATAATTTTAATTTGCATGGACAATAATGAGAAATCCTTATCAGCGCAAGGCCGCATCTAAAACACAAAATACGCCCTTTAATCCTCAAGACATTTATAAACAATTTATTGAACACCTTGTTGGTCAAGGTAATTTAATCGCGCTGTATCAAGATGGCTGGGCTTTATGTGCAACACCCACAGGTCAAAAAGCATTTTCCGTATGGCGTAATAAAAGTTTGGCCAAACTCCTAATTAAGGACAATTGGGCAAATTACGAAATCCAAGAAATTTCACTTAAAGATTTTATTGAAAAAGTCATTCCTTTTTTACGCCAAGAAAATACGGCTTTGTCTCTGGATTTAACACCAGAGGGGCAAAATATTTTGGTGGCACCTGAAAAAATGCTCTTAGATTTAAAAAATTATTTATATCAGGTCTATACACAGCGTCCAGAAGTGTTTAAAGAAATGGATTTTCCATTACCACGTAATATCCGTTTAAATTAATTGAATATCAGTACAGACTCTCATTTTTAATATTCATCTAATACATAACCGCTGATATAAGCAAAATATTCTCTTAACCAAGCGTTATAACGTAAGTAAAGTGGTGTTGGCGCGCTTATGGCATAAACCTGAGTATAAGCTTGGTGTTGTGCGATCCCGATGGCTCGAGGTAGATGAAAGTCATTGCTGACGACTGCAACGGGCTGATTTAAATGAATTCCTAATTGTGCTAACACGGGCTTACTATAGGCAAAATTGAGTTCAGTGCTTGTACTTCTGTCTTCTTGGTAAATTTGCGAAGCTGGAATATGGTGCTGTATTAAGTAGTGATGCATTACTGATGCTTCAGAGTATTTTTTATGAGTGCCAATGCCACCTGTTACAATCAACGGGGCATGAGGATGTTCCTTTGCCAAAAGAATGGCGGTATTTAAGCGCTCAATAACTGCGGGTGCAGGTTGGCCATTTGTACTCCCACCTCCAAGTACAATAATGGCTTTTATGGGAGGGATTTGTGCCATTTGGTGGCTGTAATTCTGCATATAAACAAAAAATCCCAGCAAACTGGCCAACCAAAGCCAAAAAATGCCCCATAAGCTGATCCAAATACGTTTAAAACAGCCTTGTTGCTGAGATAAGGCCTGAATTTGAGGGCTTAATATGGCAAGGACGATAAAAAATAACCCAAGTAAGAGCGGTAACAGTACGCCAAAATGGTCTTCGCCTAAACACAGTAGCCAAATGCTATCGATGCAAAGGAGGAGGCCAATGATTAATACAAGTATTCTTTTCATCATGGGTTGCGGATTTTACAGCTAAGATGTCTGGGGCAAGTGTACTGGGTTTTACGTGCATAAAAAACCGAGCAATGATGCTCGGTTTTTTTATTCAACGAAGTAATGTGTCAGGGATGGATTTAATACACATCTCGACGATAACGTCCTTCTTGTTTTAACTGATCAATGCTTGCTTCACCCAAGATGTCTTGTAGTGCTAAGTCAACATCTGTGGCCATACCTTGAATGCTACCGCACACGTAGATGACAGCACCCTGTTCAACCCAAGTACGGAGTTCATTGGCTTGTTCACGAAGTTTATGATGCACATATACTTTTTCTGCTTGATCGCGTGAAAAGGCAAGGTCAAGGCGTTTAAGCATGCCAGTATTTTGCCATGCTTCGACTGTGCTCTGGTAGAAGAAGTCATGTGCACGCTCACGCTCACCAAAGATCAGCCAGTTTTCTGTAAAGTCCGAGCGGATACGTGCACTGAGTAGGCTCATGAGCCCGGCAATACCTGTACCATTACCAATTAAAATGACAGGACGGTTGTCCGAAATTAAATGGAAAGATTCATTGGTACGAATACGCATAGCGATGTGTTGCCCAACTTCAGCATGTGCAGTTAACCAACCCGAACCAAGACCTAATTGCCCATGAGAGTCAGATTGCTGGCGTACTACCAAGCGTAGAACGTGTTGCTCTGGAATACTTGCAATAGAATACTCACGTGATGGTAGAGGCGGGAGCTGTTCTACTAAATGATCCAAATTGGCAAATGGTTCAATATCGACAGTTAAATCGCGATCCCAAAGCATCTGTTCGATGCTGAGCTGGCTAGAATCGACAACTACAGATGGTGCAATTTGATGTTGTTGTAAGAAGCGTTGAATACGTTCTGGGCTATTGGCTGGTTGTATTTCAGCAATATCACCAGCTTGCCATGTTGCATCATGCGTGGCGTGTAACTCAATATTAAAAGCAGGTGCACCTAAGCTATTTGGGTTGAGTAAAGTACGTTGTTTCAGTTGCCATTGATCGAAAGTTTTCTCAATGTTCATGGCTTGAAGCTCAAGTTTCGTACTTTTCGCAAGTGACTGATTCCAATGTTGAATAGCTTGCGGATGTGCATTGTCGACTTCAATGACAGGGAACAAAGCTTGAGCAGCATTTTGCTTAAACCATGCGTCTAAACGATGACCAAAGCTACAGAATGTGTCAGGGTATTCTTGCGAACCCAAAGCTAAAACGGCATAACGAACATGGCTTAGATCCAGCTTTTGCGTCATAAGTTTTTTCTCAAAACTTGCCGCTAAATCGGGTGCTTCACCAGTGCCATAGGTACTTGCAATTAACAGAATTTGAGTATTTGATTTGAGGTCTTCCACACTCAGCTGCTGTAGCGCTTTCACCGTTGTCGGTTGGCGTGCTTCTTGTAAGCTGGTTGCTGTACGCCAAGCCAATTGCTCAGATACACCAGTTTGCGATGCGTAGACCACCAACCAAGGTGTTGCATTTGGATCGAGTTGTACCGGAGCTAGACTTTGACGTGCAAGTTGTGTCAGCTTTTTTTGCTTGTGACGTTTTAGGTAGAGCATCCAACCCGTCACAAAGAACAAAGGCATGATAAGTGATGACAGCATGGCAAAGAACTGATAAACAGGGCCAAAGAAACTGCCACGATGCACAGGCAGCATGCTGGTCATAATTTTTTCATTCAGTTTTTTATCTTCATACAGCTCTAATTTTTCAATTGCTGCAGTTTGATAGTTGTAGCTGGCTTTGTTACGCGCACGTTCGTGCTGTGGTACAGCATCTACAAATGTAAGTTCTACAGTCGAATTTGGTTTTTTAGGGATATTCAGCGTTAAGCTCGAATATTCACGCCCAATCTTTTGGTTAAAGCCAGTCCAAGTTTGTGTCAGTGCATAACTAATTTTTTCTGGCGCTAAGCCTTTCTTCTCAGATGAATTCTTTTTCTGCTCAGAAGATGGGCCTGTGTTTTCAGCTTGTTGAGCATCTTTCGTCGTGCCTTTGCCTTCGGCGCTTTGTGCTTTCGGACCTGCATTTGCTTGCATTTCAGGTTGTGGGCGTTCCACACCTAAAACTTTAAACATGCCATCACGCCACCAGCCATAAGACCAATACAATCCAGTACAGGCCAAGATTAGATAAAAAATAACGACCCATGTGCCAATAACCGCATGTAAATCCCAAATAAAGTTACGGCCTTTTAATTGGGGTTTAACAGCAAACCATTGCTTTATAGAGTGTTTTTTTGGCCAGCGTAAGTACAAACCACTGAGTAAAAAATAGATCAGAATGAGTGTACACGCGCCTGTAATTTGTTTACCCACAGGGCCCACTGTTAAGTTACGGTGCAATTGCTGAACAAATTGGAAGAATTCTCGGCCTTTGACTTCTGGAAGTAACGTCGCATCATAAGGGTTCACCATCATGTTGTAGCCACGACGTGCGCCTTCTTTAACAATATTCACCGTAGATGATGCAGTAGCTTCTGATTCAATCGTGATGCTATTAATTTTAATAGAAGGATCTACGCGCTGAAAATGTTGATAAATTTCAGCTGGCGTCATTTTGGCTGTATTGGGGACTTGAACCGTATAGCTGTCTGGATTGAGCCATTTTTGAATTGGTTGTTCGTAGGAATACAGAGCGCCCGTAATACCCATCAGGGAAAGAATAAGGCCAGCACTGATACCGAAAAACCAGTGCAATTGGAAGAGGATCTTTTTAAACATGCGAAGGAAGGGGTAAGGGATCGAAATGAGAACTATTATAATCTGAGAAAGTGTAAAAATAATGTGGATTACAAATAATATTTATTCTCATTTACAATTTTAATCATTTATTTAAATAAGATGGATACGAGCCGTAAAAAAAGCCTCCAAGGAGGAGGCTTTTATCATTCAAAGTCGTGAATTAAACGGCTTTCGCTTCGCCCACTGTTTCTTTTAAGTGTTTACGAATCGTGTTGAATGAGAAGTTTTTGCTGTCTAGGCGGTTGGGTAAAATATACGCACCTTGTTGGCCTTTAATTTTAAAGTTCACCAAGATAAATTCAGGCGTGTTGTACCATTCATAGATGTCTTTCCAGCCAACAGTCATATTGCCCATTTGTAGGCCAACTTGTTGTTGCATAGATAAACCATGTGGTTGTACACCTAAGCGTAAGCCTTTGATTTCTTGAACAGGCGTTTCTTTCAACTTGCGCTTAACATACCATTCGATACCAAATTTGCGTACCAAGAAGTAAATCACAACACAGACGATAGCAACCCAACAGAAAATCGTTGAATAGTTTTTTAATAAAATGATACCAGCCATCGCAAGCACTAAAATAGCGCCCATAATGATCCATGCTTTGGTGCCAATTTTGAAGTTACTACGTGAAAGAACCAACTGCGCATTACGCTGTTCTTCTTCAGAAACTTCATAAGGTATAGGCTGTAAGGTATAGGCGTATAAATTTTTCGCGGTCATAGTGAAACTAACAGATTTTTAACTTCCAAAAGTTTAGCATTATTTATGCCGATTCAGGGAGCATATTGTGTCAAAAATACTCAAATTATAATGAGCCCAATTCAGTCGACTTTTGATCGCGATCATGACTTAAGTTTTGCTTTAACTGACTGAGTTGTTTCAAAATACTAAACATCAGAGATAACTGCTGCAAAATAATCAGTGACTTATGGTCTTCATCATTTTGCAGTGCTAAACGCTGACGAATCTCACCAATCATATTCTGTGCACTTAAGTCTGGTACTTCGTCTCTTAACAGCGCACCTTGAATATCATCAAGCGCTTGTTCCATCAGCTGTAAAATTTCAGGGTCATCAATTTTTGCACGATGTGCGCCCAAAGCTGCAATATAACTAATGAAAGTATGATTCAGACATAAAAATTCAAAAGCGAGTGTTTTTTGATGCTGGTCAAAATCAGGCTCAGTGGCGAGCGTTGAAATTAAAGAGGCCACATCTGCATCAGTATTATGCGCCGCACGACGCACAATACGATAATTCAAACCATTGTTTCTGCCATTTTTGTATTGCTCGACCACTTCGCTTAAGTAATCACACTGTGCTTGTAATGAACGATTGATGGTTCGACCCAAACGGCGGAATTTCCAATCGGGGAAAATAAAACTCACCCCAAACCAAGCCAAAGCACAGCCAATTAAGGTATCAATCATGCGAGGCATGGCTGCTTCAAAGCCCAAACCATCTAGGTTAAAGTTAATCAGTGCTAGAATCGTAATAAACGCGGTGGCTTGTGCATATTGTTTACTGCGAAGCTCAAAAAATAAAATACCGCTCAAAATCAGTAGGAGCAGTTGCCCTTCGATCGACGGGATAAAATACAAAATCGCATAACCCAATATAATGCCAATGAGTGTGCCTACAATACGTAAATACAAGCGACGTTTGGTGGCGTTAAAGTTGGGTTGGCTGACAAAGAGGGCAGTGAGCAAAATCCAATAGCCATATTCGATATCGGTTAACTGCACAAATACGTACCCAATAAACAGCACAACGGATAATCGAATTGCATGGCGGAACAATACAGATTCAGGTGTCAGGTGCTGTTTTACCCGTACCATGACGTCATCCCAACCTTTTAAATCATCATCTTTGAGTTGATTTTCAACGTGTTTAACTTTATCAAATTTAATATGTCGCTCGGTTTCGACGTTTTGTAATTGTGAGTCAATAGCTTTTAAATTTTGATACAACGAAAATAGGGCATTAACCCAAACTTGGTCGTAGAGTTGTTCCTCGCGTAATTTGTCCAAGGAGTGGCGCAAATTACGAAACGCATGTTTGAAGCGTTTATTATGATGATACGGTTGGCGGTGTAAAATGCTAATGCTTAGGTCTTTACATGCCTTGGCTTGAATTGAAAGTACGCGCTGAAAACGAAATAAAATATCGCTATGTTCAAAAATCTTAGCGAGTTTTTGGTAGTCGATATGTGCAGAATCGGCCCGCTCATGAATATCTTGCGCCACAAAATAGTATTGCAAACTGCGACGTGTATCTTTTTGCCCACGGTCGCCTTTGAGTCGGGTGAGCAGAGCAGTTTTCATGTCATTAAAAATCGCAATCAATTTGCCATTTTCTAAGGACAGTTCAATCATACTTTGCTGGTAACTTTCTGGTGTCATATCGACATCAAATAAGTTGGATTTGGCAAACAGGAAATCCCCTAAAGATGAATAGCTTTGGGCTAATTTGTCTTGTGCTTGGCGGACAGGAAAAAGTAAAAAGCTAATGGTTGAGATTAAGCCATACCACATTGCCCCTATAACCAGCAGGCCAGCTTGAGTGTACCAATGCTCAAATAAATGTACACCCAACATGGAATACACAGAAATGACTAAGCAACCATAAGAGATAGTGGCATAACGTCGCCCCAATGAACCCAGTAAAATCCAACCAATGCAAGAGACAATTAGCCCGATTGCAAACAGGATGGGATAAGGAAACAGCACATAAATAGAAACAGCGGTAATGAAAAAGCCAATATAGGTATAGAGCTGATTCATAATGCGCACAGAGAATCGATCGTCAATATCACTGAGGCCAGCTGCCACCACACCTAAAGTGAGGGGAATGGTATACAGTTGGTTGCCATAAAAATATGGCACAAAAGCAGTCCCTGCAAATGCAATAAGCATACGCAGCGTGTACATAAAAGTGGTGTTATACGTTGCCTGCTGAATGCGGCTAAGCCAAGAGTTCAATATCGATCCTTTGCGCAGCGAAAGACTGAGTTACAGTACTGAGATTGTGTGAATTTTCACGATGGTCTTAGCGAAATCATACTATGAGCAGTGTAAACTTGTCTTCATAGACCCTATTTAAAAATGAAATACCAATATCAATATGCATAAAAATATCGCTACATCCACTGGCTACTCTAAATCTTGGATTTTACTCTTAGCACTCCTGACGTCTTTAGGCCCACTTTCTATTGATATGTACTTGCCCGCATTGCCTGAAATGGCCATGGATTTGGGGGTGAGTACACAAATGATTTCCAATACTTTACCCGCATATTTTTTGGGTTTAGCGTTGGGGCAGTTAATTTATGGACCAGTCAGTGATCGCATCGGACGTAAAAAACCGCTGTACTTTGGCTTGAGTCTGTATGTTATCGCCAGTTTGATGTGTTATTTCGCACAAGATGAATGGAGTCTAATTGCAGCACGTATTTTACAAGCTTTGGGTGGCTGTGTTGGGGTGGTGATTGCGCGCGCAACGATTCGTGATCGCTTAGATGTGCAAAGCTCAGCACAAGCATTTTCAAGCATGATGATTGTAATGGGTGTTGCACCTATCTTAGCGCCAACAATAGGAGCTTGGATTCTAAAGTTTTTTAGTTGGCATGCTGTCTTTGGTTTCTTGGCTTTGATGGGCTGTATATGTCTGTTCTGTGTGCACTTTTTCTTTAAAGAAAGCTTGCCTACTAACCGACGTTTGGAACTCAGTTTTAAGCAAGTGTTACAGTTGTATGCCACGATTTATCAAGATAAACGCTTTTTATATCCAATGCTGATTGGTTGTTTTTCGGGCGGGATATTATTTTGCTATATCAGTGCATCTGCAGGCATTTTGATGGTTGACTTTGCCATGTCACAGCAACATTTTGCTTATGCCTTTGGTTTTAATGCTTTCGGCATTATGTTGCTTTCCACACTGAATAATATCTTGGGAAGCAAAACCACGGTATATGCACGCTTAAAATTAGGATTGGGCATTCAAGGTTTTGGTGTGCTGGTTTTATTGCTAAGTGCGGTGTTTGTACATAGCTTGCCATGGGTGATGTTGGGCATGTTCTGTGCGGTGTCTGGCATTGGTTTAACAGGGCCGAATGCAATGGCCTTAGCCATGTCACACCAAGGTGCACGTGCAGGAACAGCCAGCGCCATTATGGGTAGTATGCAATTTGCATGTGGTTTGTTAGGTGGTGTTATTCTCAATTTCTTAATATGGAGCGCACAGCTCAATATGGCTATGCTGATGCTTGGTTTTGTTGCTGTGGCATTTATGGCCTACCGATGGATGCGTATCGATCAGCAACTAACCGTGAGCTAAATGATTGCTGGGTAACGGGTATGAAAGTACGATGAAATACCCAGCACTGGCTTATTCATCTACAAATACGGCAAATTCTTCGACTCCAACACGTGGGGTTAAAAACTGATTCACAATCGCATCAGGATCAGCGTAGCCGAGTGCCATGCCACAAACCAATTCTTCATCTGCGGGCGCGCCAATGGTATCCAAAACCAGACGATGGAAATGATTCCAAGCGGCTTGAGGGCAAGTGTCTAGGCCACGTGCTTTGGCTGCCAACATGACATTTTGAATCATCATGGCGATATCCATTTTAGAGCCGACTGCCAAAGATTCGTGCGCCGTAAAAAATAACCCGACAGGCGCATCGAACAATTTATAGTTACGCAATTGTTGCTCTGCCATTTTTTCCTTTTCGCCTTTTTGGATATTGAGTAAGCCATATAACCCCCAGCCATTTTCACGACGGCGCTCAATAAATGGCGAAAGCCACTGCTTTGGATAATAGTCAAAGGTTTCTTGGTATTGTGCTGACAGAGCAGGATTTGCAAATAATTCATTTTGGGCCACACAAACACGTTCTATTAAAAGCTGACGCGTTTGACCACGTACTACATACACCTTCCATGGTTGGGTATTTGTCCCCGATGGTGCACGACTGGCAACATGTAAGATCTCTTTAATTAGGTCAGTAGAGACAGGTGTGTCTAGATAAGCACGTACAGAATGGCGTGAATTGATGACCTGATCTACAGCTTGAGTGAGAGATAAATTCATGGATGTCCTTTTATTTTGAAATCTTGATTTTTTATTGCCTTATTGGCTGAGTAGTATGTGAACTACATCTTTTATTTACTGTGCTGCACTGAAATTTGCAAGATTGGGTGCAACTTTTGCTCAAACTAAAAGAGAGTAGATGAATGGCTTGATACCTTTTAGATATAAAAATATATCTAAAAGGTTGGTTGTGATGCCTAATGTGCAAGCACTAGCGGATATTAATGACAAAGAGATGACAGCGGATCAAGGTCTTAAGGTCAGATAGGCAACAATGAAAACATAACAATGAGGCTTTATGCCAAGCTTCGCAGAAATTTTGCATAAAGCTAAGACTAAAGCAGCGATAGTCAGCTTGTATAAATTTAGCTCAAATATCAAGCATCTTCGATGCAATACCGTTGTATCGGTGGAAGGGAGTAGGTTGTTTGTATGGATATCAACCTATTAAACATAAAAATGGACGAGCTTCACGCATAATGCGGAAGCTAATTTTTTTAAGATTGATTCCTTATTTGCTCGATTAGTTTATATGATTAAATTATAAAGCAAGGCGTTAATGCTTAGAAAAATTAATATAGAATCTGCACATTACCTGTAGGGGAATGGGGTTTTACTGAAATTGTAAAATTTCAAAAAATAATCGTCTTTCAGCATAATTTTTGCATGTGATGTATGCAATTTAAAATTTAAAACAAAGATTTCTTTGGAGGAAATATGAAACTTGTACAGCTTAAAGCGCCAGTACTTAAATTGAGTTTAGCAACAGCCGTAACAGCAATTATGTTGAGCTCGGCGCAAGCAGCAAGCACTGAACAAAAAGAAATTGCACAATTACGTGCAGAAGTTGCAGAGCTTAAAGCATTAATCCAACAACAACAGCAAGTACAAGTTCAGCAACAAGCTGACATTCAGCAAGTTAAAGCGCGTCCTGCACCAGTGGCTGCACCAACTGCATCACCATTGTCTGGTTTTAAATCCAAAGCAGGTGCAGAAGTGAACCTATACGGTTTTGTACGTGGCGATGCTAACTACATTATTGAAGGTGCGGACAGTGACTTTGGTGGCGTAAACTCATCTAAAAATGATGTGAGCGACAAACTACGTTCTACTGCAAAAACAACACGTTTAGGCTTAGACTTTAATACACCAGTGGGCGATGGCAATAAAGTTGGCGGTAAATTGGAAGTTGACTTTGCTGGTACAAACGACGCACTACGTATTCGTCATGCATACTTAACGTATAACAGCTGGTTGTTTGGTCAAACAACATCAAACTTCTTGTCAAGCCATGCGCCTGAAATGATCGATTTCAGTACCAACATTGGTGGTGGTACAACACGTGTACCACAAGTACGCTATAACGTAAAACTTGCGCCACAAACTCAATTATTTGTAGCAGCTGAAAAAGGTGATAGCAAATATTCATCTTATGATAAAGATGGAAAACTTGTTGATACAGCGACTAAATATAGTGCACCAAACATAACTGCAAAAATTACACAAGGCTTTGCGGATGGCAAAGGTACAGCTTCTGCACGAGCATTGGTTGAAAACTACAAGTCTGCAGATGATAGTGCTGTGGCTTGGGGTGTAGCAGCAGGTGCGAGCTATGCGGTGAATGAACAGCTTAAATTGACTGGCGATGTATCTTATTCACAAGGCAATAGCAACTACTTATATGGCGCAAATTCAGCATATATTGTTGATGGTAAAAACATTGAACAAAATGAATTTACAGCTGTACAAGTAGGTGCAACTTATAAATTTAACGAAAAACTTCGTTCAACTTTAGGGTATGGCATTATTTTAGCGGATGATGATACAAAATATGCTAAAACGCTTAAAGCAAGCGCAGATGTAAGTGCTAATGCCAATAAAGAAGTTCAACAAGCATGGCTGAATATTATTTATTCACCAGTAAAACCTGTTGAGCTTGGTTTAGAATATGTAGACGGTAAGCGTGAAACATTCGCAGGTAAAACATTTAACGATGACCGCGTTGGTTTAATGGCGAAATACAGCTTCTAATACTGAAGTATTAGATGGTTGATTTAAACCAATAAAAAACAGGAGCTTGATGCTCCTGTTTTTGCGTTTTTTAGACTATAAAAATTTAAATTGAGTAAAAAAACAGCGTAATTTGAAAGCTTTATTGTAAATATTAAAGCAATGTTTAAAAAAAACTGCATAATGTCCGACTTTTATTCATATTGAACTTTTGGCAGTGATATTTCTGCATCAATATGAAATGGAGTCTGTGCTTTACATTAGCCAATTCCATAATTTGTGCCCTAATTTCTGTTTTGTGGGTATTGTGATCATTCCAGCGGGCTTTACATCAGTGGCTGTGGATGGGAAATCTAACTCAAGAATGCACTCAGTTTATATGATCTAAGCTTTTGGATTTGCCGTACTTTAAGTTACTAAAATGAGCTTGAAGTGATGGCGCATTACATGGCTTATTAATCATATAACAACAACTAAGTGCACCTTAAGGATAATGATGATGGAATTAACATTTAACGCATTTTATACCTTGATTGCGGCGGTAATTGTTTTATTGCTCGGTCGCCTTTTAGTGAATAAAATCGATTTTCTTAAGCGCTATAATATTCCAGAACCTGTTGCAGGTGGTTTAGTCGCGGCAATTCTCTCGCTTGTTGTGCATAGTATTTGGGGATTTAGTATTTCCACCAGTGCACAGTTGCAAACCAGCTTTATGCTGATTTTCTTTGCCTCTATTGGTTTAAGTGCAAACTTTGCCAAATTAAAAGAAGGCGGTGTTGGCCTAGTCGTATTCTTGGTGGCGGTATCTACTTTTATTGTGCTGCAAAATGCCGTAGGTATGAGCTTAGCAAAGCTTCTTGGTCTAGATCCTTTGATTGGTTTAATTGCAGGTTCAATTACCTTAACGGGTGGTCATGGTACAGCGGGCGCTTGGGGTGAAATCCTTGAAACTCAGCATGGCATTCAGGGTGCATTGGCTTTAGGTATGGCCAGTGCGACTTTTGGCTTGATTATTGGTGGCATTATTGGTGGTCCATTAGCCAAATTACTTATTAACCGCCACAATATTTCAGCACCGCGTACCCAAGAGCAAATAGCACAAAGTGATGAAACGCCACTGACAGATATTAACTCGACTGAGTATGTGCCATTTGAATATCCACACCGTGTTCGTTTGATTACCGCAGATAATGCAATCACAACACTGGGGCTGTTTGCTGCATGTTTGGCTTTCGCAGACTTCATGACCGCTTATAGCAAAGGTACATTCTTTGAATTGCCAACCTTTGTTTGGGCACTTGCAGGCGGGGTTATACTGCGTAATGTGCTCGAAGGTATTTTTAAAATTCAGATCTTCGACCGTGCGATTGATGTATTTGGTAATGCTTCATTGTCTTTGTATTTGGCGATGGCACTGTTGTCTTTAAAACTCTGGCAATTGGCCGACCTTGCTGGTCCACTGGTTGTGATTTTGGGCGCACAAACCTTAACAATGGCCTTGTATGCAGCTTTCGTTACCTTCCGTGTGATGGGTAAAAACTATGATGCCGCCGTATTGGCTGCTGGTCATTGTGGTTTTGGTATGGGAGCAACACCAACTGCCGTTGCAAACATGCAAGCCATTACCAATATGTATGGACCTTCGCATAAAGCCTTTTTAATTGTTCCACTGTGTGGTGCGTTTTTCGTTGACTTGATTAATGCGACAGTCATTCAGTTGATTCTTAAATTCTTTGTCTAAGAGATAGAAAAAAGCCTCTATGTAGGCTTTTTTCTTTACAGAGTCGCTAAAAAAATTGGATATTCAGAATGAACGATCAACTGAACGAAAGCTTGTTGAAGTGGATTAATACCATAAATACCCCATTGTGGGATTTTTTGGTGGTGTTTTTAGTTACTGTCGGTATTTTTTATACTGTGGCGACCGGTGCAGTACAAATCCGATTATTTGTACACAGTATTAAAGTGATGAAGGGAAGCCGTAAGGCAGGTGATGATAAACATGGCATTACTCCTTTTCAGGCATTTGTAACTGGCCTTGCTAGCCGTGTGGGTGTAGGTAACGTTGCTGGTGTAGCCATCGCGATTGCAATTGGTGGCCCTGGCGCCGTATTTTGGATGTGGTTAACCGCATTTTTAGGCATGAGTTCTGCTTTTGTAGAATCATCACTTGCACAACTGTTTAAAGTGCGTGATAGCCAAAATAAACAATTTCGTGGTGGTCCAGCATATTACATTAGCCAAGGCTTGAAACAGAAATGGTTAGGGATCATCTTTGCCATTACCCTCATTTCGACTTACGGTTTTGTATTTAATGCGGTGCAGGCCAATGCAATTACTGGTGCAACCTCACATGCGTGGGGATGGAATAAAGCTGATCTTGTTTTAAACCTGGGTGGCTTTGATTTAGTCATTTCATGGGTAGGTCTTGCTTTAGTACTCATGACAGGCGTACTTATTTTTGGTGGTATTAAACGTATTGCCAAAGTTGCTGAAACCTTTGTCCCTGTAATGGCACTCTTGTATTTAATCGTTGCGCTTTATATTGCAGTGATTAACTACGATATTTTACCATCAATTTTCCAACTTATTTTTAGTAAAGCCTTTGAGTTTGATGCAGCTGCTGGTGGTTTCTTTGGTGCCATGGTATCTATGGCTATGATGATGGGCATCAAACGTGGTTTATTCTCTAACGAAGCGGGTATGGGTTCTGCGCCAAATGCGGCTGCAGCATCTGATGTAAAACATCCTGTGAATCAGGGCTTGATCCAAATGTTAGGCGTATTTGTTGATACATTTGTGGTGTGTACGTGTACTGCGATTATTATTTTGGCATCAGGTTTGTATGAAAATGCGGGCTTTGAAGGCGTAACTTTGACTCAAATGGCCTTAGAAAGCCAAATTGGTTCATGGGGCGATGACTTCCTTGCCATTATTCTGTTTATGTTCGCGTTCTCTTCTGTGATTGGTAACTATGCTTATGCAGAGGGCAATGTACAGTTTATTAACAACAGCAGCCGTATAATGTTTAGCTTCCGCATAATTGTACTCATGATGGTCTATATGGGCTCAATTATGAGCGTGCCAGTGATTTGGAACCTCGCAGACTTATTTATGGGTGTAATGGCAAGTATTAACTTATTTGCAATTCTATTGTTAACACCATTCTTATTAATGTTAATGAAAGATTATTCTGGTCAGTTAAAGAAAGGCGTGAAGGATCCTGTCTTTAAGTTAGATGATCATCCTAAATTTAAAGACAAAGTAGACTCTGATATCTGGTAATGTTGCTAGTGATTGCGACGACTGTATTGTAAAAAAAGCCCCTGTATTGGGGCTTTTTTTATGAATATAGCACCGTGAATGTATATTTTTTTAGTGCGAAATATGTACAATTTTTCAGCTTTATAGGGCAGGAATTCATTCATTTTTTCCCCGCCTGTCATGATTCTCTATAGTTTCTACATGATTCAAAGCAGAGAGTGACTTATAATTTTATGGCTAACATCTTAACGTTTCATAACAATGAAAATGGGATGATCGTTTTAGACTGAGCATCTTTATAAAATGAATAAAATGTTGGATCAAGTGTCGTGAATATAAACACAGTTTTAATAACGTGTCTGATGATAAGTGTTGTGGGTTGTCAAAGTATTGGTGCGCAAGCTACACAGGCAACCGATCAAGTCTTGGCTTTTGCCTCAAAGCCAACAGAAGAATCAGGTGCGATTGCTGAAGCCCATGTGGTCCCGAATCAAGTCGATTTTAAAAAATTAAAACAGCAAAATAATCGTCCCATCGTAGCTTTGGTATTGGGAAGTGGTGGTGCGCGTGGCTATGCACATATTGGCGTCATTCAAGTTTTAGAACAACACGGCATACGTCCAGATTTTATTGTAGGCACCAGTGCAGGTAGCATTGTCGGCTCTATTTATGCATCCGGTAAATCTGCAGATGAACTACGAGATATTGCATTAAGTATGAAGCCTGCGGATGTACGCGAAATTCGCCTCGATAAAAAGGGCGTATTGGATGGCAAAAAAGTAGAAGATTATGTAAATGCTCAAGTGGATCATCTGCCTTTAGAAAAACTGAAAATCCCAATGTATGTGGTGGCAACAGAACTGCAAGAAGGCCATAAAGTGGTATTTAATGCAGGCAATACAGGGCAGGCTGTACGTGCTTCTGTTTCAATTCCAAGTATGTTTATTCCTGCTGTCATTCAACAGCAAGAATATGTGGATGGTGGGTTGGTCAGTCCTGTGCCTGTAGATACCGCACGTGAGCTCGGTGCAGATATTATTATTGCTGTAGACATTTTGGCAAAACCAATTCATACAGAAACCAGCAATGTATGGGGCTTGTTTAACCAAAATATCAACATTATGCAGTTTTATTTGGCTAAAGAAGAAATGAAGCGCGCAGATGTGGTGATTCAACCTGATTTGCGTGAAAAAGCACATATCTTTGATGTCAAAGGCCGTGAAGCGACCATGCAGGCAGGTGTGGAAGCAGCCGATGAAAAACTTAAGGATATTTCATTGGCTTATGCTAAACATCACTATCCATTAAATCAAAATATTCAATATACAGTGCAACAATAAGGCCTAATCTGTATAAATCAGTAAGGTGAATTGATAGAAAAAAGAGTGGGTAAATATCTGCTCTTTTTTTTTCATCATGCAAAAAATTATATTCAACTGAAGTGTATAGCCTTCATATATTTTGGTTCATAAAACTTAAAAATTACTGGATATTTTTCGTTAATGCATTGAATCATATTCATTATTTTTGATTAATCTGTAAAACATTTCGAATAAGACGATTTATATATTTAACTTATATATTCACAGATTTAAGTTTACCAGTGCACTGAATTTCTCTAGACTAAAATCCAAAGTTTAATACTTTAAATCAATAAAACTGAGTTCAGAAAAAAGAGTGTTGTATGCAAAAATTTCAAATCGGCGACCGCGTAACTTTGGCCTCTATGCCAGAATATGTTTTCGTGGTGATTAAGGCCAAAATTGATGGTTCTTATGTGATTGAGTCACTTGAAGGCAACAACTCTGTACTAAGCTATGACAATGTTTCAGCCGAAATGTTAAAAAGCTTTTTCGACAAAAACACCGTTATAAAATCATCTATTTTGTGGTGATTAAAACAGCATACTGTCGTAAATATACAGAATGCATATTTGAACAGATGACTTAAAGTATTTCTTCAAACGCCTAAGGTACATAAGAAATTGTTAGGCATCATGCATATTATTGATCTATAGTGATTTATACCTGTTGATATATATTTTCTTGAATGATGGTTAAATCACTATAAATAATAATGATGGTTTTTTTGCCGATTTGAACATTTTATTTGGCTTAAAAAAGTTATAATAACCTCAATAATCTTTGTTCTATCACGAGTCTAGAGAAACGCGATGTCCCCATTAGATCAAATTGCTCCAGCATCAGATGATCAATCCGAATTAACAATGTCGGTACTAATGACGCCAGATATGGCGAATTTTTCCGGTAATGTTCATGGCGGTACCATTCTGAAGTTACTGGATCAAGTTGCATACGCTTGTGCGAGCCGTTTTTCAGGTAGTTATGTAGTGACCTTATCTGTAGATAAAGTCAATTTTAAAGAGCCGATTCATGTGGGTGAGTTGGTCACTTTCTTGGCTTGTGTGAATCATGTGGGACGTACTTCCATGGAAATTGGTATTCGTGTTGAAGCACAAAATATTCAAAAACGTACTGTGCGTCATACCAATAGTTGCTACTTCACCATGGTTGCAGTAGATGAAAATGGCAAACCTAAGCCAATTCCACAATTAAATTTGGACAATGACTGGAAACGTTGTCGTTTTGAAGCGGCTGAGCAACGTAAAATTGCACGTTTACAAGAAAATCATCATCCATCTTGCAGTATCTACAAAAAATCGATGCACAATTAAGTGTAAGGTTTTAAAAATAAAAGGTCACTTATGTGGCCTTTTTTTATGCGCGGATGATGATGGTAAATAGCCTTTAATATGCATAGATGTAAGAAAGTAAAGCTTAAGATTCCTCGTACTCGGCTGGGCAGTTACAGCATATTAATTTAATCCGAGTATTCCACTAAAGTTTAAGCTCGATTGGTCGATTAGCAGTAGTACATGCATTAAATTCGGCATAAAATAAAACGATACGTATCGTTTCGATATTCAGAAAAATTCACTTGATCGCATAGCACCCATACACAAAAGTGCGATGTGATGTATACCGGATAAGCGTGTTATGAATGATGCAGAAAAAACATCAAGGCGTAAGCAATGCATACTTAAAGCAGTGAATGAAGCGTTACTTGAGGTCGATTACAGCAGGCTTAGTATTGAAGATATTGCAGCCCGTGCAGGTGTAGGCAAGTCAACTATTTACCGCTGGTGGAATCATAAGTCTGATTTGGTTTTTGATGCGTTTAAAGAAAATACGGAGTCGGTTTTTGATTTGGACTTTAGCCAAACGATGCAATACAACTTAACGCAGCAACTTGTGAAGTTATCTGTTGCACTTAATCATCAAGTTGGGCGTGCACTGTTGGTGGTGATGGCTGAGCATCGCGAAGCGGCGGGGAGTTTTTTTAAACAATATTTATTGCCTCGTCGCGAGCAAACACGAAAGTTAATTCAATTGGCCATCGAGCGTGAAGAGATTCGTGCCGATTATGATTTTGAATCGATGCTCGACATGCTGTACGGCGCGATTCATTATCAAATTATTTTTTTTAATGCCGTGCCCGATCAGTCTTATATTGAAAATATTATCAAGGTTGCGCTGACGCCAGTTTTGCTATCCGAGCAGGGTGTGCCATAAATGACTCAACATGTACATGAGGCACCAGAGCATTTATGGAATCGCTCTTTTATATTGTGCTTATGCAATAACTTATTTCTGTTTATTTATTATTTTGCCACGCTCACCGTATTGCCCATTTACATCATGCAAGATTTGGGTGGCAGTGTAAAAGAAGCGGGTTTAGCCCTCACGCTATTTTTAGTTTCCTCCATTGCGATTCGGCCATTTTCGGGCTTAATTGTACAAAAATGGGGGAAGAAACCATCACTGCGTTATTCAGGTTTGCTATTTGTTCTCTTTACTTTCAGTTATTTACTCATTGATAGTCTGTGGAGCTTGTTGTTAGTTCGCTTCCTACACGGCTTTTGGTTCAGTATTTTGACCACAGTGAATGTGCCTGTGGTAAATGATTTTATTCCTGATCGCCGTAAAGGTGAGGGCATGGGCTATTTTGTGATGTCGACCAATTTAGGTGCGGTGTTTGGCCCATTGCTCGCACTCAGCATTATTCAGTTTTCTAATTTTACAGTGTTATTTGCATTGCTCACTGGAGTGACATTTATTGGTTATGCATTTTGCTTAACGCTTAAAGTAGAAGACAATTCAGTACGAAAGACTGTTGAAAAGAGTTCAGCTGAAACACCAACACAGCAGCCCAGTAAAGGCATTGGTTTACACGATATTGTGGAAACCAAAGTGTTGCCGATTAGTTTTGTGGCCATGTTAGTGGCGTTTTCATATTCGAGTGTTACCAGTTTTATTACGGCATTTGCAGACAGTAAAAACCTGTTGGCCTATGCCAGTTTATTTTTCATTGTTTTTGCAGTCTCGATGATTACTGTGCGTCCATGGGTGGGCAAGCGCTATGATCAGAAAGGGCCGAGCTCTGTGATTTACCCGTCATTTATTGCATTTTTTATTGGTCTGATTATTGTAAGCTTTATGCAAAACCAGTGGATTTTATGGCTATCTGCGGTCTTTATTGGCGTGGGATATGGGTCTTTATTTCCATGTATGCAAACTATGGCGATTCAGGCTGTGTCAAAGCAACGAATGGGGCATGCAATTTCAACTTTTTTTGCTTTATTCGACATTGGATTGGCGGTAGGCTCAGTGATTATGGGCTTCCTGATTGCCAAATTTGATTATCAATTTACCTATTTATTTTGTGCTTTGATGGTACTGTTTACTTTACTGATTTATCGCGTATTGGCAGTGCCTGCAAGTGTACAATCTCAAACATTCAACAAGGGGTAAAATGTGGAATTGCGTCATTTACGTTATTTTGTAGCAGTTGCTGAAGAGCTCAATTTTACCAAGGCTGCCCAGCGCATGTGTACGGTGCAACCATCGTTAAGCCAACAAATTAAAGACTTAGAACATGAAGTGGGTGTGCAGTTATTAATACGTTCAAACCGTAAAGTTGAGCTGACTGAAGAAGGGAAAGCTTTTTTAAAAGAAGCGCATTTAAGTTTAGAACATGCCGAAAAAGCGATTATTGATGCACGTCAAATTGCCCAGTTGAATAAAGAGCAATTAAATATTGGCTTTGTGCCTGTGGCGGAAATGAAGGTGTTTCCGTATATCATGCCGAATATTCGTGCGAAGTTCCCTGAGCTTAAAATTCACTTTCATAGCTTAACCGATAGTGACCAGCTTAAAGCCTTACAGCGCGGTGAAATTGATATTGCCTTTACGCGATATGCTGCAGACTCGGCAGACATCGAAACGATTCAAGTATTTACTGAACCATTGGCCTTAATTATTCCAAAAGACTGTAGCGCTGCTCAGCAACGACACATCAGTATTAAAACGTTTAATCAGCAAGATTTTATTGTGAGTGATGAACATTCATCACCTGAGCTATATCGGATTATTCAGGGTTTCTTTAAGCAATCAAAGCTGGATGTAAACGTGGTTCAGTATTCGACCAATATTTTGCTGAATGTTAACTTGGTGGGTATGGGGGTCGGTTGGAGTTTGGTCCCTTCTTATGTAATTCCTTTATTGGGGGATAAAATCGTGGTGAAAAGCACGATTGAACCTTTGCCAATGATTGGGCTGTATGCGAGTTACCATAAAGAAAAACGTAATGAGGCGATTGAGCTGATATTGAAAGTGCTAAGAGAGCAGTTCTATATGGATTTCTCACCGCTTTAAACAAGCGGTGATGTTCATTTTAAAATTAAAAGCCAGTTCTAGAGACTGGCTTTTTTGTACTTAAACTTTCTCAGATCAAGATTGAATCTAATTTAAATAGGCAATGATCTAAAACGTGGTAATTAAATAAGCTTAGGAAATGATTTTGATTTCTCTAGTCACTGCTAATCCTTAGGCAAACGCTCTCCATGATTTTATTCGAGATATACAACAAGATCTGAATATGAAGTTACCGTGGCTGATCTACATATCTAATCATCCATTCATCTGTATTGAAATATTCGCTCCACCCGTTACAGCTATGACTCAAGAGTATCCGCTCATCTGAATTTAAATGAGTTTATATATTGAACTCAATTTTTGTGAATGTATAAAAAAAGCCACGCTAATGCGTGGCTTCTTGAACTGTGATCCATAAGAAGTGGATCAGCAATTTAGTGCATTATTTTGCATGCAATTTAGCGAATAATTGTTCGCTTACTGCGTTCATGCTTTGTGGAATAGCCAAAGCTGCTACAAAACGGTCAGGACGTAAAATTACGATAGAATCTGAAGTTTTGCCGAACCAAGTACGAATATCTGTACCGATATCACCAATGGTAATCACACCATCAAACTTCTTACGGTTTTCATTGCCCAATTGAACCGCTGGAATCACTTGGATGAATTTAACACCCAGTTTTTGCCATTGTTTCATATTTGCTTCAGACAGACCCCATTGTGGATCTACACCCCAAGCGATGACAGCAAAATCATTTCCAATCACTTCATCGAGTAAAATGGTTTCACCATTTTCAAGTTTGACCTGTGGTTGAATAAACATTTTGCCTACAGGGCTGTCTTTACTGTTGTTTGTCACCAAAGCGCCGTCATTGTATTTAGGCATTGGTTTAAAACGCATTTCAAGTAAGTACTGTTTGATTGGCTTGATGTAATTTAAGGCATACGCAATACCATCACGTACAAAACCTTGCCATTTTTTAGGTGGTGCAAGTACATGACCCGCCATCACAGATAGATCGATCATGGCTTTTGCATGGTCTTTACGTTCTACTTGGTAGGTATCTAGTAATTCAGGGCCAGCATTGCCTTTAACAACCAATGCGACTTTCCACGCCAAGTTGAAAGCATCACGCATACCGCTGTTATAGCCTTGACCTTGCCATACTGGCATGATGTGCGCAGCATCACCTGCAAGTAAAATACGGTCTACACGGAATTTATCGGCAATACGCGCATTGTGTGTATAAACACGTTGACGAATTACTTCAATACCATCTGTATTTGGCAATACTTTAGACAATAATTTTGCAATGTTTTCTGGTTTGCTAAGTTCTTCTTGAGTTTCACCTGGCATCACCATGAATTCGAAACGACGGATACCGTGTGGTAATGCAGCCGATACGTATGGACGAACAGGGTCACAGCATAAATAAATATGTGGTGTCGCTAATGGGTCGTTTTCAATATCAATAACGATCCATTGGTTTGGCGCAGTTTCACCTTCAAAAGGAACACCTAAAGTACGACGTACAATAGAGTTACCGCCATCACATGCAATGAGATATTTTGCAGTGATCACTTCTTCAACGCCGTCTTTATTTTTAACATTTAAAGTCACGCCATCAGCGTTTTGGCTAAAGTGTGTTAAATGACGTGCAAAGCGAACATCAGTGGTTTTGTATTGTTTTAAGCCTTGTAGTAAAACATTGTCCACTTGTGGCTGAATAAATGCGTTACGACGAGAGAAACCAAATTCACGTGTTAATGGCTGAATATCAGCAAAACAACGGCCTTTAGGTGTTAAAAAGCGCATTGCGTGATTTGGTGTAGTATGAGGAAGTACTTGGTCAACTAGGCCCAATGACTGAATGGTACGTAAAGATTCATCATCAATACCAATTGCACGTGGGTAATCAATTAGACTGTCGAGTTGCTCAACCACAGTGACTTGAACACCTTGTTTGCTCAAGTAGTTTGCAATCGTTAAGCCGACTGGGCCAGCACCCAAAACAGCGACTTCAGTAGTGTAATTTGCTTTATTGCTCATGTGCAAAGATCCAATCATTTGACATCCGTTGAGCGCTATTAAGGTCTAAGTGCTGAGTCTAAACAAGCTATGCATAAGTAGAGACTATGTATGCTATTTGTGACTTGTGAATTAAATTATTTAATTAAGATTATGATATAAAACAAAATAATTAAATAATGGGTATAGGTTTAGCTAATTTATCTATTCTTTTTTTCTATGGTTGATAGGCATTTTTGATCAAAAAAAGCGGAATAACCGTCATGATTATTCCGCTTTGAAAGTTGATTTGAGTTGTTGATTCAGCAGTCATCAACACAACCAACTTTATGGCAATAAATCTTTTTCTGGAGTAAAAAGAATTATTGTGCTGCAGGTGTTGGCGTTTCAGCAGACGCTTCAGAAGCAGGTGCAGCTGAATCAGTTGTTGCAGTCGCTTCAGTGTTTACAGGTTGTTCTTGTGTGCTCACAACCACTTTTTCAGTTTGTGTTTCAGTTGCTTGGTCTTGTGTGGCAGCAAAAGTTGTTAATGCTGTTGTTGATAAAAGTGTTGCGAATAATACTTGAGTTAATTTCATGATAGGGCATCCTTCAATTTAATTTAATATCTCCCAAACCAATGCATCACCATTCGTTTGGATGAAGAACATCCTAAAAGCTCAAACCAAGATGATCAATGTAGCTCACAAAAGTCGCGTGTAAGCATTACTTGTTGTCACATATCCATACGCTTTGTAGGGTAATTGTTGAAATAACGACTAGAAAATAGGCAAATGTTAATTATTGGTCTTCTGATCAGCTTTGAAACGATGATTTATATTCACAGTTGGGTTACATCAAATCGCCAAAGTGCTTGTTTTGAGAGAATATTCACATAACCATGTGTAAGATTTTATTTCAAATATGAATGATCTCAATTGATATTGATAAGTCCATCACATAAATGCTGTGTCGCAAAATTAGGCGCTACATAACCTCATATTCTAAGTCTTTGGACATTGAGCACATCAACTGCTTTGAGCTAGGGGGTCTCAAAAGCTTTGCACTTGCAAGGTGAGATCTGAGCAGTTATAAGCAGTATGTCTTGATGAAAAATCTGCCATGGGTGAAGTTTTGAAAATTATCGCAACGCCAAAAGTGATTCCCGTCCATATTATTTCTGGTTTTTTAGGCGCGGGAAAAACCACTTTACTCAAGCATTTGCTGAGCCAAAAGCCAGATGGTGAAGTGTGGGCGGTGCTGATGAATGAATTTGGTCAAATTGGGGTCGATCAGGCCTTGCTCCCACAAGACCAGGGCTATGCGGTCAAAGAGCTATTAGGAGGCTGTTTGTGCTGTAGTAGCCAAATGCCCATGCAAATTGCTTTATCGCGCTTATTAAGCGAAAACAAACCAGACCGCTTATTTATAGAGCCCACAGGTTTAGGTCATCCTGCACAACTTTTAGAGCAATTAACTGAGCCACATTGGCAGAGCCATTTAAACATGCGCGCGTTGGTGACAGTGGTGGATGCATCACGTTTGCATGATCATGAATGGAGCAAACAGCATTTATATGCGGATCAATTAAAAGCTGCTCATATTGTGGCATTGTCTCATGTGGATTGCATGTCGGATGAAGATCAACACGCCTTGGAGGCTTTAAAACTGGAATATCAACCTTATCAGCAGTTGTGGTTAGATGCGCCATTTGGACAGCTCAGCTTAGCTCAGCTAGATGTTGGCTACCAATACGGGACTCGAAAAATGCAACCGCTATTACAGCGTGTGAAACAGCAACCTGAGTTGGCCCAACAAGTAATCAAACAATTGCCTTATCATTATGTTGAAACTACGCAGGAATACAGCGTTGCAGGTTGGAAGCTACCAAAAAGCTGGCATTTTAATTTTATGGATCTGCTAGATTTACTCTGTGAACAGCAGGATTGGCTACGTATTAAAGGCATATTTTCTACAGATGCAGGTTGGAAAAGCTTTAACTTCAACCCTGCGCAGTTTAATTACCAATCTGTAGAAGAAGGCATAGATAATCGAATCGAGATGATTTACCGAACCAGCACAGAAGTGCGAGATTGGCTGGCTTTTGAAACTGCCCTGATGCAATGTCGTATTGTAGAGACTGAATAAGTGGATCTTTAACCATAGGGGGGTGAACAGTGTGCTCGACAATCTATGCTTAAGATTAGGATGAGCCTGCCGACTGAAAGTGAATCATCCGCTTTAGGTGAAGTTTAATCATCAGCAAAGCCACATTCAAACAGCGAAATCGAGTATGCTAAGCGCGAAATTTGAGGACTCAATGTATGGCGCTTAAAGCTACGATTTATAAGGCAGACTTGAATATTGCCAATATGGATGTACACCAATATGGTGACTTTCAATTGACCATGGCGCTGCATCCATCTGAAACCATTGAACGTCTTATGGTTCGTATTTTGGCTTATGCGCGTTATGCAGATGAAGCGCTAGAATTTACCAAAGATCTTTTTGAAACTGATGAACCAGCACTATGGGAAAAGGACCTCACTGGCCAGCTGATTAAATGGATTGAAGTGGGTTTACCAGATGAAGATAAAGTAAAAAAAGCCTGTGCGCGTTGCCAACAAGTGGCTGTGATTGCTTATGGTAGTTCAGTGGATGAGTGGTTTAAGCGTAACAGTAAGTTAAAAACGCTTAAAAATCTTGAAGTTTGGCAACTTTCAACTGCAACTACAGAAGCAATTCAAGCATTGTGTGAACGTACTATGCAGTTACAGCTGAACGTGATGGATGGTGAATGGACTTTAATTGGCGATTCAGCACAAGCGGTGATTGAGTGGGAACAATTAAAATAAGGTCAGTTTTATTGTAATTGCCCATATTGATATGGCCAGCTTGTTTCCAAGTTGTTCTATATAAAATGAAGAAAGATGCGGTTTAGGCTGCATCTTTCTTTTGTTTTTGGGTATATCTCAGGAATCTTCTTTGTATAAAAAATAACAATAGGTCAGGTCATGCCAGATGAGATTTATCATTTGCTGATTGCACTCGGTATTGGTGCAGTGATTGGTGCAGAGCGTGAATATCGCAGTAAATCCGCAGGCTTAAGAACCATGATTATGGTGAGTCTTAGCGCATGCTTATTAACCATGCTATCGCTGAAAATTGGGGTGGAAAATCCAGATCGTTTGGCAGCCAATATTTTAACGGGTTTAGGATTTTTGGGCGCTGGGGTAATTTTTAAAGATGATAATCGCATCTCTGGCATTACCACGGCCACCACCATTTGGATGACTGCAGCGCTTGGCATGGCGGTTGGTGCGGGATATATCGTGCTGAGTTTATTTGCTACCTTCGTGGTATTGGTCGTGCTGGTTTTACTCATGTATGTGCAAGAGTGGATAGAGCAACACCATCAGGCACGTAAATACCGTATTGTGTGCATGTATCAGCAAGAAACTTTAGATAAATATGAAGAGTTATTTAAGCGTTATGGCATGCAAGTGATTCGCAATGAACAATATAAAAGTGAACAAAAAATCGTTGGAAAATGGGTGCTCATTGGTTCCGCACAGCATCATCGGCAGTTAACCGATTATTTGTTGGATGACCGCGATATTTTAGAATTAAGTTTTTAGATCTATATCATGCAATATGAAGACACATAAGCGCTTTGACAATATCAAGTCGATGAGCTGTTATAATAGGGCTATCTTGTTATATGTGATTAGGCAAAGACGATGTCAAACGAACTCGAAATTATTGATTTAAAAATTGGCGAAGGTAAAGAAGCAGTTAAAGGTGCCTTAATTACCACGCATTATACGGGTTGGTTAGAAGATGGAACCAAGTTTGACTCTTCAATTGATCGTGGGAATTATTTTGAAACTGTAATTGGTACTGGCCGTGTGATTAAAGGTTGGGATCAAGGGATTATGGGCATGAAAGTTGGCGGTAAACGTAAACTTTTAGTACCTGCACATTTAGCGTATGGCGAACGTAAAATGGGCAAAATTATTCCTGCTAATTCAAACTTAATTTTTGAAATTGAATTATTTGATGTAAAAACACGTGATTAATTGCGGAAAATGATGCTGGTGATAAGCAGTGCATGCTGTTTATCACTAAATAGAAAAAACATTTGTCGATTCAGTAATTTAAACGTACATTAAGTTTGGTGTGCAAAATATCTAAATAAATTGGATGCTCAAATTAGTGTCGATGGTTATGAATTTTCTGTGCAAATTAAAAACAGGGTTGTTTTTAGGCTGGTTGCTCATCTGCATATCACCTGTGGTTTTTGCACAGTATGAACCAGAGCCAGAGTCCTATTATTCAAACCATCAGGTCCATTATCTTAATTTTAATTCTGACAATACCATTGCCTTAGGTGGTGACTGGTTATTTTATCCAAATCATTTATTACGTGACCCCAATAGCGTACTGCGAGCAGAAGCAGTACAACTTCCTAGTGCCTTGGAAAAAGTTCTCGGTTCAAATCGTGGTTATGGCACTTATGTTGCGCATTTTCGCTTACCTCAACATGCTATAGGGCGCCGTGTAGCTATTAAAATTCCGCATCAATATGGCGCCTATAAGATTTTTTTAAATGGCGACTTGTTGATTCGCGCAGGTGAAGTCAATGCAGATTTGGGTAAAATTGAAGTCGAGAAAGCCCCTAAAATTGCCTACTTTGTCGCGAATCATGCGTATTTTACGCTCAGTATTCAGGTTGCCAATGCATCTGAATTACACGGTGGTCTAGAAAATCCACTACGAATTGGTTTAGCTCGTAATATTAATCGGCAGTTTCAACAGCAACAAATGAGTATCGCCGCGGTATGTGGTGCAGTGCTGGGGGTGAGTTTATTCACTTTATTATTTTCAATTTTTCGTGGCCCATTAATACGTGAAAGTCAAAAGCAATTTGTTTTCGGTCTGTTTATTCTATTTTTGGCCTTACATAATCTTTTTACAGCGCCGTATGCCTATACCACGTTTACTACATTGGATTGGAAATTAGGCGCACGCTTAGAATATTTATTTAGCTACATCGCGATTTTATTTTTCCTCAGCTATATTTTTATGCTGAACCGTAAATATTTACATCCCTATATTTATGGGGTGTCCGTTGTCCTCCTAAGTATAAATATGGGTGCGGTCTGTGTGCTAGAACCAGAGCAGTTTGGTCAATTGGGCATGTATTGTGCGGTCTTTTGCTTGCCGATAATTATTAATTTTATTTATGGTTTTACGCGAACTTTAAAACTCAAACAAAGTTATTCGGTGTGGAATCTTTGGGCCGTTATTTTCTTGTGTAGTGCATTTTTAAATGACTTCTTGCTGATGGCCAATGTGATTGATTCGGTATATTTATCATTTGTGGCGACCAGCTTATATGCCTTGTTAATTATGTTCCAGCAATCCAGAAATTATGCGTTTTATACATATCATACCGAGCAATTAAATACGCGTTTGCGTGAGCTCAACAGTTCACTCGATCAAAAAGTAAAAAGCCGTACTGAAGAATTGCATAACTTAAATGCGAAGTTAGAGTTGCAAGTCAAAACTGATGCGCTTACAGGTGCTTTCAATCGTTATGCATTAAATCTTGAGATTCAACAGCTCTTTGATTTAACGCCAACGTATTCAGATAAAACTTTGATTTTTGCTATGTTGGACGTCGATTATTTTAAAAACTATAACGACTATTATGGACACCTTAAAGGCGACGTGATTTTACAAAGTTTGGTGAAGGTATTAAAGATGAGCCTGCCTGACACTGCATTTTTGGCACGCTATGGTGGTGAAGAATTTGCTATTGTCATGCACAACGTACCCATTCCAGTGGCAGAGCAGTATTTACTGCAGGTTTTGGATGCGGTGCGTCAGCAACAATTTGAGCACCTGAATCGAACTGATGGCAAAAACTACGTCACATTAAGCGTTGGAGTCGCCTATAAAAACCGTGAACACCCTTATGCAAATATTCATGAATTAATGAAAGCTGCGGATGTTCAATTATATGCTGCAAAACAAGCGGGCAGGGATCAACTTAAGGTGAGTCTACATTAAGGTAAAGCCTAATTTTAAAAGAATTATAGCGGGCTTAACTGTTTGACTAACAGTAAAGAATCACTATCGGAGGGTTCAGGGCGTTCGAAGCCATATTTTTGGTAAAATGGCAATGCAGTCTGCGTGCTTTCTAAGCTCAATTGAGTGATATTTTTGGTGGTGCAGGTTTCAAATAATTTGAGTAAAAGTGCTTTACCAAAGCCACGTAGTTGCATCTCAGGGGCAACGTAATTCAGTAGAATATTTCCTTGATCATTCACCATAATAACGCCCGCAATGCGGTATTCGTCTACATAGACCCAGCTGTCGTTATAGAGCATCCATAGGGTTAAGTTTGCTTGACTCATTTCTTCAAGTAGAATCTGAATGCTACTTTCATCACGTTGATGATCGTCTATACAGGTACGAATACTTTCGTGAATAATCCTTAATATATGCGGTATATCTTCAATCCTTGCTTCGCGTATCATATTTTTTTCTAATTGATCCATCTGAAAATAATTTTAATTTCACAAGAAAAAGGTTAAACATAAAAGCCAAGAACTGTTGCATTGTGATGCATTTCTGAAGCATTTGTGCCAGAGTTTTATGTTGTATGGCAGTTATGTTGTGCTTATAAGGTGACTTTGTTTTGAATATGTGATTTCACAGCAAGATAATATGGCTGGGTGATAGCGGATTTGCATGCGCCAACCAGAAGAATAATAATGAGACGAGTACATAGATCTACAGGGGAAAAATAATGCTCAAATTTTTATTGTGGATTTGTGTTGTTATTGTCCTGAGTGTGCTCTGGATGGTAATTAAAAAGATTGCTAAAAAGCAGCGCTATGTTGAACGGTTACAGCGTTATCAAGCACCAGAAAAACAGGCCAATATTAGCTCACAAACTACGGCACAAAACGATAGCCTGACGCATGTGGTGGATGAGTACGAGCAACAATTGTTTGATGATATTGCCACTATGTTTTGTGAAAGCCATTATGAGGTGAATACAATGGATGAGGCCAAAGCTTTGCAGGCAGAGATCCTACGTAAAATGCCTGTGAGCTGCAAAACTCAGATTCGCGCCTTAGATTTAAATGAGTACTCAATTTATTGGAATTTTTACGAGCAATCTTTGGAATATTATATAGGGCAATATGGTGTGTTTTATACGCATGTAGATCGCTTAGGAACAGAGCATAAAAGAGAAATCACCAAGGCCACATTTGTAGAATGATCTCAAGTTTGCCCTGAGATCATCTTTACTGTATGTGCTAACGCTAGACATAAAACCAGTTGTTCCAATCTAATTCATTTTACTGACAAATTTAAGCGGATTTCTGTGCAGATACATCTTGAGTAAATGTATTGAGCATATCATCCCACAGTTTTTCTGCGCCTTTGCGGAAATACCCCATGTGACCAATGGCTTTTAAGCCTAAATCTTTGGCTTGCACATCAATATAATGTAATGGTGCCTGACGATAATGTTGCATAAATGCCTGTCGTGATGTTGGTAAAGCCCAATCATCGTCTAAGGCTGCAACTGCATAAATTGGGGTTTTGACTTGTGCATATTGTGCGTGCAAATGCTGTTGCTCAGGATCTGCAAAGAAGTAGTGCGGATGCTTACACCACTGGCGCCATTGACGATAAACATCAAGAGGTAGATCGGCCCCCATATTAAATTTACTCCATGGTAAATACCCATGGACAGCCACAACGGGTGGGAAAACAATATTCCAAATAACTTGCACCTGAATTTTAGTTTTGAGGGGCATATAACCATGCCAGCCAGCACCTGTGCCAAAGCAGTACATCATTCTGACTTGCGCATGATTGCGTGTTAGTCCAAGCGCTTGTCCACCGTAAGAATGCCCGACCATATAAATGGGTAAGTCATCATTGGTCAAATAGTCGATAGCTGCAGTTAAGTCATATTCGCCCCAATCTAAATAGGACATACGAAAATTTTGGAGTTGAGCAGGTGCAGACTGTGCGATACCTCGGTAGTCGAAGGTGAGTACTTGAAAACCCTGTGTAGTTGCATAAGTTGCAAAACGGCGATAAAAGCCTTGGGGTACACCTGTTGCACTGGCCACAACAATACTGGCTTTGGGCTGTTTGCATGTGTATAAATGTGCACAAATACTGTAACCATCTGCTGTACTGATATACACAGGTTGAACGTTTTCATCGGTCTGGGTGTTTTGTGTCATAGAAGGCTCTTATTGTTTTATGCGTTTCAAAGATAATATCAGCTGTTTTCAAGTTCCATTTTTGTACTTGATTGCTCATATTGTCAAATGATCGCTGTAAACGCATGGGTTCACATCACACATTAAAAAAACTTGAAGCGCACAACATAAAGAGGATTGCAGTTATTGTATTTTTTTCCATAATAACGCTTTCAAAATAAAGTAGGCGACAGGCATGTCGGAGCTTGAAATCATTGCCGTAGTGGTGAGTTGTATTGCGGTTGCGTTGACGGTATGTCGCCACATGTTGTGTTGGCCTTTTAATTTATTGGCTTATGTACTGTATGCATTTATTTTCTTTGACTATAAATTGTATGGCGAAACCATTCTGCAAGTCTTATTTATGGGTTTGGCGGTATATGGCTTTTTACAGTGGAAGCAAGGCAAAGCCACAGATCATGATATTCGTATCGAAGTATTATCGCAGCACAAGCTCTGGCTACAAATCATTGCGACTGCAATTTTTGGTGCAATTTTTGGCGCATGTCTAAAATATTTAACCGATGCGGCTGTACCGTGGTTAGATGCACAATTGGCTGCTTTTAGCTTATTGGCTACTTATTGGACCAGTCGAAAATATATTGCGACTTGGGTACTTTGGGTGGTGGTCGATATTATTTATGTGGGTATGTTTATTTATAAAGACTTATTACTCACGGCAGCTTTATATGCGCTATTTGTGTTGTTGGCAGTATATGGTTGGTATACATGGTTGAAGGTGAAACATAAACAGCAAGTCATAACGAGTCCTTAAGCTTTATAACTGGAGGACGTATGTTAATTGATTTCAAGCTTGAGCAACAAAAGCAGTTTGACATGATGGCTGAGAGAATTTACCAAGCCCCTGAACAGTACTTAAGTTTTGCTCAGTTGAGCGATGCTTATTCGAGCCCATGGTTAAAGGTATTTCCCAAGACAACGCAGGTGATGGTGTCGGGTTTGGATGATGGTGCTGAGCAATATTGCATGAAACTACAATTCTTAGCCCAATATCTACAGATTGATTATGCAGAGCAAATGACTGTGCTTTGGTGTGATCGTTTTGGGAAAAAGCATGTGTTAAAACTGGATGAATCTACATTTTAAGGCATTAAGCTAGGCAATTTTATATTGCATGATCGGGTGCTAGTGGAGGAATAACGTGAGTTCAAACTATGACGGATCATCCTGTTATAGGCCTGTGTGCCATTGAAATGTGGATTTGTAGTCAATGTAAAGTCTAGCCTTAGATTGTTTAATAGTATATGTTATTCAATAGCATAAGCTATAAATCAAACTGTAATGCTACAGTGATGAATACAACAATAAAACGAAATATAAAAAGGGTATAACATGGCGCATCAATTTACTGTGCAAGCTTCAATTCAAGGCATTTCTTTACAAGACTTTAAACGTTTAGCGGCCCAAACAGAATTACACGAAGCTGTGTGTAAGCGCATTCCAGGTGAGCAACTGGAAATTATTCAATCTGAAAAAACTGGGGATATTTACACCCTTAAACGTGCTTATAATTTAGATGTCAAAATTCCGGATACCGCGAAGAAATTTTTGAAAGATGCTTTTCGTTTACATCGTACGGATGTGAGTAATTTGGAAGCAATGACCTCTGAAGTGACTTTGAACCCTAATTTGCCTTTGAAAGCCAATTGCCAGCGACGTGTAACTGGTGATGATTCACATGTCGCTTTTCATTTGGATTGGAATATTAATGTTAAAGTTCCATTGATTGGTGGGATGTTAGAACGTCATGCTGAAAGTGAAATTCGTCGTTTTAGCCAAGTAGAAATTGAAATTATTGAAGATGAATTACGCAAGCATTTATAAGTCTAATGAGCCGAGTTAGCTTAGAGCGAAAAATGCAGTTGAATTTAAGTCTGATCTGTATTTTGTGATAAAAAAAAGAGCAGTTGAACTGCTCTTTTTTTAATTTTCAGATATTCGCAGTGCTGGAAAAAATGTGCGAGCACATGGTTGATTTAGCTGGGGCGAAAGTTATTTTTTTCAAACCGCGTACGATAGAGCATTGCGGTTAAGAAGGTCACCATACACACGACCCAAATATAATACAAAGCACCAATCGGGCTAAACGCGCTTAACCACTGTACCAGTGGTAAAGTAATACCCCCTGCAATGGCATAGGCCAAATTATATGAAAATGAAATACCCGTAAAACGGATTTGTGCAGGGAACATTTTTACCATGCTATAAGACACCATACCGACCGTACCTGAGCTAAAGCCCAGTAGCATATACAGTGCAAAGACGGTTGAAGGTGCAACATGGCCTAAACTGTTGTAAAACACAGTTGCCACTACGGCTACGAGCAAAGAGCCACATAGCATGACTTTGCCAGCCCCTAAGCGATCTGCCAGTAAGCCCGCAACTATACAGCCAGCCATTTGCATAATAATGGCCGCACTTTGCATTTTAAACGCATCAGCACGCTCATAACCAAAGCCTGTGCTGAGTAAATTTGGCATGGCTAAAATGAGGACGACCACACAGCCAGTTAAGAACCACGTAAATAACATGCCAATCACAACAGCAGTTTTATGTTTGGCAAGTACTTGCTTCACAGGCAGCTCTTTTGCAAGCGCTTTTTTCTCTTGCATGGCTTTAAATACTGGAGTTTCTTTGAGATAGCTACGTAAATACAAGGCAATAAAGCCAAAAATACCGCCCAAAATAAATGGAATACGCCATGCCCAGTCGTGTATTTCAGCTTCAGTAAATTTAAGCGAAATAAACAGAGACATTAATGCGCCCAATAAAATTCCCAGAGAAAGCCCAGCTGTAAGTAGACCATTGGCAATCCCAATTTTCTTTTCTGGTACATGCTCCGATACAAACGTCCATGCTGCTGGAATTTCACCACCAATGGCAATCCCTTGGATCATACGCATAAGGAGTAACAACAATGGCGCTGCATAACCAATACTTTCAAAGGTTGGCATTACACCAATGAGCAAAGTAGGTAAGGCCATCAGTAAGATAGACAAACTAAATAAGCGTTTGCGGCCGACTAAGTCACCAAAGTGTGCCATCACGACACCACCCAATGGGCGGAAGAAGTAACCCGCTGCAAAAATACCGTAGGTATTGAGCATGGCCCAAAAAGGGCTCAGCGTACTTGGGAAAAATAGTTCAGAAATAATTTTGGCGTAAAAAACATAAATCACGAAGTCATAGAACTCAAGTGCGCCACCTAAGGAGGAGAGGCCGAGTGTCCGTTTGTCTTCACGAGTTAAGCGTGGATGAGCGTCCATGCAAAAAATCCAAGTTAAAACAGGTCAGTATTCGTGGATTGTAGATAAGCGATATATTGATGAATAATCAAACTTTATTGGTGGTTTTATAACTTTTAATTATATAATTTTGTGCTACTTATCATGTAAATACTAAAATTTTTTGTGCTTTAGACTTCGTTTATAACCGAAGAAATTTTGGAATAACGCAAAGTACAAGGCCTAGCGCTAACATGATGCTGATGTTTTCGATAAAATAAGGGTACATAATAAGAACAATACCGCAGATCAGGGGCACAGATTTTTGTTGCTTTTTACCATATAAAAAATAGCCGAAGCCGATGGAACTAAACAGCACGCCTAATAAAAGTACAGTCGCGTTCACGCTAATTTCCTTCCTGCAAAACTACATATATAGCAACAGGAACTGAAAATTAACTTAAGTTTATGTGTATCAGTATTTTATATCTCGATCACTCAATCGCGAGATGACATTGATTAAGATGAGTGGGTTTCTGTGGTTGCATTGGTTTTGGCAAAACGACCATATATTAGCCGTGCCAATAAAATACATAAGATGACCGCGCTAATAATGACGATTTTATGTTGATGAGGAAGTAACATGTGCCAAAAAATATGTAGCCAATGACTGATTTGTAATCCAACACTGACCACTACAAAGGCCCAGATAAAGCTGGCGATCAAATTAACCATTAAATAGCGCAGTGCTGGATAATGCATAATGCCAAAGCTCATGGGGATAATGGTTCTTAAACCCCATAAAAAACGCATGAGTAAAATAGCAACTGTGGGATAACGCGCAATAATTTGGCTGGCACGTTCAAATTTTTGATTCAGCCGTGGACGACTTTGGATAAAGCTATAACCATATTTTGCACCAATGAAATAATACAGTTGATCCCCGAGAAAGCCACCAATCATGGCAATACCCACCAAGGGCCAAAAAGATAAAATGTGTTGATGTACCGCGTATGAACCGAGCATTAATACGGTTTCGCCCTCAAAAAATGCACCGACAAATACAGCCAGATAGCCGTAATGTTGCAATAAGGCAGACCAGTCAAACATAATAATTTATTTAATCTCCATCCAAAGCTAGTCTATTCTCTGTGACGAGGCTTAAGCCATCATGAAAAAGCATAAAATAATTTATCTTTAAGAAAGCACATCAAATATATACCTTTAAGCTAGGGAGTAAACTGCATGACGACTGTATTGGCAGTGGCACAGCAAGGTGAAGCCATTCTACATTTGATGGCTGTTGCCGTGAGTGAAGCCGAGTTTAATTGTCCGTGGTTAATTGAGCTCACTCAGGCAATGCACGCCACAATGTTGGCTCGTTCTGGTGTTGGGATTGCGGCGCCCCAAATTTATGTCTCTAAACGCGTGATTATTGTGGCATCAAGGCCCAATCTACGTTATCCCGATGCACCTGAAATGGACGCAGTGGTGATGGTGAACCCAGAAATTGTGTATCAGTCTGAACAGACCTTGCAAGGTGAAGAAGGTTGCTTGAGTGTACCTGATACGCGTGGCCAAGTTAGGCGTGCGGCGCATATTCGTGTGCGCTACAGAACGGTGCAAGGTGAGCAAATAGAAACTGAATTTTCAGGCTTTCCTGCACGTATTGTACAGCATGAGGTTGACCATCTAAATGGCGTGTTGTTTGTCGAGCGATTAACGGATTAAAAGGCTGTTCTAACTTATTTGCTCCCTTGCTTAAATTGCTGAGGGGTTTGTCCTAAGTGCCGTTTAAACATGGCACTAAAAGCGCTAGGATTAGCATAGCCGAGTGTGCGAGAAATCTGAGCCACAGATTCACCAATTGAAATTTTACTCAGTGCATGTGCAATATGCATTTGTTGAATCCATGCGCGATAGGACAGCCCCGTTTCTTTTTGAAACATACGCATGAGGGTACGGGCACTGGCACCAATTTCATCTGCCCACGTGCTTAAATCCTTTAACTGACCTGGTGCTTCGAGCATGGTTTTACATATTTGTAGTAGGCGTTTGTCTTGTGGCCAAGGAATCTGAATTGGCAGTAGATTGGCTTTATGAATTTCATCAAAGATTAAAATCTGTAATGAACGTGACAGCTCATCGGCACTGAGCAGAGCCGATGGTGGCATGCTTTCTAGGGCATTTAAACGGATCAGTAGTTCATGCAATAGTTTACTGACACGAATAATAAAACAGTTTTGGCCCATCAGTTCCGCCGCTGCAGTCTCAACCAGCGCCGTATTCATTTTGACATGGCTGAGTGAAATGACGCTGTGTTCAATTCCTGCTGGAATCCACAGCGCACACATAGGCGGTACAATCCAAACATGGTTGGGTGTGTAAACTTGGATCATACCACTCGACGCATATAAAAACTGCGCCCGAGAGTGATGGTGTGGTGGCGTAATCTCCCGATAACTATGCTCAGAAGACAGACCAATCACCAGTTCAGACATTTCTGTTTCAATCAGTAAACTGTGCATATAAGTCTCTCTCTTGTCACTTATGCAATGATTATTGGAAGATAATAGCTTGAGTGACAATTTACAATCACAAACTGACCAATATAGACATGGAGTGAACGGGCAATGAACTCTTCAATACCCGTGAAGAATGAGGCTGGCGAAGCACATCCACAGCCACAAGGCATGGTAATTAAAATCGTGGGTGCGGTTGCAATTGCGCATCTACTGAATGATTTGATACAGGCAGTTTTACCAGCCATTTACCCGATGCTGAAAGTCAATTTTTCACTAAGTTTTGCAGAAGTTGGTCTGATTTCACTGGTCTATCAGCTGACGGCATCCTTGTTACAACCGTGGATTGGTCTGTATACCGATAAGCATCCGAAGCCTTATTTACTTCCGATGGGCATGATGGTTACATTCAGTGGGATTGTGCTACTGGCTTTCGCGCCGAGTTTTACAGTCCTACTGATCGCTTCTGCGCTGATTGGTGTAGGGTCATCAACCTTCCATCCTGAAGCATCACGTGTAGCACGAATGGCTTCTGGTGGCCGTTTTGGTACTGCGCAATCGACTTTTCAGGTCGGTGGTAATACTGGTTCTGCCATAGGCCCATTGTTGGCAGCTTTGATTATCGTACCTTTTGGACAGCATGCAGTCGCATGGCTAGTGCTCTTTGCTTTGTTGGCCATTTGGGTGCTATTTGGTGTGAGTCGCTGGAATATTCAACATAGCCTGAGCCAAGCGACATCCAAAGCACAGCAGGTACAGACTAAATTACAGGGTAAACAGTTGTTTATTGCATTAGCCACCATTTGTGTACTGATGTTTGCCAAATTTACCTATATCGCCAGTATTAGTAATTATTTTACCTTTTACTTAATGCATAAATTTGGCTTAAGCCTTCAAAATGCACAGCTACATTTATTTGCCTTTTTGGCGGCCGTTGCATTGGGTACGTTTGCTGGTGGGCCTATAGGAGATAAAATTGGTCGTAAGGCAGTGATCTGGGTGTCATTTATAGGCATGGCGCCTTTTGCGCTCATGTTGCCTTATGTAAATCTATTTTGGACCACTGTACTGTCAATTGTGATTGGTTTAGTGATGTCATCTGCTTTTGCAGCCATGGTGGTCTATGCACAAGAAGCCGTACCAGGGCGCGTGGGCATGATTGCAGGCTTAATGTTTGGCCTCATGTTTGGTGTGAGTGGTATTGCGGCAGCAGGTTTGGGTTATTTGGCAGATATCAATGGCATTGAATGGGTATTTGGTGTTTGTTCATTGTTGCCTTTACTGGGTTTAGCCACTTTCTTTTTGCCCAAGACACAGGTGAAGCCTGCAAACTAATACAATACAAATGAATCTTTTCTAAACAAAAATAATGGCGCTGTCTGATAGGATAAATCAGGTGGCGCTTTTTATTGTGTCAATCCTTCGCCCGAATTGAAGATGAGTAGGAGAAAATGCCCATGAGCGATACACAAGCAGTGATTGCATTTTCACTGACAGATGAACAACTAAATTTTGAGATAGACGGGCAAGTAATTGAAATTAATAAAGGTTTAATTTTTATCATTTCACAAAGTGTGCGTTTTGGCCGTATTGATGCTTTGGCCATTGAACAGATGATCTATGTGATTGAAGAACTGCTAGAACAACTCAAACTGGGCGCTCATATACAGCGGATGTCACACACGTCTGATGAATATATGCAACGACTTAGTAGCTTATTTTTTAATGGTGCAAAGCACATCGGCCGTCAGATGCTTGAACACGCATTCAATTCATTTGTAGAACGACTAGAATATTATACGGCGCAGGCAGGCGATGATTTTAAGCTATTGGCTTATTTCGTGTTGATTCGTGAAATGATGCATCATTTGAATATTGCTAGAATAAATTTGAATACTTAATTGATTTTCAAAGCAAAGGTAATGGACTATTTAACATTTTTGATTATAATTTGTGTAATTAATCAACTAATTACGACTTAGAGAATAATCACTGTGGCTGAATTGATTCCCCCAAGCATTCAACAATTAAAATCAGCCAGTAGCGGTGAAAGAAAAGTCTATCAATTATTGGAGCATGTCTTTCAAGAGGAAAATGCCATTATTTGGCATGAACCGAAAGCGCTTAACCGTTATACCGATTTTATTGTTTGGTTGCCAAAGCATGGCTTATTGGTGATCGAAGTTAAGGACTGGTCTAAAGATAGATTTGAAACCTTAAACCCTGAAACATTTACGGGGCGTTTTTATAATAACAACCATGCCAAAAGTGTTGCAGTACAAAATCCAGAACAGCAAGTACGTAAGTGCATGTTGAATATTCTGAATCAATTTAAAAAGACGGCGATATTTTTACAACAGAATGGGCATTATCAGGGCAATGTTAAATTTCCAATCAGTAGTTGTGTTATTTATACAGAGCTGAAAGAACAAGATGCTCATGAAATAGGCTTAAGTTTACCTTCTATTAGCACAGTACATAAAACCATTTATAAAGATGATTTACGTCTTGTTGCCGAAAATAAGACTTTTAAAAATAAATTAATTGCTGCATTTAAAGATGTTGGATTCTCTTTTGAAGCATTGAGCTATGCAGAAGAAAAGTTTTTACGCTATATGATTTTTCCTGAAATTCGGGTGAATGAATTTAAACAGGATGAGTTATTTGCCGTAGAGCCACAAGAAGTGAAAGCACTTGATTTATCTCAGGAATCGATTGCAAAGAATATTGGTGATGGGCACCGTATTTTAAAAGGTGTCGCAGGTAGCGGTAAAACATTGGTTTTGGCGTGTCGCGCAAAATATTTAAAAACGATTTACCCAGACTATAAAATTTTAGTGGTGTGCTACAACAATTCTCTGTGTAATCACTTACGACAGATGTTTGGAGATGATTTTAATGGCAAGATAGAAGTGCTGAATTTTCATAGTGTGGTCAAGAAAATTACCAGCGCCAATTTATCGATGCTAAAAAATGAGAAGCAAACAGACTATAACAGTCGTGTCGGTCAAATTTTATTGGATTATCTTGAGGAAAGCGACTTATCTGATACTCAACAATATGATGCTATTTTGATTGATGAAGGGCAGGACTTTGCACAAGAATGGATTATTGGCCTGTCTAAATTAGTCAAAGCAGAAAGTAATAATATTTTGTTCTGCTACGACCCAGCGCAAAATATCTTTAACCGTAAAAAGCCGAGTTGGCGCTCAGTGGGTTTGCAGGTACAAGGTAAAAAGCCAGTAGAACTGTATAAATGCTACCGCAATACCAAAGAGATTTTAGATATTGCCAAAGCATTTTTGAATCCGAAGCAATTCGAGAGTTTACAGAATAATGATGAATATGACCGTGTTTTAGACCCAGATACAGGGGAGTGTAAAACAGGTGAATACCCAAGTATTTATCATGAAAATGATGTGCGCCATTTAGCGGATTTAATTGCCCGTAAAATTCGACAATTGCTGAAGTCAGATGTCCTACCTAGAGACATTGCAGTGTTACAGGCAAAATCTGCTGAATACGATATTTTCATTAATGAGTTAAAAACCAAACTAGAAAGTTATGTTCCAGATGCTGAGGCTGAATTTATTTTCAGCAGTGCTGAAAAGAAAGCGCTCGATTTAAATAAAAATTCAATCAAAATTATGAATGTAGAATCGTCTAAAGGATTGGAGTTTCCGCATGTATTTTTTGTTGGGCTAGACCACATGCCACGGCTGGGGGAAAATCGAGACTTAGATTCTGAGCGTAAACTGGCGTATGTGGGCATGACCCGTGCGCAGAATAAGTTATTTATTTTAGGCTGTGAAAATACAGGCTTTCTTGCGGATGTAAAAGCGATTTATGAGCAAACTGCAAAGCAACAACAAGCAGAAGAAAGCTCAGTGCTGGTCAGCATTGAAAAAGCGCTAGATGAATCAGAAAATAGCGAGTTAGAAGTGGATACGGATTCAATGATTGGTCAAAAATGGACAGAAGATGAAGAAGTCCGCTTGATAGATGCTTTTATGGATGAAAAGTTAGCAATTAAGGACATTGCGCTGCGCCATAACCGTAAAAGTGGTGGGATTCGAGCAAGACTGCGTAAATTACGTTTGATTGATTAAGCGGACTAAAGCTCACTGTTACTTTTACTAAATACAGTGATGAAATAATATTTCAAGTCATAAAAAAGCCCTGAAAACTGTAATGTGATCAGGGCTTTTGAATATTTAAACTTATTTTAAATGTTCGGCAATATCGCTAAAGATCACGCCTAAACCATGTGCGCCCGCATCTGGATAGCCAAGACTGCGGTCACCCACAGTTCCTGCACGGCCCATACGCGCCACGATCTCTTTGGTGTTTTCAGCACCTTGAACGGCTGCTTTGGCACCTAAAGTGAAGTTTTCTTTAAAAGATTTATCCGTATTGGCAGACCATGAATCTGCGCATGGTACTAAGGCATCAATCAAAGTTTTATCGCCTACCACAGCACCACGACCAAATGAGCGTTCGCCAGTAACTTGAATGCCTTTAACTGCTGCTTGAAGCATGTCTGCAAAGTCTGCCGTATTTAAAGCATTTTTGCCTTTAATGGCTTTGCTCGCAGCACGGAATGCTGAACCCCAGATTGGGCCAGATGCACCACCACAATGCTCCATAATGATCATTGAACAGTTCAAGAGGAAGTCATCCATTTGATCTGCTTGTACCAGTTGATGCCATTCACGTTTCAGCTGTTTAAAGCCTTTTGCAACGCTCATACCAAAATCGCCGTCGCCTGCATGGGCATCGAGTTCACAAAATGGCACTTCATTTTTAATGATGCATGCGCTCATCACATCAACCACATAGCGCATATTTTCAATGGTGAACTGCTCATTAGAAATTTTGGCATGTTCAGGATGCGTTTCTACATCTGTATTGATCGTGCGTTCAGCTGTTTCATTTTGGTTAGAAAACTCAAGCGGAAGTGCAGGAGAACCGTCCATTTTAAATGCTGGTGTGTTCGCTTCCGCATCTAAATAAGTTTTTAGTTCATCATCCAGCGCAAGTAGCGATACAGATGCACCGTTCATGTCGATGCTGGTCATGTAGTTACCCACAAATGTGCGGTAAATTTTGATGCCTTTATTGGCAAGATGCTGGCAGACATCATGGTTAAATACATACAGTTCTTGCAATGGTGTTGTACCAAAACCATTGACCAATACAGCCACTTCTTTGAGGTCTGGACGGTCAAGGAATAGGTCATCGACAATGCGCTGCGCTAATTTTTTAGATGGCAGGATTTTTTCACGGCGAATACCCGGTTCACCGTGAATGCCTACGCCGTATTCCATTTCGTCATTAGCTAACGTAAAAGTTGGTGTACCTTTGGCTGGAACGGTGCAAGAAGTATATGCAAAACCCAGACTGGTTACGCTGTCGGCAGCTTTTTGTGCTAATTCTTTTACACGTGAAAGTTCATAACCTTTGCTAGCAGCAGCACCTGCAATTTTGTGTACAAATACTGTACCTGCAACACCACGGCGACCTACGGTATAGAGGCTGTCTTTTACCGCAATGTCATCTGCAACTTTTACATAATCAACTTTAATGCCGTCGTCAGTTGCAAGGGCTGCGCCATTCTGGAAATTCATCATATCGCCAGAATAGTTTTTGATGATCATCAGCACGCCTTTGTCGGTTGCGACTTGTTGCAATGCTTTATAAATTTGAATTTGCGAAGGTGATGCAAATACGTCACCACATACTGCAGCATCGAGCATGCCTGCACCGACAAAGCCTGCATGTGCAGGTTCGTGACCGCTACCACCGCCACTAATGAGTGCCACGTTTTGGTGTTTTTCTTTACGTGAAATGATTTTGTGTGATTCGTTAAATGCAAGTTCAGGATGAGCAAGAACAAAGCCTTTGCACATTTCAACAACCAGATTTTCTGGGTTGTTCATGAGTTTTTTCATGCAGGAAAACCTTTACATGTAGATTTGGGAGAATATTAAATGTGGTTATTATCCTAGAAAGTGAGAATTTTTGCAGAGTTAAAAATGTAAAAATGGATGATTAGGCGTTGATGGGTTAGAAAAGGGGCGGTTTTTAATGTATATCTTATATTAAATGAATCCACCTAAATCCCCCTTTGTTAAAGGGAGGTTAGGAGGGATTAAAAATATTAAAATAGAAGAATAAAAATGAAACCTTACAATAAAAATTTGAAGCAAGCCTCTCGTGATTTACGGAATAACATGACTGATGCTGAAAAGCTGTTATTGTCACGGCTTCGTAATAAACAAATTTTAGGTTTGCAATTTTATAGGCAAAAGCCGATTTTAAATTTCATTGTTGATTTTTACTGTCCTGTTGCCAATTTAGTTATTGAGTGTGATGGTGGACAGCACTTTACGGATGAGGGATTAGAAGCTGATCGGGCGAGGGATGAGACTTTGGCTCAGTTGGGATTGAAAGTGCTGAGGTTTGATAATTTACAGATTTTGAATGAGGTTGATGATGTGGTAGAAGTGGTTTATCAATATTGTTTGAAAGAGATTTCTAAAGAATCCCCCCTTTGATAAAGGGGGACTTCACGCGAATTTGATAGTTTTTTTGAATTTGAGATGTTTATATCAAAAGGTTTAGATTGAGCTTTCTATTTGAAATAATATTTAAAATTTAATCTAAAAATTATATACTTATTCAAAATCCGTAAGAAAAAAGATAAATGACATATTCTAATAATCAAGTTGAAAGAGCTGGTGAAGACTTAAAAAAGCTGGCTAATTATAAAAATCATAAACTACATGAGGATACGTTAAAAATATTAACATTTTGGCGTGATAGTCATGTTGTTGCTTTAGATAATGCAGAAAAAACTGTAAAAACAGTTATGGATTCCTCATATAAAAATGTATTCATCGCTAGAAGGATTAAAAGAGCTGATTCAATAATCCGTAAACTTTCTAGATTTAGTAGGATGAGTCTAAAAAATATGCAGGATATAGGTGGCATTCGTGTGGTTCTTAAAAATCTCAAAGATGTAAATAGAGTGTTTTCAAAATTAAAGAAACATTCAGATTTTTGTGAAGAAGGTGGACATACACGTTTTAAGAATTATTTAGAAAATCCTAAGCAAGATGGTTATAGGGGCATACATGTAATAGGAAAGTTTAAAAATTCAGAAAATATCTTACGAAGTGTAGAAGTGCAACTTCGTACGCAATTGCAACATAGTTGGGCAACAAGCATAGAAATAGTAGATATATTTAGTAATAATAATTTGAAATTTACGAGCGGTGTTGATGAATGGTCTAGATTTTTTAAATTAGCAAGTAATCAATTTAATTATATTGAATCTTTAGAATCATTTGTTAAAAATAGGCAAAAGGATTTAGTACAAGAATATTTGTCTAAAGCGCTAAAAAATCAAAATATTGCCAATGAATGTATAGAAATAGCTGAGTTATTTAATCAAGTTCTAAGTAATAAAATAACTATTGAATATAGTTTTAGGAGTTTTGCAGATTCTATAAAATTTATTCATGATGAACTATCGAAGAAGTCAGTACAACACGGCTTTTATTTATTAAGACTTAATTTACGAACTAAATCAGTTCAACATGAATTTTTTGAAAAAAAAGAACATTCAAAAGCTTCAGAACAATACACCTTGTATGAATCGACTTTACAGGCAAATCCTGATTGGATCGTAGCATTAGTGTCTTCTGATGCAGTTGATGGTATTAAACAAGCTTACCCGAATTATTTTGCTGATTCTGAAGTATTTATATCGTATGTAAAGTTGATCGAGAATGTGGCGAAGGTTGTATATAAACAACGAGTAGTAGCTTCCAGAATGAAAAGTTTCTTGGATGAGAAGAAATCCCTCCCTGCCTCCCTTTAAAAAAGGGAGGAGTTGTCACGTAATTCATGTAATCACATGACAAAGTCCCCCTTTGAAAAAGGGGGATTTAGGGGGATTAAAAAATAAAAGCCCTCAATTGAGGGCTTTTTTAGTTCCCCTTTATCAAAGGGGGCTAGGGGGATTTTTTAAACTACAGAATCATCCAAATTAGGCGCTAACCAACGCTTCGCTTCATCCAACGACCAACCTTTACGCTTCGCATAATCTTCAAGCTGATCGCCCGCGATTTTACCCACGTTAAAGTATTGGCTTTCAGGGTTGGCATAGTAGAAACCGCTAACAGATGAAGGCGGCCACATTGCAAAGCTAGTGGTCAATTGTGTACCAATTTTGTCAGTAGAACCTAACCAGTCAAACAATGGCGCTTTTTCAGAATGCTCAGGGCAAGCAGGGTAGCCGGGTGCAGGACGGATACCCACATACTTCTCTTTAATCAGCTCTTCATTGCTTAAAGTTTCAGAAGCTTGGTTGCCCCAGAACTCTTTACGGATGCGCTCATGCAAATGCTCAGCAAAAGCTTCCGCAAAACGGTCACCCAAAGATTGAGCTAAAATAGCAGAGTAGTCATCGCCTTTGGCTTTGTACTCATTCGCCATTTCTTCCGCACCGAAAATCGATACCGTGAAACCGCCCAAGTAATCTTCTGCAACGCCTTTAGGCGCTACAAAGTCCGCCAACGACAAGTTTGGTTTGCCAGTCACTTTGTCAGACTGCTGACGAATGTGATGGAAAGTATGCGTCACCGATTGACCATCTTCACTATACACTTCAACCGAATCCGCGGCAGAACGGTTGGCTGGGTAAATGCCAAATACAGCGCGCGCATCAAAGCGTTTGTTGTCGATGATGTCTTTTAGCATAGTCTGCGCTTGTTCAAACAAGTCAGTTGCCGCTTCACCCACCACTTCATCCGTTAAGATTGCAGGGAATTTGCCTGCCAAGCTCCAAGAAATAAAGAACGGTGTCCAGTCGAAATATTCAACCAGTGTTTCAAGCGGATAGTTGGTCAGCGTTTGCGTACCAATAAAATTCGGTTTCGCAGGCTTATTGGCTGCGAAGTCAATTTTCAAGCCATTTTCGATAGATTCTGCATACGTCAGTTTGGCCGCTTTCGGCTGTTTATTGGCAATACGCTCACGTACTTTTTCATATTCAGCGCGAGTTTCTTCAACAAACTTCGGCTTCATTTCTTTAGATAATAAAGTCGTTGCAACACCCACCGCACGCGATGCATCGGCAACATAAATCACTGCATCATTCGAATATTGCGGATCAATTTTTACTGCAGTATGTGCTTTAGAAGTGGTTGCACCGCCAATCATCAACGGTACATTAAAGCCTTTGCGCTGCATTTCTTTAGCAACAAACACCATTTCGTCCAAAGATGGTGTGATCAGACCAGAAAGACCGATAATATCCACTTTTTCATCAATGGCAGTTTGTAAAATCTTCTCGCAAGGCACCATTACGCCTAAATCGACAATGTCATAACCGTTACAGCCCAGTACTACGCCAACGATATTTTTACCGATATCGTGTACGTCGCCTTTTACGGTGGCCATCAGCACTTTACCTTTAGACTGCCCGCCAGATTTTTCTGCTTCAATGAACGGATTGAGCCAAGCCACTGCTTGCTTCATTACACGCGCAGATTTCACTACTTGCGGTAAGAACATTTTGCCCGAACCGAACAAGTCACCCACTACGTTCATGCCGTCCATCAGCGGGCCTTCAATTACATCGAGTGGACGTTTGGCTTTTAAACGTGCTTCTTCAGTATCTTCATCAATGAATGTGGTAATACCTTTGACCAAAGCATGTTCAAGACGCTTTTCTACAGGAAGCTCACGCCATTCCAAGTTTTCTACTTGTTTTTGCGCTGCACCTTGGCCACGGAATTTTTCAGCAACTTCAAGTAATTTTTCAGTTGCATCATGTTGGCTCTCACCCTGATTCTGATTCAGAATCACATCTTCAACAGCAGCTTTTAACTCAGGGTCAATATCATCATAAATCGCCATTTGACCTGCGTTGACGATACCCATAGTCATGCCTTGCTTGATGGCATGATAAAGGAACACAGAGTGAATCGCTTCACGTACAGGTTCGTTACCACGGAATGAGAACGATACGTTCGACACACCGCCTGAAATCATCGCGTGTGGTAAATTTTGTTTAATCCAACCTGTCGCTTCAATAAAGTCCACAGCATAGTTGTTGTGTTCTTCAATACCCGTTGCAACTGCAAACACGTTCGGGTCAAAGATGATGTCTTCAGCAGGGAAGCCGACTTCATTTACAAGTACGTCATAAGAGCGTTTGCAAATTTCACGTTTACGTTCAGCAGTATCGGCCTGACCTTTTTCATCAAAGGCCATGACGATAACAGCAGCACCGTACTGACGGCATAGACGTGCTTTGTGTACAAACTCGTCATAACCTTCTTTCAAGGAAATTGAGTTAACTACAGGTTTACCTTGTACGCATTTTAAGCCTGCTTCAATGATGTCCCATTTTGATGAGTCAATCATGATCGGCACACGTGAAATTTCAGGCTCAGAAGCAACAAGATTCAAGAAGTGCACCATCGCGCCTTCTGAATCGAGCATACCTTCATCCATGTTGATGTCGATGATTTGCGCGCCAGCTTCAACTTGCTGCTGTGCAACATCGAGTGCTTCTGCAAAGTTTTCTTCACGGATTAAACGAAGGAATTTTTTAGACCCTGTCACGTTGGTACGTTCACCAACGTTGACGAATAATGATTCTTCAGTAATGTTAAATGGCTCTAAACCGCTTAAGCGACACGCAGGTTTAGTTTCAGGCACTTGACGTGGCGCAATGTCTTTGACTGCATTGTAAATGGCACGAATATGATCAGGTGTTGTACCGCAGCAACCGCCCGTAATGTTAATCAGGCCACTTTCAGCAAATTCTTTAATAAAGGCTGCCGTTTCTTCGGGTGTTTCATCGTAGCCACCAAAAGCATTTGGCAAACCAGCGTTTGGATGCGCTGATACAAAAGTGTCTGCCACATCGGAAATAGTTTTTACATGCGGACGCATCGCATCTGCGCCCAAGGCACAGTTAAAACCAATAGACAGTAAATCGCCGTGACGCACCGAGTTCCAGAATGCTTCCGCAGTTTGACCAGTCAGGGTACGACCTGAAGCATCGGTAATGGTGCCTGAAATCATCAATGGCAATTCATAACCAAGCTGATTAAACACTTCTTTCACTGCAAAGATCGCTGCTTTACAGTTCAGCGTATCGAATACAGTTTCGATTAATAGAATGTCCGCACCGCCTTCAATCAGGGCATGTGCAGCCTCAATATAGTTTTCTTTGAGTGCATCAAAAGTAATGTTACGAAATGCTGGGTCATTTACATTCGGTGAAATTGAACAGGTACGTGATGTAGGCCCAAGCACACCTGCAACAAAGCGAGGCTTTTCTGGCGTTGAATATTTTTTGCAGGCTTCCTTGGCAATGCGCGCCGCTTCACGGTTAATTTCAGGCACCAAATCTTCCATGTGGTAATCCGACATGGATACGCGTGTGCCGTTAAAAGAGTTGGTTTCAATGATGTCTGCGCCCGCATCCAAATAGGCTTCATGAATACCTTGGATAATATGCGGTTGTGTAAGCACCAAAAGATCGTTGTTGCCTTTGAGGTCAGATGCCCAGTCAGCAAAACGCTCACCACGGTAATCAGATTCTTCGAGTTTATGACGCTGAATCATGGTGCCCATCGCACCGTCAATAATCAGAATCCGTTGAGCTAGAAGCTCTTTTAAGGTGGCAAGCGTGGACATAAATAACCCAATCCGATGGCATATAAAATCGGCATCTATGTTAGCAGATTTCAGCTTAAAATGAGTGCAATTCAGTTTAATTCAGCAAAGTGCATTTTGAAGTGCCGAATAAACCGCCAAATGTGCTACAGCTAAAATACCGGCTGCCTGTCATAAATACTTCATCAAGCTGTCATATCCCACAAGCATGCTATGCAATGACCCGTTATGCCTAGAACGAAGCTTATATTTCATGTTTTGTAACATGATCGTTTTTGGTGCAAATACAGGTCGATTAAATGAATATAAATCATTGTGAGTAATTTTAAGTGTATGAATATTAAATAAATATTTGAATTTTAATAAGCGATTTTGATGGCGAGCTGTAAAAAATAAAGTATGAAATATTGCTTTATATGACAGCGCTTTGTCATATAATTGTCACAATTTAATTGAACAATATGGGGATTCTTAAATCCTCCATTCTTGCTTGCATGAATTCTAATCAAACTCCCGTAGATTCAGCACACCAGTCGGCAAACAAAAAGTCGACGAATGTTCATGTGCCTACACCGAAATTTTTTATGCCGGTGTTTCTAACGTTAATTATTTCAACGTTAATTTATATTGGTTTTCAACTCACAGCTGATCTCGCGCACGTTCCTGCACTTAGTCTCTACTCCATGATTTTATTGGGTACAGCTTTGTTTATTGCGCTTGGTTTTGAATTTGTAAACGGTTTTCACGACACAGCAAACGCTGTTGCAACAGTAATTTATACCAATGCATTGTCTGCCCCTGTGGCGGTGATGTGGGCTGGTTTTTGTAATTTCTTAGGCGTAATGGTTGCCAGTGGTGCAGTTGCCTACGGCATTATTGCATTGCTTCCTGTTGAATTGATTATGAACGTTGGTTCTGGTGCGGGTTTTGCCATGGTCTTTGCCATGCTAATCGCGGCCATTCTTTGGAACCTAGGTACTTGGTTCTTGGGTATTCCTGCGTCTAGTTCACATACTTTAATTGGTTCGATTCTAGGTGTGGGTATCATGAACTACATTCTGCACGCGGGTAGCGGTGCATCGGGTGTAGACATGGACCAAGTGATTAAAGTGGGTAAAGCTTTACTATTTTCTCCTTTAATTGGTTTTGCATTTGCTGCGGTGTTGTTCTTATTGGTTAAAAAAATCTTTAAGAAACAAATGGAATTATTCCAACCACCTGAAGGCAATAAGCCACCACCGCCACTGATTCGTGCAATTTTGATCTTTACCTGTACAGGCGTAAGCTTTGCACATGGTTCCAATGATGGTCAAAAAGGCATGGGTTTAATCATGTTGATTTTGATTGGTTGTGTACCTTTGGCTTATTCTTTAAACAAAAATTTAGATCAAGCGCACATTCAGTCATTTGAACAATTGTCTGCGCAAACAGCGACTGCAATTTATGCTCAGCATGCTGATATTGCAGATGACAAAGCGCGTGATGTGATTACCAAATACATTCAGACCAAAGAAATCACACCTGAAGTTGTGCCTGCTTTAGCAAGCTTAACGGATCACTTAGGTGAGCGTGTAGGTCAATATGGTGATCTTAAAGATATTCCAGAAACTGAAGTTTCTTCAATTCGTAATGATATGTACTTAAGTACCACGGCATTTAAGCGTTTAGATAAATCAGAACAGCTTCCAGCAATGACTGCGGATCAATCTAAGCAAGTTAAAGAATACCGTAGTAACTTAGATTCTTTCCTTCAATATATTCCAACGTGGGTGAAAGTTGCTGTTGCATTGGCACTTGGTCTAGGAACGATGGTGGGTTGGAAACGTATTGTTGTGACTGTTGGTGAACGTATTGGTAAGCACCACATGACTTATGGTCAAGGTATGTCAGCCGAGCTTGTTGCGATGACCACAATTGCTGCTGCAGATGGTTTTGGTATGCCAGTTTCAACTACGCACGTACTGAACTCTGCTGTTGCAGGTACAATGGTTGCCAACAAATCTGGTCTTAACTTTGCCACAGTAAAAACTATTCTTTCAGCTTGGGTTTTCACACTACCAGCGACCATCTGTTTATCTGGTGGTTTGTATTGGTTGTTCTTAAAAGTGTTCTAAGCACTTTTAAAGCTATAAAAAAACGCTACTTCGGTAGCGTTTTTTTATGCTCTGCTTTCGTGTTTTAAGTGCTATGGCGAGCTTTATGGATGAGATCATGAGGAGCATAGAATCTATCAAAATACCCAATCAATAGACCCTTCCCATAGACCACTTTGATTGCAGAAAATGAGAAGGGTGGATTCATAGCATTATGCTTTTTTCAGCATGCGGAGCATAGGTTTGATTGGGAGCTTGTCTGTTGCAAAGCCATAGACGGCAGCAAATGGCAGAGCAGTACGTGCTAAATAAGCCACACGCCATAAACCGCCATGGTTTGCACCTTCCATCATCAGTTCTAAGGGATGGTCTAATTTAAGTTCTGGGTTTGCTACCGATTCAGGATTACGAAGATCATGGATCCATAAGGCTGCCATAATGGCATTGGTGGTTTCTGGGCTAAAAGCTTCAACATCAAACAGTTCAGCACCATTAAAGGCTGCTTTTAAAAGCGGATTTTTTGTGACTGAATGCGTGGTTGTGGACGGTGCAATATTAATGCTGACACGCTGACCATTATGTCGCGCTAAAGTAGCACGCCACTGTTGAATACGTTTTGCGAGGGCATAATTGGGCCCTTGTTCAACTACCAAGCAATCCGCAATACCATAAGATTTCCCATTATTTGAAGGGATCAAATCATGCAAATTCTTTTGGAAAAAATGCTGACGGCTCAGGGCTGAAATACCTTTGCTCATCCATTGCTGCTTTGGGGATCGTTGCGCGAATTTAAGTTCTGAGGCTTCAACCACTTCCTTGGGTACAGCATACACATCGGTTGGTGTGCACATGTACATCAGGCTGGTATCCGGCTTTTTCGCGCTGACATATTGCATAATGGCATCCATTGCCATAGAGACGCGAACGTGTTTTTCACCATCTAAATAGGCAATAGCGGCTAAGTCTAATTGATGTTGACTTTGCGCTAGCCAATGGGCAATTTCAGGCGTTTGTGTCAGTAAATTCGCACCCAATTTCTCTTTGAGTTCTGCTTCGGTTGAATCTTCAGACAGTGCTTCTATACATGGTGCATACAGCGTCGCATTACCATGTTTTATAGTGTCTAATATTTTGCTCCAAATGCGAGTATTGGGTAGATCGACCGCGGCTATATTGGCTTTCCATTTAGATAACCAAGTCAGTGGGCCGGCCTCAGAAGCTGCACCAAATAGCACAATAGTACGGTCAGACAAATCAAACCACTCTGGGTGGGCAACACAGGCGCGTAAGGCATCTGCATGGCTCGGTTCCACAATACCTGCATCTTGCCAAGTTTGAAGCTGAGCCAAGAGTGTATCACCTTGCAATTTTTGTCCTTTATAGGGCACATACCACTCAGGTGCAGCTTCACTTTCACCTTTTAATTGAATGGTATGTAAGGGCTGGGTCGCTAATGACATTACATCGATGAATAAGTGCTTTTGCCCATCTCTATAAAATTCAAAGCTATGATGTGCTTTATTTAAACCAGAAGTAGCAATATCTAATGGTGCTTGGTCATTCAAAATGCCATGTTGTACCAAAGCTTTGAAATATTTTGGATATTGTTTGCGCCAGTTTTTCTCTTGCATGGCTTGTACAGATAAGTTGTGATCAACTGAGGCCAATGCTTCTGCAATAATTTCACGCCCCACTTTGGATGTGCTGGGCTTTTGCTGTGAAGCAGTAGTTGGAAATTGAAGGCCTTCTAAAGAACTAGACATGCAAAATATCTCACCTGACATGGTCATTAATATACATTTGTATACATTATCTATGCCAAATTAGATTCGGTGTTGGCATAAAGTGCCAATGTTTTGTATAAAAATATTTCTAGATATTTCATGAAAAAAGGGAAGCTTATGCTTCCCTTTGTATTTTAATATTTTTTAAATATTTAAGGCTGAATGGCTTGTTTCAACTCTTTAAGCATCGCAATGGTATTGTCTAAGCCTGCACCTGTTAAATACCAAGAATCCGCATTCACATTAATTACACGATTATTTTTTACAGCATTGGCTTGGCTCAAAATAGCGTGAGTTTTAATACTGTCTTTAGCTGTGTACTGCTGTGTATTTACTGCACCGCGGTCTAGTAAAATAATGTAATCAGGCTGAGTTTCGACTGCTTTTTTCAGCAGTTGTGCATTCTTTTCTGCCAAAGCCTGTGCTTCTGCAGAGCCAGCTTCAGGGCGTGGTGCATCAGATTTTTCACTGAGCGGAAGTACAGATTTAAAACCTGTTAAATCGTATACAAAGCCAAAACGGTCATTGGTTGCATGCAACATGTAGTTGTCTTTATTTACAAAGAGCATTAACGCAGATTTAGATTGTGTTAAAGTTTTTAATTCTGCCTGTAACTTTTTAATTTCTGCTAATTTTTCGTTTGCAATTTTTTCGCGTTTAAAAGCATGCGCAAGTAGGTGAGTACGTTGTTCTAAGTCAGCTACATAATGTTCAGTTTGTGTTGATAAATTAACAGTAGGTGCAAGCTGCTGTAATTGACTTTGCGCTTTTGCTGAACGTCCGCCCACAAAAATAAGATCAGGCTTAGCGACTTTCAGTTTTTCTACATCAGGTTCAAATAAAGAGCCAGCTTTAATAAATTGAGTGTTTTTATATTTTGCTAAATCACCGCTGAAGCTGGTTTCGGGAACAATTTTTGCCTCTATGCCTAAAGCATTGAGTGTATCGAGTATTGAAAGGTCATATACCGCAATATTTTGAGGTGTTTTTTTGAGTTCGATCGCATTCTGTTCTGGTGCTTTTAATACGAATGGTGCAGCGAGTGCCAAGCTAGATACAGTAGATGTGAGTGTTAATAAAACAGCGCACAATAATGATTTTTTCATAATCCTCTCAAATATTTCCCTAAAAAATTCCAGCGAATATAACAGAATGATTCTTAAATGAAAATAATTAACATTTCTATTATTACTTGTAGTTGTGTATTGCTCCTTTCAATTCAAATTTTATTGGTTACGAAAATTGGCTGAAATGACATCAAAAAAATAATAAAGTGTGATTTGCATCACAAAATAAAAGGAGTAAATTAAATCATCAAATAAGAATTTGTTCTTAGGGGAAAGTTATGAGTGATTTAAATCGCGTTTATCTATTTAGTGCGCATAAATCTAATTTCTCTTCAGCAGTATTTTCTACTTATCTGCAAGCCAAAGACTGGATTGAGAGTCACCATTTAAGCGGTATTTTAATTGAGTATCCATTAGATCAGAGTTGCTATGACTGGGCAATTAACGAAGGTCATTTTAAAGAAAAAACACCAATTGACCGTGCACCTGTATTCATTGCCAAATTTGTGTCTGCATATCAGCGCAACTGGCATTTTGAGCATGGTGATCTTTTGGTCCACACAGATGTTTAATCCTTCTTGCGTAGAAGCGATTAATACCAATCACTAGCCAGTGAACTAAAAAGGGATTCTGTATCAGAATCCCTTTTTTATGGTTGAAATATTTAATTCTACTCAATCACTGTAATCGACTCAGGTATTAAAATGGCAATTGCATGAGCTGGTTAAAGAAGTGGGGCAGTACACGTGGTTCAATGATAATGGTCATGATGACCCCGTAGGCTGCACCCCACAAATGTGCGCTGTGGTTAATATTACTATTACCACGTTTGCCCGACCAAATACTATAAGCCACATAAAGCACCGCAAAGATAATCGCAGGTACAGGAATAAAAAATACAAAAATCAGCTTCCAAGGCTGAAATAAAATATAGGCAAATAAGACTGCTGAAACTGCTCCTGAAGCACCTAAACTGGCCCAGCGGTGGTCATTTTTATGTTGAAGATAACTTGGAATAATGGCAGCAATTAACCCGCCGATATAAAACAGAACAAAGCCCATTTCAAATAAGTATTGACGATAGAACTGCTCGATAATACTGCCAAAGAAAAATAAGGTAATCATGTTAAATAATAGATGAGCACCATCGGCATGAATGAAGCCGTGCGTCACGAAGCGGTCATATTGGCTTTGCTTAATTGCAGGTGGCCAAAAAATCAGACGGTTCATGATTTTTTCGTTTTGAAAGGCAAGAAATGAAACAACCACGGTAATTAAAATAATGGTGACCGTGTGGTTAAAAGGTAAGTCCAGCATAGGGTTCTGTTCTATATTTTGACTATTTAAGATTCATCATGCCATTAAACGGGTGTTTAGAGTGAACTTTCAATATAATTCCGACAATTTTAGTTGATTTTTTTCTACTGAACCGCATCTTCAGTTAAAATAGATAATTCAGCATGAGGAAATATTGTTATGTCGACTGAGAACACCAGCACTGTAGTTGCAGAAGAGATTCCAAATTTATTAATTACGCCCAATGCACAAGAGTATTTAAAAGACTTATTGGCGAAACAAAATACGCCAGGTATTGCGGTACGTGTTTTTGTGGAAAATGCTGGAACACCGCGTGCTGAGTGCTGTATGGCATATAGTGCGCCAGAAGAAATTGTGCCTACAGACTACAAGCAAGATTATCCAGACTTTGTGGCTTATGTTGATACCCCATCTATTCCATATTTGTTAGATGCTGTTATTGATTATAATAAAGACCGTTTTGGTGGTCAGCTGACTTTTCGTGCGCCAAACTCTAAAGTGCCACGTGTAGGTCCAGATGCTTCTGTAGAAGAACGTATTACTTATGTTTTACAGTCAGAAATTAACCCTGGCCTTGCAGGTCATGGTGGTAACTGTGCTTTGGTTGAAGTGGTTGAAGATGAAGAACATGGTTTAACCGCTGTTCTTAAATTTGGTGGTGGTTGCCAAGGTTGTTCATCTATCGATTTAACCTTAAAACAAGGTGTAGAAACGACTTTAAAACAGCACGTACCAGAACTTTCGCGTGTGGTTGACCAAACGGATCACAGCAACACTGAAGGTGCTTATTTTAAATAAGTACTAAAAAATGTAGAAAATAGTCTCAATTTGAGACTATTTTTTTGTTTATTTTTCGCCATTCAACTAAAAAACTGCCTGATTTTTCCAATAATAAGCTTTTGTCAGGATTACAGTCTCTAGATTATATGCGCTAGGCATATCCTATTTTCTTTCAATAAATTGATTATCTTGATGTTGAGTTATTAGATAAATATTTTTAATAATAATGAGAATAGTTATTAATTATAATTGCATTACGTTTGTTTTTTGTTACACTTAGCCCCGAAAATCAAAGACCATCCATAGATAGTAAATAGAGCATACGAGTATGAATAAGCCGTTGATTCGTTCAACTTTAGCATTTGCAGTTGCATCAGCCTTAACTGCCCAGCTTCAAGCTAATGAACAAAATGTTGCGTCTCAAGATAATGTGACAAAACTTGAAACGATTGTTGTAACAACTGCGGGTGGTTTTGAGCAGAATATTGCTGATGCACCTGCTTCAATTTCAGTGATTACTGGTGAAGAATTACAAAAAAAATCATATACCGATGTCATTGATGCTGTGAAAAATATGCCTGGGGTTTCGGTACAAGGTGGCGGTAATAATAAAGAAATTACGATCCGTGGTATGGGTGCAAGTTATACCAAGTATTTGGTCAATGGACGTCCTGTTAGTGCAGGCAGAACAGTCAATGGTAATGGTACAGATGGTGGTAAAATAGGTGCATATTTACCTCCAATCGACATGATTGAGCGTATTGAAGTAGTACGTGGACCAATGTCTTCATTGTACGGTTCAGATGCAATGGGCGGTGTAATCAATATTATTACCAAAAAAGCATCATCTAGCGATTGGCATGGCAGCATTTCACCAGAATATACAAAATCAGATAATGATTATGCCAATGACAGTTACGGTGTTGGTTTTTATGCGACAGGCCCGTTAATTAAAGACAAATTATCTTTGAGCTTGGACGGTAATTTTCAAGGCAACGATGAAAGTGACTATGTAGGCGGTGAAGGACAAAAATCAGGTTCAAGCGAATCGGAGAAAAAAGTCAGAAAATTCGGCACTGAGTTGGTGTGGAGTGTAGATGAAAATAATGACATCGGCTTACGCTATGATTTTAGTGGTCAGCAATACACCACAACTTTAGGTAAGAGTGTTGGTACTGCCGCAGAAGCGTCAACCAACGAAAATGAAAAAGAAATGTATACCTTAACCCATAAGGCAAATTACGATACATTTATCCTTGATTCATATTTCCAAGATGAAAAAACCAAAAAAGTTTATAGCGGTGCAGTTGCAGATCGTAAAGAAGAAGATTTAAAAGTATTCAATACACAAGGTACATTCTTCTTGGGTGACCATACGCTAACTGTTGGTGGTCAATATCAACAAGAAGAAATTACAGATACGACTAATGGTTTAGCAAGTGTTACGGGTGTGACTTCACTTGAACGTTGGTTATTTGCATTGTATGCAGAAAATGAGTGGAACATTACCGATGCTTTTGCTTTAACTGTAGGTGCTCGATTCAATAAAGATCAATACTTTGGTGGTGAAATTACCCCACGTATTTATGGTGTTTACCATTTGACTGATGCTTTAACTTTAAAAGGTGGTGTGAGTACAGGTTATAAGCAACCAACAATTAGCCAAATTTCGGAAGGTTTTGGTAGCCGTACGGGTAAAGGTAGTGGTGTGATTATTGGTAACCCGAACTTGTCTCCAGAAAAAAGTACAAGCTATGAGTTAGGCTTTAACTTTTCAGATCCAGCATTGGGCTTAAGCACGAGCTTAATGGTATTTAAATCAGACTTTAAAGACAAAATTGTTGAAGACCGTTTATGTGAAACACAAGGAACAACAAACAGCTCGCCTGTAGAAGACTGGAAATGTGAAGCGAACGGCAAACCTTACCGTTTTGTCAGCCAAATGATGAACGTTTCTGATGCTGAAATGAAAGGCGTTGAATTTACATTAGATTATGACCTAATGGACAATTTAAGCGCGAGCACAAGCTATACCTATACAAAATCTGAGCAAAAAAGCGGTGAGTTTGCAGGTCAGCCGTTAAATAAAATGCCAAAACACATGCTTAACGTTGGTCTCGACTATGATATTTCAGATCGTTGGAATACATGGATGGATTATAACTACCGTGGTAAAACCAGTGATTACTTAAGCCGTACTTCAATGAGTACAGGTACACCAGCTTACGGTACATTTGATGCAGGTGCTGTATATAAAGCAAGTGAAAAGCTAAGCTTGACGGCTGGGGTTTATAACCTCGCTAATAAAGAAATTACCAACAGCGAATACGATATTGTGTTGGATGGTCGACGTTATACAGTGGGTATGAACATTAAATTCTAAGCTATAGCTCATAAAAAAAGCCACATTTTGTGGCTTTTTTTATCGCTCATAGAGCCGTCATGATCATCAATATTTTTGCTACAAACTTTATTTTGTAATATTTAAAATATCTAAAGTAGAATCTTGATAATAAAAGTGTTCTAAATAGTGGCGCGAACGTTCACGTAACCAGCCAGAGCCAATCATTTGCTGTATAACAGGTTGTAGCAACGCGCTCAATTGATTTTGAATCAATGCCTCATCAATATTTAAATCACGTAGTAATAAGTCAAAAGGACGTTCAGCATTGCGAATATACCAAGCATAGACACCATCATGGACTTGTTGCTTTAAATATTCACTTTGACGAATAAAATCCCAAATTTCAGCGCCCATGCCGACAGTTGCTGGCAGGTCTTGCACTTCAATATAATTTTTCAGCACAGACACTGGCATTGCTTTGATTTTATGCCATAGATTGGCTTGGAAGTGATATAGCTTATGATCATCAAAGTGTTGGTTTAATACGGTTTCACTCATTTGACTGAGCTTTAAAATATTTTTTTGCAAATACTTACTTACCGCATCATCTAAATTAGTATCGGTCACATTTTCCAATACAGATTTGCCCATTTTCATAAAGCGCGATACACCCGGTACGCTTTTTGCCAGTACAGAGTTATCTAAATAATCTTGAATCGAGTGCTGAATGAGTTGGCTAATCATGGCTGAAAAAGCAGGATTATTGACCATGGTTTTGATTAGGCGTTGGCGGTGTCCGCTTTTACTTGCAATGTATTGCGCAATTTTATCGACTGTTAGTACAGGCACAATATCGGCAATTTGAGTGCTGTCATTAATCGGATGCACCAATGCGAATTTAATATGTTCTGCAATTTGTTCAATCAAAAAACTAGACGCAGGCGTCTGTAGGATTTGCTTTTCAATGAGGCTATGAATTTGCTCAAAAGACCACAGTTGCTGCAGAGCTTGCTTGCGAAACCATTGGTAAAAATGAACAAACTCAGTATCGACAGTAATGTTTTGGCTAAAAGTGTGATCTAAGAAATTAAGTTGAGCTTCAATGAGCTGCTCAATCATAGGGTGCTTTTGCATACTGTCTAGGTGTACCTAATTTAAAGGAATGAGTTTATCCGTAAGGGGATTGACGAATTTTTGGCTTTTGGCCAGAAATGGTAAATAGTGATTTGCCACTTCTTGTTCGGCTTCTATGATGGGCATGTGACCGACGTTATTAAGAATGACAGGAGCTTCCGCGCGTTTCAATAAAGATTTTAATTCATTTGCTGCTTCAACATTAATAATCTTATCTTGCTTGCCCCATAAAATTAAAGTGGGAGCCTCAACATTACGCGCCAATCGAGCAAAACTGTCTGGGGTATAAATACGATTAAGTGTAATAATTTGCTCAATCATTTTTTGTGTTTGATACGACTGGGCAATCAGGACTTTTTCTTGAGCTTGTTTCAGTTTAAAAGGGATGCTAGGTGGTTGTTGCATCAGTTGGTGACTCACTTCATCTAAATCACCAGGTTTGCTCACAATCAAATTTTTAAGAAAATATGGGTCTTTGCTATAAATGGTATTGGCTTTTTTATAAATTCCAGCACTATTGACCAAAAATAGGCTTTGCGTATCGAAGGGGAACTGCGAAGCATATAAGGTTGCAATTGAACCACCCAATGAATGACCTGCAATATTTAGCTTATCTTCTACATCAATTTTAACGACAAATTGACGCAGTTGCTCGGTTACATTGGGAACAGAAATATCAAAATCGGAAGGAACTTGCGTTTCACCATTGGTAGGCAAGTCTGGAATAATCACATGATAATAAGGCGTAAGATAATGCGCTACACGGTTCCAGTTATCGCGGTTACCCGCAAGACCATGAATCAATAGAATAGAGGGAGAGCTTCTAGAGCCACCTTCGTTATAACTCCATTTTACATTGCCGACTTGAATACTTTTAGATACCAATCCAGCCGCTTTGCGCTGTTGGCTTAAATAGTCTTGTAAAATATAAGGCGTGGAAAATGTAGATGTTGGTTGCTGAACTTGAGCGCTCAATCCAGATACACTTGTGGTACATGCTAAACAGAAGCCAGCAAGCTGTAGGATCTTTTGTGCAGACAAATGCAATCCTTTCATTGACATTTACCCCTTAAAAATAGGCTAAAAATTATTATCGTGATTCGTAGATCAATTTATTGCTTGCAAAAGAATGCTTTAATTGAAATGACTTATTCTTCCATTTTAATGTAAATGCATTATAAGTCACGATTTTGTTGTGAACGTAGCGTGAAAAACCAAGTCTAAAATGTGATCTGTTTAAATAAAAGAAGAATTTTATGGGTAAGTGAAGCATTCTTGTATTGGGCAAAGTTAGATTTATTTTGGTATTTCTCAGAATATCTGAAAAATTTAAGCCCAGAACGGAGTGATGAGTTTAAATTGGTATAGTGATTGCATAGATGATTTAAATGCCAGTCTGTTTGCTCGAAAAGATACAAAATTTAAATAAGTGACAAATGTAACAAAATATTATAAAAAAATTACGCACTATTGCTTTTTGCAAGTGACATTCAAAACAGGCAAGCATAAAATATATTAACTTCAAATCAGGGTAGAAGAACATGCTAACAGCAGAAGAAGCTTTAGAACGTTTAAAAAAGGGTAATGAACGTTTTGTCAGTGGTCAAACACAACACCTTAAGCTTTTGACGCATCAAGAGCGTGCAGCTATGGCAGAAAGCCAAGAGCCGTTTGCAATTATTTTGGGCTGTTCAGATTCACGTGTACCTGCCGAAATGGTTTTTGACCAAGGTTTAGGTGATTTGTTTGTTATTCGTGTTGCAGGGAATATTGTTGCCCCATCTCAGGTGGGCAGTGTGGAATTTGCAGCAGATAGCTTTGGGTGTCCATTAGTGATTGTCTTGGGTCATACGCACTGTGGCGCCATTCACTCAACGATTGAAGCATTAATGAATCCAGCCACACCACCTTCAGCGAACTTAATGTCGATTGTGAACCGCGTACGCCCATCTGTAGAAATTTTGCTACAAACTGAATTAAAAGATGATTTAGATAAATTGTCTGTGCATGCAGTACGTTCAAACGTATTTGCTTCAGTGAATCAATTACGTCATGGCTCTGCGGTATTAGAAAGCTTAATTGCTCAGGGCAAATTAAAAGTAGTGGGTGCAGAATATTCACTTGAAACAGGCAAAGTAAGTTTCTATGACTTTTAACCGTTGATTGTTTCTGCATAAAAAAAGGCGCTTTTATAAGCGCCTTTTTTTATGCCTAATGCTTTTTTATAAATGACGCTGAATAGAAGGATAGGCGTTATTCAGTAGAATCGGCTGTGCTTTGGCATTCGGATGAATTTGGTCGCTTTGGATCAAGTTTTTATTGCCCGCAACGCCTTCTAAAAAGAAAGGCAATAGTGGAATTTTGTATTGTTGGCTCACAGTTTTATAGTTGTTTTCAAAGGCTTTGCTATAGGCTGTCCCGTAGTTAGGCGGAATTTTCATACCAAATAACACCACTTTGGCTTTGGCTTGCTGACTCTTTTGAACCAATTGCGCTAAATTTTTTTCAATCATTTTTGGTGGTTGCCCACGCAGCCCATCATTGCCCCCTAATTCAATCACCACGAGGTCTGGGCGGTGGGTTTGCAATAGTTTTGGCAAACGTGCTAAAGCACCGCTGGTGGTTTCACCACTCACACTTGCATTGACCACTTTGTGTTGTTTCGGATACTGTTGGTCTAAGCGTTTTTGTAGCAAATTTACCCAACCTTGCTGTGTGGTTATGCCGTAGCCTGCACTTAAACTATCACCCACAATCATAATGGTTTTGGCCTGTACGTACACAGGAAGCATACTTAAACTGAGCAATAGTACGCATGGTACACAGCTAATTTTAACTTTACATTTTTGTACACGTTTTAGCATATAAGTCCGCATATTAGGAAAATTATGAGCCAATCTTCGACTGATAAATCCATCATGCCACAGGTAATTATTTCTGCCCAGCAACTGACACAAAAGATAAAACTTGCCGATAAAGAATTATGTATTTTTGAAAATTTGAATTTAGACATTTATGCAGGTGAGCAGGTTGCCATTACAGGACGTTCTGGTTCTGGTAAGTCGACGTTGTTGGGAATTTTAGCTACATTAGATCAGGCCAGCTCTGGTCATTTGCAGGTTTGTGGTGAAGCGATAGAAACACTCAATGAAGAACAACGCGCCATGATTCGCCTCAAGAATGTTGGTTTTGTTTTTCAGTCTTTTCAGCTTTTGCCACATTTAACAGCCTTAGAAAATGTAATGTTGCCTTTGCGTTTAGATGCCAAATTTCACTATGCAACAGCCGAGAAAAAAGCTCTCGCTTTGTTAGAACGTCTGGGATTGGCACGCCAAGTTTCTCAAACACCGAAGGTTTTATCTGGTGGGGAACAACAACGCGTTGCCATTGCTCGAGCACTGATTCGTCAGCCCAAAATTATCTTTGCAGATGAACCAACGGGAAATTTGGATGGGGCAACTGCCAAAGAAATTGAGCAATTGCTATTTAGCCTAAATCGTGAATTTGGAACGACATTGGTATTGGTCACTCATGATCAGCAGTTAGCAAAACAGTGCCAGCGTCATTTTGAGTTACATGATGGCTTGTTGATTGAGCACTCGCAAGGGGACTAAAGATGAATGCATTATTTAGTCCTTTATTGAGACAGAGCTTTCAAACCACTGGGGTGTATTTACTCATTATTGCCTTAACTTTGGCCATTAGTGCTACGACGGCACTTAAGTTTAGCAATGAGCAAATACAACATGCGGTGGCTTTGCAAGCTGCTGAAATGCTGGCAGGTGATTTGGTGCTGAATGATACTCAGCCAATACCCCCCAACTGGCGGGAGCAAGCAAAGCAGTTGGGCTTAAAGCAGTCTGAAGTAACAGTTTTTAGTTCAATGGCTCATACAGATGAGCAGTTTGTGATGGTGAATGTCAAAGCCATACAAGCGAACTTTCCACTGCGTGGTGAACTTAGGATTGAGCCTAAGGTTCAGAAATTGCAGTCGGGTGAAGTTTGGTTAAGTCAACGTGCCATGGACTTGCTTAAGGTTCGGGTGGGGGATCGTGTTGATATTGCAGATGGTGAATTTCGAGTCACGGGCAAAATTGTGCATGATTCGAATCAGGAATTAGGCTTTAGTGGTTTTTCACCAACGGTGATGATTGCACAGCAAGATATCGCTAAAACTAATGCCATTCAAACGGGCAGTCGTATTGATTATCGGGTGTTATTGGCTGGTGAGTCTAAGGCCATACAGCAATATGAACAGGACTTTAAACAATTTAAAAATCAGCAAAAGCCTCAATCTGCACAAGTCGCACAAGCTGAAGATGAACAGCAAGCCGGACTTCGCTTAAGAAATGCCAGTGAAGGCAATACACGCTTAATGAAGTCCATTGCAAATTTAGATACATTTTTACAACTGGCCAATATTTTAACTATTTTGCTATGTGGTATTGCAATTGCCCTAAGTAGCCAGCGTTATATATTGCAAAATCAAGATCATATTGCTTTGTTGCGTTGTATGGGGGCTTCAAAGCTTCAGATTTTTAAAACCTACCTATTATTGTTGTTGGTCGTTTTTGCTCTGGCCATGTGCTTTGGTACTAGTGTTGGTGTCGCGCTGGGCTATGGCTTATTGCAACTGATGATGCAGTTGATACCACAATTAAGTGTTCCTTTCTCTGCCTTTGCTATGCTTTCGGGGCCATTGCCAATTGCCTTAGTCACCAGCGCCACAGTATTGTTGGGTTTTGTGTTACCTCAACTTTGGCAATTGCTTAATACACCACCTATACGCGTGATTCGCCAGCAAGAAAAGTCCGTGCAGTCAATGCTTTGGGTGCTTATCTCTGGCGTACTGAGTTTAATGATTTTTAGTGTAATTTTGACTGAAAATATTGTACTTAGCGCATGGGTGATGGGCGCGATTTTAGGGCTATGCGCTGTGCTATATAGCTTGATTTGGCTATTACTCAAACTGATTCGACAGCTCAAAAATGGGGTGTCCGCATACGTCCGAACGCCGTATCAGACCGCATTCCAAATTACCGCCTTGGCGCTGGGGCTGAGTTTAATTACGGTACTGGCGGTATTGCGAACAGATTTACTTGAGCGCTGGCAACAGCAATTGCCAGAAGGTACGCCTAACCAATTTGTATATGGTTTACCTCCGTTTGAGAAAGATGCATTTCAGCAACAGCTGGACCAACATGGCTGGAAGGGCACACCACTATACCCAAATGTGCGCGGGCGCTTGGTGGCTAAAAATGATCAACCTTTTGCGACTCAATTGGTACAACACAATAATTCATTGCGCCGTGAGCTGAATTTGACTCAAGCCAAGACATTTCCAAGTGATAACATTATTGTGAGTGGTGCGACGCAATTTAGCCAATCTCATCAAGTGTCTGTGGAAGCAAAAACGGCGACTGAGCTTGGCATTCAAATTGGTGATCGACTCACTTTTAGCTTACCTGAAGGTGTTTTACAGGCGACAGTGATTAACTTGCGAAGCGTGGAATGGGAGAGTTTTAGTCCGAACTTCTTTTTTATTTTTTCGCCAAAAACGATGGATGAAAATGCGGGAAGTTATTTGGCGAGCTTTTATGTGCCACCCGAACAAAAGCATCTATTGATTGACATAATTCAGCAGTTCTCCAATACAGTATTTATCGATGTCAGTTTGGTACTCGATGAAGTAAAGCGCATTGTCGGTTTGTTGGTTCAAATTATAAGTATCTTGGCCATGCTCGTTGCACTGTCAGGCATATTGGTTCTGATTGCCTGCTTAAATTTATTGATGGATGAACGTAAGCGTGAAGTGGCATTGTTACGTTCATTTGGTAGCTCTAAACAAAAACTGAAACGCATGCTGAGCTTAGAAATAGGCTTTATGGGCTTTATTGCGGGTGTGGTTTCATGCTTTTTTGCCGAAGTTATTAGTGCGATTGCCAGTTATAAAATGGAGCTGGTAGTACAAGCTCATTGGGAAATTTGGTGGATTTTACCGCTGTGTATGACGTTATTATGTATGCTGATTGGACGCTATCGATTGAGCTATTTAAGTGACATCCCACCTTTAAAAAGCTTAAGAGAGTTGAATTAATAGCAGTGCTAAGTAGTTGAGTTTAAGCTCATCAAAATGAAGCCCAAGTGAGTGATCACTTGGGCTTCATTTTTGAAAATATGCTTTTGACAGAGATAGGGTTTTAAGCCTGTGGCTGTTGTAAAGATTGCGTCATCCATTGCACCAGCTCATGCCAAAACGGCGCAATTGCCGCCACTTTGATCAGGCAGTACTGATAAACCGCCCAACAAATGATGGCTCCTGCAATCAGTGCAATCCATTGAATTAGGCGAGGGCGTTGGATTTTTTCACCCCAATACCATGCTAGCGCTAAAAAGCCACCCATCAACATGCCACCAATATGCGCTGCATTATTAATCCCACTAATGCTAAAACCCATGGCTAAGTTAATGCCCATCACCATGAGCAAGGTTTTTTTATCCAATAAAAAACGCTGATGAGGCAAGTTTGGAAATAGTGAAATTACAGTCAGAGTAGCACCTAAGCCCATGACTGCACCTGATGCACCAGCACCGACACTTGGCATTAAGCTTGCGTTGGCCGTGCCTATTTGTAAAAGTTCATAAGAGTCACGGATTGTGACATAGCCACTGAGCAAAGAGCCACTTAAACCAGCCAATAGATACAAGCCAATATAATAAGCGCGCCCTAACATTTGTTCTGCAATATTGCCGAAGATATATAAAGCCCACATATTGAGGGCGAGGTGAATCAGGCCAAAATGAAAAAACATGCTGGTAAATAAGCGGATGGGTTCCTCTAAATAACTTAAAGGTGCATAATCAGCACCCCAACGAATAGCGTCCGCTGTACTTGGGCTCGTAATGTTCATGCCATGTAAAACTTGCCAAGCAAATAAACAGACATTGATGGCAATCAGCAGAGCAGTAAACCACCATAATTGCAGGTCGGTTTTGTTGCGATGGATTTTAGGAGGCGCGTATTCAGGCATGCTATTCTTTTGCTGTGATTATTCGTTTAAAAATAAGCTTAACACGAAAATAGTGAGATTCAGGAGCAACAAACTGACATGAAAGCCTTTATTGTCCGATCTTTGTTAATTCTAGTCAGTGTGGTGCTCCTCATTCAGCTTTGGATTTTCTCAAGTTTAGTTTGGTGGCGTACCAATCCAGTTGACACTACCATGATGATGCGTTTGGATTATTGGTCTAGCACATCTAAACCTATTCAGCACGAATGGCGTGACTATGATCAGATCAGTGATTATATGAAACACGCAGTTGTAGCGGCAGAAGATGGTAAATTTTTACAGCATAATGGTTTTGATTGGGCGGGCATGCAATTTGCCATGGAACGCAATAAGGACAAAGGAAAGGTCGTTGCTGGTGGTTCAACCATTTCACAGCAATTGGCGAAAAATCTATTTTTATATAATAAACGCTCTTTTATTCGTAAAGGCCAAGAAGCTGTCGCAACATGGATGATGGAACGCATGTGGTCAAAAGAGCGTATTTTAGAAGTGTACTTAAACTCGGTTGAGTTTGGGGATCATATTTATGGGGTAGAAGCGGCCACGCAGCATTACTTTGGTAAAAGCTCACGGAGTTTAAGTCGCGAACAAGCAGCATTTTTAGCGGCCATCTTGCCCAATCCTAAATATTATCAAGATCACCGCGATGACCGTAAATTGAAATATCGCAAAGGGCTGATTTTGAAATATATGCGTTATAGTCATATTCCTTAATGGATTAAAAAATGAAAAAAAAGCTGAGTAAAATCGGCTTTTTTTATGAAATTGTCACAAATTTGAAGCATACTAAATTACAGCCAGTGAATTAAGCATTTGAGTAGGGCAGATATGAATACGGCAGCGGATACAGGACTTGTAAAACCTGAATATACTTATAACGATCGCTACATTAACCGTGAGCTGTCAATTCTAGATTTTCATTTGCGCGTCTTGGAACAAGCCGTCGATCCATTGCATCCTTTATTGGAACGAATGAACTTTTTGTTGATCTTTTCACGCAATTTGGATGAGTTTTTTGAAATCCGTGTTGCAGGCATGATGGAACAATTAGACCTAGGCAACGAGAGCCATACGCCGGATGGATTGACACCCAAACAAGTGCTCGATCAAATTTCTGTGACTGCACATGCTGCTATTGAACGCCAATACCGTATTTTAAATGAAGAAATTTTGCCTAAACTACGTGAAGAAGATATTTGCTTCTTGCGCCGTGGTGAGCTGACACCTGCACAATCTGCATGGGTGAAAAAGTATTTCCAAGAGCAAGTTGCACCAGTCCTTACGCCAATTAGCCTTGACCCTGCGCATCCGTTTCCACGCTTAGTCAACAAAAGCTTAAACTTTATTGTGACCTTGGAAGGCAAAGATGCCTTTGGCCGTCAAATTGATTTAGCTGTTGTGCCAGCGCCACGTTCATTGCCACGCGTAGTTCGTTTACCTGATGAATTGACAGGTGGTAAAGAACATCATGTGATGTTATCTGCAATTATTCATGAGCATGTATCTGATTTATTCCCAGGGATGACGGCAACAGGTTGTTATCAATTCCGTGTGACACGAAATGCGGACTTAGCTTTAAATGAAGATGTCGAAGATTTAGCAAAAGCTTTAAAAGGCGAGCTTTCTTCGCGTCGTTTTGGTCGTGCTGTTCGCTTAGAAGTGACTGAAAACTGCCCAGAACATATTTATAACTATTTGTTAGACGAATTTGATTTAGATAACGAACAGCTGTACAAAGTGGATGGTCCAGTCAACTTAGCACGTTTGCTATCGAACTTTAAACGTCCGCATTTACGCTATGAGTCACATACACCTATTATTCCAAAGGTGCTGAAAAAATCTGAAAATATTTTCAGTGCGATGCAAAAGCAAGATATTCTGCTCCATCATCCATTTGAATCTTTTGCACCTGTCATTAATTTGCTCCGTGAAGCTGCGCGTGATCCGCAAGTACTGGCAATCAAACAGACGCTATATCGCAGTGGCGCAGACTCGGAAATTGTACAAGTGCTGGCTGAAGCGGCACGTAATGGTAAAGAAGTCACAGCGGTGATTGAGCTACGTGCACGTTTTGATGAAGAGTCGAATATTGCTGTTGCTAATGTATTGCAAGAAGCTGGCGCTGTCGTGGTGTATGGCATCGTGGGCTATAAAACGCATGCCAAAATGATTTTAGTGGTACGCCGCGAAAATAATAAACTAGTGCGTTATGTACATTTGGGTACGGGTAACTACCATGCAGGAAATGCACGTATTTATACCGATTATGGCTTACTTACTACCGATAAAGAGCTCTGTGAAGATGTTCATCGTATTTTCCAAGAACTGACCGGTATGGGCAAAATGGCGAAGCTGAAAAAGCTATTACATGCGCCATTTACCTTACATGCTCAATTGGTTAATTTTATTGATGATGAAATTGCCAATGCAAAAGCAGGTAAACCTGCCCAAATTATTGTCAAAGTGAATGCGCTGACTGAAGTACAGTTAATCAATAAGTTATATGAAGCGTCTCAAGCTGGTGTGCAAATTGATTTGATTATTCGTTCGATCTGTTGCTTACGTCCAGGCTTGCCGGGCTTGTCGGAAAATATTCGTGTACGTTCGATTGTAGGACGCTTTTTAGAACATACGCGGGTTTACTATTTTAGCAACAATGGCGATGCGCGTATTTACGCATCGAGTGCAGATTGGATGGATCGTAACTTATTCAATCGCGTGGAAGCTTGTTTCCCAATTGAAGATCCAGCCTTGAAAAAACGAATCTATCAGCAAGGTTTGTTGAACTATTTAAAAGAGAACCAACAAGCATGGTTATTGCAAGGCAATGGTGAGTGGGTGCGTGTACAGGCCAATGAAACGGAAACCTTGCACAATGCACAGCGTGAGCTTTTAAACGCGATTAAGTAAATGCGATTAAATCATTGTTAAGTGGTTTGAATAGATCAGCCTGATGCTTTGCATCAGGCTTTTTTATGCAGTGTATTTAAATTTGAACACTAAAAGCCATTGAGATCCAAACAAAGGCTAGTATTGGATTTTATTAATCATGTAAAGCAACCTTACGCAAGATTTGTTTAACCAAATTACTCACTTGTACTGTTGAAAGTTGGAGGAGCATTGCAGTTTGTTCAAGCGTCTGTGCATGCGCAAACTGTTGCAAAATTTGAATTTCAATAGGTGAATATGGAATGGGGGAAACAGCAAGAGCTGTTGAGTGTGTATGCGCGATTTGAGCAGGCGATGTTAAATGGGCATTTAACAGATAATTTGCCAGTTGAGGATGTAAAATTGCGCCTCCACGTAAAATAATACGAATATGCTCAGCAAGTTGTTCAGCTTCGCTACTATTGAGCAAATATGTATGTGCACCTGACTTGAGTGCTATCAAAATATCTTCGCATTCAAGAGATGAATGTAAGCTAATGAGATGCGCTTCAGGATGGATTTTTTGTGTAGATTGTAAAAAAACTAAATCATCAAAGTCTTCGACAGCACATAAAATTAAGTTAGGTAAATGCTGTTCAATGAACTGAGTCGCCTGACTTAAATCTGAAGTGTGCAAAATAACATCTTCAGGATATCCGAAGTTCACCAGTATTTCATGTATGTGCGTATGCGGTATATTCGAGTATTGATGAATAATCAATACAGGGACCGGTAAACTTAGAATTGAAACCATTAAATCGCTCTAAATAAAATACTCGTGAATTAAAATTTGTATTTCAATATTTTTATATTGACCTACTGTGCCCTAAAAATAATGCTTCGCATATACCTAGAAATGGTGATTTTTAAGGTGAGTTATATTTAAGTACTTGTTGAATAATTGGTATTTTTAATTTTTAAAGTTATGTTAATATTGTTTTAAAATCTTTTTCTTTATGTGAATAATATCTATTACGGTTATTTTTATGTTAATTTTCATTATAAAATAATATCGGTATTTAGATTTTTATGACTCTAAAAGTTATACATTAATTTAATATATAGAGGTATATTAAATTTCTATGTTTGCTTTAACCCAATTGAAGTTGGAGTGAATGCCGAGGGTTAAATGATGGAGAGAAAATTTAACGTTTGGAATAATTTCTAAAAATGAAAAGTGTGATGTTTGTCACTAAAAATAGGCCATCTTGATGATATTTGAAGAAAAAATTATCAATAAAACAATATTTCTTTGCAAAAATACCCAAAAATAGGGATAGTCAATCACGCCGTCTGAACTTAAGATAAACACATCTTCAAACTGATCTGGCTAGTGAGAAGATTTCTAAAGGAAGTAAATGAGATTTCATTTACGTCTTACCTTATTTAGGGCAACCGTTTTGGTTTGCCCTTTTTTCTTTTCTACTATTATGCAAATGAAATACAGCTCCTATCCCGAGTACTTCATTGGATAAATCATATATTGAATACCGAAGGATCAGCGTGATCTAAAATTGGATTATGACGTTCAACTACTCATTAGCTTGGTCATAAAGATTGGGTCAAAATTTTAAGCAATAAAATCTATGTCACGATAAGCGAAATTGAATGTCTTTTGCATTCATGTTTATCTGTATGGCCGAGTGTGGGACTTAGTCAAAACTGATTTAGTATCTTTAAATGCTAATCTAAGAATATAAAAAACCTGAGTGTATAGCACCTTTACTGTTGACAGGGGAAGGGCTATACGGCTCAGGTCTTTAATAACTTGAACGAAAGTTTAAAGCTAAACTCAGTGTAAGTTATTCGTAATCTTTTGCAAAATTTGAAGTAGCACATCAAACTCGCTTTGTAGTGGTGTACTTTTACGGGTCACTAAAGCCAAAGTACGGCTTGGGCCAGCTTCAATTGGTTTGATAACCAAATCTGGGTTGGCTTTAATCATATTGGTGTGAAGCGCAATTTCTGGCAACAAGGTGAAACCAAGATTTGCAGAGACCATTTCAACCAAAGTTGGCAATGAGCTTGCTTTTAAGCGATGGTCATTTTTACGTTCGCCAATTGGGCATGCACTGAGTGCATGATCACGTAGGCAGTGGCCTTCTTCTAAAAGCATTAAGCGAGAAAGGTCTAAGTTATCTAAAGAGGTCGCATGCGCAGCATTTTGATCTGCTTTATGGTAAACCAAATATAGATTTTCTTTCGCAATTTCGGCAACTTTTAAGCTACGTGTGTCAAAAGGTAGAGCAAGAACAACCATATCGAGGTTGCCGTGTTCTAAGCGTTCAACAATTTTTTCACTTTGTGCTTCATGCAAGTGCAATTGGATTTTAGGCAATTGCTTGTGCACTTCATCCAGCAATTGAGCAAGAATGAAAGGTGCAATCGTTGGAATAATCCCAAGGTGCAGATCACCAGTAAGCGGTTCGCTCATTTCACGGCTTAAACGCATTAAGTCTTGTGCATCAGCCAATAAAACACGCGCGCGACCAACAACTTGTTCACCAAGTGGCGTTAAACGTACATTTTGGCGGTCACGTTCTACCAGAACACCACCAAGTAGGCGCTCTAGTTCCATGATACCCCCAGAAAGGGTAGACTGTGTGACGAACGAACGGCGCGCAGCCTCTGTAAAATGTAGCGTTTCTGACAGCGTTACAAGATATGATAGCTGTCTTAGAGATGGTAATGCAGCCATAGTGTCCTAGTGTTTATGATTTAAAGTGATCAGCAAATAACCCGCTAAGATATGGAATAAAATGCGGTGGGATATCATGCCCCATTCCATCAATTAATTCAAATTTTGCGCCAGAAATTGCTTTAGCAACTGCCTTACCATGGCTAGGGGGTAACAAGCGATCTTTAGAGCCATGAACCACCAGCGTCTTGTGATCGATCTGTTGATCTAGTTTAAGCAAGGAGCCTGTACATAATATTGCTAAAAACTGTTGAAGTACACCCGCAGGATAATAACTTCGTTGATATAACTTACGAGCGGTCTGAATTGCTTCTAAATGATTCACAAATCCAGGGGAGCCAATAATTTTAAAAACTTTTAGACTGTGATTCACAATGCCTTCTTCATCCGAAGATTCGGGCTTGCCAATTAAGCTAAATAGTTGCTTTGGAAAGGGTGGTGGTAATAAAGGCTGGTTATTACTGGTAAACATCAGGCCAAGTTTTTGTACTTTATCTGGATGTTGCGCCGCTAAAATTTGCGCAATCATGCCCCCCATAGATGCACCAATAACATGAACTTTATCTAAGCCTAAGCGTTCAATTAATAAGGCAGCATCATTGGCCATGTCATATAAATTATAAGGTGAGCCTTGGTTGTTTAAACCCAGTGCAAATCGCCCCATCAGTTTGAGTGTATTTAAACGTGGACCTTTATGACGAACTTTTGAGGAAAGTCCAATATCACGATTATCATAGCGAATAATACGGTAGCCTTGATCAATCAGCGATTTGCAGAAAAAATCGGGCCAATACAACATTTGTGCGCCCAAACCCATAATTAATAATAGTGTGGGGTGTTCAGGATTGCCTCCAACCTCGACATGTAATTCAATGCCATTGCCCAAGTCCACTTTTGTTTCATGCATAAATGGCGTGTAAGGCGAGGGTTGGTATTGCAGGGCACTATTCATTTTTATTTTCCTGAAAAACTGAACGCTTCAATGCGTGAAGCGTTCATGTATTTAAACCTTAAACTGAAGCAGGAATCAAGTCAGGAACTAACTTGGTCAGACTTAGGCGTTGCTTGGCCGCAGTTGCACCCAAGAGTACAAAACCACGCAGTGTGCCTTCTTTATCCATTGCTTTAGACAGCATACCATCTTCAAACTCTTCAGTTTCCCACTGAACCTCTACATTTAATGGTGCAGGTAAAACGGTCAACGGTGCAGCTGGTGTTTTTACTGCGACGGGCATAGCAGGGTAGTGCACTGCAGTTGTTTCACCATTTAAGGTTTTTGCTAATGCGCGCGCTTGTTGCATGATTGGCATAACGTATGGCAGCAGCAATCCATTCACTTCTGCGCAGTCACCTAAAGCATAAATGTGTGATTGATTGGTTTCTAAATGTCCATTGGTCACAATGCCACGGCTGGTTTGAATGCCCGCTTCTGCTGTGAGTGCAAGATTAGGTTGTAAACCAATTGCAGATAGTACTGCATCTGCTGTAAAGCTTTGACCATTGGCTAAAGCAACGCTATAAGTTTCATCGGCATTTTTGGCAACTTTTTCAACTGTTGTACCTAATACAAATTGAATACCTGTAGATGAAAGCTTATCTTTAAAAGATTCAGCCACATGCGCAGGTAGCAAACGACCTAAAGGCAGTGGTGCTAAGTCTACAACTGTTACTTCATGGCCTGTATTTTGGAGATCGTTGGCAAATTCACAACCAATTAAGCCAGCACCTAAAATCACCACACGTTTATGTTGACGTTGGTCTAAGCATGCACGGAAATTTTTGTATTCGGTTAAGCTGTTGACGGTATGAATGTCATCGCTACCATCACCTGCAATCGCTAAGCGGATAGAATGAGCACCTACGGCAAGTACCAACTGAGAGTAAGCTTGGGTTGAAGCTTCACCTTGGGTATTTTCAAGTTGAATTTCTTGTGCTGTTGCATCAATGTTTTTAACCCAAGTATGACTTACAATGCGCATATTGAGTTGTGTTGCCATTTTTTCGGCATCACCAAGTGCGATTTGCTCAGGGGCTTTTTTTAATGCAAAAGCATTGGATAGGGTCGGTTTTGCATAATTGGCTGCATCGTCAGCACAAATCATAACCAGTTCTTGTTCTGTATTTAGCTTGCGAAATTCACGTGCAGCAGCATAACCAGCCATACCTGAACCAATAATGACAATTGGGTGCATACTCGACTCCAAAGAGATTCTATTTTATTAAGACGTAAAAAAAGACCATAAGTGTATGGTCTTTTTAAAGATGTATCAGATTTCAACCATTTCAAAGTCGGCTTTTGACACGCCACAATCAGGGCAAGTCCAGTCGTCAGGAATGTCTTCCCATTTTGTACCTGCGACGATACCGTCTTGAGGCCAACCTTCTGCTTCGTCATAAATCCATCCACAAACGATGCATTGATACTTTTTCATTTGATTCTCCAAAAACTGACTATATGTATAAACAGTCAGAAAAACTCAATCTACTGCAAGACTCTAATAATTTGACTTTAAACAGCATTAACTTCGGTTAAATTTTTACGCAGTTCTGAGCATAAAGTAAAGTGCATAAGAGTTTAAACAGTGAAATTAAAAGCAGAATGTCAGCCGAGGACAGAAATTGTCATTAAACCCATCAGTCACAACGTAAAATATTAGATTTTGAAGACTGAAAAATGAAGCTAAAGCATCGCTTAAATGACACCACTGTCAATATTTTTTAGTCTTATAGGAAATGATAGTTGAAAAAAATGCCTTTTTTAGACTAAAGCCGTGTATGAAAGAACACTGCAATTCGTTAGATTAGAATTAGAAGAATATATACTGAATATTTTTAAAATAAATGTTTGTTTGTAAAACAATGGTTTAAGTTGTTTTTTGAGGCGTTTGCCCTCGCTGTAAATTGTATATTGACTATTCATTTAATTGAATAAGCGTTAAAATTCACACATTCCTTATCTTTTTTAAATTTCTCCTATTATGAGCAACTCGTCTACTGCATTGTGGTCACACATTCGTTCGGTCCAAGATTTTCCAAAACCTGGTATTTGCTTCTTCGATTTAACACCGTTGTTCCTAACTCAAGTTGGTCCTTTGACGGATGCTTTAATTGCGAGTATTCCTGCGGAACAATTGGACGCAGTAGACAGCTTTATTGCCGTAGAAGCGCGTGGATTTGTACTCGCTAGTTTATTGGCACAGCGTACAGGCAAGGGCCTTATTTTGGTACGTAAAGCAGGCAAGTTACCACCACCAGTGGTGGGTGTTGGTTATAGTCTTGAATACGGTATGGATCGTTTGGAAATGTCTGCTGAAATTCAAGCACAAAAAGTCATTATTGTGGATGATGTATTGGCGACTGGTGGCACCTTAAAAGCAGTGAAAGAGCTAGCTGAAAAATGTAATCACGAAATTTTAGGTGCGAGTATTTTCTTAGACCTTCCTGACTTACACCAAGATTTAGGTATGAATATTTGGACAGTATTAGATGATAAATCTAAGCCTGAAGCAAACGCCGCTTAATGACGGGTGATTTGAATCCATTGATGAAAGCCTTGCTCATGCAAGGCTTTTTTTATGCCTAGCGCTAAGATTTTAAGTGTAAGCCGAAGATTGTTGAGCAATAAGATTTGTGTATGGCGAGCAGATATTTTTTATATCAATTGACTCTAAAAGTTTATTCTTGGTGGTAAGAGTTTTCAATTTGTTGAATTAACACGTTAATGCATTCGGGATGCGCTAAACGGTGGTGTCCACCTGAATGTGTTTCCACTTGCATATAATCTTCTAATTGGTGTTTAACTTCGTACATATCGAGTATTTCATCGCCTAACTCTAAATAGGCGAGTTGAGGAATATCATGATCTAAATCGTAATCGCTAATTGCAGGGTAGTCATCACGAAAATTTGGCTTAAGACTTGGATTGGCAATTACACAGGGAATGTGATGGGCATGTGACATTTTTAAGGCCCAATAGCCACCTAAACTATGACCCACAATAATCTCAGGTTGAATCTTTTGAATAATATCGTGATAAAAGTCAGCCACTGTCCGAAAATTGAGGTTTCGGTAGTCGATATTGATGCAGTACTTTTGTTCGGCATCAATCGCATGGAATTTGGTCGATTCTTTGGAAGAATCTAGTCCATGCAAAAACAGAATTTTAGATACACAAGAAGTCATTGTTTTTGTTCGCACTGAATTTTTTTAAAATATCTGGCAATTGAAAATAATGTAATTTTCAATCAATACGATTCAGTTATTGTAGGGCCTAATAATAAAAAGATAATTTAGCTATTGGTCTAATCTACTAAGGGATAAGGCACGCATAGGGCGGGCTTATGTATATTTTAGTTAGGCTAAATACTGATTGAAGAAGTTATTTTTAACCATATCGTTGCACATTTATTTCTTTACAGGGTTGATGTATTTATCAGCTTCAATAAGTGTATGTGAATATTGATGTGAGTGGGAATGATCATAGCTTTAAGTATGCTCAAACCAATATTTGAAAGAGTGTGTCATGAACTCAAAATATGACTATGTGCGTTAACAATTACTTGGTTCGGTGAATGCTTATTGAAATTCGCAGAGATTCTTCGAATTTTTCTCTATTTCTGCTATGCTATGCACCTTCTTATTTATTTGATCATATTCGAGGCAGAGATGACGCAAAATAACGCTCAATCGACTTCTGAACAACACATTTCCGAAAACGATTTAATTGCACAGCGTCATGCCAAGTTAAAGCAAATTGAAGAACACGCAAAGGAAAAGGGTACAAGTCCTTGGCCAAATACGTTTAAACGTGAGCACTACGCACAAGACTTACAAGACCAATTTGCAAACGTATCTAAAGAAGATATCGAAGCTGGTGAAAAGGTGTATGTATCTGTAGCGGGTCGTGTAATGTTGAACCGTGGTTCATTCATTGTAATTCAAGATATGACGGGTCGTATCCAATTATATGTTGCACGTAAAGAGCTTGCACCTGAAGTATTGGAAACAATTAAAGGTTTAGACCTTGGCGATATCATCGCAATTAAAGGTTATGTAGGTCGTTCTGGTAAAGGCGATTTATATGTACATATCGAACACTTCGAATTATTAACAAAATCATTACGTCCACTTCCAGATAAGTTTCACGGTTTAACTGATACAGAGGTGAAGTATCGTAAGCGTTATTTAGATTTAATTGTAAACGAAGAAACACGTAAAACTTTTGAAATTCGTGCAAAAGTAGTTTCAGGTATTCGTGCCTATTTAACCAATGAACGTTTCATGGAAGTTGAAACACCGATGATGCATGTGATTCCAGGTGGTGCGTCTGCACGTCCTTTCGAAACACATCATAATGCATTGGATATGCCATTGTTCTTACGTATTGCACCTGAGCTTTACTTAAAACGTTTGGTTGTAGGTGGCTTCGAGCGTGTATTCGAAATTAACCGTAACTTCCGTAACGAAGGTGTTTCTACACGTCATAACCCAGAATTCACCATGATCGAATTCTATCAAGCTTATGCAGATTATAAAGACTTGATGGAACTCACTGAAAAAATGCTTGAGAAATTGGCCATCGACATTTTAGGTTCTACAGATGTGCCTTATGGCGAAGAAGTGTATAGCTTCAAAGGTCCATTCAAGAAAATTTCAATGTTTGATGCAATACTTGAGCACAATCCACAATTCACAGCTGAAAATGTGGCAGATCGTGAATTCCTTGCAAACTTTGTTCGTGAAGAATTAAAAGAGCAAGTGAAGCCAGGCTTTGGTCTTGGTAAACTTCAAACCATCGTATTTGAAGAAACGGTTGAAACTAAACTTCGTCAACCAACCTTCATTACAGAATACCCAGCGGAAACTTCTCCATTGGCACGTCGTAACGATGACAACCCGCATATTACAGATCGTTTTGAATTCTTCATTGGTGGTCGTGAACTTGCTAATGGTTTCTCAGAGTTAAATGACCCAATTGACCAAGCAGAACGTTTCCAAGCACAAGTTGCTGAAAAAGATGCAGGCGATGATGAAGCAATGCATTACGATGCAGACTTCGTTGAAGCTTTGGAGTACGGTTTACCTCCGACTGCAGGTCAAGGTATTGGTATTGACCGTTTAGTGATGTTATTTGCGAATGCACCAAGTATCCGTGATGTGATCTTGTTCCCTCACATGCGTCACAAAAATGTATAAGTCATAGAAAATTTAGAGTCAAAAAACCCGCTTTAAAGCGGGTTTTTTATGTTAATAGCGTGATTAAAATATCAACTTATTCTAATGAAATTTAAAAATAAATTATTTAAAAACAAAATTTTATCGCATAAATATTTAGATATTTTTGTGTTGTATTAGGTTTGCTATTTGGTAATTTCTTATTATTTTTTGTTAAAAAACCGATAATATTCACTGGAATAATAAAGAATTAGTATGAAGTGAAGCTTAAAATATAAGAGTAAAATGTTGAAAATTGTAAAAAAACGCTGTTTGTCATTTTTGCTGTTGAGTGTCTGTGCGACGCCAGTTTGGGCACAAGGTTTGGTTTTAAATGATGAATCATTGCGTACTGATTTGAATTGGCTTAATCAGCAAGGGGTAATTCAAATCAGCACGTCGACTTGGCCTTTAAGTGGTGATGAAGTTCAGCGTGCTTTAGCATCTGCAAAAATCACGACTGGTGTACAACAAAAAGTTGTTCAATCAATTCAAAATCAACTCACTACAGAGAATACGTTGTTAAAAGCAGAAGTGTTTGCTGAGTCAGATCAAAAAAATATCCCTCAAAGTTTTGGTGATCATCAAAAAGCACAACTTCAGGCCGCTGTAGAATTGAATGCCGGTGGTCAAAATTGGGATGCACGCTTACGTGTGAATGCTGAAAAAAATCGTCAAATTGAGAATGATCAAACTGTGAATGTAGAAGGTTCTTATATAGCTGGTAAGCTGTGGAATCAATGGTTGATTGCTGGTCAGATTCCAAGTTATTGGGGGCCAGGTCATGACGGAAGTTTGATTCGAGGGGATGCAAGCCGACCTGTTTATGGTTTTACGGCGCAACGTGCAACACAACAAGCATTTGATAGTAAATGGTTATCTTGGGTAGGTCCTTGGCAGTATCAGGCCTTTGCAGGCCAGCTAGATGATTATAAGGCTATACCAGATACTAAATTGATTGGGCTACGTTTAACTGCTCAGCCATTACCTTATTTGGAATTAGGCGCCTCTCGTATGATTCAATGGGGCGGTGAAGGTCGTTCGCAAAGTGCAAGTTCTTTATGGGATGCATGGATTGGCAACGATAATGTGTATGGTGATACAGAAAATCCATCAAATCAGATTGCTGGCTTTGATGGTCGTTTAAATTTACAGATGCTGATCAATGTACCAGTGAGTCTATATGGTCAATATGTAGGTGAAGATGAGGCTGGTTTGATGCCTTCAAAAAAAATGTACCTAGCGGGTGCTGACTATTCTTCATCTTTGAAAGATATGCCTTATCAGCTCTATGCTGAGTGGGCTGATACCCGTACTAACGGTGATGCTCGCGGTATTAGTTATAATCATAGTATTTATAAAGATGGTTACTATCAGCATGGTTTCCCTCTTGGGCATGCCATGGGTGGTGATGGTCAAATGATTTCTGCTGGTGGTAGCATGACGATTAACTCTGCTAACCGAGTGAATGGGCGTGTCATTTTTGCTAAAGTTTCAGAAAATCAAAGAAGTGCATTAATTAACGCGGCTTTTCCTGAAAAGGATGAGGTTAAAGCACTTGATTTAACTTGGATCCATCAGTTACGTACTGATATTCCTATCAAATTGAATGGTTGGCTCAGCGATTCTGATCGTCGCGGTTCAGATGCTGGTGTGTCTTTGGGAGTCGAGTTTCCAATACATTAATATCTGTTTAGTCATAAATTCAAATCAAAGCCCGCATTGTTGCGGGCTTTTTGATGTGGCTTAAAGTTAAAAATATTGGGCTAGCAATATGATTTTTAGACAAAAAAATACGCAATGATTGGGGTTGTCATTGCGTATAACAACGAAACTACTCGCGTAGTCTCGGTAAAGGAGAAATGTATGACTTAGGGTTTCCTAAAACATGAGTAGATCATAAAACGAAAGTGTGGATTATTCATGAGTGTTCGGGTTACGCGATGTTACTGAGCGTTAAGAATGCGTACTTTGTGTGACTGATATCAAATAAACAGTATAAAAAAAGCCCTTCATCATAGAAAGGCTTTTAATATATGACGAAAGCTATTAGAAATGGAATACACCCAGACCTGATTTAACTTCATCTAGCGTTTGTTGAGTGATATCGCGACATTTATCTGTGCCATGCTTCAAAATATCCATGATGTAATCTGGATCTTTAGCAAGTTCAATACGGCGTTCACGGATTGGTGTGATTAATTCTTTGAGGACACCTTCAAGGCGTTTCTTCACTGTACCATCACCTAAACCACCACGACGGTAATGTTCTTTCAGTTCTTCAACTTCTTCTTTGTTTGGATCAAAGGCATCTAAATAGGTAAAGACGACATTGCCTTCAACTTGACCTGGGTCTTCAATCCGAAGATGGTTCGGATCTGTATACATCGCATTCACTGCTTTTTTAATATCTTTATCCGAAGCATCAAGCACAATGGTGTTGCCCAAAGATTTAGACATTTTAGCTTTACCGTCAAAGCCAGGTAAGCGACCAACATTCGATAGGAGCGCTTTACATTCTGGTAGTAAATCATGACCAATTTGACGGTTCAAACGACGAACAATTTCATTTGTTTGTTCGATCATTGGAATTTGGTCTTCACCTACAGGGACAATGCTTGCTTTAAATGCTGTAATGTCTGCTGCTTGAGCAACTGGATAGCATAAGAAGCCCGCAGGAATATCACGCTCGAAACCACGCATTTGAATTTCAGATTTAATCGTTGGGTTGCGTTCTAAACGTGAAACAGTCACGAAGTTCAAGTACAGCATGGTAAGTTCATTTAATGCGGGTAAGCATGATTGAACACAAATTGTTGTTTTTGTTGGGTCAATACCCACCGCTAAATAATCAGTAGCAACTTCAATAATGTTACGGCGTACTTTTTCGAAATTATCGGCATTGTCAGTCAGCGCTTGAGCATCAGCCAATAAAAGATGTTGGTGATGTGAATCTTGTAAGCCTACACGTGAACGTAAAGAACCTACAAAGTGACCGAGGTGAAGTTGTCCTGTTGGGCGGTCGCCAGTCAAAATCACTGGACGATTATCTTGATTGCTCATTATCTATTCCATCTCTGCAGCCAGCGCTGCTGTACATTTTTAACGAATGGCAACATTGTACGGGATAATTTTTCAATATGTCAGTCACATTATAAATCTGCAAAAAAATATCTAAAAAACCATCATGCAGATACATTATTTTGTAATGAAAGCGATTAAACTCATGCAAAAAATGAGGAAAAATAAAAATGGCCAGTAGTTTGTTAATGTTGCTCGATGATATTGCTACGGTTTTAGATGATGTTGCTGTTATGAGTAAAATGGCCGCCAAAAAAACGGCTGGCGTATTGGGAGATGACTTAGCCTTAAACGCCCAGCAAGTCAGTGGTGTGCGTTCAGATCGAGAATTACCTGTGGTGTGGGGCGTTGCCAAAGGTTCGTTTGTAAATAAACTCATCTTGGTGCCCTTAGCACTGTTAATTAGTGTAGTTGCGCCGTGGTTGATTAATCCTTTACTCATGATTGGTGGTTTATTTCTGTGCTATGAAGGCGTAGAAAAAGTTATTCATAGCTTATTTCATAAAAAAGCCAAAACCACCGAAGCTGCCCAGCAAGAACTCGAAGCTACAGAAATAGATTTAGCGACTTTTGAAAAAGAAAAAGTAAAAGGCGCGATTCGAACCGACTTTATTTTATCTGCTGAAATTGTGGTGATTTCTTTGGGCACAGTTGCTACAGCAACGTTTTTGACCAAGCTAAGTGTACTGAGTGTGATTGCTGTTGTTATGACGGTAGGTGTTTATGGGTTTGTAGCTATGATTGTTAAAATTGATGATTTAGGGCTTTACCTAACCACTAAAAGTTCTGCAGTTCAGCAAAGCATTGGTCGTGGCTTGTTGGCTTTTGCTCCAAAGTTAATGAAGACTCTAACGATTGTAGGCACTATTGCGATGTTTTTGGTGGGTGGCGGGATTATTAATCATGCTGTGCCGTGGATGCATCACTTTACAGATGATGCGGTTCAATTTGCGCAGGAGTTACCGAGCATGTCGAGTATTATTGGCGCTATAACGCCAATGGCGATCAACTTGGTGACAGGTTTTATTGCAGGATTATTGGTATTGTTCGTTGTTCATCTGATTGGCAAAGTTCGACATAAAAGCGTCTAGACCCGAATGAGATAAAACGCTTAACATAGCCAAAACGACTGAATAGGGAGATTGATATGCGTTGGAAAGGTCGCCGTGTCAGTGCAAATGTAGAAGATCGTCGCGGTGGTGGTGGTGCAAAAGCGGGTGGGATTAGTATTCTGGGTTTGGTGGTGGCATTTGTTGCGTGGAAGTTTTTTGGGGTCGATCCTCAACAGGCTTATCAAGCAACCAAACAAGTTACACAGCAAGCCTCGTCTGCAGAAACCAAAGGCTTGGATAATCCAACACCAGATCAGCAAGAAGCCATGCAATTTGTAGGGACTGTACTTGCTGATACTGAAGACACATGGAATGAGATATTTAAACAGCAACTAAATGCACAATACACGCCACCCAAATTGGTGATGTTTAATGGCGTGGTTAATTCAGGCTGTGGTACAGCGCAAGCTGCCATGGGGCCTTTTTATTGTCCAGCAGATCAAAAAGTTTATATAGATACCGCATTCTTTAAAGATATGCGTACCCAAATGGGCATTTCGGGTGAGCAAAATAAAACGGAACTGAGTCGTGATGATCAGGCTGGGGATTTTGCACAGGCTTACGTGGTTGCGCATGAAGTGGGCCATCATATACAAACACTTTTAGGAATTTCTCAGCAGGTTCAACAAGCACGTGCCAAGGCTACAAAAGTGCAAGGCAATCAGCTGTCTGTTCGTCAAGAATTACAAGCTGATTGTTTTGCTGGTATTTGGGCTAATCACAACAATGCACGTACACAGTTTTTAGAAGCGGGTGATGTTGAAGAAGCCATGGATGCTGCGCATAAAATTGGTGATGATTACTTGCAGAAAAGCGCAACTGGCCAAGTGGTACCAGACAGTTTTACACATGGTACCAGTCAACAGCGTATGAAATGGTTCGATATTGGTTTAAAGTCAGGTCGAATTGAAAGTTGTGATACCTTCAATCAATCTATTTAAAGTCTACGACATTAAAAAAGAGGATTTAGATCCTCTTTTTTATACACTTTAGTGTACAGCGGATAAAAGACAGTGATGGATGCTTGAGTCTATTGATGGTCTTCGTCTTGAATATTTTTTGAAAAGAGCAAGTTGAATCCTAAAATTGAGCAGATGAGTAGTTAAAACCACCAAAAAGTTCATCCGTACTAAGAACTGGTTGGGCTTAGTGTGTATTTTCGATCCCTTAAATTTTAGAAAAAGCACTAAGAGAGCTAAGAGTGCACGAATGAAGTGTTTAAAAAAATATGTATTGAGATCGTGCTACAAAAAATAAATTTCATTCAAAGTGGTTAGTGATCAGTATTAGCGCAATAGTGGACTAAGTTTTAAACACTATGTATGAAATAGTTAAATAAACAGAATTTACGTGGGAAATTGGGTACAATATTTATAATTTAAATGAATATGCTTTTAGTATTTTTTATTTAAATATATGTTTTGAATTCCCTAAATTGCACAGTAGCTCAAACAATTGGATCAAGTATGGGAAATTATTTTTTCTTACAGGTTTTTACTGTAATCTTTGCACTTTCTATTGCAACCACAATATTTAATAAGCGAATTCTAGGTTTCCCTCAAGCCATTGGTGTACCAATTGTTTCTGCAATATTTGTCTTTATTTTGCAGTGGGGAGCCAGTTTATTAAATGGTAACCAATTTGTTGTCATTAATATTCATAATATTGAAGAAGCAGTACGGCACATTGATTTTTATGACTTTTTAATCAATGGTGTGATCTGTTTCATTTTGACCTCATCTGCACTGAAATTTAAGGTCTCCGATTTACGTAGTCATTGGAAACCGATCAGTATTTTGGCCAGTATTGCTTTGGTTTTATGTGCCACGTTCTTTGGTGTGGTGCTGTACGGTTACCAATTTTTAATTGGACAGCATGTAGATCTGATGGTGCTGTTGTTACTGGGTGCAGCTTTAGGGGCAACGGATCCTATTGGGATTAAAGGCGTATTGAGTTCGGTTCGAGCACCGCATCACTTAATTGTGAAGCTCGAAGGTGAGTCATTGTTTAATGATGCTATGTGTATTGCCTTATTTATGACGTTATTAAATGTACTACAGGGTGCGCATGTCACCTTGTATGGCGTTTTAAAAACCTTGCTCTACGAAATTGTGGTGGCAGTAATTATCGGTTGGGCTTTTGGTCAGGCTATTTTACGCATTTTGCGTGGTAAGCATGAGATGGAATCTCTAATTCTAACCACAGCATTATTGGCTTGTGGCTCATACTTAGTTGCATTATTTGCCCATGCATCTGCGCCAATTGCCTGTGTGATTGGTGGCTTGATTGTGGGTAACCGTTGGAAAGAAATTTTAGAAGCACGTGAAATCCGTGAAGTGAATCATTTTTGGCATACCGTCGAAGGGATTATTAACTCCTTCTTATTTACCTTAATTGGTTTAGAGCTCTTTATTTTGGATCTCAGTATTAGCTTAATTTTGGGCGGGATCATTGCCTTCTTAATTTTGCATGCTTCACGCTTTGCAGCCAATTATCTTTCATTTGCATTTTTCCCAAGCTTTCGCAAAAAGAGCTACAACGGTAGTTTGGCCATCCTGTCTTGGGGTGGGGTGCGTGGTGGTATCTCGCTGGCCTTAATTTTGGCCGTCGCGAACGTACCACAGCTAAGCGAATATAGTAGTATCTTAATTGGTTATACCTTTATTGTTGTACTGTTATCTGGTTTGGTTTGTGGTTTAGGGCTACCTGCGGTTATGAATGCCTTTTATCATAATTCACAAGAGGAGACTCAAGGTTTTAAGGGCTGGTATCAACGCATGTGCCATAAAATGAACCGTCAAGGCTTTCAATATGTCGTGGGTGAGGATGCTCTAGGCAATGAAACGATTACCGTATATAAGCCAGAAGCATTGATTGATGAAAAGGCAGAAGATGGTGTAGCTGCAGTGCATAACCCTGAGCGTGTCCATGAAGTAAAACGACTGGAGAATCCGGATAATTTCTGATTAGTAGTTCAATATTCACTTTGATACGTATCTTATACATTTAAGCTGTATAAGATTTGGAAAAGCCAAATAAAGTATAACTTTATTTGGCTTTTTTATTATTTCTGTAAAGTATTAATTTATAAACATTTGACGGAAAGTTGGTATATGGCTTTTTATTTTTACTTAAAAAGCAGGAAATTCAGTTACAAAAAAATGTGATGAATATCACAGAAAATAAGTTGTTGTTATTTAATAGTTATATTACGTTTTTTAGGAGTATAGCCATGGTAATTAAACAATATATTTCAAGCAATTGTGCAAAAAAAAAGCAAAATGTGATATAAAACACATTATTAAAAATAGAGTTTCTAATGGGTTGTATTTTAATAAAAAAGTTAAAAAAACAACACATTGCAAAACGAATCTAAAACAGAAACAAACATAATACATATTGAGGGTCACGCTATGACGCAAATTTCTGTTATTTCGAAGGAAAGCCATCAGGTTCTAGAACAAGTAGATTCGAACCGTGTTGGACTTACACAAAACTCAGTTGTTGTAGTGAAGGTTCCTAAAGAGGATGTAGCCTCAATTACTCGAGACGGCAATAATGCGGTGATCACGCTAAAAAGCGGTGAAACCATTGTTATTGAAAATTATTTTGCAGGTGATAAATCAGACAATAGTTTGGTTTTTGAAAGTGACGACGGTAGTTTATTCTGGGCTAAATTTACAGATGCAAATGGCGCCATTGCTGACGTGATCCAATATCAACCTTTAGCAGAAATTGAGCCTTTACTATATAAAGACTCTTTAGTTGGTGCGGTTTTACCTTGGGCACTGGGTGCCGCGGGGATTGGTGCGGTGGGTGCTGCAATCAATAATGGTTCATCAGACAACAATGATGGTACGCCAGTAGCAGTTAAAAAACTGAGTACACTGGTTGTTACAGATAACGTTGAACCTAAAACAGGTCAATTGACTGCGGGTAGTGCAACAAATGACAAAACCCCAGTTGTATCGGGTACAGGTGCTGAACCAGGCGCTACGATCAAAGTTTATGACGGTAACCAGCTTGTTGCAGAAACTGTAGCGAAAGCAGATGGTAGTTGGAGCGTTAAGCTTCCTAAAGAATTAGCAGATGGCGATCATTCGATTTCTGCAACTCAGACAGTGGATGGTGTTGAAGGTCCTAAATCTGACGCTTTAAACTTTACAGTAGATACTCAAGATCCAACTGTAAGCATTAATGATTTGGGTGATACCAACGATACAACGCCAACAATTAGTGGTAAAACCAACGAGCCAAAAGCTGAAATTGATGTTGTTATTAAAGATAAAAATGGCAATGTGGTGGATAGTGGTAAGGCAAATGTAGATGATCAAGGTAACTGGAATTACACTCCATCTAAACCTTTGCCAGAAGGTGAATACAAGGTTGAAGTGACTGCGAAAGATCCTGCAGGCAATGAAAGCACACAAGATAAAGGTGGTTTGGTTGTAGATACGACTGATCCAACGATCACGATTGATCCATTAACGCCAACAGGTGATACAACACCAACCATTACTGGTAAAACAGATCCAGATGCAACGGTTGACGTAGTCATTAAAGATAAAGATGGCAACATTGTCGATACTGGAAAAGGTACTGTAGATGGCAATGGGGATTGGAGTTATACACCTTCTAAACCGCTTCCAGAAGGTCCATACGAGGTTGAAGTTACAGCAAAAGACCCAGCGGGTAATGATAAAACTGTGACGGATAAAGGCTTGGATGTAGATACATCTTTACCTGTAATCAGTATTGATCCACTGAAACCAACCAATGATGCAACCCCAACGGTGACGGGTAAAACTGAATCAGGTACGACAGTAAATGTTGAGATTAAGGATGCAACGGGTAAAGTTGTAGATTCTGGTTCTGCAACTGTAGATGCGAATGGCAACTGGACATACACCCCATCTAAAACACTACCAGATGGCGCGTACACTGTAGATGCAACTGCTAAAGATGCTGCTGGTAATCCATCGACTGCGACAGACAAAGGCTTGTCTGTAGATACGCAAGCACCAACAATTAGCATTAACCCACTTGCACCAACCAATGACACGACACCGACTGTTTCAGGTAAAACCGAAGCAGGGGCAACTGTTAATGTTGAAATTAAAGATGCAACAGGTAAGGTTGTAGAGTCTGGTCCTGCAACTGTAGATGGCAATGGTAATTGGTCATACACACCATCTACAACATTACCAGATGGTGCTTATACTGTAGATGCAACTGCTAAAGATGCTGCAGGCAATCCAGCAACTGCAACAGACAAAGGTTTAGCCGTTGATACTCAAGCGCCAACAATTAGCATTAACCCACTTGCACCGACGAATGACAATACCCCTACGATTTCAGGTAAAACTGAGTCAGGCGCAACAGTTAATGTTGAAATTAAAGACCCAACTGGCAAAGTTGTAGAGTCTGGTCCTGCAACTGTAGATGGCAATGGCAACTGGTCGTATACACCAGCAAATCCACTTCCTGAAGGTCCATATACTGTTGACGCAACTGCAAAAGATCCTGCAGGCAATCCTTCAACAGCAACAGAGAAAGGCTTAGATGTTAATACATCTGCACTTACTGTATCGATTGATCCATTAAAACCAACTCAAGATACAACACCAGATATTTCTGGTAAAACAGCTGCTGGTGCAACTGTAACAGTTGAAGTGAAGGACTCGACTGGTAAAGTTGTGGCTACAGGCCCAGCGACTGTAGATGCAAATGGTCATTGGACATACACACCATCTACTGCGCTTGCTGAAGGAAACTATACAGTTGCAGTTGAAGCAGTAAATGCTGCTAACACTAAAGCCAATGCAACTGCGACAGGTTTAATCGTAGATACGACTTTACCAGCAGTCACCATTGATCATTTGGTTTTAACCAATGATGCAACACCAACAGTTAAAGGTACGACAGAAAAAGGCGCAACAGTTACCGTAGAAGTAAAAGATGCAACGGGTACAGTTGTAGATTCAGGTCCAGCGACTGTAGATGCGAATGGCAACTGGACATACACCCCATCTAAAACACTACCAGATGGCGCGTACACTGTAGATGCAACTGCAAAAGATGCTGCTGGTAATCCTGCAACTGCAACAGATAATGGTTTGGTTGTAGATACCACTCCACCAACTGTAACCATTGATACATTAGGTTTGACGAATGCTACGTCACCAATCATTAAGGGGACGGCTGAAGCAGGAGCGACTGTTGTTGTTGATGTCAGAGATGCTACTGGCACAGTGATTGACTCTGGTAAAGCACAAGTCGATAGCAATGGTAATTGGACATTTACACCAAACAAACCGTTAATAGATGGTTCTTATACCATTGAAGCGACTGCAATAGATGCTGCAGGTAACCCTGACACCGCAATTGATTCAGGTTTGAAAATTGATACTGTTCCACCAACAGTAGACATTGATAACCTATTTGGTGCGGCTTCTGCGCGTATGCTTATGAGTGTTTCAAGCACAACATCTGCATCATTGCCACAAACAAATCAAATCAAACCAACATTCTCTGGTAATTCAACGAAGAGCGTGGAGGTAATGATTTATCTTCAAGACGAATCTGGTAAAACTGTTGATTCTGGCTTGGCAAAACTAGATACAGCAACAGGCAAGTGGACTTATACGCCATCTCAAAACTTGGCTGAAGGCTACTACATGCTTCAAGCAATTTCTAAAGATGCTGCGGGTAACCAAAGTGCGCCAGCTGCAAAAGCGTTCATTGTGGATACACAAGCACCAGTAGTTGACGTAGACGATGTTGGTTTAACCAACGACGCAACACCTGATGTGAAAGGTAAAGTAAATGAGCCGACATCTACAGTGACTGTAAAAGTTGCTGATTCAACAGGCAAAGTGCTTGAAACAGGCATTGCAACAGTCGCATCAGATGGTAAATGGTCATATACCGTTAAAGCATCACTTCCAGATGGCGATTACGTTGTATCTGCAACTGCAAAAGACAAAGCAGGCAATACGAGTGTAGAAGATACTGCAACAGCTAAGATTGATACAGCAGTACCAACATCTACGCTGACTGTGAGCCCAACAGGCGAAGTTGTTATTACCTTTAGCGAGGCAGTAAAAGGCTTCGATAAGTCAGATGTGACTGTAAATGGCGGGACTTTAGTTGGTTTGACACAACAAGCTGATGGCTCTTGGAAAGGCCAAGTGGTTGCTGATGGTACCACGGGTACCTCAGGTAAAGTTGATGTTGCTATTGCAGATGGTTCATATACTGACCTTGCTGGTAACAACGGCAAAGGCTCAAGTGCGAATGGCGTTGATGTACCAAGCGTAGACAGCACAGCACCAACAGCAAATATTGTGATTTCACCAGAAGGTGAAGTAATAATTACATTTAGCGAACCAGTAAAAGGTTTCGATGCATCTGATGTGAAAGTGGCTGGCGGTACATTACAAGGCTTAACACAACAAGCTGATGGTTCTTGGACAGGTCATGTTGTTGCAAATGGCAACACAGGCGCGTTGGGCAAAGTGGATTTAACCATCCCAGCAGGCTCATATACTGACTTAGCAAATAACCCTGGTGTTGTTGCGAATCAATCACAATCTGTACCAAGTATTGATACAACTGCACCAACCCCAACGATTACTCTTACTCCAGCGGGCGATGTAACTATTACATTCAGCGAGCCAGTAAAAGGCTTTGATGCATCTGATGTGAATGTAGATAAAGGTAAATTGGTTAGTCTAACAGAACAACCAGATGGCTCATGGACAGGCAAAGTGGTTGCTGATGGCAACACAGGTGCTCCTGCAACCGTTGTGGTTTCGATTAATGCTGGTTCTTACACAGACGTAGCAAATAACCCAGGTAATGGTGCATTTAAAGTTGGAAATGTACCAAGTATTGACACCACAGCACCAACTTCAACAGTGACGTTGGATGCAAACGGTGACTTGAATATTACGTTCAGCGAGGCAGTTAAAGGCTTTGATGCAACTGATGTGAAAGTAACTGGTGGTACAGTCAGTGGCCTCGTTCAACAAGCAGATGGTTCTTGGACGGGTAAAGTCGTTGCTAATGGCAACACAGGCGCACTTGGTAAAGTTACAGTTAGCGTAGCAGATGACTCATATACAGACCTTGCTGGCAATAACGGTAAAGGCAGTAATGCATCAAATGATATTGCAAGTATTGATACGACTGCGCCGACAGCAACTATTGTGATTACCCCAGCGGGTGAAGTAACAATTAGCTTCAGCGAGCCAGTAAAAGACTTTACTGCATCTGATCTGGTTGTAGCAGGTGGTACTGTAACGGGTCTAATTCAACAACCAGATGGTACTTGGAAAGGCCAAGTGGTCTCGAATGACCCAACAGGTGCACCAGGTCAAGTAGATATTACAATTCCAGCGGGCTCTTACACTGACAATGCAGGTAATCCAGGTCAAACAGCAACAGGTAGCCAAAGTGTTCCAGGTTTTGACACTGTTGCACCAACTTCGACGATGACACTAGATGCTGATGGTAACTTGAAAATCACATTCAGCGAAGAAATCAAAGGTTTCGATGTAAACGATGTGAAAGTAACTGGCGGTACAGTGAGTGGCCTTGCTCAACAAGCAGATGGTTCTTGGACAGCTAAAGTCGTTGCAGATGGCAACACAGGTGCACCAGGCCTTGTAACCGTAACAGTTGCAGACAACTCATATACAGACCTTGCTGGTAATAACGGTAAAGGTTCAAAAGTTGAAAATGTAAGCGTGCCAAGTATCGATACCACAGCACCAACATCGACGATGACGCTAGATGCTGATGGCAACTTGAAGATTACGTTTAGCGAAGCAGTGAAAGGCTTCGATGCAACTGATGTGAAAGTGACTGGCGGTACAGTGAGTGGTCTCGCTCAACAAGCAGATGGTTCTTGGACAGCTAAAGTCGTTGCAGATGGCAACACAGGTGCGCCAGGCCTCGTAACCGTAACAGTTGCAGACAACTCATATACCGACCTTGCAGGTAATAACGGTATTGGTTCGAAAGCTGAAAATGTGAGTGTACCAAGCGTTGATACCACAGCTCCAACAGCGACAATTGTGATTACGCCAGCAGGTGATGTCACTATTACATTTAGTGAACCAGTGAAAGGCTTCGACCCAACTGATGTGAAAGTGGTTGGTGGTACAGTGAGTGGATTAACTCAACAAGCAGATGGTTCTTGGACGGGCAAAGTGGTTGCTGATGGCAACACGGGCGCGTTGGGTAATGTTGATTTAACCATCCCAGCAGGTTCATACACAGACAACGCAGGTAACCCTGGCACCGTTGCAAATCAATCGCAATCTGTACCAAGTATCGATACAACAGCACCAACATCTACGATGACGCTAGATGCTGATGGCAACTTGAAGATTACGTTTAGCGAAGCAGTGAAAGGCTTCGATGCAACTGATGTGAAAGTGACTGGCGGTACAGTGAGCGGTTTAACGCAACAAACAGATGGCTCTTGGACAGGCAAAGTGGTTGCTGATGGCAACACAGGTGCACCAGGCCTTGTAACCGTAACAGTTGCAGACAACTCATATACAGACCTTGCAGGTAATAACGGTATTGGTTCAAAAGCTGAAAATGTAAGCGTACCAAGTGTTGATACCACAGCACCAACGTCAACCATTATATTAGATGCAAACGGTGACTTGAAAATCACATTTAGCGAAGCAGTGAAAGGCTTTGATGCAACTGATGTGAAAGTGGCTGGCGGTACAGTGAGTGGCTTGACTCAACAAGCAGATGGTTCTTGGACAGGCAAAGTGGTTGCTGATGGCAACACAGGTGCGCTAGGCACAGTCACTGTGAGCGTAGCAGACGACTCATATACAGACCTTGCTGGTAACAACGGTAAAGGCAATAGTGCATCTAAAGATATTCCAAGTATCGATACCACAGCACCAACATCGACGATGACGCTAGATGCTGATGGCAACTTGAAGATTACGTTCAGCGAAGCAGTGAAAGGCTTTGATGCAACTGATGTGAAAGTGACTGGCGGTACAGTGAGCGGTTTAACGCAACAAA
>NZ_RCHC01000001.1 GCF_003664645.1 Acinetobacter chengduensis | reverse complement strand
ACGCATAGATGTGATATACAAATCGAGGGTTTAGGCTCTCGATTTGTGCTAAAGGTCAGTAGTTCAATTGGTAGAGCGTCGGTCTCCAAAACCGAATGTTGGGGGTTCGAGTCCCTCCTGGCCTGCCAAATTTTTAAAAAAGAAGCTTGATGCTGGTGAAACTGGTCATATAATAAGTCGCGAATCCTACGACGAGTACAAAAATGTCGAATGATAAATCACGTGACGCGATAAGCGAAGCGGCAATTCCTCAAAGAAATAATCCTGTTGAAGTTGTAAAGTCTGGTTCTCCGATAGATGTAATTCTATGGGTTATCGCCTTGATTTTATTGGTGGGTGCTATGATGGTAAGTCAATATTTACCAGCATATTGGGCGCCTGCGAATGATGTTTGGGTGCGTGTTGGGGTAATTTTGGCTTGTATCGTTGTGGCTTTAGGTTTATTATACGCCACCCATCAAGGCAAAGGCTTTGTTCGCTTATTAAAAGATTCGCGAATTGAGTTACGTCGTGTGACTTGGCCGACAAAGCAAGAGACTGTGACCACATCTTGGCAAGTTCTTGCAGTTGTAGTAATTGCTGCTATTGTATTATGGTGCTTTGACTACATCTTAGGCTGGTTAATGAAGTTTATTATCGGGTAAGAGAGCTATGAAACGTTGGTACATTATTCATGCCTATTCAGGTTATGAAAAACAAGTGATGCGTTCACTTAATGATCGAATCCAGCGTAGCGCTGTTGCCGATAGCTTTGGTGAAGTTCTTGTCCCTACTGAAGAAGTAGTGGAAATGAAGGACGGTAAGAAACGCAAATCTGAGCGTAAGTTCTTTCCTGGCTATGTGTTAGTCGAAATGGAAATGAATGATGAAACTTGGCACATTGTTAAAGAATGTCCAAAAGTATTAGGTTTCATTGGTGGTACTGCTGAAAAGCCTGCCCCGATTACGCAACGTGAAGCAGACGCTATTCTTGCACGCGTGCATAACAAAGGTGAAGCACCTCGTCCTAAGACGATGTTTGAACCTGGTGAAGAATTACTCGTTATTGATGGTCCATTCACAGACTTTAAAGGTGTGGTGGAAGAAGTTCTTTACGAGAAATCACGTTTGACGCTTACGATTAATGTATTTAATCGACCAACACAAGTTGAGTTGGAATTTCGACAAGTCGAAAAAACAATTTAATCAGTTTTGGTTGAAACGGCTCGGTCTATTTTATATAGATCGGGCATTGTTGTTGTAACGGTATCGTTACTTGTAAATGATGGGGAGCCTTCATCGGCGCTAGTACCCAGAGGTAATTGAAATGGCTAAGAAGATTGACGGCTATATCAAGCTGCAAGTTCCAGCTGGTAAAGCAAATCCATCTCCACCGATTGGTCCTGCACTAGGTCAACGTGGTGTTAACATCATGGCATTCTGTAAAGAATTCAATGCTGCGACACAAAAAGTTGAAGCTGGTCTTCCAATTCCAGTAGTGATCACTGTGTACAACGACAAGTCGTTCACATTCATCATGAAAACTCCACCTGCTGCTGTTCTTCTTAAGAAAGCTGCTGGTATCCAAAAGGGTTCAGGCGTACCTAACAAAACTAAAGTAGGTAAACTAACTCGTGCTCAACTAGAAGAAATTGCGACTACTAAAGAACCAGATCTTACTGGTGCTGATTTAGACGCTCGTGTACGTACCATTGCTGGTTCTGCACGTTCTATGGGCTTGGAAGTGGAGCTATAAGACATGGCTAAGTTAACTAAACGTCAAAAAGCTATTGTTGCTGCTGTTGAAGCACATAAAGTTTACACGCTAGAAGAAGCTGTTGCTGTATTGGCAAGCCTTCCTGCACCTAAATTCAAAGAATCTTTGGATGTAGCTGTAAACCTAGGTGTTGATCCTCGTAAATCTGACCAAGTTGTTCGTGGCGCGACTACACTTCCTGCAGGTACTGGTAAAACTGTACGTGTTGCTGTGTTTGCTCAAGGCGCTGCTGCTGAAGCTGCTAAAGCTGAAGGCGCGGACGTAGTTGGTTTTGATGACCTTGCTGAAAGCATCCAAGCGGGTAATCTTGACTTCGACGTAGTAATTGCTGCTCCAGATGCAATGCGCGTTGTTGGTAAATTAGGTACTATCCTTGGTCCACGTGGCTTAATGCCAAACCCTAAAGTGGGTACTGTAACTCCTGACGTAGCGACTGCAGTTAAAAATGCAAAAGCTGGTCAAGCACGTTACCGCGTAGACAAAGCTGGTATTATCCATGCTGCGATCGGTCAAGTAGGTTTCACTGCTGAAGCTGTTCGTTCAAACGTTGAAGCGCTTATCGCTGACCTTAAGAAAGCAAAACCTGCTACTTCTAAAGGTGTTTACATCCAAAAGATCACTTTGAGCTCAACTATGGGTCCTGGTTTGATCGTTGATGTAGCAAACGTTTCTAAATAAGTTTCGACTTATTACAGAATTTTAAAGCCCTGAGTAGAAATCAAAGTACTGCTTTGATTTCTACGCAAGAAACGTTCCGTCTCTTGCGAACTTAGGCAGACTTTGAATTGATAAATGTAAGTTTGTCAGCGTCAAAGACCTCGGGCGAGGGGCGTTTATGCTCTTTTCTTAATATTCCAGCCTGAGTAGACGCGGTGGTGTGATTTGTTCATCCTCCGCGTGTAAATCCAAATTGGATTTACGAACTGGGAGTGCATCTGTATAGATGCATAAATCACCGTTAGGAGGTTTTACAATGGCTCTTCTTATCGAAGGCAAAAAACAGATCGTAGCTGAAGTAACTGAAGTTGCTTCTACTGCATTTGCTGCTGTTGTTGCTGACTACCAAGGTTTAACTGTTGAGCAATTAACTGCTCTACGTGTTGAAGCTCGTAAACTAGGTGTTGCTACTCGCGTAGTTCGTAACACTTTGGCTAAACGCGCTCTTCAAGATACTCAATTCAATATCTTGAACGACAACCTTGTTGGCCCAACAATCTTAGCTTTCTCAACTTCTGAAGACGACATGGGCGCTGCTGCTCGTTTGTTCGAAGAATTTGCTAAAACTAACAAAGCATTTGAACTTAAAGCTGCTGCATTTGACGGCAAACTTTATCAAGGTGCAGAAGTTAGCGTTATCGCGAACCTTCCAAACCAAGAAAAAGCGCTTACTATGCTTGCATCTGTTCTTCAAGCTCCTATTTCGAAATTGGGTCGCCTTATTACTGCGCTCAAAGAGAAAAACGAGTCAGAAGCTGCATAAGCTCAAACTTAAACACACACCATTCAATACCCATTTGGAGTTACTCTCATGGCTTTAACAAACGAAGAAATCCTAAACGCAGTTGCTGAAAAAACTGTTCTTGAACTTGTTGAACTTATCTCTGCTTTCGAAGAGAAATTCAACGTTTCTGCTGCTGCTGTAGCTGTGGCTGCTGCTCCTGGCGCTGCTGCTGCTGCTGAAGAACAATCAGAATTCAACGTTGAGTTGACTTCTTTCGGTGCGAACAAAGTTGCTGTAATTAAGGCAGTTCGTGAAGCTACTGGCCTTGGCTTGAAAGAAGCTAAAGACATGGTTGAAGGCGCACCTGCAGTTCTTAAAGAAGGCGTTTCTAAAGAAGAAGGCGAAGAACTTAAGAAGAAACTTGAAGAAGCTGGTGCTACAGTTACACTTAAGTAATCTTAAGAGGAGTCGGTTTTTTTATAACCGGCTCCAGAAAATGGCTGGTGCCCCTTGGGTCATCAGCCTTTTTGCGTTACAATAATCGGCTCGATTTTTGTTTGCATGATATAAAAATCATACAAATTGAAAATAAACATAATGATCAAACGCTTACCAATATTTTTCAGTTCTAAAAAATATTGTTAAGCGTTTTAATACCACTATAAATTGCAGCATTTGTAAAAGTGGTGGCCATATCGGCCTGCGTAATTCTTTCTGAACCCGTTCTGCAGGCGGGTTCAGTTTACTTTCCGAGGACTCCAGATGGCATACTCATATACCGAAAAGAAACGGATCCGTAAGAATTTTGGTAAATTGCCCAAAGTGATGGATGTTCCGTACTTGCTCGCGATCCAAGTCGACTCGTACCGAACTTTCTTGCAAGACGGTAAAACTCCAAAAAACCGCGAAGATATCGGTCTCCAAGCCGCATTTCGTTCAGTTTTTCCTATTGAAAGTTATTCTGGCAATGCTGCTTTAGAATTCGTTGAGTATAGTCTTGGTAAACCAGAATTTGATGTGCGCGAATGTATTCTTCGTGGCTCAACTTTTGCGGCACCAATGCGTGTAAAAATTCGTTTGATCATCAAAGATCGTGAAACGAAATCAATCAAAGACGTACGTGAACAAGAAGTGTACATGGGTGAAATGCCACTCATGACCGACAACGGTACTTTTGTCATCAATGGTACTGAGCGTGTAATCGTATCTCAATTACACCGTTCGCCAGGCGTGTTCTTTGACCACGATAAAGGCAAGACACACTCAAGCGGTAAAGTACTTTACTCAGCACGTATCATTCCTTACCGTGGTTCATGGTTGGATTTCGAATTTGATGCGAAAGACCTTGTATATGTACGTATCGACCGCCGTCGTAAATTGCTTGCGACTGTGGTTTTACGTGCGCTTGGTTATGGCAACGAACAAATTCTCGATATGTTCTACGAGAAAGTGCCTGTATACCTAGACATGGGTAGCTACCAAATCGATCTAGTGCCTGAACGCCTACGTGGTGAAATGGCGCAGTTTGATATTGCTGGTGCTGATGGCAAAGTAATTGTTGAACAAGGTAAACGTATTAACGCGCGCCACGTTCGTCAAATGGAAGCATCTGGCTTAGAAAAATTATCAGTGCCTGATGAATACCTATACGAACGTATTATTGCTGAAGACGTCGCTCTACGTGACGGTGAAGTGATTGCAGCGAATACTGTATTGAGCCATGAAATCATGGTGAAATTGGCTGAAGGCGGTGTTAAACAGTTTAACGTATTGTTTACCAATGACATTGACCGCGGTTCATTCATTGCTGACACATTACGTGCAGATACAACATCTGGTCGTGAAGAAGCACTTGTAGAAATCTACAAAGTGATGCGTCCAGGCGAGCCACCAACGAAAGAAGCTGCAGAAAACTTGTTTAATAACTTGTTCTTCTCTTCTGAACGTTATGACTTGTCACCTGTTGGACGTATGAAGTTCAACCGTCGTTTAGGTCGTCCTTACGAAGTTGGTACTGATCAAAAATCACGTGCAGTTGAAGGCATCCTTTCTAACAGCGACATCACTGATGTATTAAAAACATTAGTTGAAATTCGTAACGGTAAAGGCGAAGTCGACGATATCGATCACTTGGGTAACCGTCGTGTTCGTTCTGTTGGTGAAATGACTGAAAACCAATTCCGTGTTGGTCTAGTTCGTGTAGAACGTGCTGTGAAAGAGCGTTTGTCTCAAGCAGAAACTGATAACTTGTCTCCGCAAGATTTAATCAATGCGAAGCCAGTCGCTGCTGCAATCAAAGAATTCTTTGGTTCAAGCCAATTGTCTCAGTTCATGGACCAAAACAACCCGTTGTCTGAAATTACACACAAACGCCGTGTATCAGCATTGGGCCCGGGTGGTTTGACTCGTGAACGCGCAGGCTTCGAAGTGCGTGACGTACATCAAACTCACTATGGTCGTGTATGTCCAATTGAAACGCCTGAAGGTCCAAACATTGGTTTGATCAACTCGCTTTCTGTTTATGCAAAATGTAATAACTTCGGTTTCTTGGAAACTCCATACCGTAAAGTTGTTGATGGTCGTGTAACAGATGACGTTGAATACTTATCTGCAATTGAAGAAGTAGGTACTGTTATTGCACAGGCCGATTCTATGGTTGATGCAGATGGTAGCTTATTAGAAGAATTCGTATCTGTACGTCACCAAGGTGACTTCGTACGTATGCCTCCAGAAAAAGTAACGCACATGGATGTATCTGCACAGCAGGTTGTATCTGTGGCAGCGTCACTTATTCCATTCCTTGAACACGATGACGCCAACCGTGCATTGATGGGTTCAAACATGCAACGTCAGGCTGTTCCGACTTTGCGTGCTGATAAGCCACTTGTTGGTACAGGTATGGAAGCAAACGTAGCACATGACTCTGGCGTGTGTGTACTTGCTGGTCGTGGCGGTCGTATCGAATTTGTTGACGCATCACGTATCGTGATTCGTGTGAACGAAGAAGAGATGGTAGCGGGTGAAGCAGGTGTAGATATCTACAACTTGATCAAATACACACGTTCAAACCAAAACACATGTATTAACCAAAACGTTGTTGTACGTTTAGGTGACAAAGTTGCACGTGGCGATGTTCTTGCTGATGGTCCATCAACAGATGGCGGTGAGCTTGCACTTGGTCAAAACATGCGTGTAGCGTTCATGACTTGGAACGGTTACAACTACGAAGACTCGATCTTATTATCTGAGCGTGTACTTCAAGAAGACCGTTTAACTTCGATTCATATCCAAGAATTATCATGTGTAGCGCGTGATACAAAATTGGGTGCTGAAGAAATCACTGCTGATATCCCGAATGTGGGTGAAGCTGCGCTTTCTAAACTTGATGAATCAGGTATCGTTTACATTGGTGCGGAAGTTACTGCTGGCGACATCCTTGTTGGTAAAGTAACGCCTAAAGGTGAAACGCAGTTAACGCCAGAAGAAAAATTGCTTCGTGCAATCTTCGGTGAAAAAGCAGCTGACGTTAAAGATTCATCTTTACGTGTATCTTCAGGTGTTAAAGGTACTGTTATTGATGTTCAAGTGTTTACACGTGACGGTCTTGAAAAAGACGAACGTGCTCAAGCAATTGAAAAAGCACAGCTTGATGCATACCGTAAAGACTTGAAAGAAGAGTTCAAAATCTTCGAAGAAGCGGCACGTGAACGTATTGTTCGCTTGTTAAAAGGTCAAGAATCTAACGGTGGCGGTACAACTAAACGTGGCGATAAGTTAACAGAAGATTTATTGACTGGTTTAGAACTTCCAGACTTGTTGGAAATTCAACCAGTTGATGAAGGTATCGCAGAACGTTTAACTCAAATTCAAGTGTTCTTAAAAGAGAAGGGCATTGAAATTGATGAGAAATTTGCTGAGAAAAAACGCAAACTTTCTACAGGTGATGAGCTTACAACTGGCGTATTGAAAGTTGTTAAAGTTTACTTAGCTGTAAAACGTCGCATCCAACCGGGTGATAAAATGGCGGGTCGTCACGGTAACAAAGGTGTTGTATCTAACATCCTACCTGTAGAAGACATGCCACACGATGCAAACGGTGTACCTGTTGATATCGTATTGAACCCGCTCGGTGTACCTTCACGTATGAACGTGGGTCAGATTCTAGAAACTCACTTGGGTATGGCTGCAAAAGGTCTTGGCGATCAAATCGACAAGATGATGCAAGAGCAACGTACCGTACTTGAGCTTCGTGCATTCTTAGACAAGATTTACAACAAAGTTGGTGGCGAACAAGAAGATCTTGATAGCTTAACTGATGAAGAAATCTTGGTACTTTCAGGTAACTTGCGTAAAGGTGTTCCTTTAGCGACTCCTGTATTTGACGGTGCTGAAGAAGGCCAAATCAAAGAATTGCTTGAACTTGCGAACATCTCACGTACTGGTCAAACAGTATTGTTTGATGGCCGTACTGGTGAACGTTTCGACCGTCCTGTAACTGTAGGTTACATGTACATGCTGAAACTGAACCACTTGGTAGATGACAAGATGCATGCGCGTTCTACTGGTTCTTACTCTCTAGTAACGCAACAGCCATTGGGCGGTAAAGCTCAATTCGGTGGTCAGCGTTTCGGTGAGATGGAGGTCTGGGCACTAGAAGCTTACGGTGCAGCATACACGCTTCAAGAAATGCTAACTGTGAAGTCGGATGACGTTGAAGGTCGTACCCGTATCTACAAAAACATTGTAGATGGTAACCATTATATGGACCCAGGTATGCCTGAATCGTTCAACGTATTGACCAAAGAGATCCGTTCTTTAGGTATCAACATTGAACTGAAAAATGGTGACTAAGAAATCTCCCCCGACCCCTCTTTAAAAAAGAGGGGAGAAAGTCCCCCTGAGTAAAAGGGGGATTTAGGGGGATTCTTGGGATTCCCAATTCAGTTAAAAAACAATATTTGTGACCCAGTTGTTGAGTGAAAATCTCCACAACACACGGAGAAAAAAATTGAAAGACTTGCTCGATATCATGCGCAAAAAGACGGATTCAGACGGTCATGCTCCTGTAGAGTTTGACCGCATCCGTATTGGTCTTGCGTCACCAGAAATGATTAAGTCATGGTCTCACGGTGAAGTTAAAAAGCCAGAAACCATCAACTACCGTACGTTCAAACCAGAACGTGATGGTTTATTCTGTGCCAAAATCTTTGGTCCAGTAAAAGATTACGAATGCTTGTGTGGTAAATACAAGCGTATGAAATACAAAGGCGTCATTTGTGAAAAATGTGGCGTTGAAGTAACAACTGCGAAAGTTCGTCGTGAACGTATGGGTCACATCGAATTAGCATCTCCAGTTGCGCACATTTGGTTCTTAAAATCACTTCCTAGCCGTATTGGTCTTTTATTAGACATGACGCTACGTGATATCGAACGTGTATTGTATTTCGAATCTTACGTTGTAACAGATCCAGGTATGACTCCTTTTGAGAAATACCAACTTCTTAACGATGAAGAATACTTCAATGCGTTAGAAGAACACGGTGACGAATTCACAGCGAAAATGGGTGCTGAAGCGGTTCAAGACTTGTTGAAAGACATCGATCTTGAAAACGAAATTTCACGCCTACGTGAAGAAATTCCAAACACAACTTCAGAAACTAAGCTTAAGAAAGCTTCTAAGCGTTTGAAGTTGATGGAAGCGTTCAAAGATTCGAACAACAAACCAGAATGGATGGTGTTGACTGTACTTCCAGTTCTTCCACCAGACCTTCGTCCGTTAGTACCACTTGAAGGTGGTCGTTTCGCGACTTCTGATTTGAACGATCTTTACCGTCGTGTGATCAACCGTAACAACCGTTTAAAACGTCTTCTTGACCTTGCAGCGCCAGACATTATCGTACGTAACGAAAAACGTATGTTACAAGAGTCTGTAGATGCATTGCTTGATAACGGTCGTCGTGGTCGTGCAATTACAGGTTCGAACAAACGTCCTCTTAAATCTTTGGCAGATATGATCAAAGGTAAACAAGGTCGTTTCCGTCAAAACTTACTTGGTAAGCGTGTTGATTACTCTGGTCGTTCTGTAATTACCGTAGGTCCATCTTTACGCTTACACCAATGTGGTCTTCCGAAGAAAATGGCACTTGAATTATTCAAGCCATTCATTTTCGCTAAACTACAAGCATCTGGCCAAGCAACAACCATTAAAGCTGCGAAGAAAATGGTTGAGCGCGAAACTCCAGAAGTTTGGGACGTTCTTGCATCTGTAATTCGTCAACATCCAGTAATGTTGAACCGTGCGCCAACACTTCACCGTTTAGGTCTTCAAGCATTTGAACCTATTCTGATTGAAGGTAAAGCGATCCGTCTTCACCCGTTAGTTTGTGCGGCATTTAACGCCGACTTCGACGGTGACCAAATGGCGGTACACGTTCCATTAACACTTGAAGCTCAATTAGAAGCTCGTGCGTTAATGATGTCTACAAACAACATCTTGTCTCCAGCGAACGGTGAGCCAATCATCGTACCGTCTCAGGACGTTGTCTTGGGCTTGTATTACATCACACGTGATGCAATCAATGCCAAAGGTGAAGGCATGGTGTTCGCGGATACTGACGAAGTAAACCGTGCACTTGCAACTGGTCAAGTTGATCTACACGCTCGTGTTAAAGCACGTGTACATCAAACAGTGATTGATGAAAACGGTAACCGTGAGCATCAAACTATTGTTGTAGACACAACACCTGGTCGTTGTTTGCTTTGGGAAGTTGTACCTGAAGGTATGGATTTCCAACAAATCAACGTTGAGATGACCAAAAAGAATATCTCTAAGATTATTAACTCTTGCTACCGTAAATTAGGTTTGAAAGATACAGTTATCTTTGCTGATCAATTGATGTACTTGGGTTTCCGTCAAGCAACTCGTTCTGGCGTTTCGGTGGGTATGGAAGACATGCTTATTCCACCAAACAAAGAAGCGATTATTGCGAAATCAGAAGCTGAAGTTCGTGAAATCGAACAACAGTTCGAACAGGGTTTCGTAACTGCCGGCGAACGTTATAACAAAGTTGTCGATATTTGGGCGCGTACAAACGACCAAGTAGCGAAAGCGATGATGGACAACTTGTCTTTCACCACTGTTAAAAACAAACAGGGTGAAGATGAGAAGCAAAAATCATTCAACTCGATCTATATGATGTCTGACTCAGGTGCCCGTGGTTCGGCAGCTCAGATTCGTCAGTTAGCGGGTATGCGTGGTTTGATGGCGAAACCAGACGGTTCGATCATTGAAACACCAATTAAAGCAAACTTCCGTGAAGGTTTGACAGTACTTCAGTACTTCATTTCAACACACGGTGCGCGTAAAGGTTTGGCCGATACAGCATTGAAAACTGCGAACTCTGGTTACTTAACTCGTCGTCTAGTAGACGTTGCACAAGACTTAGTAATTACTGAGCCTGACTGTGGCACGCTTGGCGGTCTAGTAATGACACCATTCATTCAAGGTGGCGACGTTATCGAGAACTTAGGTACTCGAGTATTGGGTCGTGTACTTGCTGAAGATGCGAAGAAACCAGGTTCTGATGACGTGATTCTTCCACGTAATACGCTCATCGATGAAAAACTTGCAAACTACTTAGAAGAGCAAGGTGTCGATGAAGTTAAAGTACGTTCAGTTGTAAACTGTGAATCGACTTTTGGTGTATGTGCGAAATGTTACGGTCGTGACTTGGCACGTGGTCACTTGGTGAACCCAGGTGAATCTGTTGGTGTAATGGCTGCTCAATCAATTGGTGAGCCAGGTACACAGTTAACAATGCGTACCTTCCACGTGGGTGGTGCTGCAAGCCGAACTTCTGCTGCTAACAGCATCCAAGTACGTAACAAAGGTACAGTACGTTTCCACAATGTGAAAACAGTACAACACGCTAAAGGTCACTTGGTATCGACATCTCGTTCAGGTGAGATCGGTATTGCGGATGACATCGGTCGTGAACGCGAACGTTATAAAATCCCGTACGGTGCATCAATCATCATTAAAGATGGTGAAGCTGTTGAAGCGGGTGGTATCGTTGCAACTTGGGATCCGCATACACATCCACTTGTTACAGAATTCGCAGGTAAAGTACGTTTCAGCCAAATCGCTGATGGCGTAACTGTTACTTCGAAAACTGATGATGCAACAGGTATGACAACAATCGAAATCTTACCAGTGACTTCACGTCCTGCGTCAGGTAAAGATATGCGTCCTGCAGTTGTATTGGATCAGGCTGATGGTTCTGAACAGTTCTACTTCTTGCCACAAAACACCATCCTAACTGTTCGCGATGGCGAAACAATTGGTGTGGGTGACGTTATTGGTCGTGTACCGCAAGAATCTTCACGTACGCGTGATATTACCGGTGGTTTGCCACGTGTAGCTGACTTGTTCGAAGCGCGTAAACCAAAAGAGCATGCAATTCTTGCTGAAATTTCAGGTGTTGTAAGCTTTGGTAAAGAAACTAAAGGTAAAAACCGTTTAGTGATTACTCCGGATGATGGTTCTGAGATCTACGAAGAATTGATTCCAAAATGGCGTACCATTAACGTGTTCGAAGGCGAACATGTGAACCGTGGTGAAACGATTTCTGATGGTCCACAAAACCCACATGACATCTTACGTCTGAAAGGTGAAGTGGCGTTGACCAACTACATCGTGAACGAAGTTCAAGACGTATACCGTCTCCAAGGTGTAAAAATCAACGACAAGCATATTGAAGTTATCGTACGTCAAATGCTTCGTAAAGTTGATATCACTGATGGTGGTGATACAAGCTTCATTAAAGGCGAACAAGTGGATTACATCCGTGTGATGGGCGAGAACCAAGCTGTTCTTGCGCAAAACAAGTTCCCAGCGAAGTTTGAACGTCAATTGATGGGTATTACGAAAGCATCGCTTTCTACTGACTCGTTCATCTCTGCTGCATCGTTCCAGGAAACAACTCGTGTGTTAACTGAAGCTGCTGTAACAGGTAAAGAAGATGACTTACGTGGTCTGAAAGAAAACGTTGTTGTGGGTCGTCTGATCCCTGCGGGTACTGGTCTTGCTTACCATTTAGAACGTCGTCGTCAAGAAGCAGAAGCGGCAGAGCTTGAGCTTCACAATGACTTCTCAGATGTTGACCAAGCGCTTAGTCAAGCATTCAGCGATGAGTTTAACGGTCTTTAATTAGTCCTTTAAACCAAGCAGAAAAAAGCCACCTTCGGGTGGCTTTTTTATTGTGAAAAATAAAGCTTTATTCTAGGTTTAAAATTACCTATATTAAAAATATAACAACGTAATTTATATCTTATTAATAACTTTAAACGATTAGGGTCACACACATGAAAATCAGTAAATCATTATTTCCTCTCGCATTGCTCTCTATGTCAGCGTCTGTAATTGCGGCACCGATGCCCCATAGCATTCAAATTCAAGACAAAGCCATTGTGCCTGTGTTAAAGACAGAAGTGATTCGCCGTACGGCTGGTGAGGCACCTGTTCGACAAGTGAGTGCAACGGTTTTAGAGATGACCAATCATGGCAAAGACATTGTGGCGCGTGAAATTGAGTTGCAAGATGGGCAAGAAACATTTTCAGAGCAACAGTTATCAGCACCTGTTGTACAAAAAGGCAGTGTGATTATTCCAACGTCGAAAATTGAATTGAGCACTACGGTTAAGCAAGATGGTGAAATCATTTCTAAGAGCAAAAAAATTGACGCAGAAGGTATGGAGTTTAAAAAAGATGCCGCACCTGTGAAGCGTACCTTACAACTAGATCAACGTCAGGACCCGAAGAGTAGTGCAAAAATTTCACATGCAGTGCAAACCACAAATGGAGCTGTAACGCGCGATATTACGGTACTCAGCGAAGGGGATAATGTTCTACCTTTAGAGTAAGCAGTTGGTAGCATAAATTGCTAAAATTACTCCTGGGATAGGCGCTTATTTACAAATGACAGCAAATTCATGCTGAGACGTAACAATATAAGCCATATCTATCTTTAGAATAATTGTATTCTATTGAAAAAGTAGCGGGGAATTAGAGATGAACATGAAAAAAACAATGGCTGTACTTTCAGTTGCGCTATTTTCAACTGCAATGTTAGCAGGCTGTGAAAGCATGAATGCAAATGAACAGCGAATTGGTGCTGCAGCTTTAGGTGGTGCAATTGGCGGTGGCGTTGGTAACAGCGTTGGTGGTGGCACAGGTTCAGCAATTGGTGGTGGTGCAGGTGCAGCAGTCGGTAGTAAAGCACAAGGCGGTTCAAACCGTAATGCAACCTACAGCGGTGTAGGTGGTGCAATTGGCTCAGCTGTAGGTAAGAGCGTATTTGGTGGTAATGCTGGTGCAGCCATTGGTGGTGCAATCGGTGGTGGCGCTGGCGCTGCAATTGAACAAAAACGCTAATCGTGATTGTTAAAAAGCGCTTGAATCTTCAAGCGCTTTTTTTATTTGCGTGCTCGGGGTTGTTTACGACGGATGTAGAGCGTCTTTTGCACTTCAGCAATACGCAGTCCAGCCTCATCAAAGATATTCAGGCTGTAGTTGCGAATCACGGGTGCATAGTTCTCTGCCAATGATTTAATGTGGTCGACTTCTTGAAAGTCTAAACGAATGTCAGCATACACGGTGCCACGGCCAGGCGAGAGAAACTGAATCGTAGCAGCTTTATCCCAAACGATGTATTTAGAACCCAAGTGGTGCATAAGAATGAGCATATAAAATGGATCTACCATCGAATATAAACTACCGCCAAAATGCACTCCAACAATATTTTGGTTTTTACGGGTGAGAGGCATTTTGACCCGAATGTGATAATTGGGCAGATCAATTTGATCGATTTCAATCCCAGCACCTTTATAAGGCGCATAGTGATTGATCAGGAATTTCGAGACAATAGGTATTGTCATAATTTTTTTGAATAGGCTCATAAAGGTCAATTTCTTTTTATACTGTTATCATCATACTAAAGCAGATTAGAAAAACAGGCATTGATTACATTGCCAGAACATCAATATAAAACGCCAGTTACAGGATAAACATCATGGAAGCACGTACACAGTGGGTGAATACCTCGGATCAGCAGCGTCTTTATGTGAAAACATGGGGCAATCCAGAACAGCCAGCTTTGGTTTTGGTGCATGGCTATCCAGATAATCAAGAAGTTTGGGAGCTGGTGATTCAGCACCTACAACAAGATTTTTATATTGTGACTTATGATGTACGCGGTGCAGGTCAATCCAGTATTCCAAAACGTATTCGAGATTATCGCTTAGAACAGCTGTCTTTAGATTTAGAGAGCGTTGTTAACGCGATACTTCCAGATCGTGCGTTCCATTTAGCTGCACATGATTGGGGATCTATTCAGTCTTGGGAGTCTGCAACTGAAGCAAAATTCCGTGGCCGTTTACTGTCTTATAGTACGATTTCAGGTCCTTGTTTAGATCATGCCGCTTTATTGCTCCGAGAGCAGTTTAAAAATAATAAGATCAACTTACTCAAATTACTGAGCAAGTCTTGGTATATCGGCGTTTTTCAATTGCCATTTGTGGCACCGAGCGCTTGGCATTTTTTCAATCCTGAGCGTTGGGGCAAAATCGTCGATGAACTGGAGCGTAAAAAGCATCTGCCATTGAATCATAATATTCAACAAGATGGAAAATATGGCATCAGTTTATACCGTGCTAATTTCCTACCACGTTTAAGTCAACCTAGACAGCGTTATGCAGTTTGTCCAGTACAAGCAATTGTTTTAAAACATGATAATTTTGTTAGCCCAGATTATATTGACGCTTTGCCACAATGGGTGGAGGACTTATCGGTCATTGAAGTTGAAGCAAACCATTGGGCAGTGTTGAGTCAGCCCGAAAAAATTGCGAAATATATTAAAGATTTTGCAGATAAGTTTTCTGCTTGATCCCTTTGTATTTACGCTAGTTTTAGCATGTTACTTGGCACAATAGAGGCTGTATTTTGGAAAATGATCTGCACCGGTGATTTTACAGTTAATGGATATTTAATCTGCTAAAATGACTTTTTTTTATTTTCCTGAATTTACTCATGAATGCCGTAGTAATCGCGATTGCGGTGATGTTTTTACTCTCCATCGCACGAGTTTCTGTTGTCTTGACATTGGTCATTTCAGCAATTGTTGGCGGTTTAGTCGCTGGGCTAAGTCTTTCAGATACCATTTCTGCGTTCAACTCTGGTTTAGGTGACGGCGCAGAAGTAGCTTTAGCTTATGCAGTACTTGGTGCATTTGCATTAGCATTGTCTAAATCAGGGTTACCAGATTTACTGGCACATAAGTTGATTGGCCTGCTGGGGGCAGAAGTCACTCAAGTTCGTGCTAAACGCGTTAAATATTTGTTGCTGAGCATTCTACTGATCGCAGCAATTTGTTCTCAAAACTTGATCCCTGTTCATATTGCGTTTATTCCAGTATTGGTACCACCTTTATTGAAAGTAATGAACCACTTAAATTTAGATCGTCGTGCGGCAGCCTGCGTTTTGACCTTGGGTCTAGTTGGCACATACATTTTCCTACCAGTTGGTTTCGGTGCGATTTTCCTTGAACAGATTTTGATGGGAAATATCAACAAAATTGGTGCAGCCTACAATATGCAGGTTGAACGCTGGATGATGCCTGCAGGTATGGCAATTCCTGTGCTAGGTATGGTGATTGGTACGCTGTTCGCGGTATTTGTTAGCTACCGTAAGCCTCGTATTTATGAAGACCGTACAGTTACACGTGTCACCACAATTGATCTTGATAAGCCGATCCGCGCAGGTGAAATACAACTACAGGAAGATGCAGCTGAACTAAAACAGGAAGCTGAAAAAGCGCCTTTTGTTGCGAAGAAAACGATGCTAATGGCGTTACTGGCAATAGTATTGACACTGGCAACACAGCTATATTCAGGTTCAATGATCTTGGGTGGTTTAGTCGGTTTTGCAGTACTGTCTGGTGCTGGTATCTTTAAATGGCAACAAGCTGATGATGTTTTTGTTCAGGGCATGCGCATGATGGCGTTGGTTGGGTTCATTATGATTTCAGCGGCGGGATTTGCTGCAGTGATGACCAAAACTGGCGATATTAATCAACTGGTTACTGGTGTTGTGCATTTGATCGGTGATAACCATGCGTTGGCAGCCTTCCTAATGCTATTTATTGGCTTATTTGTGACGATTGGCATTGGATCTTCGTTTTCGAGCGTACCAGTGCTAGCGGTAATTTATGTGCCACTCTGTGTTCAGTTTGGCTTTAGTCCATTGGCCACTGTAGCGTTGATTGGTACTGCCGCAGCACTGGGTGATGCTGGTTCTCCTGCCTCCGATTCAACTCTAGGGCCAACTGCTGGCTTAGGTGTTGATGGTCAGCACGATCATATTTGGGATACCGTAATTCCAACCTTTATTCATTTTAATATTCCACTTTTAGTCTTCGGCTGGATCGCTGCAATGGTACTTTAATTGCAAACTAAGTCACATAGTTAATTAATATTGGTATTTTAATCTTGATTAAAAAAGTTGGAAATATAATATAAAAAGTTAATCAGTTTGGTTGGATTTATAAAACCAACTAAACTGATTGGTTTAAAATAAATATACATATAAAACAATATATTAAATAATATCTTTTCAAAATGTTAAATAATGGTGTTGCATAATATTAATACACGTGTTTATTATTTATATATTCATTCTAGAAGGTTGTTTAATATGTTAAAACAAGCTGCTCTTATTGCATTATTGGGGATGTCTGCTTCAGCGATGGCTGGTCAATGGCAGGTAAAAGTTGGTGCTTCATCTTTGGCGCCATCAAGTGATACTACAGTTGCTCCAGGTGTTGTTGTTGAAGCCGATCAAGAATATGGTTTCACACCTTCTGTTGAATATTTTTTTAATGACAACATTTCTGCGGAACTCCTTTTAGCAACACCGTTTAATCATGACGTACTTGTAAATGGTGCAAAATCTGCAAAATTAAAACATTTACCACCAACGATTACGGCAAAGTATCACTTTAAAAATAATACGCGTTTCACACCTTATATTGGTGTGGGTGGCACAGCATTTATTGCTTGGGATGAAGAAGGTGTCGCTAAAGATGTGAAAGAAGATTTTGGTGTTGCTGGCCAAATCGGCTTTAACTATCAGCCAGCTGATGCAAAAAATTGGGGCGTATTCGTTGATGTGCGCTATGCTGATTTAAGCCCAGAAGTTACTTTAGATGACGCAACTGCACTTGCTGTTGGTAAATCTAAATTTGATCTAGATATTGATCCTGTCGTTTACACGATTGGTTATAGCTACAAATTCTAAGTTCTGAATTTATAGTGAAAGCCCTGTCATTTGACGGGGCTTTTTTATTTGGCTATAGGTTAGTTATGTGTAATTTGAGCAGATTTATCCTGTTTAATTTCAGCTAAGTTGTGACAGTATAAGCAAAACATACAGATTTATTTTGGGGGAAGTAAGCATGAAGCTTGTTGTGCTTTTAGGCTGTATCAGTATTGCTTTAGTTGCAGTCAATGCCCAAGCGGCCAGTTTTAATTGTGCCCGAGCCAATACCACCACCGAGCGTGCAATCTGTACACATGGGATATTAAATGATGCTGATGTTAAAATGGCGACTACATACAGCATTGTAAACCGCTTAGTGCCGATGGGTACACGTGGCCTGATTCAAGATGAGCAATTCAAATGGTTGGCTTTACGTGATCAGTGTCTAGACAATGTCAGTTGCTTGACGGATGTGTATAAAATGCGCCAGCAAAAATTGGATTTATATTTAGAGCGGGTTTATAAAAAAGGCCCATTTTGATGCTGAAAAAAACAGCACTAAAGGATTGAAAAAAAGCAAACTTACTCCATTCATATACACAGTTAATAAAAATTGTTCATAAATATGAGGAGTAAGCAATGAGCGAACAAAATACCCAAAAGCATAGTTTTCAAGCAGAAGTAGCCCAACTACTGCATCTTGTGACTCATTCATTGTATTCAAATCCAGAAATTTTCCTTCGCGAATTAATTTCAAATGCGTCTGATGCATGCGATAAATTACGTTTTGAAGGTATTAATCATCCAGAATATTATGAAAATGACCCTGATTTGCATGTTCGTGTCAGCTTAGATAAAGACAATAAAACCATCACTATTTCAGATAATGGTATTGGTCTAAGCCAGCAAGAAGCCATTGATAATTTAGGGACGATTGCTAAATCGGGCACTAAAGACTTTATGTCTAAACTTACAGGTGACCAAAAGTCAGATGCACAATTGATTGGTCAATTTGGTGTTGGTTTTTATTCTGGTTTTATTGTTGCAGAAAAAATTACGGTTGAATCGCGCCGTGCAGGTGAAGATGCGAATGAAGCTGTACGCTGGATTAGCGGGGGTACAGGCGATTTTGAGGTTGAGCAAATCCGCAAGGATTCACGTGGAACAGACATTATTTTGCACTTGCGTGATGATGCGCTGGAGTATTTAGAATCTTATAAAGTAAAGCAGATTATTAATAAGTATTCTGACCACATTAGCTTACCGATTGAAATGCAAAAAGAGGTTTGGCAGGAAGAAGAATCAGCTGAAGGTGAAGCTCCCGCTGGCGGTCAATATGTAAAAACAGATGAGTGGGAAGCGATTAACTCTGCCAGTGCTTTGTGGACGCGTAATAAAAATGAAATTACAGATGAGCAATATACAGAATTTTATAAAAATCTAAGCCATGATTATGAAGCACCGCTGGCTTGGGCGCATAACCGTGTAGAGGGTAATACGGAATATACCCAGTTGTTGTATATCCCAAGTAAGGCAGCCAGTAATATTTTCACACGTGAAGCAAAAGCTGGTATTAAGCTGTATGTGAAGCGTGTATTTATTTTGGATGAAGCAGATAGCCTGATTCCAAACTATTTACGCTTTGTGCAAGGTGTGGTGGACAGTGCAGATTTACCACTCAATGTAAGTCGTGAACTCTTACAAGAAAGCCGTGATGTGAAAACCATCCGAGAAGGCAATACCCGCCGTATTTTGACAGTATTGGATGGCTTAGCGAAGTCTGAAGATGTTCAAGATCAAGAGAAATTTAAAACCTTCTATACCGAGTTTGGTTCAGTGCTTAAAGAAGGCTTAGGTGAAGACTTTGGCAACCGTGAACGTATTTTAAAATTATTACGCTTTGCGACCTCAAACCATGATGAGGTAAATACATCATTGGCTGACTATAAAGCACGTATGCAAGCAGGCCAAAAAGCCATTTATTATGTGACGGCGGATAGCTTATTAGCAGCCAAAAATTCACCACAATTGGAGTTATTCAAGAAAAAAGACATTGAAGTGTTGTTAATGTCTGAGCGTGTGGATGAGTGGGCGATGGAGTTCGTCAACGAGTTTGATGGTTTACCAATGCAAAATATTGCCAAAGGTGCAGTGGACCTAGGCGATTTACAAGATGCTGAAGAGAAGCAAGCACTCGAGCAAGCAGCTGAGCAATTTAAGCCAGTCATTGAAAAACTATCTGGCTCACTGAAAGAGAAAACTAAAGAAGTGCGTGTAACAACACGTTTGGTGGATTCTCCAGCATGTTTGGTTACTGGTGATGGTGAGTTATCGCCACAGTTAATTCGCATGTTAAAGCAAGCAGGTCAAGAGGTGCCAGACAGCAAGCCTATTTTGGAAATTAACCCTGAGCATCCATTGGTGAAAAAGTTGGAGACATCGAATCAATTTGATGACTTGGCCAATGTTATTTTTGATCAGGCCGTGATTGCTGAGGGTGGTTTACCTGAAAACCCAGCTGAATACCTTAAACGGATTAATAGTCTGTTATTGAAATAAGATACCCACTATTTAGCCTCCTTCGGGAGGCTAAATTTAACGTATATAGATTTAGAAAAGCGCTTCTAAGCGTACTAATGCACCTATAAAATGACTGCGATTTTCACGATGATCATTTAAATAATTTAAATCACCTTGCACAAAAAACCATTCGCGTAATACTGGTTGTCGCCATGATACAAATGGTCCATAGCTATTGAGGCGTAAATCACTGTCATTATAATAACCACCGGTATAAAGCCCGTAGCTAAAGCTATTGCCTTTAAAGAACTGGTGTTGACGGAAACTAAAATTATCCCAACTTAAATCGTCATCTTGTGCATCAGCATAAGTGAGGCTCAGCTGATTAGATAAAATAGGATGGTTAGGTTTACTTTGAGTTAACTCAAAATTGGTACGTAGATAATTTTTACTGTCGATACCATATCGATAAATTTGCTCTGCATGGAAACCAAAATCATTGTCTAATTGCCAATCTTTAGAAGCCTTTAGGCGTGCATAAATATCACTTCCTGAGCGTATACCAAGATCAAAATCAGTTTCAAAAGGGAGTTTTTTAGAGAACTCAGACCAGCGTAGTGCGATAGAGCCATTATCTTCACGGGTCTTTTTGTTATTAATATTCTTGTCTTTGGGGCTGGCTGGGTTTTCATTGGTAATGGCTACATTGTTAGCCAATTCATTGTCTAAGCTATCATCACCAAAAACAACACTCACTTTATTTTCTAGGGTTGGAAGTTTAATTTTACCTCGAATTCGGGGGTTCAATTCATAACCATCATGCTTATTCCAGGTGTTGTCTAAAATCACCCGAAGTGTTGCAGAAGCTGGACGGTTAGGATCGGTATCGCCAAACCAATTATCAATTTTATGCGCTGTCCGATCGGCCCATTCACGAATGTTTTTTTGTTGCCGATCAGGCCATGTTGAATTTTCAGTTTCTGACGTGGCGGGTACAGTACTCTCTTCAGATTGCTCAGGAAACAGCGTAGGAGTCGCATCAATTAAGCGTGGAATTTGATACAACAAGCCCTGTTCAGTGCTATTTGTCTGTGTCGTGTTTGCAACAGCTTGGCTGGTCGTGTCTGCTGCAAAACTTGTAACACAGCTCAAACCAGCACTGAAAATAAATACGCTATAAGCAAAAGGTTTTTTTATTGTTCTCATCCAAATTTTATCCCTTGTACTTAATTATCATGCCTTTAGTGTGGTGAAAAAGCTGACTTAAAACAAGGCAATATACAAAAAGACAGCAATTATTCAATTTCCGTTTGCTTGAGTGCGTCATACAAGGTCAAAACATCAATAGGCTGAGGCATCTCTAAGATTATATTGTGAATGCGTTGCCATGTAATGTCCTGCTGGCGACTGAGCAACAGATATGGATAAGCCAGCTCTGAACCATCAAAGGCCATTCGATTTTCACCATGAATTACACGGGTTTTGTTGCGTTCTAAGAGCAATAAAATCGGGGTTTGACGGGTTGCAGGTGCTTCTTCAAATAAAATGAATTTTTGAGTATGCACCAAATGTGATGGAATGTACGGATAATAATGATCCATTGACCACAAAAAATGAGCCCGTTGCTGGTATGCAAGGAATAGCAAATTGGCATCGGTAAAGTCCATGCCTAAGCTATTGAGGCTCAGCTCTTTAATGGCTGCGATATGCAAATGAGCATCGCGACAATATTGATTTAATAAGCGCATGGCAGCGCTATGATCATGTGCGCCAAAGAGCAAAATATACTTAATAAATTTATGGTCGCTATCGATTTGTTCAGCCAAGGTTGCAGGCATATTTTGCCATGTATCTAAGGCATCGGCATGCATGATCATTGTCACATGTTGATCGAGCTCTGGCATTGCTTCGATATTTAGGCGCAATAAGGTATCGTCAATGCTCGCTTTTGGCGACACGACCTGTACTTGTGCCTTGAGCTTAAAGAGCGCAATGTGCTCGGGTGCAACAAATTCATGTATAGGGATGTCTTCAACAACTGGTGTGGAGAAGAGTTCTTCTGTCAGTGTAGGTGTTCGCTGGATGATTGGGTCGGGGATTAATGGTGTACTTGAACTAAATTCTGTTTGATTTAGCACTTCAGTTTGCATATTTATTGCTTCTGCTTCTGCTTCTGCTTCTGCTTCTGCTTCTGCTTCTGCTTCTGCTTCTGCTTCTGCTTCTGCTTCTGCTGTCGTATGCTCGTGACTTAACGCTAGCTCAGCTTCATCTAAGCGAGTTTCTTCAGTCACAGTGACTTCATCAAAACAATATGGAGAGTTTGCCTTTACGATTGGCTCGGCAGGAATTTCTACGCTCTCTACGAACGTTTGCTGGGTATGTAATAAATCTTCATCGGCCAATAAACCATGTTCAGCATGATGAGTCTGCATTTCGGCAAAGCTTTGGTCAAGTGTTCCCCAAGCGCTTTGCCATGGCTGTGTTAATTGTGGAGTATATACAATGACTTTCCAGCCCGCATTGTTATGGTGTAAAAGCCCCCAACCCAATTGATGTTGCGAGTTGAATTGCTCTAATAGCAAGGCTTCTTGATCAAAATAACCCACAAAACTTAAGCCATAAGCGCTCTGCTGTGCAAACTCAATGGCTGATGCTTTTGGTTGTGAGCGAAGTTTAAATTCCGCTTGTTGCTTATGAAAAATTGGCTCATCGCATAGCTTAAAAATTTGTTTAATTCGATCTTTTGATTTTGCGATTTCAAAAAAATTAAGGCTACGATTTTCTAAATGATTGAGTAAATCATGGAGTTCTTTAAGGAGTTGTGCTTTTTCTAATACATTCATACCTTAGATGCCCTTAAAAATATTTTTGCGTTTTTTCTAGATAAGCACTCAGCACAATATTGGTGGCAAGTTCCACTAATTTATATTCGGATGAATTTGGTTCGGGGTACTTTTCTGCCATTTCAATTAAATGATCGATCTTAATGGCAAATGGAGAAATTTTACCTTGTATCAATGCTTGTAGTTCTTGCATAACGCCGCCTGATGGACAAGACATTTATAAAAAAGAAGTTTTGATTATAGAGTGAGGTAAATAGAAACAGGAACTACAATCCGCATTTCTTTGCATGAATTTTTAAAAATATTGATCATTTTTTAATGAAAAAGTGAAATTTTAGTCATTTAGGGTAAAAAATTGTCATCTTGGGGGAATTGTTTGGATGACAAATATGGTCATATTTTGCTGTGATTGAAACTCAACAATTGGCCATTGATGAGTAAGATCTGGCGCTTGGATATATTTTTTATGGAGACCGACCAAATAAAAAAGCCAAGCACTGAAAAGGATGCTTGGCTTTTTAATGGAAAAATCTAGTTAAATAGATTAAGCCGCTTTTTGTGTTTCTGTTGAAGCCGTTGCCGGTGCTTGAATTTCTGTTGCAGTTTCAGTTTGTACTGCTTTTTTAACTGGGAAGTCAGGTACATATACAATTTGAGCAGATACAGCAGAAGAAAGAGCTAAAACAGAAACAGCCAAAATAGATTGAAGTGCGTTCATCACAGTATCCTAACAATCAAGTACTCAACCATGTTGAGTAAGGAGAAAAGGTAAATCTTAAAAACATAAAAATAATAGCAAAAGTGGCATATTTAAAAATGATCGTTTCGGCAACACAAGATAAACGGCAACATAAATATTTTATATAAAACATCATGTTAGAGTTATTGCTCTATAACTTTGGCGTGTATTTTACAGGATGGTTTTAAAGTTAACGGTTTAATTTATTGATGAAAAATACAGCATCTATAGTCAATCAATTCTCGCTATTCATACATGATATTCAACTATTCACTCATGAGTGATGACGCTAAAAAATAGTTACATTGAGGGTTTATATTTCGATATTCTGAGTTGGGGGGATGATGATCTGGTGATGAAGTCAAATAGGGTCGCTGAAAATAGGGTTGAACTGTTGGCTCGTTAGTATGTAACAGCTCAAGTACGGCTGAGTGTATAAATCAGAAATTCTTAGTGCTAAAAGCAAAAAAATTCCCTACGTAGAGGGAATTTTTTTCAAATTTGAGTTCACATGAAAACGAACTTAGTTTTCAGGGATTTCACACTGGTCGTCATCACATTGATTTGCTGTTTTTGCTTCGGGTGGAGCAGTGGCTTTATCTAATACTTGCATAAAGACTTCTTTGGGTTGGGCGCCAGCTAAGGCAATGCGTTCATCAAATACAAAGAATGGCACACCTGTAACTTTGAGTTGTTCACGTGCAATTTCTTCATCAAACTTCACAAAATCAGCAAATTCATCTGAATCAAGCAAGTCATCCACTTCAACAGGGTTTAAGCCAATACGTGCAGCCACGTCTTCCAATGTTTCACGTTCACCAATAGCAAGGCCTTGAGTCATATAGCTATAAAATAAAGCTTCCTTCGCTTCATTGCCTAGCCCTTTACTTTGAGCTAAATGGATGAGGCGATGGGCATTAAAGGTATTGCCTGAGTTTGCAATTTCCCAATTAAATTCAATACCTTCTTCTTTGGCCATGCTGGCAATATTACGTTGCATGTCCTCAACTTCAGCAACTGTGCGACCATATTTTTGTGCAAGGCGTTCAGAGTTAGAAATTGTTTGGCGTGTTGGTGCTTCTGGGTCAAGTTGAAAGCTATGCCAATGTATTTCTAGCTCGACACCTGCTTCTTCAGCGGCACTTTCTAAACGTTTTTTTCCAATATAGCAAAACGGACAAACCACATCTGACCAAATATCAACGCGCATAATTTTTCTCAATCAATCGTTTTAATAAATGATTGGGGCACGCTTGAAAATTTAAAGCATATTTAAGATGTAGAAAATAAAAAAATGTAGCAACACTTTGGATGTTTTAAAAATAAGAAATATCCACTTAATTTATAGATAAACTTAATTAAAAAAATTCGAAAAAGAGAATTCATGATAACACTTCATCTGAAACTATTACATAAGCGATTAATTTTTATGCTAAAAATAAGGCATTAATTAAAATGAAAATGACCTCTTCCCCAGAGCTTAAATTTTCTTTTTTAGCTTTGCTAATTAATTTTTCTGTTAGGTTGTGCAGTAGTTTAAGCACTGAATATATAAAGCTTACCGCCCTTGATCATTAGGCTTTGGGTGCTAATTTGACGATATGAAGGAATCACTATGGTTAAACGATCTATTTTTATTGGGTTGGTTATTGGTTTGTCATTTGAATCTATGGCTGCTTATTCATCGCCTACCATGATGTCATTAGATAATGATGCATTAAGTTTGGTGATTGGGCAGGGGATAAGTCATGTAGTGGGTGAAGATCCTTATGGATTGAATTTGGATGTTATACGGCATCAGATTCAGCAGTTTTTTGCACCTGGATCAGCCACACAGGCAGAAGTCCCAACCTTCGGTCAGCTATTTAAAGTGAATGACAAAGGGGAGCTCTGGTTGTCTGTACAACGCAATGTAGTTTCAGTTGGAACGATAGAATGTGATATGAACTTTGACGGTTTAAAAAATATCAGTAATCAGTTTGCCAGTGAAATTAAGTTGTATTAAGGACATCTATTCATACAATTTAGATTAGCAATTAAATATACATAAAAAAGCACCCTTAAAGGGTGCTTTTTTTACATGCTAGACGTGCTTAAGCTGATTTAGCTTCTGTCGCATTAACTAACATACGACCTTGTTCTTCAAAGTTTGAGTGCCAAGAAAGCGCTTCACGAAGAAGATGAGGCGTTTGACCGCCTTTTTCACATGCACGAGCGAAGTAATCATTCAATGCATCGCGGTACATTGGGTGTACACAGTTATCAATGATCGCACGAGCACGTTCACGAGGTGCTAAACCACGTAAGTCTGCTAAGCCTTGTTCAGTGACCAATACGTCTACGTCGTGGCCTGTGTGGTCAACGTGAGAAGCCATTGGTACAACAGATGAAATGTCACCGCCTTTCGCAATTGATTTAGTTACGAAAATAGCAATATGAGCATTACGTGCAAAGTCACCTGAACCACCAATACCGTTCATCATTTTGCTACCACATACGTGAGTTGAGTTTACGTTGCCGTAAATATCGAACTCAAGTGCAGTATTGATCCCGATGATACCTAAACGACGTACAAGTTCAGGATGGTTTGAAATTTCTTGTGGACGAAGTACTAACTTGTCTTTGTACGCTTCAAGGTTGTTAAATACTTTTTCGCCGTATTTTGCAGAAAGTGTAATTGAAGAACCTGAAGCAAATTTCATTTTGCCTGCATCGATTAATTCAAATGTACAGTCCTGAAGAACTTCAGAGTACATGATCAGGTCTTCGAAGTTTGAATCTTTAAGACCTGTCAATACTGCATTGGCAATTGAACCAATACCTGCTTGAAGAGGGCCTAAGCTTTTCGGTAGACGTTCAGCAGCCACTTCTTTTTCAAAGAAAGCGATTAGGTGGTTTGCAATACCTTGAGTTTCATCATCTGGTGCAGTCACAGTTGATGGAGAGTCATGTAATTCGTTGTTAAATACGATACCTACGATTTTTGAAGGATCGATATTAATTGCATGTGTACCAATACGTTCTTCAACATGCGTTAACGGGATAGGTTGACGTGTTGGGCGATATGTTGGGATGTAAATGTCGTGTAGACCTTCAAAAGCTGGGCTTAAGTTGGTGTTGATTTCAACAATTACTTTTTCTGCAAAAATTGCAAAGCTTGCAGAGTTACCTACAGACGTTGTTGGAATAATGCCACCGTCTTCAGTAATAGCTACAGCTTCAATAATTGCCACATCTGGCTTTTTCAATTGAAGGTTACGCATTTGTTCAACAGTTTCAGACAAATGCTGATCGATGAACATTACTTCGCCTTTGTTGATCGCTTTGCGTAATGTATTGTCGACTTGGAAGGGTAAACGACGAGCTAAAACACCAGCTTCTGTTAATTTTTTGTCTAAGTCATTGCCTAGAGATGCACCCGTAATTAAAGTAATTTTTAACGGGTTCGCATGCGCTTGTTCCACCAAGGCCAAAGGCACTGCTTTTGCTTCACCAGCGCGGGTAAAGCCACTCATACCTACAGTCATGCCATCTTTAATAAACTCAGCAGCTTGTGCCGCGCTGATGACTTTATCGTGAAGTGACGCTAAACGGATGCGATCTAAAGACATCTTTTACTCTCATTAAAATCTCAAAACTGATACGGATTGTACCGATCAAAAAAGCCATTTTGCATGCCTGTTAGGCTAAGGTCTAATTTTTTGAGAAAATGCGGGTATAAGAAAAATTGATGATTTTTATCTATATGATTTTAAATGTTAAAAAAACCACTGCTTAAGCTATATACAAAACTGTTTGTTGTATTTTTGAACGCTTGTTAAAAGCGTTCAGTAAAACTTTGTTTAATTTTTCCCAATGGACTGATGTTTAAAATTTCATCATTTTCCAATTTTTTGAGGGGTAATGAAATGATTGCTTCAAGCCCACCTTCAGGTCGATTATGAATTGAAAGTTGTCCTGAATGAATATCCACAATCCGTTTCACAATCGCTAGCCCTAAGCCACTGCCTTGAATAGTCCGCGCATCATTACCCCGTACAAATGGTTGCATGAGGTCTTCAATTTGATCGTCAGGAATTCCTTCGCCATGGTCAGCAACACTAATCAGGATATGATCACCTTCGTATTTGGTTGCTAGCTCAATAGGCTCAGCACCATAGCGTTTTGAATTATTAATTAAATTACCAATAAGGCGTTTGAGCGACAGACTACGCGCTTGGATCACAGGCAAATCTTGTGCTTCAAAACGAATATCGAGTGGCTTAAATTGAATGACCAATTCTTGTAAGAGCATATTAATGTCTGTGTCTTGTGGTTCTTCATCCGAACCATCACGCATATACGAGATGAATTGATTTAAAATTGCGTCCATATCTTCTACATCATAAATTAAACCTTCTTTTAAAAAGTCATCATCTGGCATCATTTCCGCACTCAGGCGAATGCGTGTGAGAGGGGTGCGTAGATCATGGGAAATACCTGCCAACATAATGCGACGGTCACGTTCGGTTTGATCTAAGGTGTAAATCATGTGGTTAAAGGCTTGGTTCACCTCACGGATTTCCTGTGGCCCATGATTGGTTTCTAAGTAAGGCGCGCTTCCCGTTTTACTATAACTATTGGCTGCATGCTGTAGACGTGCCAGTGGGCGGTTGAGCTGACGTACCAAGGTTAAAATAATGATTGCAGCAATCAGGGGAATACCCAGGAGCCAACCCAAAATAAGCTCAGGACTATAGTTGGCGTAGGTTTTGAGCGGTTCACGAACCCAATTGCCATTCATTTCAGGCGTTTGAATCCAAATTCTTGGATCAGGTTTAAACTGAAAATACACCGTAGCATTGTCAATATGCATTTCCTTCGCCAACTTTCGTTCGATTTGGTTGGTAAAGAATTCTGCGATCACTTTGTCTTTAACGTTGGGGAATTCTTTTTTATCGGTAATGTATTCGATTCCCACTCGATTTTTAAGCCAAGTGTCTACATCCACTTCTGCGTTATTGTGAAAAATACGTAGGTCAGGATTGTTAATAATTTCTAACTCAACGGCGAGATAGCGGGCGTGTTGCTGAATTTCTGGTAAATACAAAGTGCGCCAAAAGAACCACAGTGACATAAATAAGCTGAAAAATACGATAAACAGCACCAAGACCGTGGTTCGCATGGCAGCAGAACGTGGTTTGATTTTGTCTAAGAAACGCTCCCCGCGAGTGCGTTTTTGTTCTTGATAGGCTGCGTAATCGGTAAATTCTTGTGGGTCGATGGGTTCGAGTTTCACGCAGAAATCCTTTAAGCGATTCTTTTGAAAATGCAGTTTTTATTCTTTGTGATGGAATCTTACTGCTCGAATATTCATTGGGAGGAGTTGGTTGTGTGACTTTTTTAGAAAATGAGTAACACTGTTACGTAAGTAAACTTTCGCCATTCACTGAATTCACACACTTACTATTATAAATTCAAGTGTAAGTGGGTCAAACAGCAGTGAATGGCATTTCCAGACATTTGATAACATTAATCTATCAAATGCAGTTTATCGTATAGATTTATTCAGCACCATCTGGAACAAATACATAGCCAACGCCCCAAACAGTTTGAATGTAGCGTGCGCGGGCAGGGTTTTCTTCCACTAAACGGCGAAGGCGTGATACCTGAACATCAATAGAACGCTCCATTGCACCCCATTCACGCCCACGTGCTAAATTCATTAATTTATCACGAGTTAATGGTTCACGTGGATGCTGTACCAATGCTTTTAATACGGCAAATTCACCCGTGGTGAGCGTTACCACTTGGCCTTCACGTGTGAGGGTACGTGTTGAAAGATCGAGTGACCATGGGCCAAATGAAACGACTTCCATTTGTTGGCTTGGCGCACCTGGAACTTCGCGTACTTGGCGACGCAATACAGCACGAATACGGGCTAAAAGCTCATTTGGATTAAATGGTTTTGGAAGGTAGTCATCTGCACCCGCTTCTAATCCCGCAATACGATCTGAGTCACTGCCACGTGCTGTGAGCATAATAATAGGCGTATCAATACTAGATTGGCGTAAGCGACGGCAAATACTTAAGCCATCTTCAACAGGAAGCATGAAGTCCAACACAATTAAAGAGAACAGTTCGCGCTGTAAAAGTCGATCCATTTGAGTTGCGTCGTGTGCAGTTTTTACAACAAAGCCTTTATCTTCCAAAAAGCGCTGCAAAAGCGTACGTAAACGCACATCATCATCGACAACGAGGATGCGTTCAACGCGGTCAGTTTCGGTTTGTACGGCATCTGTTTTGTCAGCAGGTACAACTAAACTCATGATGTGCTCCTTTATTCTTTATTGTCATCGTAAACAAAAGTGGGTATGCCTTGAGTATACGATTCATTCATATCTATTTACTATGTTCTAAAGCAACAAATATTGCAGTTAAAATCAAGACATAGATACTAAATATATACAGGGATTGGCGAAAAGTATGTTGAGTCGATCTTTGTTAAAACAATGTTTATAGAGGACTTTAAGCACATTTTATGAATTTGCAGTGAATCGGTTGCAAAATCGCTGTGTAAATTATTAAAAACAATTGTGGATTTTATGCACTTGGTCTTTATAATCATGGCTTTTAGTACTTATCCTTGTGGAATCATACACGATGACTGACTTAGTTCAGCAGTTGGCAAAAGAACTTGCCGTACGTCCAAATCAAGTTGAAGCTGCCATCAAGCTTATCGACGAAGGTGCCAGTGTTCCATTTATTGCACGTTACCGTAAAGAAGTAACGCAAGGCTTAGACGATACGCAGTTACGCCAGCTCGATACGCGTCTCGCGTACTTGCGTGATTTATATGAGCGCCGTGAAAAAGTCATTGAATCACTGAAAGAACAAGACAAATTATCAGAAGACTTATTGGCACGCGTTATTGCAGCCGAAACCAAAAATGCATTGGAAGAAATTTATGCACCGTACCGCCCTAAGCGTACGAGTAAATCTTTTAAAGCGAAAGAAGCTGGTTTAGGTCCAATTGCAGAGAAAATTTTCACAGATGCAATTGATCCAGTGGAAGCGCTCAACGGATTTAGTCATGAAGATTATCCAGATACCGAAAGTCAATTAGATGCCATTCAGCATATTTTAATTGATGACTGGGCACAAAATATTGCTTTAACCACGACGCTTAAAGAGACATTTGCAAAAACTGCAGTGCTGAAAAGCCTTGTGGCAAGTGATGAGAAAAAAGAAGTGGGCAAAAAGTTCCGCGACTACTTTGACTTTTCAGAAAATCTGAACAAAGTTCCATCACATCGCTTACTTGCAATGCTTCGTGGCCGTCAAGAAAATGTCTTGGGCTTGAAAGTAGATGGTGAAGATACAACACCATTAGCACGTATTGAAACTGAATATTATTTAGAGACGATTCAGCCACAAAGCCGTCAGGACTATTTAAAGCAAACAGCAAAATTGTTTTGGTTAGGCAAGGTACGTCCTGCTATCGAACATTCATTGTTGACTGAAAAACGTTTGGCTGCTGAAGCTGAAGCAATGAACGTATTCGCTGAAAACCTACGTCACTTGTTGTTGTCTGCTCCAGCAGGCGCGCGTACAACACTGGGCGTTGATCCTGGCATCCGTACTGGCGTAAAACTAGCAGTGGTAAATGCATCTGGTGATGTACTTGCACACAGCACGATTTACCCATTTGCACCTAAAGACGATAAAGCGGGTTCAATCGCTGAACTTGCGCGTTTATGCCGTGAGTTTAATGTTGATCTGATTGCGATTGGTAATGGCACTGCAAGCCGTGAAACAGAAGCGGTTGTAGCAGAAATGATGGCTGCCAATAGCGACCTGAAATTAACGCGTGTATCTGTATCTGAAGCAGGCGCATCAGTATATTCAGCATCAGAGTTAGCTTCTGCTGAGTTACCAGAATTAGACGTGTCTATTCGTGGTGCGGTTTCAATCGCACGCCGTTTACAAGACCCGCTCGCTGAGTTAGTGAAAATTGATCCAAAATCAATTGGTGTAGGCCAATATCAGCATGATGTGAATCAAACTGGTTTGGCAAAAACGTTGGAAGCTGTTGTTGAAGACTGCGTTAACTCTGTAGGTGTAGACGTAAATACAGCATCTGCTGCAATTTTGGGCTATATCGCGGGTTTAAATAAATCAATTGCACAGCAAATTGTAGATTTCCGTAAAGAGAATGGCCGTTTTGATAACCGTCAAAACTTGAAGAAAGTACCACGTTTAGGTGAGCGTACTTTTGAACAAGCGGCAGGTTTCTTACGTATTCAAGATGGTACAGAGCCACTCGATGCGTCGGCAGTTCACCCAGAATCTTATGCATTGGTTGCTAAAATTGTCGATGCGAAAGCAACCACAGTAAAAGATATCATTGGCAATACTGAAATTATTCGCCAAGTGAATGCTGAAGAATTTGCTGATGACACATTTGGTTTGCCAACGATTAAAGACGTGTTGGCTGAATTGGAAAAACCAGGCCGTGATCCACGTCCAGAATTCCGTACAGCTCAATTCCGTGATGACATCACTGAAGTAGCACAATTGACCGAAGGCTTACAGCTTGAAGGTGTCGTGACCAATGTGACGAACTTCGGTGCATTTGTCGATGTTGGTGTTCATCAAGATGGTTTAGTACACATCTCTGAGTTAGCCAATAGCTTCGTGTCAGATCCACATAAAGTGGTGAAACCGGGTCAAATCGTACAAGTACGTGTACTGAATGTGGATGTTGAACGTAATCGTGTGAATCTATCGATGCGTCCAGAAGGTTCGGAAGCACCTGCAAAAGCATCGCGTCAGCCACGCCGTGATCATGATCAGCCACGTGGTGAACGTAAGCCTCAAGCTAAACGTCCACAGCATGCACGTCCGCAAGGCGAACGTCCACAGGGCAAGAAACCTCAATCAGCGAAGCCACAAGAGCAAAAGATCGGTGGTTTAGGTGCATTGTTATTACAAGCAGGTGTAAAAGGTTCTAAGTAATTTTTTTCACCGCACAATAAAAAACCTCCCAATCGGGAGGTTTTTTATTGTTGATTAGCCATTAATCATTGGCACAATCCAACTGGTAATAATGAGCAAAATACCCAAATGTCCAAGCTTACGAGTCACATACACTAGTTTAGACGGTGCTGTTTCAAGTTGCTTCGCATATTCTTCCATTGAGATGCCATTTTTGGCTTTGCTGGTAAATAAAAAAACAGCCAAATCAATACAGATGAGAATTGTACCGACATCTGCAACCAACTCCATTAGCTCAAAATCTTGGCGATACAGTTGCATGCCTACACTGTAAATCAAGTATATTCCAAAGGCTAAACAAGCATATTGCAATACAATCAAAAACTTCTGCATAATTTTCAACATATCATTAGATCAATGGGATTATACAAATAATTTGTAGAATGCCCAAAACTACAAGTCTTGTAATACATCGGTAAAATTCTGGCGCTCAATCAAGGCTAAAAACTCATCGCCTAAGCGTTGGCTTTCAGCCACAGATTGCGTCCACATTTTAATCCGTTGCTCGGGGGTTAAACCTTTTAAAACAAAATCTTTACGATCGGGTAGGCGACCTAAAGGTAATGAATTTAAGTACGCTTGAGAAGGTGAAATCAATAGTGTACGTGCTTGATTGATTGGATTGGCTTGGCGTGATTTAAACATTTTATCAAACCAGCCTGGAATAATACTGTCACTAAAATGAGGGTAGAGCACTATACCTTGACTCTCAAAAGGTAGATCAAGGTGATAATCAATCAGACCACCATCTCGATAAGCGCCAAGAGGGGCATCTTGAATATTTTTAACGGCAGGGGTCACACCAGGTATAGAGCCTGAAGCCATGAGCCAATCCGCTACATTGCTTGCATTAAAGTTGAGATAATGGGTTTTAAAGGCATCATTTTGCATTTTAAATTGTGGGAAATGTGCAGGCTGACAAATCACACGCTGCATAAACTTGCTCAAATGATTACGTGAAATGGCATTCGCTCCCACAATGCCAGCTAAACTACCATATAGTGCAAGACGCTGATCACTTTGGAATAAATGAGAGGCCTTGGCGGCTATAATCGTCAGGTGATAGTCAGCATGATTGACCAGTTTTTCTGTCTGTTGACCAATGATGCCTTGGAGCATTTCTCTGGAAATTTTTTCAATTTCTGCAATGCGCATTTTTTTATGGTAAGGCAGATGAATATAAAGTTCGGCCAATTGCGCGGGTCCCAAGATTTCACCTTGCGCCAAAATTCCAGCAAAGCGCCATGCCCCAACCGATGAACCAATCAAAAAACGACGCTGTTTGGCACGAGGCAGAAAATCACCAAAAATGGCTTGATCGAGCCCCGTTAAGCCGATGCCTTTCGGCCCCCCTGCAGCACCAGGAATCATATCAACTTGGGCTGCATTTAATCCGTCTTTTTCAATTAATTGGCGTGCAATACGACCAGCCCGAAGTGAAAGTGCTGGTGCAGACTGTTTTAATATTTGGATCATAAATCGGGTTTTTATATGAATAGTGGCATTTTGAGCATAACAAAACAGCAAGCAAATTGCTTGTATTGATCCTGATGTTTTACCGTTTGAAATTAAAAAATCGCAACAGATTAAGTTGCGATTTTTTATAGAGAATAAATAGCTTTAGCGCTTAGAACATCCGAACATTTATACCTAAAGAAGCTAAACCATAACGCTTGTCTAGGCGTGATGCAGTAACGCCATTATAAAGAAATGGTAGATTACCGACAAAATTGTTCTGATAGATTTCGCCTTGAACAAACCCCGTAATCTCTGGTGTAAAGTCGTAGCTAAATTTTGCACCTAACGTATGGTTGTCCTTAATTGGGCTATTACCAAAATTGCTCACACGGTCATCAATTTTATTACGCCATAAGCGCTGGTATTGATAAGCCAATTGGCTTTCAAACTGCTTGTAGCGCCAGTTCCAAGATGCCCCTACATTGGTAAAATAACTGTCGTAGTTGAGGTCTTGTTCGACATCGAGTCCAAAGTCGCTGGCATTGCCACTGACTTGTAGATCAGTCACTGTGATGTTGCCATTTTTACAGGGCTGGGCTAAATTTCCCGTGTACTGATTATTTCCGTTGATATTTACATTCATCAGGCAACCTTGCTGTATCGCCTGAATTTGAAGATTACTGATTTCCACTTTACTGTAACCAATGCTGGCAAATGCATTGAGTTGATTCATTGGATCAAGTTTACGTGAAAAAATAGCATCTAGCTGAAATTGGAAATCTTGAGGATCTTGAACATCCACTTTCTGAATTGTTCGACCATTCACCAGTGTCGGTGTAGATTTTTTCATTGAGTCAGCCGTATTTCCCCAAATGCTAGCACGGAAGCTCAAAGCGTCATTCTTGTGTAAATTGAGATCAGGTATATAGCGCACACCGAGTAATCCACTTTGAATTTTATTGGTGTCCTGCGAATATTCAATTTCACGGTGCCAGTAAGTTCCTTCAATACTCCACTGTGGATTTAGGTCGTACTTGGCGCCTAAATGAAAGCCTTTATAATCACCTGCTGATTTATCTGTAACACCTTCGCTTTCACGCATGTCCAAAAAATCAATCGTGTCATTGACAGCATCGGCTGCCAGAGTGAGCTGAAGAGGAGATTTTGATTTCTGGTGAAAGTCTTTTGTTGTCAGAAAAGGATCATTGGGTGCAGCAGAAAGCTGCGTGGCAAGACTAAAGCAAGAACAAGAAATGAGAAGTTTAAAATGCATAATTCAGGGTCACTCTAAAACGTAAACAATGAAAAAAGCCAGTTCGAAAACTGGCTTTTTAGTTTTTGAATTAATTAAGTTTGAAATATGCAGTCAATGATGGCGCACTAAAGTTTTCGCCATTAAAGTTAGCTTGGCTTGTTGCTAGTTTTAAATCAGCATCGATTACATAAGAAATCGGCAGGACGTATGCTGTTACGTTAATTGCATCACCTGATGCTAATTCAGAATAATACTGGTTGTAGTAATTCTTCAGCGTTGCATTACTGTCGATTAATGTTTGTAATGAAATAGCGCCATTACTAGAATTCACTTTAATATCTTGATCAATAGAGAAAGTCGTATTCTTCAAGCTATTAATGGTAGACGAAATTGTGATTTTCGCACCAGCTGGAATGATTGCTTTTTCTAAGTTACCTGTATTATCAAATGATGCTTGAATACTGTTTACAGTGACATTTAAATCTTTTTGAGTTGTGTTACGAACGCCATGTAATGCAAAAGCAAGCTTAATCGTGTCATGTAATGATGTTGTTGCATTTTTCATTTTAAATGAAATGTTTAAGTTGCTCGTTAACTGACTTAAGCCAATTGCTAAAGGCGTTGTTGCTGAGCCTTTAATCTGAGTTAAATCATAGTTCGCAAGTTTAAAGTCACTATACACTGGAGTAAGTAACTCAGCTTGAAGGGTATCTTGAATACCGCCTTCATTATTTTGAAGTTTTTGTTGTAGTGCTTCAGCTGTGAGATTTCCACCTGTTGTAACCACTGTATTTAATGCATCGGCAACAGTGCCTACACTATGACTAATTTGATTTAAAACAGTGTTATCAATCACAATAGTATTGTCATTGATGGCTTTTGTTGCATCAGTTTGTACTGTATCTAAAAGATTCTGTAAAGCTGTTGCATCTAATTTTGTTGTGCCGTCAGTAAATAACTTGCCAGCGGATAATTGTTTTACTAATGCGCCAAATGCAAGTTCAGTTGCTTTGCTAACATCTAGAGCAGGAGAGCCATCTGATTTGCTAATATTTTGTAAGCTATCTTCAATTTGGTTAGCAAGTTGCTGAATAACGAAAATAGTGGCCATGTCTTTAGCACTTGCATCTTTAACAGGATCAAAGCCTGCAAGGTTAAAATTAGATGCTTTAAGCTTAGCAAGTGTTTCAGCAGAGAGACCTAAATTCGTTAACAATGATTCAATGTTTGCTGAGCCAGCATATACTTGTAATGTGGTTAACGGACTCACAACAACTTTGGCACTACTAAAGTTTTGCAGATCAGTTTTTTGAATTTTTAGCGTACCAGTGAAGTTTAATCCAGTTGCAATATCAATACCGCCAGTTACAGTCATTGCTGAACTTTGGCATTTTTCAGTGGTATCAAATGTAAATTCACCCTTTTCGTTTGTATTGACAACGATAGGTAGATTTTTGTCATCTAGACAGTCAGTTAAAGTGACAGTTGCATTTTTTAAATAGAAATCGACAGCTTGTCCTGCAACTGTTTTAGATGTGAAAGGAGGGGTTGTACTACCTCCATCACTTCCACCCCCACCGCCACATGCAGTTAATAGTGAAGTTAAAGCAATTGATAAGACCGAAAGTTTTAATGTTTTATGCTTCATTATTTTGAATCTCAAAGTGAAGGGTTACGTGATGTAACTTATATCAAATAAAAAAACAAAAAATATACAAAAAGTAACAATCATGAGAAAGGTAAAATAATTATGAGTTTTTATTAATATGTTTTTTCGATAGGCAAATATTTAAAAATTTTGTTTTAAATATTGGTATGTATTATTTTGATTGGATTTTTATATTTTAAAATGTACATAAAAATAACGTGAAAAATGTATATAAAAAATATTTAAATTACAAATACATATATTTATATATCATTAATTGAATAATGTGACTGCTATCACATAAAATGGTATGTCCAGCAATTTTTAGGCTAAACATACCATTTTAATTTATTTAAAAATTCGCCAAAGAGATAATAAGCTTGCCAGTGCAATAAGAAGAATGGAGATATACCACGGTGAAATCACAGCGATTGCTAGAAAGATGGCAATGAAGCTACCGAAGATCCAGCTCCGCTTTTGTTGCTGTTCAATCTGCAAGCGTATGGTTTGGATTTCATGTAATTGTTTGGCATTCCAAGCAGATTGGTTTTTTAAGCCGTTGAGGCTATCAATCAAGAGCGTTGGTAAATCCTGAGCACCTAAAAGTAAGTCAGGAATTTTTTGCCCGAGCTCTTTCAAGTTCTTTTGTGGATTCATTTGGGCTTTAATCCAATCCGTTAAGATGGGTTTTGCAAGGCTCCAAATATCAAGTTCAGGGTATAAATCTGTTCCTAAGCCTTCCACATGGACTAAGGTTTTCAGCAACAGCATTAATTGAGGTGGAATTTCTAAATGGAAGCGACGAGCCACATCCATCACTTCAATTAAGATGCCAGCAAAGTCCAATTCATGCATTGGCTTAGAGACCATCGGCCCAACCGTACGACGCATTTCACGTGCTAGCGCATCTTGGTCTGTACCTGGTGGAATCCAGCCTGCTTGATGCACCACTTGAATCAGTTGCATAAAGTCACTGTTCATGACAGCCAGTAGCATACGTGCTACCGTCATTTGGTCATGCTTAGACAGTTCCCCCATAATGGCGCAGTCCAGCGCAATAAAGCGTGGATTGGCAGGGTTAATGGTTTCTACAAAGACATTACCAGGATGCATGTCTGCATGGAAAAAATTGTCACGAAAAACTTGGGTAAAGAAAATGGTCAGACCTTTTTCTGCCAAATCTTTACGGTCCATGCCGAGGCGTTCAAAGGTTACAATATCTGAAATCGGTACACCTGTGATGCGTTCTTCCACCATTACGTCTTTGCTGTCCATATAAACTTCAGGCACATACATCATGCTTGAGCCTGTAAAGTAATGACGCATACGACGGGTGTTGTCAGCTTCTAAGGTGAGGTCTAATTCTTTTAAAATAATTTGACGATAGTCTTGAATAATTTCAGACAAGTGCAGAGCACGGGCAGCTTCTAGGCGTTTTTCTAAAAAATGACCGAGCCAGTCTAAAATTTCAAAATCTTGTAATATCTGATTGCGAATGTCTGGGCGTGTGACTTTAACCACGACTTCGCGACCATCATGCAGTGCTGCAGTATGCACTTGGGCAATAGACGCTGCGGCTAAGGGTTGCTCATCAAAACGCGCAAATAAGGTATTTACATCAGCTTTGAGTGACTGCTGAATGCGCATTTTCGCAACATTATTGTCAAAGGGTTTGACGCGGTCTTGCAGTAAAACGAGTTGTTGCAATACTTCGGGTGGAATGAGGTCACGACGGGTAGACAGAAGTTGGCCAAGTTTAATGGCCAAGGGACCCATTTCCTCTAAAGCCATTTTGAGCTTGAGTGGGTTTTTACGTTCGCGACTCGACCATGCTGCAGGATGCATCCGAATCAAACCCAACACATGGCGTGCTTTTTCAGGCAGCTCTTCCGCAGGGAATAACGTGTCGAGTCTATAGTGCGCGGCAATGCGCCAAAGGTCGATTAAACGTCTCAGATGCGGAATCATATAAGCTTTACCTAGGGTTGAGTGGGTGTGTGTAATGCATCAATTTGATTTTGGAGTTGCTGAATCTTCGCTTCAGCACGGTCCAAGTTTTGATTCAAAATGCGTGTATCTTGGTTTAAATCATCCATTTGCCAACGTGGTGCAAGTGCATTTAAGTCCTCTTTGATGAAGTCTTCAGCAAAAAACAGTTGGCTTTGGAGTGATTGTTTAAGGTGTTTGGGCGCCAATTGAATTTTAGCAATTTCATGTGCCAATGCGGGACCAATCAACGGCGAAAGGTGAGCGGCCAAATCTGGCTCCGCTTGGCGAATAATGCGCTGAATCTCTTGTAAGAGGCGATAATCACCTTGTACAGGGATTGTACCTACATCTTCAGCAACTAACAGTTTAAGCGCTGCAACTGCATTTTCAACATGTAAAGTTGCTGTTGCTTCGACCACAGTATTTTGTGGATCAAAAGGGCGTTGTTCAAAGATTGATGGCGTACTACTGTGTCCTGTTGCGGTGGCTTCGAGACGGATTTTTCCGTCATCAAAAAAAACATCGACAGAAAGTTCAGGCGAATCCATCACGACGCGGAGCATTTTTCCTTGCAAGGCGTTGAACTGAATGCGCGTAATGGCATCCAGATCAATGACATGATGAATCAATCTTTCCACTACGCCGAGTGCGAGAATTGACCACATAATGGAACCTTAAAAAACTGAATTAAAGTTTAAAGCCACGATGTACTGCAACAATACCGCCTGTGAGGTTATGGTAATCACAGTTTTGGAAGCCTGCATTTTCCATCATACCTTTTAGAGTACGTTGGTCTGGATGCATACGAATTGATTCTGCTAAGTATTTATAGCTTTCTGAGTCATTCGCAATGATTTTACCCATAATTGGAAGTGCCGTGAACGAGTAAAGATCGTAGAGCTTAGAGAAGGGTTCAAATACAGGTTTAGAAAATTCTAATACCAATAAACGACCACCTGGTTTTAACACACGGTACATTGCTGCTAAAGCAGCATCTTTATCGGTGACGTTACGTAAACCAAAAGAAATGGTTAATAAATCGAAGCTGTTGTCAGCAAAAGGCTCTAAAGTTTCAGCATTGGCCAAAACAAAATCAACGTTTGTGCAACCCGCGTCAATAAGACGATCACGACCTACATTCAACATGGATTCGTTGATGTCTGAAAGTACCACGTGACCTGTCGGGCCAACTTCACGACTGAACACTTTAGCTAAGTCACCTGTACCACCAGCAATATCAAGTACATGTTGGCCACGGCGTACGCCAGACATGTTAATTGCAAAACGTTTCCATAGGCGGTGGATACCAAAAGACATGAGGTCATTCATAATGTCGTATTTGGCAGCAACAGAATGGAAAACTTCAGCTACTTTTTGTGCTTTGTCTTCGCTACTTACAGTTTGGTAGCCGAAGTGAGTGGTTGCACCAACATTACCAGTGTTGGCACCGCGAGGTAGATTGTATTTAGGTACTGTACCAGTCGCTGATGTATCTGTAAGGCGTTGTTCTAAAGACTGTTGTTGGCCTTGTGGTGCACCTTGTGGCAAAGCTTCGGTTAAGAATGGGCTGACTTTGTCTGTATTTTGTTCTGCAACTTCAGGTTGTGCAGGCTTTTGATTTTCATTAGACATTAAGTCACTCCTAACTTCAAAATAGGGTTAATTCATCATTGCATGCATGATGACAGATTCTTGGGCGTTGTACAGCAATCGTCAAGCAATTGTTATGAATAATATACAGAAATATCGCGATTTAACGCGATGCTTACTTCAGCATAACCTTAACATTATTGAAAAGGATTTGGGTCGCCAGCATGCACTTTGGCAATAATTTGGCGTTCAATAGCGGTAAAATCTTTCACAAATTTTTCTGCAGATTTTAAAGGCTTCATCGCAGAAAAGCCATCTTGCATAAAATCATACATCACTTCAAAACGATATTTTGTGGCTGCACCTTTACACATTTTAAAGGCCGTATAGACCATAAATGAGCGCATATACTTATCCAGGCTTTTACCAAGCTCATCAAGTAAAGCCAATTGTTTTAAGCGCTCATCGCTTTGATTTAGTTTGAGATAAGCTTGGCGCATCATTTCATCGGTCAAACTTTCATTTGGATGGTAGTCTTCGAGCAATTGCATAGCCACTTGCTCATCTAGCTGTACCGCTAAAATGGCTAAAGCTACGCCTGAAGTGCCAGTTTTAATGGCATTATCTGGAATAAGCTTTTCTGCTTTATGCGCATATTTGGTGAGACGTGCAATTTGCTCTGCCAAGGCATCAAAGTCTGGGCCACCATATAAGCGATTTAAAAAATATTCTGCCATCAGTACATTGTGTTTCTCGGCAAATTGTCGTGCATGCGTGCGCTGCATACGTGTTTTTTGCCAAAGTTGTACATCAGCCAAGCGTTGTTGAATGTTTGGGTTTTTATGATAGTTCAGGTGAACATAAAGTTCTAAAAGATCGTCTAAAACAGCCAGCTTGGACATTTCGTGTCTCAATTATTTTCAAGTTCATCACATAGTAGTGGCTGTTGAAGTTGGCTGCTATGACAAATTGCAGGAAAAATGTGAAGTACGTGGTCAGTTGGTTGCAAAATGCTTCAAAACTGCTGTCTAAATGCACGTTTAGGTGCTTCTATAAAATTAAAAACTCAGTCTATACTGGAAAAAATCATCAGAAAGTATTGAATAGAAAATGACGAAAAAACAAAATCAATTTCAGTTAATGGATGAAGAACAATTATCGTTGGCGCTCATAGAGGCTCAATACGCCCTTAAAGACAGCCGCTCGAAAAGTAATGCCAAAAGTCAGTTGATTCTGGTAAGTGGTATTGAGCTTGCGGGTAAAGGTGAGGCGGTGAAGCAACTCAGAGAATGGCTAGATCCTCGGTTCTTACAAGTGAAAGCAGATCCACCTAGAACCTTTAATCACAAAGAAACCTTTTGGCAGTCTTATGCGCGTTCAATTCCTGCAGAAGGGCAAATGATGGTGATGTTTGGCAATTGGTATAGCGATTTGCTCACCACCGCCATGCATGTGTCATACCCTATGGATGACACCATGTTTGACGAATATGTCGAAAACATGCGCAATTTTGAGCAAGATTTAAAAAATAATAATGTTGATGTGATTAAAGTTTGGTTTGATCTGTCTTGGAAGTCGTTGCAAAAGCGCTTAGATAACATGGACCCAAGTGAAGTTCATTGGCATAAATTACATGGTTTAGATTGGCGCAATAAAAAGCAATATGACAATTTACAAAAGCTACGCCAGCGTTTTACGCAAGACTGGCTGATCATTGATTGTGAAGATGAAAAAGAACGTGATCAGCAATTTGCACAATCTATTTTACGTGCAATCCAACATTGTCCAGAACATTTGAAGCAAGGCAAAGAACGTTGGAAACAAGCCGATATTCCAGAAGCTTTATTAAAGCCTTCAACTGAAGTCATGGGCAAAGATGAATATAAACAAGAACTGAAACAGCTCAGCAAAAGGGTGTCTAAAGCACTGCGCTTTGATGGCCGAAATGTAGTGATTGCTTTTGAAGGTATGGATGCTGCAGGTAAGGGGGGAGCGATTAAACGGATCGTGAAAAAGTTGGATCCGCGAGAATACGAAATTTATACCATTGGGGCACCTGAAAAATATGAATTACGCCGACCGTATCAATGGCGTTTTTGGAGCAAAATCCAACCGAGTGAGAAGATCACCATTTTTGACCGTACATGGTATGGACGGGTTTTGGTGGAGCGCATTGAAGGTTTTGCCAGTGCTATAGAATGGCAACGTGCCTATGAGGAAATCAATCGTTTTGAACGGGACTTAGTCAATAGTAATACCGTGGTGGTAAAGTGTTGGTTAGCGATCAGTAAAGACGAGCAAGCGAAACGTTTTAAAGCCCGTGAAGAAACGCCACATAAACGCTTTAAAATTACTCCAGAAGATTGGCGTAACCGTGAACATTGGGATGATTATTTAAATGCAGCTGCAGATATGTTTGAACGGACGCATACCGAACATGCGCCGTGGCATGTGATTGCCAGTGATGATAAAAACACTGCACGTTTAGACGTGTTACGTGCAATTTTAAAGCAATTAAAAGTTGAGTAAATTTGATATTCGATAGTGCTGAAATCAAAGGATAAAATAGTCAGGGCTAACTTAGAGTTAGCCCTTATTGATTTGCTCGCCATGCAATGCATGTGCAGAAAGCACTTCAAATTAATGAAGAAGTACTTTACCTACTTCCACTGTAGGCATGACAGATTGGATGCATCAAATGCATCAGATGGTTGTAGTACGTTGCTGCGCTATTTGTTTTTGTTGAATGCTCTTGGCCAAGTTGTAGCATTCTTCTACATGAGCATCCGCGACTTTTTTCATCACGATATAACCTAAACTGGCTGCAATGGCTTGACCACCCAATGGGATAAATTTGGTCACTTGCTTGGTAATGTACTTGGCAGCCACATTATTGAGTGATTTTTTCATGGCTGTGCGGGCAACCACTAAACCCGAAAACTCTACGCCACGTTTACGTAGTTCATTCCAATGCACTTGTTTAGTCTTAGGGTCAAAGACACTAATTTGCTCAGGTGCAAGCGCAAAGCGGGCGTTTACCTCTGGAATGAGTAGCGACAGGATACCTACATCAATCACGACATCTAAAAATGGAACGGGAATCACTGCAACCCCAGCAGAGAGATAGGCGCGTTTTTTGACCAGCTCTAGGCACTCTTGGCGGATCGCCTCCAAGTCTAGGCTTGGATCAATTGAGTCTGGAACATTGTCTATTTTCATGGTGAAGATCCTTCTGCGCTCATAAAGAGTATTGTTCGCTAATGTACTTTAAGATACGCGTTTCAAATTGATTTTTATACTGAATATTGTTTTCAAATTCGCATAGACAGCCATAAAAGTATAGTAAATAATCTTTATCGTTTTGCAGCGTCCGTATTTTATTCAGTGGAGAGAACATGGCTATTCGCGTTATACAAAGTCAGCGGGTTGAAATCTTATTAGAAGCCATGATTCAAGCGGGCCATCAAGCTACCACTTCACCATTGCAAGCACTTAAAACCCAGCATTTTATTGTTCCGTCTATGGCGGTACAAACGTGGTTAACTACAAAATTATCGGAACAACAAGGCATTAGTGCCAATACCATGTTTCATCAGCGGATTCGTGCCTTTCAATGGTTTGCATATCAGGCTGTATTGGACGATAAAGAAAAAGTCCGTAAGGCCAATATTCCACGTTTAATTATTAAGTGGCGCACATATCAAATTTTAAAACCATTTATTCAAGCTGAAATGAATCCTTTGGCGGTAGATCATCCGCTACATAGTATTGTGCAACGCATGTATGACAGCGCATCACGACTGAGTGATAGCACAGAGCAACAGCTTAAAAAGCAAGGCATGTTGTATTGGGTATCGGAGCAAGTGTCGCGCTTATTTAGCAACTATATGGAATACCGTGGCCATTGTTTGAAGCAACATGGATTGGGAGAGTCATGCGATTGTGCACACAATTGGCTGAAAGATTGGGGAAAGAATCAGCCACTAGATTTGGACAAGCAGTTTTTTATGCCACGGCCGTTGTTTCCTGGGCTAGATAGTAAAGAAGAACAAGTACAACAACAGCAAATTTCAAGTTTTGCTTTGGCACAAGCTGAGCAGCTGGAGCAATGGCAACGCTGGTTATGGCACAGCGAATTTCATGCTGATTTTGAATTGATGCAAGGCATTGATGATGATTTTTGGCAGGTGATGGATGATCCTGCTCAGCGTGCTATTGCATTAAAAGCTTTACCAAAGCAGGTGGTGTTGTTTACGGTGCTGGACTTGCCACCAAGCCAACTTAGCTTTTTACGCCGTCTAGGGCAATATATGGATGTGCTAATTTTGCACTTTAACCCATCGCAAGAATATTGGGCAGACACCGTAGATGCCAACTGGAAAAAGCAATATGACGTCAAACTCAAACAACGCTTTCAAGAAAAAAACCCTGAGGCGACCACTGCTCAGATTGATGCATTTTTTGAAAAATATACCTTGGAATATGGTCAACAAAAAGATTCCAGACATCCATTACTGACGCGCTTTGGTAAGCAAGCCCGAGATCATTTTTCCTTACTGGTCAATTTGGCTTCAGGTGAGCAAGAAGAAGAATGGCATGACCTCTTTCCAATGGATTATGAGAACCATTTGTTGGGGAAATTGCAGTCCGATATTTTAAATTTGGCTGAGCCAGAGCCTGCATCATTTGAATTATTAGAACAAGATGATTCCATTCAAATTCATGTGTGTCATTCTTCTTTGCGTCAGCTCGAAGTATTAAAAGATCAACTGGTGCATTGGTTGTCTCAAGGTACAGCGGAGCAACCACGTCAGCCCAATGATATTCTAGTATTAAGCCCACAGCTGAAAGAACTTGAACCGCTGATTCGTAGCGTATTTGCACCGCCTCCGCGAGAGCAAAGCTTTGAAAATACGACGCAACACACGCGAAAAGACAGCGTGTACTTGCCTGTTAAAATTGCAGGCGTACCACAGCTGGATACGCAAAATGCTTGGCGTGCTGTATTGGGCCCAATTCAACTGGGACAGGGCCGATTTAGCCTAGAAGATTTTGCAGATTGGCTGAATTTGGGCGCCGTACAAATTCGATATGCGCTGAGCACAGATCAAGCTTCACGTATGATCGAATTACTCAGTGATGCTAAATTTAAGCGTGGCTTAGATGAAGAACACTTAAAGCGCAGTCTAGCCGCCAACGATCAGGATTATCGCTACAGCTTTAAATTTGCCTTAGATCGGTTGGTGCTTGGCGTGGCTGTGCCTGAGCATGTCATGCTACAAGATACTTTAAGCTATGCCTATGTTCGTCCAGAAGATTTTGAGCTGGTAAATATTCTGATCACAATGTATGACGACTTTGCTGAGCGTCGCCATTGGTTGGTTGAGCACGAGATGGGTATTCAACGTAATGTTGAAGAATGGCTACATTTGTTGCTTCGTGACTTAGATCTTTATCAAAAACACGGTGTGACTGCATTAAAGACCGTACGAGATACACTGCGTAAATACATCACATTAATTACGCTTTCGTATTATACCGAAGACGGTGAGTTGGGCTCGCAGGAGCAACTTTTACTTAAAGATATGCAATTGCCATTGCCATATTTATTGCAAGAAATTCAAAATACGATTGATAGCCAACTTGATCAGGCTGTACCTACAGGTCAAATTACCTTTAGCCAAATGGGGCAAATTCGTCCATTGCCTTATAAGCTGATTGTGATGCTGAATTTAGACAGTGGCAAGTTTCCGAGCCGTCAGGTTCGATTGCCTTTCGACTTAATGGATGTACTGAAATCAACTTTGGGTGATCGTTCGCGCTTAGAGGATGAGCAAGGTGCATTTTTAGATGCTTTACTATTGGCGAAGGACAATTTATGGCTGTTTTATAATGGCTTTGATGTCAATGATGGTGAAATACGCGAGCCATCGAGTGTGGTGCAAGAATTCATCCGTCATTTGGCGACGATCGTACACGGAGGACGCACAGACAGTAGTTTACCAATGCTCACTACATTGGATGGCGGTGTTGAAGTTCCAGAGAATTTAAATAGCTTATATAGCATTCATAGCCTACAACCTTTTGAGCAACAAAGTTTTGTTCAAACCATACCGCATCGAAAAATCCGCTATCAAGATCACTGGTTTCATGTTGCACAGCAATTACAACTGGCTCAGGGTGCGCGTAAAGCATGGGCAAGTAAGTCACTCAAACCGACAGAGGTGGCTGATTTACAGTTAGACAGTAGTCAATGGATCAAGCAGGTCACTTTCCCAGCCGAACTGTATTTAAAAACCTTAGGCATTGTAAACCCTAAACCAGAAGATAGTTTGGCCACAGATGAGCCTTTGCTTTTAGATGGTTTAGAAAAATATGCAGTACGTAATACTTTGTTGCAAGCACCTCAAACTTCGAGTGAAGACTTGCTGTTAGATCAATTGCCCGTAGGTAAATTGAAACAAGCAACGTGGAACAGCAGTATGCAGCAGTATGAAGACTTGCTAGAACGGGTAAAAGCCGTGACACAGTCTGAGCATGCTGAGATTACACCGATTACCCAGCGCTTGCTTAGCTTAGCAGATGGTTTACAAATGCAAATTACAGTGCCTGTCGAACCTGTACATACGTGGGTAAGTGTGACGGCATCAAGTGCTAGAGGACGTCGCCGAGCACAAATTTGGTTGGAATATTTACTTTGGTTATATAGTTTGCCTGAGCACGATACCCAAGCCTATCAGCGCATAGAAGTTTGTGTCGACTTGACTGTGTCCTGTCAGAATGTGTCACCAGCGAAGGCCCGTGAATATCTCCAAGCATGGCTAAAAGCTTGGCGTTATGGCCAACAACGGCCTTTGGTTTTACCTGCCAATTTATTGTTAGCAAGTGAAAAGAACGGTGCATTTGCTTTGGAAAATAATGGCAAAGACAATGAGCGTGGGGTTCGCTGGATTGAAAAAGACGCGGGAATTTTTGTGCTGGAGCAAATCGAGCAATTAAAACAAAAATGGACTGCAGCAGGCGATTTTAGTGCATTTGATATTCGCTTTGATGAAGCCAATCATGCCCATCTGGATTGGGCCTTTATTTTACGTGATCAGGACAGTAAACAATTACTTGAGCATTGCTGTGAATTATTTGCCTATACGCTGTATCAACCTATTTTTCAGCATCAAACAGCGGAGTAAAAGATGAATATTCAGGAAATTGAAAATCCAATCCGCAATATGAACTTTCAGGGCTTACATTGGATAGAAGCTTCTGCGGGTACAGGTAAAACCTTTACGTTATCTAGCCTGATGGTGCGTATTCTGCTGGAAAAATATTTACCGCGACAGATTATTGCCACTACATTTACCCGTAAAGCTGCAGCTGAACTCAAAAGCCGTATTCGCCAGCGGGTATATCAAGTGTTGGCTTTGTTAGAAAGCTTAAGAAGTTCACAAGTCAGTACCATTCAGGCCAAAGCAGAAGCAGAAAAAGATGAGCTGGTGAAAGTCATTTTAGAACGCCATGCACATCAGATTGGTTATGCATGTGATCGTTTACAGTTGGTTTTAGATCAGCTAGATGAGTTGTTTGTGGGAACCTTGGACAGCTTTAGCCAAAATTTACTCCGCGAGTTTGCCTTTGAAAGTGGCAAGATTGAACGCGCTGAAATTACCAATGATGAAGGTGTATATGTTCAACAGCTCGTACACGACACTTTGCGTGAATGGATTCAGCAGCAACCACAAGATGCGGTTAATTTATTGGTACAACGCCAAAATTTAAAGTCAGTGGATCATTATGCTGAACTGATTGCCAAGAGCCTAAATTTTAGCTCAGCAAAGTTATTGCCCGTCGAGCAACCTCATTTTGATTTAGCGCCATTACAGCAGGCAGTCAGTGCTTTAAGTGGTTTAGACCTCACCAGTATTCGGAGCTTGGAAGATTTTACGCCAAGTGGTGACTATGCCAAATTACTACTCCAGCCGTGGTCAAAATGGTCAATTGTGGATGTTGTATTGGAGGGTTTAAAGCCTCTTTTAGACGATGTCGCAACGCATGGCGTGAGTGTATTGTTTAGCCCAAATACAGAGGTGTTAAAACAGCTTCAGCAGTTTTTAGCAAAGCTTGAGCCACGCAATGCAACGGGCAAGAAAAAAATTACAGAGGATGAATTAAATATCATTCATCAGCATTCTGTGATCATTGCCTTGGGGCAGGTGTTTAGTGCTTTACAAGAATGCCAGTCGAATCTGGAAGGGCTTGAAGCATATATTAAATATTATATTGCTTTGCAAGCGAAGCAACGTTTACCTCAAATTCTACAGAGTAAGGGTGAAACGACCTTTGCACAGCAAATTCGAACCTTATCGGAAGCACTACAGGGCGAGCAAGGCGAAAAATTTGCGGCCTTTGTACATGCCCGATACCCGCTTATTTTAGTCGATGAATTTCAAGATACCAACCTAGATCAAGACACCATGCTAGCGCAAATTTGGCGTCATGCTGAGCGCTTACAGCAGGGTTGTATGATTATGGTGGGCGACCGTAAGCAGGCCATTTATGGCTTCCGTGGTGGCGATATGTTGACTTTCTTAAAGGCACGTAATGATGTCTATCGTAAGCAAGGTCAATTTTACCAATTGACCAAAAACTTCCGTTCGATTGCGCCATTGGTCGATGTGGTCGATGCTTTGTTTCAACGGCAGATGGACTTTGGTGAAGACGTGCATTATGTGCCGATTCGTGCAGGCGCATCTCATCCAGATTTATATGATTCGGGGCAAATTAATCCTGCGCCATTGCGCTGGATTCAGCTCGACAAACCTGTAGATGAAGCTTCACAGGTAGCTTGGCAAATCCAACACTTACTCAACCAAGCGACGCAAGGTGAATTATATTTTCAGTTACTGAAGGATGGAGAAATCCATCATCAGCCCTTAGCCGTAGAAGATATCGCCATTTTATCGACGGGTCATTCTGCTTTAAATGCAGTACAAAAGTCTTTACTGGCGTTGGGCATCAAAGTTAATCGTTCGGCCAAGCGTAGTGTATTTAGTAGTGAGATTGCTCAAGATGTGGCTGCACTTTTAAATGCCATTTTAACGCCGTATCAGGAAGCTAAAGTTAAACGTGCGCTATTAGGGCGTCTGATGGGCTTGCAATTGGTGGACTTGTGGCGTGATGACATGCAAATGTTGGATTTAAGCCACTATATTGCACAGTTTGATCACATCCGAGAGCTTTGGCTACATCAGGGGTTTTTAGCGGCGTGGCACTATTGCCTAAATTATTTCAAAATTTGGGAACGTATTGTCGCACAGCATAGTTTAGAAAATGAACGTGATGTAGTGAATTTACGCCATCTCACAGAATTGCTGAGTGCGCAAAGTGAACATTTACAAGGTGCACAGCATTTACATCATTGGTATTTAAAACAATTGCAGTCACCACAGCAACGCGATTGGGAGCTTGAGCGACCTTTAAGTAATGCCGAGGGTGTGCAACTGATGACCATACATCAGTCGAAGGGCTTGGAATTTAAAGTGGTCTTTTTGCTGAATGCGGATGGTGGGCCTAAGACAGACAATAGTTTGATTTTTTCATACGAAGAACAGCCTCAGGCCGATGGGCAGGGTAATGAAAAGCACCGTGTGATTAACATTAGTGGTCATGCCGAAAAAGCAGAAAAAGAGCAAAGTGATGCTCGCCGTATCGCCGAGCAACACCGTCTGTGGTATGTGGCATTAACGCGTGCCAGCTACCGTGTTTATGCCTTGTTCCGAACCCAAGATCATAAGTCCGTATATAGCCTGCCGTTTTGGCGTGGGAAAGAGCAACATGTGTTTCAGCACCCCGGCGCTACAGATCAGCCTTTGTTAGAGAGCTGTCCAGATCGAGTCATTGCTTCATATCAACAAGCACAGCCTGAGCTAACTGCAGAACCCTTACCAGAAACAAGATTTTATCCGCGGAGCAATACCAGCTTTACAGGCTTATCACAGCATTTGTCGTATCGCCAAAGCACCCAAGATCAGTTGGCTGTACCGCTTGAAACTCAAGACAGTGCTGAGGATGAGCAAGACCAAGAAAGTGGACTGCAATACAGCACAGAAAATGTGTCATGGATTAAGCAACATTTCCCTAAAGGTACGGTGGCTGGAACGTTCTTGCATAGCGTGTACGAACAAATAGATTTTCAAGATTCATCCGCATGGTCATTGGAAATTCTAAGACGTTTTAAGAATGATGGCCCACAACTGTTGGGTGAACTGCGTGAAAAACTGCAAGACAGTTTTGATGTGTGGAAAGTATTTGCACAGGCGTGGAAGTCGGCTTATCTAGAACTTACTGCACCTTTGGATCAGGCTGTACGAGAGGCTTTGGGGGAGTTCATTGATACTCAAGAACAGCATAAATTAGTGCGTAGTCTGTATTTGAACTTTAACCATGAGATTTTACAGCAGATGCTGGTACAGACTGAAGTGCCAAAAGCCAGTGTTGCATTATTTCAAAGTCAGACCAGCTATGATGCAACCCAATTTTTAGAGCTGTTAAAACCTTTGGTGCAATATATTCAGCAAGTTAATCCAAGCGCCGCTCGGGATGGATTTATCCAGCAGGTGCAACAGTTAAGTCGTAGTCCTGCGCTGGAACAACCCAAGTCGAGCACGTTTTATCAAAACATTGGTTTTGGGGTGCTAGTCGAGGGCATGCAAAATGAAATTTTATATGCCTTGATGACGCAGTGGACGCAAGAGGTCGTTCATACGCCATTGCATGCATATTTTAGTTTGAGTCGATTGGCGCCAGACAGTCATCTAGCTGAATTTCCATTTCAACTTTCGCTGTCAGATCGCCCCGTACAAATTAAAAAGATTCAGCAACTTTTTGCGCAAGCGGGCATTGCCATAGAGGCCTTAAATGAGGCCAACTCTGCACGTTATCTGATTGGTGCGATTGACTTGGTGTATTTCGATGGTCAGCGTTATCACATTGCCGATTATAAGAGTAACTTTTTGGGCAAATCACAGCAGGAATATGCACCCAATGAAGTCCGACGCAATATGAGTAGTTCCAGTTATTGGCTACAAGCGTCCATTTATTTGCTGGCACTACATCGTTATTTAAAGGTGCAATTGCAGGGCTATGACATGGAGCAACACTTGGGCGGTGCAAGCTATTTGTATTTGCGAGGAATGAATGGCGAGTCCGATTATGGCGTTTGTCACTGGAAACCCACATCGGATTTTATACATAAATTAGATGAAATATTGGGTAATTATCATGTCGATAAACTACGCAACATTGCGTAATTAGTCACAAAAAATAGCAAATAAACAATAAATTATCCTGTGGATAAATTTGAGGATAACTGTGTGGAAAATGATCAAAAAGACTTGCCAATGCAGGCTTGGGCAAAATATGTGTCTTTACAACATAATTCTGCATTAATGCGAGAAAAAGCCACTGTTTTTATACAGCAAATTTTTCAGGCTTTGACTCAGGGCGATAGCTGTCTACCCTGTACAGAGGGTGAGTTGCAATTATTGGCGGGCTTATATGCCACAGCTGAAAATGCAAGTCAGCAACAGATCGCACCATTTGTATTTGATCAGCAACAGATCTATTTATATCGCTATTGGTCTTTAGAGTTTCAACTGGCACAGCATGTGGCAGCGTTAAAGCAACAACAATTGGAGGCAATGGCTTTAAGCGCACAGCAAGAAGCTTTGTTAGAAGATCCACAGCAAAAGCAAGCTATGCGCATGGTAGCTTCACAAGCCTTGAGTATCATCACTGGCGGGCCAGGCACAGGCAAGACCTATACGTTGGCGCGGATTATTGCGGTGCTTAACCAAAGCCTTCCTAATATTCGTATTGCGATGGCTGCACCCACAGGCAAAGCGGCACAGCGGATGAAAGAGGCTTTGCAAAACTCATTTTCAGACCCGAAACTGGCTGATTTAATGAGTGATGATTTAAAGCGTTTAACGCCGATTACATTACATCGACTTTTGGGCTTGGGTGAAACCCAGCGTCCACGCTTTCATGCCAAGCGCCCATTACCTTTTGATGTCATTGTGGTCGATGAGGCCTCAATGTTGGACTTAAATCTAGCCAAAATGCTATTGGCAGCTGTTGCACCACAAACCCGCTTAATTTTATTGGGTGATGCCGACCAGTTGGCCTCTGTGGATGTGGGCTCGGTTTTAGCGGATTTACAGCAAGTGCCTGCATTGGCTGAAAACCATGTGCATTTGGTGACCAGTCGTCGCTTTGATGGCGAACAATTGATTGGCAGAATGGCGCAATTTATACAGCGTAATTCTATGGTTGATGGTGTATTACCGCGCTTTGAACAAGAGATTGTGCCTGCGGGTGAATTGGCTGCAATAGAATTATCAGACACGATGCCGAATCAGATTCAATTGCAGTATTTACCAGAACAGGAAAGTGACATCACAGCTTCCATGTGGTCAAGCTATTATGACCAATTGATGTTCGGGTTCTCTGGATATTGCCAAGCTTTAGTCTCACTTTTACAGCAAACACCACATATAAAAGATGTCGGTGAAATTGAGCAAGTCATTGCGCGATTTGATGATTATCGAGTGCTGTCTGCGATTCGACATGGCAATCTGGGTTTAAACGTATTAAATGAGCAGATTGAACAACGTGTGCTTGAAGCCACACAGCAAGCCAGGCAAGGGGAGTGGTATGTTGGACGCCCCGTCATGATGACCTATAACGATTATCAATTGGGGCTGTCGAATGGTGATATTGGCATTTGCTTTAAACAGCAACAACAAGGGCAAATACAGTTTGCGGTGTATTTCCCTAGTTTACAAAAATGGGTGGCTGCTGCCCGCTTACCTAAAAGTATACACACGGCCTATGCGCTCACCATTCATAAGTCACAAGGTTCTGAGTTTACCCATACAGCGGTGGTGTTAGATGCCAATGCACAGCAATTATTAAGTAAAGAACTCATCTATACGGCCATCACACGTGCAAAAAAAGTTGTCAGTATATTGGCAGCACGTTCGTCATTGGTGACTGCAATGAGCGTTCGAACTTTGCGCCGTAGTGGCTTAGCTGTGAAAGTAAGTCATAGCTTGGATCAGATTTAAGAGACAGCTGTGTTTTATTTTGTACGAAATTTCTTACAGTAATTCGAGAAATTGACGCATAGAGCTTTGTGTAAGATTTTGAGAAGATGACTTCACACAATAAAGTGCTCAACACGGAATGTTGGGTAAAATCGCATAATTAGAATAAAAAAGTCGTGAAGACAGCGAACTTACAATGAAGTAAGTAAAGAGGAAACTTACAGCCGCTAAGCCTTGCAGTTTTGGGAGAGACTGCAGGGCTTTTTTATGTGTGAAAGATTCAGTGAATAGTTTGTTGCTTGAGTGTTAAATGTACGAAATTGCTTACAGATGAATTAGGAAAATGCGACTTTTTTCACACCTTCAATCTGTCAAAATCAATCGCATAAGGAAGTGCAATTTAAAACATGGAATGTTTGTTAAAAAAGACGCGAGAACGCGCCATAAAACAATAAATAATAAAATAATAATGAAAAAAGAAGAAACTACAGCGCAAAAAAGCCCAGGTTCTGCCTGGGCTTTTTTTTATCTTTTTTGGGCTGACTTTTAGCAACCTCAACTGAGGTGCTCATCTCAGAATACGATTGTAAATTTAGTTATTTGTGATGGAAAAAATGCGTCAAAAAAGTCAGATTTATTTTGTGTAAAATTTAGACATGTAAGGTTTGTATGAATAATCGTGCAAAGCAGATGAACTTTTTTGCAATCGGGGGCATTTTCCCTTAATATATTGGACTTGCTGTAGTGATGCACGGCAGTCAAATTGGTTTTGAAGAATCAATTTGATTTGTATCAAAAGTAACTTATTAAGCATCTCGGAGAAATCGAATGGCTTTAACAAACGCAGATCGCGCAGAGATCGTTGCAAAATTCGCTCGCGCTGAAAACGACACTGGTTCACCAGAAGTTCAAGTAGCTCTTTTAACTGCTCAAATCAATGATTTGCAAGGTCACTTCAAAGAACACAAACACGACCATCATAGCCGTCGCGGTCTTATCCGTATGGTTAACCAACGTCGTAAGCTTCTTGACTACCTTAAAGGTAAAGACGCTACTCGTTACAGCGCTTTGATTGCTGCTTTAGGTTTACGTCGTTAATTCGATTAAACTTTGATTTTCGGACTATTGCATGTCGAATGCCATAATACTGAAATCTAAAGTCTGTCCAACCTTGGTTGGATAATGGGGAAGGGGCGATGATTCGCTCCTTCTTTGTGTCTTAAATGTGTATTTAATGTGTCTAGTGAGGTCGGCTTCTAAGCTTTGTCATTTATGTTGCGGGCTAGTTTTAGCTGAGTGAATGCCAAACCTTAGGGGTCTCCACTAGAATAATTGTTCACAAGAACTAGGAAAAAATAAAACATGTCGATGTTTAATATTATTCGTAAAGAATTCCAATTCGGTCAGCACAATGTTGTGCTTGAAACAGGTCGTGTTGCACGTCAAGCAAATACTGTTGTGATTACAATGGGTGGCGTACAAGTACTTGTTGCTGTTGTTGCTCAACCAAAAGCAAAAGCAGGTCAAGACTTCTTCCCATTGACTGTTAACTACCAAGAAAAACAATATGCAGCTGGTCGTATCCCTGGTGGTTACGGTAAGCGTGAAGGCCGTGCGTCTGAAGCTGAAACTTTAATTTCACGTCTGATTGACCGTCCAATCCGTCCGTTGTTCCCAGAAGGTTACTTCAACGAAATCCAAGTAACAGCCACTGTTATTTCTTCTGATAAAACCATGGATGCTGACATTGCTGCAATGTTGGGTACATCTGCTGCGTTATCAATTGCAGGTACACCTTTCCGTGGTCCAATCGGTGGTGCGCGCGTTGGTTTGATCAATGGCGAATACATTCTTAACCCGAACCACGAACAGTTAAAAGAATCTGATCTTGACCTCGTTGTTGCTGGTACAGAATCTGCGGTATTGATGGTTGAATCTGAAGCGAAAGAACTTTCAGAAGACCAAATGCTTGGCGCTGTATTGTTCGGTCATGACGAAATGCAAATCGCGATCCAAGCGATCAAAGAATTTGCAGCGGCGGCTGGTGCGGTTGAATCAACTTGGGTTGCTCCAGTTAAAAATGAAGAACTTCTTGGTAAATTAAAAGAAGCATTCGAAGCGAAAATTTCTGAAGCATACACAATTGCTGTTAAGCACGATCGTTATGCAGCGCTTGATGCACTTCAAGAAGAAGCTTTGGCTCAATTCGTTCCTGAAAATGACGAAACTGGCATTGCTGACGAAGTAAACGAATTATTCGAAGACCTTAAATACCGTACAGTTCGTGACAACATCTTGTCTGGTAAACCACGTATTGATGGCCGTGATACAAAAACTGTTCGTGCAATTGACGTACAAGTGGGCGTATTAGACCGTGCTCACGGTTCTGCATTGTTCACACGTGGTGAAACTCAAGCGTTGGTAACAACAACTTTGGGTAACACTCGTGATGCGTTGATGGTGGATACCCTTGCTGGTACTAAAACTGATAACTTCATGCTTCACTACAACTTCCCTGCATACTCTGTAGGTGAAACTGGCCGTGAATCTGGTCCTAAACGTCGTGAAATTGGTCACGGCCGTCTAGCACGTCGTGGTGTTCAGGCTGTACTTCCTGCAGCTGATCGCTTCCCGTACGTCATCCGTATCGTATCTGACATCACTGAATCTAACGGTTCATCTTCAATGGCTTCTGTATGTGGTGCTTCTCTATCACTTATGGATGCAGGTGTTCCACTTAAAGCGCCAGTTGCGGGTATTGCAATGGGTCTAGTGAAAGAAGGTGAACGTTTCGCAGTTCTTTCTGACATCCTAGGCGACGAAGATCACCTTGGCGACATGGACTTTAAAGTAGCAGGTTCTGCAAACGGTATTACTGCACTTCAAATGGACATCAAGATCGAAGGGATCACTGAAGAGATCATGGAATCTGCATTGAACCAAGCTTATGCTGGCCGTATGCACATCTTGAACGAAATGAATCAAGTGATTTCACGCGCTCGTCCAGAAATTTCTATGCACGCGCCTACATTCCAAGTGATCAACATCAATCCGGACAAAATCCGTGATGTAATCGGTAAAGGTGGCGCAACAATCCGTGCAATCACTGAAGAAACTAAAGCTGCAATCGATATCGAAGATAACGGTACAGTTCGCGTATTTGGTGAAACGAAAGCGGCTGCTTCTGCTGCTGTTGCGAAAATCCAAGCGCTTACTGCTGAAATCGAACCAGGTACAATTTACACAGGTAAAGTGATTCGTATTGTAGAGTTTGGTGCATTCGTTAATATCCTTCCAGGTACTGACGGCTTGCTTCACATTTCTCAAATCTCTAACGAGCGTATTGCAAACGTTGCAGACGTATTGAAAGAAGGTCAAGAGATTAAAGTTCAAGTTGCTGATGTCGACAACCGTGGTCGTATTAAGTTAACAATGAAAGACATCGAACAAGCTTAATCTTGTGATGTTCTAAACAAAAAAGCCCTCAATTGAGGGCTTTTTTTATGGCATGATGCATCTAAAGAAAAGCCATAATAATTTGAGACATGCAAAGCTATTATTTTTACCAGCACCCCACAGGGCAACATATTTTTGTTCAAAAGACAGCGCTTGAACATCAAGAAGCTGAGTTTATTTGGCTTGATTTTACTCGCGAAGATTTGGTGAATCGGGCAGAACATTGGCAAAAAGAGCTATATGAGCTTACCCAACTCTGGGTAAATGAATACCACCTGCGCGATATTTTAAATTTAGATCATCCTTGTACCTTTGATGCCTTGGACGATTATGACCTGCTGATTTTTCGCAAACTCATTACACCGGATGATCAGATTCAATTAGACACGCCCAGCAAAGAAAAGCATGATCGTTTGTTTGGTTTAGCTACAACACCCATTAGCTTTTTGATGACACCACAGGTTTTGGTGACAGTAAGAGAGCAGGGCAACAAAGAAATTGAAAGCTATGTGCAACGTATTGAAACCGTGTTGACAAGGCCGATAGAAGAACATCAAAAACCGCGTAAATTGCCTGTGACACCTCTTGATTTAGCGCTACGTTTACTCAATACCATGGTCGATGGTTATTTGGATTTGCGTGTGCCATTAACTCGTCGTGTGGAATTTTGGCAACAGGAGCTATTGCAAGGGCATCGACGTTTTACCAAGTGGCATCAGTTGTTGCAGGAAAATATGGCTTTTCAGCAGATTGAAAATCTATGCGAAGAACAGATTGAAGTTTTGCAGGAATTGCGCGATGAAATTGTCGATAATTACTCACACCTTAAGGGTAAAAAGCGCAGTGAAAAGCAAGATATTATGTTGCTACGTGTGGATGATTTAAGTAGTCATGTGGAGCGGATTCAAAAGCATACGACTCGCTTACGCTCAGCCGTTCAGGCTGCCATTGATTTGCATTTTTCTGCAATCGCTAATCAAACCAACGAAAACATGCGTATTTTGGCCATCATTACCGCCATATTTGCACCGCTAACTTTATTAACAGGTGTGTATGGAATGAACTTTGAATTTATTCCAGGCTTAAAGTCGCCTACAGGTTTTTGGATCATGCTGGCGATTATGTTTATAACGACTTTAATTCTGATCTATTATTTTTATCGTAGGCATTTGGTGGGGCGTGGCGAAAGAAGCGTCATTGATATGTTGGCACAACAACAAACCGATCAGCACATGAATTTACTTTGGTTTATGGATTATGAGCCAATTAAGCAAACAGTCAGCGGTACCAAAAAAACCTTAAAAGAAATTGAAAAACTGGCGGTGAAAAAATAAGGCCACCACCAGTTTTATATGCTAGGTAAAAAGCTGGATTTTCATCCAATCCATGGGTGATTATTCTGCGCGAATCCATGTGGTGCTTCGGCCAAGTGCTGATACACCAATATAGCCACGCATGGTCAGGCGCTTACCCGTTGGATTAAGCTTTGCTTTACCTTTATAAACATTTCCAGACAGTGGGTCGAGTACAGTCCCGCCTGTAAACTCATTCTCATTTTGTGGGTTTTGCTTAAACCCCTTTAATATTTCAAGTCCGACCAATTTTGTGTTTTTAAGTGGCCCTTTACACTTTTCACACGTTTCTACTAACGTTTTATAAGGCAGTGGTCGAATGGCTGTAATTTTTCCTACATAGCTTCCATCGCTATTTTTAGTCACGGTGACATCCGCCCGCGAGTAGCCCGTTTGCTCATCAATGGTTTTCCATACTCCCGCCATATCATTGGCATATAGTGAGCTACAAAAACCGAGCAGTGCAATAGATAGAACACGTTTCAATATCATAATTTTCCCTGCGAATCGTTGTTGTTATCACGTTTTAATTGCAGTTAAATGCCTGCATAGCTTTTTTTTAAACTTCATTGTATCAGTAACATAGACTGAGCTAAATATTTTTTAATGACCTTAATTTTAAGATAATGCACATAAAACCAGTCAGTTGTGATGTATTAATGTGAATTAGATGACTGTGGTGCATCATCTTTGAGTAAGCGATACATTTCATCTTTTAATTTGAGCTTTTTACGCTTGAGTGCTTCGATATCTTCGTGCAAGTGGTTGAGTGGATCTAACTCTAACTGGCTAATCGATTGATCAAGCTCGCAGTGTTGTTCAAACATTTGCGCAAAATGTGGATTATCCTCCCGCAGTTGCTGAATACGATCTCGATATTCAGGAAACATGTTTTTTACCTTTTTATTGCAGTCTTTAATTTTCATGGTGATGCATGGTTCTCTCTAGTGATTCAAGTTTAGGCTATGCTTTAGTATGCTGAGCCAGCCCCCATCATTCCACTTTCAGTGCGAGTGTAAATGCTGTTGTTTGACCTGCTTACGAAGCTGTTGAACTTCATCAATTAAGTCAAGCATCATGGCTACAGCTGTAAAGCTGGCATTAAAGTCGCGTTGTAAACGGTAAGCACGGCGTGCACGTGAAATATCATCTCCAAAAAATTGATGAATGCGTTCATCTGGCCGGTTGGCCAAAATATCGTATTCTAAAAGTTGTAATACCCATTCGGGGCTTTGGCCACAAGCGGCCGCAAAATGATTTAAGTCGAAGCTACGTTGATCATCTACAATTTCAATATGCGAACTGTCATTGCAGGTCACTTCGCGGTAATGAATGGTGGTCATAGAGATTTCTCCTTAACACTAACGAGGATTAAATTGGTGAAATGCTTCAGCAAAATCTTGGTAGGCACGTAATTGTTGGTCGGTTTGCGCCACCGGCAACACGATATTGAGGATTAAGTACAAATGCCCAGCAGGTTGGGCTGGAATGCCTTGATCTTTGAGTCTGAGTTGTTGGCCTGTTTTTGCATTTTTAGGTAGGCTCACATTCACATTGCGCCCATTGGGTAGGTTGACTTCAATGTTTTGCCCTAAAGCAGCTTCCCAAGGGCTAATATCAACATGACAAAACACATTGGCCCCCTCGACGTGGTAGCGATGTGTGGCTGGATAATGAATTTCAATATATAGATCGCCATTTTCGCCACCATTGATCCCTTGTTGGCCTTGTTTGTTGAGGCGAATTTGTTGACCATCTTTGAGTCCAGCAGGAATTTTAACTTCAAGCGTTTTGCGTTGAACTTCAGGCTCACCATAAGCGTTATAAGTTGGAATTTGTAAACTTAATTTTTGGGTACTACCTTCGTAGGCCACCTGAAGTTCTACATCAATTCGTGCATGTTGGTCTTCACCTTTATAGCGCATTGCACCATCGTTTTGATGATTTCGACCACCGCCAAATCCTGAGCCAAAGCGGCCAAATAAATCTTCAAAACCGCTAAAATCAGATTGTTGTTGCGAGCTACGATAATGATGAAAAACATCATCGTTAAAATCATGGCTATGCGTATGGTTGGAGTTGCTATTGGCAAAGTTTGGATGATCCAGTTGGAAGTCATATTCTTGCTTCTTTGCTGTATCACTAAGCGTGTCATAAGCCACATTGACTTCTTGCATACGCGTTTCAGCATCATCCTCTTTGCTGACATCGGGATGATATTTCCGAGCTAATTTTCGATAGGCTTTTTTAATCTGTTCTGCAGAAGCCTCTCGTGTTACACCCAGTACATCATAATAATTTTTTGGGGTTTTAGTCGTCATACTCGTCATTTATAAATTGATTGTATTTTAATCAATAGTATGACGTTCATATTTCTGAAACAGTGTTTATTTGCAGCAGTTTGTTTCAAATCATGACAATAAAAAAAGCCTCTAAAAAGAGGCTTTGATCACGCTATATTTCGGCTTAGTATTTAATCCATGTCACACTTCGGCCGATCACAGATACACCCACATAACCACGAATAGTGAGGCGTTTGCCTGAGGCATTTAAACGTGCTTTACCTTTATAAATTTTACCCCCAATTGGGTCTAATACTTTCCCTTGCACATACGAAAGCGGGTTATCTGGGTCATTTTTAAATCCCCAAATAAAAGGTAAGCCTAAAAATGGTTTATCTTTTAGATGACCTGGACAATTACTACAGATTACCATTTTGTCCGTACCTGGAATATTACGAGTTTCTACAATCACACCTTCATAAGTACCATCTGGCTTTTTCTTAATTTCTACGTCAGCACGTGAATATCCAGTCCGATCATCAATGGTTTTCCATTTACCTACCAGTGGATCGTCATTGGCATAGCTCAGACTACTGATGACAGAAAAAACGAGTGCAGTGAAGATGCTTTTATATACAGCCATAGATATCCCTAATCTAAAGTGTTATGTATTTTTAGAGTAGTTATTCTAATAATTTAATTTTTAAAAAACAAATAGATATATTGTTATCTATGTCACATTCTTACATTTAAATGCTATGGATATCTAAAATAATGTTGAATAAAGTCGTATAAAAAAGCCCCTTTGAATGGGGCTTTAATTTAGTTTTTAACCCAAGTGATATTTCGTCCGACGGCAGAACCTTCCATACTACTATGAATGATCAAGTGTTTACCGTTACTCATTAAGCGTGCTCGAGCTTGATAGCGTTGTCCAGATTTCGGATCGAGCAGTTCGCCACCATTAAATTCAAAAGCATTGTGTGGGTCTATGGTTAGGCCCGTGAGCGTGGTTAAACCGACTAAAGGTTGATTTTTTTGTGGACCCGTACATTTGATACAGTTGGCCAGAGCTTCTGCGCCAGGCACACTACGCACATTAATAATTTTGGCGCTGTATTCATTATTTTTGTTTTTTTGAATAATGACATCTGACAATGAATAACCCGTACGGTCATCGATGGTTTTCCAAGTCCCCACCAATGGGTCGCTTGTTGCCGCCCATGCAGCGAGGCTTGTCATACAACTGAATGCTAAAATAAGGGCAGTGAAGGGGTGCTTTTTCATAATTGGAACATCCACACAACGAAGGAGAAGATATGCCTAAGAAGATAGGCATACAAAAAGTATGGATTTAATATAGCTTAAGTGATGCAATAAATACTAGACAAATCAGTTGATTGAAAAAGATATACTTTACGTGAAGTATTAAATTTATTGCACTCTGAATATGAAAGTGAAAACTCAATCACATTGAGATCTTTGAATAGGTTATGGTGTGCTGAATGGTGATTAGTGTGGGGTGTTGAGGCATTATTTGTCTATCGACAGACAAATAATGCGATTGGTTTGCTATAAGCGTTATTAGTCTATGCGAATCCAAGACACGGTGCGTCCTAATAGGGTGGTGCCTAAATAGCCACGCAGGGTGAGTACATTGCCACGTGCATTGAGTTGCCCTTTACCTTGATAGACGTTACCTGTTAAGGGATCAATGACTTTACCATTGATATATTCATTTTTATTTTCATCATCTTGATGGAAGCCTGAGAAAATTGGGAGACCAATTAAAGGCGCATTTTTTAACTTGCCTTCACATTTGTCGCAATGGTCGATTGCAGTGCGGTTGGGAATAGCATGCACTTTGACAATTTTACCGGTGTAGCTACCATCTTTGAGTTTACTAATGAGAACTTCTGCACGTGCATAGCCCGTTTTATCGTCTATGGTTTTCCAGCGTCCTGCTAGGTCTGCAGCCTGCACTTGAAAAAAGCAGGTTATTGAGAGAGCGAAAGCTCCCAAAATAATTTTCTTATTCATCTATATTATCCATTATTTATTAGCATCATTTTAATTATTCAAAGAAGGTTGAAATTATATTTGTACCTTCAGTGTGCGCAAATTTTACAAGAACAAATGCAAATAACAAGAGCAGTTTATCGGCTTTTTTCGAGCGATTTCTAAGCTTTAAGTGTTATAAAATTTGTAATGTTTGGGTGCATGGCATGAGTCTATTTTTGCATTTAAAGTATAGGCTTTAACATAAAAAAAGCGCCCTGAAGGGCGCTTTTAGATGAGGCAGGATTTAGCTGAGATGTTCACCAAATAAACCCAATGCTTCTTCGGCAGAGAATTGGTAGTGACTATTACAGAACTGGCAATCCATTTGAATTGGATTTTGATGTTCAAGTGTTTCACGTACCGCATCCACACCAATTTGTTTTAGTGCATCTGAACAGCGTTCTTTAGAGCAAGTGCAACCAAATTTAAGCAGTTCAACTTCAGGTAAACGCACTTCTTCTTCGTTATATAAACGATATAAGATTTCAGTGCTTTCTAAGTTGGTTAACTCATCTGCTTTTAGTGTTTCAGTCAGCATGGTCAGACGAGGCCACAAGTCTTCATCTACACGTTTTTGCTCTTCTTCGCTGTTTCGTGGCAATAACTGAATGAGTAAGCCACCTGAGCGTTGTTCATTACTTGCTAAGACAATACGTGTTGGGATTTGTGCAGACAAATCATAATATTGCATTAAACAACCCGCGAGGTTTGGCTTATCGAGGGGCACAATCCCTTGATAACGTTCGCCAAATTCAGGTTCAATGTTAATGAATAACACTGGATTAACCAAAGTTTGGAGCACTACGCTACTGTCGGTAGCTTCTATGAAGTGTGGATCTTCTTCATAGTCGGCCAATGCACGGACTTCACCTAAATGGTTACATTCAGCCATGCCCCATTTAAATGTACCAGCCGCTTGAATTTGTAAGCTAATACGGCCTTTAATTTTTAAAGTGCTGGCCAACAGCGCTGTTGCACTGAGCATTTCACCCAATAAAATTTTAATTGCAGGCGCATAGTCACGTTGTGCAAGAATGGTTTGTAAAGCATCTTCAAGATGAACGACTTCACCACGCACAGGGCTGTCTTCAATAAAAAAGCGTTGACGTAAATCAGGCATAAAATTCTCCATAACCCTGCTTTAATGGTGCCAGTATTGTAAAACACAAGTCATTTCAGATCATCCTTTTCATCACGCGACACATCAATTCGTTGGCGTTGTAAACCACGTTGTAAATCGACCCCTGTGTGCGGTTGGCGTATTTGGGTATCGCTGGCAAATAAATGTTCTAATTCTGCGAGAGCATTACGATGGGTTTCATAGATTTTTTGCTCATCTGTATAGATGTGTTGCTGTTGTTCTAAGAGTGTTTCATCATAATCACGGAACAGCTCAATACTTTTATAGGCATCATCTTCATTAATACCCGCATCGCGGAGCATGTGATAAGCCATGCCTAAAGAGGATAAATAGGTTTCACGCCAGATATGCTCTACACCTAGATCACGCAATAAGTGTACATGGTGTCGATCACGTGCACGGACTAACATTTTAAGTTTAGGATAATTCAATCGAATATGTCGGGCAACATTCATGGAATCTTCAATATCATCGATGGCCAGTACAAATACACGCGCATGTTCAAGCCCAGCGGCACGTAAAATTTCAGGTTGGGTAGCATCGCCGTAGTAGAGTTGGCCACCATAATTACGCACAAAGTCGACTTTATCTAAATTGCTATCGATGGCTGTAAACGATAAATGTTGGATATGGGCAACACGCGCAATAATTTGGCCAAAGCGTCCAAAGCCCGCAATAATCACAGGATGGTGCTGATCTGGAATATCATCATATTCAGGCGCAATTTTGCTTTGGCTAAAGCGAGGCAAAATCACCGAGTTCATGAGCCAGTAGGCGATTGGCGTGAGCACCATAGATAGTGTCACTATCAAGACCACAGGTTCTACGATGGCTTGGCTAACCACCTGTTCACTGCGGGCTACGCTCAGCACTACAAAGGCAAATTCGCCACCTTGTGCGAGGCAGGTAGCGAGCATTAAGCTGTTCTGCCATGAGTTTTTGAGATAACGTGCAACGCCCGTCAAGGTGATTATTTTGACCAACATGAGGCAGAGTGCGCCACCAATAATGAGCCATGGTGCATCGACAAACAATGATAACTGCGTGGTCATTCCTACAGTCATAAAGAATAGGCCGAGTAACAATCCTTTAAACGGAGCGATACTCGCCTCAAGTTCATGGCGGAATTCGGAGTCGGCCAGTAGCACACCAGTTAAAAATGCCCCGAGTGTAGTACTGATACCTAACACATCCATCAGGCCGACCACAGCTAAAACAATAAAGAGTCCTACTGCGGTAATGAGTTCGTGGGCGCCACTTTTGGCCACAAAACGGAAGAATGGGCGCATCAGATAGCGACTAAATAAAAACAAGCCACTAAAGGTCGCCACAATGGCCGCAAAATAAGCAATACCATGATGTGTAGACTGCGTGCCCGCGAGCATTGGAATAATGGCCAGTAGTGGAATGGCCGCCATGTCTTGAAATAGTAAAATAGAAAAAGATTGCTGACCGTAAGTGGTGTTGAGTTGTTGTTTTTCGGTCAAGAGTTGCAACACAAACGCGGTAGACGACAAGGCCAGTGCAAAGCCAATCACAAAGCTGGCGGCGATGCCTTGTTGCAAAGCCACAAAACTGAGTAGTGCTAAACACATACCCGTTAAGCCCACTTGTAGGCTGCCCATACCAAAAATGGATTGGCGCATAGACCATAAACGCTGGGGGCGTAGCTCTAAGCCAATAATAAACATTAAGAGAATGACACCAAACTCAGCCAATTCTTGAATGGCTTCTGGGTCACTGGCTAGATTAAATACACTCGGCCCCAGTAAAATTCCTGTGAATAAATAGCCGAGTACAGTTGCAATGCCCAGCCTTTTTAGTAAAGGCACCAGAAGCAAAGATGCTCCTAGAAACAGGGTGATTTGCAACAGTAATGACATAAGTCTGTCCTCGGTTTATCCATTCAACACAAGCAGTAATTTTGAAGTATAGGCATCAAATTAGCTGAGTTCTTGTGGGTCAATATCTAGAGTTAATTTCATGCTAGAAGGCTTTTGATGCAACATATTTTGCCACCAATTTCGGATATAAAAATGTAATCGGGCACGATCTGCTGACAATAACACCATGTGTGATTGATAGCGGCCTGCTTTACGTTCCATTGGTGCTGGAATCGGTCCCCAAATGTCTACATTCAATTCCGCACTTTGACGTAGCAGGGCTGCATGATGCTGTAAAAATTCTTTATTCAGTTCCTGATTTTTGGATTCACAGCGGATCAGCGCGGCATAGCGAAATGGGGGCATCAGCGCAGTTTGGCGCTCTTGCAGCGTCTGTTTGGCAAATTGGCGGTAATCTTCTTTGACCAAGGTATTTAACAAAGGATGATCAGGTCTTAAGGTTTGTAAATAGACATCACCTTTGCGCTCACCGCGCCCAGCACGCCCAGCAACTTGCACTACCAGTTGAGCAGTGCGTTCTGTTGCTCGAAAGTCGACACTTAATAAGCCTGAGTCGATATCTAAAATCGCCACCAAGGTTACGTATGGAAAATGATGACCCTTGGCCAACATTTGTGTGCCCAATAAAATAGATGCTTTGCTTTGCTGAATTTTGTCATAGATTTTTTGCCAGCTTCCGACGCGACTGGTGGAGTCTCGGTCTACACGAATCACTTCATAATCTGGAAATAGTTCATTTAAGTGTTCTTCAACTTTGGCTGTGCCTAAGCCCAACGGTTTTAGTTCTGTGTGTGCACACTGTGGGCAATGCTCAGGCATGCGGTGAATTGTGCCACAGTGGTGACAATGTAAATGTTGATAGGGCGTACGGTGCACCGTAAAGTTTGCATCGCAATGTGGGCACTTGGCCTGCCATGCACAGCTTTCACAAATGAGTACAGGCGCATAGCCACGGCGGTTTAAAAATACCAAGACTTGTTCATTTTTATCGAGACGTTTTTTCATCTCATCGAGTAAAGTCTGGCTGATACCATGTTGTTTCTTGGCAATTTTCAAATCCAAAATATGAATTTTAGGCATGAGTGCTGAACCCGCACGTTGGTTTAGCTCTAAACACTGCATTTTTTTGTGCTGTACCAACGCATAGCTTTCAATACTTGGGGTCGCCGAGCCGAGCACCACGGGACATTGTTCTAAATAGCCACGGTACAATGCGACATCTCGAGCATGGTAACGAAAGCCTTCTTGCTGTTTAAAGGATAAATCGTGTTCTTCATCAAGCACGATTAAACCTAAGTTGGGTAAGGGGCTAAAAATGGCGGAACGTGTACCCAATATAATCGAGGCTTTGCCCGTTTCGGCGGCCTGCCAAGCCTGTAAGCGTTTGCTATCGTTAAGCCCAGAATGTAATAAAGCAATATTGCAATGAAAGCGTGACTGAAAACGGCTAATGGTTTGTGGGGTGAGACCAATCTCGGGGACCAACACCAACACTTGCTTGCCTTGTTTTAATACTTCCTGCATGACTTGCAAATACACTTCAGTTTTGCCACTACCCGTGAGCCCGTCCAGTAAAAAAGCCTGATATTTTTGGCGTGCTTTAAGAATACACTCGATGGCATGCTTTTGTTCTGGATTTGCAGTGAGAGGCATTTGTGCCATTTGAATTGGCATTGGGCTAAAATCTTGTGCTTCTAGCTCACAGATACAAATATTTTTTTTCTCTAAAGCTTTAAGTGTTGCCGTTTCTACGCCCGCTAAATTCAGCACATTTTCGGAGGTACCCGCAGGATGCAGTTTTAATATTTTATAAGCTTCTTGTTGGCGTTCTGAGCGTTTTAGTTTAGCTTCGGCTTCGGTATCTAACAGTTTCCATGTACGGGCCAATAAGTTATAGGGTTTGCCTTGACGCAGTAGCGTAGGTATAGCGCTATGCACCACTTCTCCAATCGGAAACTGATAGTACTGCGCGGCCCAGGTTAATAAATTTAAGCTACGGGTATTCAAAATTGCACGGTCATCGAGCAATTCTGTAATCGCTTTGAGCTTGATGTCTGGATTGAGCGGAGCATCGGGAGGCAACTTTTCCATAATCACCCCGACTAGATTTTGTCGGCCAAATGAGACCGCAACCCGCGTGCCAATTTCAGCACGTTGATAAAGTTCTGCGCTTAGACTGTAATCAAAACAATCATATAAGTGCACAGGTACGGCCACACGTACACGAAAAATTGGGGCGGAGGTGAGATCTGAAACTTGCATAAAAAAGGCAGTTAGGTCCTGATTAAATTTCGTCGTGCTGTAAGAACAGTTGTGTTAGAGTGATCAAACAATTTATATCTAAGAATATGAATGATTTTGAGGGTTGGGCGCAACTGCGCTCACAGGGTTTTTTGGAAAATTAGAGCATTGTAATGCCAGCATATCAGTTTACCGCCATAGATGCGTCAGGCAAGCAACAGAAAGGTGTGCTTGAAGGCGATTCTGCGCGTCAAATTCGTCAGCAGCTACGTGATAAAGCATTAATTCCCGTGGCTGTAGATCCTATTGAGCAAAAAGATAAACACGCACAACCACGCTGGTTTCAAAAAAGCATTACCTCATACGATTTAGCGCTCATGACTCGGCAGTTGGCGGTGTTGGTGGCAGCGGCCATTCCATTAGAAGAGGCGATTCGAGCGGTAGGCAAACAAAGTGAAAAAGCACACGTACAAAGTCTCTTAATGTCTGTGCGTTCAAAAGTGTTGGAAGGGCATTCTTTAGCGCAAGCCTTACAACAGTCGGGGCGTTTCCCTGAACTTTATATTGCTACTATTGCTGCAGGTGAGCGTTCGGGGCATTTAGATTTAATTTTAGATCAATTGGCGGATTACACTGAAAATCGTTTTGCTATGCAAAAAAAGATTCAAGGCGCCATGATCTATCCGATTATTTTAATGTTGATGTCCTTTGCGATTGTGATGGGGCTTATGACTTATGTTGTACCTGACATTGTAAAAACCTTCGATCAAGATAAAGCTGCATTACCTTGGATTACCGTTGCTTTAATGAAGGCTAGTGATTTTATTCGTGTGGCTTGGCCATTTTTGTTGGTGGGTGCAACGGTGGGAATCATGTTGCTCATCCGCTTTTTAAAAACCACGGCGGGGCATTATGCCTTTGACCGCTTTACTTTAAAAATGCCTTTATTTGGCAAGCTGTCTAAAGGAATTAATGCGGCGCGTTTTGCCAGTACATTGTCTATTTTGACCAAATCAGGTGTGCCTTTGGTGGACGCACTCAAAATTGGTGCAGCCGTTAGTAATAATTGGGTGATCCGTGATTCAGTTAATAGCGCTGCTGAAAAAGTCACTGAAGGTGGCAACTTAGCAACACAACTGGAGCGCAGTGGTTATTTCCCACCAATGATGGTACAAATGATCCGAAGTGGTGAATCTTCAGGCGAATTAGACCGTATGTTGGAGCGGGCTTCTGTGATGCAAGATCGTGAAGTGACTACCTTAATTTCAACATTATTGGCTTTATTAGAGCCACTCATGTTGGTGGTCATGGCGAGTATTGTGTTGGTCATTGTGATTGCTGTCATGCTACCGATAGTAAATATGAATAATATGATTTAACCCTGTTGAACCCAAAGAGATAAACGAGAGTAATAACATGCAAGGCAAAGGATTAAAGACAAAACAATCGGGCTTTACCCTCATTGAAGTGATGGTTGTTATTGTGATTTTAGGTGTATTGGCGGCTTTAATTGTACCTAATGTAATGGGACGTGGCGAAAAAGCCAAAGTAGACACCACACAAATCACACTCAAAAGTGTAGCGGGTGCTTTAGATCAGTACAAAATGGACAATGGTAAATATCCATCGATGCAAGATGGTGGTTTGGGTGCTCTAGTCACTAAACCTGAGTCTGCAAAAAACTGGCTACAAGGAGGCTATGTGAAAGGTGGCTATCCAAAAGACAGCTGGGACAATGACGTACAATATGTTGCGCCAGGCACAGAAGGACGCCCTTTTGATTTGTACTCATTTGGTGCAGATGGCCAGTCTGGTGGTGAAGGAAATGATGCAGATATTTATTATCAGCACTAATTGAGAATCATTATAAATTAATGGTGATTGAATATATCGCTTCATGTCATTGGCTATTTCAATACTGGCTGAAGCGATAATTATTCTTAGTTATATTAATTAATATAAGTAATTGAAATAAAATAAGTTAAATAATATTTTTTATTTGATATTTATAATAAGAATTATTCCCAAGTTTATTGATTACAATAATCGTAAAATATGAATGAATATAGGCTTTTATTTTAATTTAAAGCTTGCATAATAACTCCATAGGCAGAATGAAAGTCAGAGGAGAGCAGTATGAAAGCATTAATACTTACGGATGAAATTAACCAATTTCATTGGGCGATGCTGAAATCTGTGCTTCTGATTTTAAGCTTATTGCCTGTGAGCCAAGGAATTATGCATTTGTGGCTAAATACCGAAGGCAGTAGCCAAATTATGGTGGGCTTCTTTGCAATTAGCCTGATGAGCTCGATGTTGGCCTTGAGTTTTTGGTCAGCTTTACAAGCAACAGTTGCAAAGCTCAAACAAGAACACAGCAATGTTTTTGAAAAAGCTGTGGTGAATCTTTATCGTTATGTGCCCATGCTTTCTTTGGCAGGCATGTTGTCTTATTTGGCGGTACAGTTCTAAACAAACCAAAATCCGATGATTTAAACCGAGTGTATCAACTCGGTTTTTTTATACCACTACTTTGGTTTTGCTTAAATTTGTCATGATTAATGGATAGATTGTCAGCTTCTAGTTATATGTTTGAGTGTTGATTTACGTACAGTGGTGGAAATGAATTCTAATCACAGCATATAAAATTGCAGGAAGCTAAACATGTCATCATCTGAGATGCAACAAATAGAATGGTCAGACTTTATGAAAGTCGAGCTACGAGTGGGGAAGGTAATTCAGGCGGAAGTCTTTCAGCAAGCCCGTAAACCTGCTTATATTTTACATATCGATTTTGGTGCTGAGTTGGGTATTAAAAAATCCAGTGCACAAATTACGCAGTTATATTTGCCTGAAGGCTTAGTTGGAAAGTTGGTGCTCGCAGTGGTAAATTTTCCCAAGAAACAAATTGGCCCGATTCAGTCCGAGTGCTTGGTGACGGGTTTTCATAATGCGGATGGACATGTGGCTTTATGTGTACCTGATGCTGAAGTTCCCTTGGGCACTCGATTACTTTAAGACTCGCATTAAAAAACCGAGCTTAGGCTCGGTTCATTGGTTTCACTAGATCAAAACTAGCGACGTGATTTAAAGCTTACATTTACAGTGCGTGGACGGTACATCCAGCCCAAAATAAGCAAGAACACACAGAAGCCTAAAATTGGCCAATCGCTTAAGCGGGTATATAAGGTTTGACCTTGCATAGCAGGTAAATCCCCACGTAAAACAGCTTCTTGATCCATCGGTGCTTGTTTCACAATATGTCCATTGTGGTCAATAAAAGCGGTGACGCCAGTATTGGTTGCACGGATAAACCAACGGCCGTTTTCTTTAGCGCGCATTTGTACCATTTGTAGATGTTGTAATGGGCCAGCAGTACCTGTAAACCACGCATCATTTGATACAGTCACTAAGAAATCACTTTGTGATGCATTGCGACGAGTCAGATTTGGATAAGCCACTTCGTAGCAAATAGCCGCCCCTAAATGATGATTCTTAATATTTAAAGGCTTTTGATCACTGGCACCACGAGAGAAACCACTCATAGATGGATCATTTTGCATAGCAGGCAGTACCCAGCTGAGTAGGCCTGATAATGGAATATATTCACCAAAAGGAACCAGACGCTGTTTTTTGTACATGCCTGAAGCATCATCGCCTGTAGCCATAATGCTGTTGTAGTACATCGGGTGCTGTTCAACTTCTGATGCTTTTAAATCCCAATAAGGAATCCCTGTCACCCACGATGTCCCTGTTTTTTCTGCCTGTGCTTTCATGGCATCTAAAAAAGGTTCGATGTCGGTTTGGAACATCGGAATAGAAGATTCAGGCCAAACAATTAAATCGCGTCCCCACTCAGTACGGCTGAGCTGTGCGTAGATCATCAGTGTTTTGACTTGATATTCAGTCAGCCATTTTAAATCTTGTGGAATATTGCCTTGAACCAAAGATACAGAAAGAGGTTTTTCAGCTTTGGGTTGAACAAAACTGAGCTGTGAGGCTCCCCAAGCACCAAGCAAGAAAATAGCCGAAGGCACTAGCCAAAAAATACGTCTATTGAGGATTTCTACTACAGCACAAGCCAGCACTATAACTACAAACGACACGCCAAATACACCAAAAAGCGGTGCATAGCTGTCTAGGTAGCGCTCAGTAAACGCATAACCCGCAAACAGCCAAGGAAAGCCCGTAAATACCCAAGTTTTAGCCCATTCAAACAGTACCCAAAGTGGCGCAAAGGTGAGGGGTGTTTCTGGGAAAAAACGACGATATAGCCATGTTTGTACTGCGGTAAATAAGCCCATGACAATTGCCATGACAGCAATCATCAGTACGCTCAGTACGGCATTAGTGTCGCCGTACACATGTATAGACGTATAGAGCCAAAATGCTCCAACAAACCACAGGCCAAAACCATAGGCCAAACCAATGAAAAATGCATGCTTAGCACTGCGTTTGCGTAGGCTGGCATACAAGAGCGCTGGAGATAGGATTGCCAGCCACCAGTAATGGTAAGGTGCAAGAGCTAGGCTAAAAATCGCCCCTGAAAATAGGGCGATGAGCATAGGTAAAATTAAAGGCAGCTGTTTTTGTTGTTCTGTGGGGTTTAACAGCTTGTCAAAGAAGGTTCTCATTTACGAACAGCTCGAATCAGATGAATAGTGCGGGCATCTGCTTCCAAAATCGTAAATTCCCAATTTTCAAGGTCTACAGTCTGTCCTTGTAAATCGCTTACTAAACCGATTTCTTGTAGCAATAAGCCACCAACAGTTTCTACTTCATCATCTGAAAAGTCTGCATCTAAAACATTGTTAAAGTGTTCGATTGGTGTAAGTGCTTGAACGAGCCAAGTATTTGCAGTATTTGGGTCTGCATCTGGCACGATAAACTCGGCTTCCTCATCGACTTTATCGTGTTCGTCTTCAATTTCACCAACAATCTCTTCCAAGATGTCTTCTAAAGTCACGATACCTGAAGTTGTACCGTATTCATCAATGACAATCGCAATGTGCGTTTGGGTGTTTTTCAACATGCGCATGACTTGGTCGGAACGCGCACTTTCAGGCACAAATAATGGCTGACGCATTAAGGCACGAATATCGACCTTAGCGGTAGGCTCAGTTAAAAAAGGCAATAAATCTTTGGCCAACAAGATACCCACGACATTGTCAGGTTGGTCCGCAGAGAAAACTGGAAAACGTGAATGCGCAGATTCTATAAGCACATGTAGGATATCAAGAAGCTCATCATCTTCTTGTAGACTAATCATGGCAGTTCGCGGGGTCATAACTTCGCGAATTTTTGTTGCAGGAAGGTCAAGTACGCCTTCAAGCATTGCAACAGTATCGGGTTCTAAAAAACGACGTGAATCTTGTACTAATTTTAACAGTTCGTCGCGGGTTTCTGGCGCTGTGCCTAACCATTTTCGTAAGCCGCGCATGCCCCACGACGGGCCTGATTCCTCGTGCATGATCTTTCCTGAAGACGCTGAATATCTAAAAAAATTGATTTTATCATACCGTAGAAAATACAGTTGTCTATGCATATTGCTATGCGATTTTAGAATGTTCAGATCAAATTATTTAAAAGATGAGCATTGCGTCGCGTAAAGCGAGCGAATAAAAGAAAGCCAAATGCAAAATAAGGTTAATCGCTCAATGTAGCATTGAGGCGAGACAATGTAGGAATAAACTGGGCTATGCTAAACTAGGCAGGTTTTCTTCATCTGAGTTTTGCAATGTCTGATTCTACTATCACACCAAGCCTTCAATTGAACACGCGTGGACTGCGTTGTCCTGAGCCTGTCATGATGTTGCATCAAGCCATTCGTAAGTCGAAGTCAGGTGATATTGTTGAAGTATTTGCAACGGATAACTCAACCTCATGGGATATCCCAAAATTTTGTATGCATTTAGGTCATGAGCTGGTGCTACAAGAAGAGAGCTTAGATGAAAATGGCAATAAAGAATTTCATTACTTGGTGCGTAAAGGCTAAGTAGTCTGTTGCGTACAAAGCGTGACTCAATTGATATGAAATAAAAGATAAGCTTCGGTTTTTATATGTGTACTAACGGGTTTGGTCTGAAAAGGCCAGCCTGTTGGGTTAATGAATGAAGAATGTATAACAATAATAAAATGATCAGAACCGACTACTCTTTTATTGAGATATGTTTGAGGTGATTTAAAATTTTGTAGTTTTGGTTTAATATTAGCCAAAATTTCATGCGATTTAAAATCGTAATATTTTGATAGGTCTGAAAGAGTCATTCATTTTTAAAGATGACGGATGATCTTAAGTATTTAAATTAATTTAATAATAAACCTAAATTATAGATAATAATTATGTTGAGCAATATCTTTGTTGTATTAGAAAAACTCGGGTTGAGCCCACAAAAACGTGCATTGCATATCCAGTTTTCTAATCCAGCTCTAAATACACAAGTATTTTTACAACGCATTGATGGTGAGCATGCCTTAAACCAAGGTTTACATGCCACGCTCATTTGCCTATCAACTCATGCTTTGATTCCGCTCAAACAACTGATTGGCGCACAAGTGGCTGTCGATCAGGTTACAGATCAGGGTGAACTATTTCGTATAACAGGCATCATTACAGAAGCTAGCCAAGGGCAGAGCGATGGATCACTTACCTTATATAAACTCACTTTAGAAGATGCAACGTCGCTGTGGCATAAACGCCGAAATAGCCGTGTGTTTATGAACAAATCAGTGCTTGAGGTGAGTGAAATTCTTTTTAAGGAATGGCAAACTAAAAGTTCATTATTTGCATCAAGCCTCAGTTTAGACTTAAGCGGTTTGAGCCAAAGCTATGATGTTCGACCTTTCATCATGCAGTCGAATGAAACTGACTATGACTTTTTAACCCGACTTTGGCGTAGTGAAGGAATCAACTGGCTGATTGATGAAACACAGCTGAGGGTACCCCATTCCTCAGTAGCTATTGAAAAACAAAAATTCCGTTTAATTGATGATAACAACCAATATCGAGCATTGACTCGGCGTAATATTCGCTTTCATCGCTCCAGTGCCACAGAAAAACAAGACAGTATCACCAGTTTTATGGGTGATCGTAGTCTGCAGCCGACTGCAGTGCATGTACAGCGTTGGCAAGCGGATAGCCTTAGCCAAGAAGAAGGCGCAGGTTCAGTGCAAAGCAAACATCAACACAGCCAAAATCAAGACAATGCAAGCCTCAGCTTAGAACAAGCTTGGCATGTGAGTCCGGCATGGGTAAAAGACTTAAAAGGTGAAGACCAAGCCACTGAAGCATCTAACCAACAAATTGAAAAACTCAACCAAAACTTAACGCAATATCATGAGCTACAGTCCAAAAAATTTACTGCGCAATCGACTGTACGTGATACACAAGTGGGCTATTGGTTTGAGCTGAATGAACACCCTGAAATAGATCAACACAGCGGTGCTGACAAACAATTCCTGATTATAGAAAAGAAATTTTATAACCAAAACAACTTACCCAAAGATTTAGCAGAACAAGTCAGCCAACTGATTGAACAAAGCCAATGGAATATTAAACCCATCCATAAACAGGCAGAACGTCAAGCCAATCAGCTGATCTTACAACGTCGCAATATTACGATTGTGCCTGTATACAACCCATTGGAACATCGACCAAATACCCATCCACAGCGTGCAAAAGTGGTTGGGCCCAGTGGTGAAGAAATTCATGTTGATGCATGGGGGCGAATCAAAGTTCGTTTCTTATTTACCCGCGGTGATGACCACAGTCATGATGGTGGTGCAGGCAGTAATGATAACGATACAGACTCTGCATGGGTGGATGTACTGACCCCATGGGCAGGTGAAGGCTATGGTGCACGCTTCTTACCGCGTATTGGTGAGATCGTAGTCATCGATTTCTTTGATGGTAATATCGACCGACCATTTGTGGTAGGGCGCATACATGAGGCGCAGCGTAGCCCAACTCAATTCGATAATCAAGGCAAACTGCCCGATACCAAAAAACTGGCAGGGATTAAAAGCAAAGAAGTTCAAGGCCAAGGCTTTGGACAATTGCGCTTTGATGATACCACTGGGCAGATTGCAACCCAATTGCAAAGCACCCATGGCGCGACTCAGCTCAATCTCGGGAATCTGAGTCATCCCAAAGAAACTGCAGAAAGTGAAGGCCGAGGCGAAGGTTTTGAACTACGTACAGATCAATGGGGCGCTGTAAGAGCTGGACAAGGGTTATTGCTCACCACTCACTCGCAACAACAAGCAGTGGCAATGCATCTTGATACACAACCCGCGAAACAACAAATCGAAGCGAACTTAAACAGTAGTAAAGCATTAAGTGAAGTCGCGAAGAATCAACAAACCGATCCACTTGAAGTCCTAGACAACTTAAAAAACTTCCTAGAACAGATAGAAAAGGGGAGTAAGGAAAAAGCTGATGCCTTTAAACAAGCATTAATGATTTTATCTGCACCTAATTCCATCGCTATAAGTAGTAATGAAGATGTTCACCTTTCTGCAGATGGGCAGATCAGTCATAGTGCAGGTGATAGCATTAATCTGAGTAGCCAAAACTCATTGATTGCCCATGCGCAAAGCAAAATTAGCTTATTTGCGGCACAAGAAGGATTACGCGCCTATGCAGGCAAAGGCAAAGTTGAAATTCAGGCGCAAGGTGATGGGGCAGATTTAATTGCACGAAAAGGCATTCAAATTATTTCGACGGAAGATAGCGTTGAAATTAAAGCCAGTAAGAAAATAGTGCTGACTGCAGGTGGTAGTCAAATTGAAATTAGTAGTGTAGGGGTGCTACCAACGACTGCTGGAAAGTTTGAGGTGAAGGCAGGGCAGCATACGTTTGTGGCTGGTGCAAAAGTTGATACTAAAATGAAAGAAATTCCATTACTAGGTTTGAACTATCTGAATTTTTTCGCCACAGATAAAGCAGGAAATCAATTACCAGCGGGCACAGGTTATGTTTTATATGGATCTGATGGGACTATTACAACTGGGAAACTATCTGAAGATGGATATATTAAGACCCCTCCATCAAATGAACCAAAAGAGTATTCTATAATTATAGATGATCCTCGATTAGATGTAGAAGAAAGAGTTATTGAGGAAAGCGAATGATATTTACAGCACGATTAAAACTATTAGTTGATAGTCCAATGCTTTGGTCGCATATTCAATATAGGATGTTTAGCGTTAAAAGGGGTTGGTTAGATAAAGCTCCTCAAAATTTTGAAGTAAAAAATAATGGTGCTTATGGAATTACTAAAATTTATGAATGCAATAAGGACGAGCAAATAAGTTGTGAGGTTAATTATGGCCCCAATAAAAAAGTATACCTAAAAATTATAGCCTTGAAGGATGGCTCATTTGATCAATCGTGCCAAAAACTACCCAGTTCAACGGCATCACAGAATCCAGACTTTTCTAATAAAAAAGAGATTAAGGTGCCTTCTAAGCCTATACCAAAAGCAATAATATTTTTTATAGGTGGAGCTGGTGATAAACGACCTTATGCTCTTGTTGGGCCAAATGAAAATGTCATGTATGTAAGGAAAGATTACTTAAAAAGAAAAATAAAAGACTTATCTGTAGAACAACAACGTTTGATTGTTGATGATAGAGCAACTACCTATTTAGGATATTATGAGGTTTTTAAAGAGAAAAATTTAAAAACAAATGTATTAGATAAAATTCCAAATAAAAATATACTCATATATTTAATAGGTCATAGTCTAGGTGGTTGGAATGCTGCTCATTTATCAGATATTCTTACTAAAAAAGGTTATCACGTAAAAATGTTAATAACGCTTGATCCTGTTGGGACTTTATATAATGTGAAAGCTATTTCAGATATATATTGGGATTATCCAAAAGGTAGTGCTGATAGTTGGATTAATTTTTATTGTGACCCTAAAGACTGGAATTTTAGTGATATTGTGGCTGATTTGGGAGGGCAATGGAATCCAAGGGATCAGAAACCAACTTATAACGTCTATTCTAAAGCAAGTCACGTCGATGCTGAATTGATCTGTGGATCTAAGGTGACTGTAAATAAAACAGGATTAGATTTATTAATGGACTCTTTGAAAGAATTTGTTAATTAGATTGGATTTTAAGTATGAATTATAAATTTTTTATTATTCCGTGTGTTTTTTTTATTAATGCTTGTGTTTATTCAAGAAATGATGGAATTTTGGTTAAAAAAATAATGATTGATGATAATCAAAATGTTGGAATGGTTTTTTTATCAAATGTTAATTATCGTGAAAAAAAAGGAAGTGAAGTGGGCAGTTATATTTATTGTGAACCATCTAAATTGGTAGATGAGAAAAGTAACTTGTTTCCTGACGCTGAAAAAAAATCAATAACAGGTGTGATTGATACTGTTAATATTATTAATGAAAACTTATATAGTTATAATGTTTTTTTAGAGAAAAATATTCATTATGATCTGTTTGAATATGGTAGTATTTATACATGCCAAAGATTTACTGGTTCAATGAGTTGGTTTTTGAAAAAATCTGAAAAATTTAAAATAAATTTATTGATTAATAATTCTTTATAAAGATATATTTAAATATGAATAAATTATAAAGATTAGGTTGTTTCTTTAACGATTTATAAAAATAATCAAGATGTGTCTAATTAGTCTTCTAAAAGCAAAGCTGTGAGAATGTAGTGAATTTGTCGGTCTATTTTGATGGTGCAGGTAATAATTAAAAATGATGAAAAAAATTAAAATGAGCGAATCCAGCGCGTTTTATGGCGTAATGTAAATGCTTATAGCTAGTATGAAATAGAGTTAAATAAACTTGAAAATGGCTTAAGTCATGCAATTTATGTCTCAGGTGTGGGCACTCCTTTTAATGGTGATCTAAATCATTTAGAAGCTTTTGTACGCTGGATGCAAGACAATGACTTAATAGGAAGAAGTACTGGTATTGGTGCTTGGTATGCAATTGAAGTCTGAGAGGAAGAGTTGAAGAAATTTACGAAATGGACAGTTTTTAGGTTTTTTTATAATATTAATTTTATTAGCCCTAGTAGTTTTTACTTATATTAAATCTAGTGAATTAGAAGAAGAGAGTACTTTAAATAATTTTATTATGTATCTTTTTGCAGGTTTATTTATTTTATATTTTTTCTATTTAAAAATTTTTATCTAGTTGTATGTTGAAATTTAAAAAATAAACCCGCCTAAGCGGGTTTGTTTTTTATCTCAAAAGAGATTACATATTTGGGTAGTTTGGACCACCGCCACCCTCAGGTGTTACCCAAGTAATGTTTTGTGATGGATCTTTGATGTCACAAGTCTTACAGTGAACACAGTTGGCAGCGTTAATTTGGAAACGCTTCGAACCGTCATTTTCTTCCATAATTTCATACACACCTGCAGGGCAGTAGCGCTGTGCAGGCTCATCCCATTTAGGTAAGTTTACATTCACTGGAATAGAAGCATCTGTCAGTTTCAAGTGAGCAGGCTGGTTTTCTTCATGTACGGTATTGGATACGAATACAGAAGATAAACGGTCAAAAGTGAGCTTACCATCTGGTTTTGGATAGTTCGGCTTCACATTGTTCGCTTCAACAGTTTTGAGTGCGCTGTAATCTGGCTGTAAGTCACGTAGTGTAAATGGCACTTTAAAGATGTTTTGGTCAATAAAGTTAAATGCACCACCACCGAAAGTACCAAACTTATGCATTGCAGGGCCGAAGTTACGTGCGTTATACAGCTCTTCTTTCAACCAGCTGTTGTTAAACTTCTCTGTGTATGCTGTTACTTCTTTGGCAAAGAAGTCTTCACCTTCAGTCACACGTGCAATGGCAAGGTCACCACCTTTTTCAACACCCGCAGCAATCGCTTCAAATACTGCTTCACCACACAGCATGCCTGATTTCATGGCCGTGTGAGAGCCTTTGATTTTGGCAAAGTTTAAGAAGCCAGCATCATCACCAATTAAAGAGCCACCAGGGAATGTGAACTTAGGAAGCGAGTTAAAGCCACCTTTCACCACAGCACGTGCGCCATAAGAAATACGTTTACCACCTTCAAGGAATTGCTTGATCAGTGGATGGGTTTTCCAACGTTGCATTTCCATGAATGGATACATATGTGGGTTGGTATATGATAAGTCCACGATCATACCCAAAGTCACTTGGTTGTTTTCTGCGTGGTATAACCACCAGCCACCTGAAGAACCTGTTTCAGTTAAAGGCCAGCCCGCACCGTGCATCACCGTACCTGCTTTATGTTTTGCAGGATCGATTTCCCACAGCTCTTTAATACCAATACCGTAATGTTGCGGATCAGCATCTTTATCTAAATTAAATTGAGAAATTAAACGTTTACCTAAATGACCACGGCAACCTTCTGCAAAAATTGTATATTTTGCATGAAGCTCATAGCCCGGAGCAAAGTTGTGCGTTGGTTCGCCATCTTTACCAATGCCCATGTCACCAGTTTGAATACCTTTTACTGTGCCATCTTCATGGTAAAGAATTTCTGATGCTGCAAAGCCAGGGAAGATTGACACTTCAAGTTCTTCAGCTTTGGTCCCTAACCAACGAACGACGTTACCGAGTGAGATCACATAGTTACCATCGTTGTGCATGGTTTTAGGCACCATCCAATGAGGCATTTCCTGAGACTTTTCATCAGACAATAAGAAATAGGTTTTGTCTTCAGTCACAGGCACATTTAAAGGCGCGCCTTGTTCTTTCCAGTCAGGGAAAAGTTCATTGATTGCACGTGGTTCAAGCACAGCACCTGATAAAATGTGTGCACCAACTTCGGAGCCCTTTTCCACGACACAAACGGACAAATCGTTCAGGTTATTTTCAATTGCAAGTTGACGAATTTTGATCGCGGCAGAAAGACCCGCAGGGCCTGCACCAACGATGACGACGTCAAATTCCATCGATTCACGTTCGATGTGTTCCATGTAGGACTCCTCATATTTTTTGAAGGTGGCAACCATTTAGATTTTCACTAACGGCGCTGCCATGAGTGTACTGAATTCCTAGACACAAATTTATTATCGTGCCTTTTATATTATGGGCTAGTATAGTTTTAAACCTTGTTCTAGCCAATTGGCTGAATCATATTATTTTTCCGTCAGTAAGGTCTTCTGCTATGAATAATCATGAAAATCCCTCAAATTCGACGAAAGAAACAGCTCAAACCGATAATAAAAATTTAATGGCAATTGCACAATACTTAAAAGATGGACAGTTCGGTCACAAAAAGTCAATTCCTCCATTAGAGCAATGGCATCCAAAGCATTGTGGCGCAATGGATTTGAAGATAAAAGCCAATGGGGAATGGTGGCACGAAGGTCAATTGATCAAACGCCAATCCCTCATTAACCTCTTCTCTACAGTACTTTGGAAAGAAGATGATAATTTCTATTTAAAAACGCCAGTTGAGCAGATTGAAATACAGGTGGAAGATGAACCATTATTTGTCAATCAGGTAGATGAAATTCAGATAGAAGGTCAAACTTATCTACAACTCACAACATCTACAGACGATGTCATCATCGTGGATGAAGCACATCGTATCTTTATGCGTGAATTTGCAGGTGAGCTAAGGCCTTATGTACAGGTTCGATTTGGTTTAAATGCTTTAATTCAGCGCGCAGCATTTATGCATTTGGTGCAAATGGGTGAGCTCACTGAAAATGCACAAGGTGAAGCTCAATTAAGGCTGAAAAGTGGTAATTTGCTATTGCAATTAGACAGCTGAGGTTTAAGCTTTCTGAATCGAATACGTCTAATTTAACTCTGTACTATGAGCGCGATATATCCTCTATACCCACTCCATGATCCAATGCCCAAAGCTGGGCCTGATGCACCGATTGGAATCTTTGACTCGGGCATTGGGGGGCTATCGATTGCACAAGAAATTGCACGTTATTTACCCAAAGAACGTATTCTATATTATGCAGATACTGCACATGTGCCATACGGGCCACGAGAAGATCAAAATATTCGTGAACTAACCGCCCATGCGATTGAGTGGTTATATCGTCAAGGTTGTAAAATTGCGGTGGTGGCCTGCAATACCGCTTCTGCATTTAGTCTGGATTATTTACGTGAACACTATGGCGAAAACTTTCCGATTATTGGTTTAGTTCCAGCCCTTAAGCCAGCGGTATTACAAACCAAATCAAAAAAAGTTGCGGTACTGGCAACACCTGCGACTTTCCGTGGTCAATTAATTAAAGATGTGATGACCCGTTTTGCTGAACCTGCTCAGGTTGAAGTGCTCACGATCACCTGCCTAGATTTGGTGCCTTTTGTTGAGGCTGGTGCTCAGATGAGTGAGGCATGTTTAGCAACATTGAAAGAGGTGTTACAGCCTGCCATAGAGCAAAATGTGGATTATTTGGTACTCGGTTGTACACACTATCCCTTCTTAAAAGGCGCAATTCAGCATATTTTTGGTCAGAAAATGACATTAATTGACTCTGGAGCTGCCGTTGCGCGACAAACAGCCCGAATTTTAATTAAAAATGAGTTATTATTTGAACATGATGGGCAACCAGAGCATGTGCGCATTGAATGTTATGTCAGTGGGCAAAATGCAGATCAGTTAAAGTCAATTCTAAGTCATCTTATTGCGTCTGATTTGACTTGGAGCATTAAAAATATTGGTATTTAATGATCAAATAACTTAAGTTAGTCTTTTGAATTAATTAATTAAAAATTATTTATTTGGGGTAGTCATATCGCAGAACATGTTGTGACTTTAGTCACAGTAACTGTAATGTGCACTTGGAAGAGGATAACCAATGCTCGATAAGCGTTATCAAGTATTTATTTCAACGTCAGGGAGCGAAATGCAACCTGAACGCATGATTTTAGCTCAGACTCTTGTGGGAATGGGCTTTTTCTCCTGGGGCTTAGAGCAACGGACACCATTGAGTACTGCATTTGCACGTCGCCAAATTGATGACTGTGATTATGTGATTATCTTATTAGGTAGCTCTTATGGCGAGCAATCTGTATCGGGTGTTGGCTATATGCACCTTGAATATATTTATGCAGTGACAAAGCAGAAGCCAATTATTGTATTTATGCATGATGAGCCTTCTTCACGTGATCATGCACTACAAGATCAAAAGCCAGAATTGGTTGAAAAGTTCAAAGAATTTCGTCAACTCTTGCAAAATGAAGTGGATCAAATTTTTACGTATCGTAGTCTGCGCGATTTAGAAATGGCAGTGCGTTTAAATATGTCACAAATGTTGGAGCGCTATCCAGCAGTAGGTTGGGTACGTCCACAAAACACCCAAGTATTGCAAGATGAAATTGATGCTTTAAAAGATAAAATCCAACAATTAGAAACGGATGTAGGCAAGCGAGAAGTCGATCCATTTCTATCTTTACCTAAAGTGTCGATGCATGAAGTTTTTGCGTTTGAATACCGTATGCATGCCTACCAAGATGGTAATTTTAAAGAATTAAAAATTCAGAAAAAATTAACATGGGCACAAATGCTGAGTATTTTGGGCACCACATTTATGAATCCAACGCCGGAAGAGTATTTTTCCAAGCGGATGAATGAATATTTAAATGAAAATGGCTTGTCAGATGCGCGTATAGAAATGCCTCGTGCGCATGCAGTTGCACGTGCCCAAATTAATATTCGTGCTTTACACAGTATTAAAATGCAAATGCGACAAAATGAGTGGATAGTGCAATCTGGACGTGATGATCGTCAGCGCATGCTTTGGCAAGTGACGTCAAAGGCCACAAAATTGCTGGAAAGCAATTTATTAGATTCTGATCGGAGTTTTCAATTTAAATCTTTAAATTAATCTATTTAATAAATTTATTTAAAGCTGATACAGTAGATTGGTCTAAATTCATAGGAATAGCGTGATGTCTTCTGCGCCTAAAGCAAAAGTGACGGTGATTTTAGCCAATTTAGGAACGCCTGATGCGCCGACTGTACCTGCAGTGCGTCGGTTTCTAAAGCAGTTTTTATCCGATCAGCGTGTGATTGAGATTCCAAAACCCATTTGGCAACTCATTTTACGCTTGTTTATTTTACCGTTTCGCCCAAAACGCGTGGCACATGCTTATGCATCGGTTTGGCAAGCAGACTCACCCATGCGTGAAATCTTGTTACAACAAGTGAATGCCGTAGAGCAACAGTTATTAGCAGATAACCCTGAGTTTGAGCTAAATGTTGTGCCAGCAATGACTTATGGACAGCCCAGTATTTACCAAGTATTAGAAGATATTAGTCAGCAAGTCGTTGACCATGTCATTCTTTTACCGTTATTTCCGCAGTATTCAGCAACTTCAACCGCGCCTTTATATGATGCTGTGGCTAAGTGGTTACCTACACAGCGTAACTTACCTGGCTTGTCGATCATTCGCGATTATTATCAGCACCCGCTATTTATCCAAGCGTTGGCGCAAAGTGTTCGAGACTATCAAGCTGTTCATGGGCGCCCAGAAAAGCTTTTAATGTCTTTTCACGGTATTCCACAGCCTTATGCCGATAAGGGTGATCCCTATGCGGATCGTTGCCGTGTAACTGGTACCTTGCTTGCACAAGCATTGGGCCTAAAAGAGCATGAATATGCAGTGAGTTTCCAATCACGTTTTGGTAAGCAAGAGTGGGTGAAGCCCTATACAGATGCTTTACTGGCTGAGTGGGCCACACAAGGCGTGAAGTCAGTACAAGTATTAAGTCCTGCTTTTTCTGCCGATTGTTTAGAGACCTTAGAAGAATTGGCCATCGAAAATGCGACCTTGTTTCGTGAGGCAGGCGGCGGTTCTTATGCGTATATTCCAGCCTTAAACAACCGTGCTGATCATTTGCAATTGCTCAATAGTTTGCTTCAAGCTAATCTTGATACTTTAAAGCATACTTTAGCGCATTGATTTTTGAGGTCTCGCCACATGCTCCAAGTAAAAATTGTGCCTGTCACGGCATTTCAGCAAAATTGTTCCATTGTTTGGGATTCGGTTAGCAAAGAGGCCATTTTAATTGATGCGGGCGGTGAGCCAGAAAAATTAAAAGCTGAAGTTGAAGCTTTAGGTTTGACCGTTCAAGCATTGTGGTTAACACATGGGCATTTAGATCATGCAGGTGCGGTGGGTACACTACAAAAATTGTGGGATGTGCCTGTGATTGGGCCACATAAAGAAGATGCATTTTGGTTGGATATGATTCAGGAAGTGTCTGCAAAATATGGCTTCCCAATCCCAGAAAAAGTTGCAGTGACGACTTGGCTCGAAGGCGGTGAAGTACTTCAACTGGGCACTGAAAAATTTGAAGTACGCTTTGCGCCAGGTCATACACCGGGTCATGTGATGTTCTACAATGCTCAATATGGGCTGCTTTGGACAGGTGATGTGCTATTTAAAGGTTCTATTGGCCGTACGGATTTCCCACGCGGAAATCACCAGCAATTGCTAGATTCTATTCAACGTGAATGTTTTAGCTTGCCAGATGAAACTCAGTTTATTTCTGGACATGGTCCAATCAGTAGCATTGGCTTTGAAAAGCAACATAATCCCTTTGTTGCAAGCAAAGCTGGCTAAGTACTTCAGACTGGAGCTTCGGCTTCAGTCTTTATTAAAAGGATTGCTATATTCCTTTTTTACCTCAAAATACATCAGGCTTGAGGCTGTTCCCATTAACAGCCCGATGAATACAAAGATAAGATCCGAGTTGTGTATTCCAATGATTAAACAACCCAAACTCGTTAAAATAAATATCGCCATAATGACGCACATCAGTTTTGCTTTCATCTAAATCTGCTCTCCCCCAAAGCACTTTTTTGTTTTAACGCCATTTTTAAAGGTGTTTTTGTTAGACCGCTAAAATGGCTTAAGTCTATTCATGTGCAAAACGCAAGCACACTTAAATGATGAATACATGTCGAGTATTCATGACTATTTATAATCTGAATTAATGACAATATTCTTAATTAAATCTTAAAAAAAAGATAGAGGTAGAAATAAAAATATTGAACCCTAAGTGATTGACAAAAAAGGTCATTTTTCACTAAAAAATGAACATGTGTGACATCAGGTTATCTGCAACAAAACTAAAAAATATAAAGCATGAGAATGTATTTAAAACTTCCCATTTTTGGGAGGCACAGTGAGCACAAATTAAATGATATAAGGGGATAAAAAATATTGGTGTTTGGCGCTTATTAGAGGGGGGAGTGAATGAGAAGTGATGTTGAATGTTAAGAGAGGATCAGATTCCTCTCTACATCAGATACAAAGATAAGTTTTCAACGTCGAGGATATTATTCCTCAGAGCCATCTGCTTGAGGCGCATCTTGTGTGGGCAAGCTATATTCGTCGTTTGCCCAAGCGCCAAAATCGATCAGTTTGCAACGCTCTGAACAAAATGGGCGGTATACGTTGTTTTCCCAAACAGTCAGCTCGCCACAACGTGGGCAGTTCAGAGAAGTGGACATAGTGGGTGACTCCAAGTACATCAAATGATTCAATTAGGCAAAAACCGCGACACTTGTTAGACTTGTACGGTTTTTATTAGTTTGATCTGATTATGCCGATTCGTCAATTTCAAGCGCAGCGCATGCATGCACCTCGTGATTTCCAAGCTATTGCCAATCAACCGATTTGTGTGGAAATTGGTGCTGGTAAAGGTAAGCACGCGTTATTGTTTAGTGCATCTAATCCCGACAAACAATTAATTGCGGTAGAGCGCACTCGTGAAAAATTTGTTGCGATGCAAAAACAACATGGCATTGAGGGTCAAAATAATTTACAGCCTATTCATGCAGATGCATTGCCTTGGGTTGTTCATGCGTTATTTCCTGCACAAGTACAGCAATTTTTTATTTTATATCCTAATCCTGAGCCACATAATCCAGCTCAACGTTGGTTAAATATGCCATTTTTTGAGTTTTTACTGTCGCGCTTAGAAGTGGGCGGTACGATCACATTGGCCAGTAATATTCCTGAATATATTGCTGAAGCACAGCAACAGCTCATTGATGTATGGAAGCTTCCTTTTGTGAAAGAAGTGATTGCTCCTGATTCAGCCCGTACACATTTTGAAATTAAATATTTAGAGCGTGGTGAGTTGTGCCAGCAATTGATTATCACTAAACCTGCATCTTATTCAACGCGTTTTGATGATTTTCAACCTTTGCAGGGTCAAACGACACCTGCAATGAATATTGAAGCCTAATGATGAAAAAGCGAGTTGCGATCATTGGCGCTGGCCCAGCAGGTTTAATGGCTGCTGAAGTGCTCAGCCAATATGCTTATGATGTGCATGTTTATGAACAGAAACCATCTGCTGCGCGTAAGTTTTTAATGGCAGGTAAGACGGGTTTAAATATTTCGCATGCAGAACCCGTAGCCCAGTTTATTCAACGTTATGACCAAGCAGAGTGGCTTGCACCGTGGGTTCGACAGTGGGATGCTACTTGGATTCAAAATTGGATGAAAGGCTTAGGCATTGAATCTTATATTGGGTCTTCAGGTCGAGTGTTTCCCATTGAGATGAAAGCAGCACCTTTATTGCGTGCCTGGTTAAAACGCTTGCTTGAGCAGGGTATAAGCTTTCATTACCGGCACCAAGTAACCAATTTGCAAAGTACGCAGTTAACGGTGTTGGATTTAAAACAAAATGAAACCCATACTGAAGCTTTTGATGCGGTAATTTTGGCTTGTGGAGCCGTGTCGTGGTCGCAACTCGGAAGTGATGGTGCATGGCAATCTTGGTTGCAAGCAGAACATATAGAGCCCTTTCAAGCCAGTAATGCAGGTGTAGAGTATCCATGGTCGCAGTTTATGCACGCTGTGTTTGGTCAACCCTTAAAGCGTGTAGAAGCGTGGGTTGGTACAGCTGAACGCTCTATAGGCGATATTGTCATTAGTCATTATGGTTTAGAAAGTGGTTTAATTTATAAACAAGGTCGTGCTTTACGGGCTATGCTTAAAGCAAAAAAGGCCATGACACTGTATTTGGATTTAATGCCTGAACTCTCTGTAGAGCAATTGGCACACAAACTTCAGCCCAGCAAAAAGCAATCACAAAGTAATGTATGGCGTAAGGCTGGCTTAGACAGTGCCAAAGCTGCATTGGTTCGAGAATTGGTGCCGAAAGCACTATGGTCACAACCAGAAGTATTGGCCAAGCAGATTAAAGCATTATGCATTCCGTTAACAGGTTTTCGTCCGATAGAAGAAGCCATTAGCTGTGCAGGTGGGGTAAAGCGCGAAGTTTTATCTGCACAGTTGCAACTTAAGCAGCAGTCGGGCTTATTTTGTGCAGGTGAAATGTTAGATTGGGATGCACCTACGGGTGGCTATCTGCTCACGGCATGCTTTGCGACAGGGCGGGCAGCCGGCGAAGGTGTACATACTTATTTGCAGTCGAACTAAGCCAATATAGGAACTGCATTTAATACGAACTTGAACAGAACAATAACGTGGACATAGAGGAAAGTGCAGTGGATAGAAAACAACAGTATGTGGGGAGCTGCTTGTGTGGCGAGATTCAATATGCCATTGATGGCCCAATTGGCGATCTGGTGCAGTGCCATTGTCAGCGTTGCCGTAAAGCCAATGGCAGTGCTTATGCAGTTAATGCGCCGATTGCCAAAGCAGATTTTAAATTGGTTTCTGGTGAGGCATATTTCAAGCGATTCAGTTCAAGTGCTGGCGTAGAGCGTTGCTTTTGTAGTCAGTGTGGTTCGCCAATCATCAGTATTAAAACGGAAACCCCTGATACCTATCGGCTTAGAATTGGGACTTTGGATACACCACTTGAGCAAGCTCCAACATGCCATATTTTTGTGGGCTCTAAAGCTGAATGGGATCAAATTTCTGATGATCTCCCGCAATATGTGACCCGTCCATAAGCCTCTTGTTTTTGCTTGAGCTCATAAAAAAAGGGTTCACGTGGAACCCTTTTTTTGTGTTCTAAACTAGTGTGCTGATGTGACTACATCACTTGTAGCTTGCGTATTAAGTTGTGCCAGTTCTGGATATTGAGCTTGCCAGTGATCAAGTTGCTCTTGTGCATGAATAAACTGGCCTAAACCTTTGACATGCGCACTCGAAACTACATTTTCACCTTGGCTTGGCGCCTGTGCTTCGGCCAATTGAAGTTGTTGTTGCTGATCCCAATATTGATACATCAAGCCTTGAATATAACGACCTTGTTCAGTTTTGAGGTCTAATTCTTTTAACATGCTTAAGGTAGATTGAATGTTGTCACGTTTACGTTCTGCGGCAAATTCTGGAGTGAGCGAACCACTTTCTTTCATCTGCATCAGCTCATCTTCCATGTCGTCACTGACTGCGGTAAAGCGTTGATCATAGTCACGTAGCGCACGAATATCATTTGGGTCTTGTGCTGTTTTAGCAAAGCTTTTGACAGGCTCAGAAGCCAGCTCTTTCATAATACGATCGTCTGGAGTGACTTCAGTATTAGATTGTTGCGCCGTATTTTTTTGTTCGCAACCATGCATGAAAAATGTAGTACTTAACAGTGCTGGTATCGCCAAAAATTTAACCATGTGATGCATAACTTGCCCTAATCATTTTTTTTAAAGACATACACATAAGTGGTGTACGGGAAATCAATTTCATCTTGTGCTTGTTTGCCTGTGTAGTCATACACAATGTGTTCGAAGCGTTGTTTTAAATGTTGCTGCGCGGGTTCAGGCAAGGCAGCAATAAAGCTAGTAGACAATAAGCGCTTGGAGACCACTTGTTCTACTGTACCATGATGCAATTGGCGAAAGGTGGTTTGATCTTGTTGTTGGAAATAGTTTTGCTGTGAAAATACTTTTTGCCACTCGCCACTATGGTAGCGTGGGGTATCTCCTTCAAGTGGAAAGATCTCATCGGCCAATGCTTTGACCCAGTCCACGCTCACATCACGTTGATTCCAAATCAGCACCAAATGACCATGGCTTTGCAACACGCGATGCAGTTCAGCTAAAGTATCGAGCGTAGCAAACCAATGAAATGATTGTGCACAAAATATAGCGCGCACAGTATCATTGGCAATTGGTAACTGATCGCTCATGGCCTGTAAGGTATGAACATCAGGATGATGCAGACGCAATTGCGTTAACATGGCTTCTACAGGATCGGCAGCATAAATCTGCTGACTGATGACTTGTAGATAGGGTAAAAATTTGCCCGTACCTGCACCAAGGTCGAGTAAAAGATCATGGGTCTGTAGCCCAAGGGTATCTTTTAGCCATGCCGTGATGGCTTGGGGATAATCAGGACGAACGTTTTGGTAGAGGCTGGCGCCAACACCAAAGCCTTTTTCTGCAGCAGGATGGAGTGATTGTGTCATATTCTGCACTTTTTAATCCTTATCACCGATATAAAATAGCATATTCTTATGCAGGCGACCTTTTGCCAGCAGATTCAAATCAAGTGACATGAGCAGAAAGGGATTTTTTAAACAGGACAACGATGGATAAAGACATTATTTTTGAAGATGACCAAATACGGGTCATTTTTTTAAAAGGCACTTCAGACGAATTGGTTTTCTCATTTGGTGATTTGATTACACGTGCGAAGGGCAATAGCATCAATGCCGAAAAGTCATTGCATAAATATGACTTTAATGTGATTGGGATTATGCCGAAGCAAAAGTCATGGTTTCCTGAGTCATCTATATTGGCCATGTTTGAACAGATTCAAAGCTGGATTGCGCCTTTTGCGACCCGTATTGCTTATGGCGGTTCGATGGGTGGATATGCTGCTATTAAATATTCTAACTTGCTGAATATTCAGCGTATCGTGGCGATGGTGCCTCAGTATTCGATTGATCCGACAGATGTTGAAGATCCACGCTATAACATGTTTTATCAAGCTGAGCTGAATGCCAACATGCGCGTACAGCCCAGCGATGTATCGGCGTCGCGGGAATACATCATCATTTTTGATCCTTACTATGCAGAAGATCGTGTGCATGTGGACTGTTTAAAGCCACTTTTGCCGAGTGCAAAATATTTGCATCTACCTTATACCAATCATGACGCGATTGCCGTATTGGCCAGCTCAGCCTTAGTCCATGATTTAATTCGCCATCCTTTTGATGCGGGTTATTTTTATCAAAGCATGCGAAAGGTGAAAAAGAACAGTAAGTTTTATTATCGAAAAGTGATTGAAAACTTATTGCCACGCCATCCAACCGCTTTGGGCAAAATTTTAAAAAATAATGATTTGATGTTGGATGGTCAGTTTTTTGACGCCAAACAAAAGCAAGTGATATTGCGTGAATTACTACGTAACAAACAAGTAGATCAGCAAGACCTCAGTAAGCTGGGCATTGAAGTGACCATGCCTCAAGAAAAGCGCAGTATTTTGCGTGACCGCTTTGGACATGGTTTGGTTTTTAATGTCATTAGCCAAAAGTTAGAAAGCTATGCAACCAGTGCCATCGCCTTAAACCATAAGTTTCTGATTCCAATCTATGCCAGAGGCAATGCTTTAGTGCAAATTGTGTGGAATGATCAAGCCTTTATTGTGGTGATGAATGATCGGCAAATGATGAAACTCATTCGTGTAGAAGATGCTTTACCTGTGGGGCATCATCCCTTAATGATGAAGAAGTACAGCGACTACTATGCATTGGCATATAAAGCCCAATATTTGAGTACAGATGAATTTGGTGCGATCAGTATGACTGAACATTTACACAGCGACAGCCAGTTTGTAGCACAGCCTGAGGGGCAGATCTAAGACCTTGGCAGGGAGAGACTTGCTTTTTAAATTGGGAGTGCTATGGTTGAAATATAGGCAATACAAGGAATGCCTATAGACCAAGGACGAGATTGAAAGCGAGGAAAGCAGTATGCAATCTCCATTCATGCTTGCTGTATGTGTTTCATTGTTTAGCATAATTTATTCGCCCATGATTTATGCTGAAGACTTAATTCAGACAGAATCTTCGGCTACAGTGCTGGCCATCGCACTGATGATTATGTTGGCTCTAAGTATATATGTGGTCATTCGTGTTCGAAGTACCATTCGTTATCATCTAGATAAACCCGCTAAATAGCGGGTTTTTTGTATTTTAAAGCCGTGTGTTTTTCTTGAATCTTCACGCGTTGTTCGATTAAATGCAAAAACAGCCCAGTTTATGCATTGAACCCATCTCATTTAAGGAAAGCACATGAAGGCGGTATATTTAGATTACGCATCTTTGGATAAAAACGATTTAGATTTTAGTGCGTTGCATGCGGTATTTGATGATTTACAGCTGTATGAAGGTACCAGCACCGACCAGTTGTTATCTCGTGTGCAAAATGTGGATGTGATCATTAGCAACAAAGTGGTGATTGATGTAGCAACTATGCAACAGTGCCCCAATTTAAAACTGATTCTAATTTCTGCGACAGGGACCAATAATATTGATTTGGTACAGGCGACCCAGCAGGGCATTACTGTATGTAATTGCCAAGGCTATGGGACTGCCGCAGTGGCACAGCATACGCTGATGCTGATGCTGAATTTGGCCACTTCTTTCTGTCAGTATGACCGCGCTGTGCAACAAGGCGAATGGAATCAAGCCAGCCAATTTTGCTTACTAGATTATCCAATTATGGAGCTTTCGGGCAAAACTTTGGGCATTGTGGGCTATGGTGAATTGGGGCAGGCAGTGGCGAATTTAGCCCGTGCTTTTGGTATGCAGATTCAAATAGCAGCTTTGCCCAACCGTCCAGCGGGCGCAGAGCGCATAGCATTTGCAGATATGCTTCCTCAAGTGGATTTTTTAAGCTTGCATTGCCCACTCACTGAAGATACACGTGATTTGATTGATGCCACCGCACTTGCAACCATGAAATCGAGCGCATTTTTGATTAACTGTGCGCGTGGTGGCGTGGTGAATGAAAGTGCATTAGCAGAAGCATTAAAGGCGAGAACCATTGCAGGGGCTGCAACGGATGTATTAACCGTTGAACCACCCAAAGAGGGTAATGTGCTTTTGGATACATCTATTCCCAATTTAATTATTACCCCGCACAGCGCATGGGGCAGTGTGGATGCACGTCAGCGTATAGTGCAGCAAATGGTGGAAAATACACAAGCATTTAAAGCGGGTGCCCCAATCCGTAAAGTGAATGCATAAATTCATGCCAAGATGAAATCAAAAAAGCCCATTAAGTGATGGGCTTTTTATTTATGTGAAGAGCAGGGTTTATAAATCAGTCACAGCATAAGAGGTTGTAGATGAGCTAGATGTAGTTGCCGATTGGTTTTGGTTTGGTGTGCTTAACGGGCTGTTACTAATCGTACTGCTATTATGACTGTTATTGTTTGATGGCTCGCTTAGAGACTGATGTTCGATAGGAGCAGGGTGTTGTGGTTTGCCACCAAACGTTTCTTTACTGTCCTGAATTTTGGCATTGGCTGTTTGGGATGCTTGTGTTGCACTTGCATCGACTTTATTTACGGTAGTCGAGGCAAGGTTTTTGGTGTTGTCCCAAGCTTGGTCTACAGACGGTTTAACTTTGGCTACGCCTCGTTCGGTTATTTCACCTACATTTTTGGCTGCGCCAATCACGCCTTCTTGTGCTTTATAAGCCCAAACATGAAAGATATTTGGGTTATTACCATAAGGTTGTACGATTTTTTGTGTGGTTTCGGCACTGCTGGTGCTATTGGTTTCTTGTGCCCAGATAGATGCAGATGCCAAAAAAAGCCCTGAACAAATTACGGTTTTTAATATACGCATAGAAAGACAGCCTCAAGTGCCGAAAGGGGCAAACAAAAAATAGATCTACTCATGTATTAACATGCTTTGATAGGATTTTGCATACAGAACTGCAAAATTGATACAGCAGAACAGGTATTTTTATACACGTGCATGAAGTAAAAAGTAGGCTAAAACAATTTATCTGGCAGAATGCGCCGTATGGTTAGGCGAGGTATGAGATGCGTTAATACCACGACATCATTTTAAATTTTGGCGGGTCACTGCAAAACTGAAATAAGGAATAAGGCTTCATCACTCATACAGCAGATGAGTGATGAAGAATAAGCAAGTGCTTAGTCACATTGAGCAACGGCTTCTTTTGCAAAATGATGACGTAAAGCAAGGAAGTTCTTTTGAACTTCTGGTGCATGTAAGTCAAAACCTGTTGCGGTACTCGTGCCATCTTTAGCAAATGTTGCAGAGCCTGCAGAAATTAGCGTTAAGCCTTTAAATGTCCATTGCTCTACCACTTTGCCATTTTCCAGCTGGCCCGTAAATTCAATCACGCATTTGTCTACGAGCTTGTTCAGCTGTGCTTTGTTGTTGGTGGTATTTGGGTAGACATCAATGTTTGAGACTTCTTGTAATGCACCAGCTTGAATTTGCGGAATGGTTGGAGCAGATGTACAAGCGCTTAATGCAAGACCCGCAAGACCAGTCAAAATGAGTGCTTTTAGTTTCATAAGGTTCTTTCTTGTTGAGTGTTGTTGTTCCTGAGTATAGGGATTCTATATGGAATTGCCTATACCTACTTTCGATTGAACTAATCTATTTAAATAGTGCTCATTGGTGTGATTGAGGAAAATGGCACAACACATTCTTTTTCTAATAAAATAGAGCACAGTTGATATAAGAATTGATTGGGTGAAAGATTAACAAATTCACTTACAACGGGTCTTAATGTACCTTCTAATAACTCATTTGCTTCGTTAGGTCTATAACGGGCTACTGTACCTAAATAGAACATGCAAAGTAAAGAATATGCCAGATGCGGTAGTTCGGGATTTTTTAAATCAACATAATAGCGATAGCCTGTGTTTGTCAGAATTGGAACAATATCAAACTTACTGTAATCTTTTAAAATATTTTGATAGATAGTATTAATATTCTCTTTATTGAACGATTTTCTTCTTTTTGAGCGGTAGACTATTTTTCCCTCACGGGGTAAACCATTTATAAAATACTTTTGTCGTTCAGTTTTTAGAAATTTACCCATGTCAACTTTAGTCTTTTGTTCATTATCTATTATTACCTCGGTAAAAAATTTATTGTGTTCTGAGTTGCATAATATTTCAATTGAAATTGGTAAAAGTTTTCTTTTATTTATCAATTCTAAACTATGACAAAGACTATGGATCTCAGGAATATTAATTACTGCTTGTCTGAAGTTTATATTTAAAGGATGGTTGATTTTTTTTCCTAATAATTCTGAAAAAGTTGCAAATATATTTACGCCTTCATTTGACTTAGGTTTAGCTTGAATTTGACCATTTGTACCTAAGGGTAAATTTAATCCATGGTGTTCATGGACTGTTTCAAGTTCAATTTTTTTATAAGAAAGAAAACATTTTACTAAGTTGAGCATCCCGTAATATAAAAGAGTAGCTCTTGTGGGAAGTAAAATGCTATTAGCTGCTTTATAGAAGGATTCTGCAAGTGATGAAAAGTATAAGGCTCTCTCTAGGAAAGTTTTGTTTTCACCTCTACTTTTAGAAATTTTTTGCTGTAAATGTGAGTTTATGAGAGACCATGGGTCGCTAGTTAAAATGTGCTGATCTCCAGCTTTAAGATTTGCGAAAGAAAAACGTAGTTTATTGTATTTGAATAGAGCTATATCGCCTTTTTCTAATAGTTTACTCATTTTAAGCTCAGTGAAAAAATGCTATCAAAATAGCGGTTTTTTTAATCAATTACAATCTGTAACGATTAGTGTTGCAACACCGAAAAATCCTCTACTTGCGTAAACAAGTCACGAAGCTGAGTAAGCCTAATGCCTTCTTTCAATCATTAAGTTTTAGGAAAAAAGAATAGTAACACCAATCCGCCTAATATCTCGCCCATCATCAGCCAGTCTTTCTTCTGCATGTCTACAACGGGAATCACTGAAGAATACAGGCTGGTGAAAAACACTAAAACAAATAACCAATAATATAAGAGGATTGTTATGAAAAAACTGTGTAATACCTAGCAGCACAAAAATAGCGGTGCTCGAAAGCCAGTAAAGAATATTGAGTACCAGTTTACAAGAGTCTAAATACCGAAGTGAATGGTCTAAACGCGGTAAGGACACAGCCAAAATGACGATTCCAAGAAAACCACCTACAGCCGAAACAATCATAAAAACAAACCGCTTATATCCTACTTATTTGGAATATGCAGATACAATTTCCAGAGCAAGAAACATGAAACGAGTAGCGTGAATGATAAAAAAAGTATAGGTCAGAACGGAAAAACCCTTTATTTTTAACATTGGGCATGTATTGTTCTTATAAAAAAATCCCGCTATTTCTAGCAGGATTCCTGTGTTATTTCAAATTTAGCCTTATTGAAGGCGCACAAATTTTTCCACACGGTCATTGGCATCATAAGTCACTTCAAAAGCTGTCTTTTTACCGTCAAAAGTCGCTTCAGTCGGGGTTGCTACGACTTCCCACAAACCTAATGTCGCGACATCAGCAACACCGTGGAATAGCGTACGTCCAACACGGTTTGCAGTGCTGTAGCCTTGGGTAAACGAGAATACATCAATACGCTTACCATCCTGTTTCGTCTCACTGGAAATTGGAGAGCCAATTTCAGCCAAAATGGCACTGCGTGGCATACCTTGCGCAATAACTGATAAATCTTTCTTCTGAGGTTGTTTAGCAGCCATAACAGCAGAACACCCAGTTTCAGCAAAAGCTAACGCCAACAATAACGGTAAAACGAATAATTTTTTCACTTTTGAATATTCCCCTCTAAAATTATTGAATATTTTGGGGGATTATAGAATAAATGATTTGAATAAGTTTATGAAATTAAAAATAATTTTATTTATGCATACTGAATTAAGCTGTAAGAAAATATTAAAAGTAATAAAAAACCCGCTCTAAAGCGGGTTTTTTATATCTAAATCTTAGTGCTGTAACACCGAAATATCAGCCACTTTCGTAAACAAGTCACGAAGTTGTGCAAGCATACGTAAACGGTTTGCTTTTAGGTCAGCATCATCTGCCATCACCATTACACCGTCAAAGAAAGCATCAACTGGTGCACGAAGTGCAGCAAGTGCAGACAAGGCAGCAGTGTAGTCTTTGGCAGCAAATAACGGCTCAACTTGAGGCGAAATTTTAGCAAGTTCAGCGAACAATGCTTTTTCAGCATCTTCAACCAAGTTTGCTTCAACTACAGCACCTTCAGGTGTAGCTTCTTTCGCTAAGATATTCGCAACACGCTTATTCGCAGCAGCAAGCGCAGCAGCTTCAGGCAAGTTACGGAAGTGATTTACCGCATTCACACGCTTGTCAAAATCAAGCGGAGATTTTGGAGACAACGCTTGAACGGCTTGAATCACATCAACAGCTACGCCTTGGTCTTCGTATTTCGCACGGTAACGACCTTCTAAGAATGCAACAGCATCCGCCAAAGTCTTGGCATGATCTTTTAATACATCACCATAAGCAGCAAGTGCAAGTTTGATTAAATCTTCAATAGATACATCAAGCTCGTTTTCAGTCACTAAACGCAAAATGCCAATGGCAGAACGACGAAGTGCAAATGGGTCTTTCGAACCTGTAGGTGCTTGACCAATACCAAAAATACCTGTGAGCGTGTCTAAACGATCCGCAAGGGCAATGGTAGTACCCGTTTTAGTTTTTGGTAAAACGTCACCCGCAAATTTAGGTAAATACTGCTCGCCTAAAGACTCAGCCACTTCAGCATTTTCACCTTCAAGGCGCGCGTAGTAAGTGCCCGCAATACCTTGAAGTTCAGGGAATTCGCCCACTAACTCAGAAGTTAAATCACACTTGGCAAGAAGGGCAGCTTTCTCAGCATCCGCAGGATTCGCACCTGTCATAGCCGACAAAGCCACAGCCAATTTCGCAATACGTGTCGATTTATCCCAAAGCGTACCTAGTTCTGCTTGGAAAACCATATTCGCAAGTTTCTCTTTACGAGAAGCAAGCGGTTGCTTTTGGTCTTGTAAGAAGAAGAATTCAGCATCCGATAAACGCGGACGAACTACTTTCTCGTTACCTTCAATAATTTGTGTCGGGTCTTTTGACTCAATATTTGACACAGTAATAAAGTAAGGTTGAAGTTTGTTATCGCTGTTCACTAAGCAGAAGTATTTTTGGTTGTCCTGCATGGTGGTAATCAAAGCTTCTTGAGGAACCGCAAGGAAGCGCTCTTCAAAGCTCGCACGAAGTGCAACAGGCCATTCAACGAGTGCAGTCACTTCATCACGAAGGTCCGCAGGCACAATTGCAATCGCATTCACTTCATCCGCAAGTGCTTTCACTTGTTGGTCGATGATTGCTTGACGTTCTTCAAAAGATGCCACAACGTGAGCAGCTTTTAATTTTGTTAAGTAGTCATCAGCATTTGCTAAAGTGATCGCCTCAGGTGCATGGAAACGGTGACCATAAGTCACGTTACCCGCTTTATGATCTTGAATGGTTGCATCAACCACATCATTGTCTTTTAGCAATACAACCCATTTTACAGGACGCACGAATTCAGTACGGCTTGCTGCAGAACGCATACGTTTTGCAATTGGTAGGTTGTCCAACGCAGTTTGTAAAATTTGCGGTAAAAGCACATCAAGGCTTTGGCCTTTTACATCTTTTAAGTAGCAAACTTTTTCAACTTTACCTGCTTGGAAAGTTGAGACTTGATCAACCGTGATGCCTTGACCACGCATAAAGCCTTCAAGAGCTTTAGTCGGTTTACCTTCAGCATCAAATGCTGCTTGTTTTGCAGGGCCGTCAAAACGTTTTTGTGTGTCTGCTTGAGCTGCGTCAACATTAACAATTTTTAAAGCTAAACGACGTGGCGCAGCATAGGCTTCGATAGCATCGAAAGCTAAGCCAGCATCTTTTAAGCCTTTTACGGTTTCTGCTTGCAAAGCATCACGTAATTTTTTTAAGCTTTTTGGTGGAAGTTCTTCACAGCCAAGTTCAAATAAAACAGTATGTTTAGACATTATTTGCTCTCCGCTGATTTTTCTGCTTGAGCGGCTTCCGCTTCAACTTGTGCTTTTAACTGCGCTAAAACTTCATCGCGTAGTTCAGGTTCTGCCATAGGGAAACCTAATTCCGCGCGGGCTTGAACATAACTGGTTGCAATAGCACGAGCCAATGAACGTACACGTAAAATATAACGTTGACGTTCAGTTACAGAAATCGCACCGCGAGCATCTAACAAGTTAAAGCTGTGTGATGCTTTAATCACTTGCTCGTATGCAGGAAGTGGCAATTTTGCTTCAATTAAACGCGTTGCTTCAGCTTCATAGAAGTCGAATAGTTCAAACATTTTTTCAACGTTTGCATATTCAAAGTTATAAGTCGATTGTTCAACTTCATTTTGATGGAATACATCGCCATAAGTGACTGTACCAAATTGGCCTTTGGTCCAAACCAAATCGTAAACAGAATCTACACCTTGTAAATACATAGCAAGACGTTCAAGACCATACGTGATTTCGCCAGTCACAGGGTAGCATTCAACACCACCGACTTGTTGGAAGTAAGTAAACTGAGTTACTTCCATACCATTTAACCAAACTTCCCAACCTAAGCCCCAAGCGCCTAGTGTTGGAGATTCCCAGTTGTCTTCTACAAAACGGATGTCGTGTACCAGTGGGTCAATGCCAATTGCTTTGAGCGAGTCGAGGTACAACTGTTGAATGTTGTCTGGGTTTGGCTTAAGCACCACTTGGAATTGGTAATAATGCTGTAAACGGTTCGGGTTTTCACCATAACGGCCGTCTTTAGGACGACGAGAAGGCTGAACATAAGCGGCATTCCAAGTTTCAGGCCCTAAAGCACGAAGGAATGTTGCTGTGTGGAATGTACCAGCGCCCATTTCCATGTCATAAGGCTGAAGTACGACACAGCCTTGCTCAGCCCAGTAATTTTGTAAGGCAAGAATTAAGCCTTGGAAGGTATCAATATGCGATATGGCGCGACTCATGGTCATCCACTTAAAATTAGATAAAAATTGTGCTCAATTATAAGGATTTTGGGGGTGTGTGGCAAAGGTTAGTCCATAAATTTGTCAGCCCGATTTTTTAGTGTTTTTTTGATGTTGGCGGAGGAGTAAAAGCCAGTAACACAGTGCAATTGGCGTGGCTACTATTGGAGTTGCGGGAATCATCCCGAGCATGCTGGGGCCAAGTAGCAATACCATTAAGATGAAAATACAGCTCAGCATGATTGCGCTGAGCATAATCCACCAAAAATTTAGTTTTCTGCGCTTCATCAGCCAAAGTTGCGCCATATAAATAAAAATGCATGTCAGTACATAGTAGGTGATTAAAATGACGGCGCTGTATGCGGTAATGATGAACAGTATTTCAAGAGAAGATTTGAAATCGAAATTGCTGGAAATAAGAATCAGGATATAAACAAAGCCGAAACAGATCAGACAAGTATAAAGTGGCGCCCAAAGGAGACATTTTTGGATTTGCTCACGATTTACATGGAGCTTTAAAGACAAGACTTGCATCGCGTTGGATAACATACAATTCATTTCATTCTCTAAGCTGCCTATCGCGATCAACATATTCTATAGTGATCAGATCATGGCATAAATATTGTCAATAAAGCGGGTAATATGATTTTAAAGATGTAATTTAAATCTATCTTTGGCTGACTTTGTTTTATAATTTGAATCATACCAAAACAACAAATCAGGCATCTCGTGTTTCGTGTAAAGGAATTCGCTTGGATCAATATCTTAAAACCCAATTTTAAAATCCTGCCTATCAAAGACCGTCTATTGTGCGGGATAGGGGCATTATTGGGTTTAAGCCTGTCTTCATTTATGAGCTGGCTTGCACTAGGTCATTTAAATGCATGGTATATCGCACCCATGGGGGCTTCATCAGTCTTATTATTTGCTATTCCAGCCAGCCCATTAGCACAGCCGTGGAATATGGTGGTGGGGAACAGTATTGCGGCTCTGATAGGCGTAACTTGCGCGCTTTGGATACCCAATCAAACAGAAGCATTTAGTATCGCTGTGGCATTGGCGATTGTTCTGATGATGAGTACAGATTCTTTGCATCCACCAAGTGGTGCTGTGGCGATTACGGCGGTATTGGGTGGTAAGGCGGTGCAGGATTTGGGTTATGCCTTTTTATTTTATCCTGTGCTATTAAATTCTGTACTGCTCATGGTGGTGGCTATTTTGTATAACCGCTTATTGGGTAAGCAGTACCCACAGCCTCCTCAACTAAATACCCGAACAGCAGATCCGACCCCAACGCAAAAGGTCTCTATTCAGCCCGCGGATATTCAGCAGGTGTTGGAAGCTCAGAGCCAGCTACTCGATATTAGTGAATATGACTTACAAAAAATTATTTTAGAAGCACAGCATTTGGCAAATCGTCGCTCTATAAGTCAATTTTGCTGTGCTGACATTATGAGTGCACAAGTGATTTCTCTGTGTGCAGATGAACCGATTCAAACAGCTTTAGATAAATTTAAACAAATTAATTTAATGAGTTTACCTGTGGTCGCTAAAGTGGAAGGTGCTGAGCATTTGGTTGGTACCTTAGCGCTGTACGATGTTGTGGAGTGGTTTAAGCGCGCCGCAGATCCCAAAGCCACTTGGGAGGAGCATGTGTACCAAATTATGAATCCGCAAGTGGTTACAGTGAAGCCACAGCAACCCATTCAAGATTTAGTCCCTTATTTTGTTGAGCGCTCGTTTAACTATATTCCAGTGGTGGACGATAAAAAATTGGTGGGCATGATTAGTCGCGCGGATATGATTGCAGCGCTGAATCAGCAAATTTATCAGATGCAAAAAACCACTTAAATATAGGCAAAAAAAAGCTGTAGGCTTTTGGGGGAAAACCTACAGCGACCAAACAGGTCTAAGGGATTTCTATTGTGCTTATAACAACAGATTAAAATTAAAATAACCTGAAATTTAAATGCAGATTATTGCAGTGGATCATTATTTACAGTACGTACAGGGTGGTCATAACCTTGCATATTTTTGTATTGGTTTTGCTGTTTCGGAATGACCAGCCATAAAACCAAATACACCAAAATCCCTGGAAATGCTGCACTCATACATGAAACGATCACGAAAATAACGCGCAACAAATTTGCATTCCAACCAAAACGTTCAGCAATACCGCCCATCACACCCGCAATCATGTTTGAACGGTTAGAACGATATAAACCAACATTGGCCATTCAAGTCTCCTTAATTCATCAATTGTTATATGAAGCATGAGGTGAGTGATCAGATTGAACTCAACAATGCATCCATACTTTTAAAATGGTGACATGGAACAATTTTTTAAAGGTTTTTTATAAAATAAAACGTAAAGATATGTAAAAGAACAAGGGCTTATAAAATAACAGTGGCATAGATTAAATTCTAAAAAATGTAAAAATTACGCATCTCGATAAAATCTAGAGTTTTTCTGAAGTCAGACGAGCGAGCGATTACCATATATGAGGTTAAGGCAGATTTTGCTGATGAAAATTTTAAGGGTTCTTCACTTGTGGACGCATTGCCGATATTTGGGTGTTAAGCAGGTTGTATTGGGGGGAGTGGCTTTGTCATGCTTTACACTTATGGGATGTGGTTCATCTGAGGATCAAGGTCGTAACTTAAAAAAAGATGTTGTGCAAGTAGGCGCATTGGATGCCGAAAGTCAAAAGGGGCGTGCTTTATTAGATGTGGCTTTAGGGCAGGAAGGGAGTATCAGCGCTAAGCAATCTAGCAATGTGGGTTTAGTGGCGAAAGAGGCATTGCCCTATGTTGGACGTTATGTCACAAAAATTAATTGCGATGATGCTTATGTGGGCTGCGATAGTGGCGAAGCAGATTTTATTGTTAGTTTATTACCCAATGGTATAGCGCATCGCATGATTAAACATCGTGGCTCAATTACTTTTACTTCTAATCAACAGTATCGTCAGGATCGTTGGTCTTATGATCCCAATGTGCATCAAATTATTTTGCATCGGGCTTCTGGGGTAGATTTTTTTTACGATATTAATAGTCAAAAAAATATTGTGATGGATTTAGATAAAATTGCCAATGTGACTGAAACGAATCAGCAATACTTTGCTGAGGGAAATCCAATGCCCATGAAAGCTTATGTATTAGAAAAAATCCAAACAACGTCTGCTCAATGAGCATGCAAACTGAAAAGAGATTAGGAATGTGGTGGGTTGTGTGGGGTTCGAACCCACGACCAATAGATTAAGAGTCTACTGCTCTACCAGCTGAGCTAACAACCCTGAGTAAGGATCAGTGAATTTTAAGCATTAGTTTAATAATTCACCCGAGTGCAATAAAAATTCTATAATGTATAAATACAAAAAAGCACCGTGATTGCAACATCGGTATAGCAAAATTTCGAGAATGGCAAATAAACCCGAATGGGCAATGAGTCTTGGTCGGAACTTGCAGGTTTCTTTTTCTTCGCATGCCGGAAGAAAGAAGCCCTAAGAAAGAATGGTGGGTCGTCCGCGACTCGAACGCGGGACCAATAGATTAAAAGTCTACTGCTCTACCAACTGAGCTAACGACCCTTAGGGGGTATACTGCATTTTAGTCTAAAACAGATGTTTTAGAAAGATGGTGGGTCGTCCGCGACTCGAACGCGGGACCAATAGATTAAAAGTCTACTGCTCTACCAACTGAGCTAACGACCCATCTTTGGGGTATCGAAGTAAATGGTGGGTCGTCCGCGACTCGAACGCGGGACCAATAGATTAAAAGTCTACTGCTCTACCAACTGAGCTAACGACCCATATCACTTGATGGTGCGTATTGTAGCAAGATATAGATGGAGCGCAAGTAAAAAATCATAAACTTGCTTTTGTTTGTTTATAAATACAACAAAAAAGCCCGTTTTTATCAAAAAACGGGCTTTCTCTGATTAGAAACGGTACTTGTAAGCTTGGATATTGCTTAAAATATCAGCAGTTAGTTCACAATAAGCATCATTACTTGGCAACCATACCAAGATACGATCATCGGTTTTTTCAGGATCAAATCCTTGCTCTTTTAACTTACTTTTTTGATATTTAAACGTACCTGTGGTTTCAACCTGTTGTTGTATGCGTAGAAACAAAGGAACAGCATAAGCTGGTAGGCATTTTTTAAACTCAGCCAGCATGTTTTTGCAGTCTTGTTCATCCAATACTGCATTGGGATGCAAGGTAATGGCTGCCATACCTGCACGGCCATTGGTATTTGGAATTTCTACGCCATATACCACGGCTTCTGAAATTTTACTGTACTCGCTCACCATGTTTTCAACTTCGGTGGTGGACACATTTTCGCCTTTCCAGCGGAAAGTATCGCCCAAGCGATCCACAAACTGCGCATGACGGAAGCCAATATCGCGTACTAAATCACCTGTGTTGAAATAGGCATCGCCATGCTTAAACATGTCTTTGATAATTACAGATTTGTTTTTTTCTGGATCTGTATAGCCATCAAAAGGTGAACGACGAGTGATTTTACCCACCAATAGGCCTACTTCACCTTTTTTAACTTTAATGCACCAACCCTTTTTGTTACGGATCGGTTCATTTTTTTCTTTATCAAATTGAATGACTGCATAGGGGGTAGGTGAGAAACCTACAGTATTATCAAAGTTAAATACGTTACTAAAGCCAACATTGCCTTCACTAGATGCGTATAGCTCTAGTACTTCTTCAATGCCAAAGCGTTCTTTGAACTTGTCCCAGATATTCGGTCGCATGCCGTTACCAATCATTTTGGTGACACGGTGGCCTTTTTCTAGATCAGATGGTGGTGCATCCATAAGGTAACGGCAAAGTTCACCCACGTAGCCAATTGCCGAAGCATCAAATTTTTGTACATCTTTCCAAAAAGAAGAGGTTGAATATTTACGACGAATAGCGAGTGTTGCCGCACCTGCAATCACCCCACACCAGCACACCACCGTACCCGTTGCATGATAAAGAGGCAGGGTCACATACATCACATCATCTGGTGTGAGATTTAAAATGTGACCATAAGTGCCGTATGCCAGCGTCCAGCGACTATTGGTAAAAATCACGGCCTTTGGTAGACCTGTGGTACCAGAGGTATAGATATAGAATAGACCGTCTTTCCCTTTCACACTTTGCGTTGTAGGTGGATTGAATTTTGGAAATTGCTCAATAAGCTGGGCAAGGTTTTGAAAGCCTTTAGGTGCTTTACCTGCGTCTACGCGCGTCGCATGATCGGCAAACCAATGTAAACGCTCTGGTGCTACGCTCAGTTCGTTGCGTATGTCATCGACAGCTACACGGCACTCTTCGCCCACAATCACTGCAATAGGGTTTACGAGGTTAATGCTATGTGCAAGCACTTTACCCACTTGAGAGGTATTGACCAGTGCGGCCGTTACGCCAATTTTTGCTAATGCAACAATACATGCCACAAGTTCAGAGCGGTTTTCAATCATCACCGCAATCACATCACCTTTTTTAGCCCCGAGGGAAAGGTAGTAGTGTGAAATTTGGTTGGCCCATTGGTTGAGCTCGGTATAGGTATATTTTTGTTCTTCAAAGAGCAAAGCCATACCATCTGGATTACGTTTAACCGCTTTTTCAAATGCTATGCCAAGACCAGCAGGTGTATTTGGAGTGCGTAAATAGGCTTGCTTGAGTCCCGATAATAAATTTGGAACTTTGCTCATAAATTTGGGAATTTTAGCAGCGACATCTGCAATCCCAATCAGATCATGTGGTGTAGTTTGGCTCATGAGAATCCTAGTTATTTTGCGTAATCCAATACGTCTTTTGTTAGCGGTATATGATGCATTCAGTAGAGATATTGGGTTTTAATCGTTTTAATCTAGTGCAATCAACCTAATTTGACAAAAGTATCAAAAAAAAACCAGTCACCGAAATGACTGGATTTTTTTAATCAGCTGCATTTTTGCAAATGCTACTCAGCTGAAGGATTAGTTTTCTTTGGTGGACGACCACGAGGACGGCGTGGGCGAGCAGGCTTATCTTTGTCTGCTTTCGCTTTTTCGTCATCTGTTTCTGCAACATCAGTGCTTTCTACTGCGTCTTGCACTTCTGCTTCAGCTTCAACCTCTGCAATCACCTCAATAGGTGCTACTTCAGCTTCTACTGGTGTTTCAGTAGTTTCTTCTGCTACAGGCTCAATTGCAAGTGTTTCTTGAGTTGGAACGCTTTCTGCAACTGTTGGAACGACTTCAGCTGTGTTTTCCACAACGGGTGTTACTTCAACTGTGCTTTCAGTCGTTTCAGTTGCTTCCACTTGAACATTTTTCGCTTGCTCAAGAGCTTGTTCAGCCGCTAATTTTGCTAAACGACGACGTACGCGTGGATCGTTAGACACACGATTTTCAGAGGTTGCTTTCGGTGGGGTTAAGTCCAATACCGCTGCAGGCTCTGCCTCAGGTGTTGCTTTAACTACGACAACATCGCGAGTAACAGGTTTTTTCTCAACAGGTGTTACTACTGTTGAAAGTGTTGCTGCGTACTCTTCCGTGAATTTTTGCAAAGCTCGGTTGAATGTTGGAATTAAGCCAAACTGCTCAATCAGAACTGAACAATCTTCACCATATACATGGCGAATTAGACTGCTCACAGTGTATTGACCCAAAGTTGGCACTTGTGAAGGTGATAACTTCGGCGCTTGAGCTTGGCGGTTTTGATCGCGTTGCTGACGACGGCGTTGACGTGGGTCATTGCTTGCACGTTTCACTGGCGCATCTTGAGCTGGCTTTTCAGCAGGCTCTTGATGTGGTTTAGCCTTCGCTCTGTGCTCTGCTTTTGGTGCTTCGTTAACTACAGCTTTTTCTGCTGGAGCTGCATCAGCAACCTGATTGCGAGCTGGTTTTTCAGCTTTCACTGGTGCTTCAGGCGTTAAAGCAACGATTTCGCTTTGCGCTTGGTCTAGGTTCACCACCATTGCTGTTGGAAGAATCTCTTGGCGAGGAACTTCAACAGTTTCTACCTTAGGTTGACGCGAAGCGACAGCCGATGTGGTTTCAACCGCCAACTCTTGAGCAATTGCTTGCTCATTTAACACGCTTGGATCGCGGTGGCGATTTGGGCGGTTTGGACGTTGGTGATTGTTACGGTCACGACGTGGAACAGCTTGTTGCTCATGATTTTGTTGCACATCATGCTGCTGTTGTTCGCTGTGACTGTTGTTGTGTGGGCGACGTGAATTGCGCTTATTTTCACGCGCTTCTTGACGTTGCTCTTGACGCGACACTTGAAGCACTTCTTCATGCACTTGATGTTGCGGTGCATTGTTGTCTTGAGCAACTTGCTCACGTGGTTCTTTATGTTTGTTGCGTTGCTTTTTGTTGTGATTGCGCTGTGTTGCTTTTTCGTCTTTCTCAACATGCTTTTCTGTCTCGCGGACATCAGGCTTGTGAGTTACAGATGTAGACGGCGCTAAGTACACATTGCTTGCAGGTGTCGCAACTGGTGTAGTCGCTGCTACAGCAACTTGACCGACTTGGCCAAATTGACCACGGCTTACAGCACCACCATTCACCATTTGTTCAATCATTGTTGCTGCGTTATTTGCAGTACGTGATTGATCAATCGTGGCAGCTTGCTTTTGTACAAACAAGTTTTCTAACCATGCACATGGACTAGAGCTTGCAACTGCTGGAGCAGGGGCCTGAGCAACTGGCGCTTGAGTAGTAACTTGAGCTTTTTGCTGTTGCTTTTTATGGCTTTTTTCTTGTGCTTGAACAGGCGCTTGAGCGACTTGCTGCTCTTCTTCTAAATGCCATTCAGAAGCTTCATAGCCCAATTCTTTTTCGCTTGAACGTGTTGCTTCAGTACGTTCATAGCTTGTTGGCGCAAAGCCTTCTGGGTTATATGAAATTTCGTAATGTGGTGTTTCTAAATGCGGGTGAGGCAATACAGTTACACGGACATTTGAAGTTTGCTCTAGGTATACCAAGCTATGGCGTTTTTCATTCAATAAGAAGGCTGCAATTTCTACAGGAACTTCAACTTGAACTTCACCATGACGTTCGCGAAGGGCAATCTCTTCAACTTTACGCATAATTGAAAGTGAAAGAGAGCGGAGGTCACGAACCATACCTGTGCCATGGCAACGTGGGCATACATAACCAGTAGCTTCTTCTAATGATGGACGTAAGCGTTGACGGCTCATTTCCATTAAACCAAAGCGAGACAATTGACCGAATTGAATACGGGCACGGTCGCTTTGTGTTGCTTCACGAAGTTTCGCTTCTACCATACGTTGGTTACGGTCTTTGGTCATGTCGATGAAGTCGATGACCACTAAACCACCGATATCACGTAAACGTAATTGGCGCGCAATTTCTTCAGCTGCTTCTAAGTTGGTGTTGAGTGCAGTTTCTTCTACATCGTGACCACGTGTTGATTTTGCTGAGTTAATGTCGATAGACACTAACGCTTCAGTTTGGTCAATCACAATTGAACCACCAGAAGGAAGTTTTACTTCACGTTCATAAGCAGTTTGAATTTGACTTTCAATACCAAAATGAGCGAATAACGGTTCATTTAAAGTATAGGTTTTAAGCTTGTCGATTTGACGAGGCATCACAGCTTTAACAAAGTTATATGCTTCGTTGTAGGCTTGCTCAGAGTCAATCAGAATTTCTGCAACGTCATCACGTAGGTAGTCACGAATTGCACGAGTTACTACACCAGCTTCTTGATGAACAAGCATTGGTGATGGACCAGAATTAGACGTGCTTTGGATTTGTGCCCAAAGATCTAATAAATGTTGTAGGTCAAGTTGTAATTCTTCTTGCGAACGGCCAATACCTGCAGTACGCACAATCACGCTCATACCACGAGGGATATTTAAAGACGCCAACATTTCTTTGAGTTCTTCACGAACTGAACCAGAAATTTGACGACTAATACCGCCACCTTTAGGGTTGTTTGGCATAAGAACCAAATAACGACCAGCAAGGGAAATAAAGGTAGATAAAGCCGCACCTTTGTTGCCACGTTCTTCTTTTTCCACTTGAACTAAAAGTTCAGTACCTTCCGTAATGAGCTCACGAATGTTTGAAGTTTGACGAGGGTCAGCTTTGTAATATGAGTTGGCAATTTCCCGCATCGACAAGAAACCTTGACGACCTGCACCGTATTCAACGAATACAGCTTCTAGAGAAGGTTCAACGCGAGTCACGTGACCTTTATAGATATTGGATTTTTTTTGCTCACGCGTACGATTTTCTAAGTCAAAATCGTAAAGACGTTGTCCAGTGACAAGTGCAACGCGAATCTCTTCGGCATGTGTTGCATTAATCAACATACGTTTCATGGAGTAACACCTAATAGTGATACACAACAAAACATCGCTATACACGTAGCGAACATCAAACAACGGATCAACCCTCAGATCTCAAATATACCGATTGCGGTCTGAGTTCTTTTACCGGCCTTCTTTATAGTGGGCTTCGGTTTTTGATTCACGTATTGATGATGGCAATACGGCTTCAATCTTTAAACGATTAAAGTCACCTGATGGAATTCACTGGCGGACGAGCGGTACATTGGATGTGAGTAACTTTCACTGTCACATTGCTCAAAGATCATCCCTTCTTTGTAGATAGAGTGTCTTGATACGGAATTATCATCGTATCTTTACAACTTGTGCAGATCCAATGTATCAACGCTGTAGCCTGAATGTAGCATTAGGGCGCGACTAATCTGATGTGTATCAGTTTACGTTTAAAACCAACAAAGTTGGCAGCATATTTTTTTGGGTAAGCTGCTTTTACACCGTATAGGTGTAATTAAACGCAACAGCTTACAGTTTTGCCGATATAATAAGCCTTCGGCGTCGGCATAATTCTTTTGGGACCTATGCGTATTTAGATGGGCACTTCATTGAAAAAGCATGCTCAGTAAACTGAAACGATTCAACTTTTGTCCACCAACGATGGTTTCCGTGCGCTGACTATATCAAACCTTGCATCATCTGCCTATGGGCTAAGCTTATGTTTCTTGTGTAAAGCATAGCCTAAATGATCAGTTTTTAACCAAATTTAGTATTTTTTTTAGGTCACAGTAATTGTATGAATTCTACACAGCAATGGCAAAGCGTCACTTGGTTTGAAGTGGATGAGCATCAAGTGGGACAGCGTATTGATAATTTTCTATTTACACGCCTCAAAGGCGTGCCTAAAAGTCGAATTTATCGTTTGATTCGTGAAAGCCAAGTACGTGTAAATAAAAAGCGCGTGAAAGCCGAAACCAAATTAAATATTGGCGACCAAATTCGTGTTGCACCAATTCGTTATGAACAAAAAGACGAATCGGCTGTGCCTGTGTCAGATAAAGTGGCGCAAAGCTTATTGGCACGTGTGATTTATGAAGATGAGGGCTTGATGGTTGTTAATAAGCCATCGGGCATTGCTGTACATGGTGGCAGTGGTGTGGCCTATGGTCTGATTGAAGGTTTACGTGCAGCTACAGGTAAAAAGTACTTGGAGCTGGTTCATCGTATTGACCGTGATACATCTGGTTTGGTCATGATTTCTAAAAAGCGTAGTGTATTGAAAACCCTACAAGATATGCTACGTGAGCACAAAATTCAGAAAACCTATGCGGCTGTAGTAAAAGGTCAGGTCAGCTTAGATAAGCAGTTGATTGATCAGCCACTACTTCGTTATGAATTGGCAAATGGCGAACGTCGTGTCCGTGTGTCGAAAGAAGGTAAAGAATCCAAGACACAGTGGAACGTTCAAGAGCGTTTTATGCACGCAACGTTGGTATATGCTTCGCCACTGTCGGGTCGTACCCATCAAATTCGTGTGCATGGTTTGAGTATTGGTCATCCCTTGGTTGGTGATGAAAAATATGGTCATGAAACTGACTATAAAGGCCCGAAACCACGCCGTTTATGCCTACATGCAATGCGTTTAGATATTCCAGGTTATGCAACGATTGAAGCACCATTACCTGAAGATATGCAAAGCTTAGTCGCACAGCTTCGTGCACAAAAAGCGGATAAACCAGCAACAACACCTGAAGATTAATAGTTTATGTTGTTTTCTTTGGTGGAGCTGTACGCTGTATAAAATCGAGTTGGGTCTTATTTATCCTGAGTCAGCTCCTGCGAGGGGCTGAGATATAACTTGTTTTGAGCGGAATCAAATTTAGGAAAATTGTATGAAAAAACCAGTAGAACTGATTATTTTTGATTGGGATGGCACTTTATTTGATTCAGTGGGACAAATTGTGGCAAGCCTGATGTTTGCAGCTGAACAGTACCAGCAACCACTCACCGCAGAAGATGCAAAAAGTATTATTGGCTTGGGATTGCCTGAAGTCGCACAGCGTTTATTTCCAACTGTACCTGAATTACATGAAGAAATTTTACAAAGCTATGCAACCCATTATGTCGCGAACTCAAAAGGTGATGCGTGGTTCTCGGGCGTATCCGACATGCTCCATGATTTAAAAGAGCAAGGGGTGCAATTGGCTGTTGCAACAGGCAAGAGCCGTAAAGGCTTAGACCGCGTGTTACAGCAGACCAAAAGTGAAGATTTGTTTATTGCAACGCGTGCGGCCAGTGAAACCAAATCCAAACCTGATCCATTAATGTTGCAAGAAATCTTGCAACAAACTGGTGTGGCTGCAGAAGCTGCGATCATGGTGGGGGACACCTCGTATGATTTGCAGATGGCGCAAAACATTCAAATGCCTCGGGTTGGGGTACTTTATGGTGTGCATGATCAGAAAACGCTATCGCAATTTGCACCACTGACGATTGTCTCAGATGTACGAAAGTTACATGATTTTCTGTTGGAACAAGTACAAGATATCGAGCTGATTTAAATCAAAATTGCTTTAAATAGGCACAAGAGGCGGGCGCTCACACTGAGCGATTCCCGCCTTTTTGTATGCGCCATTTTGGCAAAATTCACGCTTAAATAGACAACCTTAGAATTAAAAAAACAGCAAATGATCTAGTCTTTTAGTCGTATACGCTGGGTTTTTTAGGATTGTTCAGAATTCGTAAGCTGGCTAAGGTTTTAGGTGCAGATGATTGTTTAAGTTTAAAGTTTTGTTTTTAAATAATAAATCCGAGTTAATTTATAGGAATTAGCTATTGTTAGAAATAAAATAAGTATTGGCGCTCGGGGGGTAAAATCCCGATTCTAAACCAGTTTATTTATATAAGCGTTCTCTGCTGAAGCACCTACCAGACATTATTGTTGGTTAGGACATGTTAATGTTCATTGACTTTAAAAATGAGCTTTAAATTGACTTTTCACAGATGGCGCTGTAAGTCCCATTTTTGCAGTTTAAGGAAACATTGATGTCGAATTCTGCTGTTGTTGAGTCAGTTGCTTTAGCACTGCGTGAAGCTGAACTATCAAAAAAGGCGATTGCGCCAATCCGTCCACAACTTGGCGGTGAAAGTGCAGATGTTGATATTGCGTATGCAGTTCAGGAAGTAAATACTGAGCGCGCGTTGACTGAAGGTCGTCGTTTAACTGGCCGTAAAATTGGTTTGACTTCAAAAGTAGTTCAAGCACAGTTGGGGGTAGATCAGCCTGACTTTGGTATGTTATTTGCCGATATGGCGTATGGCGATGGCGAAGCGATCCCAGCAGGTCTTTTAATTCAACCTAAAGTTGAAGCTGAAATCGCTTTAGTAATCAAAGCAGATTTAACCAAAGAAAAACATACTTACGCAGACATTATTAGCGCTACAGACTATGCACTTCCTGCGGTGGAAGTGGTGGATAGCCGTATCGAAAATTGGAAAATTTCGTTAATTGATACAGTGGCTGATAATGCATCTTCAGCAGCTTATGTTTTAGGTTCACGTCCTGTGAAACTTGAAAACCTTGACCTTGTGAATTGCAAAATGACGATGACTCGCGCAGGTGAAGTGGTCTCTCAAGGTGTGGGTAAAGCATGTCTTGCAAATCCATTAAATGCTGCTGTTTGGTTGGCAGATGAAATGGTACGTCGTGGTCGTCCACTTTTGGCTGGTGACATCATTTTAACAGGTGCGCTGGGTCCAATGGTTGTGGCAAACGCGGGTGACGAATTCGTGGTTGAAATTGAAGGTTTTGGTTCTGTAACAGCATCATTTGCTGCTGAATAATAACCTGCCTGAGCAAAATTTTTAGAGAGTACGTTAATGAAAAAGATTAAATGTGCAATGATCGGTCCAGGTAATATTGGTACTGATTTGCTTTACAAACTTCAACGCAGCGAATGGTTAGAGCCAGTTTGGATGGTAGGTATTGACCCGACTTCTGAAGGCCTTGCACGTGCTGCAAAAATGGGTTTAAAAACGACTGCTGAAGGCGTAGACGGTCTACTTCCTCACGTCATTGCAGACGACATCAAAATTGCATTTGATGCAACTTCAGCGTATGTACATGCTGAAAACAGCCGTAAGTTAAATGAACTTGGCGTGTTGATGATTGACTTAACACCTGCTGCAATTGGTCCATTCTGTGTACCACCAGTGAACTTGAATGCTTTACTTGAAGCAGGCGAAGTACCAAACGTGAACATGGTGACATGTGGTGGTCAAGCAACTATTCCAATGATTGCTGCGATTGCGAGTGTTCAGCCTGTGAACTATGGCGAAATTATTGCAACTGCTTCGACTAAATCTATTGGTCCTGGTACACGTAAAAATATTGATGAATTTACCCGTACAACTGCAAGCGCGATTGAAAAAGTCGGCGGCGCAAAACAAGGTAAAGCGATCATTATTATTAACCCAGCTGAGCCACCAGTGTACATGCGCGACACAGTGCATTGCTTGGTTGAAGGTGAGCCTGATCAAGCTGCAATTACTGAAGCTGTTCACGCAATGCTTAAAGAAGTTCAAAAATATGTACCAGGTTACAAACTGGTAAATGGTCCTATTTTTGATGGAAACCGTGTTTCTATCTTCTTAGAAGTAGAAGGCTTAGGTGACTTCTTGCCTAAATATGCGGGTAACCTCGATATTATGACTGCTGCTGCTGCACGTACTGCAGAAATGTTCGCAGAGCGTTTAATCGCATCACAAGTTGCTGAAGCTTAAGGAGCACATCATGTCTAAAGTGATTATTAATGATATGACACTACGTGATGGTATGCACCCACAGCGCCATCAAACTACTGTTGAGCAAATGATTGCCATTTCAACTGCTTTGGATGAAGCAGGTGTACCTTTAATTGAGGTAACACATGGTGATGGTCTTGGTGGTAACTCTGTAAACTACGGTTTTGCTGCAGCTACAGATGAAGAATACTTATCTGCAGTTGTGCCACGCATGAAAAATGCCAAAGTAACAGCATTGTTACTTCCTGGTATTGGTACGGTTGATCATTTGCACATGGCACATGAGATTGGTGTTTCTACGATTCGTGTAGCAACGCATTCAACAGAAGCCGATTGCTCTGAACAGCACATCACTGCTGCACGTAAGTTGGGTATGGACACTGTTGGTTTCTTAATGATGGCGCACATGGCTTCTCCAGAGCGTTTATTAGAAGAAGCGAAAAAGATGGTGTCTTACGGTGCAAACTGTATCTATGTGACTGACTCTGCGGGCTATATGCTTCCGCAAGATGTGAAAGACCGTGTTGGTGCTTTACGTCAAAGCTTAGATTCAAACATCGAAATCGGTTTCCACGGTCACCATAACTTGGGTATGGGCGTGGCGAACACCGTTGCTGCTGTTGAAGCGGGCGCGATTCGTGTCGATTTAGCATCTGCTGGTTTGGGTGCTGGCGCAGGTAACACACCACTTGAGTTGTTTGTTGCTGTTGCGAACCGTATGCAAATGGAAACGGGCGTTGACTTGTTTAAAGTACAAGACATTGCTGAAGACCTTGTGATTCCAATGATGCACAACCCGATCCGTGCCGATCGTGATGCTGCAACTTTGGGTTATGCGGGTGTTTACTCTTCATTCTTGTTGTTTGCTAAACGTGCTGAAGCGAAATATGGTGTTTCTGCGCGTGAAATTCTTCTTGAGCTTGGTCGTCGTGGTACGGTTGGCGGTCAAGAAGACATGATCGAAGATTTAGCTTTAACTATGTCTAAAGCACGTGAATTACAAGCTTAATTTATTTTAAGCGCAATTCAAAAAAGCATCCTTTGGGGTGCTTTTTTATTTTTAGATCATATAAATTTTAGGCAAAAGCAGAGCTAGCACTTTTGTAGTGACTGGCGGGGGCAGGGTGAATCCTGAACAATGATGTTGCGATGATTGTATGGTGGATAAGCATTTATCAAACAGGATCTGGAGTGTGAGTTATTTTTAATCTAAATATCTGATATTGATAGTTTTAATATATTATGTAATTTTTTTTAAATATAAGTCTGAGTGAGAAATTCAAACAATGTTTTAATGTATTAAACTTAAAAGCAATAAGTGAAATCTAGAACTGATTTAAAAACCATAAAAAATAATTTTAACTATGATAAAACATTTACTTATTTAAACCATTTGATAAATAAAGTGAAAAACAGTTATTGCTTAAAACTCTAAACAAAATCAGTCAAAATCACGCAATCAATCAAGATGATATATTCATCGAAAAAACTTAATACTGTGGTCTGATTTCTCAAATTCGCATTGTTTAGCATGATAGCACCATAGCTTAATTTGATGATTTAGGAAGAGAGCCATGCGTCGTCAAAACTTATGGATAGCAATACTTGCTGCGACAGCAACTTTAGGGACAACTGCATCTCATGCAGATTTTATTGGCGACAGTCAGGTTCAATTGAAACTTAAAAATTTCTATTTAGACCGTCAAATTGAAGATACACCAAATAATAACTGGGGTTCATGGAGCCAAGGTATTACGCTTGATGCAAAATCAGGTTACCAAGATATTGGTGGCGGTATTCAAGTGGGTGCAGACCTTTTGGTTCAGCATGCTTTTAAATTGAACGGTCGTGATGCCAAAGCAGATTACATTTTGCCTCACAATGGTCAAAAATCGAAAGATGAATTTGGCAAAGTAGGCGCGACATTAAAAGCGAAAGTGGCTAAAACTGAATTGAAAGTAGGTGAAATATTACCTGTTTCTCCAGTCTTGGTATTCGATCCATCGCGTCAATTACTCACCACATATAGTGGTGCATGGTTAGAGTCGAAAGACATTAAAGATACCAAATTGACCTTGGCGTATATTAATGGCATTAACAACCGTTATGACAACCAATTTCGTGACTTGACCTTATTTGCACCAGGCAAAGTTCTACCGAATGGTGGTCAAGGTCATTTTGATTTAGGGCCTACGTCTGACGGTATGTATATCGCGGGTGTTGACCATCAATTTACGCCTGAAATTGGTGCTAGCTACTGGTATGCCGATGTTCAAGATATTTATCGCCAACATTATGTAGGTGCAAACTACAAAACAAAATTAGGTGAAAAAGCTAAACTTGATAGCCATGTTCGTTACTTTGACAATTCAGAGTCTGGTGACAAACTGTATGGCAAAATCGACAACCAAGCATTATCTGTTGGTGCAAAAGTCAATTATGGTGCACATACAGTAGGTTTAGGCTACCAACAAATGTTTGGTGACAATGCATTCCCTACATTGGGTGGCTGGGTTCCACAGCCTTACCTTGTGAACTGGGGTGTAGCAACTTTTACAGCGAAAAATGAAAAATCATTCGGCTTTACTTATGGTTATGACTTCGCTGAATTGGGTGCTAAAGGTTTAAATGCGACTGCAGTTTATATGATGGGCCAAGACGCTGAAACCAACGGTAAGAAAGATCAGAAGTCTGATGAGTTGAATCTGATTGTAAATTACACTGTGCCTGAAGGTAAATTGAAGGGCCTAGGTTTCCAAGCTATGTATATTGATGCGAACTTTGACTATAAATCAGACCTACAAGAATACCGTGTAGCAACGACTTATACTTATAAGTTCTAATTTGTAGCCTAAAATGCAAAAGGGCAATCCTAAAAGAGATTGCCCTTTTTTATGCGTTGATATTCCAGTGAAAAATACCCGATGCTTTTTAAGGGTATTCAATAAAAATAACATAATAAAAACAAATATTTAAATTATATTAAATTTATTGTTTATGATCGTAATTTTGTATCAGTTGTCGTGCGGATAGCAGGTAATATGCAAAGGTAAAACTCAAAATATCTTATTTATAGGCGTTTAAATCCGGATGTGATTGAAACGCCAGTATGATGCTGTACGAGGAGTATGTATGAGCACAGTTCAAATCCCTGAATACACAACAGATTCATTCTTTGGTTTAGAAGATAAATGGATTGAAACTGCTGAAGGCGAATTAACCCATTACCACGAAATTGGTGAAGGTACGCCGATTCTATTTTTACACGGTTCTGGTACTGGTGTATCTGCAGCTGCAAACTGGTGGTTAAACTTACCACAAATTGGTGAGCAAGCACGTTGTATCGCAATTGATACCATCGGTTATGGCCAAACAGTTGTAGCACCAAACACAGCTTACGGTATCCGTGCTTGGGTAGACCATGCGGTACGTACTTTAGATGCACTGGGCATTGAAAAAACATGGTTAGTGGGTAACTCATTGGGTGGTTGGTTAGCATTCCAAATGGCGCTTGACTATCCTGAGCGTATCTTGGGTATCGTATCTATGGGTACGGGCGGTGCGAAACAAACTGCTGCACTTAAAGCACATGCAAACCCTGTATTAACAGAAGAAGGCATCAAGAAAACATTGTCTATGTTTGTTGTGAACAAAGACTTGATTACTGATGAATTGGTAAAAGTACGTTTTGCATCTGCTGCAAATGACTACGCATCAAACCGTTTGATGGATGTTGTTGGCGCACGTGACCGTGATCGTTTTGAATTCCCATTAGACTTCGAAAAAATGAAAGACATTACGGTACCTGTACTACTTATTCATGGTACACAAGACGTTGTGATTCCAGTTTCACGTACTTGGGATATTTTAAATGTTGTTCCAAATGCTGATGCGCACATTTTCAGCCAATGTGGTCACTGGTCTCAAGTTGAAAAATCAGCAGAATTTAATACTGTGATTAAAAACTATTTAGCAGTTCATGGCGTTAAATAAGCCATAACGAGATAAAAAAGAGTGCTTCGGCGCTCTTTTTTTAGCTGAAGGTCTTAAAAAGTACATTATTTGTAACATTTATAGGGCTTAGTATCTTCAACAGGAGATATATTTGTGTGGTTTGGCTAAGAAAAAGGTCTGATTGATGTGTTGAGTCTTAGACCAGCGTATTAGACTTAAGTTGTAATTTGGCTAAAAAATCCTAGGTTTATAGGTGTTGAAACATTTTCTTATAAGTTATTTCCCATAAAGACCACAGCTTTTATACATAAAAAGCGTAAGACTTAAGTCTATTTGGGATAAAAAGCAGACAAATTTAGTCAAAAAAAAGCACCACTATTCATTTAAGAAATAATGGTGCGATGGTTTTTAAGTAAAACTATATAAAAAATTAATTTTGTTCACGTGCAATATCTAAATAAAACACGCGTGTCAGCAGTTCCATAAATTTGTTTACTGCCATAGATTCACTATTTTTACGCCAGCTCACATACAAATCAAGATACGGTAATTCGATGTCTAAAGGACGAATCACGGTGTTGTTCATGGTGAGTGGTGCGATATAACCCGGTAGAATCGTACAACCTAATCCCATACCAATTGAGTTGATATTAAACAAAATATTATCGGCTTTTTGCACAATATTAAATTCAATATTATTGGCTTTGGCGAAGTCTAAAATGGCGGTATGTAAGGTGAGAGACTGCTCGGCAGCAGGGATAATAAAATCTATGCCATTCAGTGCCTTAACTGGAATTCGTTCATATTTTGCCAAAGGATGATCTTTAGGCAAAATGAAAATAAGAGGCTCACGCAATACAAACTGACTTTCAATTTCGTCACTATTGAAGTTATGACGGGTAAAAGTGATATCGAGTTCACCTTTTTTCAATAATTTCATTTGCTCAACGTTGTTTAAGCTGAGTAATTCAATTTTGAGGTCAGGGTTTTGTACACGTAGGTTTGGCAGTACATAAGGAAAGATTTTCATCTCTGCAACAGGAACAAAGCCAATGCGAAGCATCTGCTGTTTGGCTTGTGAAACCTGACGCGCCATCGCAATGGCTTTGTCTGCTTGTGCCAAAGTTAAGCGGGCTTGTTCTAAGAACACGGCGCCTTCTTCAGTAAGCTCTACTTTACGCTTAGTACGGTGTAGTAGTTGTACACCGACGTCTTCTTCAAGGTCTTTAATTTGTTGGCTGAGCGATGGCTGAGCTGTATAAAGTTTGAGTGCTGCCTTGCTGAAGTTCAATTCTTCAGCAACGGTTATAAAATAGCGAAGGTGTCGTAATTCCATATATCTAGCCTAGGAGTAATCCAAAAAATGTCTTACTATGAGTTCAAGTCAGTATAATCTATAAACAACTATGTCGTGAAGTTGATTTTGCCATTTAGAAAATAAATGGTCTTGGTGGGTTTTATTGAAAGCGTATATCAAAAATATCTATTCTAATAATTGGTGAAAGCTCTTAATTAAAACAAAAAAAATATTTCCGCAAAACTCAGTGAAAATCCATCATCGTCGGAAAGTTGAGTCTATTTGTTTTGTGACCTAAGTGGCCACAGGAGAGCTTTTCATGAGTGGAAAAATTGATGTGCGCGAAATCGATGCTTTAGTCGATGCGCAAAATGGACGTATTACGCCATCGATCTATACAGATCCTGATATCTACGAATTAGAATTAGAGCGTGTTTTCGGTCGTACATGGTTGTTCCTTTGCCATGAGAGCCAAATTCCTAAGGCTGGGGATTTCTTCAATACCTATATGGGTGAAGATCCAATTATTGTGGCACGTCAAAAAGACGGCTCAATCAAAGCATTCTTAAACCAATGCCGTCACCGTTCTATGCGCGTAAGCTTCGCAGACTGTGGTAACACACGTGCGTTTACTTGCCCATACCACGGCTGGTCATACGGTATTGACGGTTCACTGAAAGACATTCCACTTGAAGACCGTGCTTTCCCGCATGGTGCTTGTAAAGAGCAATGGGGTCTAGTTGAAGTTAACCGTGTTAAATCATACAAAGGCTTAGTATTCGCATGTTGGGATGAAACAACACCTGACCTAGAAGAATACATGGGCGATATCGCTTGGTACTTAGATGGCGTATTAGACCGTCGTCCAGGTGGTACAGAAATTATTGGTGGTGTGCACAAGTGGGAAATCGAGTGTAACTGGAAATTTGCAGCTGAACAGTTCGCATCTGACCAATATCACGCATTGTTCTCTCACGCGTCTGCAATTCAAGTTCTTGGCGCGAAACCAGATGACGAAGGCTCTAAAAAGCTTGGTGCAGCACAAACTGCTCGTCCAGTATGGGAAACTGCGAAAGACGCAATCCAATACGGTTCACGTGGCCATGGTTCAGGTTTCTTCTTTACAGAGAAGCCAGATGCAAACGTATGGGTTGACGGTGAAGTTGCAAACTACTTCCGTGAAACTTACGAAGAAGTGAAAGAGCGTTTAGGTGAAGTACGTGCACTTCGTCTTGCGGGTCATAACACGATGTTCCCAACATTGTCTTGGTTGAACGGTACTGCAACACTTCGCGTATGGCACCCACGTGGTCCAAACAAAACTGAAGTGTGGGCATTCTGTATTGCAGATGCTGAAGCATCACAAGAAGTGAAAGAAGCATTTGAACGTTCTGCAACACGTGCATTTGGTCCAGCTGGTTTCCTAGAGCAAGATGACTCTGAGAACTGGATTGAGATTCAAAAAGTTTTACGTGGCTACAAAGCACGTAAAAACAAACTCATCATGGAAATGGGTAAAGGCAACGAGAAAGTACGTGAAGACGGCATTCCAGGCATTACCAACTACATTTTCTCAGAAACTGCAGCACGCGGTATGTACCGTCGCTGGGCAGATCTGTTGATTCATGAAAAATGGGAAGACGTTGAAGCTGCGGCTGACGAATATGAGAAGGAGCTTATGAAATGAGTCAAGTGAGTTTAGAACTTCATCATCAAATTAGTCAGTTCCTTTTCCGTGAAGCAAAATTGCTTGACGATTGGAAATTCCGCGATTGGCTAGACACGCTGAGTGAAGATATTTCTTACACTTTGCGTACAACGCCAAACGCACAAACCCGTGACCGTCGTCGTTCAGTTGAACCCCCTACAACTTGGGTTTTCAATGATACGAAAGATCTTTTAGAGCGTCGTGTCGCTCGTCTTGAGACAGGTATGGCTTGGGCTGAAGAGCCTCCTTCACGTACAACACACATGGTGTCTAACGTGATTGCAGAAGCAACTGAGGTTGAAGACGAGTACGATGTGTACGTAACTTACTTGTTATACCGTACGCAAAAAGAGAAAGACGTTGTTATTTACTGTGGTAAACGTCATGACAAGATTCGTAAAGTTGAAGGTGGCTTAGGCTTCCAAATCTTCAACCGTAAGATCACGCTTGACCAAGTTACTTACAGCTCACATAACCTGAGTGTGTTCTTCTAATGAATAAGATTTTTGTTTGCCAAGTTGATGAATTAGACGAAGGCGAAGCATTGAAAGTAGATTGTGGCGTAAACGGTATCGAAGCGCTCGCTGTATTTAATAATGGCGGAGAATTCTTCGCGATGAATGATAAATGCAGTCATGGTAATGCTTCTATGTCAGAAGGTTACCTTGAAGATGACGGTACTGTTGAATGTCCATTACATTCAGCGCGTTTCTGTTTAAAAACAGGTGAAGCATTGTGTCTACCAGCAACTGATCCAATTAAAACTTTCCCAGTGATTGTTGAAGATGGTCAATTGTTTGTAGAAATGGCAGGAGAGTAATCATGGGTTGGCTACAAGGCGAAGTTGCACTTATTACTGGTGGTGGTTCTGGTTTAGGCTGGGCACTGGTTGAACGTTTCTTAGAAGAAGGTGCACAAGTGGCTGTTCTTCAACGTTCAAAGGCAAAAGTGGATGCATTGAATGAACACTTTGGTGGTAAGGTTCTTGCAATTGAAGGCGATGTAGCCAGCTATGCAGATAACGTTCGTGCAGTTCAAGCAACTGTAGAGCGTTTTGGCAAACTCGACTGTTTCGTAGGTAATGCCGGTATCTGGGATCACTATGCAGATATCGTCAATACATCTGGTGAGCAACTTGAAAAAGCTTTTGATGAGATTATGGGTATTAATACCAAATCACTCATCTTAGGTGCGAAGGCTGCGCTAGATGCATTGATCGCTTCTGAAGGTTCTATCATATTTACTTTGTCTAATTCGGCACTGTACTCTGCTGGCGGAGGCCCTGTATATACTGCATCTAAGCATGCGGGTGTGGGCATTATGAAAGAATTAGCCTATGAACTTGCGCCTAAAGTACGAGTGAACGCTGTTGCACCATCAGGTATGAATGTGAATATCAAAGGTGCTGCATCTTTGGGTCAAGAGAACCTTGGCTTGTTAGATGCACGTGATCCTGAGAAAATCGCACGTGGTATGCCACTGAATTTCTTACCTGAACCGGAAGAAATGACAGGTTCTTATGTGCTCTTGGCATCTCGTCAAAATAACCGTCCACTGACTGGTGTTCTGATTAATGCAGAATGCGGTCTTGGGATTCGTGGTTTACGTCAACCACGTGCAGGTTTCTTTGACGAATAAAAATCTAGTCTTAAATGGACTTATTGGCAGCTATCCTTTTAGCTGCCTTCCTTTTGGAGTCTCTCATGGCCGTTAAACTTATTTGTGCATCGCATAGTCCTTTAATGGAATTTGCTTCACCGCAAGATCAAGCGCAAGAGCAAAAAGTTCGTTCTGCATTTGCAACCTTGTCTGCTGAAGTCAAAGCTTACGACCCAACCCTGATCATTACGTTTGGTCCAGACCATTTTAATGGTTTCTTCTATGACCTGATGCCAAGTTTCTGCGTGGGCATTCGTGCCACAGCTGCAGGCGACTGGGATTATGGTAAAGACAATGGCCACATTGATGTACCTGAAGACCAAGCATTGGCTTTGGTACGCCGTGTACTGGATGAAGGTGTTGACGTTGCATACTCATACCGTATGCAAGCGGATCATGGCGTGACTCAGCCATTACATTTCTTATGTGACGGTAAACTTGATCGTTATCCAACGATTCCAATTTTTATTAATGGCGCTGCAGCACCAATGCCAACCACCAAGCGTACGCTTGCTTTGGGCCGTGCTGTTGGTCAGTTTATCAAGTCTTTAAACCTTGAAAATGAGCGTGTGCTTGTATTGGGTACGGGGGGGCTTTCACATGATCCACCTACACCTCAAATGGGTTCTGTACCACCTGAAGTGGAAGAGTTCCTAATTGCAGGTCGTAACCCGACTGAAGAGGCACGTAATGCACGTCAAGCCAAAATTATTGCAGTAGGCCAAAAATTGGCGGCTGGCGATACTTCAGTGGCTGTACCACTTAGTCCAGAGTGGGATATTGCATTGCTTGAAAAATTCAAAAATGCTGATTTTGCTGCTTTAGAAGCAATGACAGAAGACGAAATTCGTCGTGAAGGCGGTCGTGGCGGTCAAGAAGTACGTTCTTGGATGGCTGCATTTGCTACACTCAGTGAATTGGGTGAATACGACATGACAACTCATTGCTACGAAGACATTAGTGAGTGGATCGCGGGCTTCGGCATCGTATCTGCAGAATTGAAAGGTTAACAACATGAGCAACATTGAAACCGTTGTAATCGTAGGTGCTGGTCAAGCAGGTGCGAGTGCGATTTTAGAACTTCGTGCGAACAAATACGAAGGTAAAATCATTTTAATTGGTGATGAAACGCATCTTCCTTATGAGCGTCCGCCATTATCAAAAGACGTGATTCTAAAACCTGAAGAAACCAAGATTGAAATTTTGTCGATTGAAAAACTGGCAGATCTTGGTGTTGAAACAATTCGTGGCAATGGCGTTGTAAAAATCAATGCTGAAGCGAAGACTGTTGAACTTCAAAACGGTGACCTTGTTGCTTTTGACAAATTGCTTTTAGCTACAGGCGGTGCTGCACGTCGTTTACCAAACTTTGATGCTTTGGGTAAACACGTTTATACACTGCGTAACCTTGAAGACTCACAAGCACTCGTACCTGTATTACAAGCAGGTCGCCGTATCATTTTGATCGGTGGTGGCGTGATTGGTCTAGAGCTTGCTTCATCTGCACGTTTCAAAGACTGTGAAGTGACTGTGATCGAAATGGGTCCAATGGTGATGGGTCGTTCATCGCCACGTGTGTTAAGCGAATTCTTATTGGCACAGCAACGCCTTGCAGGCGTTGATGTACGCCTTGAAACGTCAATTGCAGATTGCAAATTGGATGGCGAAGAAATCGTTGTAACTTTAGGTGATGGTGAAGAACTTCGTGCAGATGCTGTAGTTTACGGTATTGGTATTGTGCCAAATTCACAGCTTGCAGTTGACGCAGGCCTCGAAGTTGATCTTGCAATCAAAGTAAATGAAAACTGCCAAACGTCGAATGCAGACATTTATGCTGCAGGCGATGTTGCAACTCAATTACGTGATTGTGGTAATCACCGCCGTGTTGAGACTTGGGAAAATGCCAATCTTCAAGCAGGTATCTTTGCACGTCACGTGATGAATGTTGAGCATCCTACCCCAAATCCAGCATGGTTCTGGACAGACCAGCTCGACATCAATTATCAATTCGTTGGTGATATGGCAGCAAGCGATTGGCTAGTACGTGGTGAAATTAACGCAGAACAACGTGCTGAATCTTCTTTCGTATTGTTCGGTGTGACTGACGGTGTGATCGTTGGTGGTATTACAGTAAATGCTGCTAAAGAGATGCGTCATCTTAAAAAGCTGATTAGCAAAAATGCTGCTTTTGAAGCGGACAAATATTTAGATTTAAGTCAAGATTTACGTAAACTTGTAAAGTAAGCTGAAATTCTAAGCAGAGCAGACTTGCGGTAACGTGGGTCTGCTTTTTTATGGCTGTTGTTTAGTCATCAGGTATACCCGCAATTTGCATTGTGATTTTGATGAGATTGCGTTGGGATGTCTTACTTTTTAAAGTGTAAAGTAACCAAAATCTTCTTATAGTACCGAGGGTATATGCTTATACCCCAAACGATCTGGTGGCATCCATACCGATTCCAGTATCGTTGATTGTGGATTTGAACATAAATTTGGTTCGATTCTTTCTAATACATTTTTATTGAGCAGTTTATGAGTTCAAATTCATCATCTCCCATCATCGTCACGGCAAGTATTTATGCCGTGCTGGTCCTGATTTGGGCAGCGACGCCACTTGCAATTGTATGGAGCGTGGCAGAAGTACATCCCATGTGGGTGCTAATCATTCGTTATTTTGGCGCGTGTATTATTGCCTTAGCAATTTTGGCAGTTATGCGTAATCCACTGCCTTTTGACAAAGTGTCGATGCAGAGTTACGTGGCAGGCAGTCTAAATTTGATTGGCGCACAGCTCTTTATTTACCTCGCAGCCAATTATTTAACCTCGGGCCTTATGGCACTTATTTTTGGTTTTTCACCATTGGTGGCTGGCTTAATTGGGCATGTGATTTTAAAAACCCATAAACTGATTTGGCTACAGTGGCTGGGTATGGCAATCGCCATTGCGGGTTTAAGTTATGTATTTGTCGATTCCGCAGACAGTCAGGTCAACCCATGGGGTGTGGTACTCATGCTGATTTCGATGGTGTCTTATATAAGCTCAATTTTTTGGGTCAAGCAGATCAACGCACCGTTAAAACCAATGTCACAAGCAACGGGATCACTCATGGTATCTGCATTGGGTTCATTGTTGCTGATACCATTTATTTGGCAATATTTTCCAACGCAAATGCCAAGTACCAATGCCATCATTGGTTTCTTGTTTACCATGATTTTGTCTTCCATTGTGGCGATGCTGTGTTACTTCTGGCTCATCAAACGCTTAGCAGCATCTACAGTATCACTGAGTAATGTGATGACACCTGTGATTGCATTGGTTTTGGGTGCAACATTGAATCATGAACATATCAGTATGCATGCCATTTGGGGCATTGCTGTGGTGATGTGCGGCATCGTGTTGTATTTTTGGAAAGAATGGCACGAGCAATATTTTGCCAAGTAAGATGCAGTGCTCATTAAAAGGAGGCTCATGCTTCCTTTTTTATGCCACTTTTAATATTTGTATAAAAAATGTTCCATGTGGAACACCTCTCATTTGGGTTTAATTTCCAGCCTTGCTTAAACAACTTAAAAATTGATCATGTTGCAAACTCTAGACGCATAAATTCAACAGAATTTAAATAAAACTGTGGCACTCTTGATAGATGTGCAATGACAGTTTGTCGATTCAGCATAGACAAAGGTGCTGTAGGTGGTTGAAATTCGCTACTTTCAGTGTCACTGTAGGGTTAAACTCGACAGAGTTGGCATATTTAACATTGAAGAACTCGAAATATTCATGAAGCAAGATTTAGAACATAAAAATTTCCAGTTACCTGCAGCGCGCTGTTTGTCGCATACTTGGCAACAGCCTGTATTTGATTTTCTTGCATCGAATCATTTTAATGGCACGCATTTTTTAAATGCTCTGCGTCCGCCTGAAGCACATAAGCGCTCGAATTTTATTAAATGGATGCTAAAGCGACGTAGCTCAACATGGAAGGTTGATCGTAAGCGTGAATATGCCACATTTGAACAAGCTTCGCGCTCTTTACCGCAAAATCGTCCCAATGCACGTTTAGACGATTGGCAAGTATGGTTTGTTGGCCATGCCACAGTGCTGATTCAAATTGGCCCATATAACTTACTGACAGATCCCGTATGGGCTGAATATGCAGGTCCAAAGCAAGGTAGTGGGCCACGTCGTGTTTGTCCTGCGGGCATTGCTTTAGAAGAGCTTCCAGAAATTCATGCCGTGCTATTGAGTCATAATCATTATGACCACATGGATATTGCCAGCCTAGAGTGGTTGCATGAACGCTTTGCGATGCCAATTTATACTGGCTTGGGCAATGGCTATTACTTGCCTGCGCATTTTCAAGTATATGAATTGGATTGGTGGCAATCGGCGTTATTGGGGGATTTGAAATTGGTGTATACCCCAGCGCAACATGGTTCAGGGCGTGGTCTACGCGATCAGAATCGTGCGTTGTGGGGTGGCTTCTCTGTATTAAATGGTCAAGACCATTGTTTTTTTGCAGGTGACACGGGCTATTCACCACATTTTAAAGACATCTTTGTCAAATATGGCGCGCCACGTATTGCGCTATTGCCCATTGGTGCATACGAGCCACGTTTGCTGATGCGTTATTTACACATGAATCCAGACGAAGCTTTTCAAGCGCATAAAGACTTACATGCTAAATGTTCTTTGGCGATTCATTACCGTACTTTCCAGCTTACGGATGAAAGCCGAGAGCAACCTGAAGAGGATTTGCAAAAAGCACGTCAGAAATCATCTAAATTGATGAATCCATTTATTTGCATCCGTGAAGGAAAACGCTTAACGGTTTAAGTATGTATGTTTTGCATCTTGAATGAGTGCAATGGCAATCATCGAAAGTGTTGCCATTGCTAGCTAGGTTCATCACAAATGGATTGAAGGCCTGTAAAAAGTAAGTTGGGTCAAGCCATACAATTAATCCGCTGAGAAGAAACATCGCAAGCAAATTGAGTGCATGTAAGAATAGACTTTTTCTGAATATAAAGAACAATAGACCAAATACAATCTCAGCAGTGCCAGACATTTGCATGAATACGCGCGCATGATCTGCTGTCACCCCTTGGAGCGCCCAAATGCGTAGCTCATCCGAGGCTTGTACTAAAATTTTAGGCACTAAGCCTTGATAGATCCATAAAATACCCAGTACAGCATGAATGCCAAGCAAAATGTGTCGATCTGTTTTAGTCATGAAGGCAACGTTCTAAAAAATGCTGTTGGTTATCTGCCGATGGCAACATGCAATGGTCTGTTGTGCCAAACAGTTGATAGCGATTGAGCGCAACCCCACGATATAAAAAATCACGAATCGCTTGAGGCATAAGGTAGCCTGCACAAAGAAGTGAGAAAGGCATGCCCAAATGCTGCATAACTTTGAGCAATGCGGTGGATTCCAGATAGCGTTGCCCATCATAAATCACCACCATCGTGGTGTAGTTGTCAGTCGACATTTTATAATGTTTTAAAATGGCTTCCCCAAGAGGCGATTGTATAGAGGCTAATTTAAATTTTTTTTGCTGGTCATGTTGAATTAAAAATTTGGCCCAGCTATTACACAGTACGCAAATCGCATCAAATAACACAATATTATGTTGTTGGATAATCTCTTCAATATTGTATTGCATAGCTAAGCCTTGTCTTTTAATTCTTAGTTTGAGTATAGCGTTTGTTTAATGATCATTCATTCAAAAAATGAGGGGGATTACATAGGTTTGAATGCTGAATTTGTTAGAAAAAGCGTAGATATTCTATATAGCGTGATGCAAAAGACAAGCTGTGTAGTATGTTAAATAAAACCTAATCACATCAATATATGAAAAACAAAATGTCATTTATTTTTAATATTTTAAATTGAATAAATCGATTGTTTCCATTCGTAAAACTCACTTCATATTGTCACTTAAACAGGTTAAGTTAAAGGTCGATTTAAAGATTTATACGGTTCGAAACATTACTTCATAATTATTTGGAGCTTTAACATGACGCAAAATACGCAAGCATCTGGTTGCCCATTTCATAATAAACAAGAGGGTGGACAAACCAGTTTAGCCAGCACTAATAATGCAGACTGGTGGCCGAATGCGCTTAACCTCGACATTCTTTCGCAGCATGATACAAAAACCAATCCTCTTGATCCTGATTTTGATTATGCGGCGGCATTTAACTCATTAGATTTAGAAGCTGTAAAACAAGATTTACGTGATCTGATCAATAGTAGCCAAGAGTGGTGGCCATCGGATTATGGTAGTTATATTGGTATGTTTGTGCGTACTGCATGGCACTTGGCTGGTTCTTACCGTAAGCAAGATGGCCGCGGTGGTGCCAACACAGGTAACCAGCGTTTTGCACCGCTGAACAGCTGGCCAGATAACGTCAATACAGATAAAGGCCGTCGTTTACTTTGGCCAATTAAGAAAAAATACGGCAATAAATTGTCTTGGGGCGATTTGATCGTTTTGGCCGGTACGGTTGCATACGACGTTGCAGGCTTAAAAACCTTTGGTTATGGTGGCGGACGTTTAGACATTTGGGCACCAGAAAAAGATATTTACTGGGGTGAAGAGCGTGAATGGCTTGCACCAACCAAAGAACGTTATGCAAGTGATGCTGATCGTTCATCTTTAGAGAATCCATTGGCCGCTGTACAAATGGGTCTGATTTATGTGAACCCTGAAGGTGTAGATGGCGTTCAAGATCCACTTCGTACCGCACAAGACATGCGTGTAACCTTTGACCGTATGGGTATGGATGACGAAGAAACCGTAGCCTTAACTGTGGGTGGTCATACCGTAGGTAAAGCACATGGTAACGGTAAAGCAGAATTGCTTGGCAAAGACGTTGAGGGTGCAGATGTTGAATTCCAAGGTCTAGGTTGGCATAACCCAGAAGGTACAGGCAATGGTGCAAATACCATGGTCAGTGGTTTAGAAGGTGCTTGGACGACACATCCTGACAAATGGGATAACGAATTCCTTTATCTATTGTTTACATACGAGTGGGAAAAAACACTCAGCCCTGCAGGCGCGAAACAGTGGGAACCTGTGAACATTAAAGAGGAAGATAAACCTGTTGATGCACACAATCCAAATGTACGTCGTAATCCGATGATGACAGATGCCGATATGGCGCTGAAATTTGACCCAGCTTATCGTGCAATTGCAGAGCGTTTCTATCATAACCCAGCAGAATTAGACGATGCTTTTGCTCGTGCTTGGTTCAAGTTGACTCACCGTGACATGGGGCCAAAAACGCGTTACTTAGGTGCAGATGTACCGAGCGAAGATTTGATTTGGCAAGACCCAACACCTAAAGGCAATGTATTGTCTGATGCAGACGTTGCTGATTTAAAAGCGAAACTATTAAATAGCGGTTTAACGTCGGCTGAGTTAATTGCAACAGCATGGGACAGCGCACGCACTTACCGTGGTTCTGACTTCCGTGGTGGTGCAAATGGTGCACGTATTCGTTTAGCACCACAAAAAGATTGGGTGGGCAATGAGCCTGCACGCTTAGCTAAAGTATTAGCAAAATTGGAAGAAATTAAAGCCTCTTCTTCTGCTCAAGTGAGCATTGCAGACTTAATCGTGCTGGGTGGTACAGCTGCGGTAGAGCAAGCAGCCCATGCTGCGGGTGTGGATGTGAGTGTGCCATTCCTTTCAGGTCGTGGCGATGCATCGCAAGAACAAACAGATGTTTACTCATTTGAAGACTTTGAGCCAAAAGCAGATGGTTTCCGTAACTTTGTGAAACAAGACTTTGTGGTTCAACCAGAAGAAATTCTGCTCGATCGTGCGCAATTACTTGGTTTAACTGCACCTGAAATGACAGTGTTGGTGGGTGGTTTACGTGTATTGGGCGCGAACTATGCAGGGGATAAAGCTGGTGTATTTACTGAGAATGTAGGTACATTAAGTAATGACTTCTTTGTGACCTTGACTGATATGGCTTACAACTGGAAGCCAACGGGTAAAAACTCGTACAACATCGTAAGCCGTGCAACAGGTGAAACTAAATACACAGCAACTCGTGTAGACCTGGTATTTGGCTCTAACTCAATTCTGCGTTCGTATGCAGAAGTGTATGCGCAAGATGACAACAAAGCGAAGTTTGTAAAAGACTTTGTGGCTGCATGGACGAAAGTGATGAATGCAGACCGTTTTGATGTGAAGAAATAATTTGCATTGAGATGTAAAAAAACCGCCTTTAGAGGCGGTTTTTTAATGGGACAATGAGCTGTTTTTAATCCGTCAATTTTTATAGCAAAGCATTTATTCAGGACTATAACGCCAAACACTATGTAAAAAATTCTGTTTGGAATTCCACGGTGTAAGATGAATGGCATGCTCATGTTGCTGTAGCTGAAATGCTACACCTAAAGTATTTTGCAAGAGTTCAATGCTGTAACGCTGTACAGGCAAGCCACTGCACTTTTCAGGGCCATTTTCAGCGAAAGTAGACATGAGCAAGAGTGCATCATTCTTTAAACTGGCTTTTAATTGATGCAGATAACTCTGCTTTTGCAGGTCACTTTGCATAAAATGAAAGACAGCACGGTCATGCCAAACATCAAAATAGTTTTTAGGTAATGGTGCTTGGGCAATATCACCCACAATCCATTGAATATGGGAGCGATCCAGCTGTTTTTGCTCTAGACGGTTTTGAGTTTGTGCCAGTGCAGTCGCAGATAAATCTAAAACATGTAAATGTACATAACCCGCTTCAATCAGTTGATCGATTAATAGGGATGCACCGCTTCCGACATCAATAATTTGAGCATCTGCCACAATATTGTGAAATTTGAGATGCTCAATTGTTCTGTTATCTTGTGTTTGATACCAGCTGACTTGTTCTGAATCTTTATTTAGATATACATCTTCCCAATAATTGTTGCTCATTTACCGTTGTCCTATTTGACTGCATTCAAGCACAGCATGATGATTCTATATTATTTATTATGATTTTATAATATATTTATATATAAACTACTTTTTGTTTTTGATGTGTTGATTGTCACATCGTGATGTTATTTTTATGATGAACATCCTTATGAAATAGCCGTTGAAATTACATACACTAAAGGCAAAATATAAAGTAAGTAAAATGTATTTTTTTGATTGTATTAAAAGAAGAGTAGGTGGGTAGGATGAATAGAAAGAATCATGCTTTAAAAATAATGATGGCCACTTTTGCGCTCAGCGGTATTGCGCCCCTATCGCAAGCTGAAAACAATACAGCACCGTCCTCTTTGAGTGTTAAAGTCGCCAGTACCAAGCCTGGGACTATTTTATCAGTACAATCTCAAATGATTTCCTCTGATTTTCAGCATGCTGGACAGCGTTATTTGATGACTTACCGTAGCCGTGGTGTGAATGGCGAACCTATTGTGACATCTGGATTTATTTTATTGCCCAAAGGTCAAGCGCCAAAACAAGGCTGGCCAATATTGGCTTGGGCGCATGGTACAACAGGAGTGGCAGATACTTGTGCTCCATCAGCAGATTATCCCAATGGGCCTGTAAATGAAGCACAGCAAGTGGCTAATGTTGCATTAGATCATTGGTTAGAACAAGGTTATGCCATCGCAGCAACGGACTATCAAGGTTTAGGTACGCCCGGTATCCATCCGTATATGAATGTATCAAGCCAGTTGCATGCGGTTGTGGATGCTGTTCGGGCAACACATGCCATGTTCCCACGTCAGATGAGTAAAGAATGGATGGTGATGGGGCATAGTCAAGGCGGTGCAGCAACTTTAGCTGTGGCAGCGTATGGGCAAAAAGATGCGCCTGAATTTAAGTTGCGAGGAGCAATTGCCTTAGCGCCAGGTGGATATCAATATGAAGGTATTGCTGAATATGCCAAAGCCAACCCTCATCCAGATACCAGCGTTGCTGCATTTTTTCCAATCGTACTGCTTGGTGCACAAGCGGCAGATCAGACCTTGGTTCCAGACCAACTTGTTGGTGAGCAAATGAAGGATTTGCTGAATTTGGGACGTAAGCGTTGCCTGAGTGAATTACAGTCAGAACTGAAACAAGCGCCTGACTCGATCTTTAAGGCAGATGTAAATTTAGAGCCGTTATTAAGTTATTTAAAGCAACAGTCCATTGAGCGTATGACACCTTCAGTACCTTTGGCAATTGTACAGGGAACGGCTGATCATCTGGTCGATTACCGAGGTACCTATCAATATTATCAGCAGGTTTGCCAAGAAAATAAACCCGCTGTTTATTATACCATTCCAAACGGTGATCATCGGGATGCCGTCCGTCAAAGCGCAAAATTTTCAGCAGAGTTTATGGCGGTTTTAGATCAAGGGAAAATCCCAAGCTCTTGTTCAGCTCTGCAAAATGCAAATGCTAAATAAACTAGGGTGATAGACCTAAAAAATGCCGATGAAGATCGGCTTTTTTATATTGTGGAAAATGTTCAGTCTAAATACACATTGGATTGTGTATAAAGCATGAGAGCTGTCGCAATATCCGCTTCCAGCTTGTCCCATATTTGAAAATTTGGATGGATTAGAAGTGTTTGAGAAACAAAGCCATAACATATCCGTTGCATATTTAAAGCCATCTGCTTAAGCTGTTCATCTTCCGTTATACATGGCTGAAGAATGCTCTGCCACATCTGCACCATCATGGTATAACTCTTACGGTAACTTTCAATATCTGAAATCTGGCGTTCCAGTAAAAACACTTGTGACCATAAAAACTGCTGTGCTTGAATTTGCTCAATTTGGAAATGAATGACCTGCTGCAGATAATCAGGCAGACCTAAATTTGTGGATAACTGGATTAGGCTTTGTGCATAAGTTTTAAGGCTCTCAGCATTCTGCTTCACATGTAAATGAATGGTTAACGCAATCAAATCCTCCTTCTTAGAAAAATACTCATAAAATGTTCCCAAGCCCACACCAGCAAGATCAGTGATTTCCCGAATAGTAATTTGATTGGCAGGGCGCTCATGCAAAAGCCGAACAAAACTTTCTTGTAATGCTTCTTGAGTCAATTTGGCGCGTGATTGACGTGGTTTACGCCGTATTTGAATGGCTGGATTTTTCATATTTTTAAGCTTTAAAAGCCGAACGTGTACGCTTCAAATTTTCTCTATACTGAAATGAAAAGCCAACAAGAACAAGTGGAAAATTTAAACGATGAATACATTAGAACAAATATGGATGACCCATCAAATTACGAATCAATTTGATGAATTGGAAAACTACAATCTATTTTCCAGTGATGTAGTTTTACACGAAATATTAAAACGCTATGGTAGTCATGATCAGGCGACATTGTGCGAAATGGGCAAAGTTGCAGGTTCAAGTGAATATTATTTGCATGGTGCTTTAGCCAACAAACATACGCCTATATTGCATGCCTTTGATGCCCGTGGTCGCCGTACAGACTTTATCGAATTTCATCCCGCTTGGCATAAATGGATGGGCTTAAACCGCCAGTTTGATACCCATGCGCATCCTTTTAATCAGCCCAATTCAAACAGTAAATGGGTTGAATGGGCATCACGTTTTTATCTGGCGGGGCAGGTTGAGTGTGGCAACTTATGCCCAAACTCAATGACGCTCGGGAGTATTCCCCTCATTCAACGTGAACCAGAACTTTGGGTAAAAATAGGTGAGAAGCTTTTATCCACTGAATACGATGAGCGTGATGTGCCGATGACACAGAAAAAGTCGATTTGGTTGGGTATGGGCATGACCGAAAAACAGGGTGGATCGGATGTGCGTGCGAATGAAACCCTTGCTACACCGATTGCAGAAACAGGTCGAGGGCAAGCTTATTTACTCACGGGGCATAAATGGTTTTTTTCTGCACCGATGTGTGATGCACACTTGGTGGTGGCAAAAACTGAGCAAGATGGTTTAGCCTGCTTTTTTGTCCCCCGTTGGTTAGAAGATGGCACCAAGAACAATATTCAAGTGCAACGCTTAAAAGAAAAAGTGGGTAACCGCAGTAACTCAAGCTCAGAAGTCGAATTTAAAAATGCGTGGGGCATCATGATTGGCGAAGCAGGGCGTGGCATACCCACTATTATTGAAATGGCCAATTATACCCGTCTAACCTGTTCAGTCGGTTCGAGTGCCATGCTACGCCAAGCCTTAGTGCAGTGCATTGCATATACACGCCAGCGCAAAGCTTTTGGCAAGCATTTAGCCGAACAGCCTTTAATGCAGGCGGTGCTTGCAGACTTGGCTTTAGAAAGCGAAGCGGCCACCCAGCTCAGTTTCCATTTGGCGCAGTGTTATGAATCCGATGATGCTTTGTCTGTAGCATGGAAACGAATTATGACCCCAGCTGCCAAGTTCTGGATTTGTAAGCGTACAGTAGAGCTTACTGGTGAAATGATGGAAGTCTTTGGCGGTAATGGCTATGTAGATAACGGCATCATGGCACGGATTTTTAAAGAAGCACCCGTCAATACCATTTGGGAGGGTTCGGGTAATGTCATGTGCTTAGATGTACTGCGTGCCATTGGACGTGATCCTGAATCCATCGAAATGCTGTTTAAAGATTTAGCGAGTACAGCAGGAACAGATCAAATCCTGCAAACTGAATTACAGGACTTGTTTAGATTATTTCATCAATCGCCTGAAGATTTACAGTTTATGGGGCGCAGCTTGGTCAGTCGCTTAACGGTCTTGGCACAAGCGGTGCTATTAAAACGATATGCGCCTGATTTTGTGGCAGAGGGCTTTATTAAAAGCCGTTATAGCGCCAAACATGGTCAAGTGGTCGGCATGATCGAAGCGAAACACGTCGATGTTCCGCGCCTGTTAGAGCGGGCATTTCCGATTGCCAGCTAATTATATTGAGTTTGAATATGTATCCCAGGATGCATATTCTTACGCAAAGCCCACAGTATGAATTGAAATATCAGTGCTATAAGCATTTTTTATGATTTTGACTTGGATTAATTATGATGCATGTTGCACCTGCCAGACATTGGCAACATTCCTTGCAATTGCTAAGGGACGGCAATCAGCGTTTCCAGCAACAGAAGATGAATCATATTTTGCAGCATAATTTGCATGCGATGCTACAAGGCCAATCGCCACATGCAGCCATTGTGTCTTGTTCAGATTCTAGAGTATCCCCTGATATTATTTTTGACTGTAGTTTGGGAGATTTATTTATTATTCAAAATGCAGGTAATGTCTGCGATGCCTCTGTATTAGGTAGCATTCAGTATGCGGTGCAAAGCTTAGAAATTCCGTTGATTGTGGTGATGGGTCATACTGGATGTGGTGCAGTGAGCGCAGCCTATGAAGGTGCTACGCTGGAGGGGCCATTAAAGCAGTTGGTTGCTTGTATATCGCCACATTTATCTGAACATAGCCTGCAAGCGTCTATTGAGCAGCACGCATTACAAACTGCTGACACGATTGCGCAAGCACTTTTACCACATCAAGCGCAAATTATTCCTGAGCTCAAAATTGTTGCAGGGCTTTACCATCTAGACAGTGGTGCTGTGGAGTGGCTAGAACACACCTCAACAGAACAAGATCTTCAATCTTTTAATCGTACAGTATTGGACATTTAAGTGAGGCCACCCAGCCGTTTTAGTTTGACATAGGCTTTGTGTCGTACACATCGGCGCGGTCATTTGAGTTTTTTGTGCTGTCCAATGCTGTAGATATGGTGCAAAAAATGAAGGCTTTAGTCGAAAGTCAGCACACTTTTACCTCGAGTATGCCCATTCAAGATGTCATCATAAGCTTGAGTGGCCTGTTCAAAAGGATAACTACGGCTGACCTCCCATAAAAAGCTTCCATTTGCAACGCGGTCAACCACATACTGTAGATTGTGAAGATTACGCTTGACCCACACCGCATGAATAGATGCAGAAGACAATTTTCTGCCTGCAATTGTGCCCATAAAGCCTCCTTTTTTTACACTTGCTAAAGAGGCTTGTGTGGCATCTTCATTGCCTGACATATCAATTGAAGCATCAAAAGGGGTAGGGTGAATGGCTTTTAAACGCTCAGTTAATCCAGCGCCGTAGACCACAGGCGTTGCGCCGAGTTTGGCCAAATAGTTTTGGTTCTTTTCTGAGGCTGTTGCGACCACGTTAATGCCTCGTTCTTTGGCCAATTGCACCGTAATCGAACCTACACCACCCGAAGCACCATGAATGAGTAGCGATTGGGTAGGGCCAATTTCATCTAAAATGGTCATGGCGGTTTGTGCTGCACCCGCCAAGCTACCTGCTGTAAGCCAATCCAAGTTTTCGGGCTTATGTACAAGGTTGGCAATCGGAACATCAATTACTGTTGCGTGAGTAAAACCATACCCCGAACCTAAAACCGCATCACCAACTTTCCAATGTGGCTGAGTCGTATTGATCTCGACAATCACACCAGCATATTCAGTGCCAAAGCTTTGTGGTAAATCGGCATGTTTAAATTCACCTGTCATACGTCTTGCATCTATCGGGTTAATGCCTGCAGCTTTAACTTCAATACGTGCCATACCTTCTGCTAAAGCGGGCAGTGTACGCTCAATAAACTCAAGTACATGACTTTGCCCGTATTCGGATGCGACTAAAATTTTAGATTGCATGGTGGATGTCCTCATTTTAAATGATGGTTTTGTTTTGCTATGAATTGAATTGTAATTTGTACAAAAATATTGAGAAGCGCCATTTTTTGGCTTTATTATTCTAAAAATGATACAAATGAATAGAGCATCAGGATGATTGATTTAAATAGCCTACACGTGTTTTATGTGGTAGTCAGTGCGGGTGGGTACTCGGCAGCACATCGTAAAACTGGGCAATCACGTGCAACCCTTAGCCGACATATCATTGCATTAGAAGAGCATTTGGCAGTGCGCTTAATTGAGCGCAGTACCCGTAGTTTTCGCCTGACTGAACAGGGGCAGATTTTGTATGCGCATTGCCAAGAATTATTTGCGCAGCTGGATACCGCTTTAATGCAAGTGGAAACCTTGCAACATGAACCTCAAGGCTTGGTTCGTATTGCCATTCCACCTTCGCTGCTCAGCTTTCACCAGTTGGGACAAGAAATACTACGCTATATGGAGCGTTACCCACAGGTAAAGGTGCAAATCGAAGTATCGAATCGCGCGGTTGATGTACACCATGAAAATGTCGATTTTGTGATTCGCGCACGGACGTCTTTGGACTATCCATTGGATTATGTCCCTGTGCTGTTGGCACGCATGAATTTGGTGATGGTGGTACACCCCAAATGGCAAAACATGCTGAGCCCTTCAATCGACCAAACCATGACACAAGTCCCTTGTATTGCATGGCAGGCCAGTGGTGAATTTGCCTATTGGTCTTTGCGTCATCAGGACACAGGTGAAGTCGTACAGCACAAAATGCGCCCTCGTTTAATTGTGGACGATTTAGTGATGCTTAGAGAGGCCACTTTAAATGGGCTGGGCATGGTGATGATCCCGCATATTTATGTGCAAGATGACATTAGTTTGGGGCGCTTGGTTCAAGTTCAGTCCATAGAACAACCGATTGTGAGTATGGTACACGCCGTACATTTAGGGCATCGAGGTATGCGACCTGCTGTGCGACACCTTTTAGATTGGCTTAAAGAAATCACCATTAATTTACGCTAGATGCGCTATATACAATAAGTCGATGACAGCACTTATTTTTGGCTATGAATCGGATAACCCAAAAATGGTTTAATTTCTTTAAGCACGAAAATACTTTGCATTTCTTTAATCCCAGGCAAGCGCCGAATGGTCGACATTGAAAACTCAGCATAGGTGTCTAAATCAGGAGACACCACCTGAAGTAAAAAGTCAGCATCCCCGCCCACGCTATAGCAGGCCACCACATGCTCAAGCTCAGTCACGCGCTCTTCAAATTTTTTGGCTTCTTTTTCACTGTGACTATCAATAGATACGCGAATAAACACCATCACGCCTTGACCTATTTTTTTACGGTCCAGTAATACGCCATAGCCTTTAATGACTTGGGTGTCTTCAAGGTGTTTGACGCGACGCCAGCACGGCGAAGTCGACATACCAATTTGCTCTGCCAGTTCGGCATTGGTCATGCGTGAATCTTCTTGTAAATACTTTAAAATTTTGGCGTCAGTTTTATCTAAAAGGCTCATTGGTATAAATAACCCTAAAAATGAATATATCGGTTATTTATACCCTTTTATTGGGTTTTTATAAAATAAATAGATCAGTTTTACCTTTAAAATTATTCAAAAATAATGCCATTCATTGCTGATCATACCTTTGCAAAATGGAACATTTCACACAGCTTTCGACTTATATTTTTACTTTGTTTTTGGCGGCATTATTACCTGGGCCGGGCATGACAGGACTCATGTTTAAGACCTTATCACAAGGCTATCAGGCGGGTATTGTTATGCTCTTGGGCTTAATGACCGCAGATATGATTTATCTGTCTGCATCGATTTTTTTACTCAGTTATATCAGCCAACTCAGTCCAAATTTTTCATTTTATTTAATCGTATTTTCGAGCTGTTACTTATTGTATTTGGCTTATCAGTTTTGGACGTTTAAAGGCGACTTATTGGCCAGTAGTAATGAACTCAATTTAGGAAAAACGATTACTGCCTATAAAGAAGGCTTATTGATTACTTTAAGCAATCCGAAAACGATTTCTTTCTATCTAGCTTTGGTTCCTGCGATTTTTGGCTCAGTGTCTTTGCGTGAAAAAAGCCCCATGCTGATGGCAGTCACGTTGCTGACACTGGCGGTAATAGGTGGGCTTTATATTTTCTGCTCTATAAGTTTAAAGAAAGTGTTGAAGCCACTGCATATACAAAAAATGTTAGTGCGGAGTTTGGCCTGCATCATGGGCTTTTTGGCGCTAAGTTTGTTGTATAAAGAGCTGAATGTGATGGCGCCAGTCTATGCGAGTTTGTTTTAATCAGGCTGAAAAATGACTTGAAATTTGCCAAAAAATGCCCAATATATGCATTACACCGCAGGGGTGTTGCATGGGCATAAAAGGTGAATGCAAATGGCAAAGAAACAAGCCGTGCCAGAAGTTGAAACTCGCAACTTTGTGGCAAAACACATGAACGATTTTAACAAAAGCCAAACTTTTGTAGATCGTAAGAAAAATGCAAAACGTGGCTACAGCAAGCACAAAAAAGGGGGATATTCGAAAGATTATCTCCCTTTTTATTTTGGTCTATTTTCTAAACTTTTAGTCTGCTGAGCTATTCTGTTTAAATAAATTCTGAATCATATTCCATACGTTTCGCTGTTTGCTTCGCAATGTCTACGCCATGCAATTTGGCTACAATATAAAGTGATGCATTAATCCCCGAAGAAATTCCCGCAGCGGTAATAATCTGCCCTTCATCTATATACTTCACATCACTTAGCACTTCAATTTGAGGATACTCTTGCTTAAGTCGTGGAATGTCCATCCAATGCGTAGTGGCTTTTAAACCATTCAGCAAACCGGCTTCTGCCAAAATAAACGCACCTGTACAAATCGAAAATGTCAGTTGAGCTTGTGCATGACGTTGTAGCAGCCATTGCCTTAATGGTTCGTTATACATTTCGACTGTTTCAGCACCCAAACCACCAGGAATCACTAAAAGATCAATCTGTGGTGCTGTATCTAAGTGGTAATGGCTATGAACCATCAGGCCATTTCGAGCACAAATTTCAGTCTGTTCGCTTATGGTAAATACATTAAATAATTTCTGCTGATCTGCGTTGCTACAAATTGAAAAGACCTCAAAAGGCCCTGCAAAATCTAAAACTTCTACTTCGTTAAAGAGCAAAATACCGACATTCATAGTGTCACTTTATTGGTGTTTAAATAATTGAATCATATTGATTTTATAGCAGTTTATATGTTTGTTATGCAAGAGCTAAAGATACTTATCCTTGAGTCTCTTGCATTGCATACATTCAATTTAGCGTGGGCGTTGTTCAGAAAATAAATCATCAAACATTTTATGAAGCTGTTTGCTTAAGGTGGACGCAGTTGGGGCGGTCGAATGGCCACGCGATGGGGTGGTTTTAGTCGTTTGTTGTAGCTGTTGTTTAAGTTGCTCAAACAAAGAAGGTGTGTGACCTGAATCGCTCGAGTACTGTTTATTTAACTGCGCTGCAATGACCGAGGGATCATTTTTACCTAAGCGTCGGCACTGCGCAGCTGATATTTCGATGCCGTGCAATGGAGGCATGCGTGGTCGCACAGTCCCCTGCGTAGGAACAATGCTGTCGCGCGGTGGCAACGCAGGTTTGACAGATTGAGGTTGTAACACCTGCTGTGGTGCACGTTCGACCTCAACTTCAGTTGTTGTCTGTGCATTTTGGCGGGGCTTAATGTGGTTAAAATAAAACACCACACCCGCAAAAATTAAAAACAGAATAAAATCCATAGACACCTGCCATGAAAAATATGCTGAGCCCCTTAGGTTAAGGGCTCACAATACGTGTAGACGCTTTGACCATATCGCCAAGGCCATGCGTTCTAAAATAATATTCCATCCAACTTTTAACCATCAGTGGATTATTCATTTTTAACACATGCTCAAGTAAAGCTTGTGCATCGGTCATTGGCACATGGCAAATGGCTTTACGCACACGCAAAATGTTACTTGAACTCATCGACAGTGTATTAAAGCCCATTGCCATCAATAACACGGCAGAAATTGGATCACCTGCCATTTCACCGCAAATACTCACAGGCTTGTCGTATTTATGACACTCTTGAACCAAGCGGGTCAGTGCTTTTAATACAGCAGGGTGTAGGTGTGAGTAGACATTAGCCACACGCGGGTTATTTCGATCGACAGCCAGTAAATATTGGGTTAAGTCATTTGAGCCGACCGAGAAAAAGTCGACCAAAGGTGCGAATTCTTCAATTTGTAGAAGCACACTAGGTACTTCCACCATAATGCCAATTTTAGGCTTGGTAATTTTAACTTGTTCTTCTTCTTGAACAGCGTGCCAGTCACGGTCAAGTAAGTACAGTGCTTCTTCCACTTCACTGACACTGGTTACCATAGGCAACAAAATGTGTAAGTTATTGAGCCCAATACTCGCTTTGAGCATGGCGCGAATTTGTGAAGAGAAAATTTCAGGATGATCAAGAGTAAAGCGAATGCCACGCCAGCCGAGTGCTGAATTTTCTTCTTCAATTGAAAAGTAAGGTAAGTCTTTGTCTGCACCAATATCGAGGGTACGCATGACCACAGGTTTATTGGCAAAGTGACTCAATTGTTGACGGTAAATGGTGCGCTGTTCTTCTTCGCCAGGGAAACGGTCACGGAGCATAAACGGAATTTCAGAACGATACAGTCCCACACCTTTAGCACCACGTTGTACACCGCGTACCACATCAATCATCAGACCTGTATTAACAAATAAACGTACCGCGATGCCATCAGGGGTGATTGCATCTTTGGTTTCGTATTGTTTTAGATCTTTGGCGATCTGTTCTTCTTCTTTCTGAATTTCTTTATAACGTGTACGTAGGCGACGTGGTGGATTGATAAAGACACGGCCTTGATGCGCATCGACAATCATTTCCACATCATCAAGCGTATTGATGGGTAATTCAGTCACGCCAACCACGGTTGGAATACCTAGGGCACGTGCCACAATCACCATGTGCGAGTTCATTGCGCCTTCGGTGGTCACAATGGCTGCAATTTTATCCACGGGTAACTCGACCAGAGCTGCGGTCGAAATCTCGTCACCAATTAAAATACTTTCATCGGTAATTTCACGGTGGCTGGCATCTGCTTCTTGTAAAAAAGCTAAAATGCGTCGGCCCAAATCTTTTAAATCAGAGACTCGTTCACGTAGGTAGTCATCTTCCATTTGGGCAAACAGCGCAATGTGCTTATCAATGACATTACGCACGGCACCTTGTGCCCAATTACCGTCACGGATTTCATCTTTAATTTCGGCGGGCAGGGCATTTTCATCCAGCATGCGTAAAAACACACTGAACAGTGCGCGTTCTTCGGCCATGAGAGCATCTTGCATTTTGTCATCGAGTGACTGAATTTCTTGACGTACCGAATCAATGGCATGATCGAGTAGTTCAAGTTCTTCACTAATGTCATCAGCTTCGCGGTCAGGCACAGCAGCTAGGTCGGCTGGAGGATATAGAATCACTGCACGACCTAAAGCAATCCCTCCTGAACCTGAAACACCTTGGAAAGTTTTATAGGCTGGTAAGTTACTTGGCTTACGAAAAACATCAATATTGCCCACAGCATGTGCATGCGCGATCACTCCAGAAAGCTGTGCACATAAAGTCACGAGAAAGGATTCAGCCGCTTCTGAAAAGTCTTGTGATTCTTTATTTTGAACAACCAATACACCCATCACTTTACGGCGGTACATGACGGGTACGCCTAAAAATGAGTTGTAAATTTCTTCGCCAGTTTCTGGAAGATATAAAAAGCGCTCATGTTTGGGTGCATTGTCTAAGTTGACAATTTCTTCACGCTGTCCCACCAGTCCGACTAAACCCTCATTGGTGTCGAGCGATACATGGCCAACCGAGTCAGGATTGAGTCCCTTAGAGGCCATGAGTAGGTAACGATGATTACGTTCATCAAGTAAATAAATAGAGCAGACATCCACATGCATGGCCTCAGCCACTTGTTTAACCATAATGTCTAAAGATTCATGCAAACTGGTTGACGCATTAATCTCTTGGACGATGCGTCTGAGGGTATCCAGTTGCATATTCGACATCGGGCCTGCTCCTTTGTTATGACTTAATTGATATCAATAGTTCTCTGAAAAATCTGCAATTCATTTGCGATTTTTATATTTTTTGGGGTAACTGGTTGCATAGTTCCACCATCGCTTTGCGGTATACATCGCGCTTAAAATTGACCACTTGTCCCAATGGATACCAATAACTTACCCATTGCCATTGATCAAATTCCGGTGGATCAGACAAATCCAGTTGAATATTTTTGACAGAAGCCGTCAGCTTCAGCAAAAACCATTTCTGTTTTTGACCAATACATACTGGATCTGAGTCCATACGTATATAACGATTTGGCAAACGGTAGCGCAGCCACCCTTTAGTCTGCGCAATAATTTCGACGTGTTCGGGCAATAAGCCTACTTCTTCGCGGAGTTCACGAAAGAGTGCCTCTTCAGGGGTTTCACCATGCTGAATACCTCCTTGCGGAAATTGCCAAGCATTGTGACCAATGCGCTTTGCCCATAAAACCTGTCCAAACTCGTTTGCCAAAATGATCCCGACATTCGGTCGGAAACCTTCTGAGTCGATCATTTGGCTACCTAAATATTGTGTAATTTATTTCTTTGCCCTCGGGGATCGTGAATTTTTAATCCAGCTCGAAAAAAGCAAAGTGTAAAAATGTTAAAATTGCTATGATCTTAACGAATTTCTATCGACTAGCGGAGATAGATTTACAATTTTTTTCTTAAATTTCAGCTTTTACGAGTATTTTCATGAAATTGGCGCTCTTTGATCTAGATCACACCTTATTAAATACCGATTCCGACCATTCTTGGGGCGAATTTTTGGTGAATGAAGGCTTGGTAGATCCAATTCATCATCGTGCGATGAATGACAAATTTTATGAGGATTATAAAAAAGGTCAGCTTGATCCAATTGCCTATAATGAATTTGTTTTTGAGTTCTTAACGCAACATGACAATGACTATTTAACAGAATTACATCAGTTATTTATGCAAAAAGTGATTCGTCCTCAAATGCGTCCCGAAGGCTTTAAAGCTATTCAAAAGCATCAAGAAATGGGTCATCAACTGGTGGGCATTACGGCCACTTCAGATTTTATTACGGCGCCTATTTTTCATGAATTTGGTATTCAAGAGGTCATTGCGACCAATGCTGAAGTGAAAGATGGAAAATATACCGGCAAAGTGACCAATATCCCGTGTTATCAACAAGGTAAATTGGCACGATTAGATCAATGGCTAGCAGGGCGTAATGTCACTGAGTCTTGGGCTTATTCAGACTCCATTAACGACCGTTTCTTATTAGAATATGCGGATCATGCCGTAGCGGTAAATCCAGATGATCGCCTTGAAGCTTTGGCTAAAGAGCAAGCTTGGGAAATTCAAGATTGGTCAATTTAACTACGTATTCATTTCTTTAACGAGGTTGAGTAAATAAAGCATTAGGCGATACAAAGCTTATCATTCAGTCAAACTGGTATTTTATACATACGGTTTTGACTGAATTTTTGCCCATTTTGGCACATTATCACATGATCAAGAGTGACTTTTAAATTGACGCATCCGTCTGAATCCCATACATCGAGTGCAAGCTCTGTTTCTACAGCAACATTGTTTGAAATGTTTGTTGGACCTCGTGCAACTCACTATGCACAAGCATTGCAACATTCCACAGGTTTTAGTTGGGCAGGGCTGTTGTTCGGAGGCTATTGGCTACTTTATCGTAAAATGTATGCACAATTTTTTTTGTTGCTGGCTGTATTATTTTTTCTAGGCATGATTGGCGCCATTATTGGTTTGCCATGGCCAGTTTTGTTGTTGGTTTCTTTGCTACCGCATGTGGTGTATGGCTGTGTGGGTTCACATTTGTATACGCGTTTTGTACAAGATAAAGTCAGTGCGTATCAACGCTCTCCAAAGTATAGCCCGCAAGTATTTGCAGAATCAGGCGGTACATCATGGAGCCAGCCCATCTTATGGTTATTTATACAATTGATTACGGTATGGATGCTGACCACACCTTTTTTACGATATTAATTCTAGCACTTAGCCGAATATACAGTCAGTTGCAAATAAAGTATGTCAAGAGTGAGAAACAATCACGAGGCTTTGAATTGAGTGGTGGCGCATTCCGTGTTATATCCTTAATGACATCATAAAGAGCATTTTAACTGCGTATTAAACAAGGAGAACAAGATGAGTGTACGACCAAGAATGACCCACTTATTTGAACAGTTGGGCTTAGACGCGAGTGAAGAAGCCATTGCATTGTTTATTGCAACTCATCAGCTAAATGCGCACACGACAATTATTCAAGCTGATTATTGGAATGAGGGACAACGCCAGTTTTTGGCTGAGAAAATTGCGTCAGATGGTGAGTGGGCGATCATTGTTGATCAGTTAAATGAATCTTTACATGAGGATTCAGTTTAAGCACGAATATTATAAAATCTAAGACCTTAAAATTTGTATTTGCCTCTGTCGGGTTTTGCTTGTACAGAGGCTTTTTCTTTTTAATACTTTTGAGGTCGAACTGCACATGTAGCGTTTGCTCTAGTCGCTAGAACGATATAACAAAATATAAAAATAAGGAAAATGAGATGAACGAAGAAGCCAGTGTTTTACCTCCTCCCTTAAGCCAAGTCTCTGCATTGAGCCGAGATGATGATCAACTCACACAATACTTTGTAGGCACAGAAAAATATCAAAACTATTACCGAAAGGTATTTACTCAATTAACCCCAACCAAACATATCGCTGGGATGAATTGGGGTGCTTTGGTGTTTGGTGTAATTTGGCTTTTTTATCGCAAAATGTATGGCTATGGGGCGTTGGTCGTTGCGCTATTGCTAATATTGACTGTACTGGAAAATATCTTTCAGTTTGAGGCTAAAGGTGTTGGAATTGGCGTGTCCGTGAGTTTAGGTTTATTTGGAAATAGTCTGTATAAGAAATTTGTGCACGAAAAAATTACGCAACTACGCAGTCAGGTGCAAAGCAGTGATTTAAATCAGGCACTGGAACAAGCAGGCGGGACAAATTTAGGCCTTGCTTGGGCGCTATTGGCTTTTATTTTTGTTGCTATTTTTATTGGACATTTCGCTTAAGAAAATGATGAATTTAAGCTGAAATTATAGAGAGCTGAACTCAACTTGGGTTCCGATGTTCTCATCGTCATAAAAAACGGCCTAGGCCGTTTTTTATATGTAAAAATCTGCTTGCCTTGCCATATAGCTGAGGCTAGCGAATGATTTATGCCAAATGCTGCTTCATCAGAGATACCAACGCTGCAGCTGCCTTGGACTGTGTACGACCAGGGTGCCAGACCATGCCTAATTGGCGGTGCATGACTAAATCAATGTCTAATTGTTTTAAGTCTTGGTTAATCATGGTTTTTGGAAGTACAGACCAGCCTAAACCAATGGATGCCAACATGCGAATGGATTCTAGCGGATTGTTGCTCATGGTAATTTTAGGTTTGATCCCTTGCTTTTCAAACTCAGCCAATGTGATTTGAGTGGTATAGGTTTGAGCAGCAGGGAGTAAGCTTGGGTATTGGATTAAATCTTCAAGCGTTAAATTGCTTTGCTGTGCAAGCGGATGAAATGGTGCTGCCACAAAAACCAAAGGGTCTTGCCAAATGTTGACATATTTTAGACGCTCATCCCCTTGTGGCGGTAAGGTTAAAAAGGCCAGTTCTAAATCACCTGCCAGTACTTTTTCATGTGCCTGTTCTGAATCGACAAAATGCACATCTAAAGTAACGTCTGGGTAGGCTTGTACGTAGTTACGCAAATGATTGGGTAAATGATGTAAGCCTATATGATGACTGGTGCCAATTTTAAGCTTGCCCTGAATTTGGCCTTGTTCATGGCTAAGTGTGTGGTGAATATCACCCAATTCATTGAGCCAATTTTTAACTTTAGGTAATAGTGAATGTGCTGCATGCGTTGCCTGTACACCTCGACCAGCTGACTCAAATAGCTTCACGCCAAAGTATTCTTCTAAGCTATGAATTCGCTTGGTCACCGCAGGTTGGGTGATAAAAAGCTGATCCGCCGCCAAAGAAATTGATCCCGTTTCCATGACTTTCACGAAGGCTTCGAAGGCTGCAAGATTCATCTGAAATAACCTATAAATATTTTTTATGGTAATTTTATTATTTAGAATTTTTAAGAATTAATCAAAGAAAAAGTTGTATCTTTTGATGTAAAATTATCCATTCATTCAAAAGATAAGTGAAAAATGTCAAAAGCTTTGATGCAAATCGAGGGGAAAATACATCAGATACAGCCGCAGGCACAAGGAAAAATCCACTGGTACAATAACCGCATGAAACGTATCCGTTCGATTCCTGTCACGGATTATTCTGCCCAGCTAGGTGATTACCCTGTCAGTTTTGTATTGACTGCATGCTTCATTCCATCTGATTCAGAGGTAAAAGCCGTAGCATTTTCAGAAGCTGAAGATGGTAGCTTCGTAGTTTCAGCTATTCAGCATAATGAGTTGCTATATTTGAATCCTTTTCTGCATGACCGCGCGATTGATCTGCCGAGCGCGTTTCCGCTGTATTGGTGGCATTGGGTGGCAGGTGCAGGATGGGGATTGGTCCATCTGCTAGATATGGGGAGCACATTGTTGGGGACCTTATTGGGCAGTTTTGTGATTATTGGAGTCCTGTGTATTTGTTCGGGCTATATTGAGCTGAAAGCTGCCTTTGATGAACGCAAAATGTGGCGCAGGCACATTTTGAATATTTACGACTTACCTGAGTACTTGGAAGACCGGATTTTTCAACGTAAATGGCGCCATCAAGGGATGGTGGGGGGTGTAGATTTACTTAAGCTTAAGGAAAATCTGAATCAGAGCTCTTCATGGAAAGATCGGATAGGTCTTAAGCGAAAATAAAAATATATGCTGGATTGTGTATTGATCAGAAGGCTACGAGATTTATCTTCATTACGAATAAATAAAAATTTATGCTTTTGTTTTTTATTTATCAATCTTAGGAATAGATAAACGGAAATGTTGAATTGTTTGTTGTAAACTTCACTAATTAAAAAAGTTTAATGAAATCAAAATGAAAGGTAAAACAAAAAAACTCATTGTACTCGAAGGGACAGTTACTCAAGTTCGATTGCTCAAGGAAGTTGTTGTGGCATATCCTCTTGGAAATAGAAGATATATAAAATTAAAGGTACAAAATTATCAAATTGATATTGCTGGACACATGCTTGAGGCAACACTAAACATGCCACAAGTACAGGTTGGGGATAAACTGTCAGTATTCATGGCAGATAAAAAAGATCATTTGAACCATGTTGTGCTGGCCATAAAAAAAGATCAACTGTTGTATCTCAATCCCAATTTGCACTACAAAAGCAAAAGTATACTAGGGATGGCAAATCTCAAAACATGGCATTGGCTAACAGGATTTATATTCGGGGGCATTATTGCTATGGCGATGAATATATTATTTGGGTTGATTATCGCGTTTTGTTGGATTGCAATCACGGCAGCTTTGCCTGCTCTTAAAGCATATTTAAAATTTGTATATGCTGTAGAGGAATATTTAGATCACATCATCTTGGCTTTAGCCTTACCTAAAAATGTGAATCTGTTTCACCAAGGATATCGTCATAAAGATCAGTTTGCAGTAGTTAATCTTAAGCATCTTCAATAAAAAAACCACCCGAAGGCGGTTAGAGAAACAGCAGAAAACTTAAACTGACATTTTTTTACTCTCTGGTATGTTATTGCGTTCCCAGAATTTTTCGTGGAAGAAGAAAGCAAATGCTTGAACAGTGGGTTCGAGTAGACTCAAAGCAATTGCCATAGTTAAACTACCAGTAACAAAATAGCCAACAAGCATAGCCACCGTAATGTGCATAATGTAGTAACTCAAGGTTTTTTTGAACATGCGTCGATTACTAGCGACGAAGTTTTGAATGTGTGCCATGGTGCTGTTCCTCTAAAAATAAATCGGTTTAGGTCTCTATTTGTAAATAATAACTATTATCATTTGAAAAGTCTAAGCGAATTTATGAATAATAACCATTGAATAAATCTTAAGCTGTCAATTAAGACTCAAATAGCAGTTATTGATCGAAGGCAGTGGATAACTGGCGATATGAAAACGTTCAGACTATGACGGCGTCATATATTCGTTGCTCCCGAGAATTTATTTCAGCGCGATCTAATCCTTCCTTTTTTCGGGAATTTTTTTATGCTGTAAAGGCGGGAATCATGGCTTCGGAATATTCTTATTTTTAGTCAATACTGGATGGTGAGTGACTGATATTCGCACTAAAGTTCGGTTTCATTTGACCTATAATCCAGTGTGTGAAAATAAGCGTGATATGCACAGTATTGGTATCTATGAAAATTAAATAGAAATAGTGATTAATTCACCATTTTAAGATTGGATCAGAAAGAAACAATGCTAGTGAAAACTCTTGCTAGGCTTGAATCTACGTCTCAATTTGCTGAAAAAATCGACTAGATTTGATGAGAGATTAGACAAGGTATTTCAGAGTTGAAATAGTTATAAATTAATTCCGAAAAGTTTTTAAACTAATAAAAATGATAAATTAGATTTATGTGATTACGTGGTTATAATCGAAGTTAATGAAAGAATTTACCCAGTCCAGTGGAGCACATCGACATGGCAGGCGAAACCCAAAAAGCAGAAACCCAAACAAAAAAAACTTTGTATGACAAATTATGGGATGACCATTTAGTAAAACAACGTGATGATGGCTCTTCATTACTGTATATCGATCGTCATTTATTGCACGAAGTAACATCTCCACAAGCTTTTGAAGGTTTACAACTTGCGGGTCGTAGTCCTTGGCGTTTAAGTGCAAATATTGCAACACCGGACCATAACGTTCCAACATCAAGTAAAGAACGTTCTGAAGGTATTGCAGGTATTGAAGATGATACTTCACGTATTCAAGTACAAACTTTAGATGACAATTGTAAAACCTTTAATGTTGCGCAATTCGACATTAATGACGTGCGTCAAGGGATTGCCCATGTGGTCGGGCCTGAGCAAGGTTTAACTTTGCCTGGTATGACGGTGGTGTGTGGTGACTCACATACAGCAACGCATGGTGCTTTTGGTTGTTTAGCACATGGTATTGGTACGTCTGAAGTTGAACATGTATTGGCAACCCAGTGCTTAGTTCAAAAGAAAATGAAAAACATGTTGGTGCGCGTTGATGGAAAATTAGGTCAAGGCGTAACACCTAAAGATGTCGTTTTAGCGATTATTGGTAAAATTGGTACTGCTGGCGGTACGGGTCACGCGATTGAATTCGGTGGTCAAGTATTCCGTGATATGTCGATTGAAGGCCGTATGACAGTATGTAATATGGCGATTGAAGGCGGTGCTCGTGTGGGTATGGTCGCTGTCGATGACAAAACTATTGCATACGTCAAAGATCGTCCATACGCACCAAAAGGCGAGCAGTGGGATGTAGCTGTTGAGTATTGGAATACCTTAGTTTCTGATGAAGGCGCACATTTCGATACAGTGGTTGTATTACAAGGTGAAGAGATTGAGCCACAAGTATCTTGGGGAACTTCTCCTGAGATGGTGATTCCAGTCTCTCAAGCGGTACCAACCTTAGAACAAGCCAAAGATGACGTTCAGCGTAACGACTGGACACGTGCTTATAGCTACATGGGGTTAAATGCAGGTCAAGCATTGTCTGATATTCAATTAGACCGCGTATTCATTGGCTCTTGCACTAACTCACGTATTGAAGATATTCGTGCAGCAGCTGAAGTGGCTAAAGGTAAAAAAGTTGCTTCAAGTATTAAGCAAGCGATGGTTGTTCCGGGTTCTGGTTTAGTGAAAGCACAAGCAGAGGCCGAAGGTTTAGACAAAATCTTAATCGAGGCGGGCTTTGAATGGCGTGAGCCGGGTTGTTCAATGTGCTTAGCTATGAATGCTGATAAGTTACAACCTGGCGAGCATTGTGCTTCAACGTCGAACCGTAACTTTGAAGGCCGTCAAGGTAATGGCGGTCGTACACATTTGGTGAGTCCAGCAATGGCGGCGGCTGCTGCAATTGCAGGTCATTTTGTTGACGTACGTTCGTTCTAAGTTTAAGCCCTCATCCCGATCTTCTCCCTGATGGAGAAGGAGTTCCCTCTCATTTTAGGAGAGGGTTAGGGAGAGGTTACGGATTCAGTGAGAAAGAAACATGAAAAAATATACCGTTGAACAAGGTATCGTTGCACCCTTAGACCGTGCCAATGTTGATACAGACTTAATCATTCCAAAACAGTTTTTAAAATCGATTAAGCGTACTGGCTTTGGTGCAAACTTATTTGATGAATTGCGCTATTTGGATGAAGGTTATTTGGGTCAAGACATTTCAAAGCGTCCACTTAACCCTGATTTTGAATTGAACAAACCACGTTATCAAGGTGCTTCAATCTTAATCTCACGTGCGAACTTTGGTTGTGGTTCGAGCCGTGAGCATGCACCTTGGGCATTAGAAGAATATGGTTTTCGTACTGTAATTGCACCAAGCTATGCAGACATCTTCTTTAACAACAGCTTTAAAAATGGCATGTTGCCAGTGATCTTATCTGAAGAGATTGTTGATCAATTATTTAAAGAATGTGCCGCTTCTGAAGGTTATCAGTTAACCATTGATTTAGAAGCACAAGAAGTACGTACACCATCAGGTGAAGCATTTGCATTTGAGGTAGATCCATTCCGCAAACACTGTTTATTGAATGGTTTGGATGACATTGGTTTAACTTTACAAGTGTCGGATGATATCAAAGCTTATGAAGCGAAAACTCAAGCATCGCGCCCATGGGTATTTGCAGAAGTAAAAGCTTAAAATTGATGTGATTAAGACATAGTCACTCTGCTGAACTCTTGCTAATATCTAGGCATAACAATATGACAATGCCAGATTAGACCGAGTTCAGACATGGGAAAATTGCTTAAAAAAATGGCAGTAGGGCTCACGATGATTGGATCGTTGAGCGCTTGCCAAAGCGTTAAGGTCATACAGATTCAAAATATAAAAGAATCTGAAAGTACGCAAAAAAATGCACATATTTATTGTGCAGGTACAGAAAGCTGTCAGTTTGAGCGTTTAGATCAGACCTTCATTATGAAAGAACATAATGAACTCGAACGTGAGGCGCTAAAGGCGGGGATTGTGCGTATACAAGGGAAGTCATTGAAAGAGCCAAATGCGCTGTATCTTTCGGTGACTCCTGTACAGCATGAGGTGGTTGTTCGGTTTTATCCGATCTCGCCTGATAAAGCTGAACGTTTACACGTGATTCATACGTTTAAACCCAAAACAGCTTATACCTTAACGATGTTCCGTGATCGAACCAAACACAAAGTGAGTTTGTTAGATGCCTCTGCACCAGATCCTTTGTGTGTAGATTTAAAAATGGAACAAAAAACTATTCGACGTTTTTGCAAACCCTACAACGTTTTAACGGGCCTAGGCGAGTTTGTAGAAAAAAAATTGTAATCACTTGCCAAGTTTAATTGGCACATAAAATGGAAAAACTCATGTCAAAACATATCTTGATTTTACCGGGTGACGGCATTGGTCCTGAAATTGTAAAAGCTGCAGAACAAGTGCTTACACGAGTGAATGAAAAATTCAATTTAGGTTTGACTTGGGAAGAAGGTCTATTAGGTGGTGCAGCAATTGATGCGCATGGTTCACCTTATCCAGATGTAACCTCAGAACAAGCGAAAAAAGCAGATGCTTTACTTCTTGGTGCGGTGGGTGGTCCTAAATGGGATACGATTGAGCGTTCAATCCGTCCTGAGCGTGGTTTATTAAAACTACGTAGCGAACTGAACTTATTTGCAAACTTGCGCCCAGCGATCTTGTATCCGCAATTGGCAGATGCTTCTAGCCTTAAGCCTGAAATTGTTGCCGGTTTAGATATTCTAATTGTTCGTGAATTAACAGGTGGTATTTATTTCGGTCAACCACGTGGTATTCGTGAGCTTGAAAATGGCGAAAAACAAGGTTTTAACACCGACGTTTATGCTGAATCTGAAATTAAGCGTATTGCGAAAGTTGCGTTTGAATTGGCGGGCTTACGTGGTGGTAAAGTATGTTCAGTAGATAAAGCAAACGTACTTGAAGTGACTGAACTTTGGAAACAAACAGTTACAGCATTAAAAGAAGAGCAATACCCAGAAATCAACTTGTCACACATGTATGTAGACAATGCAGCAATGCAATTGGTACGTGCGCCGAAGCAGTTTGACGTGATTGTAACGTCTAACTTATTTGGTGACATTTTGTCTGACGAAGCGGCAATGTTAACGGGTTCTATTGGCATGTTACCATCTGCATCTTTAGATGAAAGCGGTAAAGGCATGTACGAACCTTGTCACGGTTCTGCACCAGACATCGCAGGTCAAAACATTGCAAACCCATTGGCAACCATTTTGTCTGTGGCAATGTTACTTCGTTATACATTCCGTGAAGAAGCTGCTGCAAAAGCAATTGAAAATGCAGTGGGTAACGTACTTGATCAAGGCCTACGTACAGCAGATATTATGTCTGAAGGTATGAATAAAGTGGGTACGGTAGAAATGGGTCAAGCTGTTGTTGCCGCATTGAACTAAGTTCAAATGATCTTCAAAAACCGAGTCTATGGACTCGGTTTTTTTATGGTTCTGATTTAGCGGTAAAGAGTATTAAATGCCAATTAGCAGGTGCGTCCGCTAAGTTGTACAGCAGTTGCAATCTGGTTTTGCAGTTGAAAACGAATCTCACACTGTAGCGAGGCATCATAGCTTTGCGTTGGCAGAGGAACTGCTGTACCCGCACCTGCGCCTAAGGCTGGGTTCTGTGCCATCGGGATTGGAATACTAATAGGCCGAATCACGGTATAACTTAAAGTATTTTGCTGTACGACTGGGGCGGTGGCATTTTGATAGCCCAGTTTAGCTAAATCTAAATGGCTTTGAATATAGCTACTGCTTTGACCAACAAATTGCGCTAAGTATTTTTCTCGTTCCAAGGCATTCATGGTAGGGGTGCTGGCACAGCCAAATAACGTAGAGGCTAGCGCATATATGCCCAAGCTTGTTTTAAAGTTCATAAGCATATCTCATGCTGAGTGATTACAAACCAGTGTATGGATTTGCACACAATAACTATGTAGTGATTTGATAAACGGTTAACTTTTAATGAGCAAAGATGCTTGAAGTTGAATGAAGATACAATTTTTTGCTTACGCTGTATTGTGGGCTTGTTTTAAGATTAACAAGTGCCTCACAAGTGATTTTAAATGGTGTGTAGGTGAATTTTAATAAGATAAAAACAATGATTTTGGATGAATAAAATGAAAAAAATCTTATGGCTTGGTGTATTTCTTTTGAGTAGCTATGCCAATGCAGACAATTGTAACAGCGCGCGTAATACTTACGATGATATCTATTGCACCAATAAAGTCTATGCCAGTGCAGATGCTGACTTAAATAAGAACTATCAAGCTTTACGGGCGAAGCTATCAGAGAAGCAAAAAACTACGCTAAAGCATTCTCAACTGCAATGGATTCGTGAGCGTGATGCAAGCTGTACCACGGATACAGGCGTCAATGTGAATTGTCGCCTAGAAACGACACAGGAGCGCAATCACTGGCTACTGGAGCGCTTACGGGAGTGCAAGACAGTTGGCTGTAAAAGCAGTGCCTTAAATTAAGCCTGCTTTAGTCGTTGCTCTTCTGTCCCTTGTATAAAAAAAGCCACATGACAATGTGGCTTTTTCTGCTTCGCTAAAACTTAGCGTGCACGATAAGTGATACGACCCTTAGTCAAATCATAAGGTGTCATTTCTACTTTAACACTGTCGCCAGTCAAAATACGAATATAGTGTTTACGCATTTTACCAGAGATGTGAGCAATCACTTCATGACCGTTTTCTAAACGTACACGGAACATAGTATTAGGAAGCGTCTCGGTGACAACGCCTTCGAACTCGATGAGTTCCTCTTTATTGGCCATAGCCTACCTGAATGAATAAATTAGCAAGGCGCAAATTATAGTCAATTTTTTTGCATAAAACAAGATGAAACGGCCGTCAGAATAATCAGATGCAAGTAAAATAAGCGAACAGTGCGGTTAAACTTTTTCAACAAAAATGTTCGTAGAATAGTTGTCAGTTCGGTCAATCACAGTTAATCTAAATTTAAGCATTTGAGTATAAATGAAGTACATACAAGGAAGGTTCTTGAGTGGGTCAGCTAACTGATGCATCCGTAGTATTGCGGTTGGGCTACCAAGCGATTCGTCGTGCTGGTTTGCCGACGGAAGATATTTTAACCAAAGCCGGTGTTGCACTGAAGCAGGTTGAAGCCAATGATCGTACGCCATTAAATGCGCAGTACGCGTTTTGGGTGGCCGCTGAAGAGGTCAGCAAAGATCCAGATATTGGTCTACATTTGGGTGAACACCTCCCTTTATACCGTGGACAGGTGATTGAACACTTGTTTATTTCATCAGAAAACTTTGGTGAAGGTTTAAAGCGCGCATTGGCATATCAACGTTTAATTAGTGATGCTTTTCATGCTCAATTGGTGATTGAAGATGATCGTTGCTACTTAACCAATGGTCATCAGCCTTGGGCTGAAAATATTGTCAATCGACATTTTTCTGAATGTGCAATGTCGGGTGTATTACGCTTTTTTAAATTTATTACCGAAGGGCGTTTCCAGCCTATTTATATCGATTTTAATTTTAGTCAGGGCGCGCCAGATGATGAATATTTCCGTGTGTATGAATGTCCAGTAAGCCTTGGGCAAAAAGAAACACGCTTATATTTTGACCCTGCAATTTTAGATTATCAATTATGGCAAGCAGAACCTGAACTTTTACAGTTACATGAACAACTTGCGATAGAAAAACTACAAGAACTTGCACGCTATGATTTAGTGGGTGAGGTACGTCGCGCCATTGGTTCAACTTTAGAAAGTGGTGAAACTACCTTAGAAACCGTAGCGGCACAGCTAAATATTACACCGCGTCGTTTACGGACTCAGCTGAGCGAGGCCAATACCAGCTTTCAACAAATCTTGTCGGATTACCGTTGTCGCTTGGCTAAAAAGTTACTGGCCAATACCAATGAAAGCGTTGAGCGAATTGTATATTTAACAGGTTTTTCTGAGCCAAGTACGTTTTATCGGGCGTTTAAACGCTGGACCAATGAAACGCCAGTGGAATATCGTAAGCGTAAGCAACGTTAACAGATTGACGCAAACCCTCTTTGTGTATCAAGGAGGGTAGAGTTTCTCTCATTGATCAATGAGAGTAAGCAGAGCGTATCTAAACTTACTCAGGCATATTTAACCAATGTGGTCCTAAAGGTATTTTGGGTAGTTGAAACTGCTCAGGATAGTCTGCATGAATAAAATATAGGCCATCTGGTGGAGCCGTCACACCTGCAGCTGAACGATCTTCAGCAGCAAAAATCGTATCGATATGCTCTAGGCTGTACATGCCTTGGCCGACTTCTAATAAACAGCCCATAATGTTGCGCACCATGTGATGCAAGAAGCCATCGGCTTGAATATCTAAAACTAAATAGCAACCATGCTGAATTAAACGGCAATGGCTAACTGTGCGTACTGGCTGATTCGATTGGCAGGCAGCTGCGCGAAAGCTTTCAAAATTATGTGTGCCTTCAAACTTGCTGGCGGCTTGTATCATCGCTTCAACATTCAGTGGTGCGTGTATATGTGTGACCAATTTATGCAATAGAGCAGGGCGCACAGAGTGGTTATAGACTACATAGCGATAACGCCGCGCTTGTGCTTTGAAACGGGCATGGAAATCCATGTCCATTTCTTGAATCCACTGAATTGAAATATCTTTGGGTAACTGACTGTTACAGCCACGAATCCAACCATGAATGCTACGTACAGCATTGGTATCAAAATGAGCCACCATGTTGGTTGCATGTACACCTGCATCGGTACGGCCTGCGCCATGTAGTAAAATAGGTTCATTGGCCACTGTGCTGAGTACTTTTTCAATGGTTTCTTGCAGGCTAATCACACCTGCCTGTTGAGTTTGCCAGCCACGATATAGTGAACCATTAAACTCAATTCCCACTGCAAAACGTTGCATACTCACCTCAGTCTCTATCAATGTTACCAATGGGCATGCCATTGTTCTATGGCGTCGTATTGTAAATACATTTGTAAGACTTTTGCATATAGATCTGCATGCCCCGCACAATTGCTCACAAGAATATGTGCATCTTGCACCCACTGACTCACTGCATAACGCTGATCGATTTCTCCAAAAGGTACTTGCGTGGTCAGAATCACTGCACAGCCTTGCTGTTGAAGGTACTGAATTTGAGCAACTACTTGCTCATTCACAGCAATATTTCCTGTACCAAAACCTTGCAGAATCAGCACTTGGGGTGCCTGAGCAGATAGCGCCTTTAAGTTATCTTCGAGCTGTGCGATGCCAATAGGTTGTAGCATGAGGCTGATGCAGTTAAAAGCACGGGCTTTTTCAATATGCTCTGTTTGTACAATCGTGGCACTAGAAAGCATGGATTGGCTGGCATGTGGCACTAATGACCCACTAAAGGCATCGAGTTCTGTGGTATGGGTTTTAAGGGCTGAGGAAGCATGAATAAGCTTGTGATGAAATGCTAAATAGACCCCAGTTTCAACCTGCATGACATGCTCTAGAGCAAAATTTAAGTTTGACATCGCATCGCTAAATTCGCGTGTATCATTACCATGGACGTTTAGAAGTGGGTATTGGCTACCAGTTAAAATCACATGGGCTGATTGGGCTATAAATCGAGCCAAGACTGCACTGGCATAGCTGAGCGTATCTGTGCCATGAATAATAACGAAATGTTGATAATGCTGCAGTTGTAAGTTTTGAATCTGCTGGATCAGCAACAGCCAGTCAGATGCGGTGCATGCACTACTATCACGGATGACAGGTGCGACAAAACAATCGACCTGCAAATGAAGTGGCAAGACATGCTGTAATTGTGGCAAAAATTCTGTTGCTGGCATTGGGCTAAGTGGTTCACCAACACAGCCAAAGGTGCCACCCATATAGATTAAGGCTATTTTTTTCATCATAAAAAAAGCAGTCATGGAGACTGCTTTAGTTTAAATCGATTTCTATTAAGAAGCGATTTGATTACGTAACACTTTTACTTGTTCAATTTGTTCAGCAGAATATTCGCTTTCTTTTTCTTCTAAAATTTCACGAGCGGCATCAAATGCACCTAATTGGATATATTGTGCTGCCAATTCTAGATTAAGCGTAATTTCGTTGCTGTCCAAAAGCTCTGGGAATGACTGCACCAATGGATCACTTTGATCTGTGCTCGATGCAGGTGTGCTCACTTGACTGATGTCAAAGCTCACGCCTGTAGAGGCTGGTGCAGTTGGTTCTACTTCTGGTTGCGCACCAATTGAACTTAAATCAAAGCTAAGCGGTTCTGCTTTTGGTGCTTCTGTAGTCGGTTCTTCTGTCGTAAACGAAAAGTCTAAAGGTGCAGGTTCAGCTGTAGGTTGTGGCTGTGCAACTTCCGGACTGGTTTGCGGTGCAAAGTCTAAAGAGAAGTCGAGCGGTTTGATTTCAGTAGTTGGAGCAACTTCGGTAACTTTTTCTACAGGTGTAACTTCTGGTACTGCAAAATCAAGAGACTGTGTTTCTTCAGCAACTTTTGGCTTACTAACTTCAGTAGGTTTTTCGGCAACAGAATCAAACGATAAATTGAAATCTAACGGTTTGATTTCCTCTACAGCTGGTGTCGCAACAACGGGTGCAGGAGGTACTTCTTTTTTTGGCTCAGGTGTAGTTGATGGGCTGCCCATTAAGGCATCAAAATCAGCATTATTCTGTGCTTGTGGTTTTGCAACACTGACCGGTTGTTCTGTCGGGCTAGTAAATGCAATGGTATCAATAGTTTTGTTTTGGGCATTTTCGAAATTTGCTTGTTTTGCTTCAGCCTGTGCAATGATGTCCGCAAGTTCAAGTGAGCGAACATGACTGATCAATTGGCTAATTGCAAATTCATCTTTTTGTAAAATATGAATGTCGAGCAAATACAAATAAAGTTCGTGTTGCGTATTGTCTTTCTTCAGTGCCTGATTAATTTGAGCTTCTGCTGAAAAGAAATTACGTTCATCAATTAAACTTTGGATTTTTTTACGTGTGTCATCGCTTAAAGCAGTTGTGGACGGCTTTGCAACTGGCTCTACAGCTTGTGTGCGATTTGGGGCAATTTTAGCGGATGAACTTGCTTTTTTTGCCTTAGCTTTTTGTGCATTCGCTTTATCTGATTCTTGTGCACTTTGACGTTTTTTTAAAAATACCAAAGCAATCACGACAATCACTAATGGAATCACATAAATCAGCATATTTTAACCCCTTGTGGATAGAGCTTTGGTTCAGTGAACTCACCCATTTAAAATCTTCATGTTGCAATTTTTAGTGTATTGGCTTCTTCGCGGCGCGTTGTGCTTTCAGTTTTTCTTCCAGCTGTGCTAAGCGAGTATTTAATAATTGAATTCTTTGATCCTTCTGATTTAGCGCCAATTCTAATTGCGTTACGTTTCTCTGTAATTTAACGGTTTTTTCACGCGATGTCATAATTTTTAATGACAACTTGTCCGAAGTTTGGTTTTTTTCTGTGTTTTTGTTGGCGGTTGTATGGGCTGAATCGCGTTCATTCTCGGAAATTAAGCTCATTTCAGCTTCATTTAGGCGATATTTGGCTTTACCTGACTGCGCTGACGGAATTTTTGCCAGCATGGCTGCATTTACTTTCGGTTGTTCTTTACTTGGTGCGGTATTGCTTAAGTTCAGTGCAATACCACGGCGTAAGCGGTTTGAATCGCCTTGAATAAATGCATGCACATTGCTGGCTTTAATTTGCTTCATCACTTCGCCAATTGGACGATTTTCTGCAGTGGCTACACGAGAGGCAATGCCCCAAAGTGTTTCATTCGATTGCACCACATATTCAGCCTTGGCTGGAGGTGGCGGTGTTTGAACCGATACGGGGTTTTTACTTACTGGCGCTGGGCGTGCAGGTGATTCGGTCGGTTGCGCTGGCTTTTGCACAGCTTTGGCTTCGGCAAATTGTTTAACCAACGGATCTTGCGACACTTGGCCCATGGCTGGCGGTGCTACTATGCTTGTTGTTGTCTGTTCAGATATATTGTTATGTTTGGCTAGGGTTGGTGCAGGGGCTTGCGCTGATGCAACAGCTTGCTTTTGTACTGGTGCGGGTGACGAAACTTGTGCGATTGGCGCAACTGGAGCTACCGCTTTGACCATAGGTGCAGGGACAGCATAAGCTTGAGGTACAGGGCTAACGGAAGCTAAAGCTTGTGCATTGCTATTATTTAAACTTGGTGGTGCACTACGGCTAATGCTTAGCGGTGCTTCATTCTTATGGGCTGGATTGGCAATTTTGGCTGCTGTTGCTGTATACGCGGTACTGACAGGTAAATTGAGCCCAATTTCATTTTCATTGCGAATGATCAGCGGGGCCAACGGTCGTTCATTGCGACTTAAATTAGCCAAAGTGTTATGAGCTGATGAACTGCGTTTTAAAGGGGTTTTAATGTGTTGTAAGCGAATGGCATTACCTTCAGTAATTTTCACCACAATGTTGAGTTCGGCATCGGTCATTGGGCGTGATGAGGTAATGGTAATCACTCCATTGCCAGAGCTGTCTCGACGGGTAAAAAAGTTTAAATGGCCTGGTGGTTGATGGCCTACACCCATACGCATTAAGTCATCAGCATTGGCTAAGCTGGCTTGTAAAGTCTGTTTTGAATCGGATTGACGAAAGTTGATTTCGGCATATAACAGCTCGCCAGGCGCAGATTGAATTTGGACAGGATCAATCGTAATGGCATGTAAAGGCTGTGATGCAAGTATAGCTAAAATGGCGATTTTTAATTTGTTATAGACGGTCATCTTAATTTTTAGCTCAATTCAAATTGCGCGGTGTTTAAAGTGAATAGATTAACGGGATGTTTAAGGATTGTAAAACATTAACAAGATTAGTACAGAAAAAAAGCCGATCAAATGTGATCGGCTTTTTCAGTTTAAAAACAATGATATTGATTAAGCGTTTTTATAATCAATCAAGATGCGAAGCATACGGCGTAAAGGCTCAGCAGCGCCCCAAAGCAACTGGTCACCCACTGTGAATGCGCCAAGGTACTCTTTACCCATGTTGAGTTTACGTAAACGACCTACAGGAACAGACAAGGTACCTGTTACTGCAACAGGTGTCAGGTCAGTCATTGAAGCTTCACGTGTATTTGGTACAACTTTCGCCCAAGGATTGGCATTGCGTAACATATCTTCAATTTCATCAAGCGGTACGTCTTTTTTCAATTTCAACGTTAATGCTTGTGAGTGACAACGCATTGCACCAATACGTACACAATGACCATCAATTGGAACAATTTGTTGGTTGCCCAAAATTTTGTTGGTTTCAACTTGGCCTTTCCATTCTTCCTTCGATTGACCGCTTTCAAGTTGCTTGTCGATATAAGGAATTAAAGAACCTGCTAAAGGCACGCCAAAGTTTGCAGATGGGAAACCTTCGCCACGTTGTAATTGTGCAATTTTAGAGTCAATGTCTAAAATTGGAGAACGTGGATCATCTAACAAATCTTTAGTGTTGTTATACAAGTAGCCCATACCTGTAATCAGTTCACGCATATTTTGCGCGCCTGCACCAGAAGCCGCTTGATAAGTCATTGATGTTGCCCATTCCACAAGATTGTTTTGGAATAGACCGCCTAAGCCCATCAGCATTAAAGAAACAGTACAGTTACCGCCCACGAAAGTTTTCGTGCCTTTCACTAAGCTGTCTTGAATGACATTTAGGTTGACTGGATCAAGTACGATGATTGCTTCATCATCCATACGTAGCGTAGATGCGGCATCAATCCAATAGCCACCCCAGTTTTCAGCTTTTAACTTAGGGAAAACTTCAGTTGTATAGTCACCACCTTGACAGGTAATAATGACATCCATTTGCTTCAGACTATTAATGTCCGTTGCATCCATAAGTGCTGGGGCAGTTTTACCACCAAACGCAGGGGCTTCACCACCTGCATTACTGGTAGAGAAGTAAAACGGCTCAAAATGAGCAAAATCATTCTCTTCAACCATACGTTGCATCAGGACAGAACCAACCATCCCGCGCCAACCGACCAGACCTACTTTCATGTCACTTTGCCTCGGTGCGTTAAAAATTTTAAAGGGGGGTTGAGTGTACCAAAAGGGGGCTCAACTGCAATAGCTGCATAATCAAAACAGCAATTATATTGTGCAATATATCTTGTTTGTGTTACATGAAAAATTGATATTAATTTATGAATTAGACAAAAAATTAGAATATAACAGCGAGGTTTTATGATTTGGATCGAGATTATTGCAATTTTGGTAATTTGGCTTAGTTTTTGGTCATTAATTCCTCGAGATGAATGGTGGTTCCGTGGCGCTGATTTTCCACGCCTACAAATTTTAATTCTAGGCTTCATTGCATTGGCTTTTTTGTTGTTTTGGGATGAACCATGGACGGTCTATCGACAAATTATTTTTGTTGGTTTAATTGCCGCTTTAGCTTATCAACTCAAAATGGTTTTACCGTATACCTTTATATGGAAAAAACAAGTGCAACAGGTGAGTGATGATCAACTTGATCCGAATAAACAAATTTCGTTACTGGTGTCAAACGTGCTTACACCCAATGAAAAATATCACTTACTGCTTGAGCAAGTACAAAAATACCAGCCTGACATTTTACTGACTTTAGAAACAGACCAGACTTGGCAAAATGAGTTGTCTGTGATTGAAAAAGATTATCCATATCGTGTGCCTGTACCACTGGATAATTTATATGGTATGCATTTGTATAGCCGTCTGCCTTTGCATGAGACCGAAGTTAAATTCATTTTGAGCGATGAAATTCCATCAATTCATACCACGGTGCAACTGCGTTCGGGCAATTTGGTACAACTGTATTGCTTGCATCCAAAACCACCGAGCCCAACCGAAGCCAAAGACTCTACTTTGCGCGATGCCGAATTGTTAATTGTGGGTGATCAAATTAAAGATTTAGATGAGAGCTGTATTGTGATGGGGGACTTAAACGATGTGGCATGGTCGCGAACAACACGGTTATTTCAGCGTATAAGTGGTTTGCTTGACCCTCGTGTCGGGCGTAAATATATCAATACCTTTCACGCGGACTATAAATTTTTACGCTGGTCTTTAGATCATATTTTTCATAGTACTGATTTTGCATTGGTACACATGGAACGTGTGGCGCATGTAGGATCAGATCATTTTCCTGTGTTTGTGGTACTCCAAACGGGACGAGCTTTTGAGCAAGCACAAGAGTCCTTGGAACAAACTGATGCCGACGAAGAAGAAGCGCAAGAAGCAATTCAAGAGGGGATTGAAAAAGCCGAGCGTGAGGAAAAGCCAGTCACAGATGAAATTGCACAAGACTATAAATAATCACGAGATATTTAAACTATTTCGGTGACATGCAAAATATAGCAACAGAAGGAAGTACTTTGATCCTCTCTATACACGATGTAGGAAATAGCTTACAAGTCTTTAGGACTCTGACGAATGGTCAGTTTAAACGTATTGACATATTCTAATTTCATCGGCAGAAGGAATCGGGAACGGATTATCCCAGCTATGGAAGACAGCGCCGATTGGATAAAGTCATCATGGATATGATGCAGGAAAGGAAAGCCACTGAAAAGAACAATAATAAAACTTGTGAAAGCACGACCTCATCAGCCCGAGTTATGCAGGATGCAAAACTCGGGCTTTGCTTTATCTGGATGTTTTCAAGCAGTGAAGCTTTGAGTGGCTGTATCAATCGATAATCTGTATTTCTTATGTCATGTCTGTGCCTTAAAATAGCCTGCAAAAAAGTGCATGATACAAAAATAAGAGTCTCGATTATGGCAATGCAGAGCCTGAGTACAGGGTTAATATCCTTTCAACAATGGACGCATTTATCGACCGATGCAGGTCGTATTTATGTGGGCTTAATCATTTTTTTTGTGGTGGCTGTATGTCATCAACGCCAACTGAAATCGCATTATGCAATTTGGGCCGTATTCGGATTGGCATTCGCCATTGAACTATATGGTGCGCGCTACGATATTTTAGAACATGGTTATTGGCGTGTAACTGAGAGTTTAAGGAATATCTTAAATATGAGCCTGATGCCATTTTTACTGTGGTTAAGTGCATATTATCGACTTTGGCGGGGCTAAAAATTAATGACTATGAATCGCTACGTGCCTAATTTTAGAGAGCGAATCACTAGTTTTACTTGAGTAAACGATCAAAAACCGGCAATGAAAGCCGGCTTTTGAAACGATTGTACTGGTGTGAGTGTTAAGCTTTGACCACTGTTTTATACAGCGCTAAGGTCTGATCACACATTTCTTTTAAGCTAAAGCTGGTGACTTCTTCCACGTGTTGTGGCTGGTCAATATGCTGCTGAACAGCACGTTGTAAGGCCACTTGGTCATCCACATTAATTAAACCTTGTGGGTATAAGCGCGTTAGGATTTCTGCTACACCGCCACGCTTCCAACCCACAACAGGCGTGCCTAAAGACAATGCTTCAAGTGCAGTACGGCCAAAGGTTTCTGCTTGATTTGATAAAGACAAAACTACATCACTTAGCGCTAACCATTCACGAATATCGGAACGGTGCCCAACAAAGGTGATGTGTTCTGTCAGGCCTTTGCTGGCAATGGTTTTTTGCATTTCTTCTAAATAGGCGGCTTTTTTAGCATCAGCACCGCCGACTACTACTGCATGTAACTGCGGATATTGCGTATGCAGTTGTTGCATCAACTCAATCAGCGTTTCATGCCCTTTAAGACGTGTAATCCGACCTGGTAGACAAATGAGAAATTTATTTTCTAATTGTGGGAAGTCTTTAAAAGTCTGAATAATCCATTGTGCTGAGGGTTGGTAGCCATGTGGGAAGGCAACAGGATCAATGCCTCGGAAAATTCTGACAATATCTTGGGGCGGGCAGTTCTTATAATTGTCCTGAATGTATTGCACGACGCTGTCAGATACCGCAATAACTTTTTCGGCTTGGGTCATAATTTGGCTATAGCGATTAATGGAGTAAAAGCCATGCACTGTACTGATGAGATGTGGACGTTTATGTGCAGGAATACCCTTGAGCGCAAAATGAGTCAGCCAAGCAGGTACACGCGAGCGTACATGCAGAATGTCTGGTTGTTCAGCTTTAATTAGCTGACGTAATGGACGAATTTGCCACAGACTAGAGAGCGCTTTTTTATGAATGGCCAAAGTGAAATGTTGAGAACCTTCGGTTTCTAATTGATTGACTAAACGACCACCATGAGACACCACCAAAGATTCATGACCGTCTGCAACTAAGGCACGCGCGATTTCTAAGGTACCACGTTCTACGCCACCACTATTTAATTCGGGTAAAAGTTGCATGACTTTCATGAAGATTCTCTACTGATCAAGGTAAGTATTTTAGTAAATTTCGTCGTAGCCTTCTGGACGACTTTTAAAGCGACGGTGAAACCACATATATTGAGTGGGTGCAATACGAAGCTGATTCTCAATAATTTTATTGACGCGAATAGCATCTTCTACTTCATCTTCACTTGGTAAATTGTCCACAATAGGCTCTATTAACACATGATAGCGTGGGTCTTTAATATCGCCTGTACGGTAAAAATACAGCGGAATAGCGACTGATTTTGAAATTTTGATTAAGCGACGGTGCGCTGTTACAGTGGCTGCAGGCACGCCAAAGAAAGGTGCCATCACGCCTTGTTTTAGTCCAAAATCTTGGTCTGGGCTATACCAAATCGCATGGCCATTTTTTAGGTTGCGAATGAGGCCACGCATATCGTCATGGTCAATTTGGTTGGCATAAATGGTGCTACGGCAACGGTAAATCAGCATGTCGAGCAGGGGATTATTTTGAGGGCGATACACCACATCGGGTTCAAAATATTGTGAGCATAAATAGCCACCTGCATCCAGCAAAGTCGAGTGCGTGCCTAAGAGTAAGACGCCTTTTCCTTCAGCTTGGGCTTGTTGAATATGTTCTAGGCCTTCAATGCTGACCCGATTTTTAAACCATTGTGGGCAGTACCATGCATTGAGGGTTTCAAATATGCCAATCATTTGATCGACAAAAACCTGACGTGCATTGATTTGTACTTCGGCCACAGACCATTCTGGGAAACACACTTCGAGGTTACGTACAGTTGTTTTACGGCGTGACTTCAAATGTTTAAATGCCGTATTTCCCAGAACGTTGGCCAAACGATGCTGAATGGCCCAAGGCAAAATCGCCAAGATCATCAGGAATACAATGCCAATCCAAATGCCCCAATATTGGGGTAATAAAAATGACCACTGAAATTCACCGGGTTGATAATCTGGCTTTTGGCTCATAAACAAAGGGTATGCAGGCTAAATAGAGCTTTCAGTTTAACATGAAGCTGAATTGAAAGAGAAAGTTCAAGCTACAGACCCGACTGAAAACAGCCACTGGCTTTAACCTTTGACTAAGCCACCATCAACAATCAGGTTTTGACCTGTTACCGCACGTGAATAAGGCGACAAGAACATCATAATGGCTGCAGCAAATTCTTCAGGCGTGGTCACACGGCGTAGTGGCGTAGATGTTGCAATCAAGTCAAACACAAAGTCGGGTGTTGCTTTGCTGGCGTCCGTACTTTGTAATAAACCACCAGAGAGCATGTTTACGTTAATGCCATATTGGCCTAAGTCATGTGCTAGGGTACGGGTAAATGCCAATAGTGCTGCTTTGGCTGTGGTGTAGTCATGATAAGGAACCACAGGGTTTTGGACTAAATTGGTTCCAATATTCACAATACGACCAAAGCCTGCTTGTTTCATATCGGCGAGGCCCGCTTGGGTGGTATGAAGTGTGGCCAATACTGCGCCATCAAATTGGCGTGTCATGGTTTCAGCGCTCAACTCTTCAACCTTCGGACGAGCATCGCCATTAAACTCAAAATGCACCAAGGCGTTGTTCACAATTGAATTAATAGCTGTACCAAAATGTACTTTTGCCTCTGCAAACATACGTTCTACTTGGGCTTTATTGGTTATATCAGCTTGAACGGCGAACACTTGATTGGGGTGCTGTGTCATGAGCTGATCGGCTGCATGCTGGCTTGAATGATAGTTCACCACCACCTTTGCGCCTTCTGCAATGAGCATTTGTGTAATGGCTAAACCTAATCCACGTGCGCCGCCAGTGACTAACACAACTTGATCATGAATTTGCATGTTTTCATCCTTTTTCAGCATTTTGCACTGCACCATAGCAAGCTTTGGGAGTAAAGCCAAAAATGATTTAAACAGGTGAAATCAGTTCGGTGTTTTTAAATATGTGTTTAACTCAGATGTGACGTTTTGCTTAAAATTGCTAAGTAAATTTTTTCAATTAAAAAAGCAACGAGACAGCCAATTAGGCAATAGACAATTCTTAATAATGCGCCATCAATGGTGTGGTGACCAACGTCATAGACCGTCACGATAAGAAAGCTGGATAAGGCAATGCCAGTAAATTGGCTAGCCTTACAGCTCACGCAAATAATGGTGGTGAGGGTAATGCCAATCACCAAAAACAAGTATTCCAAATTAACCGAATAGAGATGTAAAAAGCTGGCTTTGGACATCGCAATCCAAATGATAATCCCAACGACAGAGCCAATAAAATTACCCGTCACTTGATTAAAGTTAATTTTTTGTCTGAAGTCATATTGCAGGGTAAAAAAAGCAGTTAATGATCCCCATAAAAAGAAATTCGTATCTTTGTCTTTATCAAAAATTAATGCCAATAGCACCATTATGATGGCACAACATAAAATTTTGACCACATAAATGGTATTGGCAAGGTCTTTTGAGTGCATAAGAGTCCTGGGTTGAGCTCGCTCGAGTGATCAGTTAAAGCTGAAGTCATGCTCTATATTCATGAGAATCGCTCGATCTATTTTGAAGCAAAATGTGTGGTATAGAATAGCTTTTTTAATGCCAAAAAAACGCCACATGAAGTGGCGTTTTTTTTGTGAGCAAAGAATTATTTGGTCATATTTTCCAATTCTTCTAAGCGTTCCATTTTTTCCAACATCAGATCATCAATTTCAGCCAAGCGCTGCGATGCTTTTGTCGCGGCATCAGCATCTTTCATAAACCAAGAGCCATCTGCAAGTTGTTTAGAAAGACCTGCTTGCTCTTGCTCTAGGGCTTCAATTTCAGCGGGTAATTGGTCAAGTTCACGTTGATCTTTATAACTGAGCTTCACTTTTTTTGCAGGAGCAGTTGCAGCAGCTTCAGCTTTGGCTACGGCTTTTTTCACTGCACTTTTTTGATCAACTACAGTTTGGTCTGGGCGTTGCTCTAAATAATCTTGATAGCCGCCCACGTATTCATCAATGGTACCTTTACCATCAAAGACCCAAGTTGAAGTCACAACGTTGTCCATAAATGCACGGTCATGCGAAATTAGCAGTAGGGTGCCTTTGTAGTTGCCGAGCATTTCTTCAAGAAGCTCCAGCGTTACCATATCCAAGTCGTTGGTTGGCTCATCCATCACAATTAAGTTTGATGGTTTAAGGAGTAGCTTAGCCAATAAAATACGGTTACGTTCACCACCAGACAATGCTTTAACCGGCGTACGTGCACGTTCTGGAGAGAATAAAAAGTCTTGTAAGTAGCTATAAATATGACGACGGCTACCATTAACATCAACGTGATCTGAACCTTCAGACACGTTATCTTTCACTGATTTTTCAAGATCGAGTGCATTACGTAACTGGTCGAAGTACGCAACTTCAAGTTGCGTACCTGTTTTCACTTTGCCCGTGTGTTCTTGCTCGCCTAAAATAGCTTTAATCAGTGTGGTTTTACCTACACCATTATCACCGACTAAGCCAATGCGGTCGCCACGCAATACCAAAGCAGAGAAATCTTTGATGATTGGTGCACTGTCACCAAAGCTTACGCTTAAGTTTTCAATTTCAAATACTACTTTGCCTGAGCGACTCGCTTCTTGCGTCGCCATCGCCACTTTACCTTGTTGCGAACGACGTGCTTTTGATTGCTCACGAAGTTCTTTTAAAGCGCGAACACGGCCTTCATTACGCGTACGACGCGCTTTAATCCCCTGACGAATCCAGACTTCTTCTTCAGCTAGGCGTTTGTCGAACAGCGCATTTTGCTTTTCTTCAGCTTCCATTTGCTGTGCTTTTAGGTCTAAGTAACGTGAATAGTTACCTTCATAGCTACGTAGTACACCGCGATCAAGCTCTACAATACGTGTTGCAATGTTGTCTACAAATGAACGGTCATGCGAAATGAATAGCAAAGTTAAGTTATTTTGATCGAGTAGGAATTTTTCTAACCATTCAATACTTTCAACGTCCAAATGGTTTGTTGGTTCGTCCAGTAAAAGTACATCTGGTTGCATGAGTAGTGCACGTGCCAGCAATACACGACGCTTACGACCACCTGATAAATCGGCAAGATCGGCTTCAGGGTCTAAGCCCATTTTGCTTAAAATTGAATTGACTTTGGTCTCAAGTGTCCAACCATCTAGCTGATCCATTTGGTGTTGTAGATTACCCATGCGTTCACAGGCATCCATATCACCTAACACACAAGCATCACTGGCAGCATGATAGTCACGTAGCACTTGTGCTACTTCACCGACACCGTCAGCCACAATATCGGCCACTTTGCCAGAATCCATTGGCACATCTTGGGCAAGCATGGAAATGGTAATGCCATTTTGAAGTGACACTTCACCATTATCGGGTAACAAGCTTCCGTCAATCAGTTTAAGTAAGGTAGACTTACCTTCACCATTACGGCCGATCAAACACACTCGTTCGCCACGTTCTAAACTGAAATTTGCGCCGTCGAGCAAGGCAGGTCCACCAAACGCAAGTTGGACATCCCTTAGGGTAATATAGGCCATAATGTTTCCTGAAATCCCAAATGAGGACTTTAAATGACTAAACAACAAAATTTAAATGATCAGGCGTCATTTTCCGCACCCATTGAAGATTTGCAAGTCCGAATTGCATTTTTAGATGATTTAGTTGATCAATTAAATGATCAAGTGGCGAAACAAAACTTGGAAATTGCTGATTTGCAAAAACAAATGAAGCTTTTATATAGCCGTATTGAATCGGCAGATTTATCGGAAGGAATTGCAGCCTTCGATCCAATGACCAACCGCCCACCGCATTATTAATGCCTTAATGCACATTGTTAAATATCAAATCTATGTTGTTTAACGGTACTGGCATTGCCTAAATTCATGATGATTTACAATTCCTAAGTAAGATTGCTTGACCTTTGCCGTGTGTCCCGCTGTAATGCGCATCTGAATAAAATTCCTGCACGATTTTTCTGATTATGAGTTCCAAAGCCGTACTGCTTGATTTAGAAAATAATATGCCAACGGCTAGCCTGTTGCGCGATATTATTGAACACTACCCTGTTTTATATCTATTGAATTGCACAGGATATTTTGAATATTCATTGGAAGATTTAACAGAATTTTCAAGTTGGGTGAGCAGTGGGAAGATTATCATTCTGGATACGCCAAATTCGACAGAAAAAGAATTTGAGTATGCCGTTGTGGTCGGTCAACTGATGGCTTTACTTGAGTCAGACAGTCATATCGAAATTATCTCTGCCATGGACAGTAGCGAAATGCTCTTAGATATGCTGAGTAATGCAGATATTTCATGTAGCCTAATTCAAATTCAAGAAGAAGCACCGACCGATAACAGCCAACAGCATCATTTGCCTAGTGTGAGCACCATTAAGGCGAAGCCACATTTGCAATTGGTGAAAAAGTATTGCGATGCTTTAGGTAAAATGACTGGTAAGCCGAATACAGTTGAAGCACTACGTAATTCTGTAGAAAACATCCTGCAAGTCGTACCTGAAAAAGCGCAACATTTGGTGGGCATGTTAATTAACCTAAAAATTGTCAAGCGCTATGATACGCAGGTGAATTTCCGTAAAAAGATTTTGAAACAATGGCTCAAACTGGATTTAGAGCAAACTGAATCTGCTACACCTGTCGCCAATTTAACTGAGGCTATGGCCCAGTTGAATAAATCTGCTGGTGAAGAACAATCTATAGGTGATTCTAATACGCAAGTATTCGATTTATATCGTAACTTCGCGCAAGTTGATCCTGTGCAGTTGGAAGTGATCAAAAAGCTTCATCTTTTAAATGCACAAAAACCTAAAGATATTTATGAACTTCGTGATGTATTAAGTGAAATGTTTCCGCAGTCTGATATTCGTTTATTGCTCAAAGAATTATTAGATAAAGGCTATATTTATTGGAATGGTCATGAAGTGATTTATAGCCATGAAATGTTCTTAAATTAACAGTCATTTATGCCAAAGGCGGTTTTTTCAAATCGCCTTTTTTTGTGCCTGAACTTTAAGGTGCTGTTTGAGCTGCTGAATAAATCATCGGTGCTTTACGCGATTGTCACAGAAAGGCGATAAAAGCTTGTTTTAACATAGGCCAGCTTTGTAGAGTACAGACCCTTTTTAGAGCGCTTGGTCTTATAGAAAAGGTTAAATGGCACAAAAGCCGTGCAAATCAAAGGATTCATTTTATCGAAAATGAACAAATATGCTGAGCATTAATTATTTTGATCTTGCCTTTTATATTGTGCTTGTGCAACTCTAATAAAGGAACGTAAAGGTTGTGCTATGGAAAATACTGGTATTTGGATTACAGTCTTCATTGTTGTGTTTGTGTTAGGGTCTATTTTTGGACTTCGGGTCAATCCTCGTGAAAAGGCTTTGGGCATTATGCGTGACAAGGCGCGAAAAATGTCTTTGCACCCGCGTTTGGTGGCTGCACCAGAATGGACAAAAATCCCAATGGCATCTGAAAAGCGTGCCAGCATGGTGGCGTACTACAGTGTTTTAATTCCAGATGCACGTTTGCCCCTCATGCGTGCCCGTGTAGTCGATCAAAAGCTAGAATTGGTGTATGGCGACGACAAGTTTAAGGATTTACCCGTTGCATTAAAGGGCATTTATGCTATTGATATGCAGGCAAACTGTGTGGGTATATTCTGGGATGAAGAATCAGACCTCAGAGCAACACAGCTTGAAGATATGAAAGCATATCTACATTCTTTGGCTGAACTTTAATTATTTAAATAAAACAGGATTAATGGTTAATTATGGCGAACGCTCCTCGGTCCACATCAAAAAGCAGCACAGCGCAATCTCCCGAAGCTGGTAAGAAGCGTGCCTTGGTGATTGTGGAGTCGCCTGCAAAAGCGAAAACAATCAATAAATATTTAGGTTCGGATTACATTGTTAAATCATCTGTGGGTCACGTGCGTGACTTACCTACAGGTGGTTCGGCCAAAACTGCAGAAAAAAAACCTGCAACTCGTACCAAATTAACCGATGAACAGAAGGCTGAAAAAGCTCAAAATGCTTTGGTTAATCGTATGGGGGTTGACCCAGAACATGATTGGAAAGCACATTACGAAGTGCTTCCAGGTAAAGAAAATGTCGTTTCAGAACTGAAAAAGCTTGCTTCGCAGGTTGACGAGGTTTATCTCGCAACGGACTTGGACCGTGAAGGGGAAGCGATTGCTTGGCATTTAAAAGAAGTGATTGGTGGTGATGACTCACGTTATCAACGTGTAGTATTTAACGAAATTACCAAAAATGCCATCCAAGAAGCCTTTAAGCATCCATCGCGCTTAGATACGAATAAAGTCAATGCACAGCAAGCACGTCGCTTTTTAGACCGTGTTGTTGGCTTTATGATTTCGCCATTACTGTGGGAAAAAATTGCCCGTGGTTTATCGGCAGGTCGTGTACAGTCTGTGGCTGTAAAGCTTGTGGTGGAGCGTGAACGAGATATCCGTGCGTTTATTCCAGAAGAATATTGGCAAGTTTTTGCAGATACTAAATCTGCTAAAGATGACATTCGCTTAGAAGCTGTAAAGCAAAATGGCAAAACCTTAAAACTACAGAACAAAGCGCAAACAGATGCTTTATTAAGTCTGATTAAAGATGCCAACTATACAGTTTCTGCACGTGAAGATAAGCCAACCAAGGTTAATCCAAGTGCGCCGTATATCACATCGACCTTGCAACAAGCGGCCAGTACACGTTTAGGTTTTTCTGTAAAGAAAACCATGATGCTTGCACAGCGTTTGTATGAGGCAGGTTTTATTACCTACATGCGTACAGACTCAACGTTCTTGAGTGATGATGCGGTCAATATGGTCCGTGGTCATATTGAGTCTGAGTTTGGTGAAAAGTATTTACCTGCGAAGCCAAACCGTTATGGCAACAAAGCGGGTGCGCAAGAAGCCCATGAAGCGATTCGTCCTTCAACTGTCGGTTTAAAAGGCGATAGCTTGGTGGGCGTAGAACGCGATGCACAGCGTTTATATGACCTAATTTGGCGTCAGTTTGTGGCTTGCCAAATGACACCTGCTGAATATTTGTCATCGACTATTTTAGTGGATGCCAATGGTGTAGAACTCAAGGCTAAAGGTCGTACCTTAGTGTTTGATGGTTTCACCAAAGTACGTGGTCAAAACAAGTCTGATGATGATGTGTTATTGCCTGCTGTGAAAGTGGGTGAAGTGCTGAAATTGGAAAAATTAGATCCATCACAGCACTTTACTAAGCCACCAGCACGCTTTACCGAAGCCTCATTGGTGAAAGAATTAGAGAAAAAAGGCATTGGTCGTCCATCGACTTATGCGGCAATTATTTCAACTATTCAAGATCGTGGTTATGTGAAACTTGAAAACCGTCGTCTCTTTGCAGAGAAGATGGGTGAGATCGTGACAGATCGTTTGGATGAAAGTTTTAATAACCTGATGAACTATGACTTTACCGCAGACTTAGAAGGTCAGCTGGATAAAGTTGCTGATGGTGAGCGTAATTGGAAAGAGTTACTGAATAGCTTTTATGGCGATTTCAAAACACGTTTGACCAATGCGCAAGGTGAGAACGGTATGCGCCGTAATCTTCCTGTAGAAGTTGAAGCTGTTCACTGTAAAGAATGTGAACGCCCAATGCAGATTCGTACAGGAACAACAGGCGTATTTTTAGGATGTTCAGGTTATAACTTGCCACCGAAAGAGCGTTGCAAGGGCACATTAAACCTAACACCTGTCGAATCTTTAGCAGCATTATCTGATGATGATGCGGCGGAAACTGCAGATTTAATGTCGAAAAAGCGTTGTCCAATCTGTGAAACTGCGATGGACAGCTATGTGATTGACGGCGGTCGTAAGTTACATATTTGTGGTAATAACCCAGACTGTAATGGTTTTGAGCTTGAAGAAGGTGAGTTCAAAATTAAGGGTTATGATGGCCCAACCATTCCATGTGACAAATGTGATGGCGAGATGCAACTGAAAACAGGTCGTTTTGGCCCTTATTTCGCGTGTACGAGCTGTGACAACACCCGTAAAGTACTAAAGAGTGGCCAACCTGCACCACCGCGCGTAGATCCAATTAAGATGGAACATCTTCGTTCTGTAAAACACGATGACTTCTTTGTACTTCGTGATGGTGCAGCAGGTTTGTTCTTGGCAGCAAGCAAGTTTCCGAAAATTCGTGAAACACGTGCGCCGAAAGTATCTGAACTACGAAGTGTGGCAGACCAGCTTGATCCAAAATATCAATTTATTTTGCAAGCACCAGATGTTGACCCTGAGGGTAACCCGACATTGGTGAAATTTAGCCGTAAGAACCAAGCACAATATGTGGGTTCGGAAACTGCTGAAGGTAAACAAACCAAATGGTCATTGGTTTACCAAGATGGTAAGTGGACAGAAGCGTAAATTTTAAGATGTAAAAAATGCTGGCGATAGCCGGCATTTTTTATACTATGAACATCTTGATGATATGAAAGGCACTAGCCTAATGATTCCAATTCGATCCGTGATTGTGTCTGCTGTCTTGCTTTCAAAACAGGACGGACAAGTAAAAATATTGCTGATGAAGCGTGTGAAAGAACTGTTTTGGAGTCATGTGGCAGGCAAAATCGAACAGGGCGAAACAGCCATTCAGGCTATTGTACGCGAGGTGCGTGAAGAAACAGGCGTTCAGGTACAGATTTTATATAGTGCAGACTATTTGGAACAATTTTATGAAGCCAGTTCAAATGTGATTGAGATGATTCCTGCCTTTGTGGTGTATTGTGAGCCACAGCAAGAGATTATTTTAAATCATGAACATACAGAATATGGCTGGTACAGTTTAGCAGAGGCGCTCGAGATGGCTGAATTTGGTGGTCAACGTTTGCTTTATCAATATTTGTGGGACAACTTTATTTATAGAAAACCCTCGGATTTGCTAAAAATCAAAATACATTGAGCCTCTGCTATGTGGAAAAAAATAAGAATTCTGTGCTTGCTTGTCGTGCTCCTGATTGTGGCTATAAATGCATGGAAAGATAAAAACCAAGATTGGAATCAACCTGTTTTTGTGTTGCTTCATCCGATTAATGCTGATGGTCTAGCGAATACCCAAAATTATATACAACAACTTTCACAGCGAGATTTTGATGGCGCACAGCAGTATTTACAAAATTATGCGCAGCAATTTCGTGGAAAACCGACCTATTTCTATTATCGCGTAGGTCGTCAAATACAACAACTTCCACCCAAAGTACCAGATCAAGCCAATATTTGGAATGTGATGTTGTGGAGTTTAAAATTTCGTTTTTATGCATGGCAACAGCAACAAAAGAGCGATGGCCCAACCAGTTTAACGTTGTATTTAAATTATTATGATCCTGCCAAAACACGGGAATTGAAGCACTCTACGGCACTGGAAAATGGACGTATTGGTTCAGTCAATCTATTTGCATCTAAAAAGCAAAGTGAGCAAAACAAGGTGGTATTGGTGCATGAGCTTTTACATGCCTTTGGCGCGACGGATAAATATGATTTAACTACAGGTCAACCGATTTATCCTGATGGTTATGCTGATCCAGATCAATTGCCCCTCTATCCGCAGGCAAAGGCTGAATTAATGGCAGGCCATATTCCTGTTTCTGCGACACAAAGTAAAATGCCAGAGCGCCTAACGCAAACACGCATTAATGCACAAACGGCAAAAGAAGTCGGTTGGCTTAAACCTTAGTTATGGATAACTCAAAATTTATCCACAGTTATTGGCTACAAATAGGTTAAAGCTGTGTATAGCTTTTAGTCTTTAGCTTGTGATCAGAACGTGCTACAACTAAGTAAAACCATCTGACTTGAGAAGAATATGAGAACAGTAGGAAATGATTTAGTTCGCCATCAACTACATGAAAATCGTAAATGGTACTTAGGTTTGGGTATTTTACTGACCCTTTTTGGTGTTGTTTTATTGGCTTCTTTACCCTTTGCGACACTGTCTGTCGTGTTCATTTTTGGGGTACTCATGATGATTGGCGGTCTGCTTCATTTTGTAGCCGCTTTTAAAATTTTTGAGGGTGGCTTTCGCTGGCTTTGGGCACTATTTGGGGTGTTATACGTGGTCGCAGGTTATTATGCATTTAGCACGCCTGTAAAAACCGCCATCATATTGACCAATCTTCTGGCTATAGTGTTAATTGTTGCAGGCGTGATTCGTGTCTTTAATGCTGTATTATTTCGTGCCTTTCAAGGTTGGGGATGGACTTTATTCTCAGGCCTACTCACTTTAGTGACTGGTATTATTATTTTGATGTCTCCTGATGCGCCATTTTGGGTATTGGGATTATTTTTAGCTGTGGATATTTTATTCCAAGGCATTAACTACCTGACTTTAGCCTCTTATATCCGCCGTGAAGTTCCCAAGAGCTCGGCTGATGGACAATAAGTGGACCCTAATCTTAGGGCTAAATGATGAGAAGGCCAATGATGAACCGAATTGAAAAAATTGCTTTTTTAGTCTTATCGCTTGGTAGCATTCTCTATTTTCTGCTACAGGAGCTGAAAGAAAAAGGCATTGCTTTAGATGCTGGTATGAGTGTGATCTTAGGGAGTATTGCTTTGTTTTGCTGGGGGTATCTTCGTTCGCAAGATGCGAAGGAGAAAAAGAATCCAGCATCGGATATGGAATATAAATAAGCTGATATTGCCATGGTTATGCCATGTGCATATCCAATGAAAAGAGCGCTTTAGCGCTCTTTTTTGTTTAGCTTAAAATTAAGGTTTGACCTGATAGCGACTACTGATTGCAATTCGATTCCATGTATTAATCACGATTGCTAACCATTCAATGGCACTAATTTGTGCATCAGTGAGAAAAGGTAAGGCATCTTCATACACAGCATCGGGCACCTGATCAGCAGAGATTTGGGTGATTGCCTCTATTAAGCTTAAGGCTGCTTGCTCTGCTTGATCATAATATTCAGTCTCGCGCCATGCATTGAGCAAAGTAATACGCTCAAGACTTTCTCCACTTTTGAGCGCATCTTGACTATGCAGGCGAATACAAAACGCACATTGGTTAATTTGCGAGGCACGTAGCTTGAGTAAATGTGCAAAGCCTTCATTCAGCTGTGCTTCTTGGATTTTTTGCATGACCAACGCATCGAGTTCAGCAACTTTTTTATACAGTTCAGGCGCAGACTGACCTAAGTTAATTCGAGACATTTCTAGCCTTTTTGATATTTAGATATACCTATTATTTTAAAACGGTTATGGTTTAGGACAAGGTATATTTTGAGCATGTAGATGACCACTTTTGTTCTTGCTCCTGATTCATTTAAAGAAAGTATGAGTGCACAGCAAGCGTGTGATGCGATGCAACGTGCCATCTTAAACGTCATGCCACATGTGCATGTTATCGCTGTTCCAATGGCCGATGGTGGTGAAGGTACTGTGGATGCATTACTTAGTGTTTGCCAGGGGAAAAAATTTGCAATAGCCGTGAGAGGCCCTTTGCCCAATCAATGTATTCATACGTATTTAGGCCTTATCGATGGTGGGAAAACAGCAGTCATTGAAATGGCAAAAGCCAATGGTATTCATCTTTTGACACCGACTGCTCGAAATCCTTTACTGACATCGACCTATGGTACGGGAGAAATGATTAAGGTAGCTTTAGACTTAGGCGTAAATAAAATGATCATTGGCTTAGGCGGGAGTGTAACCAATGATGGTGGTGCAGGTATGGCACAGGCACTCGGGGTTCGATTTTCAAATCATCAAGGTGAAGAAATTGATGTCTGTGGCGGAAATCTACATCAAATTGTACAGGTCAATGTTACCCAACTCGATCCGCGTTTAGCACAGGCTGAAATCATTATTGCCAGTGATGTCAATAACCCGCTGTGTGGTGCAAATGGCGCATCCTATATCTTTGCTCCTCAAAAAGGTGCGACACAGGAGATGGTACAACAGCTAGACCAGAACCTCAGCCACTATGCTGATGTTGTTGAAGCGACATTAGGTTGTACTTTAAGTGATGTTAAAGGTGCAGGCGCTGCAGGTGGACTCGGTTTTGGTCTTATGGCTTTTGCAGGTGCATCTATTCAATCTGGTGTAGAGCTGATGATTGAGCAGACTCAACTGGTGCAAAAAATTGCTCAGGCAGATTATGTACTGACAGGTGAAGGTAAAATTGATCATCAAACCAAGTTAGGTAAAACGCCGTATGGTGTGGCACAGGTGGCGAAGCATTTCAATAAGCCTGTAATTGCTTTTGCTGGTGTGCTGGGTGAGGGAATTGCTGAACTTTACGATTTAGGGTTTACGCAAATTGTTGGGATTAATCCTCCCAATTTTTCCTTGGAAGATGCTTTGGGCAATGCTGAAAAAAACTTAGAGGAATCTGTTGCTCTATTCACTTTACTTTTGAAAGATCAAAAGTAACAAAAATCTTTAATTGCGCTGAAGGTATATCCATATACCTCAGCGCAAAAAGCGACATCCATGTCGCTATCGTGTATCTATTTTTTGGAAAATCATAAAAAGTGGTAGATATTTAAATGATTGACATATTATCGAGCTTAGTCACAGGGGTTGTATCTGGGATTATTTCGGGACTTTATACAGCGATAATTGGTGCTAAATATACAGCTTTCCAAGAAAGTAAAAGAGAAATTTTGAAAGTTTTAAGAAGTATTCACTGGGACGAAAAATATATACAGGGGCATGAGGAAAAAGAATTAAATCGAATATGGCTAGTAACTAGAGATTTGTTAACCATGAAGCAAAAAGAGGCTGCTAGATTAGTAATAAATCAATACGATATTTTGCTCAAAGATATTCAGGAAAAGTCTGACAAAAATATTAGAAGTCTACAGATAATTTCTGATTTCCAAGATATGGTTGGAAAGCTCAAAATGAATAAATTTGAATTATTCAAGTTTTGGTAGGTGCCTCTGTTAAACTATATCTTCAATATGTACGATGAGACACCATGAGTTTAGCCAACCTGATTGATGAATTAAACCTTCAACAAAAACAAGCCGCAACTACAGCAACCCAGCATAGTTTGGTTTTGGCAGGTGCAGGTTGTGGTAAGACCAAAACTATCGTAGCGCGAGCAGCATACTTAATCGATCAAGGCGTACCTGCCAATCAAATTCAAATTTTGACCTTTACCCGCCGTGCAGCCAGTGAAATTGTGGCACGCGTTGAATTGGCATTGGGGGATCAAGCACAGGGTTTACGTGCTTCAACGTTTCATACCTTTTGTATGTATTTACTGCGCCGTATTCCTAAAGCATTTGGTTTAGAGCAGTTTTCAATTATTGATCGTGACGATCAGAACATGATGTTCCGCCTGATTCGTGGACGTGATGATAAAAAGAATCCTAACTTTTTACCCAAGCCAGCTGAACTATGCGATTTATATTCTTATGCGTGTAATACCCGCCAAAAACTCAGTGATGCTTTAGAAAAACAAATGCCTGAGCACATGGCACTTAAAGACCAAATTGCAGACATTATGAAAGAATATGAAGTCCGCAAACGTGCACGCGCATTTTTAGATTACGACGATATTTTAGCAATCGTTGCGAAAGCTTTGGCTGAGTCTGATGGTTTGGTGGATTATGTAGCATCAATCTGCCGTTATATGTTGGTTGATGAAATGCAGGACACCAATCCATTGCAATGGGCGCTGTTAGAGCCATTGAAAGAGCGCGTAGGGCTATTTTGTGTGGGAGATGATGCACAATCAATTTATGGTTTTCGTGGTGCGGACTTTGAAAATATTCATCATTTTAAAGAGCGAGTACCCAATGCAGAAATATTTAAACTCGAAAAAAACTATCGTTCTACCCAAGAGATTTTAGATTTATCCAATTGGTTATTAGATGAATCAGAAATTAAATACGACAAGCGACTCGATGCACATCGTGGGGAAGGCATTAAACCCAAAATGCATATTTTCCCGAATGAGTTTGATGAAGCCAAATGGATTGCCATTGATATTAAAGAGCGACATTATTTGCAAGGCAATAAATGGTCAGATCACATGGTTTTGGTTCGTTCGAGCTTTGCGGCCCGCAGTATTGAAGCGGCCTGTATTGCAGCCAATGTTCCATACCGTTTTATTGGGGGCATGAAACTGCTAGAAACAGCACATGTCAAAGATCTGATGAGCTTACTGCGCCTCATGTCGAATCCATTAGATGATATTGCTTGGATGCGCTTTTTAACTTTGTGGAATGGTGTAGGCGATGTCGGAGCAAGTAAGCTTTCACAGCAATTATTACTTGAGCATGATATGGATGGTATCGCCAAGCAATTAGAGAAATTTGGCAAGGTGCCTGCTGAAGCCATCTTGATAATGAAGCAAATGTCTGTGCTAAAAGGTCATGTCAAAGAATGTGTGAGCTTAGCAATTCAAGCGATTGAAACACAGTTGGCTGAGAATTATAAAAAGGACTGGTCACGTCGCCAAGGTGATTTTGAGTTGGTCAAACAATTGGCTTCTAAGCATGATCAATTGGCAGAATTTTTAGAAGCTTATGTATTAGATCCTGTGTCTATTTCAGAAATAGAACGCCAATCTGATACTGATGTCGTCACATTAATTACCATTCATTCTGCCAAAGGCACCGAGCAAAAAGTCTGTTATGTGGCCAATGTCAGTCCTGGGCAATATCCAAATTCACGTGCATCCGGGGATTTTGACGCCGTAGAGGAAGAGCGACGTGTACTGTATGTGGCTTTAACTCGCGCACAAAACGAATTGATTTTAACCAAGCAAAACTTAAGTCATTGGGCGCGTGAAACGGTGGACGAGCAAGGGCGTAAAGTACAAAGCTACTTTTTGAATGATCTCACCCGAAATTTGTGTACGCTGGAAACGCATTATAAACAACGTGAACAAACGGTAAAAACAGCTTTAATTGAGCGGAAGTCGATTAATTTAGATTTTGGCATCGATCTCGATTAAAATAGCACATTGACGTGATTGAGCACGCAAGTTCAAAAAGCAACCATAGGCAAATGCTTTTTGAGAACGCTGCCTATTTGGAAAATTGAATGAATATTTTAGTACGTAACTTAGAGCGCTCGGTAACAGAAGCTGAATTACTGGAATTGTTTAAACCTTTTGGTAAGGTTGAATCAGCAGTAGTTGTAATGGATGCTGAAACAGGCAAATCGAAAGGTTTTGGTTTTGTAGAAATGCCAAATGGCCGTGAAGCAATTAAAGCGATTAAAGGCTTAAATACGCTCAAAGTGAAAGGTATGGGTATCCGCGTTAAATCTGTAGAAGATAAACCGGCACAGAAATAATAAAAGGGGAGCGATAAAGCTCCCTTTTTATTGGATTATTTTATGGCTGAGTGATGCGAAATCTCATGTTAAAAACCTACGTGGCTTTATCCATTGTTAGTCCAGCTGGTGAGCGTATTGCACAAGGTATGAAGACGCTTGAGATTCGGACTTGGCAACCACCTGAGTGGCCACTCAAAGATTTATTGATCGTTGAAAATGTCCAATATTTAAATCACGATGGTGACGAGTCCGTCGGTCGTGCAGTTGCATTGGTCGATGTGATGGATGTACATCCTTGGCGTGAAGATGAATTTGAAGCGGCATGTGCAAGTTATTGGGCCGAAGGCTATTTTGCTTGGGTTCTAGAGAATGTTAGACCGATTCAGCAGCAGTTAATTATACCAGCAAAACGTAAAATTTACAGGCTGAATCTTGAATTGCAGTTATAAAAAATGAGCGCTTTAGCGCTCATTTTTTATATAGGGGTATTTTGCCTGATTAGAAGCTATAAGTCAGTTTAGCAAAGTAGTTACGACCATAGAGTTTAGTATTGAAGTCTGAATCTTCATCTTCTAAATTCACATCAGTTAAGTTTTTCACACCATAATCAAGTTTTAAGTTCGATGTTAAGTCTGAAGAAAAACCGAGATTGTAAGTGGTGTAAGCATCTAGTTTTTTACCTGTAGATGAGTTGATCGTTTGCTTACCAATGTAGTTGGCATCTGCTGCAATACGGAAGTTATCTACAGGCTCCCAGTTTAGAATCAAGTTACTGGTCCATTCTGGACGTTCAGTCAAATCGACATTATTTTTTGCATCTTTGGCTTCAAGGTATGCAGTATTACTTTTCACTGAAAGCTGATCACTGAAATGATAGCCTAATGTCAACTCTGCGCCTTTCAATTCGGCTTTGGCAATGTTGTTCCAAGAGCGTTTATGCAATGGGCGATTCGGGTCGATGGTTGTCTTTTGGATAACTTCAATTAAGTTGTCGACATCATTTTTAAATGCAGTTAAGCCAAAATTCCATTTATCTTGATTCATGATAAATGAAATTTCATAGTTATTGCTTTCTTCTGCTTTTAGATTCGGATTACCTTCAACATAACAACTGCCTCGGCAACTGATCATGCTGTAATCTTTGTTTAAGTGGTAAGGTGATGGCGCTTTATAGGCTTGGCCCCAGCCACCTTTCAGTACAATTCCGTCGGCAAATTCATAAGCAAGGTAAGCTTTGCCCGTCATTTTCCCTTCAAAATTATCAAAGTCATCATATCGCCCGCCCAAAGTTAAGGTTAGTTTGTCTGTCAAATCTGTGGCATTTTGCACGAATACACCATAGCTTTTTTGCTGACTGCCACCACTTTCATAGCCTGCTGTGTCTGAAATTTTTTGATCTTTATAGTCGACACCCGCAGTTGTGTTGTTCATGAGCCAGTCAAAGTTCGTAAATGCACGGCCGATGAGATTCTCTTGCTTATAGTTACGTGCTTGGGGCGCATCGTATTCAGAGTCATTGTCAAAAATGTCACTGTTTTCTTTGCCGATGTAAACTTCTGTTTTACCCCAGTTCCAATCGCCACGATGGGTCAGGCCGACATTCCAACGTTCCATTTCCATTTCTGCATAAGTGGTAGGGCTATCATATAAAAATGGACGTTCGTCATGGTTATAGGCCAAATCTAAATCTAAACTTTGATTGGCTGTGACATCCCAGTTCAGGTTAGCTGCAATATTCTGAGTTTCCTTTTCCATGAAATACGCTTCACGTGCGCCTTGGGCATTTTCTAAATACCATGCATCACGGTGGTAAGTATCACCAGATAAGTTAAAACTTAAATCGTCGGTTAAACCGCCACGTAGATTAAAGCCATAGCGGGTTTGGTTTTTACCTTCACCACTATCTACACGGTTGTATTGAGCAAAAACAGAGCCTTCAACTTCACCTGTTTTCCCGTTTTTGGTGATGATGTTGATCACGCCACCCATGGCTTCTGAGCCATACAATGACGACATTGGACCACGGATCACTTCAATGCGCTCAATGCTGTTTAAAGGAATAGCGCTCCAGTCGAAATCGTTGCCTCGCCACATAGCCGTATTTGATGACATGCGCTTGCCATTGAGCAGAATTAAAGTGTATGACCCTGATGTATCACGCATACCTCGGATAATCACTTTATCTTGACCAGTGCTGTAGTTAATCAAGCCAGCTTCTTGTTGTAGCACTTCTGCAATACTAGTCGCAGCATTACGTTCAATATCTTCTGCAGTCACTACACTGATTGAAGCAGGTGCTTTTTCAATATTTTGTTCAGCTAAAGCTGCCGTCACAACGATGGTTTCTAAGCGTTGCGAAGAGGTTTCGTTAGGCGTATTAGCAAAGGTTTGTAAGCTAATTAGCCCAAGGCAGATGGCTAAAGTTGAACGTGAAAACATGATAAACCCCGGTCATAATCAATAATAAAAATGTAAATAATTATCATTATTAGATAATTTTGCGCAAATCATACGCCTGCATGTATTGACCAGCAAGCTTAAATATGTGAAAAATCAATTACTATTCTCAATGTGATATATCAGAAAAATTAATTTTTTATATACGGAATCTCAAAATAATTGTGAAGCTTAAGCAAATCTGATTGTAAAAAGCATCTGTCGGAATTACTTTATAAGGGCCAAAATTTGTCAAAGCTCAGGAAATCATCCTTATGTCTCGTGTAGCCCGTTTCCATGCCGACCGCACCAATCAAAAACTCTATTTTGCCCGACTGGCTTGTCAGCAAGCTGAGCAAATAGATCATGTTCAGCAAGCACAAGCACATCGAGAGGCTGCGGTATTTCACTTACACGGTGCGGTATTGGCATTCTTACAGGAGCTGGTGCGTTATTATCGTTTAAATGACTTGAGTCCAACTTTAAAATCTGTAGAAGAGCACATGGCGGCTAAAGGTCAGGTGTCTCCTGAAATATCCGTCATGCAAAAATTGGCCAAGGATGGATTTATTGCTGAATTAAAGTGTGCTTATCGGATGTGTCAGTATGCGCCAGAACCTAGTGCACCTGAACCTGAGGCAGAAACCTCGTCAAATTTAATTATTAAAGTGACGCAGTCGCCTCAAGCATGGTTGCCAGATACTAAAATCTTACGGGAATGGCATCGTGAGTTGACACAGTTGATTGATGGTTTTCGTAATGAAATGGTCGAGTTCTAATTTGATTTAATGCGCACTACTTGAAATTACCCATTTCAACCCGATATTAATCATCTAAGCCGAGCAAAGTGCAACTGCCTTTGCCACCATGTTGTGCATGGAGGATATATGTCTATAGAACAGTTGAAAGAATTATTTGGAAATCAAGACGCAATTTTAGAACTTGTGCAACTTGAAGGTGGTGAGCTGGCCTTGCGTAATGCAGGTTCAGAGCAAGAGCCTTTGGTGACAATTCAATTTAATGAAGAAGTTCGAGCCTTACTTGGGGATCAAACACCTGCGATTGCGCAGCAGATGATTCAGGCTGCACTCTATGGTTTGCTAGAAAAACAAGTTAATGAATGGCAAGCAGATGTTGTGGATGAAAAACCACAATATATGAGTTAATGATTTAAAAATTAAAACGCACCTTGTGGTGCGTTTTTTATGCGTGTCTGTATTCAGTTTACTTTAAAGTGGTGTTTGCCAAGTGAAATAGACAAATAGCGCAAACAGCACAATATTTCCAAACACAGTAAGCCAAAAGGTTTCACGAAATTCTTTCTTTTGTGATTTATGGCGTAAGCTCAATTGAGCAATCAGTGCGCCAATCCAGCCTCCCAAAAAGCTCCATTGATGAAGCGTTTTTTCTGGTGTACGACGTTGATTGTTTTGCGCTGCATTTTTATCTTTCCAATACAAAAAGAAGGTCAGTAGGCTCAGCACAGTATAGTAGCCAATAACCCAAATACTGATTTTCCCCCAAAAACATAAGGCCAATAACACTAAAATAAATGGATAGGCTGCTATTTTAGACAGCAATTGCTTGCCTTCTTCAGCTTGGTGATGACGTTGATTGCGTAATTTTTTTCGTTCAAAGTCATGTAAAAATTGAATATTGACGGCTTGAGGGCGCTGATTGGCATCCATTTTAATGTCATAGACCAGTTGATCGCCTTCGCATGGGCGCCGTGTTTTATAGCTAAAGTTTTTAATATGCACAAAGACTTTATCGGCTTGATGTTCTGTTGTTGCAAACCCAAAGCCTTGCTCGTCTTTCCATGTGGTGAGTGTGCCTTTTGAATGCATATTGCCCTCGAAAAAAATTATATTTAAATATGTCTTATTAAGTATTTGAAGCTTATCGGTTTTGATTTGTTTTGACTAGCGCGTGTTGAAAAATGGAAAATAAAAAACGCACAGAAGCGTGCGTTTTTTACAGCCTAGTCAGGCTAGTGTGTTGGGGCTTCATGATGCGCAATTTGGATTTGATTTAAAATATGATTGCTCATATTTTTCGCCATTTCCTCTTTGGCAAAATACACTTCGCCAATATTGTCGTTGCGAATCACTTCCGCTTCTTGCTTACTTTCGGCACAGACCAAGACCTGAATTTGTGGATTCAAAGTTTTGGCAATATCCACAATTTTATGAATGTCTAAAATATCCATAGGGGACAGCACCAATAAGCGTGCATGTTGAATGTGAGCTTGAATGAGTACGCTTGGTTCAGTCGCCATACCAGAAACAGCAGCGATGCCTTTTTCTCGTAAGTTTTCTACAATCTCACGATTTTCTTCTGCGATCACGACCTTAATATTTTGTTCCATGAGCGTGCGTGTAATACGACGGCCAACTTCACCGTGGCCGACAATCACTACCTGATCGCGTAGGTAGTCTTGTGAGACTTCGTCTGGAAGCATAGCCAAGGGGTCACCACTGCGCTCAAGTAAGCGAGCCAAAGACGAGCGCTCACGAATCCATCTTTGTAAGGGTTCAACGGCTGAAAATACAAAGGAGTTTAGGGTAATGGAGATGAGTGCACCAGCCAAAATTAAGTTTTGACCTTCAATCGAAAGCAACTTCAGTGAAACCCCAAGTGCAGCCAAAATAAAGGAGAATTCGCCAATTTGTGCCAAACTCGCACCGACAGTCAGAGCTGTATTTAATGGATAGCGGAAGAATAACACCAAGGCCATAGCCGCAATGGTTTTACCTATCATGATAATACCAACCACGGCCAATACATGTAGTGGCTGTTCGAGCAAAATGCGTGGGTCAAACAGCATACCAACTGAAACAAAGAACAGGATGGCAAAAATTTCACGTAAAGGCAGGGTTTCTTCTTCGGCACGATGACTAAAGTCAGATTCTTTTACCACCATCCCTGCGAAGAATGCCCCCAAGGCCATGGAAACGCCAAAGATTTTATAGGCGCCAAAGGCAATAGATACCGCTGCTGCTACAACAGTTAAGGTAAAGAGTTCACGAGAGCCAAGACGTGCCACAATTTGCATAATTTTAGGCACTAAACGCTTACCTACAATAAGCATAAAGGCAATAAAGCCAGCAACTTTGAGTAGGGTAATACCTAGAGTAAACCAGATACTATCGTCTGCATTGGCGCCTTCAATCGCTTGGCCACCCAATAACACCGCAGTTGCGGGTAAAAGGACTAAGGCAAGCACCATGACTAAGTCTTCGACCAACAGCCAGCCTACTGCAATTTTACCATTGACCGATTCAAGCAAACCTCGATCACCGAGTGCTTTGAGCAACACAACCGTACTAGCACAAGAGAGGCTTAAACCAAAAATGAGTGCAGAACCAAAATTCCAGCCCCAGAGCATAGAAATACCAACACCTAAGAGTGTGGCTACAGCAATTTGTAAAACTGCGCCTGGGAGGGCAATACGTCGAACTTGCATTAAGTCATTGAGTGAAAAGTGCATGCCAACCCCAAACATGAGGAACATGACACCAAGCTCGGCCAGCTGATTGGCCAAATGAATATCACCGACAACACCTGGGGTGTTTGGGCTAATGATAATGCCCGCGACTAAATAGCCAATAAGTGGGGGAAGGCGTAAACGTGCGGCGATATAACCAAAAAACAACGCAACACCAAACCCGACTGCAAGTAGGATAATAAGTTCTACATCATGTGGCACTAAAACCTCCTGAAGTCAGTATGTATGAGAGAAATACAAAGCATAAGAAATGCCAATTATGCTTAAAGTGTAGCAAGTCGAATAAAAAAAATGCAAAAAAAACGGCCATAAGGCCGCTTTTTTTAGAATCTAAAATTATTTAATTTTAGCTTCTTTGAAGATTACGTGTTGACGGATTTTTGGATCAAATTTTTTGATTTCCATTTTTTCCGGCATAGTACGTTTGTTCTTAGTTGTGGTATAGAAATAACCAGTACCAGCAGAAGAAACTAAGCGAATTTTATCACGCATGGTTCAGACTCCTTAGATCTTTTGACCTTGAGCACGTAGGTCAGCAACAACCTTCTCGATACCCAATTTGTCGATAATACGCATACCTTTAGTGGTTAGACGAAGACGTACGAAACGTTTTTCGCTTTCTAACCAGAAACGGTGGTGGTGCAGGTTCGGCTCGAACCGGCGTTTGGTTTTGTTATTGGCGTGCGAGACGTTGTTGCCAACGACTGGACGCTTGCCGGTAACTTGGCAAACCTTAGACATGGTGAACTCCATTGCTAGACAGCACCGATTGTGCGCCTAGTCATAAAAAGTAAACGGATGAAATCATTCAAGGGGCGTTTTATATCAAAAATACGCTTAAAAGACAAGCGATTTTCAATAAAACACGGCATGACTATGTGCGATAGCTCATGCCTTGATCAGTTAGCGAAGAAGAGTCTTCGAAATTAGCTTGTGGATCGGCTTATTGAATGGTGGGAGAATGAATTTCAAGCTGTACAGCTTTGGATTCGACATCACGGACCGTTCATGCGACAAACTAAAGAAACCTTCCGGACCATGGTATTTCCCCATACCTGATGCACCAACGCCACCAAATGGTAAATCGTCTTGCGCAACATGGGTTAAAACCGTGTTTTGTCCAAAATGCCCTGAATGAGTACGCTGTGCGACATAGTCAGCACGCGCCTGATCAAAGTCGAAGTAGTATAAAGCAAGTGGACGCGGACGGCTATTAATAAACTCAATAACATCGTCAATTTGATCATATTCCATGATTGGAAGAATCGGACCAAAGATTTCATGCTGCATAATTTGCATATCTGGGCTTACCCCAGTCAGCAAAGTTGGTGCAATTTTACGCACACTAGCCACATTTTCATGTTTAGAGTTGATTTCAATGATTTGAGCACCCGATGCTTTGGCATCATCTAAGTAGCCTTGCAAGCGGTTGTACTGTTTATCATTAATAATTGAAGTGTAGTCTTGGTTATCGGCAAAATGCGGATACATGTTTTCAGCACAGGCTTTAAAGCGGTCAATAAACTCTGCTGTTTTGCCTCGTGGTAAAAATAGATAGTCCGGTGCAACACAGGTTTGACCTGCATTCCAAAGTTTACCCACAGCTAAACGTTCAGCCACGTCTTGTAAATCGATTGACGGGTGAACCAGCACAGGGGATTTACCACCCAGTTCTAAAATAACTGGCACTAAGTTTTCAGCTGCCGCTGCCATTACGGTTTTACCGACATTGGTTGAACCTGTGAAAATCATTTTGTCAAAAGCCAAATGACTAAAAGCATCTGAAATTGCGCCACCGCCATTGACTACAGCAACCAACTCTTGTGGGAAGGCTTCTGCTAAGGCTTTTTCTAACACAAAACCAAAATTTGCCGATGCACTGGAAATTTTGATCATGGCGTGGTTACCAGCAGCCAATGCACAAATGAGTGGCCCTATGGATAAAAGAAGAGGATAATTCCAAGGCGTAATAATACCGACCACACCTAGTGGCTGGTATTGTACCCAGCCTTTTGCGGGCTGATGGATGATGCCAATATGACGCTTAGACGGTTTCATCCAACCCGTTAAATTTTTGCTGTAATATTTAATATGTTCTAAGCAAGTGAGCAGTTCACCAATTTTGGTTTCACTGATCGAACGGTTGCCATAGTCTTGATTAATTGCTTCAGCAAATTGATCTTGATACTTAACTAAGATACGCTTAAGACGAGCCAAACGGTCGATGCGTTCTTTTGCTGTAGGCAACGGGTAACGCAAATATGCATTTTTTTGTTGCGCCAACATATTTTCAAGATGCTGGGTATCAAGAGAATGAGGTGTCATTGATGTTGTTTTAGTTTGACTATTCATGTCGCACGACCATTTTCAAAGAGCGATTTATTAAATTTTTAGAGTAAATGCTCTAAATAGTCAAGTTACTTTATGTGTTATGAAATTAATACATTGAATTTATGGTTGTTTTAGGATGTCCCAAACAAAAACGTTGAAAACCAAAGAACGTATTTTACAGCTGAGTTTGCAGTTGTTTAATGAACGTGGCGAACGTTCGGTTACGACCAACCATATTGCAGCTGAACTTGGGATGAGCCCAGGTAATTTGTATTATCATTTTCGCAATAAAAGCGAAATTATTAAAGAATTGATGGAGCAGTATCAAAAGGAAACGCTAGAAATGCTTGCGTTACCTGAAGAACGTGCTCTTGATGCCAACGATAAAATTCGTTATTTTCAAGTGTTAAGTAGCCAACTTTGGGCGTATCGCTTTTTACATCGTGATGTTTATCATTTGGTTGAAAACAATGAAGATTTTCGCAAGATGTATCCGCGCTTTGCTGGACAGGTCATGCAACAAGGGCAAAAAATTTATAAAGCCTTTGTAAATGCAGGCCTAATGGAAATGACGGACTCAGAAATTGAGGCCTTAATCATTAACCTGTGGATTGTACTGACGAACTGGACTAACTTTCTGTATATGTCAGGTCATATTACTGACTCAAATCATTTGGAAGAGAAATGGGTTTGGCAGGCACTGCGCCAAATGGTGTTCTTGGAAGGTGCGTACTTACGTGGTGAAAGTCGTCAGACTTATGAGCACTTACTGGAGACTATGGGGGATTCAGAGCTTTTTGAAAGTTTAGCTGCCTCAATACCTACAACTACAGAAGCGAAATAAGCTTAAATCAGTCTATTGGGTTAAAATCAACATGCTTTTGTGTGACGACAAAGGCGTGTTTTTTATTTTTTAGCTGTACTTAAACTAGCAAGTTTATCTGCATAAAAACTAGACGGTCTATTCGAACAGATGGAATGTTCGATGCTACCTATTTAGTCTGTCTTTAAAACGCGTTAGAATACTCGGCTTAATTTTATTAATTGATTTTAGCGATACACACCAAAATGAATATGTCGACTGCAAATACTGCGCGCTTGCTCATTACCTGTGAAGATAAGCCAGGTATTGTGCAAGCTGTATCGAGCTTTTTGTATCATCATGGAGCAAATATTACCGCACTTGATCAATACGCAACGGAAGCTCAAGGCGGACGTTATTTCATGCGTGTTGAATTTGAGCTTGATAATTTACAAAGCCGTAAAGATAACTTATTACAGACATTTGATAATAACGTGGCTGCGCGTTATGAAATGCACTGGCGCTTAGCCTTAGTAAGTGATGTGAAGAAAGTGGGTATTTTGGTTTCAAAAGTTGACCATGCATTACTTGAACTTTTATGGCGTCATGCACGTGGCGGTTTGCCATGTGAAATTACCAAAGTAGTGTCTAACCATGACTCTTTACGTGAAGCAGTCGAAAACTTTGGTATTCCGTTTGAAGTTGTTCCTGTGAATAAAGAAAACAAACGTGAAGCCTATGCGCAAATTGATGAGCTGATGCAAGGCAATGATTTACTTGTTTTAGCGCGTTATATGCAAATTCTGGATGAAGAATTTGTACAAAAATGGGAAATGAAAATCATCAATATTCACCATTCGTTCTTACCAGCATTTGTGGGCGCAAACCCATACAAACAAGCGTATGAAAAAGGTGTGAAATTAATTGGTGCAACAGCACATTATGTGACTGCTGATTTGGACCAAGGTCCAATCATCGAGCAAGATGTTGAGCGTGTGAATCATGACTTTACCGTAGAGCAACTACGTGAATTAGGTCAAGATGTTGAGCGAAATGTACTTGCACGCGCTGTAAAATGGCACTTGGAAGATCGTATTATTGTGCATGGCAATAAAACAGTTGTATTCCAATAATGCTTTGAATATAGCGTTTAAAAAAGGCATACTTTAAGTATGCCTTTTTTGTTTTGAGCTTATTCATTATTCAAAAAAGCCATAAAAATAACCGAATTAATAGTTGCAAATGAAAACACTTCTCATTTATCATTATGCCACTTTAATTGTTCGAACCGATGAGTTTGATTGCAATTTTCATTTTAAGCGCAGTCACTTGTTTAAGGTATATTGATTTTAATGACTCCTTCTTCTACTCCGATGATGCCAGATCCGAATGCGATGAAAAAGAAAGTCCTTACTGCGCTTGTTGCAGTGGTTATTGGGCACGCAGGAGTGTTGTGGGCTGTGGGTCAAATGAAAACCCCAGAATTAAAACCCATTGATAAAGAACCGTTAAAAGTCCGTTTTGTGAAACTTCAGGAAGCACCTAAACCGTTGCCTCCTAAGCCGAAGCCAGAGCCTAAAAAAGAGCCGCCAAAGCCGAAAGAAGTTAAAATTGTAGACAAGCCTTTACCACCACCGCCAAAAAAAGTTGAAAAAGTACAACAGGTGAAAAAGGCTGAAACACCAAAACCAGTTGTAAAACCAGTAGAAACTCCAGTGAAGCCAACGCCAGTCGTTAGCACAGTCGTGTCAGAAACAAAAACACCTGTACCTACGCCTGCTCCAGTTGCGCCTCCGGCACCGCCTGCGCCTCCAGCACCGCCATCTCCACCTGCACCAAAAAGTGTTTCTTTAGGTGGCGGTGTATCATGGTTACGTTCACCGAAAGTGAGCTTTGAGGGCGGGGAGTTAAAAGACTCATGTTCATTAGTGGTTGCTATTTCAGCCAATGAACAAGGTAAAGTCATTTCTGCAGATGCGAGGAATTCGAGCTGTAGCCCAGCTGTAAACCGTAAAGTAACGGCGGCAGTTAAACGGGCTCAACTCACCAAATATATTGAAAATGGTGTGGCATATCCAACACGTGTGGAACAACCATTCGATTTTCAACTTAAATAACCGGCTAACCCATTAGGAGTTCGAGTATGAACTTTTCAGTTTATTGGCAACATGCAGATGCAGTCAGCAAAACGCTGTACTTTGTGTTGTTGGCAATGTCGATTGCGACATGGACTATTTTCGTTTTACGTATTATGGGTACACGTCAGCTGAAACAAGTAGCTTATGCTCATCTTTCTGATGCTTTAACAGCATTAAAAGCAAAATTTGCACCGCTGAATTTTGACCAACGTAAAGCTGTGGCTGAGCAAGCATTGCTTCGTCAAATTGCAGTAGAAAAAGCCAATGCAGAAAAAGGCGTTTCTGTACTAGGTACGATCGCATCACTTGCACCATTCGTAGGTTTGTTTGGTACAGTGTGGGGTATTTTCCATGCTTTGGTTGCTGTAGGTAAGAGCGGTCAAGCAGGTTTAGCACAAGTGGCTACACCCGTAGGTGAAGCGCTGATCATGACTGGTTTAGGTTTGGCAGTCGCAATTCCTGCGGTATTGGCTTATAACATTTGTGTGCGTTTCAACCGTACGCTAACCAATGAGTTACAAGATCAAGCGCATGGCTTATTAATTGATACCATGTTACAGCAAGAATCTGTAAAAAAGACTGAAGTAGCACCTGCGCAAGAAGGTTTAGTTGGAGGTCAAGCTTAATGGCTTTTCAATTGGGTGAAGACAACGATGCAGGCATGAATGAGATGAACCTCATTCCGCTCATCGATATTATGCTGGTATTGATGATCATCTTTTTGGTGACAGCGACCGTTGCCAACCCATCAATTCCATTAACCTTGCCACAAACTACTGCTGAAGTTATTGATCTGCCACCAGAAAATGTCACAATTAGCATTAATGCGAATGGTGATATTGCATGGAATGGCAATGTTGTATCAATTGAAGAGCTGGAAACACGCTTTAATACAGCAAGTCAGGCTGAACGTAAGCCGACGATTGTACTCAAAGCAGATAAAGAATCGCGTTATGATACTGTTGCGCAAGTAATGTCACGTGCGAGTGGAGCCGGACTCAGTGATATTGCCTTTGCAACAGATAATTAATCTGCTGTTAAGCATAAAAAAGCAACCAATAGGTTGCTTTTTTTATGCTTCTGGTTTGGATCAATAGCATGAGATTCAAACCGCTATGCAATCAACTATTTCATTAAGTCTTTAAATTTGCTTTGTAATTTTACTAATTTCGGTGGAATAGCAAAATTGCAGTAACCTTGGGTTGGGTTACGGGCAAAAAAGTTTTGATGATAGTCTTCAGCTGGATAAAACTCAGGGCAAGGGCTGAGCTCAGTCACAATATTTAATCCTTCGGATTTTAATGAATTTATTGCTTCAATGGCCTGCGCCTTTTGTGCATCATCCATAAAGTAAATTACAGAACGATATTGAGTTCCAATGTCATTGCCTTGACGGTTGAGTGTCGTTGCATCATGGGTTCCAAAAAACACATCAAGCAATTGGGAAAAACTAATCAGCGATTCATCAAAATCAATCAAAATGACTTCTGCATGTTGCGTTGTTCCTGTACAAATATCTTCATAGCTAGGATTTTGGCTTATGCCACCAGCGTAGCCACTTGTTACAGCATGAACACCACGTAATTGTAGAAATACAGCCTCTGTACACCAGAAGCAACCTCCACCAAATAATGCTTTTTGCATAAGTTAAACCTAATTAATGTCTGAATTGTATTTTTATATCGGGGCAATTTTCAAAGCTACAATGCTACTGTGCCAAATCGCATTAAAAAGCCTGCAGATGCAGGCTGATGGTAATGATTTAGCGAGGTTGTACTGCCGATTCAAATTTTAAAACGGGGTTGCCATAACGGTCGAGTAGTTGCAGTGTTTTACCAATGGTTTTGTAATGAGTAACTTTAGCCAAAGCATCATTAAAGTCACGGTCAATATTATTGTTATTGAGGCAGGCCATACGCGTACCTGCCATTTGGCTTAGTTGTAGTGTATCGCGGTTCACGCTATAGCTTCCCATAATGCGGTTACAGCCATCAGCACCAGAAACACGCTTAGTTGCTTCATCAAATTGAATGCTCGGAATATTACGCGCTTGAGGTGAGGTTTGAATGGCTGTGTTGCCAATATGAGTGGCAACCCAAGTACGATTTTGGAGTAACTGTGGATTCTGTGTTGATGTTGCCGAAGATGATGGCATGCTTTCACATCCAGAAAGAATTGCTGCAGTACCCAAAGCAGTTATAAGAACGAGCTGTTTTAGCATGGGGTTATACTCTTTTGTAATAGGCTTATCTCTATATAAACAAATATTTAAAAATAACTCTATTACAATTTGTAGGTTTGTTTTATAGCTCGCTTGGTGCGTTATGGGTATGAAGAGGTAAACCTTGACGGAGCAGTTTAGAATATTGTTCACTGCTTAAATATTGCTTGTTAGATACGCGTGGATTCACGTGCGCGCGCTGATACCATGTTTGTATAGACCATTGATGGGAAATGGCATTTAAGTCATACAGATAGTTTGGGAGGTAGCCAGAAGCGAGTAGGCGGTAGTCTACAGGCAGTTGTTTTTTGCTGACGGCTTGCACCATGTCAAATACCAGCGTGGTGCAGTTACTGGTGAGGGTGTTATACCACTTGGCATGTTCAGCTAAGTCATCGGACTTAGACAGGTATTCTTCAAATAATGCTTTACGTTCAGCCATGCCCATTTTGATGGGAAAAAAATACACCTGTTCGCCACGCACATTACTACGTGTATAAATAATATCTTTTTCATCTGCTGCAATCAGGCTAACCTCAAACTGACGGAAGAAGCCACCTATTGCAGAAAAGTCTTCAGTTTTTTCTTTACGAATTTCAATGGAGAAGGTGAGTGGTGCGCTGTGGGCAAAGTCAAAGCTAACCAAGGTATGCGCAATTTGAGGCCCCATCCAATAAGAGGTAATGATATTGACGCCAGTGATCTCGTTCAGATTATAGTGGCGTGTTTCCCAGCGTTCGGTATAACTCCCATCAGCATGCCAATCAAAATTACGGACATTATGTAGGGTAATTTGGTCACCATGTTTTTCGTAGTTCAGCATTTTAGCCACTTCAGGGTTCCAGTCACGGTCTTGTCGTGCTGGTAGGCTAAAGTACCAAATTAAGGCAAACAAAAAGGCCAGACAGTAAATTAGTATATCTTTGCGCCGACTGAATACGTATGAAAAATAGATGCCTAAGATACTGAGCGCAAAGGCAATCCAAATACCGATAATCGCATAGCTAACAATGTGATTAATAGGTTGCTGTATCCAAATGGCCATACAGAGCCAAGCTGAACTCAGTACCACAAATAAGCTAAAAACTCCATGTAAGAGTTTCAGTGCAATAGATTTCATAGCGGTATTGGGTTGAGAAGGCTGCTGCATAAGTCCATGCTTTGTTGCAATAATTTACCTTTATTTTTGGTAAGTTGCGAACTCAAAAGCAATCCCAGTTTTGTCGTCAATATGTTGTTCAGAGGCAACTTTTTGGAAGCTAGATGGAATGGCTGGATAGTGGGCATCGCCTTGCACATCAAGTTCCACATGCGTGAGCTCTAAGCGATCAGCAATCTCTAAGGTTTGTTTAAAGATTTCACCGCCACCAATAATAAAAATCGTATTCGGTTTTTCTGATGCTTTTACATCGGAAACCGCCTGTTTTAGGGCATCTTCAATACTATAAGCAACTTTAGTGCCTTCAAATTGCCAGTTGTTGTCACGGGTAATTACCCAGTTCACGCGCTTGGGCAGAGTGCGTCCCATAGACTCTAAAGTTTTACGGCCCATCAGTACAACACCACCTTGGGTAATTTCTTTAAAGTGTTTAAGGTCAGCAGAGATATGCCAAGGTAGCTCATTGCCTTTGCCAATACAGTGTTGTTGGTCCATTGCGACTACATGAACAACTTCTAAATTTTGGAACGCCATAGCGAACTACTCAAACACAATAAAAATTGACCCTATTAAAATGCAAAATCCCGCTTTTCGCAAAGCAGGATTTTGATTTTTGTGCAATTCAGTCGGTTTAGACTGCAACTGGCGCTTTAATACCAGGATGAGATTCGTATCCAACGATTTCGATATCTTCAAATTTGAAGTCGAATAAGTCTTTAATCTCTGGATTAAGTTTGAGCTGACATAGTGTCATTGGCTCACGGCTAAGTTGTAATTTTGCTTGCTCAAAGTGGTTGGTATAAAGGTGCGTATCACCACCTGTCCAAACGAAATCGCCCACGCCGAGCCCACACACTTGCGCAATCATGTGAGTGAGAAGCGCATAGCTGGCAATATTAAAAGGTACGCCCAAAAATACATCAGCACTACGCTGGTAAAGCTGGCAAGATAATTTGCCATCTTGTACAAAAAACTGGAACAAGGTGTGGCACGGAGGCAATGCAACATGACCAGCTTCATTTGGGTTCCAGCCAGAAACAATAAGGCGGCGTGAGTTTGGATTGGTTTTAATCTCATTAATGAGCCATTTAATTTGGTCAAAACCATCAGCATTAAATGAACCATCGGCATTTTGAGTCGCGCCAAAGTTACGCCATTGATGACCATATACAGGCCCTAGCTCACCTTCAGGGCGACCAAAACGCGCAGTTTGCTCTGCTGTTGCCCATTCATCCCAGATACTCACTTTGTGGTCTTTTAAGTATTGAACATTGGTATCGCCTTTAAGAAACCACAGTAGTTCAATCACAATCGAGCGAAAGTGCACTTTTTTTGTGGTGAGTAAAGGAAAGCCTTTTGAAAGGTCAAAGCGCATTTGATGACCAAATACAGAACGCGTTCCCGTACCTGTACGGTCGCCTTTATCGCCACCGTTGTCGAGAATGTGCTGTAAAAGGTCGAGGTATTGGCGCATATCGCTCTCATCATCTAAATAAATTTTGCGGGGTATTTTAGCCTGTTTTCGGTGCTGAGCAAACTATTGTGAACAGGGTACTGTTTTTGCAATTTGTTACGTTTTGAGATGAACTTTATGTCGCGTACTTACAAATTTATAAAGAAGATTTAAGTTTGGGTTTTTACTATCGTCTGCATGAAAAATAGTCTGGTCTTTTGCAAAGGACTGCAAGCTTAAAATGAGTCATTGAGGACAACGGATGTTAGTTGATAGCCAATACATTGAAATACATAATACTTATACTCAGGCACAAGCACAGGAAATAGTGCAAAACACAAATCAATATTCTCAGCGGGCGAGTCTAGACCCTAAAGTGAATTCAAATTTAACGGCGGAGTATTTAAAAAACCGTGATGTATTTAACACTTTTAATATGGAAAATGCTTCTAGAATTGAAGTTGAAAAATTTATTCAAAAATTAGATAGCATTAAATCTCATGTCAGTTCACAGCGCTGTGCGCGTAGTATTCGAATTGCTCTAGAAAGTGCTGGAGCGGTTATTGGTGCTCATCCTATAGCAGCATCTGATTGGGGCGATACCTTAATGAAGCTAGGCTATAAGCATATTCAACCTGAGTTTGACCGACCACAAGAGGGGGATATTTATATCATTCATCGTACCTCTAAACATGTGTATGGCCATATTGCGGGCTTTACGGGTTCAGAGTGGGTGTCGGATTTTAAGCAAAAAAGTTATGACGTGTATAAAGATGATGGTGTTCAATATGAATATTATCGTTTGGCATTGTAGTTGCTGAAAGTTTTAAATTTTTAATTGATTAAAAACCATCCAAATAGTGAATGGTAAAGTCCTTTTCTTAAATTTTCTTACATTTTGGGCATGATATTTTAAGTTTAGGGGCGTAGTATCGGCCGCTGTTTAGGGCATTAAATTCAATCAATGCGGATTGAAAAAGAGGTTGTTGTTTCAGATGGTTTATGATCAAGGCGTTGACTTACAAAGTATAAATGGCCCAGTCAAAGCAGAAATTGTGATCCGATCCCAACAAGCTACGAAACGTTCTAGTCGTAATAACAGCCGTGTAAATGTACAAGAAGATGCCCCACGTAGAATTTTTGGTGCGAACAACGGTCAGCGTATTGATATCGATAAATTTGCGCAAAAGCTTCGTGGTGTGACAGCACAAACCAGCTCGCAAAAATGCGCCAAGAGTGTCCGTATTGCTTTAGAGTCTGCGGGTGCTAAATTTAATAACCATCCTGTGGCGGCAGCAGATTGGGGCAATACCTTACAAAAAATTGGCTATGAGCGGATTAATCAGTCTTTTGACCGTCCGAAAAAAGGCGATATTTATATTATTAATCGCACTCAAAAGCATGTGTATGGGCATATTGCAGCCTATACAGGCTCAAATTGGGTATCTGATTTTCAGCAAAGTGGTTATGCCGTGTATAAAGATCCAAATGTACGTTATGAATACTACCGTTTAAACAAATAAAATAATCTCAGTAGTTCCGCAAACTTTATCAAGTCTCTTATTTCACCGTGTCACGCTAATCGAAGCGTTTGGCGCGGTTTGCATAGATAGATGTTATAAATATACCGAGTAAGCCAAAGCCGAGCGCTTGTACTGCGCTGAGCAGTTTGTGATTGTCTGGTAGGTTAGTGATAACTGCGAGCATGCAAATGATAGGCAATACAAAAAATAGAATGTGAAAGCCTTCGGCATAAGGATGATTTGCTGTGAGTTTATTTTTTAATATTCTTATAAAATGAAGACCTGCTCCTGTGGCTAAGCAAAATAAGGTTAAGGTGGTACTTAATCTTTCAAAGGATGAGCATGCATAAATGATTAAACAGGTGACGACACATGCTCCTAGTTTCATTTCTCGGCTACAGCGGTCGGAATACCAAAAATCCAGCATGGTATTTATCCCTTTTCAGCAGATGAATGCTGATTCAGTAGCGATAGCGGTGAAAAAATGCAGATCGCCAAAGCCATAAAGCCAATCCCTTGTGCGCCTGGAATTAAAATTTCACCATCTTTCATGTGCATAAAAATGAGTGCTAATAACAGTGCAATCGGAATCCAGGTCAGTACACGGTACAACAAACCCGTTGGGTTTTTACTGGCGAAGTGAATTTTACAATAGCGACAAATCAGAAAAATAATGCCTGTGCCCAAGAACATTAAAATGGCATCAAGTTTGAGCGGTTCCATCCAATAAAGCACAGCAGTGGCTATGGCAATGAGGGCAAAGATCAGGAATTTTTTGACCACCGAAATTTGTGGATTAAACCAAAACTCAAGCATGTTGTCGTATGTCTATTGATAGAAAGACTAAGACTGTAGCATAAAATGTGCTTAAAAATGCAGTACAAAAAAGCGGAGCTGAGGCTCCGCTAAAATGCTAAATCATGATGTTATTTATTTTTGAGTGGACCCCAATCATAGATTTTTTTCTGGTAGGCATACCACAGCATCCATAGGCCAATCAGAATCATTGGTACAGTCAGGAATTGTCCTTTGCTCATCCAGCCAATAAAGAGTTGGCCATTATCAGGTTCACGGAAGAACTCGACCACAAAGCGTGCAATACCATAGCCAATCAGAAATAGTGCAGAAACAGCAAAGCGTGGGCGTGGCTTAGAGCTAAACCACCAAAGCACGATGAATAAAATTAGACCTTCACAAAGCGCTTGATACAGTTGTGAAGGATGACGCACTAACTGTAATGGATCTGTTGGAAAGATCATGCCCAAAGCAAAGTTTGGATCATGTACTGGGCGACCATAGAGTTCACCGCCAATAAAGTTGCCAATACGGCCAAACATCAGACCTGTCGGCACGCAGGGCGCAATAAAGTCGAGGGTTTGGAACCATGTCATTTTGTACTTTTTGCACCAAAGGAGCATGGCCACCATTACGCCCAAGAAGCCACCATGAAAGCTCATGCCTCCTGTCCAGACTTGGAACAGCCAAAGTGGATTCGCAAGAAACTGATCAAAACCATAAAAGAAGACATAACCTACACGGCCACCTACAACAACACCGAGTGCGCCGTAAAAGATCAGATCAGACACCATATCTGAAGTCCAACCATCACGTTGTTTAGCACGATGAGTGGCAAGGCCCCAAGCAAATAAAAAGGCCAATAAATACATCAGTCCATACCAATGGACTTGTAATGGGCCCAGCGACACGGCCACTGGGTCGATATTTGGGTAGGTCAGCATTGCTGCTCCTTAGCATTTTGTTTTGCACAGATTTTAACGGAATCTATAGAAATATGTTGTATATTCAATGTGTAAAGATAATGAACTTTGACTATGTGTATTGTGGCCTTTGCTTGGCAAGTATTGGATGATTTGCCACTCTGTTTAATTTCCAATCGCGATGAATTTTACCATCGTCCTACCGCACCATTACATGTATGGCCAAACAGCGACATTATTGCAGGACAAGACCTGCAATCGGGTGGTACATGGATGGGTGTGACCGCAACAGGACGCTGGGCCATTATTACCAACTTCAGAGATGGCACAGACAAAACTCAATATACGACCTCACGTGGTCATCTTATACAAACATTTCTGGCCTCTAATGAAACCCCAATTCGCTTTGCACAAGCTTTAGAAAAGCGTCAGTGTGACTATGCTGGCTTTAATTTGTTTTTGGGAGATACTCAGCAAGCTGTTTATATGAGTAACCGAGGCGAAGCACCACAAGTTTTAGCCAAAGGGGTATATGTAGTTTCTAATGGGTTGATGTCGGAAGATTGGGTGAAAACACGACATTTACGTAAACGCTTTACCCAAGAATTACTTCCTATGTTACAACAGCCACAGGTTCCATCTGAGGATATTGAGTATGCGGTGTGGGATATTTTAGAAGATGAACGTAAAGTTGTGCTTGAGCAACTCCCCAATACAGGCATTCAACCTGAGATGGAAGCATTGTTATCGTCTACATTTATTCAAAGTCCAGTTTATGGCACGCGTTGTTCAAATTATTTAACTTTGCATCATCAACGCTGGCGCTGGCTGGAGAAAACACAGCAGGGGGAACAGAAAGGACAGATGAATGAGATAATGCTAGCGCTGAAATAATAAAAACAGTAATGAAAAATGCCAGCTTAAGCTGGCATTTTTTTGTATCTATTCGACTTAGGAATTCATGATTCTTCGACTTATTTCTTTTGTACCGATGGCATAATTAAATCAGCAGTTAAGTAACCTACGCTTGCACTAAAACCATTGTTGTAATTGGCTAAAGTGGCTGCTTTAAGCTCTGCAGATAAACTCTTCATATCACCAGCGTGCTGGAAATTACTCATAATGTACGTCCAACCATTGACAGAATCGACCGCATGTAAACCTGTAGATTCAGCACCTGCTGGTGTTGAAAGTAAGCGCACGGGTGCTACTTTGGTATCAACATTGTAGGCCCATAAGAAGTTATTCGGATGGTTGCCACTATCTTCACCAATAAACAGCGTACGCAGTGTTTCAGAGAATTTTAAATTGTCAGGGCTGGCAATTTTATCTGGATTTGCTGTGTTACCTAAGCTGTCCACTTTAATATCTTCGCCAATTAAGAGCATTTTTGATTGATACGGTACCCATTCACTATTCATCGGCTGACCAGCCAAAGTGTATTGTGCAGCAGCAAGGTCATGAGCTAGCACACCGCCTGCTGTAATTTTACTAGTGAACGATACATTATGCGCTGCAACCCATGAAGCATCATCTTTAATCATTGAATCTTGGATATTGGCCAATGCTGAATAAGCGACTTTATCTTTGATGTTGATTGTTGTGCCTTCCATTTTGGTAAAGGCCATACTTGCGCCTTTTAATGCGGCATAACGATGTGTTTCTAAGAAGGCAGCTGCTTTTTCCATGCCTGGTTTGACTTTTACCCAAAGCTTTTTCTTGGCTAAAATAATCGGGGTAAAGCTACTGAGATCCGCAGGTTTGTTGGTGTCAGTATCAAGATAGCTTTCCATAATGTCGCTTGGTTGAATGTTCTGTACATTCACCATATCTTTAATTTCTTTACTGGTTGCGTGGCCGAGTTCAATCCACTTGATTTGTGCCGTGGTCGTTTCGGTTAAAACAGAGGTGTACTTAGCGACATATAATGTACCAGCAGACAGGTCTTTTTCTTTGTCTGCAATAAACATGAAGAAACCGCCATTGGTGTAGTCATCACCCATAATCACAGTACGGTTATCAGGCATTACGTGCACAAGTTCATGTGAAATACGGCCTAGGCAGTAATGTTTAATGATTGTACCGCTACCGTCTTTGTTCACAATGACTTCAGGCAAGTGACCATAGTTATAAGGCTTGGCTGCTGTTTCATCACCAAAGAAGTTTTTACCAATTCCTTTTGGACTTGGACCACCAATGTCTTGTTCGAAAGCATCGGGCTCATATTCTTCGCTCGATAAATGCGTATTCCACGGCGACATGCTTGCGCCACAGGTAATCCATAAACCATGTACTGATGAGGTATCGACGTTATAGTACTTTTTCAGTGCTAAATGACCCGTTTTTTGGTCTTGATCTAAAGTCAAAATTGCAATTGGGGATGGCAGGTTGCCGTATTCACTTTTGCCAGCTTGGTTTTGTGTTGCATATTCAAACTGCACTACGTGGAATACAGGATTACTCACACCATCAACTTTTGCATCTGCCAATTGAATTAAAGATGAACCATCTGGACAGTCTGAAAAATATTGGCGTGGAGATGTAGGTACTGAGACATCCATAATTGGCTGACCTTTGGCATCAAAGTAGCCACCGGCAATAATTTCACCGCCACCCCATTTAGGGACTTTAGCACCCGTTTCAAAAAAGCTTTCATAGCCCAATTTATATTCAGAAGAGGTTGCATCATCCCACTCAATTTTGAGCTTTGAACCTACTGTTGTTTTTGCACGTTCTGCTGTTGTGGTTGGCGCATCCATTTTAATAAATGTCGCTGACTTCAAATTCGCAGGTTTAACAGGTGGAGTTACCACTGTGCTGTCATCACTGCTGTTACAGCCTGATAGGGCTGCTGCTGTGCTCATTGCACCCAAAGGTAAAAAGGGAATCCCTGCAAACCATTTTAATAAATCACGGCGGCTTGGCTGTTGTGTATTGGCTGTCATAGTACGTCCGTAAACAATGTTTTTTTAAATAAAAGTCGGTCTATAAATCGCTTATGATTGTAGAAAGGGGAAATGACAGTTTTTTGACCAAATGAAGACAGTTTAAAGATGAGTGCTGAAGATAAAAAAATACGCCCTTTAAATAAAGAGCGTATTCAGCCAAGATAAATTGAATATTAAAACGTGTAAGTGCACGGATTATGAGTTTGTACTTTGCGGTTTTTCTAGGAATTTACCCAATAAAAGCCCAAGCTCAAAAAGCATCCACATCGGCACGGCCAACATGACCATCGAGAGCGCATCGGGCGGTGTCGCAAACATTGCCACAAAGAAACAGCCCACCACAATAAAGCGTCGTTTTTCCACTAAACTTTGTGTGCTGACCACACCAATTAATATCAGGACCAAAGTAATAATTGGAATTTCAAAGGTGAGACCAAACACCAAAAACAGCTTTAAACAGAAACTTAAGTAGCTATTAATGTCGGTCATGGGTGCGACCGACTCAGGTGAAACACTGATAAAAAAATGCAAAATTGCAGGTAAGGTAATGAAATAGGCAAAGGCAATGCCCAGATAAAATAAAGCAATACTGCCAATTAATAAGGGCATAGCTAAATGCCGTTCTTTTTCATAGAGTGCAGGGCGAACAAAAGACCACAATTGATAAATAATAAAGGGCATGGCCAACATGAGTGCCACAAATAAATTCAATTTAAATGGTGCCATAAATGTTGCGGTGACATCAGTTGCAATCATGGTCGATGATGCAGGCAGTTGTTGACGCAAAGGCTCAGACATCAATTGATATGTAAAATTGCGAAAGGGCAATAAACAAAAAAATAAAAAAAGTGTGACTGCCACTATTTTAAAGAGATATTTGCGCAGAATAATTAAATGCTGCATGACTGGCATTTGATCCAGTTGTTCGTGTTCAGTTTTCACTGAGGTCGCGGGCAATTCGTTCATACAGCAATCTTCAATTCAATGGCAGTGGTTTGAGCCTCAAGCATCTGAACTAAGGCTTTAAAATGCTGTTGCAGATGTAAACGTGAATAAGGACTCGGAATCTGTGTGTTGAGCAGGTGATATGGTGTAGATTGAATCGTGGGATGAGTCTGTTGAGCTAAGGCTGAGGTGTTGGTGTTTTGTCGCAGTGCATCAATTTGTTGTTGCATGCGTTTTTCTAACTCAGTCATGCGTTCGATTTCTTTTTGCACTTCGGCTCGAAACTCAGACAGTTTTAATTCTTGATCAATCTCATTTTGCACATTGCTAATAAAGCGCTTTATTTTGCCGTACCATTTGGCGGCAAAACGCGCACCTTCAGGAAGCTTTTCTGGGCCTAAAACCAAAAGCGCAATAATGGCAAAGCACAGTAGCTCAGTGAATCCAATATTGAGCATAGTGAATTTCTCTTAGCTTTTGATAGAACTTTCAGTCGTTTTAACTTGGGCATCAATCGTGCGTGGTTCTTGTAGTTTAGACTGTTCGGCTTCATCATCACGGACCGATTTTTTAAAGTCTTTCACTGCACCGCCGACGTCTTTACCTAGGTTTTTTAATTTAGATGTACCAAATAATAAAATCACGACAATAGCAAATATCAGTACATGCCAAATTGATAATCCAGCCATTTCTTCTTCCTCATATAATTTTTAAACATTGCAACAGTTCTGCATGACAAAGATGTGACAGTTGGGTTTCAGTTCAAAGAAACAGCGCGGACGCGAATGAGAGAGATAGGCTGGATAAGCGCAGCACGATGGAATGTTTGTGCTAGCATAGGGTTTTAGACCGATTTAAATAGCTGATTTATGGTGCTTATACTGCCACTGCTGTCATTTCTAGTGGGCTACTGGGGCGTAAATCGACTCTACGCCATACGAGCATTATTGGCAGCCTCACTGGCAAAATTGTTCATACCAGCACTAATCGTATACAACATGGTGTTTTATAAACCCGGAAGTATCTGGTTGATTGGTTTGAGCTTTGTGAGTTCAATTATTTTCTTTGCCGTGTTTTATGCGCTACAACGCGACAAGCTACGTGCATTGTGTTTTAGCTATTTAAATGGGGCATGGCTGGGCTTTCCTTTTGCCTTAGCCATTTTTGGGCCCAATGCCAGCAGTACCATTGTTGCACTTTATATTGGTGGCTCACTGTTTGGTAATATTTGCGCCATCATGGCCGTGAGTGATGCTCCCAAAGAAGTTAGTTTTATTCTAAAAAAAGTGCTGATTTCACCACCTGTTATTGCTTTAAGTATTGTTGCCATACTTTCTATTTGGGATTTGAGCGCATACGAATACCATCCAATGGTGCAGTGGGTTTATCAAATGAATAAAATATTGGTCACTTTTGCAGGGATGTGTGTACTGGGCATGTGGCTAAGCAAGGTTCGAATTGGTTGGCGTGATTTACAACGTAGTCTTATCATAATGATTGCCCGTATGTGCTTAGCTGTGTTGATTTGCATAGGGGCTTATTTGCTGTTACCAATTCCACATCATCTATTCATTTATGCTGTCATTTTTATGTTTTTTTGTTTGCCTCCAGCCGCCAATATTGTGGCCTTGGAAACGCATTATCAAGGAACTGGGCATTCTGCAAAATATATTGCGTCTGGCACGATTATCAGTGCTGGGATTATTTCAATTTACGGCTTAACACTGCATGTGTGTTTACCCAATTTATTTTAAGCAAATTTAGACGTGAGAAGATTGGTCTTATGGCACAACAGCTTTGATGACTAGCGCTAAGCGTAGTTTTCATCAAAAACAAAAACTCCCTGGCAGCAGGGAGTTTTTTGGCTTTACTTTTATTGTGCAAGGCTGGCTTTAAATAAGCGCATTGCTTGACCACGATGGCTAATTTTATTTTTTTCTTCTTTACTCAGTTCAGCACTAGCAACATTGAGTTCTGGTAACCAAAACAACGGATCATAGCCAAAACCATTTTCGCCTTGGGCTTGCTCTAAAATTTCACCTGTCCAAATTCCTTGGAAGATTTGTGGTAATGGATCTTCTGCATGCTGGACCAAAGCCAATACGCACACAAACATGCCTTCAATGGTTTTACCTTCTTGGCGCAGTGGTTTTAACTCTGCCAAAAGCTTTGTATTGTTAGCTGCATCATTACCATGTTCACCCGCATAACGCGCTGAATAGATACCAGGTGCACCACCTAATGCTGGCACACAAATACCTGAATCATCTGCAATCGCCGGTTTACCGGAAATACGTGAAGCATGACGTGCCTTAATAATGGCATTTTCAATAAAACTTAAACCGTCTTCGATAGCATCTTCAATATTGAGTTGACCTTGAGCAACCACGTCCACGGGTAGGTTTAATTCGGCAAACATTTTTTCAAATTCTGCAATTTTACCTTTGTTATTGCTTGCGAGAACCAGTGTGCCTTGAGATAGCCAATCAGTAGCAGACATTGTATTGTGCTCATGGATAGAAAAATAATGCATTATTTTAGCGTATTTCTCATGCGCGAAGGGATTGAATCTGCATGGTAGATTTGAGTGAAAAAGTTAAAGAAAAGAGCAATAAAATGAATAGAGCAGAAAAGTTAAAGAATATTCGTTTGGCTGTGCATGAGGATGCAGTACAAATAGCAGCGTTGATTGCGCCGTATATTCCACAGTTTGTGCTTAATGAGCAGGGAGCGCAAAAACTTCAGCAACCCGTAATAGAGGCATTACTTAATCATGCGACTGTGCATTACTATGTTTATGCACCTGATCAGCATATTCGTGCTGTGATTGCATTTAATTCAGCTGGGCATCTGATTCACTTTTTTACGGCACAATCTTTTCTTCGGCAGGGCCTAGGTCGTCTTTTATGGCAGTATGCAGAAGCCTCTATGCTGGCACAGGGTAATGAACATATAAGTGTCAACTCCAGCTGTGACGCACAGGGAGTGTATGAAGCATTTGGTTTTTATACGGTGTCATCTGTAATTGAAGCCAGCGGTTTGCGTTTTATTCAAATGCGCAAAGATCTATCTCGTGCGCGTTAATGAAATATTGAACATAAAAAAAGTGCCGAAAGGCACTTTTTTACAATTCAAGTGAAATTATTGCGCTTGAATCCATTTGTCTGCACGGTCACGTGCTTGACGAATTTGTTCAGGTGAAAGGTTAGCTGCCAAAGCAGTTTTTTTGCCTTCAGATAAAGAAATAACTTTGTTATCGAGCATGCCATCACGGGTAGAAAGTTCATACCACTGGTATGCACCAATGTAGTTTTTCTTTTGCTCTTCCATCACAGCTAAATTAAAGCTGGCACGGTTATCGCCACGGCTAGCGGCTTTTTCAAAGTATTGGCGCGCAAGAACTTCATCTTTTTTGGTGCCAATACCATCTGCAAGCATACGACCTACATTGAGCTGTGCTGAAGAAATACCTTGATCTGCAGCGGCTTTATACCAAGCGAAAGCTTGACGCTCGTCTTTTGCAACGTCTTTACCATTTTGGTATTTGGTCGCTAAGTAAAATTGTGCACCTGCTTGGCCAGCTTTAGCCGCTTTGGCTAAGCTGTGAATATCCATGACTGAATACTGTGCAGCTTGCATCGCAACAGAAGGGGCAGGAGCAACATAGTCTGCATGGGCTTGAATACTAAAAAGTCCAACCAGTAGCGTCGTGCTGAGTAATAATTTTTTCATAGAGCGCTCACTCGATATATTGCGACTTCACCAAACAGATTAGGGAGATGTTTACTGAGTAAACTGTCTTGTTGATCCCCATTTACGGCAAGTCGGTTAATAATCCGAATATTATTTTCTGCACAGAGTGCTTCAAAATCTCGGAAAGTACATAAATGAATATTAGGCGTGTTATACCACATATATGGTAAAGCCTCTGAAACAGGCATCTTTCCTTTTAAGGCAAGGAATGAACGAGTCTTCCAATGCGCAAAGTTAGGAAATGTAATAATGGCTTGTTTCCCCACACGCACCATGTCACGTAATAAAACATCTGGTGCATCTACAGCTTGCAAAGCCTGTGCCATAACCACATAGTCAAATGATTGGTCGGCAAAGCGACTTAAACCTAAATTTAAGTCCTGCTGGATGATATTTAACCCGCGACTGACGGCAATTGCAATCTTTTCTTGATCAATTTCGAGGCCGTATGCCCGAATATTGTGTTTTTTGCTCATGTGCGCGAGCAGTTCACCATCGCCACAACCCAAATCAAGTACACGAGAACCTGGATTAATCCACTTTTCTGCCAATTGTTGATCGATACGCATTATACGGCCTCCAGAGTGGTTTCTTTGAGGTGTTGTTCGCCACCTAAGAAGGCACGTAAAGATTTTACGTACAACGGAATTGGGAATAAGAAGGAATCGTGACCCTGTTCTGCATCAATATCTAAGTAGCTGACATGCTTATTATTTGTAATTAAAGCATCTACAATTTCTTGTGAGCGCGAAGGTGAGAAACGCCAGTCTGTGGTAAATGAAACCACCAAGAATTTGCATTTTGGATTGGCCATTGCCTTCACTAAAGACTGTTCGTATTCACGTGAAGGATCAAAGTAATCCAATGCCTTAGTCATAATTAAATACGTATTGGCATCAAAGTTACGGCTAAATTGCTCACCTTGATAACGCAAATAGCTTTCGACTTGGAATTCGACATCAAAACCATACATAAATTTGCCAGACTTTAAGTCACGGCCAAATTTTTGCTTCATGGCTTCTTCTGAAAGATAAGTAATATGACCGACCATACGGGCTAAAATAAGCCCACGTTTTGGATAGCTGTCATTTTCTAAATAGCGACCATTATGGAAATCTGGGTCAGATAAAATAGACTGACGTGCGACTTCGTTAAAAGCAATGTTTTGTGCAGACAGTTTGGGTGCGCTGGCAATAATCACACATTTGCGTAAACGATCTGGGAAGTCGACAGACCACTGTAGCGCTTGCATACCGCCTAGAGAGCCACCCACAACAGCATCCCACGTATCGATGCCTAAACGATCGGATAACATGGCTTGAGTTTTAACCCAGTCACGCACTGTCACCAGTGGAAAGTCTGGACCGTATGGACGGTTTTCATTTTCAGGGTTTGGTGATGTTGGGCCTGTAGAGCCATTACAACCACCAATATTATTTAAAGAAACAACAAAAAACTTTGATGTATCAATGGCTTTACCTGGTCCGATACATGAATCCCACCATCCTGCTTTTTTATCATCTGCATGATGATAACCTGCTGCATGATGATGTCCTGACAATGCATGACAAATCAAAATCGCATTGGATTTATCTGCATTCAGTTCGCCATAGGTTTCAACCATGATTTCAAAACGGGGCAGAATTCGACCGCATTCGAGCTCTAGAGGCTCTTCAAATGAGAACTTTTGTGGGGTAACTAAACCCACTGAGTCAGCTGGAAAGGACACTGTAAATGTTCGCCTTAAACCTTGAGGATCAATAACTAAAAGGATACCACTTGGGGGTATCCTTTTAAAATTGTTTTATGTGATAAAAATATACAGGCTAGGTCTCGACACATCGTCTAAGCCTAGCCTATATATGATGAGCGCTTAAGCAGTAGCAGCTATCACTTGATCTAAGCTCAATACACCTTGATCAATTAAGCGGTTGGTGCTGGCAATAATCGCTTCGATTGACGCAGTCACGATGTTGTCATGTACCCCTGCACCAAAAGCAGCCTTACCAGAACCTTTCACTTGAAGCTCAATTAATGCCAATGCTTTTGCATGTGCGCCAGAGCTGATACTCCGTTCTTCATAGTTCAACACATCAATTGGTAATTGCAATGCATTCAAGATTGCAGAAATAGGGCCGTTGCCTTCACCGCGTAATTGCTGCGTTTCACCATTCACTTCAATATCTAGCTCAATCACTTGCTTACCGTTATTGTCATGTAAGCGGTAATTTTGAGCCACATAATGTGCATCTGCAGGTGCGACATAGGTATCTTTAAACAATGACCAAATGGCTTGTGCTGAAATCTCAGTACCATCTTCATCAGTTTTTTGTTGTACCACTTGCGAGAATTCAATTTGTAAACGGCGTGGCAAGACCACGTTGTAATTAGATTCTAACAAGTAAGCAATACCACCTTTACCTGATTGTGAGTTCACGCGAATCACTGCATCATAGTCACGACCTAAATCTTTTGGATCGATTGGTAAGTACGGCATGTCCCAAATTTCTTCGTTCTTTTGGAACTCGAAACCTTTTTTGATTGCATCTTGGTGCGATCCAGAGAATGCAGTGAACACCAAGTCACCTGCATAAGGATGACGTGGGTGTACTGGCAAGCCTGTACATTCTTCTACAGTTGCAATCACTTCGTTAATATTTGAAAAATCTAGGTTTGGTGCAACACCTTGGGTATACATATTCAATGCAATCGCTGCTACATCGACGTTACCTGTACGTTCACCATTCCCAAATACACAGCCTTCTACGCGGTCAGCACCAGCCATAATGGCAAGTTCAGAGGCTGCAATACCACAGCCACGGTCGTTATGGCAGTGAACAGAAATAATCACACCATCACGGCGCTGAATGTTACGGTGCATCCATTCGACTTGGTCTGCGTAGACGTTTGGACCAGAGACTTCAACTGTTGCAGGTAAGTTCAAAATCACTTTATTTGTTGGAGATGCTTCCCAAATTTCAGTGACAGCATCGCAAACATCTTTAGCGACTTCTAATTCAGTTGCCGTAAAACACTCTGGGCTGTATTGGAACACGAATTCAGTTTCAGGTTGTTTTGCTGCGTATTCTTTCACTTTGGTTGCGGCATTGATGGCCAATTGTTTCGCGCCCTCAACGTCCACATTTAACACTTTATTGCGGAATGTTGGAGAGTTTGAGTTATAGATATGCACAATTGCGCGTTTTGCACCTTGTAAAGATTCGAAGGTACGTTGAATCAAATGATCACGTGCTTGAACCAAAACTTCGATGTAAACGTCGTCTGGAATATGGTTTTCTTCAATCAATTTACGGGTGAAATCGAAATCGATTTGAGATGCAGAAGGGAAGCCGATTTCAATATGTTTGAAACCAATTTTCACCAACATTTGGAACATTTTAAATTTTTGTTCCATATTCATCGGTTCAAAAATTGCTTGGTTACCGTCACGCAGGTCGGTACTCATCCAAATTGGCGCTTTTGTAATTTCGTTATTCGGCCATTGACGGTCTGGTAAGTCAACACGTTGATACATGCGACGATATTTTTTACTTGGATCAGCCAACATCATGAGGTAACTCCTTGTCGTAGCCACTATATGTTAGGGCGTAGATAACATTAGGTACTACTAATATAGATTGTGTCTATGGTATCAATTTACAAGTGTGAAGTCGGAAGATTTAGCCAAAAGTATCAAAATTTCATGTGAAATTACGTTGACTTAGATTTACCGTAGATCATGTAAATTTATAAATAAATATTAATCCACTTATTCCGAAAATATTTTCCTATTTTTGCAATGAGAACATATTTATAGAGAAAAATTATCTATAAATTGGTTATTTTTGAAAAATAAAATCTTGATTAATCTCGTCTATGCGGGCAGTTCCCATTAAGGCCATGGTAATTTCAAATTCTTCTTTCAATATTTTGAGCACATGCGCCACACCTAAAGCCCCAGCAGTCGCTAAACCATAAATTACAGGCCGTCCGACTAATACTGCGGATGCACCAAGTGCAATCGCTTTAAATACGTCAGAACCGCGACGGATTCCACCATCATAGAGTAGTGGGAAATCCGCAGGCACGACTTGCTTGATTAGTTTGAGCGCTGTTAGTGGTGTAATACTGGTGTCTAAAACACGGCCACCATGATTCGATACAATCAATCCTTGTACCCCGTGCTGAATTGCCAGTTTGGCATCCATTGGATTGAGTACGCCTTTTAAAACAATAGGGAGGTGGGTTTGTTGAACCAACCAAGCAATGTCTTCCCAAGTCGGAGCAATTTTCATTAACCCTTGAAATACAGGGTGATCACCGTCTTGTAATTCTGGAAGTGGAATATGTGCAGGGGTATGTGGATGTTGCATACCCTCAGGCAAATGGAAAAATACGCGACGCTCACGGTCACGAATCCCCGTGTGTGGTGAGTCTACCGTAACCACAATGGCGCTATAGTTGTGTGCTTCGGCCATTTTTACTAAGTTAAGTGACTTGGTACGTTCACCTTGCCAATAAAGCTGAAACCATTTGCGCGGATTATCGGCATTGAGCGCACGCATGTCTGTATTGCTAAAGGTGCTAAGGACCATATTGCTACCTAGAACTTCTGCAGCGAGTGCTGTAGCGGCCTCAGCTTCGGGGTGAAATTGTTGTTGGTGTCCAATCGGTGCAACAAAAATTGGGTGCGCATAGCGTTGCCCGAATATTTCACATTCGGTATGCCCGTGGGTCAGGTCTTGTAGTAGGCGAGGGAGGAGTTGAATGTTTTCAAATTCTGAAAGATTTGAGCGTACATTCACCTCATCCATTGCACCGCCTTGCAGATATTGCCAAACCATATCAGATAAATGCTGCGGTGTTTCACGCTCATAGTCTGCAACAGTCTGTAGATATGGTGGAATTTGGGTCAGTGGGGGCAAAATAGCTTGGCTCATAGTACCGCCCATTGACGAATTAGGTTGTGATAATGACTGGTTAATTGCACCGTTTCTTCACAGTCGCCGAGCTTTTGGCGCAATTGAATAATGGTCATATCCAAATTGAATAACATCGCACGTTGCCAGTCGTCTTTCACCATACTTTGTACCCATGTAAAGGCGGCAATCCGTGCGCCTTGTGTCACTGGTTCCACACGGTGCAGGCTGGTAGCTGGATACACAATCGCATCGCCCGCATCGAGTTTGACCTCATGTGCGCCGTAAGTATCTTCAATGATGAGTTCGCCACCTTCATATTCATCTGGTTCAGATAGAAAGACGGTCATAGAGACATCTGTGCGTACCGATTTATTTTTTTCAGCATAAAAATGTACAGCATTATCAACATGGTTGCCGTAATGCCCCGTATTTTCATAGCGGTTGAACATCGGGGGGAGAATGTCTTGAGGAAGCGCAAAGGATTGTACTAATAAACTACTTTGAATTTGCTGTTGAACAAATGTACTCAGTTCTTGATACAGCTCGCTACTGGTATTGATTTGTAAGTTGTCTTTGATGAGTTGTGCTTGTCCACCTGCTGTTTTTTTGCCTGATACCCATTGATTGTCTTGTTCCATGGCTTGGCGAATGGATTGGACTTGTACTTTAGAAAGAACATTGGGAACATGAAGCAGCATGGCAAGTACCTAGCATATAATTTGTTGGTTAAGGATAAGCATAAATAAAAAAAGCCCCTTTGCGGAGGCTTTTTTAAATCCCATAAATTTTTATAGGATTTTATTTTTCAGATTAGTATTTGAAGTTCACAGAAAGAACAGCACTACGGCCTTCAGCTTCTGTTGCATAGTGAGATGCGTATGCTTTAGTGAAGTAACGTTTGTCAGAAAGGTTATTTACGTTCAATTGTAAATCAACATTTTTGTTTACATTATAACGAGCCATTGCATCGTAGCGTACATAACCATTTACATATTTAGTGTTCGCTAGGTCACCATAGACTTTATCCATAGCGATTGCACCAGCACCTAAAGTCAGCTGAGGCATCACTTGGTAAGTTGTCCAAAGTGTTGCTGAGTTTTTCGCTACGTTTGGCATTTGGTTGCCATTGTAGATGGTTTGGTCTGTACAGTTGGTACCACGGCAGCTCACACCATTTTTGGTCGATTCGCTATCAAGATAGGTATAACCCGCAGAAACAGCCCATTTATCAGTAATGTTGCCGTTTAGGCCAAGTTCGATACCATCAACTTTACTTGCACCACCATTTGTTGATGTATTTGAATCAAGTGCGATACGTGTATTTTGTTTTTCGGTACGGAAAATTGCAGCTGTTAGATTTAATTTGTCATCTAACAGATCCCATTTGGTACCAATTTCAAAAGTACGGCTTTCTTCTGGATCTAGATCTTTAATGTTGGTGCTAATTGTTGATTCAGAACCATCACCAGCATCAATACCTACAGGGTTTGCAGAAGTTGCAAAGCTCGCATAAATACTACCATTTGGTGCAGGCTTAAAGGTTAAACCAGCTTGGTATGAGAAGAAGTCTGTATCACTTTTTAACGGTGTAGCTACAGTAGTATTGTCTTTCAGCTCAGATTCAAATTTATCCCAGCGTAGACCTAAATCTAATAACCATTGAGGGCTAAACTCGATGCTGTCTAAAAGGTAAACTGAAGTGGTTTGTGCTGTTGTGGTTGTATTTGCTTTTTTTGCACTAATGCTACCTAACCATGGATCTCGTGAATTTGGGTTATAAGCATCAGTACACCATGTATTGATATCTTTACAGTTGCTATTGAAGCCTGTGGTTGTATTTTGGCCAGGGTATTGAGGGTCGGTAATGTTGTAGTTACCTTTATCAGATTCTTGATCTGAGTACTCAGCACCAATATTAAAGCTATGTTTAAGAGCACCAGTGTTTAATTTACCAGTTAACGCTAATTGGTCTGTAAAAGTAGATGTATCAGTAATACGCGAGTTTACACGGCGCCATACTTTATCTTGAGCAATGTTACCCTTAGAGTCATCAGGCTGTGTCCATAGATAATCATTTTTAGACTTGCTATACACTGCTGTATTGCTCAGCGTTAGATTATCCGTTAGGTCATGTTCAATTTTAACTGTACCAATGTGATTTTCTTGTTTTTGGAAATCACGGTTTAGCATGCCATAGTAAACACCTTGTTTTACATTAAGCGGTTTACCTGCCGATTTACCATCTGTCCAATACGGTACACCTGAATCTGGCGTATCATCAGATTTTAAGTAGTAGTAGCTTAAAGTTGTACGAGTAGGGGTGTCTAAGCCAAACGTAATACTTGGTGCAATACCAACACGTGCGTATTCAGCACCATCAGCTTGACCTGCTTTTTCGTTGTGGTGGCCCATTAATGCAACACGTGCAGCAATACCATTACCAAAGTCTTTGTTGCCATCTAAGGTAATACGTTGGTAGTTATCTGTACCTGCACCAACAGAACCTTCTAAAAAGTCACCTTTTTTAGCAACTTTAGAAATCATATTGACACTACCACCAGCGGCACCAGCACCACCAAGAGCAGATGCAGAACCTTTAGTGACTTCAACTTGCTCAACGGCAAACATTTCACGGTTTTGAGAAGTTGCGCTACGTACGCCATCGACATACATTGAACTTTCAGAACTATAACCACGAATAAATGGACGGTCACCGTTTGGGTTGCCACCTTCACCTGCACCTAGTGTAATACCAGGAACATTACGTAAAGCATCACTTAAAGTCGTAACTTGAGTGTCTTCAATTAATTGCTTAGAAATCACTGATACTGATTTTGGTGTATCAAGTAATGGCGCAACATATTTTGTGTTGGCTGATTTATCTACTTTTAAGCTTTGTTTTTGTTCTGTTTGCACGTCTTGATGAATTGTATCAAGTGTAGTGATTTGTTCTTGTGCAACAGCATTCATTGCAATAACAGAGAGAGACGAAGCAATTGCAGAAGAAACAATTTTCTTACGTGTTTTGATGAAGGCCATTTCGAACCCGAACGGTTGTTGTGAATTAGTTTGCGAATAATAATAATTCTTATTTATTTTTACTATTGATTTTGACAATAGATTAATAATATATAATCTATATATAAGATGAAATAGTGTAACAATATGTAAACAATTTACTGATTTTAATAGATATTGATTATTTAGATTAAAAAACAAGCTATTTATTGAAATTAATTATGAATGATTTGCAGTGTGATCTTCAGCGCAAAGCGTAAGTTTGGAACGTATTGAACAATATAAAATTTGAGATGTGGTATGAAGAAAGGATGCTCAACCTAAAATGAGCATCCTTTTGTGAGTTTAGTACAGGTTTTTAAAAACGATATGTACCTTTTACAGAGAATGCACGGCCTGGTGCGACTGTTGAGAAAACGCCCACGTGAGACGCATCATAAATACGTTCATTGGTAATATTGTTGACATTAAATTGCAGACCAAATTCAGGCATAACTTGATAACTAGCAAAAGCATCTAAGCGTAGGTGATCGGGTAGGTAGTAGTCATTACTATCATCAACGAAGCGTTTACCCATGTAAGTTGCACCACCGCCTAAAGTAAATTTGTCCGTCCATTGGTAGGTCGTCCACAAATTTGCATTGTGTTTAGCAATAAATTTTAACTGGTTGCCATTAGAGGGATTAGCCACATAGTTAGGTGCAGCACTTGTTCCTGCATTCACATAACCCCCATCCAATAGCTCACTATCTAAATAGCTATAACCTGCGGAAATATTCCAACGTGGTGTAAGTTTACCTATTGCACTCAATTCAATACCACGAACACTGTTTTCGCCATCAATGGTGACGATGCCGTGTGGATCCGTTGATCTGGCATTGGTTTTACGCGTTTCAAATAGAGCTGCATTTAAGCCTAAGCGTTGATCCAGCAATTCCCACTTCGTACCGATTTCAATACTACGACTTTTCTCAGGATCAATATTGTCTGCTAAGCGGTTACCACTTGCGACACCATCTGCACCGCCAGCTTGACCTAAGTTATCACCACTAGGATTCAATGATGTTGCATAGTTAGCATATAAACGACCATTTGGTGTAATTTTGAAAATTGAACCAACTTGATAGCTCACTAGGTTGTCGGAAACAGTATCTTTAAAGTTAGTTGATTCATAATCATCAAAACGAATACCAAGATTTAAGTCCAATTTATCATTGAGACCAATAGTATCTGTGACGTAAACACCTAAGTTTTTAATTTCACCAGCTTTTTCATGGTTACCATAGTCAATGTTAAAATTGGGGTGTGCTGGATTGGTTGGGTTATAGAAATCAGTAACCTCACGACCTGCTCCAGTGACCGTCATTGCCTTATTACCAATACGCTCTTTGCTGTAATCAACTCCTGTGACCAAATTATGCTTAATCGGCCCAGTATTGAACTCACCTTGTAAATTAATTTGTGCACTATTGACATGACTGGTACGGTAAGACGTACGGTCATTACGTTCATAAGTTAAACCATTGGTTTCAGTTTGACATGCTGTACCACTGCTGGCTGCACAACCAAAACTTAAACGTGTAAAGAAATAATCTTGGATAGTTTCTAAATCACGAGCAACGAAATTTAGTTTAAATTTTTCATTGAAATCATGTTGCAGACTTAAGTCGAAACTTTCAGATGTATAGTTTCTAAAATCGATGTCTGGACGGCCAAAGTTAGTCTCAAATGGCATAGTTTCAATTGGGGTCTTACGATCAGGGTTTTTAGCATTGCTAAATGGTAAACCCATATCTGGGGTATCATTGAACTCTAAACGACTGTAGCCAACGGTGAGGCGTGTAGGGGTATTCATGCCAAATGTAATGGTTGGTGCAATCCCCCAACGGTCTACATCAACATCATCACGGCGGGCAATTTCGCCTTGATCCAGCATCGCATTTAAACGCAATGCAATATGATCAGTTAAAACCACATTGTTATCGGTCGTAAAGCGGTATTTAGTTTGTCCCTTACCTGAATTTTGATATTCAGACGTCACTTCAGATTCAGTACGATCTTTAGGTTTTTTAGTAATAAGGTTAATTGTACCGCCTGTAGAGCCACGACCTGAATATACAGAACCTGGTCCTTTAGTCACTTCGACAGCTTCGAGATTAAATGCTTCGTGCGAACCACGGGCAAAATCACGCATACCATCAATTAAAATGTCAGTACTCGCCTCATAGCCACGAATAAATGGACGGTCACCCATAGGTGTACCACCTTCGCCGGCACCTAAAGTGACACCTGGGGTCGTGCGTAGAATATCTTGTAAAGACGTTGCACCACGTTCATCAATTTCTTTTTTAGAAATAATATTGATGGTACGTGCAGTATCTAATAAAGGCGTGGTTATTTTGGCATTACTAGATTCTTTAATGTAATAGCCATCTTGTTGTTCACTAACAACAGTGATTTTATCCAGCTGATGCACATTTTTATCATCGCTAGCAAAAGCTAATGGGGATGAAATGCTAATAAGAGAAGCGGCTGCTAAATGTGCACGCCTTTTATGATTTTTAATATATCCCATGGTAAAAATCCGCTAAATAAAATAAAAAAAAACAATCAGTTAAGAAGTTTCATGCTAATAATAATGAGAAAGTTTATCATTTGCAACAATTAATTAAAAAATAACCAAATTAAAATGTAATTTTTAGATTCTACTTAAACTGAAACTTCATCCTTCATGTTGATATGTATGGTGTTATAATCCGCTTTTGTATATCTTTAAATGTTGTCATATAATGTGGCACTTTTTTAAAAACTGTTTTTACTAACAAAATATCGAGGAAGCCATGCAAGTAACTTCTGAAGCGGTTTCGGGCGTTGCCCGTCGTTTAAATGTATCTGTACCGACGAGCCGTATTAACGAGCAATTTGAAGCTCGCTTGAAACGCACTGCCAAAACTGTGAAGATCAACGGCTTCCGTCAAGGTAAAGTGCCTGTAAACGTTGTTCGTCGTGAATACGGCGCGGGCATTTACCAAGAAGTAGTGAACGACATCATTCGTGACACTGTGTTTGAAGCAATTCAACAAGAAAAAATCAACGCTGTTGGCATGCCGAATATCGAAAAATCTGAACTTAAAGATGATGCTTTAGTTTATGAAGCAACTGTAGAAGTTTACCCAGAAGTTAGCGTTAAATTTGACGGTTTAGCTGTTGAACGTAAAGCAACTGAAGTAAATGACAAAGACGTTGAGAAGATGATTGAAAATCTTCAAAAACAACGTGCTGCTTGGACTGAAACAAAAGGCATGGCTAAAAAAGACATGCAAGTTACTTTTGATTTCGAAGGTTCAGTAGATGGCGAAAAATTTGAAGGCGGTTCTGCGGAAGACTTTAAACTTGTTTTAGGTTCTGGTCGCATGATTCCTGGCTTCGAAGACGGCATCGTTGGTATGAAGAAAGGCGAAGAGAAAGTTATCGATGTAACGTTCCCTGCTGACTACCAAGCTGAAAACTTAGCGGGCAAAGCTGCTCAATTCAAAATCACTGTTAAGCTTGTTGAAAAACAAAAACTTCCAGAAATTGATGCTGAATTCCTTAAAATCTTTGGTCTAACTGAAGAAGAAGGCGTTGAAAAACTTAAAGCTGACGTTCGTAAAAACATGGAACGTGAAGTGAAAAACGGTCTTCGCAACCAAGTGAAAGGTGCAACTTTTGATGCGCTTGTAGCTGCAAACGAAGTTGAACTTCCAGAAGCGATGTTGGTTCAAGAAATTGACCGTCAACGTCAACAAATGATTCAACAATTCACTCAACAGTTTGGTGCTCAAGGCGCGAAAGCGTTTGATTCAAGCATGCTTCCAGACGAATTGTTCAAAGAACAAGCTGAAAAAGCAGTTAAACTTGGCGTATTGGTAAGCAAAGTTTTAGCTGATGCTAAAATCGAAGTTGATGCTGCACGTGTAGATGCGTACATCGAAGACATGGCTTCTTCTTACGAAGATCCAAAAGAAGTGATCGAATACTTCAACAACGATAAGCAACAACGCGCTCAAATCGAAGCTGTTATTCTTGAAGACCAAGTTGTAGATCACATCTTAGCTTCTGCTAAAGTAACAGATACAAAAGTTAGCTATGAAGACTTATTGAAAGAGCAACAAGCTCGTCAACAAGGCTAATTCTTAGCTCAATAAAAAAAGGCGCTTAGAGCGCCTTTTTTTATCGCCGAAGCGCAATGGAATATGGCCTAAATTCACAATGCTTATGCAAAAAATATCTGTTATTTAATTGGGAAACTTTTGCATTTTCGAAAAATATCCCTCATATTGTGAATATGGGTCAACTCAGAAAAATTCAGGAATAAATAAACGTATGTATGTTCCAACAATTGAAAACGCACTTGTGCCAATGGTGGTTGAACAGTCATCACGCGGCGAACGTTCTTTCGATATTTACTCGCGCCTTTTACGCGAACGCGTCATCTTTTTAACAGGTGAAGTGGAAGATAACATGGCGAACTTAATCGTTGCGCAAATGTTATTTTTAGAAGCTGAAAACCCAGATAAAGATATCCACTTATATATCAACTCACCGGGCGGTTCAGTCACTGCAGGTATGGCGATTTATGACACCATGCAGTTTATTAAGCCAGACGTTGTGACTTACTGTATGGGTCAAGCGGCATCTATGGGTGCATTCTTACTGAATGCTGGTGCAAAAGGTAAGCGCTATTGCCTTGAAAATGCACGCGTAATGATTCACCAGCCACTTGGTGGTTTCCGTGGTCAAGCATCTGATATCGAGATTCATGCACGTGAAATCCTATTTATTAAAGAACGTTTGAACCGTTTAATGGCCGAACACAGCGGTCAAGACTACGAGCGTTTAGCGAAAGATACTGACCGTGATAACTTTATGACTGCACAGCAGGCAAAAGAATATGGTCTTGTGGACGAAGTTTTATCTAAACGTCCATAAAATTTAAAGATTTTTATATTGGAGTGAATATGTCCGAACATCCTCAAGGACAAAAGCATTGTTCATTTTGCGGTAAAACGCAGTCTGAAGTCGGGAAACTGATTGCAGGCGAGGACGCATATATCTGTAATGAATGTGTGGACGTATGCTTAGACTTAGTACAAACCAGTCAACAAGTTGATTCGAGTGATTGGGCTTCTAAGCCATTACCAAAACCGCATGAGATCCGTGCTGCCTTAGACCAATATGTGATTGGTCAAGACGTTGCGAAAAAGACCTTGTCTGTAGCGGTATATAACCATTACAAGCGTTTAAAAGTTTCGACGAGCGGTAAAAAGCCTGAAGATGGTGTTGAACTTTCAAAAAGTAATATCATGCTGGTTGGCCCAACAGGTTCTGGTAAAACTTTACTTGCACAAACACTTGCACGTTTGTTAGATGTTCCATTTGCCATGGCAGATGCAACAACACTAACGGAAGCAGGTTATGTCGGCGAAGACGTAGAGAACATTGTTCAAAAGCTTTTGCAAAAAGCCGATTACGATGTAGAAAAAGCCCAAAAAGGCATTATCTATATTGATGAAATTGACAAAATTACTCGTAAATCTGAAAACCCTTCAATTACCCGTGATGTATCGGGTGAAGGTGTACAGCAAGCTTTGCTGAAAATGATTGAAGGTACTGTAGCATCAATTCCACCACAAGGTGGTCGTAAGCACCCACAGCAAGAGTTTATTCAAATTGATACGTCGAATATCTTGTTTATTTGTGGTGGTGCGTTCTCTGGCTTAGAGAAAATTGTGCAACAACGTCAAGAAAAAGGCGGTATTGGCTTTACGGCTGAAGTTCGTAAAAAAGACGAATCTAAAAAGCTGTCTGACTTGTTCCGTCAAGTTGAAGCCACTGACTTGGTTAAATTTGGGTTAATTCCTGAATTTATTGGCCGTTTGCCAGTGATCGCAACTTTGGACGAGTTGGATGAAGAAGCGCTGATGCAAATTCTGACAGAACCTAAAAATGCGTTAACACGTCAGTATCAATATTTATTTGATATGGAAAATGTGGACTTAGTGTTTGAAGATTCTGCATTACGCGCTGTGGCAAAAAAAGCATTAGACCGTAATACGGGTGCGCGTGGTTTGCGTTCTATTTTGGAAAATTCACTGCTTGAAACCATGTATGACTTGCCAAGTCGCACAGACGTTGGCACGGTTGTGGTAAATGAAGCTGTCATTAATGGTGAAGAGAAGCCTGAGTTTAAAGCTGAACGTCAGCCAAAAACTCAAGAAGAATTGGCACCAAAAGCAGACCTGAAAGTGATTGATTCAAAATCTGCTTAATGGATAGCTGGCCGAGCAGGCTTGAAATTTCAAGCCTGCTATTCGTCAGAAACGTGTGGAAAACGCTGTTTTTCACACGTTTTTTATTTAAAAAATAAAAACTGAATGTTACTCTCAGATAATTGGCGCGGATGCCTAAACACCATAATTTTAAAAGTCGAAGTTTTAAAACAAAATTTGCCGAAAATAAGAAAAAACGCAGTGAGGGATGATCATGCGTGTTGTATATATTACGATATTAAGTAGCTTAGTGTTGTTAGGCTGTCATGGAAAAACCAGTGTTGAACAACAACCAGCATTAAGTTCAACTTTAAAATCTGTGGACCCAGAACAAGCCCCAGGCATTATGGAGCAATACCGTCTAGGGATGTTTACCATTGGTGGTTGGGTCAATCAAAAGCAAGGACGTCATTTTCAGACCGTAGAACCTCAGCATTCTCAAGCTGCCATTGTGTATTTATACCGCCCAGATAGTAAATGGAATCGCCAAGAAATTGTTGCCAGTAGCTTATTTCTCAATAGTGAACGTATCCCTAGTTTATTAAATAATCACTATTATTGGGTGGAATTGCCTGCTGGAAGCTATCGTTTATCTACGAGTCGACCATTAGGTGTCAATCATTTTCAAAAACCTAAATACCTCGACTTTACTGTAGAGGCAGGGCAGTCCTATTTTATTAAATATGATGAAGAAAATATGGCGACGCGTCGCTCGGTCAGCGGTGCTTTAATGTTAATGCCAGATCAGACAGGGCGCAGTGAAATTGCATTTACTGAAAGAAAATCGGCCAGTTATAACTTTGTGGCGCAAGATGAACAACGAGGCAAAGTACGACATAGTGCTCAAAAATTAAAAGCTGAAAAGTATGATCCTAAAACGGATGTTCAGCTGGTGAAGCCATTCAAATTATGGAATCCACTGACCTGGTGAGGCGCAGTGGATTACTTCGGGCTGTGAGGAGAGGTTAGCTTTTGGTTTTTAAAAGCAGGGGCTGAATGAGGCTAGTTAATTGCTCATTAAATCTCTGCATTTGTAGGGGTTGGTTCAGAATTTCGTTACTAATGGCTAAGGTTTCTTGCAGAATATTGTTGGTCATGACACTGCTTTTACGATTAATCGATTGTCCCATCGGTGTGCTGAGAAATTGAATATAAGCTTGTGCTTCTTCTTCTGTATAGGTTTGTTGAAAGTTCTTGCGAATCATGTGTAAAAATTTAGGATTACTAATGATGGCTTCATTGGTCTTTTGTAGCAGTAAACTGATTTTTTGAGCCACCAGTTTTTGCTCAGTCGAAAGCTCAAGTACACCTAAATTATTTTTCAAAATGTCTTCGGCTTGTGCATCAAACATTGGGCGCATATTCTGATTGGACTGAGCAATCATTCCCGTAAAATTAGAAAGTTCGATTAAATGATCTAAGGTTTTTTCTTGAACAGGTTGAGCCATTAAGGCAGAACTCATCAATACACTCGTGCTGAGAAGCAGAGCGCGATAGATCGAGGGTTTTATCTTAAATTTCCATCGCATCTTATTCATCTTCCGGCTTATCTTTTTATCTGCATTATCTTTTATTAAGCTAAAAAGCATAACAGGTCTTAAATACAGCACAAAGGGTTTAGCGATATAAGGCAATAAAAACAGCAGACCTAAAAAAAGCACCCAGTAGGGTGCTTTCTTGATGGGCAAAATTATTTTGCAGCAGCGTCAACTACTGGAATTTTACCAATTTTAGCTTGCCAGATTTTTGGTGCAGTTGCATGTACAGAAGTACCGTTTACGTCAACCGCTACAGATACAGGCATATCTTTCACTACAAATTTGTAGATCGCTTCCATGCCAAGGTCAGCAAATGCAACCACTTCAGCTTCACGGATTGCTTTAGATACTAAGTATGCAGCACCGCCAACAGCCATTAAGTAAGTTGCTTTGTTATCTTTAATCGCTTCAACAGCAGCAGGACCACGATCCGCTTTACCAATCATACCGAACATGCCAGTTGCTTCAAGCACTTGACGTGTGAATTTGTCCATACGTGTTGCAGTTGTAGGGCCAGCAGGACCAACGACTTCATCACCCACAGGATCTACAGGGCCAACGTAGTAAATGAACTTACCTTTAAGGTCTACAGGAAGTTCTTCTCCATTGTTGAGCATATCAACCATACGTTTGTGCGCAGCGTCACGACCTGTATAGATTGTACCGTTCAACAGAAGTGTGTCACCCGGTTGCCATGAGTTCATTTCTTCTTGTGTGATGTTGTCTAAGTCAACACGTTTAGACGTTGATGAATCCCAAGTAACTTCTGGGTAATCTTCAAGTTTTGGCGCCATGATATGCGCAATACCAGAACCATCAAGCGTGAAGTGTGCATGACGAGTTGCAGCACAGTTCGGAATCATACCCACTGGTTTGCCTGCAGCGTGACATGGGTAGTCTTTAATTTTGATGTCGAGAACAGTTGTTAAACCACCAAGACCTTGTGCACCAATACCCAAAGCATTTACTTTTTCGAAGATTTCGATACGAAGTTCTTCAAGTTTGCTTTGTGGGCCACGACGAAGTAATTCGTCCATGTCGAGTTCTTCCATAAGTGCTTCTTTTGCAAGCATCATGGCTTTCTCTGCAGTACCACCAATACCAATACCCAACATACCAGGAGGACACCAGCCTGCACCCATAGTTGGAACAGTTTTAAGTACCCAATCTACGATTGAATCAGATGGGTTCAACATTGCAAGTTTAGATTTGTTTTCTGAACCGCCACCCTTGGCTGCTACAGTAATATCGACTTTGTTACCAGGAACAAGCTTGTGGTAGATCACAGCAGGGGTGTTGTCTTTAGTATTCTTACGACCAAATGCTGGGTCAGCAAGTACAGAAGCACGAAGTACGTTAGAATTTTCTAGGTAACCTTGGCGTACACCTTCGTTAATTGCATCGTCTAAGCTCATCGTTAAATCAAATTTAACGTCCATGCCCACTTCAACGAATACGTTAACAATACCCGTATCTTGACAGATTGGGCGGTGGCCTTCTGCACACATACGAGAGTTAATTAAGATTTGAGCGATCGCATCTTTTGCGGCTTTGTTTTCTTCACGGTCATACGCACGGCTCATCGCTTGGATGAAGTCTTGTGGGTGATAGTAAGAAATGAACTGAAGCGCATCTTTAACCGATGTGATCAAGTCATCTTGCTTGATAATAGTTGTCATACAAAAATCTCTTGAGCGGGCTGATAGCTAGCGGGCTAAATTATAAGGCAAAAAACTCAAGCTGTGGGTGTTTTGTCTATGCTTTGGGCGAAAGTTTAATATCTGCACAAGTTTTATGTTTTACGCATGTTTTCACACTGGATTCTGAAATGTTGACAGGTCATATTAGGGCGCTCCAATCAAGGATTAGAATTTTTATCTAAAATCATAAAATTGGTGTAAGGATATGATTCCTTTCAATGTTATTTGGTTCATACCTAGATTTTATGGTGCTGATCATGAAGCGTAGGTTGTTAAGATTGCTACTCTATTTTGAGCAGATTTGTGGCGCATTTGTTTTTTTAATAGCGGTGTGTCGCTCTATGTCATAGCTTCAGAGAGACTGGATTTAGCTTGAATTGGCTAAATTTAAGGCGTCACTTGGCGCTGGCATGAGACCTCTTTATTCCATAAATCTGTTTTAAGGCAATAACACAGCAGGACAGTAATGCCTTAAATACTAAATGCATGATCTAATTAAGAAAAAATACTATTAAAATCTGTTTTACAGCTTGCATATATTTTGGCTTAAATATTTGTACCAGAAAATAATGAGAAACAAATTCGACGTAACCATTGATTACTTGGATTGTTATTCACAAGTGAATGCCAATGTTGTTTTACTTCATATTTAGGCAAGTTAAATGGTAAATCCATAATTTTTAAGCTTCCCCTAGAGAGTAAAACATGGCTTAAATAGTTGGGAATTGTGGCAATCGCATTGGTTTCTTGAATCACTAAGCCAATACCCAGATAGCTTGGTAACGTTACTAAGGTATTACGCTTAATATTGAGCTTTTGTAGTTCATGTTCAACGACATAATGTCCACCTGTAGCTAAAATATCGACGTGCAATTCTTGGCGATATTCATCCACAGTGATCTGTTCCCTTTGTAAACGAGGGTGTTCTGTATTTGCAATCACCACATAATGCTGTTTAAAGAGTGTTTGTTGGTAAAAACCTGCTTCTAACTGGGGTAAAAAGCCAATCGCTAAATCAATATCACCAGACTCCATTAAACGCTGGGTATTATTGTCAATCGGGATAATATTTATACGAATATTGGGTGAATGGATTTGTAAATAGTTAATCAGCTTTGGCAATAAGACTAAATGACTAATGTCCGTCATACTGATATTAAATTGTTGATTTGAAGTTTTGGGGTCAAATTCCATATTAAAATCATTAATGCTTTGAATTTGTGCTAATACACTTTGAACTCCTTTTGATAAATTAACTGATAAATCAGTTGGTTGCATCTCATTTCCTACACGAATAAATAAAGGGTCATGATAATGTTCCCTTAATTTATTTAAACCAATACTAACTGTTGGTTGTCCAATTCCAAGTTCTTCCGAAGCTCTTGAAACACTACGATGCTTAAAAATAGCATCAAAAATATTTAATAAACGGGTATCAATGCTCATAAAGTATACAAAAATAGTCTGTATTGATTATATCAATACAGACTATTGAATCTAGCGAATAGATTCAAGTAATTTCGGTTGATAGATTAAAAAACAACAAATATTAAATGCGAACTTCGGTTGCATTATTCATCAATGGAAGAGGGTAAGTTATGGAGCAGCTTGCAACATTAGCAGATCTGCCGGAAAGCTATTTAGCACATCTAGAACAAAGCAATTTAGTCCCACTCTGGCCAAGTCTTCGCAATGTTTTACCACCTGTAAAACCGCTTCCACACACACAAAGTTTGGTGTGGAAATATAGTGAAATTAAACCATTACTATTAGAAGCAGGTGAGTTAACTCCTATTGAAAAAGCTGAAAGACGTGTTTTAGTGCTCGCAAACCCAGGGCATAGTTTAGAGAATATGCGTGCAACTTCAGTGATTTACCTTGGTATGCAATTGCTTCTTCCAAATGAATGGGCTCCGGCGCATCGCCATACACCTAATGCAGTCCGTCTTATTGTAGAAGGTGAAAAAGCTTATACCACCGTTGAAGGTGTGAAATGCCCAATGGAACATGGTGATTTAATTTTAACACCATCTGGGTTATGGCATGAACATGGTCATGATGGTGATAAACCTGTGATTTGGTTAGATGTGCTCGACCTACCATTGGTGTACTACATGGAAGCATCATTTGTAGAAGGCGGTGAGTCGCAAGCGATAAAAACTGTAGAAAATAAAACAAGTTATGCAGCAGGTTTGGTCCCTGTACAGCACCATATTCGTGCCGAAAAAAATTATCCGATGCTTCGCTACCCATGGAAAGATGCAAAACAGCTATTGATTGATTTATCAGAAAAACAGTCTGAAGGTCCAATTCAAGTCGCTTACGTGAACCCTGAAACTGGTGAAGATTGTCAAAAAATTATTGGTTATTCAGCACTTATGGTAAGACCAGGTGAAAAAATTCAATTACAACCTCGCTCAGCTGCGATGGTATTTCATGTAATTGAGGGCGAGGCTGAAATTACAATTGATGAAAAAACTTTTGTAATTGACCAATCAGATACAGCTTGCGCACCTTGTTTTGCAAATATTGATTTAATCAATAAGTCTAATAGACCTTGCTTTATTTTTATAGCTGATGAAGCACCAATTCAGAAAAAACTAGGTTTGTATTCAGTTCGTGCTCGCAGTGAATAATCGTTTTTAAAGGATGAAGAACATGTCAAATCAAACAATGCCTATTTTGGTTGCCGGTGGTGGTATTGGTGGTTTTGCTGCAGCATTAGCTTTAGCAAAACGTGGTTTCAAAGTACAAGTTTTTGAGCAAGCGCCAGAAATTGGTGAAATTGGTGCAGGTATTCAATTGGGGCCAAATGCATTTAACGCATTTGATGCGCTAGGCATTGGTGATCGAGCTCGCGCTCGAGCAGTTTATACTGATTACATGGTGATGCATGATGCCTTGAATGAATATCAGGTCGGGCGTATTGAAACGGGTGAAGCATTTTTAAAACGTTTTGGTAACCCCTATGCCGTGATTCATCGTGCAGATATTCATACGTCTTTGGTTGAAGGCGCGCAAGAAAGTGGTGATATTGAAATCATTACAGATTGCAAAATTGTAAACGTAGAACAAGATGCCAATAGTGTGACCATTACCGACCATAAAGGTCATTCATATACTGGCCAAGCTTTAATTGGTGCAGATGGTGTGAAATCTGTTGTGCGCGAAAAATATGTAGGTGATCCTGCACTCGTAACAGGTCATGTGGTTTATCGTGCTGTTGTACCAAAAGCAGAATTTCCTGAAAATTTACAATGGAATGCTGCAAGTATTTGGGTCGGTCCAAACTGTCATTTAGTGCATTATCCATTACGCGGTGGTGAAGAGTACAACGTCGTTGTAACTTTCCATAGCCGTGAGCAAGAAGAATGGGGCGTAAAAGATGGTTCTAAAGAGGAAGTGTTGTCTTACTTCCAAAGCATCTGCCCAAAAGCACGCCAACTCATTGAATTACCAAAGTCTTGGAAACGTTGGGCTACTGCAGATCGTGAACCAATTGACCAATGGACTTATGGTCGTATTACGTTACTAGGTGACGCCGCACATCCAACAACACAGTACATGGCACAAGGTGCATGTATGGCTATGGAAGATGCTGTGACTTTGGGTGAGGCACTGCGTGTAACTGATAATAATATTGACCAAGCGTTTGATATTTATCAACGTGCGCGAGTAGCGCGTACTGCTCGTATCGTTTTATCGTCACGTGAAATGGGCAAGCTTTATCATGCAAAAGGCGTACAGCGCATGGTACGTAACGATTTATGGCGTGGTCGCCCGAATGAGGGTTTTTATGATGCCATGTCTTGGTTGTATAACTGGAATGTTGAAAACTGTTTAGATGCAGTGAAAAACTACACAGGAAATGCAGCATGAAAATGTATGGTTTTTTCCGCAGTGGTACATCGCACAGAACACGTATTATTTTAAATTTAAAGCAAATTAGCTACGACTTTCAGCCAATTTCATTAATGAAAAATGAGCATAAACTGGCGAGCTTTAAAGAAATTAATCCACAAGGTTTTGTGCCTGTACTTGAAGTAAATGATCAAAAGCTGATTCAAAGCCCTTCAATTATTGAATGGTTAGAAGAGCAGTATCCAACTCCCGCATTATTGCCAAAAGAAGAGCCTGCACGTGCTAAAGTGCGTGCTATTGCCGCTTTGGTTGGCTGTGATATTCACCCCATTAATAACAAACGCATTTTAGAGTATCTCCGCAATACTTTAAAACTTGATGATCAACAAGTTGAAGCATGGTGTCAGCATTGGATTCATGAAGGATTTAGTGCTTTAGAACAACTGCTTGAACAAGATCAACAACGTGGTGATTTCTGTGTAGGGAATAGCCCTACGATTGCAGATGCCTACGTGATTCCACAAGTGGATTCATCCAAACGTTTTCATGTTGATATGACGCAATATCCAAATATTCAACGTGTTTATGATGCGTGTATGCAATTAGATGCATTTCAAAACGCTAGCCCAAAAAATCAACCTGATGCTGTGTAATCCAGCCAAATATTGAAATAAACAAGGAATGAACATGAGTTTCGTATTTAATCCAATGCCAATTGTTGGTTTACCAGTAAAAGATACAGATGCATTATTTCCAGTACGTCGTGTTTACTGTGTAGGTCGTAACTATGCTGCGCATGCACGTGAAATGGGTTTCGATCCAGATCGTGAACCGCCATTTTTCTTTTGTAAGCCAAACGACCCAGAGTCAATTGTACCTGTTCCGGAAAATGAAGCAGTAACGATCCCTTATCCAAGCTTAACCTCTAACTATCACTATGAAATTGAGTTGGTTGTTGCAATTGGTAAGGATGGTAAAAATATTTCAGTCGAAGATGCTGTGAACTATATTTATGGTTATGCAGTTGGTTTAGACATGACACGTCGTGATTTACAAATGGCACAACGTGAAAAAGGTCGTCCTTGGGAAGTGGGTAAAGCATTTGATTACTCAGCGCCAATTGGTTTGATTCACCCAATTTCACAAACGGGCGAATTAAATTCAGGTGATATTCACTTAACTGTAAATGGTCAAACAGAACAACGTAGTGATGTAACGCATTTGATTTGGAATATTGCTGAAACAATTGCAAACCTTTCTACATTATTTGAACTTAAACAAGGTGATTTAATTTTCACAGGTACACCAGAAGGAGTGGGTGCTGTTGTACGTGGAGATGAAATGCGTGCTGAAGTTGCAGGTTTAACTGGCATTACAGTAAAAGTTGCTTAATGAAAAAGAAAAAATACCCTCATTTGAGGGTATTTTTTTGATGAAGGGATGTAGGGCGCTGACTAGGCGACAAAAGGAGAGATGAATGTCTCACAATCAACACGTAGATGTACAAAATTTTATAGACGATAATCCTTTATCTAGTGCACAAAAACGCATTATTTGGCTGTGTTTTTTAATCGTTGCAATTGATGGTTTTGATACTGCAGCCGTTGGTTTTATTGCACCCGCACTAAAAGCTGAATGGGCATTACAAGCAGCAGATTTAGCACCATTATTTGGTGCAGGTTTATTTGGTCTGATGGCTGGTGCACTGATTTTTGGTCCACTGTCAGATAAGTTTGGCCGTAAACCTATTTTAGTTGGTTCTGTAATTTTATTTGGTTTGGCAAGCTTAGTGAGTGCATTTACTACAGATTTACACTCCTTAATTATTTGGCGTTTTATTACAGGCTTAGGTTTAGGTGGCGCTATGCCAAATGCGATTACCTTAACGTCTGAATATAGCCCATCCAAACGTCGTTCAAGTCTTGTTACCCTTATGTTCTGTGGTTTTACTATTGGTTCAGCGCTTGGTGGTATTGCATCCGCTCAGTTACTCCCGTACGTAAGTTGGCATGGTATTTTATTGATTGGTGGCATTATGCCATTAGTAATCGTGCCTTTTCTCATGTGGTTTTTGCCTGAGTCATTAAGATTTATGGTGTTGAAAAATCATGCACAGCATAAAATTGATAAAGTTCTAAAAAGCATTGCACCGCATTTAACTCAGTTACCAAAACTTTTACCCAGTACCAGTGAAGCAAAAAATAAAGTCAGTATTAAGGCATTGTTTAGTCGTCAATTTGCTTTGGGTACGATCTTAATTTGGTGTACATTTTTTATGAGCTTGTTAATCATTTATATGATTTCAAGCTGGATGCCAACACTTTTAACCAATGAAGGTTTTAACTTGGTGAATGCATCTTGGTTAACCTCAATTTTCCAAATTGGTGGCACCATTGGCGCTATTGTGATTGGTCTATGCATGGATAAAATTGAGCCTGTTAAAGTCTTGAGTTTTGTGTATGTATTAGGTGGCCTATTCCTTATTTGTTTAGGTTTTGGTATTGAGCAAGCCAATATGCTGTTACTCATGCTTGCTATGTTTGGTGTAGGTGTGGGTATTAGTGGCTCGCAAGTTGGTGTGAATGCGTTTACCTCAGGTTTTTATCCGACGTATTGCCGTGCAACAGGCGTAAGTTGGGCCAATGCAGTAGGCCGCTCTGGTTCTGTCGTTGGATCTGTGATTGGTGGTTGGTTAATGTCACTCAATCTTTCAAGTTTTGAAATCATGTCGATTTTGGCAATTCCAGCAGTTTTTGCCGCGTTCTCATTATTTATGATTAAACGCTTAAAAAGTTCAGGCCAACAAGTCATTAAACCAAGTATGGGAAAAGCTTAAGATAGGTTTTAACTCTACGAATTAAGTTTAGACAATGATTGGAATGGTCTAAAACTTAACAGTTTAGACTTTATACGAATTCAAAAATGGGAGCTTAAGCTCCCATTTTTATTCATTAAGATAAATAATTTTGAGGATGCTACAGATCACACAAGAAGATATAAGCCTATTTGAGCGACCGAATAGGGCAGAGCAATAAATTCTACACAGATGTCCTGATGTAAACCCTACATCATGATATGATTATTCATGATGACAAATTTCAACATTTTTTTGATTTAAGATTAAAATAAAGTAATTAAGTGATTGTTTTTATTTATTAAAAATAATAATTATAATTATGACAAATTTGTCATATAACTGTCATAAAACTTTCGCATAATAAACTCAACATAAATCACAGGTCATCATAATGACAGTTACAAGTGTTTTGATGGTTGTTGGCTTTTCAATTTATATCGCCGCAACGTGGATGTACGGACAGAAAGAAGATCAAGTTTAAAACTTCATCTTCTTTTTTTATGTCTATCATTTTATCTCCAATGCCTAATAATAATATTTTATCTTTTTGCCTTCGCTATACTCATTCAAAATCATTGAGGCATTCCTGATGAGCGAACAACAGCATCTTGCCAATAATATTATTGATATTTATAAGAAATATGGTCGTGCATGGACAGCATTACGTGGCGAGTATTTATATGAAAAAAGCTGGCTAGATGCTTTTCTGGCCTTATTAGCACAGCAGGCGACAATTCTAGATTTGGGCTGTGGTTCAGGTAAACCGATTGCCAAATATTTAATACAACATGGTCATACATTAACCGGTGTTGATAGTTCAGAAGTCATGATCGAATTGGCGGAACAAAATTTTCCTAATCAAACTTGGCTGATTGCAGATATGCGCTCTGTGCAATTGAACCAGACTTATCGAGGTATTTTGGCATGGGACAGTTTTTTTCATTTAACGCCAGATGATCAGCGTCAAATGTTTCACCAATTTTCTAAATTTTCGACTCAGGGTACGGTGCTCATGTTTAGCAGTGGCCCAGCTGAAGGTGTGGCTATTGGCAATATGTTTGGTGAAGCCTTATATCATGCGAGTTTATCGCAACAGGAGTATCGTGACTTACTGGCAGAACATGGTTTCGAAGTACTAAAGATGATTGTAGAAGATGCTGAATGTGCAGGGCATACGGTGTGGCTGGCGCGAAAGTTATGATTAAATCAGGTTATATAATCATGTGGCGTAAGGATTAAATGTTGCCTGTGAAATATGATTATTTTTATTAAAAAGTCAATCAGCATGATTTATATTTTTAATTTAAATTATTGATTTTTATAAACTAAAATTCAATTCTGGCGTATTAGATTAATTTTAGAAAATCTAAAATTAATCTTCTAGTTCATTCCAATTGGGTAACTCTAAGTATTCCTGATCTACTGCTATTACAGGTGACCAACTAATCTTCGAATTGAGGCAGAAGCTTAAATTTTTCTGAAATACTGGTGTATCATTTAATAATTTAAGTGGAATCCAAATGAATGAGGTATTTCCAACTGGGTTAGGAACTGGATATCCATAATTTTTACAAAAACAAGAAGTAAAACCTAATTCTTTTTTAAATGTTGCAATACAGTCTATACCAGAAACCCATTCAAATAACGTATCTTTCACCAATGTCGCTGAATTTGCTCCTGTACCACTTTGTTTGCGACATAAACTACAGTGGCAATAGTAAATCATCGGAAGATCTTTGTTGATGATAAATTTAACTTTCCCACACAGGCAACTACCGTTATTTTTCATAATGTTGAGACTTTATTGATGAATATAGGCCGTTGTAAGCATCAATCATTTTTACATTTATTCGCCTTAAATAATCGCTCCTTTATATAAAATCCATATAAAAAACCACCCAATCTTCTGATTGGGTGGCATTCGATACACACTGCGGAAAGTTGAATAACGTTTAAATTACTCAGCTGTTTGTTGTTCTGCTTGAATGGCAGTTAATGCAATCGTAAATACGATGTCATCTACAAGTGCACCACGTGATAAATCATTCACTGGTTTGTTTAAGCCTTGCAACATTGGGCCAACACTGACTACATCAGCAGAGCGCTGTACCGCTTTATAAGTTGTATTACCTGTATTTAAGTCTGGGAAAATAAACACATTGGCACGGCCTGCAACTTGGGAGTCTGGAGCTTTAGAGCGTCCAACACTTTCTACAGATGCAGCATCGTATTGTAATGGGCCATCGATAAGTAAATCTGGACGGCGTTCTTGTGCAATACGGGTCGCTTCAGCAACTTTTTCCACATCTGCACCAGCGCCTGATGTGCCTGTTGAGTAAGAAATCATGGCAATGCGTGGATCAATGCCAAATGCTTTAGCAGAATCAGCTGACTGAATAGCAATCTCTGCTAATTCCGTTGCACTTGGGTCTGGATTAATTGCACAGTCGCCATATACATAGACTTCATCTGGTAGTAGCATGAAGAAAACAGATGATACTAATGAATAGTCTGGTGCAGTTTTAATCAGCTGGAAAGCAGGGCGTACAGTATTGGCAGTGGTATGTACCGCACCTGAAACTAAACCATCAACTTGATCGAGTGCTAGCATCATAGTGCCTAGCACAACAGTATCTTGTAGTTGTTCGCGGGCTTGCAGTTCGTTCACTTTGCCTTTACGTAGCTCAACCATTTTCTCAATATAGTTATCGCGAATTAAGTCTGGATCAATAATTTCAAGATCGTGTGGGAGTTCAATACCACGTGCTTTTGCCACTTCAACTACATCTTCAGGTTTTGCAAGGAGCACACACTGAGCAATGCCACGTGCTTGGCAAATTGCAGCTGCCTGTACGGTGCGTGGCTCATCTCCTTCAGGCAATACAATGCGTTTTTTGGCTGCAATCGACTTTTGTACCAACTCATGGCGGAATGCAGAAGGCGACAGGCGAGGTTTGTAAGAGCCATTTACCAATTGAGTTATCCATTCAGGGTCGATATGACTTGATACAAAACGTGTCACTTGCTCGGCACGTTCAGTATCGTCGACTGGAATTTCATTACTGAGCTTCGCCAGTTTTTCTGCAGTTTCAAAAGTGCTGAGCGGCGTATGTAAAATAGGTAAACCCTGTTTGATTGCTGTCTGACAGAAATTTAAAACATTTTCATTCGGTTTATGGTGTTCGGTCAGTACTAAACCAGCCAGTGGAATGCCATTGCTACTTGCAAGGCTACTCGCGAGTAATACATCGATACGGTCAGATGCACTAATAATTAGTTCGCCCGCAACAAATTTATGTAGCTCATGTTCGATGTTGGATGCAATTAAACTGCTGTGTAACACACGACGTTGTTTGGCTTCGCCTTCATTAATCCAGTGTGCCGCAATATGCGATGCAAGATCAGACATGCGTGGCACACTTAGGGTGTTACTAAAAGGTACTAAGCCAATCATTGGAAAATGTTCAGAACCAATATGTGCATTTAAAGCTTGTAGTTGTGTTGCAAATTGAGTGCTATCACTAATTAAACGTAGGCTTGGATCCAATGTTACAGGCACTTGGGCTGCACTTTCTGGCAAACCTTTGGTTCGCATAAACAATACGCCTGCTGAGCGTGAATTGTTTGCTCCACCAAAAGCACGCAATGGTGCTTCAATTTTTTCCAGCGTCGCTGTTGGATTTCGAATATCTGCTGTACTGACAATCACCACTTTCGCATCAAGAGCTTTGGCAAGGTCTGCATTAAGTTCTGATGCAAAAGAATCTTGGTTATTTGGTACTAAACCTTCAACAATAATCAGATCATGTTTTTTTGCAATTTCACGATGTAGGCGAACAGCATCTTCTAATAGTTCGTCATTTTCATCGTGGCTTAAACGACGTGTAACTTCAGCATAACTGATGGGTTCAACTGTTTCATTGCTAAAAAGATGACGATAAAGCGCCGTTGTACGATCTGTTGTGTTTTGCGCTTCTTGTGCAAAAGGTTTTAAAAAACCAGCTTTAATGCCCTGGCATTCCAACGCATAAATTAGGCCCAAGCATGCAGAGGTTAAACCTACGCTTTCCCCAGTGGGTACAAGTAAAATCGTTTTCATAATGTCAAAATCAAAAAGCTAAGTTTGTAAATATATTAAAATAGTGGCTGAAATGAACCCTGAAGTTGCTTATGCAACTTCAGTTTCTGCTTCAGACTTTTTTGTTGTAGCATGCTCCAAAGTAGCTACGACATGCTCTGTTTCTTTGGCAATACGGCCTTCTTCATCGGTTGGAACTACCCAAATTTGTGGGCCTGTACCTGCATCAATACGTCCTTCAGTACCGCGTTTTAATGCATTGTTATTTTCTTTACTCAAGTTAAAACCGAAGTGTGGCAGGTAAGCCAAAGTTTTTTCACGAATGAGCGCTGAGTTTTCACCAATTCCGCCTGTGAAGAACAAGCCATCAATACGCGGTAAGCCACAGCTAAGTGCAGCTAAAGATTTTGCTAAACGGTAGCAGAAGACTTCAATTGCAAGGGCTGCATCTTCATTGCCCTCATCTGCTGCTTCAATCAGCGTACGCATATCATTAGAGAGGTCTGATAAACCGAGTAAACCTGATTGGCTATTCAACATTTTGTCAATTTTATAAATATCCCAGCCCAGATTCGATGCCAAGAAGCTGTGAATACTCGGGTCGACATCACCACTTCGTGTGCCCATCACCACGCCTTCAAGTGGGGTAAGGCCCATAGAAGTATCTACTGATTGACCATTCCAAATCGCACAGGTTGAACTACCATTGCCTAAGTGTGCTGTTAACCAACCACCTTGTTTGAAACTTCCTGCAAGTTGAGAGCCGCGTTCTGATACATAAGCATGACTGGTACCATGGAAGCCATAACGACGTACATTGTGCATGGTGTAGAGGAATTTAGGTAATGCATAACGGTACGCATGCGAAGGCATAGTTTGGTGAAATGCTGTATCAAATACCGCAATTTGTGGCAAGTGCGGGAACAAACGCATAGTGGCATCAATACCCACTAAATGGGCAGGGTTATGCAGTGGTGCAAGTGGTGTCGCTTCACGAATACGTTCAATAATTTCTGGAGTAAGCAATTCAGCTTTGGTGAGTGTGCCACCATGTACAACACGGTGACCAATCGCTTGTGGGTTATGATGTGATAAACGCTCAAGAATTGTTTCCAATGCTTTTTCATGATCGGCATTTGGAATAGACAATTCAAGTTCTTGGCCACCAGTGGTAATTCCTTTGATTCGAGCTTCAGGTGAGCCTAGGTTTTCCGCTAAGCCGAAAATACGGTCTTCACGACGTTCAGAAACCAACGCATATTTAATTGAAGAAGACCCGCAGTTAATTACTAATACTGATGTAGACACGTTTTTCTTACCCGAATTCTAATTAAATTATTTATCCATTTTGTGATCTGAACACAGTGAGCTGCGTTGTAGATCAGTAATAATGATGTTTTATCATGTGTGTTTTTCTAGTCCTAGATAGACTTTAGGAGATTAGACTTAAGCACTATCGACCCCATGTACAATTATAATTAAAATTTATCAGTTGATAGTTTTCATTTACTAATGAAATGGTTCACCCAAGAAAAAATACCCTTTATCTTGTTCATTAATCATTAGATTAGCATAAAATTTATACTTGTTTGGGTTTAAAACTGTATTCAATTATTGCATTTTAGATTTGCATTTCTTTTAAAAAAATTAGAATAAACATTTATTTATTAAGGTTTTTGAGTGGATGTCTCAATGGTGACGGGCAACCAATTTCGCCTGCGCTTATCTTCCCTTTCTTTTTTTATTGTGTTTATCATAGTGCATGAGTGGCTAAATTGGTTTTTTAGTATTTGTGTTTAAGCCACACGGTTATCAGGCTGAATAGGCCATAACATTTTCATAAGAACATGAATGAGCATTTAAATAAAACTCGTGATCAATACTGAGATAGAAACCCCTCAGCAGATGACTCCACTGAGGGGATTAAAAAGATCAAACTCAAAAGACAGTTTTATTGACGGATTTGACCATCACCAAATACAACCCATTTCTGAGATGTTAAGCCTTCTAAACCAACAGGGCCACGGGCATGGATTTTATCTGTAGAAATCCCAATTTCAGCGCCCAGACCATACTCGAAACCATCGGCAAAGCGAGTAGAGGCATTAATCATCACTGAGCTTGAGTCCACACGTGCAAGGAACTGACGCGCTAGGCTGAAGTTTTCAGTAATAATGGCATCAGTATGATGTGAGCCATATTTATTAATATGGTCAATCGCTTCGTCCATACCAGATACAATTTTGATCGCTAAAATTGGCCCAAGATATTCTTCATACCAATCCTCTTCGCTGGCTGGCTTCACTTGGTCGCCTAAGATACGACGTACATTAGCGCAACCTCTTAGCTCTAACTGCTTTTCTGCATAGAGTTCCGCGATACGTGGTAAAAACTCATCCGCGATTTTTTCGTCGACCAACAAAGTTTCCATTGCATTGCACACGCCGTAACGGTGGGTTTTCGCATTTAAAGCAATTGGAAGTGCTTTTTGTAAATCGGCTTGTGCTTCTACATACACATGGCAGTTACCATCTAAATGTTTAATCACAGGAATGCGCGCATCATTAGTAATACGTTCAATTAAGCCTTTACCACCACGTGGCACAATCACATCGACATATTCAGACATCGTAATGAGCTGACCAACGGCCTCACGGTCTGTGGTATTAATGACCTGTACACAAGACTCAGGTAAGCCTGCTGTTTTGAGCCCATGTTGGATGGCTACAGCAATTGCTTGGTTTGACTCTAAAGCTTCTGAACCACCACGTAAAATAATGGCATTACCAGACTTAAGGGCCAATGAAGCTGCTTCTAAAGTCACGTTCGGGCGTGATTCATAAATCATACCGACAACACCGAGTGGTACGCGCATTTTACCCAATTGAATACCCGAAGGGCGATACGCTAAATCGGTAATTTCACCAATGGGGTCTGTTAGACCAATCACATCTTTCAGACCGTGTAGCATGCCTTTAAAGCGTGTGGGGGTAAGTTCTAAGCGATCAAGAAGCGCACTGTCTAAATTATTATTGTGTGCTTTAGCCATATCATTTTTATTGGCTGCTAAAATAGCCGATTCACTATTTTCTAAAGCAGTATAAATAGCAGATAAAGCATGATTTTTAATTTGGGTAGACGCACTGGAAAGCACGCGGGATGCTTGACGTGCTTGCTGACCTACCGTGTGCATATATTGTTCAATAGACTCTTGCATAGCGCTGTGATCACATAAAAATTACCCTTTGATATTAGCAGTCTATCTGTTCGCAAAGAAGTCTCAAGAAGAAAAAACGTATGAAACAGTTGCGTTATTCACATTTTGAAAATGTTTTTCACTTGAAAACAGATGAGTGGTGCAAGAAGCAGTTGCTTGTAAAAACATCTCCTGTATAGAATGAAACATAAAGGACATTGACGTCTGATAAATTCGCGATAGAGCAGGACGCTTGAAGCAAGCAGAGATCTCTACATGATTTCTTGCACAATAAAAATAAGCAAGGATGGAGGAAAGGAACATGAATTCCGTTATCCAAATGGAACCTGAAGTACAGGCAAGTACGCACTATGGTTTCTTTGATTTATATGACCGTAACAGCTTTAAACAACCCCCTCGTACAACTTGGATCGACGGTTGGAAAGTTGAATACATGGCCATTGCCCGTGCAGATACCTTACACAGAACACCAATGGTCATTATTGGTGGTGCTTTTCAAAACTTTAATTCTTATAAATATTGTGTTGAACAATTGTTTGATGCAGGCCCGATTATTCTGATTGATTTGCCTTCAATGGGCGCGAATCAACAAATTACCAATGTAGATACAGGCATCTCTGCAGGCACTTTAGAACTTGAAGATCTTGCAGGCATGCTTGGTACGTGGCTCGATTTAGTACACATGCCAAAAGTGGCTGTTTTAGGCATGTCTTTGGGCTCAGTGGTCGCATCTTGCTTAGCGCATCAACGCCCTGACGTTGTAGAACGCATGATTTTGATGGGTGTAATGCAAAAAACCCGTAAAAGCTGGCGCATGTTACTTGAAGAATCTTTGCATCTAATGAAAGAACAACGCATGGATGAGTTTGGCCAAGCAGTGATTTTGTACTTGGTGAACCATGCAAAAATGGATTTGACCCGCATGTCTCCGACAGCGAAACGTTTGTTCTTTCGTCAAATGGCAGAATTTACGGCCACAGAACAAGACCGTTATGACATTAACTGTAATCGCTTACTGCGTTTAACCAATGTCCCTATTCCTGAGTGTGAAGTTTTAGTCGCATGTGGTCAATATGACAGTTTTACCTTGCCCCATGAAAATGCCAACTTTGCATTACAATGTCCAAATATGCAGTTCGCCATGATTGCCAATGCAGATCATGTGCCTCAATTACAGCGCCGTAAAGAAACCATGGGTTTATTTGCAACCTTTTTACGTGGAGAATCGATCCAATCTTTGGATGGTATTATTCCAATGACACGTGAGCAAATGGCACGTATTGATCGTCGTGGTGAAGCCCGTGTGACTGTACAACAAGCAGATACAGTATTAACGCATCGCCATTCAGATTTGTGTCTAGAGACCACAATTGTTGATCTTAACTACTTTGGTGTATTACTCACTTTGCAAAGTGAACAGGCAGTTCTGCAAGCAACACAATATCCTCGTGATTTGGCACTCCATTTAGAAGATGAAGAAGGTCAATTTCAAATTGAATGTCTGATTTTTGAAACGGAGCAAAATGAAATTCGCGCTTTATTTAAGCATGGTAGCTTTGATATTGCTGAGCGTTTACTACGCTTTATTCAGCGTCAAAAAGTTCAAGTGGAGTTATTGGATGAGGTCTGTTAATTTTTTAGCATGCTTTTTCCAAACAAAAAACAGCGCTATGAGCGCTGTTTTTTTATGACCGCGTGAATGACCCAAACCAAGTCACCACCATGCTCATCAGGATTTAGAAAAGGAATCACATTGCTGGTCTGTTCTTGTCTAAGGCTATTGATGGGTTGTAAGACCTCAATCTGTTGAAAGCCAGCATTTTGAAAAAATTCATGAATTTGCAATGGATTGATAAAATGAAAAGTAAAAGAACTTCGAGACATTACTTTTAATAATTTACTGCTGGTCCAAATAAAATTGGCCAGCTTGTTTTTGACTGGTTCAGGGTAAATATCGGTCAAATAATGTAATTGTTCAAAATCTTGTCCATACTCGCTAATGCCTTGTAATAAACGATTGAGCAAGGTTTTATCGAAGTAGTTAATAAGGCCTTCACTAATAATCACTAAGGGGCGCTTCGGGTCAAATACTTGAAAAATACGCTCAAAGTCTTGGCTAAAAATATCTGCGGTGAGGACTTCAGGGGCATTTTGATCGAGTTTTTGTAGTGCTTGAGTTTTAATTCTTGCCATATCTGGCAAATCAAGTTCGCGATAATCGATGGTTGGAAATTTCTGGCGAAAGTTCCAACTTCGAGGGGATAGACCGCAGGCAATTTCAAGCACTTGGAGTTGTGGATGCTGTTGGATTAGTTGCGTTAATTCACGGTCAATTAAGGTGTGGCGCTGTTTGAGTGTAGTACGCATACTGCCACCCACATGCTTTTCGGCCCAGCTTTCTAAGGGATGTACCAATTTTGCTAAAAACTTCCCTTTAGATGTTGCGAAAACTGGATTGGAAATCCCCATGCTGTACCAAATATAGCCTGTGTAATGAGCTGTAAAAGAAATATGACGATGCACAGAAAGTTGTTGAGTCATGAGAATTAAGCCTTAGATTTTATTTTAATTTTTGCTTTATATTGCAATGTATTGTTATGTTCATCATAAAGAAAAAGGAACCACTTGTCGTGTTCCTTTTGCTTAAAAGTGTGGATTGATTCAGTCAAAATAGCGTTTAAATGCTTCCCCCTTGTTTAAATGCCGTAATACGGTCGCGGATACTTATCCATTCTGCACCCAACTCAAGTTGCTCACCAATGCTGATTTGTGGAATTTGCCCGCGCATACGTTCTAGACGCTCTTGATTTGGAAGGGGTAAATTTTCAATCCCTGCCAATGCAGTACACGCAGATTCGCGATTATTACAAACTAGGCCCATATCACAACCTGCATTTAATGCGGCTTGAATACGTGCGTCTGCACCGCCAGCCACACAGGCTGCTTGCATGCTTAAATCATCAGAGAAGAGTACGCCATCAAATTTTAACTCTTGGCGTAGGATTTTTTGAATCCAATAAGGCGAAAAGCCCGCAGGATTTGGATCGACTTTTTCATAAATCACATGCGCTGGCATTAAGGCATCTAATTGCGTTTGCAACTGAATAAAGCTTTGCATGTCCTTTTGATAAATTTCCTCATAGCTACGGCTATCTACAGCAGCTGCCACATGTGAGTCTGCTTGAACAGAACCATGACCAGGGAAGTGTTTACCTGTAGAGGCCATGCCTGCACGCTTCATCCCTTTCAAGAAGGCACTCGCTAAAGGCACAATATCTTGCATGTTTTTGGCAAATGCACGGTCACCAATCACATCACTAATGTCATTCAGATCTAGTACAGGTGCGAAACTAAAGTCGATCCCAACTGCTAATACTTCAGTGGCCATCAGCCATCCACATTGCTCGGCTAAGTCGAGGGCTTTTTCAGGTTCGGTTAAGTAAAGTTCGCCAAACTGTCCCATAGCAGGAAGCAACGTGAAACCATTTTTAAGACGTTGTACACGGCCACCCTCTTGATCGACTGCAATTAAAATGTCAGGGCGAACTTGGCGCATGTGGTCGGTTAAAGCACGTACTTGTTGTGGTGAGACAATATTTCGACCAAATAAAATCATGCCACCAACTTGCGGTGCCTTTAATAGTTCAATATCTTCTTGAGTAAGTTCTGTGCCAGCAATGTCGAGCATTAATGCGCCAATCATATTCGGGGGTCCGTGTTGGTATTTTTAGGGAAAAACAATACCTGAATTCTGCAATGTTTTGCTACACTTTGTCAGCACAGATTATGATAAAACTACACGACATAAACAGATTAAGTCATTTAAGATTTTGAAAATATTTAATTCTAGTCTAAAAATGGCAAGGCAATTTGGTTCGTAAACCAAGGAAGTACGACATAGATATGAAACTTCAAACTTTAGCTTGCGCCGTTGCCTTGGCAACAGGTGGTTTATTTTTTACACATGTGGTGAATGAAGCGATTGCTGCGGAAAATGCACCAGCAACCACGCAATCGATTCAACCAACGCAAGAACAAGCCTTGGTATCACGCCAGCTTGCTACCTTAGTAGATCGTCAGCATTATTTAAATCAGCGTTTAGACGCCAATACATCTAATCGAATTCTAGATTTTTATTTAGACAGCTTAGACCCTGAACATACTTTGTTCTTGGCATCTGAAGTTGAAGACTATAAAAAGCGTTTCGGTGCAAATTTTGGTGCCAATTTAAAAGCAGGCAACTTGTCTGGGCCTTATGAAATTCATACGCAGTATCGCGCACGTTTAAAACAGTTCTATAGCTATATGTTGGCTGAACTTAAAAAACCACAAAATTTAAATCAGCCGAATGTGGTGATTGAAACGGATCGTGAAAAAGCGCCGTTCTTTAAAACTGAAGCAGAGCAACGTGCACATTGGAACAAAATGTTGGTTTCTCAGCTGATCAATCTCACGATTAGCAAAGAAGAAGAGCAAGCCAAACAAAAAGCGCTGAAAGATAATCCTGAGTTAGCCAATGGACAAGACCTAAAAGGTCCAGAAGATTTAACACCAGTACAGACGCTGACCAAGCGTTATACCCGCCAACTTGAGCGTATCAGTCGTTTAAAAAGTGATGATGTATTAGATAAAACACTGAATGCGATGATGCTGACTTACGATCCGCACAGTAACTATTTCCCACCTGTAGATGCGATGGAGTTAAACCGTCAAACCACGCTTCAACTGGAAGGGATTGGGGTGTCAATTCGTCCAGAGCGTGGCAATGAAGATTACACCAAGATTGAAACCATTGTAGAAGGTGGTCCTGCAAGTAAATCTGGCCAAGTTAAATCGGGTGATCGCATCATTGGCGTCGCACAAGATGGTGACAAAATGGTGGATGTAGTGGGTTGGCCAAGCAATGAAATTGTGGGGCTGATTCGCGGTAAGCGTGGTACTAAAGTGACTGTACGTTTATTGGGTGCAGGCGCCTCAATGAGCCAAGCCCGTAATGTGACTATTGTGCGCGATGTGATTCAAGAAGAAGATGCGGGTGTACGTTCACGGACTGTTGATATTCAACGTGATGGCAAAACGTATAAGTTTGGGGTAATTGAAATCCCATCTTTCTATTTGAACTACCGTGCCCGTCGTGCAGGGGCAGAGTATCGTTCAGTGTCTGAAGATACCAACAAAGCATTAAAAGCTTTAAATGCTCAAAATGTGGCAGGGATTATTATCGACTTACGAAATAACCCAGGTGGTTCTTTGGATGAAGTATCGCGTATGTTGGGGCAAGTGATTAAGTCTGGCCCAGTGGTACAAATTCGTGACGGTAATGGCAATGTCAGCGTATTTGAAGATGACGACGGTGGTGCGCAAACCTATGCAGGCCCATTGGCAGTTCTGATTAATCTCGCATCTGCATCGGCAAGTGAGATTTACTCAGCTGCGATTCAAGACTATGAACGTGGGATTGTGATTGGTAGCACAACCACAGGGAAAGGTACCGCACAGGTTCAATTAGACTCGTTGGCTTACGGTCAAGCAACGCTGACACAACGTAAGTTTTACCGTATTACCGGTGGAAGTACCCAAAATAAAGGGGTTATTCCAGATGTGAAATTGGTCGATATTTACAATGAAGAGTTTGGTGAGCGTAAGGCAAAAAATGCCCTAAAATGGGATACGATTCCAACCGCACCATTCAAACGTGAAGGCTCAATTAAAAACTATGTGCCTGACTTGGTTAAATCTTCACAGCAACGTGTCAGCATTGATCCTCAGTTTAAGTACTTAGAGCAACGTACCAGCCTTGCGAAAAAAACTGATGAGCAAAAGCAAGTGGTACTCGATTTACAGCAACGTAAAAAAGAATTGCTTGATCTTGAGCAAAAAACCTTAGATGCAGAAAATGCTCGCCGTACAGCGACTGGATTGAAACCTTATAGCAATTGGGAGAGTTACCAAGCGTCTTTAGATGCATTGGTTGAAGCGCGTGCCAAAATGAAAGCGAACCAACGCCCAGCATTGCCAGAGGAAGAAACCTTTGTGAATGAAGCTGCTAATGTACTGTTGGATTATGCAAGTTTACAGGCGAAACATAAGCCTGCTTCTTAAAACCTCTTATCCGTAGAAAATGAAACCAGTGCATTCGCGAATGCACTGGTTTTTTTGTGGAAAAGTGTCATAAATCGGTATAAATTAGCAACTTCTGTCAGTTGAGTGACCTAATTCAAATCAAAATTCAGGATTTCGACAAGGGGTAATAAAACGCAGAATAAACACTTGACCTTATAGACAGAGTAATGGATTCTTAAGGCAATTGGTTGTTTTATAGGTAGTCTTTTAATAAAAGCCTATTCATCTACCTTTTTGTGTGTGTGGCATTTTGGGTGTAAAGAACAATAATCAGAGCTGATGCGGAAAAGCTAAATATGACTCATATACATTATGATTACAGTCTAGTGCTTGGATCAGTAGTAGTGGCCTTGGTGGTCTGTTATTTAGCAGTTTCTTTAGAACAGTTGTTATTTCGCAGTTCTAAGCCTAAATACGAAAGAATGATCTTAGTAGCAAGCGGTATCATTTTAGGGGTGGCAATCTGGTGCATGCATTTTATAGGAATGCAGGCAAGTATGATGCCTGGGCCTTATCATTTTGATTTTGGTTTAACGTTTACTTCATACATTATTGCTTTTATTGCATCAACCTTTGCTATTTGGTTAACCACACGTCCGACTTTGCCTTTCGCCCGCTTAATTTTAGGCGCTGTGTTAATGGGGCTGGGGATTTCTGGGATGCATTACACTGGTATGATGGGTCTCATGGTGAAAGGTCATGATATTTACTATGACCCATTGGTCGTCACCTGTTCTATTGTGGTTGCTATTTGCGGTTCAGGTTTAACCTTTTGGTTAGCCTTTAAAAATAAATTAAATCAGTACCGTAATCTTTTGGCTAAACTGGCGGTATCTGCAGCATTAACGATGACTATTGTGAGCATGCATTTTATTGGCATGGCTGCTACAAAATTTATAGAAATAGATGTACAACAAAGCTTAATTCAAGCGCAATCTAGCCATGATATGCTCCTGTTTACAGTACTTTTTATTACGGCTTTAATTTTTATTGCGGCTTTTAGTGTCGCGCTACTCGAACAACGTTTAGAAGACCGTAATAAGCAATTATCAAAAGCCAATAAAGAACTAGCAAATCAAGCAGTACAAGACAATTTAACCAAATTACCCAATCGTTTGTTTTTAGCAGAATATGCTCATTTACTGTTTACAGAACATCGAAGCAATCAAGAAAAAATTGCATTTTTATATATCGATTTAGATCGTTTTAAAGCAGTAAATGATGTTTTTGGACATCATGTTGGCGATCAACTACTCATTCAATTGGCTAATCGTATACACCGCTTGCTGGACTCACGTTCAAAACTATTAAGAATTGGTGGTGATGAATTTCTGATGGTGTTAGAACACACCGAAACTGAGCAAGCGACTCAAGTTGCCCAGCGCATACTTGAAATCATTCAAGAAAGCTTTTTAATTGCAGGCAAAGAAATTAACTTATCGGGCAGTATTGGCATTGCCATGTATCCTGAACATGGCAGTAATTTACAAGATTTATTAATCAATGCTGATGCGGCGATGCTGACCTCGAAATACCAAGGTCGCAATACCTATTCAATTTTTAGCTATACCATCGATCAACACGAAACCAAAAGCCAAACCAAACTCATTAATGATTTATATAAGGCCGTAGAAGAACAACAATTTATTTTGTTTTATCAGCCGAAGTTTAATGCTGGCGATTTAAGCATGTGTGGTGTAGAAGCCCTGATTCGTTGGAAGCATCCAACCTTAGGTTTGCTTACGCCAAATATGTTTATTGGGGGGGCAGAGAAAACAGGTCTGATTATTCCAATGGGGTATTGGGCACTTGAGCAAGCGTGCCGACAAATTCAACTTTGGGAAGACAGCGAAAATGAGCAGTTCCTTCCGATTGCGGTCAATCTGTCTGCGATTCAATTTGAACACAAGCATTTATTTTCAACCTTAGAAGCGCTGTTTGATCGTTATCGAATTAATCCCAATCATTTAATGATTGAGATTACTGAATCTACGGCCATGCATCATATTGATATTAGTATTCGTACGTTTGAGCATTTACGCAGTATGGGGATTAAGCTGGCTATTGATGACTTTGGTACAGGTCATTCGAGCTTTTTATATTTAAAAAACTTACCTGTGGATGAGTTAAAAATTGATAAAGGCTTCATTCATGATTTAACCGCATCTTCAAAAGAAGAAATGATTTTAGAAAGTATTGTACATTTGGCGATTAAGTTAGGCCTAACGGTAACGGCTGAGGGTGTTGAAACGCCATTACAAGCAGAAATTTTAACGCGTTTAGGTTGCCAACAGATGCAAGGTTATTTGTTGGGATTACCTGTAGATGTAGCGCGTCTAGAAGCGCGCGAATATGTTTGATTTCAATAGATGAGTATCAGTGTTTAATTTTGTGTCTCAGATATAGATATTGTTTTAAACAAGCCAAGAATAGATAGATAAGCTTGGCCGAAGATAAGCCATGAGAAAAATAATAGCCTAGCTCTAATGTCGCATTGAGATAGAGGATACGCGCAGTCACCTGAAACTGATGTGGTGCAAGTTGGGAGGCTCGATGATCTATTTTAGAACACAGCGATATTATAATGATTTAGATTAGAATGATTAAAATCTTTATTTAAATATTAAGTATTTGAAAAATAGTAATAAAATATTTTTGGCATGATGTGTGCAACACAGTATTCAAACTTGGATACAAGAATGAGCACATCAATGAACCCAATAAAAACTTTAGGCTGGACTTTAGCAGAATGGAAAGCGGGCTACGCGGACAACACAATTCAACTCGAAGACTTATATGCATTGGTCGAGCAATTTGATCGTGCAGATCCTGCATGGATTTCAATTGCATCTAAAGAACAATTAACTGCACAGATTGACGCATTAAAAAAAATTGAAAATGCGACAACTTTAGCTTTATTTGGTGTACCTATTGCAGTTAAAGACAATATTGATGTGGCGGGCTTTGCGTCAACGGCCGCTTTTAAATTATTCACATATTTAAAAACACAGGATGCTTATGTCGTACAACGCTTAAAGCAGGCAGGTGCGATCATTGTTGGCAAAACCAATTTAGATCAATTTGCCACAGGCTTAGTCGGCACACGTTCGCCTTTTGGCGCAGTACAGAATACTTTTAATCCTGACTATGTAAGCGGTGGTTCAAGCTCTGGTTCAGGCAGTGTGGTGGCTCGTGGTTTAGTGCCGATTGCACTGGGGACAGATACCGCAGGTTCGGGGCGTATACCTGCAGCCTTTAATAATATCGTGGGTTTAAAGCCAACCAAAGGACGCTTTTCTAATACTGGCTTATTGCCAGCATGTAAAAGTATCGATTGCATTTCAATCTTTGCTTTAACCGTTGCAGATGCCAACGATGTTGCATTGCTCATGGAAGGCTTTGATGTTCAAGATAGCTATTCACGTGTCAATCCTGCAACAGCACCTGCAAAATTGAGCGAAAAATTAAAATTAGCCATTCCCAAGCAATTAGAATTTTTTGGCGATACTCAGTCTGCTGATGCATTCCAACAAGCATTACTTCAATTGAAAAACTTAGGCGCAGAGATTACTGAAATTGATTTCAGTGCGTTTAATCAATTGGCGAGCCAACTTTACCAAGGTTCGTGGGTTGCAGAACGGACTGCTGCGGTCGCTGATTTATTAGAAACATCTGCTCAGGACTTTGACCCAACAGTTTTAGAAATTATTCAAAAAGGTAAGCAATACAGCGCAGTCGATACTTATCGGGCAGAGTATTTAAAACAAGATTTGGCACGTAACATTCAACAAACGTTGGCCCAATTTGATGCACTAGTAGTGCCAAGTTCGCCAACCATTCATACGCTTGCTGAAATGGCAGAAGCGCCGATTGAAAATAATAGCCATTTTGGTACGTATACCAACTTTACTAATTTAGCTGACCTGAGTGCCATTGCTGTACCCGCAGGCTTTCGAGCAGATGGCTTGCCATTTGGCATCACCTTAATTGCTCCTGCTTGGCACGATGCAGCCTTAGCCGACTTTGCACAAACATGGCAACAGCATCTGCAATTACCACTAGGTGCAATCAATAAAAAATGGCCTGAATCTTCTCGTGCTATTTCTGCACCCTCTGCACAGCATTTTCGTGTTGCAGTCGTTGGTGCACATCTCTCAGGGATGCCACTGAATTTCCAACTGACGACACGTCAAGCCGTACATGTGGAAACCACCACCACATCTGCTGATTATGCCTTATTTGCTTTGCCTGGGACTGTACCACCCAAACCTGGCTTGGCCCGTCAGGACGAAGGCCAAAAAATTATTGTTGAACTTTGGGATATTCCAAAAGCACGTTTTGGTGAATTTGTTGCAGAAATCCCAACGCCACTGGGGATGGGAAATGTAGAACTCGCAGATGGCCGTTGGGTTAAGGGTTTTATTTGTGAGCCTTATGGTTTAAATGGTGCGAAAAATATCAGTGAGTTTGGTGGCTGGCGCGCTTATATCCAATCACTACAACAAACAACAGCAAAATCAAATTAAAAAAATCGGGGAATAATCATGTTTAAAACAGTGTTAATTGCAAACCGTGGTGAAATTGCTGTTCGTGCGATTCGTACTTTAAAAAAGCTAGGCGTGCAATCGGTTGCCGTGTATTCAGACACTGATCGTTATGCTCAACACGTATTAGATGCAGATGTAGCCGTTTCACTTGAAGGCATTAAACCTGCAGACACCTATTTAAGTATTGAAAAATTGATTCAAGCTGCTCAACAAACGGGTGCTGAGGCGATTTTTCCAGGCTATGGTTTTTTATCTGAAAGTGCCGAATTTTCCCGCGCCTGCGAAGAAAATGGCATTGCTTTTATGGGGCCAACAGCTGAACAAATTTTAGAATTTGGTTTGAAACATCGTGCCCGTGAGTTGGCAGCAGCTGCTAATGTACCTATGACCCCAGGTACAGGGCTATTGGCTAGTTTGGATGAAGCACTTGCTTCGGCAGCTGAAATTGGTTATCCAATCATGCTGAAAAGTACCGCAGGCGGTGGTGGTATTGGTCTAACTCGTTGTGATGATGAACAATCACTCAAAGATGCGTACGAAAGTGTAAAACGTCTTGGTGAACAATTTTTTAAAGATGCTGGCGTATTTCTTGAGCGCTTTGTAGATAAAGCACGCCATGTTGAAGTACAAATTTTTGGTGATGGCTTGGGCCAAGTGGTGGCTTTTGGCGAGCGTGATTGTTCATTGCAACGTCGTAACCAAAAAGTGGTTGAGGAAACACCTGCACCGCATTTGCCTGAAGCAACGCGTCAAAAATTGCACCGTGCTGCCGTTGAACTTGGTCAATTGGTCAAGTACCGCAGTGCGGGTACGGTTGAGTTTATTTATGATGCCGCTCGTGATGAAGTGTACTTTCTTGAGGTGAATACCCGTTTGCAGGTCGAACATCCTGTGACTGAAATGGTAACAGGCTTAGATTTAATTGAATGTATGCTCAAAGTGGCTACAGGAGATGCTTTAGACTGGGACAAACTCAGTCACATTCAGCCAAAAGGCGCAGCCATTGAGGTGCGAATTTATGCAGAAGATCCAGTCAAAAACTTTCAGCCGAGCCCTGGTATTTTAACCGATGTATATTTCCCTGAAGATATCCGAGTAGATACATGGGTGTCTACAGGCACTGAAATTTCGCAATATTTTGACCCCATGATTGCCAAAATTATTGTGCATGCTGAAGACCGAGACAGCGCGATTGCCAAGCTAAAAACAGCGCTGGCTGAAACGCGATTGAATGGCATTAGTACCAACTTAGACTATGCGCATACGGTGGTGTCAGATGCACGATTTGAAAATATGCAAATCTGGACACGCTTACTAGACGATTTTAAATACGTGCCAAATGTGATTGAGGTGCTACAAGCAGGGACACAAAGTTCTATTCAAGATTATCCAGGGCGGGTAGGTTATTGGGATATCGGTGTACCACCATCAGGCCCAATGGATGATTATGCGTTTCAGTTGGCAAATCAAATTGTCGGTAATCCACAGTCAGCTGCTGGTTTTGAGTTTACCCTACAAGGGCCAAGTCTGAAGTTTCATGCGGACAGTATTGTGGCGCTTACGGGTGCACCATGTCGTGCAACTTTAGAGGGTAAAGATGTCGCTTTTTGGCAACCGATCAATATTCAAGCAGGGCAAACATTAACGCTAGGCCAAGTTGAATCTGGTTGTCGTACTTACTTAGCTGTAAGGAATGGTTTAAATGTGCCTGAGTATTTGGGTAGCCGTTCAACCTTTGCCTTAGGTAATTTTGGTGGCCACGCTGGGCGTGTGTTACGTGCTGGCGACATGATTAAAATGGTCAATCCAAGCTTGCCTTTAGATGGCTTGGAGCTTGCAACAGCCACACCGCAAGCTTTGGACGCACAGCGCATTCCGAGTTATGGAAAGGAATGGAAAATTGGTGTGCTTTATGGCCCGCATGGCGCACCTGATTTTTTTAAACCTGAATATATTGAAGAGTTTTTTGCTTCGACATGGAATGTTCATTTCAACTCCAACCGTTTAGGCATCCGTTTAACAGGCCCAACACCAAGCTGGGCACGTGAAAACGGTGGTGAAGCAGGTTTACATCCATCCAATGTGCATGACTGTGAATATGCGATTGGTGCGATTAACTTCACGGGTGATTTCCCAGTGATTTTGGCCAAAGATGGGCCAAGCTTAGGTGGTTTTGTTTGCCCTGTGACTATTGCTAAAGCAGAGCTTTGGAAAATTGGTCAGCTTAAAGCGGATGATAAGATCAGTTTTTATCCAATGAGTATAGAGCAGGCCAATGCACTCGAAGTGCAGCAAATTGCAGATATTCAAAACTTTGCAGATGCACCTGAATTTACAGAAGTCACTGATTTTGAATGTAAAGCTGAAGGTGTATTGGCTGTGCGTGAGGCAGATGAGCATGCACCCAAAGCGATTTACCGCCAGGCAGGAGACAGTTATATCTTGCTTGAATATGGTGAAAACGTCCTCGATTTAGCCTTACGCTTACGTGTCTATCGTTTAATGCAGTTGATTCGTGAGGCCAATATTGACGGAATTTTAGAGCTTTCACCGGGTGTGCGTTCACTGCAAATTAAATATGACGGTCTACGCTTTAGCCAAGCCAATTTAATCCAGTTTTTATTAGGGCTAGAAAATGACATGGGCGATTTGAGTCAAATCAAAATTCCATCACGCATTATTCATTTACCAATGGCCTTCGAAGATTCAGCAACTTTAGGGGCGGTCGAGCGCTATCAAGAAAGTGTCTGCGCAAAAGCGCCGTGGTTACCCAATAACGTTGATTTTATTCAACGTATTAATGGTCTAGACAACCGTGAGCAAGTTAAAGAGATTATTTTTGATGCCAATTACCTGATTTTAGGTCTAGGCGATGTGTATTTGACTGCACCATGCGCTGTACCAATTGACCCACGCCATCGTCTACTCAGCTCAAAATACAATCCTGCACGTACCTTCACGGCAGAAGGTACTGTTGGTATTGGTGGGATGTACATGTGTATTTACGGCATGGACTCACCGGGTGGCTATCAATTGATTGGCCGTACTTTGCCGATTTGGAATAAGTTTAAAAAGAACAAGCAGTTTGGTGATCAGCAATGGTTCTTACGCTTCTTTGACCAAATTAAATATTATGAAGTGACGGAAGCCGAACTCGATCAATTCCGTTCAGATTTTGCCAATGGTGTGGCTGAAATTAAAATTGAAGAGACCGAATTTGATTTTGCAACCTATCAAGCCTTTTTGGAAACAGAGAAGGAAAGTATTGCTGCATTTAAAGCTCAGCAACAGCAAGCCTTCACCACCGAAGTTGAGCGCTGGAAAGATGAATTCGATGCACCAGCAGAAATTGAAATTCTGCAAGACGATACTGACTATAGCCAATATGCAGCTCTAAATGCATCCATGACAGGCAATATTTGGAAGATCTTTGTTGAAGCTGGTCAGTCTGTAAAGAAAGGTGAAACTATCGCAATTATTGAAGCGATGAAAATGGAGTTGCCAGTGTATGCCGATGATGACGGCATTGTAAAAGCGATTATCTGCCGTGCGGGACAAACGGTACATAGCGGTGAGCCACTGGTTTATATGGAATAAATATGACCTCGACCACAACTGTTGGGAAAAGCTCAGACAATTTGTCTGAGCTGGTTTTCCAAAAAATTAAAAACGATATTTTTGATTTTCAGCTCAAACCTGGTGCGCGTTTTACAGAATCTGAAATTGCTGAACTATATGAAGTGAGCCGTACGCCTGTACGGCAGGCTTTGTATCGCTTGCAACAAGACGGTTATGTACGGGTGCATTTTCGTAGTGGCTGGGAAGTGAAGCCACTGAATTTTAAAGCCTATGAAGAGCTGTATGATTTAAGGATTTTGCTGGAATGCTATGCCATTGAGCAACTTTGTAACATGCCGTCTGAACAGCTCAAGCAGGCTTTACAGGAATTAGTCAATTTATGGTGTATTCAGCCTGCACAGTATTTACATGATTTAAAAACTGTGTCGATGCAAGATGAAGCTTTTCATTGTCAATTGGTTGAGGCAATTGGCAATACAGAAATGGCGAAGGTGCATCGTGATGTTAGTGAGAAAATCCGCATTATTCGTCGTTTAGATTTTTCTAAGGATTATCGCATTGATGCAACTTATGCGGAGCATCAAAAGATATTAGAACAGATACTGAGTAAAAATAAAGATTTAGCATTAAACAGCATTCGTGCCCATATTATTCAAAGCCGTGATGCTGTTAAAAAAATAACCTTAGAAATGTTGGCACTTTTATAAGTTTGGGATGGTCTTATTTGCTTCATATCTATTTAAGTTTAAGATTCACATTTTCAAAAATGCGTCGGGCAGAAGTAGATTGGGCCTTTTCTACTGAGTATGTGCGGAGCATGCTGTACATGCACATGAAACATAAGTGCGCGACTCAAGGCTGTGTTTATACGTACAAATCATTTGAATTAAATTATTTTTTAAAAATAACAGAGACTTTTAAGCCTTTTAACTGTTCGGAGCTATTCAGTTGAATGGATGCATGGATTGACTCAACAGCAGATTGAACGATAGAGAGCCCTAAACCACTTCCTATGACTTGATTTTGGGTTTCTTGTAGTCGTACGAAACGTTGGAACACTAAGTCGCGTTGTTCTTCTGATATCCCCGATCCACTATCATGAACTTCGAGATAAACATGCTGATCGGTGGCATAAATGACAATCAGAATTTGACCAAATTGAGGGCTATATTTCACCGCATTATCGATTAGATTCATGAGAATACTTTCTAATGATGAGTGCTTAGCAAGAACCGCAATATTTTCTGATTCACAATCTACTTGTATATCGATATTTTTATGACGCGCATTTGCTAGCATCTGCGATACACATTGCCTAACATAATCAATGAGGTGCAACGATTGTAGGGATTCATCTTGTAGCGTTTCTTGATGCGCCAACGACATTAATTGTCCAACTAAATGCGTCATGCGCTTTAGACTTAAATTTAAATCAATAATATTTTCATTATAAATAGGGCTGTCTGGTTTGGTTTTAATGAGTAAATCAGACTGAAGGCTCAATGACGTCAACGGTGTGCGAAGCTCATGAGCGGCATTGGCCACAAAGACTTTCTGCTGCATTTGTGCTTCCTCTATTCGTAAAAATAAAGAGTTGAGCTCATTCATAGCAGGCTTAATTTCAATTGGCAGTTCTTTAATTTGTATTTCAGATAAATCATTATAATCGCGCTGAGCGAATGCCAATTTTAATTGCTCTAATGGCCTTAAATGGAAACGAATTAATAAATAAATTGCAATAATACTGAGTGGCATCAGAATCAGGTAAGGCACTAGCATATTAAAGGCTAATTCTTTGGCCAAATTTTTACGGACAATGATCGGTTGACTGATTTGTATTTGTTGCGTTGCTGTTGGTTTTACATAGATTTTTAAAGTACCACGTGAAGATTTTTTAATCACAAATTGAGCAGCTTGAAGCTCTGGAACAATGTAGTTGTCTCGGTTACTTCTAGTTTCTAATGAGCTTTTATTCGTAATATCAATAAAAAGATCTCTTTCGCCATATCTTCTCTTAAAATCAAATACAGAACGTACTTCAGATTTTACTTCTCTCGATAAAAAGTTAGACATCTCAATCATTTGCTGATCAATGATTTCTTCTGATTCCTCTAAGGCAATCGAGTAGGCAGCCAATGCAAGCAGAATAAGTAGTATTACACTGAGTATAGAAATACTCCAAATCATTCGGGTGCTGAGTGCTTGATTCTTATATAAAGAATTAAATTTGCTGAAAGGCTTGATGTTCATCTATTCATCCAAATCTATGCAATATCCCAGACCTCTTACTGTTCGAATGAAGTCTTTGCCAAGTTTTTGCCTTAATTTGTGAATATGCACTTCAATGGCATTACTGCTGATTGGCCCATCCCAATCATAAAGTTTTTCTTCCAACATTTGACGTGAGAAAATTTGACGCTGATACATCATCAAAGGTTCTAAAATGGCCCACTCTTTGGGTGCGAGTTCAATTTCAATATTATTTTTCAGTACTTTATGTGTTTGGGGAAATAAGCAAACATCTTTTGCACAAAAACAGATTTCTTCAATCGCCTGATTAAATTTACCTCTTCTTAGTACTGTTTCAATACGTGCGACTAATTCATCAAAGTCATAAGGTTTAACAATATAATCATCGGCACCGCATTTTAGCCCTAAGATTTTATCTTTACTTTGATCTCGCGCACTAATGATGATGACACACATATTGGTTAAATCCGCTTTATTGCGAATATGTTTTAATATGTCTAGGCCTTCGAGTTCAGGTAAACCTAAGTCTAAAAGCACGATGTGATAGAGATTAGAAAATAATAAATTTAATGCTTCAGTGCCAGTTTTAGCCCAGTCTACTTCAAATTTTTCATGCTGAAGCAAATGAAAAGTAGTTTTACCAATCATGACATCATCTTCAACATATAAAATTTTTATCATTTAAAACACCAATTAAATATATTCATCTATCTGTAAAACGGATATATTGAATAAAACTAAATCTGTATGACTGAGCTCAGCTTAATTTATATATTGAGCTATATCATTGAATTGACTATTAAACTTGAGCATTTTAGATTTTAAGAATTATAACAATACATTTTGTAAGAATAGATTCTATTCGTGACAAAAATAGCCTCTATAAAGAGGCTATTTTTCAATTTAAATCTATGTACTAATGGATAGACTTAAGCATCAACTTAGTATTTGAAGTTCACAGATAATACTGCATTGCGACCTTCGGCTTCAGTTGTGTAATGTGAAGCGTATGCTTTGCTGAAGTAACGTTTGTCAGACAAGTTGTTAACGTTTAGTTGAAGATCAACATTTTTATTTACATTGTAGCGAGCCATTGCATCATAGCGGACATAGCCAGGAACCCAGATACTGTTGTTCGAGCTACCGTAAACTTTATCCGAAGCTACAGCACCTGCACCAACAGTAAATTGATTTGTTAGGTCATAGGTTGTCCACAGCGTACCGCTGTTTTTTGCCATTTGAGGTAATTGTTTGCCTTGGCTTGCGGTATCGTTATAAGCAACTTTAGTCAGTTCGCTGTCTAAGTAGCTGTAGCCAGCAAAGACTGCCCACTTGTCAGTAATATTACCTGAAAGTCCAAGTTCGAAACCATCAACCTTGCTTTCACCAGCATTGACAGTTGTATTGGCATCAATTGCAATACGGGTATTTTGTTTTTCAGTACGGAAAATAGCTGCAGTTACATTGAGCTTGTCATCAAACAAATCCCATTTTGTACCAATTTCAAATGTACGAGCTTCTTCTGGTTTTAGCTCGTTAATTGATGCTGATGTACCAGTACCAATATTTTCATTGTTGTCGCCGTCACCAGCATTGATACCTACAGGGTTTGCAGAAGTAGCAAAGCTAGCATAGATCGCGCCATTTTTAGCTGGCTTGAAAGTAACACCTAAATTGTAGCTCCAAAAATCAGGATCACTCTCATATTTTGTGCCTGCTGGAATTTTAACAGCTGCTGCACCACGTCCAGATGTTGCTTCTTGATTATACAGTAGCTCAGTGTCGAATTTATCCCAACGTAAGCCTAAATCGATTAGCCATTGAGGATTAATTTCAATGTTGTCTGCAAAGTAAACACCCGTGTTTTTAGATGTTTGAGTTGTTTTTGCTTTATTTTCTGAAATTGAACCTAACCAAGGATCACGTGAATTAGGCGAGGTTAGGGAAGTACACCAACCATTTGAAACAGGCAATGCACATGCGCCACCATTAATCACTGATGTATTCGGATCTGTGATGTCATAAGCGCCAATATCTGTTTTTTGATGGCTGTATTCGATACCGGTATTAAAATTATGTTTAAAAGCACCAGTATTGAACTTACCTTTTAAAGAAAGCTGATCGCTAAAAGTATCTGTATCAGTAATACGTGAGTTCGCACGACGCCATACTTTACCATTGGCTACGTTGCCTTGTGAGTCATCTGGCTGTGTCCAAGCATAATCATTTTTTGATTTGTTATAGGTCGCAACGTTGCTTAAAGTTAAATCTTCATTCAAATCATGTTCTAATTTGATTGTGCCGATGTGGTTTTCTTGTTTTTGGAAATCACGATTTAGCCAGCCGTAGTATGTGCCTTGCGGTACATTTACAGGTTTTCCGACTACACCATTTTTGCCTGTAACACTGTTATAGCCGTAGCTATATGGAATGCCTGAATCTGGTGTATCGTCAGATTTTAAATAGTAATAGCTTAATGTTGCACGGGTATCTGTATCTAAGCCAAAAGTGATGCTTGGAGCAATACCAAAACGTGCGTATTCAGCACCATCATCGCCTTGGCCTGCTTTATTATTATGATGACCCATTACTGCAACACGAGCTGCAACACCATTGCCGAAGTCTTTGTTACCATCTAAGGTAATACGTTGGTAATCATCAGTACCTGCGCCAACAGAACCTTCTAAAAAGTCGCCTTTTTTAGCCACTTTAGAAATCATGTTGATGCTACCGCCGACTGAGCCTGCGCCGCCCATAGATGATGCTGAACCTTTGGTGACTTCAACTTGCTCAACGGCAAACATTTCACGGTTTTGTGAAGATGAATTACGTACGCCATCCACATACATTGAGCTTTCAGAGCTATAGCCACGAATAAATGGACGGTCACCGTTCGGGTTACCACCTTCACCTGCACCTAATGTAATACCAGGAACAGTACGCAAAGCATCACTCAGCGTCGTTACTTGAGTATCTTCAATTAATTGTTTTGGAATAACAGTGACAGATTTAGCTGTATCTAGAAGAGGGGCAATGAACTTGCTATTCGCAGATTTGTCCACTTTTAAGCTTTTTGCTTGTTCAGTAACAACATCTTGGTGAATCGTTTCAAGTTTAGTCACTTGATCTTGTGCAATTGCATTTACTGCGATAACTGACAGTGAAGAGGCAATTGCAGAAGATACAATTTTCTTACGTGTTTTAATAAATGACATTAATAGGCACCCCAAAATTTAAAAATTTTGCGAATGATAATAATTATTATTTATTCTTGCAATACTGTAATTATCGTATTTTACAATAGGGGAGAGTTATTTGGAATAACTATCCTTAATAATAATTATTCCAAATAAGAAATTGCTTATTTTTTACAATGCTCACATGTGATTTGGAGTAAAGCGGAGAAAGAGTTTAATTGGGAGTTAATATTCTTTGCAGAGTTTTTAATATATGCTTCTAGTCCATCATCATTAATAAAATAAGTTCTTTTACATTCGCTACAAATCGCTCGAATGGAACCACTTTTCTTTTTTATAGAATAAAAAGCTTGCTGATCACCCACTTTAAATTTTTGAATGATTCCTGTTTCTTCAAAAGCACGTAAAGAGTTATATATTGTTGATATATATAGATCTTCATTATAATCTGTTGATATGATTTTATGGATATCAATTGCTGTGAGTTCTTTGTCTTTCTCGATTAAAGCACTCAATACTAAGACTCTTGGTATGGTGGCACGAAGCTTTTCACTGTGCAAAATGCCCATAATCACAGAATTAAATTCTTTTGATACCATACTAAAGAAACTGCCAGATTAAAATAATATCTATATATTAACAGTTAAGGATTAATTATTGTTGTAATTAATAATTAATATAATATCAATAGCTTAAGAAATCCTTAAGAATTGAATGTTATAATATATTTGATACTTTATTTATTTTTATAGTAAGTGTTTTTTATAATAATATTGTTGATGATTTATTTTTTAAATAAATATATTGGTTCTATTTTAAAGATCAAAAATATTCATTATTTTACTGCGAATTTACAAATGCATTTTCTTTGTGTAAGTCCATCGCTATTGGATGGAATACATTTAAAAAAGCTTTACGAAAATTTGCTTGAGCCAAAATATAGACAGGAATAATACGAATGTAGATGTCACAGAAATTCCAATTTGTTGTGTGCTTTATGGTGTGGTGTATAAGATCGAATTATTCAAACTCAACTTAAACGGATGCTGAAGTAGAGGTTTTTCTTTTTATAGAGAAAGGTGATTAGTAAGTTGATGCTGTTTAGCTGAGTAGCCTTCTGTTGTGATAGTTTTAATTTTACTTGGACAAGCTCGTATATTTTATAAGATGAGCGACAGAGATGTGAAAACATACGAACTACAATTTGTAGTGTGAGATCAGCATCTAAATTAAATGGAATGTTGGTGTGCTATCTTTTCATATAGCCAGCTAAGTTTTGAAGATTGAATAATATTAGTGTTTGAGTAAAATAGCAGATATATCGGCAATAAAAACTTATAAAAAACAATAGTTAATGCGTTTAATATATGAGCAAAGTAGAAAGCTAGCGGGCAGCCTAAAAAAGATGAAAAGCCATTAAAATCATACATGAGTAGCCTATTGAAATTCTAGAAAGAACAATACTGGAGAACTGTGAAGCAGGTTTGAGGAAAGGAAATATATACAGTGCTGCTACTACGCTATCAACTGAGATATACCAACATATCAAGATGAGATGAGATGAGATGAGTGGCTTGGCAGGCGATGTGGATGGAGTTATTGTCTTTTCAATAGACAAAATTGAGTTTAGATCGAGGGATAATGATTTGTAATAGATTATGGAGCAAAAAGTGTGGTTGGTTATTCAACCATATCTATTAGATAGTGGGTTGCTCCAAATGATAAATAATATTGTATAACCAAAAAATAAGTATAAATCTGCTACAATTGCGCCAATTTTAAGTTATCACTGCACAGGCTTAATACACATTGATAAGTGTGTGCACATATTGAAGATTTCCCTTATGTTTAAAGAGCAATTAGCTAAAGAAGTAGCGACTCGCAGGACTTTTGCGATTATTTCCCACCCCGATGCCGGTAAGACCACCATGACAGAAAAACTGTTGTTATGGGGGCAAGCGATTCAAGTTGCGGGTATGGTAAAAAGCCGTAAGTCTGACCGTGCGGCGACATCTGACTGGATGGAAATGGAAAAAGAACGTGGGATCTCAATTACCACGTCAGTAATGCAGTTCCCATTCAAAGACAAGATGATTAACCTTCTTGACACCCCAGGGCATGAAGATTTCTCTGAAGATACTTATCGTACATTAACTGCTGTTGACTCAGCGTTAATGGTGATTGATGGTGCAAAAGGTGTCGAAGACCGTACCATTAAATTGATGGAAGTGTGTCGTATGCGTGACACACCAATCATTTCATTCGTCAACAAAATGGACCGCGAAATCCGTGAGCCCTTAGAACTGTTAGATGAAATTGAAAACGTATTAAAAATTAAATGTGTACCTTTGACTTGGCCTTTAGGTACTGGTCGTGACTTCGCAGGTGTATTTAACCTGATTGAAGAAAAATTCTATGTATATAAAGCAGGTTTTGGTTCAACCATTACTGACATTGAAGTACGTGATGGCTATGACCATGCTGACCTTCGTGAAAAAGTGGGTGAGTTGGCTTGGGCTGCATTTGAAGAATCATTAGAATTGGTACAAATGGCCAATGAGCCACTCGACCGTGAAGAATTCTTAGCTGGTCGTCAAACTCCAGTATTGTTTGGTACGGCATTGGGTAACTTTGGTGTAGACCATGTGTTAGATGCATTCAGTAACTATGCACCTGAGCCGAAAGCACATCCGACTCAAGATCGTAAAGTAGAAGCAACTGAAGAGGGCTTCACAGGCTTTGTATTTAAAATTCAAGCCAATATGGATCCAAAGCATCGTGACCGTATTGCATTCATGCGTATCTGTTCAGGTAAGTATGAAAAAGGTTTAAAAATGAAACATGTACGCTTAGGTAAAGATGTACGTATTTCAGATGCTTTAACTTTCTTAGCTGGCGACCGTCAGCATTTAGAAGAAGCGTGGCCGGGTGATATTATTGGTTTGCATAACCACGGTACAATCCAAATTGGTGATACATTCACATCAGGTGAAAATCTTCAATTTACGGGTATTCCGCACTTTGCGCCAGAAATGTTCCGCCGTGTACGCTTAAAAGATCCATTGAAATCTAAGCAATTACAAAAAGGCTTAAAAGAGCTTTCTGAAGAAGGTGCAACTCAGGTCTTTATGCCACAAAACAGTAACGACTTAATTGTGGGCGCTGTCGGTGTGCTTCAGTTTGAAGTGGTGGCTTATCGCTTGAAAGAAGAATACAAAGTTGACTGTGTATACGAGCCAGTAAGCATCAACACAGTGCGTTGGGTATCGTGTGATGATGAGAAAAAATTCAATGAATTTAAGAAAAAAGCACATGACCAACTGTCTGTCGATGGTGGCGGTCATTTGACTTATCTTGCGCCGAGCCGTGTAAATTTACAGTTAATGCAAGAGCGTTATCCTGATATTGTGTTCCGTAATACGCGCGAACACTAAAAGTACACTCTTACTTTGATATGATCTATTGCAAACAGCTTCTTAGGAAGCTGTTTTAATTTGTGATAAATTTAATTTAACTTTTATAGGTTATTTGCTTGTTATGAAGCTTCTTAAGCACACTGCATTTTTATCATTCATCGCGCTCAGTTTAGGCTTGAGCGCTTGTGATGATCGTGCAAAACCATCAGCATCCGATGCGAAAGTGGCTTCAGAATCTGTACAGCCTGTACCTAAAAAAGAATTGGCAGAAGTCTTACCTTATTTGAATATTCAAGAGCAAACCGCACAAATTGCTTTGCCATTTTGTGAAACTAAAAACTGTCTTGAGCTCGAAATTCAAACTTTAAAAACCAAAGACAGTTGGCTAAATACATGGATTGAACAAAAGCAGGCGCAAGTGATTCAAGACCAAATTGGTTTAAAACAACAAATGAGCTTGCAGCAAGCCGTGAATGCTTATGTGAAAAAGTCAGATGCATGGCAAGCCGAGTTTAAAGCCAATCATGCCTATGAGTTGGCGGTATATACGCGAATTCCGTATCAGCGAAATCAATTTGTTTTGATGCAAGTGGGTGTCGATAGCGCCCAAGAAAATATTAAAGTAAAAGAGCGCTATTACTTTTTTGTCGCGGATCGACGGACACAAAAAAACTTAACCGCGCTTGATATTATTGAGCCGAAACAACAAGCTCAAATGGATACCTTTGTGCAACAAGCCTATACCCAGTGGCTTAAAGAACAAAATACATTGGCGCGCAGTGCAGCACCTAAAAAATTATATTGGGGGCAGGCAGATTGGTTTTTTGACCAAGAGGGTATTGGTCTGCATTATCGTTCCAACGAGATTGTGAAAGATGGGCAACAGTTGGATATTTATTTAACAAAAGAACAGACGCAACAAGTACTAAAAGCGGATATCTACCCATCCATGTTTTAAGTAAAATACTGAAATTTGATATAAATACGTATCGGTTTAGTGATGTAAATAGGTACATTTTGTGTATAGAAAATGACAAAGCACGCAATCACTGACATGATGTAAGTGCACCTTTAGGCGATAGGTTAATAAAATGGTAAAGCATAAAAATATTGGATTATTCAGCATTTTAGTGTTGTCGATGGGCTTAGTTGCATGTCAACCACCACAAGCTGAGCCTAAGGCTGAACCTGAAAAAGCGACCAAGCCAGCACCAGATTTAAGTGCCAAACTCATTGGTGATGCAGAAAAGTTAAAAATTCAATTGCCTGACTGTAATGGCAAAAGCTGTCCGGAAATTTCGCTAGATCGTCTGAACAGTAATCAAAGCTTTATTGATGAGTTTATTGATCAGAAAATTTTAGAGCAGTTGGGCGCAATGCTGTCTATAGAGCCTGAACAGCAAAAGGCAAACTTAGTGGCAAGTGAGGTTCAAGCAGCATCTGAAGTAAAATCATTGGCCAATGTACAAACGCCACAAATCAAAATGCAACAGCAGGTCGAGCCGTATTTACACGCATTTTTGGCTTTAGATAAAGAGTTAAAGACCTTAAGTTCAGCACAACAAATTAGCTTGATGATTAAGCCTAAGATCTTAAATTCTGGACAGCCTATCGCTACGGTTGTGTTAAATAGCAGTAGTTATTTAGGTGGGGCGCATGGCGCCGCTGCACAGCAGTATTATAACTTTGATCTTAAAAGTAAAAAATTAGTCAGCTTAGATGATTTGCTTTTGCCAAAACAAAAGCCTCGTTTAGAACAATTAGCACATGAAGCTTTTAAAACATGGGTGATGGATTCGAAATTAGCCGACAATGTGCAAGATTATGAACAGGCATGGAAATTTAAACTGAGCGAAAACTATTACTTATCTAAAGATGGTCTAATTTTACAATATGGCGAATATGACATTGGACCTTACGTAGTGGGACTACCTCGTTTAACGATTCCATATACGCAACTAGAAACAGTGCTAAAAGCGCAGTATTTACCTGCCAAGGTAGAAGCAGTCGCGTCAGAAGCTCAGCCAAAAGCTGCGTCGAAGTAACAGACTGAATTTATGCAACTGTTTGATACTCATACGCACTTTGATGTGCCTGATTTTGATGCAGATCGGGCTGAACTCGCTCTAGCCGCCAAGGCTGTGGGGGTAGAGGCCTTGGTGCATATTGGTTTTTTACAGTCACGCTTTGCAGAATTAATTCAAAGTCATCATTTTGTACAGCAGTTGTCCAATGCACCACGTAGTTATTTGGCTCCAGGGTTGCATCCCTTTTATATAGAACAGCACCATGAACAGCATTTGCTAGATTTAGAGCAGATTCTACAAACCGAGCACTGTGTAGCCATTGGCGAAATTGGTTTAGACACTTTTATGCCCCAGCATAAGCAAGTTGACATGTTTGCACGGCAACAGTATTTTTTTGCCAGTCAAATGACACTGGCGCAGCATTACCAAAAGCCGATTTTATTGCACATTCGTAAGTCGCATGCTGAGGTATTAAAAATGCTGAAAAGCCAGAAATTTCGGCAAGGTGGAATTGCGCATGCATTTAGTGGTGGGGTAGAAGAGGCCAAAGCCTTTGTGAAATTGGGTTTTAAAATTGGTGTCACAGGGCAAATTAGCAACCCGAATGCCAAAAAATTACATGCAGTGGTACAGGCAGTAGGGTCTGAGCATTTGGTATTAGAAACTGATTGCCCTGATATGACACCACTGTGTTGCCAGCACGGAGATGGTGCCCGAACGCGTAATACACCTGTTAATTTGCCTTATGTATTGCAAGCCTTGGCGCAAAGTCTGGGACAAAATGAACAGCAACTTGCAGCACAGTTATGGCTTAATAGTTTGGATGCTTTATCATTGGCTTAAACGTGACTCTTGGTTTGACTGACACGAAGCTAAACTAATAAAGTTTAAAAAAAGGTGCATTATGCAATGTCTAAAATGCTTTAGACTTGGCATTATGCTTAAAAATTTTTTCGAGTGAGATTCACATGGCACAAGGACTATTGGCAGGTAAGCGCTTTTTAATCGCAGGGATTGCCAGCAAATTATCAATCGCATTTGGTATTGCACAAGCATTACATCGTGAAGGTGCTGAACTTGCTTTTACCTATCCAAATGAAAAATTAAAAAAACGTGTTGATGATTTTGCAGAACAGTTTGGTTCAACCTTAGTATTCCCATGTGATGTTGCTGTCGATGCTGAAATTGACACCGCATTTGCAGAATTAGCGAAGCATTGGGATGGCCTAGATGGCGTTGTACATTCAATTGGTTTTGCGCCAGCACATACACTAGACGGTGATTTTACAGAGGTCACAGACCGCGAAGGCTTTAATGTTGCGCATGACATCAGTGCGTATAGCTTTATTGCAATGGCTCGTGCAGCGAAGCCTTTATTGCAAGTGCGCCAAGGCTGTTTACTTACATTGACCTATCAAGGTTCTGAGCGTGTAATGCCAAACTACAACGTGATGGGTATGGCAAAAGCGTCTTTAGAAGCAGGTGTACGTTATTTAGCTTCTAGCTTAGGTGCAGAAGGCATTCGTGTAAATGCCATCTCTGCAGGCCCAATTCGTACCTTGGCAGCATCAGGCATTAAATCTTTCCGTAAAATGTTAGATTTGAATGAAAAAGTTGCACCATTACGCCGTAATGTGACCATTGAAGATGTGGGTAATGCTGCATTATTCCTATGCTCACCGTGGGCAAATGGTATTACGGGCGAAATTTTGTATGTAGATGCAGGCTTTAATACTGTCGGTATGAGTGCAGAATTAATGCTGGATGCTGAGTAAGTCATTTACAGTCCCCCTTTTTTAAAGGGAGATTTAGGGGGATTTTAGTTATCTCATCAATAACCTTTCCCTAATCCTCTCCTAGAAAGAGAGGGGATAAATAGAGCATAAAAAAGACCGCAAGAGCGGTCTTTTTAGATCTGAGGCTTTACGATTAAGCTTGGCCTTCAGCTGCAGTCGCTTGAGCACGTTGCATATTTGCTTCAAACTCAGCATCGAAGTTGATTGGTGTAAGAAGTAGTTGTGGGAAGCTACCTTTAGTAACCATATCATTTACTGCTTCACGCAAGAATGGGAACAAAATATTCGGGCAATATGCGCCAAGAATGTAAGGTAGGCGTTCTTCTTCTACGCCATCAATCAAGAAAATACCAGATTGAGTTACATCTACGATAAATGCTGTGTCACCTGCATTGTTTGCTTGAACAACAACTTTTAAAGACACTTCAAAATGAGTTGGATCAACTTTTTCTGCAGAAGAAGATAGGTTGATGTTTAACTCAGGTTGCCATTCTTTGGTAAAAACTTGTGCCCCAGGTACTTCAAAAGAAATATCTTTAGTATAAATGCGCTCTAATGCTAATTGCGGAGCTTGTTGTTCTTCACTCATTCTTTAATCCTTACTATGAAGATATGATGTTTATTGATCATTAAGCCAATAAATCATCGAGTTTGCCTTCACGCTCTAAAGCATAAAGTTGATCAAAACCGCCAATAAATTGTTCGCCAATAAAGATTTGTGGCACAGTACGGTGATTAGTGCGTTGCATTAACTCTACACGAACTTCAGGCGCTTCATTGGATAGATTAACTTCTTTATAAGCTACGCCTTTGCGCTCAAGGAGCTGTTTTGCACGAATGCAGTATGGGCAAACAGTAGTAGAATAAATCGTTACTTCAGCCATGTTAAATCTCCTCAATCTTTATTTTGCTTTAACCAAGGGTAAGCCCTGAGCTTTCCAGTTGCTGATGCCACCATCTAAACGATAGGCATCTGTATGTCCAACTTGTTGTAAAGCTGAACCTGCAACTTGACCCAAATTACAGACGAATACTAATGGGCGATCAGAAGTTTTAAGTTCATCAAGATGTTTTGTAATTTGGCTGTATGGAATATTACGGCTACCGCTGATATGACCTTCACGGAAATCTTTAGCATCACGTAAATCAATCAACATCGCATTTTTAGCTTTCACTAAAATACCCAATGATTGCGGTGAAATTTTACGACCATTGCGTTGGCCTTCAAGGATAAAGAACAGCACCACCAATACAGCGAGTGTTCCAAATAAGAAGGGGTGATTCCCCATAAATTCGAACCAACGTTCCACAAGTCACCTAAATTACAATTCAAAAATTGCCAAGAGTATAGCTCATAAATATGGTGATCAAAATCACCGCTTCAAGGGCTGCAACAGAATAAAACTAATTTTTTTGCTGAGCTTCGGTAATTTCATCAATTAAACGTAAGAAGCTGTCTAAGCGACGTTGTAAAATTTGACCTTCTTCAGCGGCAATACGCAAAGCACATTTTTTCTCATGTTTATGCGTACAGTTACGAAATTGGCAATGCCCGAGTAAATTATGAATTTCGGGGAAGCCATTTTGCACATTTTCAATATCTAAATGCCAAAGGCCAAATTCACGAATTCCGGGTGAGTCAATTAATGCTGCATTTTGACCAAAAGAAATTAAGCGTGTAGACGTCGTGGTGTGCTGACCTAAAGCTGAGTTTTCAGAAATGATATTGGTTTTTTGCGCAGCATCAGGAACAATCGTATTGATGAGAGAGCTTTTACCCACGCCCGATTGGCCCACAAATACAACCGTTTCACCAGCTAAGCGCTGTGCCAGCTCAGAAAGATCGCCTGTCGATTGGGTCAACAGTATTTCATAACCTAAGTTTTTATATTCTTCTACAAGATCTAAAATTGGATCTGCTTCTTTCACCAAATCCATTTTATTGAGCACCAATAATGCTGGAATATTGGCATCTTCACAGGCCACTAAGTAGCGGTCGATCAGACTCGGTGCAACTTCTGGAAAGGCGGCAAATACAATCACAATCAGGCTGACATTGGCTGCTACAGGCTTAACTTTATGATAACGGTCGGGACGCGTAAGTAAAGATTGGCGTGGATGAATTGCGGTAATAATACCTAGACCTGTATTTGGGTCAGCTTGCCATTTTACACGGTCACCTGTAACCAATGCTTCTAAGTTGGTACGGGTATGACAACGCCAAATACTGCCCAATTCAATGGCTTTCCAAAATGGTTCAGGCTCACCTGCAGCAACAGTTGGTTTTTCGGCATGAACAGCAGGTTCACTGAGCGCTTGAACTTCAAGTTGACGCCCATAATGTTGTACCACCAGTCCTTCAAGATCATTCGATGTATCGATGTCTTCTTGACGGGATTTATGCTGTTTTTGAATGCGGCGCTGCTGTTGTTCGGTCAGGCGGCGCTTGCGAATTAAGGCCATTCGTGTCCTAAAAAACCATGGAAACTAGACCGCAAAAATAGCATGAAGCGGGGGCTAATTACAGCGCAGGCCCAATAAATTTGCTACTATAGATTTTTTATGCCTAATAAGATTGCACATTTATGAGCAGCACACCGGATACTCGCCTCATTTGGATTGACCTAGAAATGACAGGTCTCGATACAGATAACGATCAAATTATTGAAATCGCAACGATTGTGACGGATGATAATTTGAATATTCTGGCAGAGGGGCCTGTGCTTGCAGTACATCAGTCAAATATCATTTTAAATGCGATGGATGAATGGAATACACGCCAACATGGCCAGTCGGGTCTGATTGAACGTGTACGCCGTAGTAAACTAACTGCACAAGATGTAGAACAGCAAACTTTAGAGTTTTTGAAAAAGTGGGTGAACCCAAAAACGTCACCTATGTGTGGTAACTCAATTTGCCAAGACCGTCGCTTCATGCATCGCTTAATGCCTGAACTTGAGCAATTCTTTCATTACCGTAACTTGGATGTATCAAGTGTAAAAGAGCTAGCAAAACGCTGGCGCCCAGAAATTATGGGTGGCTTGAAAAAGAATGCCTCACACTTGGCTATGGATGATATCCGCGATTCGATTGCAGAGCTCAAGTACTACCGCGAATACTTCTTTATTATGAATAAAGACTAAGTTGTGGTGGATTGAAAAGAGGCGAAAGCCTCTTTTTTATGGCCCATTGTTGGATCGGTAACTATTCCTTCGCTACGTGCTGTGGCAACTTCTTTAAATGAAAAGCTTCAAAAACCACCCATAAGCACATCATCACGATAAATTGTTGTTCGCTCGTATGGTATGCCAATGCCACCATGCAAAATAATGCTAAAAACAGCACGCGAATAATGATACTTAACTTTAGATTTTTCTGTTGGCGGATCAGAACATAAGTTGCAAATGCCATAACCAGAAGGCCATTGAAGCATAATAAAAAAGTAAAAAGCATCATCAGCTTGCACCGTGGAGTTTCACAATATTGAATCATTTTGGTTTAAATTTTAATCAAAATGATTGTGCGGAATTTACTAAAGAAGTGCAAGTGTAGTGTGCTACGTAAATATTAGCGCAGTCAAAACATGCTTAATTTGTTAATATGTCGTTCTTGTTTTTGCTGTTTTGAACCTTTATGACTGACTTACTTCAAGATGATGAATATGACCGCCGTTTTGCAGGCGTCGCTAAAATTTATGGCGAAGAAAACTTTAATCATTATGAAAAAAGCCATGTCATGGTCATTGGCATTGGCGGTGTAGGTTCATGGGCAGTTGAAGCACTGGCACGTACAGGTATTGGTGAATTGACGTTGGTTGATATGGATGTGGTGGCTGCATCAAATATTAATCGTCAGTTACCTGCTATGAGTACGACTTTAGGTCATGAAAAAATTGAAGTCATGGCAGAGCGTTGCCGCGCCATCAACCCACGCATTAAAATTAATTTGATTGACGATTACTTAACACCCGAAAATGTTAAAGACATTTTGGCAGCTAATCCAGACTTAGTTTTAGATTGTATTGATGATGTGAAAGCCAAGTTTGCACTGATGCTACATTGTCGTTTTAACAAAGTACCTCTCATTGTATCGGGTGGTGCTGGCGGTAAATTAGACCCACTTAAAATTCGTGTGGCAGATTTATCCAAAACAGAGCAAGATCCGATGTTGGCCAAACTACGCGCGCAGTTACGTAGTAAAGGCATTTGTAAAAAGCCCAAAGATAAATTTGGGATCACCTGTGTGTATTCTATAGATAACCCATTTTCAAGTGCCGATGTATGCCCAAGCGCAGGCTTACGTTGTGGAGGGTATGGCTCAGCGGTGGTCGTAACGTCGAGCTTTGCCATGGTAGCTGTATCTGAAGTACTCAAGAAATTAGATCAAATTGCGACTAAACGTAAATTGGCTTAATCAGTTGTGATTGCCTAATGTAGGTCATGCAGTGACTGAGTTTTGCAGCGACTAAGCATATTTTAATCAAATGCTGATGGCCATATTTTGATAAATTCCGAGTAGCTTGAGGCCGTATAACATTTAGTCATTTTGTGCAGGTCAATTTTTTAGTGCAAGACTTAGCTCAGTTCAATACGCATAATAAAAAAGCCCCTCGGGGCTTTTTTATTATCAATATTTAAGGCAACTGCTTAATTGGACTCCCACCCAAAGCCTGCATCAAGGTTACATAAGCATTGTATTGACTTTGCTTGGTTTGTACCAAAGACAGTCTTGCATCGCGAGTCGTCTTCTGCGCATCAATCAAGTTTTTTAACGCGATTGCACCATTACGGTAACGTACTTCGGTTAAACGCTCCGTCTTTTCAGCCAGTTGTACATTACGCTCTTGTAGTTGGACTTGTTTGCCTAGCTCATTACGTGCAGACAACGCATTTTCTACATCTGCCAAAGCCTGATATAGCGTCTGACGGTACTGAATAATCGACTTTTCATATTCTAGCTCATTGACTTTTAAATCACGTTTCATGTCATTCCATTGTAAAAATGGTAAAGACAAACCCGCACCTAAAATAGCTGCTGGATTCGATAACACTTCAGTCAATGATGTACTGCTACCACCCGTTGTAAAACTACCTGTTAAGCTGATTGAAGGATAATAGCTGGCTTTATTCGCATCCTTGGTTGCTAGGGCTTTACGTAAACGTAATTCAGAAGCAGTTAAGTCTGGACGGCGTGACAATAGCTCGGCTGGTAGGCCAGCTGAAATATTGGGCAGGGCTGTGCGTGGCAAACGTGAAGGTTCTGCAATATTTAATTGCTGTACAGGACGTTGTAATAACAGTGCCAAGGCGGTACGAGCTTCTACTTTTTGCTGTTCAATTTGGCTTAAAGTGGCTCTTTGGCTTTGTACAGCCTGTTCAGCAGAAGTTAAGTCCAAACCCGAAACAGCACCAGCTTTATATTGAACTTTGACTAAATCATAAGTCTTTTGCGTGCTGGCTAAATTTTGCTGTGCAACGGCAAAGCGTTCATTTAAATAGCCTAACTGCCAGTACAAATTGGCAGTAGTGGCAATCAAACTTTGTGTAGTTGCTTGCAAATCTTGTTCCGAGGCCAACGCTTCCCAACGTGAAGCTTCAGTCTGATTTGCCAGTTTGCCAAACAAATCTAGTTCATAACTCAGCCCTGGGTAATTGAGCGAAATACCATTCGATGAATTGCCATCACCATCTAAGCTAAAACGATGCCCAACTGAAGCCCCCGCTGTACCAATACGAATACCTTGCTGGCTTTGGCTCTGTTTGGCTTGAATTCGTGCTTGTTGTAAGTTAATGCCCGCAACGGCTAAATCACTATTTGTAGCTAGAACTTGATCGACCAATTGGTTTAATTGACTATCACCAAACAAAGTCCACCATTGATCGGCATAGGTATCAGCATGTATTTTTTGATTTGTTGCCTTGCCATTTGCAAAGCTAGCAGGCATATCAATTGCTGGTTGTTGATAAGGCGATTTTACCATGGCCGCACAACCCGTCAGGCTCCCGCCAAGAATCAGTGCGCCTGCAAGTTTGGTTAAATTCAGTTGCATCATTATTTCCTTATTCTCTAGACAGGGCATCTACTGGATTGAGTCGGGCGGCATTACGTGCAGGAATGAAACCAAACACAATACCAATCAAGCTTGAGCAGATAAAGGCAGCGACAATAGAGGTGGTTGAATACGCCATTTGGAATGTGCCTCCAGCAAAGTGACTAATCAATTGTCCAATACCTAAAGAAAGGAGCACACCTAAAATACCGCCTAAAATACACACTAAAATCGCTTCGATGAGGAACTGTTGCAAAATATCGCTTTGGCGTGCACCAACAGCCATACGCACCCCAATTTCCTGTGTCCGTTCAGTGACCGACACCAGCATAATATTCATTACGCCAATACCACCAACGACTAAGGAAATAACCGCAATCGCAGAGACCAGTAGCGTCATAGTTTGTGTGGTTTGCTGAATGGTTTCACGGATACTGTCTGAGTTTTGAGTAAACACATCTTGTGCACCATGACGTTGCACCAATAGATTTAAAATCGCATTTTCAGCAGCAGCGCTAGGGTATTCGTCTTTCACGCGTACAATAATGCTACGCACGTTAGATTGGCCCAACATACGGCTCATGACAGTTGAATAGGGCAAATATACATTTAAGCTATCACTACCGCCCATCATGCCTGTTTGTGCTTCAACTACGCCGATAATTCGGCTAGGTACACTGCCGAGTAAAATCACTTGTCCAACAGGATCGGTACCATCACTAAAAAATGTCTTTTTAGTATTGTCATCAATCACCACATCCTGAGTTTGTTCAATCACACTCTCTTTATCAAAAGGCTGCCCAGAGGCGAAGTCCATGCCTTTAACATAGAAATAGTCTGCACTTACACCATTCACAGTGGCAGAAGCTTCTGTATCTTTAAAGCGGGCTGTAACACTGCTACTAACAGTAGGACTCACGCCTTCAACATAAGGCTGTTCAGAGAGTGCCGTCGCATCTGCAGGAATAAGCGTTTTGACTTGTGAGGATCGTGAGTTATCGCCAAAACCTCGGCCTTGGTACACCGTAATGGTATTTGTACCCAGACTGCTAATATTTTCTAAAATTTGCTTTTGTGAGCCATTACCGAGTGCCACAACTGAAACCACGGAAGCAATACCAATAATAATGCCCAGCATGGTGAGGAAGGTACGCATACGGTGTGCATTCATGGCTAACAATGCCATACGAAAGGCTTCAGCTAAACGGTCGACCACTGAGCGCCATGCAGACGTTCTTTTTTTAATAGCAGGTTGTAATTCCTGCTGTACTAAAGCTTCGCCTTCAACCTCAGGCACATTAGGCGTGTCTGAAATAATATTGCCGTCGCTGATCTCGATAATACGCGTGGCATTTTTAGCAACATTATGGTCATGGGTGACCAAAATAATTGTGTGACCTTTTGCGTTGAGTTCACGCAAAATGCGCATGACTTCAATACCGCTATTTTTGTCCAATGCACCTGTGGGTTCATCGGCCAAAATCACGTCGCCCCCGTTCATTAATGCACGGGCAATGGATACACGTTGCTGCTGACCCCCCGAGAGTTGGCTTGGACGGTTTTGGGTTTTTTCACCTAGACCCAGCTCAGTCAGTAAGTCTTTTGCGCGAGTTTGCCGTTCAGATGAATCCACACCTGCATAAATCGCTGGAACTTCGACGTTACCTGCAGCATTTAAATCTCCCAGCAAGTGATAGCGCTGGAAGATAAAACCAAAATATTCACGGCGTAGCTGTGCCAGCTCATCGGCTTCAAGTTCACGTGTTTCGCGTCCTTTGACTTTATAACTACCCGCTGTGGGCTGATCAAGACAGCCCAAAATATTCATCAGGGTCGATTTACCTGAGCCAGACTGACCGACAATCGCCACCAATTCGCCTGGGTAAATCGAAAGATTCACCCCTTTTAGAATCTGAACCGTGGTTTCACCCGCAGGGAACTCACGTGTCAGATCTTTCACCTCAAGTAGAGGTTGTTGATTTTGACTCATGATTACATTCTCATTGGGCCAGCGCCACCACGGTTGCTGCTACGTTTGGCAGAATCATTGCTTGTGTCTGAACCATCGGCAATAACGACTTTTTCGCCTTGTTTTAGACCTTTCAGTACTTGCGCAGTCACACGGTTGTTTAAGCCAATTAAAACAGGCTGAGGTTGAGCCGAGCCATCTGCCTGTACGACGCGCACCATTGCCATAGAGGCTTTACCTTGTTTTACTAGCGCTTTTTCTTCTACGGTGAGTTCTAAACGACTTGGTCGTTTTGTTGCATCACGATTGGCATTTGACGCTTCAGGTGCGCTTGCTTCTGTACTGCTAGATGCTTTACGTGGACGGTTCGAACTTTGAATTGCTGCTGAAGGTACAGTCAGTACATTTCGTGCTTCATCTAAAATAATATAAACCTGTGCTGTCATATCAATACGCAGTTTGCCGTCAGCATTGGGTACATCAAACAATGCATTGTAGTAAACCGCGGTGCTAGATGATGAAGTTGAACTATTGCTGGTTTCATTATTAATTGAAGATGGTGCGGGTTCGACTTGGCGTAAAGTTGCGTAATGTTTAGTTTCACTGTCGCCAAGTGTTGTGAAGTAAACACGCTGGCCTTTTTCAACTTTCATGACATCTGCTTCAGAAATTTCAGCCTTGATGGTCATGTCGTCAAGTTTTGCCAATTTAACGATAGTTGGCGCACTTTGGTTAGCATTCACCGTTTGGCCTTCTTCGGTCACAATTGCCACAATCGTGCCATCCATAGGCGCAACAATTTGCGTATAGCCTAAATCTTCTTTGGTTGTGGCTAAGGTGAGGCGAGATTGTTCAATTTGAGCATTAATCGCTACGATATCTGCTTGAGCAGTTTTATAGCTGGCCAATGCAGATTCAAGCTCTGCACGTGATGTCGCATCTTGTGCATACATCGCTTGCTGACGCTGATATTCGGCTTCAACTTTGGCTAAATTTGCCTGTTTAACCGCGAGCTGTGCTTGTTGGTTTTTAATGCTGGCTTCTGCAGTTTTTAATTCATTTTGTTGACGTACAGAGTCAATTTGCGCAATCAGCTGACCTTGTTTGACTTGGTCGCCCAGTTGCACATACATTTTTTTAACCTGACCCGACACCTGAGCACCAACGCTCACCATTTTGGTCGCTTCTAGTACACCTGTGGCTAATACAGAGTTCTCTAAATCACCGCGGGTGACTTCAGCAGTAATATATTGTGGTTGTTGTTCTTTCGGTTTCAAAAAGTACCATGCCGTAAGGGCGATGGCGAGAGTGCAAATGATGGCTATGAGCAGTTTCGCTGGTTTTATTTTCGGCATGTTGGTCGGAAAATTTAAATGAGAATGCTTCAAGTATAAATTTTAATTACGGATAAATCGTGAATTTTTTATACAATTAGAAATGATTATTATTATATAAAGGCTGAATGTTTAAGAAGACAGCAGACTTAATCTTGTGCAATTGAGTCTATAGATCAGCTATCACAAAATTAAAATAGGTTTCGACCGCATAAGCTAGCAATGGCTTGTTCGACTAAATGCTCTGGATTTTCATGACCGAGGCCTTTAATGGATACATCAATACGTAATAGCAGGGCAGGCCATGCTAAAAAAACACTCGGATTGAGGCGACGCAAGGCTTGTTGATACAGACTGACTTTGGTTTTCCAAATCCCCAGTTGCAGAGCATTCTGTGGTTGTTCAAACAGCGCCATCAGTAAACGCATATCTTTACTGATGCTCCATAAGATCAGGCTCATCGGTTCGCCAGATGCGATTAAATACTGAAAAATTTTAATCGATTGTGCCAAATTGCCTTGTAGCATGGCGTCGTTTAAATCGTAGGTGGTGTAACGCGATTGATCTTGTAAACATGAATACAAATGTTCAATTTGAATTATATCGACATCGGCAAAGGTATCACTCACACGCATCAGGCTATTTTTAGCCGCTAACAAGTTGTGCTCATGGTGTTGTTCTAACCATTGCCACGCATCATTGGCTAGCTTTATACCTAACTTTTCTGCTTCAACAGCCAAAATTTGTTGACGGTCTTTGGCATAGTTTGCGGTTAATGCAACATTGACACCATTGGCATCAATAGTCTGGAAGAATGCAGTTTTTAAGCTACTGGCATCTTGCTTGGGCATCACCACCAATAACAAGTTTTGCTCATTGTGCTGCAAATAACTTTTAAGTTCTTTTAAGCCATTGGCATCGGGTTTGATGTTGCCATGTACTTCAATGGCCAACTGACTCGAAAACAGCGATAAGCTATTGAGGGCATTAAAGACCGTTTTCCAATCGCTGACACTTGTAATATCAAAGCGCTGACGCTCGATTTCTTGCTTTTGCCAACTGGCCCGAAAGGCATCAATTAAATTTTGCTCAAGTAGCGGTTCTTGGCCATGCAACACCCATGCGCCTCGAGCTTCATCAACACGTTTTAGGGCTTGTAGATAATCGAGCTTCATACGGTTTTAAGTTTATTCCGTAGCAGATGCAGGTAAAGTAACGTTCACGGGAGCTTGTGTACGCTGTACTGCTGGCGGTAAACGATTAGATGAAATTTGACGTGCAATTTGCTGTGCAACATCATCAATAATGACTTTCTTTAAGTATTCTTGTTCTTGGTCGTCAGTGTTTACCGTTGCTACATCGTATTGGTAAGTACGTGTTGCCATGACTGTACGAGGCTCAGTCACTGGGTTGCCTTGAGCATCTTCAATACGGAAAGTGACATTCAGACGCAGTAAAGTTTCAATCAGTTTCCCGTTTAGCTCAAGGCGGCGTGGAGTATATTCAAGCACACGTAAAACATAGTTATTACTGTCATTGCTCACTTTAATACCAGCAGCACCAAGATAAATCTGAAGTTTTTCTTCGAGGTCATCTGCATTTTTGGGCAAAGACAAGCTCATGTTGGCATACATGACAGGGGCAACATTTGGATTAGTGCCTTTCAAATGAAAGCCGCAGCCTGTTAGGCCTGCACCTAGACCCAAGGTTAATACAATTGCAGCAACACGTTGAACCAAATGCATACAGTGTCCTCTAGAGAAATGTCTCAATTCATTCTGCTGAATTTGAGATGAATATTGTTTTGTTCAATGCATGGGATTGTAAAGTCAAAGCCCGTTGACTGGCAACGGGCTTTGTTTGGGAATTGTTTTTTAATCCCTACCTTTTTCTATTTAGAGATTTAATCCCTCCAAACCTCCCTTTAAAAAAGGGAGGCTTTTCCCCTCTTTGAAAAAGAGGGGCTAGGGGAGATTCTTTAAACCACCAAATTCACTAATTTATTTGGTACAACAATTTCTTTCTTGGTCGGAGCCGTTAAGTATTGTTGAACTTCTGGAAGTGCTTTCGCCATGGCCAAAATATCGTCTTTAGACGCATCCACTGCAACTTCTAGTTTAGCGCGAAGTTTGCCGTTAATTTGAACCACAATCGTTTGTGTATTACGTGTTAAAGCAGACTCATCCACAGTTGGGAATGTAGTCGCAGTTAACTCGGTGCCAAACTCAGCCAATAAAGTTTGGCTTAAATGTGGTGCAAATGGAGCAAGTAGAGTCAAAAGTGTAGTGATCGATTCACGAGAAACCGCGATATCGTTGTCATCTTTTGCTTCAAACTTGTTGTTGGCGTTTAGAAGTTCCATCATGGCTGCAATTGCAGTGTTAAACGCATGACGACGTTCGATGTCATCACCCACTTTTTGGATGGTTTCATGTGTTTTACGGCGTAAGTCTTGTGCATCTTTAGATAGATTTGCTGTATCAATTGCAGTCGCTACATTGCCTTTTTCAAGGAAACCAGTCGCCAAACGCCATACACGTTTTAAGAAACGATTCGCACCTTCAACACCTGCATCTGACCATTCAAGAGATTGATCTGGTGGTGCAGCAAACATCATGAATACACGTGCAGTATCTGCGCCGTATTGGTCAATAATGGCTTGTGGATCAATACCGTTGTTTTTAGACTTCGACATTTTCTCTTGACCGCCAACGATGACGTCTTGACCATCTTCTTTGTATTTCGCAGAAGTGATACGACCTTTTTCGTCTTTCTCAAGTTCGATGTCAGCAGGGTTGAACCAAGTCTTTTTACCTGATTCCGCTTCACGGTAGTAAGTATCCGCAAGTACCATACCTTGTGTTAACAAGTTAGTGAATGGCTCGTTACCTTGTACTACACCTTCGTCACGCATGAGTTTGTGGAAGAAGCGAGCGTAAAGTAAATGCAGAATTGCGTGTTCAACACCACCAATATATTGGTTAACAGGCAACCATGTTTGACCTGCAGCAGGATCCACCATACCGCCAGTAAAGTCTGGAGATGCATAACGTGCGTAGTACCAAGAAGATTCTACGAATGTATCAAGCGTATCTGTTTCACGACGCGCATCGCCGCCACAGCATGGGCAAGTGGTTTCGTAGAATTCAGGCATTTTATTCAATGGGTTACCTGAACCATCTGGCACAACATCAGTCGGAAGCACAACAGGAAGTTGCTCTTCAGGTACTGGCACTTGACCACATGTATTACAGTTAATCATTGGAATTGGACAACCCCAGTAACGCTGACGAGATACACCCCAGTCGCGTAAACGGAATTGAACTTTAGAATTCGCAAGTTCAGCAGGTTCTAATTTCGCAAGGAATGCATCAAATGCAGCTTGGAAGTCTAAGCCGTCAAATTCGCCTGAATTGACTAATTTACCTTCTTTAGAACCGTACCATTCTTGCCATACAGTAGCATCAAAGTCAGCCTCATCAGCGCCTTTGGCATCAATCACTTGCTTGATGGTTAAGCCGTATTTGTTAGCAAATTCGAAGTCACGTTCGTCATGTGCCGGAACAGCCATTACTGCACCTGAACCGTAAGACATCAATACGTAGTTTGCGATCCAAACAGGAACTTCTTCGCCTGTCACTGGATGTGTTACAGAAAGACCTGTTGCCATGCCTTTCTTTTCAGCTTGAGCAAGATCTGCTTCTGCAACAGAACCCATACGGCATTCTTCAATAAATGCAGCCAATTCTGAGTTTGTTTCAGCAGCTTTTAATGCCATTGGGTGCTCTGCAGCAACCGCAACATAAGTTACACCCATGAGCGTATCGGCACGTGTGGTGTAAACAGTTAAACCATCTGCATACACTGCTGGGTTTGCAGAAGGGAAGGTGATTTCCATCCCTTGCGAACGGCCAATCCAGTTACGTTGCATGGTAAGAACTTGCTGTGGCCAGCCGTCTTTTAATGTGTCTAAATCATCTAATAATTCTTGCGCATAATCTGTGATGCGGAAGTAATACATTGGAATATCACGCTTTTCAACCAATGCACCTGAACGCCAGCCACGACCATTTTCAACTTGTTCGTTAGCTAAAACAGTTTGGTCTACTGGGTCCCAGTTGACTGTTGAAAGCTTACGGTAAATTAGGCCTTTCTTATAAAGCTGAACAAACAACCATTGTTCCCAACGGTAATATTCAGGAGTACATGTTGCAAATTCGCGATCCCAATCGACTGCAAGCCCAAGTTTTTTCAACTGGTTGCGCATGTAGTCAATGTTTTCAAATGTCCATTTTGCAGGAGCAACTTGATGGGCAATCGCTGCGTTTTCTGCAGGCAGACCAAAAGCATCCCAACCCATTGGCTGAAGGACAGTCTCACCTTTTAGGCGATGAAAACGACTGATCACGTCACCAATCGTATAGTTACGCACATGACCCATGTGAAGTTTGCCACTTGGATAAGGGAACATCGAGAGGATATAACGACGTGGGCCTTCTACTTGGTCGGCAACTTTAAATGCTTTATTGGTTTCCCAAGCTTGTTGAACTTGAGGTTCAATCGCGCTCGCTTGATATTCTGGGTCGATGTGAGTAGTCATATACGTATATAGGAACAATGGTTAAAAAGTTTGTGACACAGCATAGCGCAAAACACACCTAAAAGTGAATTTTGACGATGTTTTAAAATGGGAAAAAGCCACGGATATCTTTAAACCAAAGTTTGTTGTTACTTTTTAGCTTAAAGAGCGTGGCTTTTTATAGCGCAAACAATGCTATTTAACGAGCATTTGCTGATGGTGCACTTTGTGGCGGTGTTGGATTACTTATCTGTGGTATTGGCGTATTTTGTGTTTGATGGTTGCTTGTTTGCGCTGGAGTAGTCGTTGGTGCATTTTGAGGTGGCGTTACCTGTTCGCTTTCAGATGCATTGTTTGCTTTAACAGCAGGTGTTGTTTTCCAGCCATAAGTTTCAACTTTGCTTTTCTTTTTGGCGTTACTTGGTGGCGGAGTTGCCGTGTAATGTGTCGAACCTTTCGCATCGACCCATTTATAAAAGTTTTGTGCAAATGTGCTTGGTGCAAGACCAGTTAGTGCAATTGAAAGGCTCAATAGGCCTATCTTTGTATAAGTGTTTTTCATGTCGATGAGATATCCTTTTTTTAGTCAATAACAGATCATGATAATGAAAATTATAGGGAAATTTTGCGCCTTTTTTTATGAACGCGCTATGTCTTTTTGTGTGACAACAGATGAGTGGTGTTTATTAAATACAGTGTTTTAAAAATAGGCAGTTATTGCTTGTAAATTCATCAATATTTAAATGGTCATAGAAATTGAATTGAAGGGAATTTAGGGTTTGGAAAATGAAGAATGATTTTTATATTTAAATTATTTATTCAATATATAAAAGTTTTTTATTTGTTTTAAAAATTTATGCTCATAAATCAGTGCAAGACAAGATTGCGCACTACTTCACAAAGACTAAAAAGTAAACGGTCTCTAAATAAACAAGAAAAAGCTAATTTTTAAACTTGACATTAAAGGTTTAAACCACAAAAATGCTGTCTTTAGTTTTATATGTCTTAGATCGATCACCCTTCGAATAAGTACATTTTAGCAATGGACTTCCTCTCTAGCCGAGAAGATGAACAAAGCCAACAAAATATGTTTATCCCAACATGTTTTAGACCCCATATTGCTCAAACAGCAAGTAGGTCAGATTTTTTTCTTATTGCTATGAAAACTATGAAATTTGTGTGCTATAACAGTGCAGACAATCAATGAATGAGCGTCGCAAATATCTCCTATTTGTCGACGAAAAAAGATTAGGGTGAATCAAGTTGGAACTTTTATCTGGTGGTGAAATGCTTGTTCGCGCATTAGCGGACGAAGGCGTTGAACATGTTTTTGGATACCCAGGCGGCGCAGTACTGCATATTTACGATGCGCTATTTCAACAAGAAAGAATTAACCATTACCTCGTACGTCACGAACAAGCTGCTGGCCACATGGCAGATGCTTACTCACGTGTAACAGGTAAGACTGGTGTTGTTCTCGTAACATCAGGTCCGGGCGCTACAAATACAGTCACTCCAATTGCTACAGCCTACATGGACTCAATCCCAATGGTGATTTTGTCAGGCCAAGTTGCGAGTCACTTAATTGGTGAAGATGCATTCCAAGAAACTGATATGGTCGGTATTTCTCGTCCAATCGTAAAACATAGTTTCCAGGTGCGTCATGCTAGCGAAATCCCGGCAATTATCAAAAAAGCATTCTATATCGCTTCATCTGGCCGTCCAGGTCCTGTGGTTGTCGATATTCCAAAAGATGCGACCAATCCTGCAGAAAAGTTCGCTTACGAATATCCTGAAAAAGTGAAGATGCGTTCTTACCAGCCACCTCACCGTGGTCATTCAGGTCAAATTCGTAAAGCAATTGAAGAGCTTCTTAGCGCTAAACGCCCAATTATTTATACGGGTGGCGGTGTTGTACAGGGCAATGCTTCAGCTTTATTGACAGAACTTGCGCATTTATTGGGTTATCCAGTAACTAACACGTTAATGGGCTTAGGCGCATTCCCAGGCACTGATCCACAATTTGTGGGCATGTTGGGTATGCACGGTACATACGAAGCTAATATGACCATGGCGAATGCGGATGTGATTTTAGCCATTGGTGCGCGTTTTGATGACCGCGTAACCAATAATCCAGCTAAGTTCTGTCCAAATGCCAAAGTGATCCATATTGATATCGACCCTGCAACGATTTCAAAAACCATTATGGCGCATATTCCAATTGTAGGTGCAGTTGAACCTGTACTTCAGGAAATGTTGGCTCAATTGAAACAGTTAAATGTTTCTAAGCCAAATCCAGAAGCAATTGCCGATTGGTGGAAGCAAATTAATGCATGGCGCGAAGCACATGGTTTGAAAATTGTTGCGCCAACTGACGGCACAATGAAGCCTCAGCAAGTTGTTGCAGCATTGGACAAAATTACCAATAGCCAAGCCATCATTACTTCTGACGTAGGTCAGCACCAAATGTTTGGCGCGTTGTACTACAAATATACGCGTCCACGTCAATGGATCAACTCTGGTGGTCTAGGCACAATGGGCGTTGGCTTGCCGTATGCAATGGCGGCTAAGCTTGCATTCCCAGATCAGCAAGTGGTGTGTATCACAGGTGAAGCATCTATTCAGATGTGTATCCAAGAACTTTCTACATGTAAGCAATATGGCTTAAATGTAAAAATTCTATGCTTGAACAACCGTGCCTTAGGTATGGTGAAACAATGGCAGGATATGAACTACGAAGGTCGTCATTCGAGCTCTTATGTAGAGTCACTACCAGACTTCCCTAAATTGATGGAAGCATACGGTCATGTTGGCATTCAAATTGACCATGCGGATGAGCTTGAGTCTAAGCTTGCTGAAGCCATGGCAATTAATGATAAATGTGTATTCATTAACGTGATGGTTGATCGTAGTGAACACGTTTATCCAATGTTAATTGCTGGCCAGTCAATGAAAGACATGTGGTTAGGTAAAGGGGAGCGCACATCATGAGACATATCATCTCTGTACTTGTAGAAAATGAAGCAGGCGCGCTTTCACGTTTGGTGGGTTTATTTTCTCAACGTAATTATAACATTGAGACTTTAAACGTAGCGCCTACTGAAGATCCAACACTGTCACGCCTAACGTTGACGACTTATGGTGATGACCACAAGATTGAGCAAATTACTAAGCAACTCAATAAATTAGTTGAAGTTGTAAAAGTAGTTGATTTGTCTGAAGGTGCACACATTGAGCGTGAACTGATGCTGATTAAAGTGAAAGCATTAGGTTCAGCACGTGCTGAAATCAAACGCACAGCGGATATTTTCCGTGCTCAAGTGGTGGATGTAACCCCGACGACGTATACGATTCAAATCGCTGGGACAACTGAAAAGATTGATGGTTTTATTGATGCCTTGGCTGAAAATACCATTCTTGAAGTTGTGCGTTCGGGTGTTTCAGGCATCGCGCGTGGCGAAAAAGTTTTAACCATCTAATTTTTTAAACAGACATGTCTGCCCATGAGGGCAGACGCTTAACACGGCGAAAATAAACAGCCTCAACGTGTTGAGTTAAGGAAACAAAAAAGCATTTTAGCGGAGACAGCAATGCAAATTTTTTACGATAAAGATACTGACTTATCTATCATCCAAGGCAAAAAAGTAGCGATCATTGGTTATGGTTCACAAGGCCATGCGCATGCGCTTAACCTTAAAGATTCTGGCGTTGACGTAACTGTAGGTCTACGTGCGAACTCTACTTCTTGGAAAAAAGCTGAAAATTCAGGTCTTAAAGTTGCTGAAGTTCCTGCTGCTGTAGCACAAGCTGACGTAGTAATGATCTTGACTCCAGATGAATTCCAATCTCAACTTTACCGTGACGTAATTGAGCCAAACATCAAGCAAGGTGCAACTTTAGCATTTGCTCACGGTTTCTCAATTCTTTACAACCAAGTTGTTCCACGTGCTGACCTTGATGTAATCATGGTTGCTCCAAAAGCACCTGGTCACACAGTACGTTCTGAATACCAACGTGGTTCAGGTGTTCCTGACTTAATCGCGATTCACCAAGATGCTTCTGGTAACGCTCGTAACGTAGCACTTTCTTATGCTTCAGGCGTAGGTGGTGGCCGTACTGGTATTATCGAAACTTCATTCCGTGAAGAAACTGAAACTGACCTTTTTGGTGAGCAAGCAGTTCTTTGTGGTGGTGCTGTTGAATTGGTTAAAATGGGCTTCGAAACTTTGGTTGAAGCTGGTTATGCACCAGAAATGGCTTACTTCGAATGTCTACACGAACTTAAATTGATCGTTGACTTAATGTTCGAAGGTGGTATCGCGGACATGAACTACTCTGTATCTAACAACGCTGAATACGGCGAATATGTAACAGGTACTGAAGTAATTAATGAACAATCTCGTGAAGCGATGCGTAATGCGCTTAAACGTATTCAGTCTGGCGAATACGCGAAGATGTTCATTCAAGAAGGTGCTTTAAACTATCCTTCTATGACTGCTCGTCGTCGTCAAAACGCTGCTCACGGTATTGAAGTAACTGGTAACAAACTTCGTGCGATGATGCCTTGGATTCAAGCAAACAAGATCGTTGACAAAGAAAAGAACTAAGTTCTTTATTTAGCTGATTTTTATGCTATAAAAAACCCTGCGGAAGCGGGGTTTTTTTATGGATGATAAGAAAAAGAAGAACTTAATGAGAGATTGTTGGGTGAAGGGTAAAGTTTTTATTAAATTTTTATGGGGAATGTTTCTTTATATAATTTTGCCATTATTCATTTGTTTTATCTTTGCAAATTATCTTTGGGGAGTTTACGTTGAGAAAGTAGGTAATCCCTTTAATTTTAAAATACTATGGGAGGGAGATACGCCACGAAATGCATTGGGTGCTTTTGGTGATTTCATGGGGGGATTGTTAAATCCTCTGTTTGCATTTCTCAGCCTTATGGGGGTTTTGTGGACATTAAAGTTAACTAGAGAAGGGTTATCTGAAAATCGAGAGCTAATTAGCGCTCAGCTTGAAAAACAGGCATTACAGCAATTTGAAAGCATTTATTTGTACTCACTTGATCAGCTAAATATTTTATCTAAGAAAATCGATCATGAAAAACTGAATGAAATTGTAAAAGAAAAGATGAATCCCCCTGAAAAATTTGGAAAAATAAAAAATGATATTGGGGTTGATCATGGTATATGCGCATACCGTGATTATTTGGTTCTAATATTAAAAAGACTTGATCGAATGAATATAGCGGATTCTGAAAAATATGATTATGTTCAAATGATCACAGCTCCTTATACAAAAGGGTTGGTGTTTGCATTGCATATTTCTTTTTATTATTTATTGGTTTCGCAGGATGATGAAATTTTAGACGTAGACTTGCACCAATTATTAGCTAAATATAATTTATTTAAGAATCTTAAACTTATTAATTTTAGTGACGCAGAATTTACATATCATTCTCTTGGTCTAATGAAAGTATTGCAGAATTCCTTATATCAAAGCTCATTAAACTACGGTGAAATAGTAGATGAGAAGTCTTGGGGGTATAAAAGTGTTTTGGATGGTTATAACTCAAAGAGTTCAATGCTCTTTGTACATAGTTTATTAAAGGGCAGAGATAATTATATTTCTGATTGTTCTAGGCTTTCAGCAAAAGTTGTTAAAAATGGGGTTGAATTGCTAGTTGATGATAAAAAAATAGGTTTTATTTGTTTTAACCAAAGTTTACACACACTTGAGAGAGATTCATTGCAGTACCTTGGTGAGAATAAAATATTAGGATTTGGATTTGAATTGTATGTAACATGTCAGTATGCAAAATTAGAATTGAAATGGTTGAATCTTGGAAACCCAAATGATTTTGCGCTTGAATTTTGTTGCAATCATGAGCTATTTAGCTTTCACTCCTGAGGTTCAGAGGGTTCATGTTCAACTGTATAATTTCCATCTCCCAAGCTGAGGCATGGCTTAACAGCTCAAGTTTTATTTTTACTAATTCAATAAATTGCTTGCATATCTTTTTATTAAATAATCATGTCATCAATCGAACTCAGTTTATAAATCTAAACAATTTTTGACACTGCAAATTTTCTTACTCATTCACAACAAATCAAAGGGGCTTATTGTAGATTAGGTATAATTTTAATTGTGATACAGTAGGCATAAATTCATTCTCCTTTATGAAAGCAGATTCACAATGAATAGCAAAATTCTCCTTTGTACTGCTGTATTGGCTCTCCCAAGTGTAGCATTTACACAAACAGCGCAAACCACATCTGCCAGCGAACAGCTCAAGCCTTTAAATAACGTGCGTGTTTCTATGCAACGTATGCTTCGCTCTACCGATGGTCGTTACTTTTTAGATCTTTATGCAGGCATTTGGAACCCGCATGGCTCTTTATATGATCAAACGCGTGCGACGAGCTATGCACTGAAAGGCACACAAAAAGCAGATCAAATCAATTTGCTCGCTGTGAGTGCTGATGGTATGGCAACACCGAACAATGAAACTTTAAATGGTACGCTAAATGCCAACACTGGCATCATGCAGGCCAGTTGGAATACCTCGGCAGCTAAAACATCACTCAATTTTGAGCCTGCTTTTAAAGCATCCGATAAACCCGTTGTAGTATTCAAATTTTATGGTGTAGACAATGCGCAATATCCATCGGGAAAAATCTTAAAACAGGTGGATGTAATTGATAAAAATAGCAATAAATTATTACAAAGTTTGACGGGTTTTACTGCCTTTGCAAATAGTATTGGTTATATGGATGTAAACTTTGATGGCTATTATGATGTGGTGCTTTCAGATGTTTCCGATGGTAAAAAAATAGAAGATAAACGATTTATCTATTGGATGTTTAATCCAAAGACCCATCAGTTTCAGCGCTCTGCACAATTAGATGCATTGGTTGGTTTTCCGCGCTTGCGTGGCGATAAGCAACAAATCGATTTTGGCGAAGGACAGTTATTTCAGGTTAAAGATGGCTTAATGTATCGAATACAGTGATTGACACTGAGCATCATTTGATAAGGTGGGGTGATATTCGCCCCACAGATAAATCTGACAAACGATAATGAATATTATTATAAATTTTTATTGTACTGGTTATGTAAGCGTGCGTATGATTGAGCAACTTTATAATTTAAAAAAATAAGGTGACGCTTTTGGCGTTTTTCCAGTATGCATTTTGCAATTTACGCTTAAGTTTCACAGGTATTGATCATGTGGATGTGGCATACCTACGCCAAATATTTTTGAACCTCTGTCTACTATTATTGTCAGTTTTCATCAGTTCACAGGCGCAGGCATATCAGTATGCGACCAAATGTCATGCAGAACTCCAGCACATTCAAAGCGCAAAAGGGATTGGCCCACAAGGTAAAAGTCGCCCAGAAGCTAAACAGTGGCAAGCCATTGCAGCTACGCCAGATTATTGGAATGACCGCTGGCCCAAATTTAGTGGTACGGTTTGGTATAAGTTGACATGGCAATTCCATTGCGAAGAAAAGCAAAATCAGCCCATGATGCTGTCAGTCAGTTTCATAAATATGGCTGGACAGGTTTATATTAATGACCATTTTTTGTGGCAAAACAAATCACTCGAAGAACCTTTATCACGCAACTGGAACATGCCCAGGCGCTGGATGTTGCCAATTGGTATCTTAAAAACAGGTGAAAACACTGTTTATATTCGAGTGGAGGGTGTTTCAGAGCTGAATCCAGGTATTGGTTCGGTCTACATTGGGGACTATGAATCCACAATGGCAAAGTATCTGCGTGCCTGGCTAGAGATGCGAGATTTACTCACCTATACACTTTGTGTAGAGGTTGCATTAGGATTAATTGCTATTTTTGTTTGGGTATTTAGGCCCAAGGAAAGCGCATTTGGTTACTATGCTTTAGCGACTTTACTTTGGGTGCTGTATATCGGTATGAACCTTGTTGTAGAGCCATTATTTGCATTAAAAACATTAGATTTTGCACGTATTCAAAGTCTGGTTTTTCTGGGGTTTGTTTTTTTTACTTGTTTATATGCATGGCGCTTTGCAAATTATAAAGCACCTCAATTAGAGCGTTTATTTGTCTGGTTGTTTTTAGTTTTTTTCTTATCCATTTGGTTTGCACCTGCACAGTATTTAGATTTTCTACTTAAAAGCAGTTTTATTGTTGGCGTTGGTATTTACCTATTCAACTGTTTGGTTTATCCAATAATTGCTTATCGTTCTAAACAGCCAGAAGCTTATTGTTTAGCCTTTGTGATGTTTTTGGTGTATTTGCCTTTATCAGTGCATGATTGTTTAACGATTTATCAGCATAAAGGAAATTTATTAACCGTTTATGCATCACCTTTTACTGCGGTAATTTTAGCCTGTATTTTTGCTTTACGCTTAACCCGCAGTATGAATGGTGCAGAGCGTTTTAACGCCCGCCTTGAACGTACCGTTAAGCAGGTGCGTACAGAGCTGGAAGATAGCTTGTTACACAGCCATCAGTTAGAGCTAAAAAATGCTAAATTGCAGGAGCGAATTCAATTTGCACATGACCTGCATGATGGGGTGGGGAGTTCATTAGTGCGTTCTATGGCATCAATTGAACACAACAGTGAAAATTTAAATAACCGTCAGTTTTTATCAGTACTTAAGCATTTGCGTGATGACTTAAGACTTATGATTGATTACGGATCAAGCTTCGATACTGTTGTACCAGGCACGCCTATTTTATGGGTTGCACCAACACGCCATCGTTTTAATCAGTTGTTCGATGAATTGGGTGTAAGCATCTGTTGGAAAATACCGGACAACTGGCAAGGCATGCTGACTCCAGCAGAATGTATTGCATTGCAACGCGTCTTGGAGGAATGCCTCGCCAACGTGCTCAAGCATAGTCAGGCTGATTGTGTGGAGGTCAGTTTGAGTTTTCAAAATCAAGAGTTAGTTGCTTTTGTGCAGGACAATGGTGTTGGATTTGATACCACGGCAGTGAAAGAGTCAGGCTTGAGTGTGGGCTTAAAGAGCATGCGCACGAGGTTGAATAAAATCAATGCTGAGCTTGAAGTGGAATCGAAGCCAGGTTGTACACGTGTTACAGTAAGAAAGAAAATGATTGGTTTAATGTCCTAATGATTGTCAAAAAAGTGTCATCGAATCCACATTAAAATGCAAAGAAATCTTAGTAGGCTAAACAAAAAAACATAAATAGGTGGCCTATGTCTGATCAAGTCGCGACAAGCCTGTTCAAGCAACCGCAATTTCCAGAAAACTTGCGCTTTTATTTTAAAAATAAAAACTCCAATCATATTAAAGCGGATAGACGTGAGTTGAATGATTTGGTGCGGCCACGATTAAAAATTGCGATTGTGACAGAAACATGGCCACCAGAAATTAATGGTGTCGCGCTATCTTTGCTTCAATTATGTAAAGGCTTACAGGCACTGGGTCATAAAATTTTACTCATCCGCCCACAACAAAAAAATCCATGCTTGAGCTTTAAGCCCTATCAGGAATGTCTGGTTGTAGCGCAGTCGATCCCGCGTTATCCGAGTTTAAAATTTGGCTGGCCACAGTTTTTAAAAGTTTCAGGCGCAATCGAAAGTTTTGAACCTGATGTTGTGCATATTGTAACGGAAGGACCACTGGGCTTGGCGGCATTACAAGCGGCTAAAAATAAGCAAATTCCAATCTCTAGTGGTTTCCATTCTGCCTTTCAAGATTTTAGTCGGTTCTTTGATCTGGCTTTTTTACTTAAGCCGATTCAGCGTTATTTATGTTGGTTTCATAACAGCACACAATTAACCTGTGTACCTAGTGAAGGCACAGCCAAGTTGTTGCAGTCTTTAGGCGTAACGTGTCCAACTGTAGTGGTTGGGCGTGGGGTAGATGTTGATATTTTCCATCCTCAGCATACATCTGTTCGGGTGCGTCAGCAGTGGGGTGCAGATGAAAATACGAAGGTGTTGCTTTATGTGGGGCGCTTATCTCCCGAAAAAGAACTTCATGTGTTGATTAATGCCTTTATTGCCTGCCAAGACCACCAAACAAAGCCTATGTGTTTGGTTATAGTAGGTGATGGTCCTGAGCGTGAAAAACTTCAGCGTTTGGCTCAGGGGTATCGCGTTATTTTCATGGGTAGCTTGAGTGGTATTGCATTGTCAGAAGCTTATGCTAGTGCTGATGCTTTTGTCTTTCCAAGTCAAGTTGAAACATTTGGTAATGTGGTGTTAGAGGCTATGGCCAGCGGTTTACCTGTGGTTGCTTATGACAAGGCTTGTGCGCATCAATATGTGCGTATGGGGCACACGGGGTGGTTGGCAGATTTGGGGCAACTTACACAATTTAGTGAATTGATAAAGATGTTGCCTGCACGTGAAATATTAAAAACCATGGGTATACAAGCACAAGTAGATGTTCAGCATGTAGGATGGAAGCATCCTGTACAACAATTTGAGCAGGCTTTATATAGTGTTGCTAGGCGAAGTATTGCACCAAGCTAATCCAGCTCTATTAAGCGATGAAAGGAAGGTCGTTGACCACCTGAGGAGAGAGCCATGAAATTCAAAAATGCAAAAATAAGAATGCTTGATCTCGATTTAAAAGGTTGTATTTATCTCAATACGTTTTCTCACTCCGAGCGCGTCGCCTACTTTTTTAAAATGATTAGCCGTCTGGGCGATGGGATATTTTGGTATCTCATGTTGATGGCTGTGTGGATGCTACAAGGACTAATGTATGCATTTCAACTGCTATACATCGCACTGAGTGGTTTGCTGGGAACCAGTATATATAAGTTGCTTAAACAAAAAACCGTACGACCACGGCCTTATCAAGTGCATCAAGTGATTCGTTTGGGGGAACGACCTTTAGATCATTTTAGCTTTCCTTCGGGGCATACTTTACACGCGGTGATGGTGACGACCGTATTGGGATGGATACAGCCCATTTTACTCATCTTGATGTTACCTTTTACTGTACTGGTCGCCTTGTCACGTATGGTTTTGGGATTGCACTATCCTAGCGATGTGGTCATCGGGGCATTGATTGGTGCTGTAGTGGCAACAGGAATTATTTTGAGTGCACCTGTTTTAAATATTGTGCTTTAACCTAATGTAGCTGTAGGGCAGGTCATAAAAATTTGGCAAGACTATAAAATGATATTTTGTTGATTGAATATTTAGGCAGTGATTTAGAAATTTGCTAAAGTACAGCATCATTTATTGGATGTAGGGATAGCGCACATGGGCTTACGCTGGACAGATACGATTGATATCGCAATTGAGCTTTATGAAGCTCATCCAGATGTTGATCCACAATGGATTCGCTTTACTGATTTACATGCATGGGTGTGCGCTTTGCCAGACTTTGCGGATAACCCAGAAAAATCGACAGAAGGTTTACTGGAAGCGATTCAAATGGCTTGGATTGACGAAGCAAGTTAACACTGCATCGAAAAAAGCAATTTTTTTACATCTCAAAAGCAGAAAACAGCGCATTATTCGGTATAATGCGCCAAATTTTCCTGTCAACTTTATGACTTAAGGAGTCTACCATGGCTATCGAACGTACTTTATCTATCGTAAAACCAGACGCAGTTGCTAAAAACAACATTGGTGACATCTTTGCTCGTTTTGAGAAAGCTGGTCTTCAAATCGTTGCAACTAAAATGAAACACTTGACTCAAGCTGAAGCTGAAGGCTTCTACGCTGAGCACAAAGAACGTGGTTTCTTTGCTGACCTAGTTGCATTCATGACTTCTGGTCCAGTTGTTGTTTCTGTTCTTGAAGGCGAAAACGCAGTTCTTGCTCACCGCGAAATCCTTGGCGCAACTAACCCTAAAGAAGCTGCTCCTGGTACAATCCGCGCTGACTTCGCTGTAAGCATCGACGAAAACGCTGCTCACGGTTCTGACTCTGTAGCATCTGCTGATCGTGAAGTTAACTACTTCTTCGCTCAAACTGAGATTGCTCCACGTACTCGTTAATTCGAAGTATTCAAACCAGATAAGTGTTATTATACTTATCTGGTTTTTTTATTCTCTGAATAATCCTTTGCTCACATATTGAGCATCTCCTTTCATCTTTAGACATGGTTTAGGTAATTACACATGAGTACTGAAGTAGTCGCTACATCAGTTGTTTCTGATGCACAGCAACAATCTCCATCCGCTCCAACCCAGCAAAAGTCTGTGGAAAAAGTGAATTTACTGGGCATGTCACGTCCACAAATGGAAAAATTCTTTGAAGATATGGGGGAGAAGAAGTTCCGTGCTGGGCAAGTGATGAAATGGATTCATCAATTCTTCGTGACAGATTTCGCTGAAATGACGAACATTTCAGGTAAATTGCGTGAAAAATTAGAAAAAATTTGTGAAATCAAAGCCCCAGAAGTGGTGCATAAAAACTATTCGAAAGACGGTACGCGTAAATGGGTATTCCGCGTGGGTGATGGCGAAGGTTCACTGGTTGAAACTGTCCTGATTCCAGCAGAACATCGTAGTGGGCTACGCCGTACTTTGTGTATTTCATCGCAAGTCGGTTGTGCGCTCGATTGTTCATTCTGTTCTACAGGTAAACAGGGTTTCCAGCGCGATTTAAATCAGGCTGAAATCATTGGTCAGCTGTGGATGGCCAACTATTCTTATATGGAAGACGTACCAGTCCTTGAGCGTGAACGTTCTGTGACGAATGTCGTGATGATGGGAATGGGCGAACCACTACTTAATTATGATGCAGTACTAAATTCTATGCGTACGATGCTCGATGACTTTGCATACGGCATGTCAAAGCGTCGTGTAACTTTATCAACTTCTGGTGTTGTGCCAAAAATTGATCAAATGGTGAAGGATATTGATGTTGCATTGGCAATTTCATTACACGCGCCAAATGATGAGCTTCGTAATGAACTTGTGCCGATTAATAAAAAATATCCTTTGGAACAATTGATTGCAGCTTGTCAGCGTTATATTGCTAAAGATGGTAATGAAAGCTCACGTAAGCATGTGACAATTGAATATGTGATGTTGGATGGCGTAAATGATCATCCTGAACATGCACAGCAAATGATTAAATTGCTGAAAAACTTGCCGAGCAAAATCAATTTAATTCCATTTAACCCGTTCCCGCATGCACCATACGGTCGTTCAAGTCGTAACCGCATTATTTCTTTCCAAAAAACTTTGTCTGATGCTGGATTTGTGTGTACGATTCGTCAGACACGTGGTGATGATATTGATGCTGCGTGTGGACAACTTGTGGGGCAAGTTGCGGACCGTACTCGTCGTGCGGAGCAATGGAAAAAGAAAGTTGCGGCAAAGAATGAGATTCTGCGCTCGCAAGGATAACAAAGAGGCAGCCAATTGAGAAAGTCGACGTTTAAAATTGCTTTAATTTCATCGCTATGTATTGCTTTAGGTGCAATGGCAGGGTGTCAAACCACGGGTACGAATAATCTCGGTGGAGGGGTTTTAAAGAAAGACCCTGAAAAAGCAGCGAAAGTACGAACTCAAATGGCTGCTGAATATATTAAAAGTGGTGATCTTGACACAGCAAAGCGTGAGCTTGATCAAGCCTTAGAAGCGAATAGTCGCGATGCACAGGCGAATATGATGATGGGGGTGCTTCTACAACAAGAAGGAAGTGCAACCAATATTCAAAAAGCGGATGCTTTTTTTAAGCGCGCTTTATCATCTGAACCTAAAAATGCGCAAGTACGTAACAACTATGGTACGTATTTATATCAAGTTGAACGCTATAATGATGCGCTTGAACAGTTGAATATTGCCGGCTCTACGTTGGGGTATGATCAGCGTGCAAGAGCGTTAGAAAATGCAGGGCGAATTTATCTTAAATTAGGTGATGTCGCGAATGCTGAAAAAACATTCAAGCAAGCCCTGCAAGCCAATCGTGATTCTTATGTTTCGATGTTAGAGTTGGCAGAAATTTTTTATTTGAACCAGCAGACTGCTGATGCGACACAGATGTATGAAAGATTTGTGCGTACAGTAGGTCAGAACAACCAAAGTGCACGTGCGCTTTGGATTGGTATTCGTACCGCACGTGCGAATAAAGACGACATTGGTCAGCAGGTATTAGTGAACCAGCTACGCGCTTTATTCCCGGAAAGTCCTGAATATCAACGTTATTTGCAATTACAGTACAGTACTGAGGCCGTATGGAAGTAAATCCTAATTCACCGCAATCGAATAGCTCGAGCGCAGCCCCAAATGCGTTAGGAAATGTTCAGCGTCCAGGTGAGTACCTACGCCAGATTCGTGTTACGCAAAAGTGTGATTTGGATGAAGTTGCACAGGAGTTAAACATTCCTGTAAAGACCTTGATGGCATTGGAACAGGATGACTATAAGTCATTACCTGAAGCGACCTTTATTAAAGGTTACTACCGTACATACGCAAAATTTTTAAAAGTTGATGCCACGAATATCATTCAACGTTTTGATGAAATTTATGCCAATGATACGGGTCTATTGCCAAATCATGCTTTAAATAACTCTCCAATTAAAATTATGGGCAAATTGCCAGGTTCTAACCGCGATCGTAATCGTAAGTGGTTAAAACGCGGTGCGTTGGCCATTGTGGTATTGGTGGTATTGGCTGCAATCGTGATGGCTGTGCAGAATATGTCATCAACGTCTTCAGACAGTGAAGGTACACCTGTAAAAACCTCTGATGTAGAAGTCATTAATATGGATGGTTCATCAGCTGTTTCTGGTGAGCAATTGGAATTGAATTTTAGTCGCCCAACATCAGTGAATATTGTTGATTCTACAGGTAAAGTGCTGGCGACTGGTCGTCAAGCAACGACATTGACTTTACATGGTGAATCACCATTCCAAATTCGTTTAGACGATGCAGAAGCTGTGACTCTAAGCCTCAATAATGAAAATATTTCATTGTCGCCGTATACCGTAAATGGTCGAGCAGACTTCCGTTTATCTCGTTAAGGCATAACAGAGCAGATTCGAACAATGATTGAAAATCCGATTAAACGCCGCCCAACTCGTAAAATCCGTGTGGGTTCGGTGTATGTAGGTGGTGATGCACCTATCAGTATTCAAAGCATGACCAATACTGAAACCTGTGATGTAGATGCAACGGTTGCACAAATTCAGCGCTGTGCAGATGCTGGTGCCGATATTATGCGTGTTTCTGTACCGAGTATGGAAGCGGCAGCTGCTTTTGGTGAAATTCGTAAGCAAGTTTCTGTACCTTTGGTAGCAGACATTCACTTCGATTATAAAATTGCCTTGGCTGTTGCGGACTTTGGTGCAGACTGTTTGCGTATTAACCCAGGTAATATTGGTTCGGAAGCCAAAATCCGTGAAGTAGTTGCAGCGGCACGTCATCACGATATTTCTATGCGTATCGGCGTGAACGCGGGTTCACTCGAAAAAGATATTCAAAAAAAATATGGTGAACCTACAGGCCAAGCTTTGCTTGAATCTGCAATGCGCCACATTGATATTTTAGACCGTTTAAATTTTCATGAATTTAAAGTGTCGGTAAAAGCATCAAACGTGTTTTTAACCATGGATGCCTATCGTTTACTGTCGCAACAAATTGATAATCCACTTCATTTGGGCGTGACTGAAGCAGGTATTTACCGCACAGGTTCAGTCAAGTCTGCAATCGCTTTAGGTGGTTTGCTGATGGAAGGCATCGGTGACACGATGCGTATTTCATTGGCTGCAGAACCTGAAGAAGAAGTTAAAATTGGTTTTGATATTTTAAAATCATTGGGCCTGCGTTCAAATGGCATTAACTTTATTGCGTGTCCGAGTTGTTCACGCCAAGAGTTTAATGTCATTTCTGTGATGCAAGCGCTTGAAGAGCGTTTAGAAGATGTACGTGTGCCAATGGATGTCTCTGTGATTGGTTGCAAAGTCAACGGTCCAGGTGAAGCGAAAGAAGCTGATATTGGTGTGGTGGGTGCAAGTCCGCGTTCACTGGTGTATCGTAATGGTGAAAAGAGCCATTTAATCGACACTAATCAATTGGTTGACGAAATTGAAGCGATGGTTCGTCAACGTGTTTTAGAGCTTGAAGAAGCGAAATCTAAAGAAATCATTCGCACCAGTTTTTGAGTAGGTCATGAGTTCAATTGTAGCAATTAAAGGTTTTAACGATATTCTCCCAACGCAAACGCCAGCATGGAGACGTTTAGAACAGCATTTAGCATCGTTGATGGATGCATACGGCTATCAACAAATTCGTTTGCCGATTGTTGAGCAAACAAATTTGTTTAAACGTTCAATTGGCGATGCAACTGATATCGTTGAAAAAGAAATGTATACGTTCTTAGACAAAGGTCAACCACCTGAGTCTTTAACCCTGCGTCCTGAAGGAACTGCAGGCTGTGTACGTGCAATGCTAGAACATAACTTGTTACGTGGCGCGACACCAAAAGTTTGGTATGTTGGCCCAATGTTTCGTTATGAAAAACCGCAAAAAGGTCGCTACCGTCAATTCCATCAATTTGGTGTAGAAACATTTGGTGTTTCAACGCCAGATCAAGATGCTGAATTGATTCTCATGACAGCGCGTCTTTGGAAGCGTATGGGCGTTGCAGATAAAGTTCAACTTGAACTCAATACATTGGGTGAGTCTGATGAACGTGCAAACTACCGTGCAGCGTTGGTTGAATTCTTGCAAGCGCACAAAACAGATTTAGATGAGGATTCACAGCGTCGTTTGACGACAAACCCGCTTCGTATTTTGGATTCTAAAGACGCAAAAACACAAAGCATTTTGGAAAATGCGCCAAAACTTCATGACTTTATGGGTGAAGAAACACTGGCACATTTTGCGCAGTTACAGCAATATTTGACTGATGCAGGCGTAAGCTTTGTGATCAATCAAAAACTAGTACGTGGCTTAGACTATTACAACAAAACTGTATTTGAATGGACTACAACACATTTGGGTTCACAAGGTACTGTTTGTGCTGGTGGTCGTTATGATGGTCTCGTTGGGCAACTCAAAGGTAAGCCGGATCAATCTGTACCAGCAGTTGGCTTTGCGATGGGGATGGAGCGCTTATTGCTTCTTCTTGAACAAGTCGAAGACAATACACCTGTACGTGATTGTGAAGTCTTTTTGGTGTCTGAACCTGCATATCAATCTAAAGCTTTGGTGCTTGCAGAGCAGATTCGTGACCAATTAGATGATGCTGCATCGATTATTCGTTTTAAAGTGGGCTCACAAGGTTCAATGAAATCACAAATGAAAAAGGCCGATCAGTCTGGTGCGCTTTTTGCCGTGATTTTGGGTGAACGAGAGTGGGATGCACAGCAATTATTGGTGAAAGAGCTTGCGACAGCGACACAAATAGAAGTTGCTGTTTCAGCCATTGTGCCATTTATTATCGAACAAATTTCTTCAAAATAAGCCATAACAGATAAGGAAAAGGGAATCACATGAGCGCATTAAGTGATGATGAACAGCTTGATAACTTGAAATCATTCTCTAAGAAGTATGGTTCTGCCATGATTAGTGGGATTTTAATTGCGTTGATTGCCTTTTTCGGTTGGGAATATTGGCAGAAGAAAAATCTGGCTGAGTCTCAAGTGGAAACAGCCAGAGTGCAACAGTTGATTGGTGATGCACAGTCAGCTCAAGGCGATGCATTTACTCAATTGTCGACATCTGCAGATAAAATTGTGAAAGATGCACCTGACTCAGCTCAGGCGATTCAAGCACAACTGTTAATGGCTAAATTGGCGTATGATAAGTCAGATTATGCAAGTGCCGAAAAAGCTTTGAAAAAAGTTGAAAATTCAAAAGTAAATGATCAGGGCTTGGTTCAAGTCGTGAAATTACGTTTGGCTTATGCACAATTGGCACAAAAGAAATATGATGAGGCCTTAAAAACCTTAGCTGCGGTAACTGATCCAGCATTTAAAGCAACAGCCGATGAAGCACGCGGTGATGTTTATGTTGCAAAAAATGATATTGAAAATGCGAAAAAAGTATATCAAAGTGCATGGGATGCGTTGGTAGAACGTAAAGAAGAACGTCAAATTTTACAAATTAAACTCGAAAGTGTAGGCGTTTTAGTTGATGATCCAGAAATTGAACGTCCGATATTAGATACACATGTGGAAGAAGCTGAATGAATAGAAAATACAAATTTGCATGTGCACTGACTGTTTTAACGCTTGCACTTACGGGATGTGCGAGCAAGGGGCCAAAGGTAGAAGAGCTTAAGCCGAATCCTTTACCAAAATTAGTCAACGCACAAACACTGACTCCTGTATTTTCTACCAGTGTTGCATCGACCAGCCAAGCTGATCCATTACGTTTACGTTTAGATTCAAACAACGGCGTGGTCTATGTCATTAATCCTAAGGGTGAGGTTGAAGCTTACCAAGGGAAGCAGCGTCTTTGGCAGAAAAAAGTGAGCAAACAAGGTCTGAGTTCTGGTATAGAAGCCGCTGAAGGTCTTGTGATTGTTGGTAATCAAAAAGGTCAACTGTTTGCTTTGGATCAAGCAACAGGTGAACAAAAGTGGACAGCACAATTGTCTGGTGCAATTTTAGCATCATCGCTAATTCATGCGGGTCGTGTGATTACGATTGCCAACGATGGTACTGTATATGCACATGAGCTCGGTACAGGCAAACAAGCGTGGACATACAGCTTGCCAAATGTACAGTTTAGTTTGCGTGGCCAAGCAGCGCCTGTAGCGCTCGATGCTCGAAATGTATTGATTGCATCTGCAAATGCATATATTTATGCAATTGATGCTTTAAGTGGTGCGCCGCGTTTACAACGTCGCATGGCAGTGACCGAAGGTCGTTCGGATATTCAGCGTTTAGTCGATATTGATGGCGAACCGACGGTTGCAGGTCAATTTTTGGTAACAACTAGCTATCAAGGTCAAGTGACAGTGATGGACATGGTGAGCCAACAAGTGATTTGGAGCGAAGATGCGAGTAGCACGCAGCGCCCTGAAGTTTCAGGCAATGGCGTGTTTGTTGCACAAAATGATGGCAAAATCACGGCTTATGAAATTACCACAGGTCATAAACTTTGGGAAAACGATCAGTTGTTGAATCGTAAACTGAGTAATCCTGTAATGCTCGGTCAAAACCTTGTGGTGGGTGATTTGGATGGTGTATTGCACTTGATTGATCCAACTACAGGAAATATTATTGGCCGTGCAAAAACCAGCGGTGATGTCCGTACTTTACGCGTAATTGACAATCAATTATTTGTTGCGACGCGTAAGGGTGCAATGAGCATTTGGCAGAACCGTTAATTTTTCGTTGGCTTATGCTAAAATAAGCTAACCGTATTTTTGAACGCGGGGTGATTGTTATTCAATACCCCGTGTTTTTATTTATTTTTGGGCCTAAATCCAATTCTTATTCTTCCCAAACTTTCTGATGTTCAGACCAGACCTAGCTGGCTGATCTTGAATAAAGGTTAATCTATGAAACCCGTAATTGCGCTCATTGGTCGTCCGAACGTCGGAAAATCAACGTTGTTTAACCAGATTACTAAGAGCCGTGATGCACTTGTTGCCGATTTTGCAGGTCTTACACGTGACCGTAAATATGGTGATGCAACGTATCAAAATAAATCATTCATTGTTGTTGATACTGGTGGTATTGGCGAAAATGAAGGTGGTATTGACTCCTACATGGCTGAGCAGTCAAAAACCGCAATCAACGAAGCAGATATCATCATTTTTGTGGTTGATGCTCGTGCGGGGCTGTTGGCATCTGATGAACAGATTGCACGAGAGCTACGTACATTAGGTAAAAAAGTTCATCTTGTTGCCAATAAAGTTGATGGTGTACATGCTGAAGCGGCACTGGTTGAATTCTTTAAACTCGGTATGGGCGAACCTTTGCAGGTTGCAGCTAGCCATGGTCGAGGTGTTCAACAAATGCTTGAGGAAGTCTTAACAGACGTACCTGAAGATGAAGATGCTGATGAACATGATAAAGATACAGGTTTACGTTTAGCGATTATTGGTCGTCCAAACGTAGGTAAATCTACGCTTGTAAACCGCTTGCTGGGCGAAGATCGAGTAGTTGCATTTGACCAACCAGGTACAACACGTGACTCGATTTACATTCCGTATGAACGTGATGGCCGTAAATACACATTAATTGATACAGCTGGTGTACGTCGTAAAGGTAAAGTCGATGAAATGATCGAGAAATTCTCGATTGTAAAAACTTTACAAGCGATGAAAGATGCCAACGTGATTGTGGTTGTTGTCGATGCGCGTGAAGGTATTGTTGAGCAAGACTTGCACTTAATTGGTTATGCATTAGAAGCTGGCCGTGCCATTGTGATTGCGGTCAACAAATGGGACAACATGACTGAATACGATCGTAAGCAATGTAAGCTTGATGTAGAGCGTCGCTTCGACTTTATTCCATGGGCAAGAGTTCACTTGATTTCTGCACTGCATGGTACAGGTGTAGGTGACCTTTATCCTTCAATTCACCGTGCTTATGACTCATCACGCTTAAAAGTATCACCAGCAAAAATTACGCAAATTTTGCAAGATGCAACTGAGGCACATCAACCAGGTATGGTTGCTGGTCGTCGTATCAAGATGCGTTATGCACATATTGGTGGTCAAAACCCACCAACAATTGTGATTCATGGTAACAAGGTTGATAAAACACCTGCAGATTATCGTCGTTATTTAGAAAATGTATTCCGTAAGGTGTATAAGCTTGAAGGTACGCCAGTACGTATCGAGTTTAAAACTTCCGAAAATCCATTCGAAGGGCGTAAATCTCAAATAGATGAACGCGTTGCAGCACGTAAGCGTCGTTATGTTCAGAAGTTTAAAAAAGCTGAAAAGAAATTTAAACGTTAATTCGTTGTGATTGAAAAAGCCTGCAATTGCAGGCTTTTTTAGCTTTAAGCTAAACTAACTGGGCGGTAGTTAGGAGAGTGAAAAAATGAAATGGAGTTCATGCTGATGGCGCAGATTCGGATTGATTTACAGCAGATTGTAGAAACACCAAATCCGCACCTGAATCGTCAGCAACTGATGCAGCGGCGTAAAGAATGGATAGCAGAAAGACGTAATACTTATTTATCTGCTGTGCTTGAGCAACCAATTCATAATTCAGATTTTGCAAGGACTGAGTATGGTAAGCCTTATTTAATGGCACACCCTCAATTTTATTTTAATCATAGTCATAGCCAAAAACATTATGCCTTGGCTACAAGCCACCGCGTAGCTGATTTGGGGGTAGATGTTGAAGACCTAGACCGTATTGTACGCTTTGAGGCTCTGGCTCAACATGCTTTTCACGCAGATGAAATGGCGAATTGGTCTAATTTAGAAGAAGATCGGGAGTATTGGTTTAAGATTTGGACCATTAAGGAAGCGGTATTAAAAGCATCAGGTTTAGGTATACGCATTAGTTTAAATGAACTGAATACACAAGCGCATGCAACGCAAAACAATGGAATATGTAGCCATCCAAAACTCGGTGTATTTGCATATCAATGCTATGTGATTGGTCGAGTAATGTTGAGTGTGGCTTGGCGCACAGAACTTTCTTGTCATGGATTTCGCTTGCCTGTGATCGCAGTTCATACTCATCCTTAAAAAATTAAAGTTTGAGCGATTCGATGCTGAGGCAAGCAGATGATTTTATTTTTTACTGATCCAGTCATTGCTCAAGCGGTTAATAAACTGCGGGCTGAGGTCCGATAGTGTCATTAACACCCGTGTTTTTAGCCCCACAGGTTGATGCGTTGCACTGAACACGGAGTTTTTTATCCGTACAGTTTTCAAAATTTGTGTAGCAACATCTTGAGCACTGAGGCTGACGCCCATATTTTGAATGCTACCCGCGTTCATATTTTTGACCATATTGGTTTGTACAAATAAAGGCATAATGTCGAACACGCGAATACCGTATTTTTGCCATTCAATGTCTAGACCTTCTGTGAGGCCTCGGACTGCAAACTTAGAGGCTGCATAGCTGACTAAATCGGGTTGTCCATAAATTGCGGACGCAGAAGATAAGTTGATGACACGCGCGAAAGACGCTTGGCGTAAATAGGGCAATGCCACATAGCAACCAGTTAAAACGCCCTTAATATTAATATCGACAGTTTTTAAGTGTGCGCTAAGTTCGGTATCTTCAAAAGGTCCAGAGTAGAGAATACCTGCATTATTCACCAAAATATTGAGTTCACCTGCCCAAGCGCTAAATTCTGCGAGTGCATTTTCCCAATGCTGGGTATTACTTACATCGAGTAAGCCAGCTTTGGCATGTGGGCCGAGTTGCTGAGCCAATTGCTGGGCTTGTACAACATTGATGTCATAAATGCCGACTTTATAACCTTGTTGATAAAATAATTGTGCAGTTGCTGCGCCAATCCCTTGTGCTGCCCCACTAATAAATATACTTTGCATTTTTATGATTCGCCTTATTTTTTCCCTATGCGATTTTGAGCATAGCAAAATAAAATGAGGAAATCTTGAGCAGTATTAAAAAGACCGAGGTGAAATGTGGAACGTTTATTGAATATCATGCAAGAGTTACGTGCGAAGTGCCCTTGGGATCAACAACAAACACCACAAAGCCTAACGAAATATGCCATTGAAGAAGCGTATGAAGTCGAAGCGGCCATTCGTGAAGGTCACATCGATGACATTAAAAATGAACTGGGTGATTTACTGTTACAAGTGGTATTTCAATCGCAAATGTACAGTGAAATGGGCGCCTTCAGCTTTGAGGATGTGGTCGATGCCATTTCAGAGAAATTAATTCGACGTCATCCACATGTGTTTCAAGCAGAACAATTTAGCCAATTAAATGCAGATGATGTTGCACAGCTTTGGCAGAAAATTAAAGCAGAGGAACGTGTAGGAAAAAGTGCATCACGTTTAGATTCTATTAAACCTGGCCCTGCATTAAATCAAGCTGAAGACATTCAAAAAAATGTTGCCAAAATTGGCTTTGATTTTCCAGATGTGCAACAGGCCTATGGCAAGGTCGAAGAAGAATTGGCAGAATTTCAAGAGGCTTTGGCTTCGCAAAATTCCGATGAAATTATAGACGAATTTGGAGATTGCTTATTTTCACTGGTCAATGTTGGTCGTAAACTAGGTATCTCAAGTGAGATTGCATTGCTGGGCACGATTCAAAAGTTTCGCTCACGTTTTGCATATATAGAATCTCAAGTTGCATTACACAATAACAATATAGAAGACCTGTCACTGGCTGAAATGGATCAGCTGTGGGAACAGGCAAAACAATATTTAAAACAGCAGGTACAGCATGAAACAGGGCGGATTGAGTAAAGCACAACTTCTTCTTTGGTTAATGATATTAATGACACTGAGCATCTCTTGGGCTAAGGCCGAAACTGCGCAATATACACAGTGGAAAGCGACGCAGCAGGCACATGATCAGCGTTTGAAAACGTCAGATACAGAGGCGAAGCACTATTTGTCTAAACCAACACTGAATGCCAATACTTTGGGCACTAAGGTAAATTTAAACACGGCCAATATTGAGCAGTTACAACAATTACACGGTATTGGTCAGAAAAAAGCTGAAGCGATCGTTGACTATAGAAGCAAAAATGGAAAATTCAAAACCATTGAGGAAATCCAACAAGTCAAAGGTATAGGGCCAGCTTTGTATAGTAAAAATAGGCCACGCTTAAGTTTATAAACACCGTAATTGTAGAAAATTCGACTGTAGGCAATACGCTTGGATTGACAGAATCAAATTGCCCTTTGATTGTGTTAGAGATATGATTACGGCATCTTAAAATTTTTACGTCTAGACGTAGGAGACAGCGTCTTTTGCAAACTTTGCGCGCGTCCAAATGCGGTTTATCTACCGCACAATTACCTTCTTCCATATTAGATGTGATTGATGCCTTAACTAAGGCAGGCTATGAAGCTTATATCGTCGGCGGTGGTGTACGTGATTTAATGCTGGGTCTGAATCCTAAGGATTTTGATGCGGTGACGAACGCCACACCATCACAAGTTAAAGAAGTCTTCGGACGACGTTGTCGAATTATCGGCCGTCGCTTTGAGTTGGCACATGTCTATTCAGGTCGCGAACTCATTGAAGTTGCTACATTTCGTGCACCTCCGAAAAAAGCAGTGACTTCTGCTGCAGGTATGATTTTACGTGATAACAACTGGGGAACCATCGAGCAAGATTTTGCACGACGTGATTTTTCAATTAACGCCATGTATTACCAACCTCGCAAAGGTATTGTGCTCGATTTTTGTAATGCTTATGAAGATATCAAAGCGAAAAAGTTAAGCTTATTGGGCGATCCAATGCTTCGTTTTGAAGAAGATCCTGTACGTATGTTGCGCACATTACGTTTTGCAGCCAAATTAAACTTCTCTATTGATCAAAGTATTTTGGATGTCTTCACGCCTGAAGCTGCGCAATTGCTCCGTGATGTATCTCCACATCGTTTATATGATGAGTCTCAGAAACTCTTTACCATGGGACACCTCAATCGTGTCATGCCAATGCTGATTGAGTTTGAGATCTGGCATCAGTTATTTGCTGATATTCAGCCAAACATCACGCCATTTATAGAGCGTGCAGCAAAAAATACCGATCAACGTATCTCGATTGGTAAGACCATCAATCCTGCATTTTTCTATGCAGTGTTGCTGTGGAAGCCTTTCCTTGAGCGCTGTGAGTTTTATGCGAAAAAAGGCGTAGTTGCAGCAGAAGCGCGTGCTCAGGCTGGTTTAGATGTACTGAAACGTCAAGCGACACGGACTGTTATTCCACGTTTTGCAGAAACCTTTATTCGTGAAGTTTGGGAAATGCAAACGCGCTTACTCAATCCAAAACCGCAGCAAATTGAAGCATTGTCTGGTCATGCACGTTTCCGTGCGGGCTTCGACTTTTTATTGCTCCGTGAAAAATCAGGTGATCAAACCACACAAGGCATGGGTGTCTGGTGGGATACTTACCAAACCCTCAGCACAGACGAAAAAGAACGTGCGATTGCGGACTACAATCGTCAACGTGCGAAAGGTCGCCGTAAAGGTGCTGTACAAGAAGACATTAAGCCATTACATCAAATTCAACAGGCTGAAATTGAGCCTTTAGTGAATGAGCCAGAACCTCGTAGTCGTCGTGCGCGTAAAGCCAAGCAACAGGCTGACTTTAAGGCACAGGCAGTGAATGGGGGTAATGATCAAATTACGGCAGATCACCCAATTCTAAAACGTAAGCGTGTTAAACGAGATTTGAGCACGGTTATTTTTGGGCCTACGCAATGAGTGTGATTACGTATATTGGCTTAGGAAGTAATTTGGGTGATTCACTACAAATTTTGACCGAAGCCGTACATAAGTTATCGACATTGGGTGCGATTAAGGTCTCTAAACTGTACCAAAGTCCACCTATGGGTCCACAGGATCAACCGAATTATTTGAATGCGGTTGTGCAATTGCAAACGGACTTAGAGCCGTTGGCATTGTTAGATGAATTACAGCGCTTTGAACAAGAGTCTGGTCGTGTGCGTTTACGCCATTGGGGCGAACGTACACTTGATTTAGATTTATTGATTTATGGGCAACAAAATATTCAACATGCGCGTTTAATTGTGCCTCATGTAGGTGTGATGGAACGCGATTTTGTGCTGATTCCGTTACTAGATTTAGATGCAAATCTACAGTTAAATGGACAGCAATTAAATACTTTACCCATTCTGAATCAGGTCAGTCTGACTGTTTTAGATTCAGGAAATTGGGCAAAAATTTAAATTTTTATTGGCTGAAAATATGGCCATAAGAGGAAATTCTAGATGATCAGTCTAAGCCACTTAAAAAAATTTAAAGCGGAAGGCCGAAAGTTTTCTTGCTTAACTTGTTATGATGCAAGTATGGCAAAAGCAATGGAAGTTGCTGAAATTGATACGATCCTAGTGGGTGATTCACTGGGAATGACCATTCAAGGTCATGACTCGACTTTACCTGTAACTGTTGAAGATATGGCATACCACACTGCAACGGTGCGTCGTGGTAATCAACACGCTTTTATTTTAACTGACCTGCCATTTATGAGTTATGCAACCTTAAATGATGCATTACAAAACTCGAAAACCATTATGCAAGCTGGCGCGCACATGGTGAAACTTGAGGGTGGGGCATGGTTAGCAGATACAGTGGCAACACTGACACGTAATGGTATTCCTGTCTGTGTGCACTTAGGTTTAACCCCACAATCTGTACACGTATTTGGTGGCTATAAAGTCCAAGCGCGCACACGTGAAACAGCAGATCAGCTCATTGCAGACTGTCAAGCTGTTGTGGATGCAGGCGCTGCAGTTTTATTGTTGGAATGTGTTCCAGCTCAAGTGGGTAAAGAGATTAGTGAATTATTCCCACACACACCTGTGATTGGTATTGGTGCGGGTGCAGACACAGATGGTCAGGTGTTAGTACAGCAAGATATGCTTGGACTGACATTTAGTCATGTTGCGAAATTTGTACGTAACTTTATGAAAGAACAATCAGGTGAAACCGCAATTATAGATGCATTTAAGGCCTATCATGCTGCGGTGCTCGATGGATCCTTCCCTGCAAAAGAACAAACTTTCCAAATTGAGTTATAAGAGATGAAAACTGAAACCACGATTCAAGGTTTGACTGCATCACTAAGTCCAGCAAAAGCATCACGTAAAATTATTGGCTTTGTCCCAACCATGGGGAATTTGCACGAGGGGCATTTAAACCTTGTGCGTGAAGCACGTAAACTCTGTGATGTAGTGGTGGTCAGCATTTTTGTTAACCCAATTCAGTTTGGGCCAAATGAAGATTTTGATAATTATCCACGTACTTTGGAGCGCGATCAGCAACTTTTAGCTGATGTGGGCTGTGACATTGTTTTTGCACCTACTGTAGAACAAATGTACGGCAACCAGCCACGTTTAACCAATATTTCAGTGAATAGTATCACCGATGATTTATGTGGTGCACAGCGCCCAGGTCATTTTGATGGTGTTGCCGTAGTTGTGACCAAACTCTTTAATATGGTACAACCAAACTTTGCATTTTTTGGTCAAAAAGACTATCAACAACTCGCTGTCATTCGTCAGTTTGTACGTGATCTAAATATTCCTTTAGAAGTCATTGGTGTGCCTATTGCACGCGCTGCAGATGGTTTGGCACTGAGCTCACGTAATGGCTACTTAAGCCCTGAACATCGTGAAATTGCACCAGTTATTTACCAAAGCTTACAAACAGCAGCACAACAACTCACTTCAGGCACTGCATTGTCAAATGTTTTAAATACAATTCGAGCAACGTTAACTGATGCTGGTTTTGTGGTGGATTATGTGGAAGCACGTAGCCCAGAACTTCAAAAAGTCGATAGCTTTAATCAAGATGTCGTATTGTTTGTCGCAGCCAAAATTGGTAAAACACGCTTAATTGATAACTTACAGGTTAAGTTTATTGCATCTTAATTTGCATGAAAGGACAGCACGCGCAATGAAACGAATTTTAATCGTTACAGGCCAGTCAGGATCAGGAAAGTCATCTGCCTTGCAGGTGCTGGAAGATTTGGGTTATTACTGTATTGATAATTTGCCTCTTGCGCTGTTGCCTGAAATTGTTGAAAAATTAGATCAGGAAAATAACCTTGAACAGCTGGCTTTAGGGGTAGATGTTCGAAGTACACGTCAAGATATGCAAGAGTTTGACCATGTTTTTTCTTCATTGCAAAAGCATGGTGCAGTGGATGTCATTTATTTGACAACGCGCGATCAAGAGCTGATTGCGCGGTTTAGTGCATCGCGCCGTCCACACCCATTATCTAACCGTTTCAATAGTTTGAATGAATGTATCCAACAAGAAAAAGATTTGTTGTTGCCGATTCAGTTTCGTGCGACAGTACATATTGATACGACGGATAAAAGCGTACACGATTTAAAGCATGTGCTCTTATCTAAATTAGGACAGGCCGACCAATTAATTGTTATTTTACAGTCTTTTGGTTTTAAGCATGGTATCCCCTTAGATGCGGACTATGTGTTTGATGTTCGGCATTTGCCTAACCCACATTGGGATTTAGAATTAAGAAAATTTTCTGGTTTAGATGCGCCTGTACAAAAATTCTTAGAAAGCAGTGCACAAACCAATGAAATGTTTAATGATATTTATCAATTTTTAGAAAAATGGTTGCCTGCTTTTGCAGAAGGACACCGCCATTATATGACGGTTTCTATCGGTTGTACGGGTGGACAACATCGTTCGGTTTATATTGTGGATAGACTCAAGAGAGCCCTTGAGGCAAAATGGTCTGTTCAGGTCTTACATAGAGAAATGAAGCACTGGTCATGATAGACACAACTGTTGACGTAATAAACAAACTAGGTTTACATGCGCGTGCGTCTGGAAAACTCATTGAAGTCACCACTAAATTTCGCTCATCGATTCAGATCGGCAAAGGTGATAAATTAGTAGACGCAAAAAACATTATGTCTTTGCTCATGCTCGGTGCTGGTAAAGGCACAACTTTGCGCTTAGTGATTGATGGTGTAGATGAAGAAAAAGCTTTGTCTGATATTCAAGCATTATTCGCAGCAAAATTTTATGAGGCAGATTAATCGTGGCACGTCGACCAACTCGTTTTACTGAAGATGATTTTGAATCTCTAGAAGGACGTGCAAGCAAAACCGAACAAAAGAAGGCCGTACAGCGTATGGCCGCTTTGGGTGAACAGCTTGCAGAGCTGAGTCCTAAACAAATAAAAAATCTTCCAGTGGAAGAACGCTTGATTGAAGCGCTTCTTGATATTCAATTGATCACATCGCATGAAGCTCGTCGTCGTCAATGCTTGCGTATTGGCAAGTTAATGCGTAATGAAGATGAAAGTGTCATTTTGTCGTATTTAACACCAAAGCAAGGTTTGAAAAAAACTGCGCAGTTGAATCGTTGGGTTGATCGTATTATTAAAGATGGTGATCCAGTCATTAATGACTTTTCTAAAACTTATAATGCGACAGAGCGCCATACTTTACGTCAGCATGCTTTACGTGTTCATCGTGATATTGCAAAGCACGCAACGGAAGAAGAAATTGCAGCATCTAGACTCAAATTATTTAACTATGTACAGCAAGTTGCGCTTATTTCAGACAACTAATGCTACAAGTGGTGCAATCAAAAACGGCTCATGAGAGCCGTTTTTTTATCTATTCATCTATATGTCTATGGATGATGCCTGTGCATAAAAAACGACCACTCACGGTCGTTTTTTCTTTTTTAATTTAAGGCTTAACTAAACTCACCTGTTGCGCGTTCTTTGGCCCAATCACGAAGTACAAATTTTTGTAGCTTGCCTGTCGATGTTTTTGGAATTTCTGTAATCACTACATCTTTAGGCACTTTAAAGCGTGCAAGATGTTGCTTACAGAATTCAATAATTTCTTCAGCTGTTGCTTCTTTGCCAGCCTTGAGCTCAATGAAAGCACAAGGGACTTCCTGCCAACGCGGGTCTGGTTTAGCAACGACCGCGGCAGTTAACACAGCAGGGTGTTGATATAGCACTTCTTCAACTTCAAGCGATGAAATATTTTCACCACCAGAAATAATCACGTCTTTAGAACGGTCAGTAATTTTTGCATAGCCATCGGGTTGGCACACTGCCAAATCGCCTGTGTGGAACCAGCCACCTGCAAAAGCTTCAGCAGTGGCTTCAGGGTTTTTCAAATAGCCTTTCATCACAATGTTGCCACGGAACATGATTTCACCCATGGTTTGGCCATCATTTTTCACAGGAAGCATGGTTTCTGGGTCCAATACTTTCATGCCATCCTGAAGTGGGTAAGGCACGCCTTGGCGTGAGTGAAGCTGCGCTTGTTCTTGAATAGACAGTTCTGACCAACCTGCTTGTGAGGCACACAGCGCAGAAGGACCATAGGTTTCGGTCAGGCCATACACGTGAGTCACATTAATGCCAATACCGCGCATGCCTTCAATAATCGCTGCAGGAGGTGCTGCACCCGCAACCATTACTTCTACACGGTGTTCAAATGAGGTCTTTTTCTCCTCAGGTGTATTAATGAGCATAGACAGTACGATAGGCGCACCACAGAAATAATCGACTTTATGCTCAGCGATTAATTTGAAAATTAGCTCAGGATCGACTTTGCGTAGACAGATATTGGTGCCACCATTGGCCGCCATCGTCCAGCCAAAGCACCAACCATTACAATGGAAGAGCGGTAGCGTCCAGAGGTACGTCGCGCGTGGTTTCATGCCACAGGCGATGATATTGCTGGCAGCATTAATATAAGCCCCGCGGTGATGATAGACCACCCCTTTAGGGTTGCCTGTGGTGCCTGAGGTATAACTCAGACTAATCGCATCCCATTCATCGCCTGGTAGATCCCATTCAAAATTGTGATCCCCTTGTGCAATCCAGTCCTCATATTCAATTTGACCAATGCGTTGGCTGGTACCTTCATATTCAACATCAGCTACATCAATAATGTAGATATCTTTATTGATCAAGGCTAAGGCTTCTTGTGCCAAGCTAATAAATTCTGGATCGACCAAAAGGACTTTGGTTTCAGCATGTTCTAGCATGAAGGCAATGGTTTTTGCATCTAAGCGGGTATTGACGGTATTTAAAACCGCACCTGCCATAGGCACTGCAAAGTGCGCCTCAATCATGGCTGGAATATTTGGAAGTAGAACAGACACGGTATCATTTTTTTGAATGCCCAATTGTTGTAATTGGTGGGCAAACTGACGACAACGTTGATAAGTTTGACGCCAGCTAATATGACGATCACCATGAATAATCGCATCTTGGTCTGGATAAATATATGCAGCCCGTTCTAAATAACGCAAAGGTGATAATGCAACGAAGTTTGCCGGTGTGCGAGGCAATTCATCATAAGGACTGACCATGTCAAAACTCCAAATTTATTTATTCTAATTTCCTGCTTACACAATATTCAGTATTGTGAATTGTTGCATTTATTCTTTAGTCGAGTATTTACTCTATTCTGTGCTTAAAGTCGAGTGCGCTGATCTTCTCTTTGGAGGTGGCGCAGAGAGGCTATGTGATTTAGCAATATTTGCTGGTGCTGAAGAAGGAGATAAAACATCACTTTGCTATGAAATGTTCAATCAATCAGATGCTATGAACTTTAGCTTAATAAATAGATGGATGTGTCATTTTCATTTTATAGATGAGTAGAAACCTAAAGTGAATTGACTTTTGATTATAAATTGAGCCATATAAGAAGGGTTGATGTCGCGTTGTACATTTTAAAAAAAATAAGAATAGTAATTCAGCACTGCGCTTAGCGCATAGACTGAGGATATAACAATGATAAAAATGCAATCGGAGTTTTGGTCGAACTGGTCTGGTTCGCAGCAAGCCTATCCTAAATTACTACGTCCAAACAGCCTTGAGCTATTGCAAAATGTGGTACGTACGCATCCTAAAATTAGAGCGATTGGCGCAGGACATTCTTTTAGTGGCTTGGCTCAAACCAATGACGTGCTTTTGAGCCTAGATTATTTTAAAGGTGTGGTTTCACATGATGATGAGCATTGCCAAAGCGTGGTGCAAGCAGGCACGCATTTATATGATTTAGGCGAAAAAATGTCTGCCTATAATCAGGCATTAATGAATCAAGGGGATGTAGATCAACAGACTTTGGCGGGTGCCATTTCGACAGGTACACATGGCACTGGGATCGATTTGCAATGTTTATCTGCTTATGTAGAAGGCTTTGAGTTGATTACTGCAGATGGCGATTTAATTTGGTGTGATGCGTTGCAACATTGTGAAATTTTTCAAGCAGGTCGCGTGGCTTTAGGAAGCTTGGGACTCATCACTAAAATTAAATTACAAAATCGCCCCATGTATAAACTTAAAGAGCAGGTCCGCAGTTGTCCATTGATAGAAGTGTTCCAGCATATCGAGCAATGGAAATCACAGCATCGGCATATTGAGTTTTGGGCATTTATTCATTCATCGAATGTTATTTTAAAAACCTTAGATGAAACCAACGAGCGAGTACAACCCAAAACAGAACAAATTTTGGATGAAGATGTATTTTTGCGAATTTGCTCTGAACTTACCAAGTCATGTCCGATATTAAATCCAGCATTGCAGAAATTAGTCAGCTTATTGGTACGACCAAGTACGGCCATAGATTGGTCCAGTCGAATCTTTCCTGCTATTCGTGAAACGCGTTTTAACGAGATGGAATATCAACTGCCAGTCCAAGCAGGGCTCGCTTGCTTAGAAGAGCTCATGCACTGCCTCAAAAAGCATAAAGTCCCGATGTTTTTTCCAATTGAATTTCGTTATGTCAAAGCCGATGACATCTGGTTGAGCCCATTTTATCAGCAGGACTCAATTTCAATTTCGGTGCATCAATATTATCGGCAAGATTATGTCCGTATTTTTAAATTGGCAGAGCCAATTTTTCAAAAATATGGTGGACGACCACATTGGGGAAAATTACACACGCTGGGTGGGCAGGAGTTGAGTGCGTTGTACCCTAAGTGGGATGATTTTATGCATTTGAGGCAACAGGTCGATCCTGAAAAAAAGTGGATCAACTCGCATCTTGAACACTTGTTTTGGGGGCGAAGCGCTTAATATGTCTGTAGCGTATTTTGAAACACTCAATCGACTGCTTGCACACGCAGGGACGGGGCAAGCACAGTTGCTGTTAGACCTTGATCGTTTAGATGAAAATCTAGCACAGTTGCGTGCTCAGCTGAGTGCTAAATGCAAGATTCGTATTGTGGTGAAGTCTTTGGCGAGTGCTGCGTTGTTGCAATATATTGCGCAGCAACTGTCTAGCCAGCGCTTTATGGTGTTTCATTTTCCACATTTACAACATATTCAAACTCTATTCCCGCAAGGCGATATTTTATTGGGTAAGCCTATGCCCATCCAAGCTTTACAGCAGTCGGATCACCAGATTTTAGGGTCGCAGAATATTCAATGGTTGATCGACTCAGTTGAGCGCTTAAACCAATACTTGCATTTTGCTCAGTCCAGACAGATTCAGCTTAGAGTGAATTTGGAAATTGACATAGGTTTGCATCGTGGTGGTTTTGCAGATGAGTCCAGTTTTGTAAAAGCATTGCAATTGATTCAAGCCAATGCGCCGTATTTAAAGCTCAGTGGTTTAATGGGCTATGATGCGCATGTGAGCAAATTGCCTCAGCCTTGGTTTAAACCAGAAATCGTTTTTCAGCGCACACAGCAACGCTATCAGTTTTTTCTACAGTGCCTAGGTAAGTATTTTTCTGAAGCTGAATTAAAGGACTTATGCTTGAATGGTGCAGGTAGCGCAAGCTTTGGCTTACATCAACATGGCACAGTTTGTAATGATTTGGCTGTGGGTTCTGCTTTACTTAAACCACTAGATTTTGAGTTAAGCGCATTAAAGGCGTTTTGTCCAGCCATGTGGATTGCAGCACCCGTATTAAAAGTGATTCCTATCGTACAATTACCAGAGATACCGCTATGGGCGCGACTGTTTCGCAATCAACACGCCGTTTTTATTTATGGGGGATATTGGCGGGGAAAGTGTGAGTATCCAGAAGGTGTTAAACCGCATGCTTTATATGGCCGAAGTAGCAATCAGGAAATGTTACAACTGCCTAAAGGCTGTCAAATACAGATTGATGATTATGTGTTTATTCGACCGAGTCAAACCGAGGTCATTATTTCTCAATTTGCCCAACTGCATGTGATTCGAGACATGAAATTATATGCAGTATGGTCCACATTTAGAGAGTAAATGTAGATCATACTTTATTGATGTACGTGCTTATTTAAATTTTTAAAAACATAAATTAGTCACTAAAGCCACCATAGTGAATGCCTGTGAGTTCGGACATGTCTTTTTTCCATGTGGTGAGATCATCTTTACAAAATTGATTTAGATGATGATGCCCGCAAGCACGTGCCATGACTTGCATCAGTTCAATGGATGCATGAAAGAAATTTGCCAATTGCTGTGCAGATTTTTCAACTTCGAGTCGAGCACGTAAGTGATCTTGCTGTGTGGCAATACCGACAGAGCAATCATTACTTTGGCAGGCACGCATACCCAAACAGCCAATTGCTTGCATGGCAGAATTTGACAAAGCAATTGCATCTGCACCTAAAGCCAAGGCCTTAATAAAGTCGGCAGGTACACGTAAACCGCCTGTAACCACTAAACTAATATCACGGCGACCTAAACGATCTAAATGACGACGCGTACGTGCCAGTGCTGGAATGGTCGGAACAGAGATATTGTCACGGAACAGGGTAGGTGCTGCGCCTGTACCGCCACCACGGCCATCTAAAATAATGTAATCGACACCAATTGCGAGGGCTGCATCGATATCTTTTTCAATATGTTGTGCAGAGAGTTTAAAGCCAATTGGAATACCGCCTGTTTCTTCGCGGATATAATTTGCAAAGTCTTTATATTGGGACAGCTCTGTCCAGTCAGGGAAAGTCGCTGGTGAAATTGCTGCCTCACCTTCAGGCAAATTACGGACTTCGGCAATTTTACCTACCACTTTATGACTGGGTAAATGACCGCCTGTGCCAGTCTTGGCTGCTTGACCACCTTTAAAATGAAAGGCTTGGCATTTTTTGACTTTTTCAATGTCATAGCCAAAACGGCCTGAGGCCAATTCATAAAAATAGCGTGAGTTGGCTGCTTGCTCATCGGCTAACATACCGCCTTCACCTGAGCAAATGCCTGTGCCTGCTCGTTCAGCTCCCATCGCAAGTGCTGTTTTTGCTTCTTGTGACAACGCACCAAAGCTCATATCAGAGACAAAGAGTGGAATATCTAAAACCAATGGCTTTTTGGCATTTGGACCAATCACTACTTTTGTTGCAACAGGTGCGTCGTCAAGTAGAGGGACTTTCCACAGCTGTGCAGTCACCAATTGAATGTCTTCCCATTTGGGTAGTTTATCAAAAGGGACACCCATGGCTGCGGTCGGCCCATGATGTCCAAAGTTTTTCAGGCCATTGCGCGCGAGCTCTAAAATAAATTTATTGTGTGGTTCTTCGGGTGCAGGTGCGGAATCTGCATATAAGCCTTGGTACTGATCACGTTTGTATTGCTGGGGATTGCGTTTTTCCCAAGCTGTAATTTCTTCTAGATCTACAAAAACTTGATCGTTCTCTACCCATGCTTTAAATTTTTGTAGGTTTTTATTTAGGTAGCGTGGGTTAATACCCGTTTTATAAATATAGTGCGAGCCATGTAGGCCACAGACAATTTTATCACCCTGAATATGCGCATCTGCCATGAGTGCGCCACGGTGCTGGCAACGACCATACATGACGACTACCTGTTCTGGGTCATCTTCAGGTAAACGAAGAACGATTAAATCGACATTGGCCGCTAAAGCATAAGCTGGCTTTAAAGGGGAAAGGTCATTCCAAGAAATTAATGAATGTGCTTGCATCATACCTGCCTAATTATATTCAGTGAGTAATTTTGCTAAAGAGATAAATTATTTTTGAAAATGATGAGTGGTATCGAAGACCATCAAAATTGGATTTTCAGCTCAAGCTTAATATGGAATGGCTGGATTATAGAGAGGCAAATTGTAAGAGCAGATGTTTTAGGAAATGTGCACATCTGTGGATAAATCCGCATTAACGGTTTATTAAACGGGCCAAGACGTGTAAAATTTAGATCGAATTTTATTTATCCACCGTTTTTATCTTTTGAGGGTTTCCCTCGATCATAATCTCGCGGTGATATGCTCTATTGTACGGGGCATCACTCCTTAAGGATTTTTTATGCCAATTATCACTTTGCCAAATGGCGATCAAAAAGAATTTGATCACGCCGTATCTGTGATGGAAGTTGCTCAAAGCATCGGTCCTGGTCTTGCAAAAAATACAGTTGCTGGTCGTGTAAACGGTCAACTGGTTGACGCATCTGACTTAATTATAGCAGACGCAACCTTGCAAATTATCACGCCTAAAGACGAAGATGGTGTTCATATCATCCGTCACTCTTGCGCTCACCTTGTAGGTCATGCAGTTAAGCAATTGTTCCCACAAGCAAAAATGGTAATTGGCCCTGTTATCGAAGACGGCTTCTATTACGACATCTTCAGTGAAAAGCCATTCACACCAGAAGATATGGCTGCGATCGAAGAGCGCATGAAAAAGCTCATTGATCAAGATTATGACGTCATCAAAAAAATGACACCGCGTGATGAAGTGATTAAAGAATTCACTGCACGTGGCGAAGATTATAAATTACGTCTGATTGAAGACATGCCTGACGAAACAGAAATGGGCTTGTACTACCATCAAGACTACTTGGATATGTGCCGTGGTCCGCACGTACCAAATACTAAATTCTTAAAAGCATTCAAACTGACTAAAATGTCAGGCGCTTACTGGCGTGGTGATGCGAAAAACGAACAGCTACAACGTATTTACGGTACAGCGTGGGCAGACAAAAAACAGCTTGCTGCGTACATCAAACGTATTGAAGAAGCTGAAAAACGCGATCACCGTAAAATTGGTAAAGCTTTAGACTTATTCCACATGCAAGAAGAAGCACCAGGTATGGTGTTCTGGCATCCGAATGGTTGGACTATTTATCAAGTACTCGAACAGTACATGCGTAAAGTGCAACAAGCGAATGGCTATGAAGAAATTCGTACACCACAAGTGGTTGATTTCACGCTTTGGGAAAAATCAGGTCACGCTGCAAACTATGCAGACAACATGTTTACGACTCATTCAGAGAACCGTAACTATGCTGTAAAACCAATGAACTGCCCATGTCACGTGCAAGTATTCAACCAAGGTTTAAAATCGTATCGTGATCTTCCTGTTCGCTTAGCTGAGTTTGGTTCATGCCACCGTAACGAGCCATCGGGTTCATTGCACGGTATTATGCGTGTGCGTGGTTTTACTCAAGATGATGCACACATTTTCTGTACTAAAGAACAAATTGGTACAGAAGTTGCTGACTTTATTAAACTGACTTTAGATGTTTATAAAGACTTTGGCTTCGAAGAAGTGCAAATGAAACTGTCTACACGTCCTGAAAAACGTGTGGGTGATGACAAACTTTGGGACATGGCAGAAAAATCTTTAGCAGATGCTTTAGATGCTGCTGGCTTAGAATGGGAACTTCAACCAGGTGAAGGCGCATTCTATGGTCCGAAAATTGAATTCTCATTGAAAGACTGCTTAGGCCGTGTATGGCAGTGCGGTACAATTCAATGTGACTTCAACTTACCAGAACGTCTAGATGCGTCTTATGTCACTGAAGATAACGATCGTGATCAACCTGTAATGTTGCACCGTGCAATTCTTGGTAGTTTCGAACGTTTTATTGGTATACTTATTGAACACTATGCTGGTTTTATGCCACCTTGGTTATCACCAATCCAAGCATGTGTAATGAACATTACAGATTCGCAAGCTGAAGCATGTGGGTCAGTCGTCGAGAAACTTAAAGAAAACGGTATTCGTGCCATTTCTGACTTGAGAAATGAGAAAATCGGCTTTAAGATTCGTGAACGTACATTAGAGCGTATTCCTTACTTACTGGTACTTGGGGACCGTGAAGTAGAAGAAGGTACAGTAAACGTACGTACCCGCTCTGGAACAAATTTGGGCACTATGTCAATCGATGCTTTCGTTGACTTAGTGAAAGCAGCCGTAGCCGAACGTGGCCGGTACATTGTGGAGTAAAAGCGATTAAACAGCCTGACCGTAATCAACAGGGTAGTAAATCAAACCGTCCTGCGTTGAATGATGAAATTCGTGCAAAAGAAGTCCGTCTTGTAGACGAAAATGGTGAGCAAAAAGGTATCGTCAGCCTAGCTGATGCAGTTCGTGCTGCTGAAGCTGTTGAGCTTGATCTTGTAGAGATCGTAGCGAATGCTGAACCACCTGTTTGTAAAATCATGGACTTCAACAAGCATTTGTTTGATCTTAAGCAAAAGCAGAAAGAAGCGAAGAAAAAACAACATCAAGTACAGGTGAAAGAAATCAAGCTACGCCCTGGTACTGATGTAGGTGATTACAACGTAAAATTACGTGCAATTATCAAGTTCCTTGAAGAAGGCAACAAGGTAAAAATCACCCTTCGTTTCCGTGGTCGTGAAATGGCACACCAACAACTTGGTTTGGCTCAATTACAAAAAATTGAAGCAGACGTTGTTGACGTAGGTGTTGTTGAACAGACTCCGAAAATGGAAGGTCGTCAAATGGGTATGTTACTTGGTCCTAAAAAACGTAAGTAATATCCATTTTGAGAAAAAGCCCTGCAATTGCAGGGCTTTTTTATGGCAGTCATAGGATTGAAGTTCTGATCTAAACGAAAGAAATAGAGATTTAACTTTCAGCATCCTCACTGATATATCCATAATAAGGGTTGAGGTATTACAAAAAGTAAAATAGATATGCATGGCTAATAATCGGATTTTGAGAAAAACATAGCTGAATTTGTTATCGTATCCGCTATATTTTGTGCTGAGTTTCAGTTTAAGTTAAGGTTTAAAAGCGCAATGCATGCTATAAACAGAACATAAACCAAGACAGTTGATATTAAAAATCAGAACATTGACAGGATAAGTATATGATTGATCTGTATTATTGGGGGACGCCCAATGGCCATAAAATCACCATTGCATTAGAAGAAATGAGCTTGGAATATCAAATTTTCCCAATTAATATTTTAGAAGATGATCAATTTCAGCCTGATTTTTTAAAAATCTCTCCAAATAACAAAATACCTGCCATTGTGGATCAAAATGGGCCACGTGGTGAAGCCATCTCGGTATTTGAGTCGGGTGCCATTTTACAGTACCTTGGCCGTAAAACTGGGCTGTATTATCCAGAAGATGAATTTGAGCGTGTTGAAGTCGAGCAGTGGCTCATGTGGCAAATGGGTGGCTTTGGTCCAATGTTGGGGCAAAATCACCATTTTAGCCGTTTCGCACCTGAGCGAATTCCGTATGCAACTGAGCGTTATATCAATGAAACCAAACGCTTATATAAGGTGTTAAACCATCAACTCATTGGGCAAAAATATGTAGCAGGTGGCTACTCGATTGCAGATATGGCTATTTTACCTTGGATTTTGCGGCATGAATGGCAAGGGATTCAGTTAGAAGATTATCCACAAGTGAAAGAGTATGTCGAGCGCTTAACAGCACGCCCTGCGGTGCAAAAAGCATTGGCTATAAAAGTCTGATGGCAATAACAAGGCATTGTGAAGCAGTTATGCTAAGATGATTGAAAATCATAAAACCACCACTTCTGCGGTGGTTTTTTATTGGATGAATACATGAAAGAATTTTTCTTAAATCTGACACGCATTGTAGAAGCCAATTCGCGGGTTTATTTTGCCATTATTGTTGCCATTGTGTTGTCTTTACTGTTATTTATTGCAGAGGCGGTACATATTCAAACCGTTGCCAATGCTTTGCAAACGCATGATCAAGTGAGATTAAAAGAAGTCATTCAACCTTTGACGACGCGTTATGGTTGGTCGCGTGCTTTCATTATTGCGGTCATGATTTTTTGGTCTATTTGGGAATATCGTAAGACCAAGAAGCAGTTAGGTCTATAAAAACGAGACTAAGGAATAGCATCGCATGAGTTTGTTGTTGTTATTCCTTGCTGCCTTTGGTGCGGCGACATTATTGCCTTTGCAATCTGAGGCCGTTTTGCTGGGCTTATTGATGCAACACAGCCATACAGTTGGGGTACTGATTGCTATTGCAAGTCTGGGTAATATTTTAGGCTCCTGCGTCAATTGGTATTTGGGGCTGAAAATAGAACAGTATAAGAATAAAAAATGGTTTCCTGTGTCAGTGCAAAAAATGCAACAGGCGCAAAGCTTCTACCAAAAATATGGCTACTGGTCATTGTTGCTCAGTTGGACGCCAGTGATTGGTGATCCTATTACACTGATTGCAGGTTTACTAAAAGAAAAGTTTTGGCGTTTTGTATTGCTGGTGAGTGTGGCAAAAGTCGGGCGCTATTATTGTGTGTATTTGATTTTTATCAATGTATTTTAATGCCTGAACAATAAGCCTTTTTCATAAATCATTTTTATCCAATTAAAGTTTTATAAAGACTCTTTTTTATCATGAGAGCTCTACAGATCAGGCATTTTAATTTTATGAGGCAGGTTTCATTCAACATCAAACCTGCCCTTTAGGGGGGATTAAGATGCTTTACAAGCATTGAGCTTAAATTGAATTTCATCTTTAAAGCTCGATTTTTTATATAACCATAAAGTACGTGCAGTGCGCTTCACACTAATTTGGCTGTCTGTTAAAGCTTGGCTAATGCTTTGATCTAAGGCGTAAAGGCCAGAACCTTGCTTGATTTTCACTGTTTTAATATTGCCATGTTTATCCGCTTTAAAGCTAAATTTGACTTGGCGGTTATGGCCGTTGAGTTGCTCTGAATTTAATTTGAACTCAGGTTTGGATTGATATTTAAAAGTGGTTTTTTTGCCATCTTGTTGAGCCTGCCAAACTTTTGAATCAAATTCATAATCACATAGCGCATCTTTGTTGCTGAGCTTAAGATTAAAGGCTTGATAACCAATTTGCGACACAGCGTGACCATCTTTAATATGTGGTTTTACCTGAGCATCTTCAACGGCATCAATTAAAATCCGGTCGAGTGCTTTGATGCCTGTACTTTCTTCAACGGTTGCATTTGTAACGTCACCTTTGGTGTTGGTCACTACACGAATAATCGCTGCCCGATTTTCATTTTTTAAATCGTCAACGCTATAATTCGGTTGTGGAAATTTAGCCCACTGTAAGCGCGTGGTTAAATGTGAGGTTGGTGAGACGTCAATGGTTTGTGCAGGAAGTTGGTGAACTTGTTTGGTCGCCGCACTGTAAGCCGTCAATGGGAGGCACATTAAAGTAGATAAGCACAGAATTTTTTTCATAAGTTAAAGGCTTTAATCACGCAATGTGATGATTGGTCAATATTGAAGCGCAGTATTTCCTGAATTAGAAATACTGGCAAGTCTAAATACACAGTTTTCGCTATTTTTCTGTACCCTTGGTGATGTCTAAGCCAAATAAATCTTTGGTTTTTGACCAGCTCATCACAACAACAGCTAAGGTCATACATCCACCAAAGAGGGTAGCCATGACCGTCCCCATGTATTTAGCGGCTAAACCAGACTCAAAAGCACCTAACTCATTACTTGAGGACACAAACATGCCATTTACAGCCGCCACACGGCCACGCATATTTTCTGGCGGATAGATTTGTAAAATAGTTTGGCGAATGACAACTGAAATACTGTCACAAGCACCTGTCATGGCGAGTGCAAATAAGGATAGCCACAACATATTTGAGTAAGCAAATAATAGTGTGAACAGTCCAAATCCTGCCACAGCCAACAGCATATTGCGCCATGCGTTGTGGGTCGGTGGAAATTTAGTGAGCGCAATCATGGTAATAAGGGCACCTATGGATGGTGCAGCCCGAAGATAGCCCAAGCCTTCTGGTCCCACTTTTAAAATATCTTCTGCAAAAATGGGTAAAAGCGCAATGACGCCACCAAAAAGTACAGAAACTAAATCAAGTGAAATGGCCCATAGTACAATTTTAGTTTTCCAAATAAAACGGAATCCATCGCTTAAACTCTCCCAAAGATTATCAGTTTCAATTTTGGGAAATTGACGTTTTTTGAGTAAATTAATCAGTATAAAGCATAGTGCCAATAAGCCAGCGACACTGATTAAACTATTTTCACGCCCCCAAAAAGCCAACATAAAGCCACCCAGCATCGGGCCTAAAATGACACCGCTTTGCCAGCCAATCGTGGTCCATGTTGCGCCATTCGCATACAATTCACGCGGAATTAAAAACGGCTTTAAAGAGGTTGCTGAAGGATTATAAAAGCCACGAATGGTACCTAAGCCAAAAATGACTGCATAAATTCCCCAAGACAGCGTTTGTACTCCAATCATTGCTTGCCCATATAAATGGAACAACCACCATAAAATAAGGGGCATAGGGATGGCAAAGAATAAGCAAATTTTCATAATCAATTGCTTATTAAAACGATCAGCAAAATAACCACCCCATAGGGACAAACTAATAAACGGAATGGCTTCGGCCAAACCAATCAGGCCCAAAGTAAGAGGGTCTTTGGTAATTTGATACAGCGAATACGCCACAATAATTTCTTGAATCAAAATCGCTAAAGTAAGGCTAAATTGATTAAGCGTAATAATCGAAAAATCACGATAGCGTAAGGCTGCAAATGCATCATGTGCAGGTGTCATAACTGGCAACTGGAGAGGAGATGCACAAATTATAAGTCGCGCTTGGCGCTAGGTTGATATTTCATCATGTAAAGCTTATAGGAAATAAAACTAAGTTAGTTCGATGTAGATTTTAATTTTCGATGGTGCTTTTGTTTTGAGCAAAGATGCTTTAGAATACTGGCTCCCTTACCTGCAGGGCGTAATCGTAATGGTGCGAACGTGCCGAACAGGTGTTCAAAAGAGGTTGTTATGCCTAAGATGAAAACTCGCCGTGGTGCAGCTAAACGCTTTAAAGCGACTGCAAACGGTTTTAAACGCAAACAAGCGTTCAAGCGCCACATTTTGACCAAAAAATCTGCTAAGCGTATTCGTCAATTACGCGGCTGTGTAATGGTTCACGTAAGTGACGTTGCTTCAGTTCGTGCTATGTGCCCATACATCTAAGGAGATTTTAAATGGCTCGTGTAAAACGTGGTGTACAGGCTCATCGCCGTCATAAAAAAATTCTAGCTCGTGCTAAAGGTTACTACGGCGCGCGTTCACGTGTTTATCGTGTTGCGTTCCAAGCAGTAATCAAAGCGGGTCAATACGCTTACCGTGACCGCCGTCAAAAGAAACGTCAATTCCGTGCTCTATGGATTGCGCGTATCAATGCTGGTGCTCGTCAAAACGGTTTGTCGTACAGCCGTATGATCGATGGCTTGAAAAAAGCTCAAGTGATCATCGACCGTCGCGTACTTGCTGACATCGCTATGCATGATTCAGTTGCATTTGCAGCTTTAGCTGAAAAAGCTAAAGGCGCATTAGCTGCTTAATCATCTAAGATGATAAAAAAGACCGCTGTTTAGCGGTCTTTTTTTTGCTTTAATTTTGGCTAATGCCTAATTTAGATGATTCAAAAAACACGCTCAGAAAAATAGCTTAAAATTATTAGTGTGTTTAAAGATTTCTTTTAAACGTTATATATGCTTCTCACCTTGATCATTTAAACCTAAAAAAATCAAAATCAGCCGTTACATAAATCAGCTTTAATACTTGCTCGGCTACCTGCTTAATATTTAAAAAAACCAAACATCAGGATAAGAATATGCTGGCAGAAATAAAAGGAATGGGTCAGGGCACTATTACCCTAGAACTACAGATGATTCCACGCAAAGGGGAATCCGTTAAAATTATGTATGGTGCAGATGCGGAACTCGAAGGCGAAGTGATTTCGGTCAATCACTATATCAATCAGCATGCAGATACACACAAAGTGCAAATAGAAATTCGGCCATTTAACTATTTAATTACCGCTTAAATACAGCAAAAAGCATCCATTGAGGATGCTTTTTATTGGGGCATTTGAATTTAATGTACTTATCGATTAAAGCCCAAAATAATAGCCACATAGACAGATAATAATAGTCACTACAATGAGCGCAAAAACACCAGTTTTATTATTGCTAGAGTGATCTGCTGAAGGCTTATGGTATGCATTCTTCTTTTGACTATTAGGAAGTTGTACATCATCCAAAGGTGATGGAATTTCTTTTACGGTCAAACGTGCAGTTTTATAGTGGTTTGCAACTTTAACAATAAACTTGCTCCGAAGGTCATCTAGCTTTTGCGAAAAATGACGCATATTGAGCTGTTCTTCTGGTGATAGGGCTTCACCCTCGGCATTGTATGGATGCTGTATTTTGGCTTGAATAAATGCATCAAGTGCATCTAAGCGAATTAAGGTTTGATGTGCATAATCAGCTTGATAGTCTGTAGGCAGTAAGGACAGCGGGGTTACATCTGGCTCTAATTGCTCGATGCTCAAGCCATAGTAGGGATGGTCTAACTCACTCGGTTCAATAAAGCCTTTGGCAAATTTGCTATCAAACAATTCATTGTCTGTATAAAGTTGAATATCATCCCAATTGGGCTGTTGTAAGTCGCTATCTATCCGTTTAGCTAAAGCGGAATTGAGCTCGAAGCGCCAAAAAACTTCGAGGCGTACGCTAGATCGCTGAGATGCAGGCACTTCATAATCATTATCTGCGTTATACCATTCTGCTAATTCTTTACCAAAGATCCAAGCCTGTTTTTTGTGGGCGTCGTGGCTCACAATAAAGTGCGCAATGGGTAAAAGCTCGACATTAGCATTTGGGTTTTGCTCATCATTTAATAGTGCCGAGCGATGTAAGCTAATGCGCTGTACGCCTTGTTTTTTTAAGCCTTCTAACCAAATTTGAAAATGCTGTGCCAATAAATGTTGGGACATCAAATCACGAAATACAAAATGGTGCTGATCAAAAATAGCATGCTGCAACCAGCGTTGAAAACTTAGATTCTGTGCTAAAAACTCATTTCCATAGGTGACCAGTGTGAGTTGCTGTTTCCAAATTTGATCGAGCGCCATAATGAAAGATCTCATTGATAATGCGCCTATCTTATACTTTTTTTAATTCTCGATGCTATTGCAATTTTTACTTATGAATGCGCTTCATCATCGCGTTCAAAAACTGTTAGAATATGGGGTTTTATATTTTTCTAAATTGTTGCTTTGAGAGTTACTATGTCACTGGAAGCCCTGACCACTGAAGCGCTCGCTGCGATTGCAGCAGCAGATGACCTTGCTACACTTGATCAAGTTCGAGTGCAGTTTACGGGTAAAAAAAGCCAGCTCGCGGAACAATCTAAAGCACTGGGTAAAATGGACCCTGAAGAGCGTAAGGTTCACGGTGCGGCTATTCACGCTGTGCGTGAAGCGATTAACGCGGCTTTAACTGAACGCCAAACTCAATTACAAAAAGCGGCGCTAGAACAAAAACTGGCAAGCGAAACAATTGATATTACTTTACCAGGTCGTGGTCAAGCGATTGGTAGTATTCACCCAGTAACGCAGGTGCAAGAGCGTATTTGTCAATTCTTTACTAAAGCTGGTTTTACCGTGGCAACGGGCCCAGAAGTGGAAGACGATTACCATAACTTTGAAGCCCTGAACATTCCGGGACATCACCCTGCACGTGCAATGCATGACACTTTCTATTTTGATGTGAATCATTTGCTTCGTACACACACCTCTGGTGTACAAATCCGTACCATGGAAACGCAACAGCCTCCGATTCGTATTGTATGCCCAGGCCGTGTATACCGCTGTGACTCTGACCAAACGCATTCACCAATGTTCCACCAAATTGAAGGTTTGTACGTTGCTGAAAACACTAGCTTTGCAGAATTAAAAGGCTTGTTGGTTAATCTTTTAAATGAATTCTTTGAAAAAGATTTAAAAGTACGTTTCCGTCCATCTTATTTCCCATTCACAGAGCCAAGTGCTGAAGTGGATATTATGGATGAGCGTGGTAAGTGGCTAGAAGTTTTAGGCTGCGGTATGGTGCATCCAAATGTATTGCGTTCAGCAGGTATTGATCCAGACAAATACAAAGGATTTGCATTTGGTCTAGGTGTAGAGCGTTTTGCGATGCTACGTTATGGCATCAATGACTTACGTATGTTCTACCAAAACGATGTGCGTTTCTTACGCCAATTTGCTTAAACAGATTTTTTAAATTTAAAGGTATTAGAATCCCCCTAAATCCCCCTTTATAAAAGGGGGACTTCCACGAATAAGAATGAAGCGTGGGATTTCCCCTCTTTCTCAAAGAGGGGTTAGGGGAGATTAAGGAAATGAATGTATGAAAATTAGCGAAAATTGGTTGCGTACATGGGTAAACCCAGCCATTGATAGCAATACTTTATCTGACCAGCTTACCATGCTTGGTTTAGAAGTTGATGAGCTTGCGCCAGCTGCAAAACCGTTCACAGGTGTTGTTGTGGGTGAAGTTTTGACGGTAGTTCAGCATCCTGATGCAGACCGTTTACGTGTAACAACAGTGAATATTGGTTCTGGTGAGCCTTTGCAAATTGTATGTGGCGCACCAAACGTACGTGAAGGTATGAAAGCACCCGTTGCTACGATTGGTGCTGTGCTTCCGGGCGATTTCAAAATTAAAAAAGGCAAACTTCGTGGTGTTGAATCACAAGGGATGCTATGTGGCGCTTCAGAAATTGATTTAGAAGACAAAATTGACGGTTTGTTAGAGCTGCCTGCAGATGCGCCTGTGGGCGTAAACATTCGTGAATATCTTGATCTTGATGACCATGTCATTGACATTAGCATTACACCAAACCGTGGTGATTGCTTCAGTATTCGTGGTATTGCCCGTGAAATTGGTGTAATTAACCAATTGGCTGTGAACGCTCCTGAAATAAAAGAAGTGGCTGCAACCATTGCAGATGAGAAAAAAGTTGTTGTTACAACTGAAGGTTGTCCGCGTTACTTAGGTCGTGTGATTAAAAATGTAAATACTAAAGCACCAACACCTGAATGGATGGAACGTGCGCTTGCTCGTTCAGGTATTCGCCAGCACAGCATTTTGGTTGATATTACTAACTATGTATTGATGGAATTGGGCCAACCGCTACATGCATTTGATGGTGGTAAAGTTCAAGGTGCAGTACATGTACGTCAAGCAACGGCTGCTGAAAAGTTAACACTTTTAAATGAACAAGACGTTGAGCTGAACGAAAAAGTGATGGTGATTGCAGATGATGAAAAAGCATTGGCAATTGCAGGTATTATGGGTGGCTTATCTTCATCTATAACAGATGAAACCAAAGAAATTTTCTTAGAATCTGCATTCTTTGCACCGCTTGCAATTGCAGGTCGTGCGCGTAGTTTTGGTTTACATACAGATGCATCTCAGCGCTATGAACGTGGCGTAGATTTTGAATTGCCAATGATCGCTATGCACCGCGCATCTCAGTTAATTGCTGAACTTGCTGGTGGTGAATTCGGTCCAATCACGGTTGCAGAGCAAGCAAATGTACTGCCAACACGTGAAGTGATTGAATTAAAACAAGCGCAAGTTGATCAACTCTTGGGTTATAGCGTAGATGGTGAGTTCATTGCAGATGCTTTAACACGTTTGGGCTGTGCTGTGACTGTAAATGCTGTAGGTGAATGGACTGTTGTTCCACCATCACATCGTTATGACATGGCAATTTACCAAGACCTGATTGAAGAAGTTGCACGTATTCATGGCTACGACAATATTCAAATGAGTCTGCCTGTTATTGACGTAAAATTGGCAAAATACCAAGACCAATTCGAGCTTGCTCAATTACGTCAAACTGTGGTGGCTTTGGGTTATCAAGAAGCAATCAGCTTTAGCTTTGCAGATTTGAAACTTGAAAAACAATTGAATCCAGCAGTGAATCCATTGGCATTGGCAAACCCAATCTCAAGTGATTTAGCAGTCATGCGTTCAACTTTATTATCAAGTTTGATCCCATGTGTGCAATACAACGTAAATCGTCAGCAAAGCCGTGTACGTTTCTATGAGCTAGGTTTGCGTTTTGACTATCAAGATGCAGCGTCTATTCATGATCTCAAACAAATCCCAACATTTGCGATGATTGCTACGGGCGCACGCAATGTAGAATCTTGGCATGGTAAAGCAGCGCCAATGGATTTCTTTGACTTCAAAGGCGATGTTGAAGAAGTTTTAGCAGCAGGTCGTTTAGAGGTGGAATATGTACGTTCTGAACGTGCATGGTTACATCCAGGTCAATCTGCTGAGATTTTGCTTAATGGGCAGTCGATTGGTTACTTAGGTCGTTTACACCCATCTTTAGAAGATGAATTGGATTTAAGCACGACTTGGGTTGCTGAACTCGATCAACAGGCTGTTTTGCAAACTTATGTATCTAATTTTACAGAATTATCACGTTTTCCGTCGGTAAGACGTGATATTGCGCTTTTAATTAGTGATAAGATTAATGTTAGCGAAATTCAGCAGCTTATCGGAAAAACGGGTGGCGAGCTTTTAGACTCTACTTGGTTGTTCGATGTGTACACTGGTCAAGGTGTTGAAGAAGGCAAGCGCTCATTGGCATTTGCATTACTTTGGCAGCATCCATCTCGTACACTTGAAGATGCTGAGATCAAATCCGGTATGGATAATATTCTCCAAGTGTTAGAAAACACTTACCAAGCGACATTGAGGGCTTCATGACAGCACTAACAAAAGCAGAAATGGCTGACCATTTAAGTGAGCTCACGAGTTTAAATCGTCGTGAAGCGAAACAAATGGTCGAGTTATTTTTCGATGAGATTAGCCAAGCGCTAATCTCAGGCGAGCAAGTTAAACTTTCAGGTTTTGGTAACTTCGAGCTACGCGATAAGCGTCAGCGCCCAGGCCGTAACCCGAAAACGGGTGAAGAAATTCCGATTTCTGCACGCCGTGTAGTAACCTTCCGTGCGGGACAAAAATTCCGTCAACGCGTTGGAAATGAGCAGATCGATTGATCTGCTTTTTTTATGCTCCATTAATAGCAAGATAGAGAATCTTAATCGACTTGTATGTGGAAAGAGATGCTAGGGCAGTTCTGGTGAAAGGTAATTGTGTACTGATCTTTCTGTTTATTGTGTTTTGAGATTTTTTCTTGTAATAAAAAAGAGAGCCAAATGGCTCTCTTTTTGTGCTTTATAATCGGTTAGATTATTTAGCTTCAGAAGCAGCAGCTTCAGAAGTAGCAGCAACAGCTTCAGAAGCAGCAGCAGTAGCTTCAGAAGCAGCAGCAGAAGCTTCAACAGCAGCAGCGTCAGCAGCAGCAGAAGCTTCAGAAGCAGCAACTACAGCTTCAGAAGCAGCAGCAGCAGGAGCTTCTTCAGTTTTTTTAGCACAACCAACGAAAGCTAAAGTAGTAGCAACTGCAGCAGCAACAGCGATTTTTTTGAATAACATGGCATCACTCTCTAAATATGAGATTAAAAAAAACCTTAGTTAGCACTGTTATTTGCTTTTATTACGCCTAATTTTTATTAGGTATGAACAATGCAGAGCAGTGTAACTGGTATGCGAATATGCTATCACTGAGTATTTTGAAATGCTACTGCTTCACAGTCAAAAAACATAAAAAAGTGGTCAAAAAATGGCTTTTTTTAACAGAAAATAACAATCAAGGAAAAGAAATATATTGGATAAATGCTAAATAACCCCCTAAAAACAATAGGGTTTTTAATAAAATTATTTTTATAATCATTCACTTGAAAAAAACTTTACAATTAGCTGAACTGATTGTGTATTTATGTAACTGAAGTCAACCAAATAAAAAGGCCATCGTTATAGATGGCCTTTTTAAATTTACATCGATTAATTTGTTGCTTTACGCTTCATTTGGTCGAAGAAATCATCATTGGTTTTGGTTTCTTTCATACGGTCAAGTAAGAATTCCATTGCTGCAAGTTCGTCTTGCGTATGTAATAGCTTACGTAGAATCCATACTTTGCGTAGATTGTCTTCAGACATTAAACGCTCTTCACGACGGGTACCAGATTTCTTGATGTTCATTGCAGGGAACACACGTTTCTCCGCAATACGACGATCAAGAGTAATCTCTTGGTTACCGGTACCTTTAAATTCTTCGTAAATCACTTCATCCATCTTACTGCCTGTTTCAATCAATGCGGTAGAGATAATGGTCAGTGAGCCACCTTCTTCAATGTTACGAGCAGCACCAAAGAAACGTTTTGGACGTTCAAGGGCATGTGCATCTACACCACCTGTGAGCACCTTACCAGAAGAAGGAATCACGGTATTGTAAGCACGAGCAAGACGGGTGATTGAGTCAAGTAAGATTACAACGTCTTTCTTATGCTCAACCAAGCGTTTTGCTTTCTCAATCACCATTTCAGCCACTTGAACGTGACGCGCAGGTGATTCATCAAATGTTGACGCAACCACTTCACCACGAACAGTACGTTCCATTTCTGTTACTTCTTCAGGACGTTCGTCAATCAGAAGGACAATTAGGAAGCATTCTGGGTTATTACGAACAATCGACTGTGCGATGTTTTGTAATAACATGGTTTTACCCGCTTTAGGCGGTGCAACGATAATTGAACGTTGGCCTTTACCAATGGGTGCAACCAAGTCAACCACACGTGCAGTTAAATCTTCAGTTGTACCGTTACCCAATTCCATAACCAATTGCTCAGTTGGGAATAATGGCGTTAAGTTTTCAAATAAAATCTTGTTACGAGAGTTTTCAGGCGTGTCGTAGTTAATTTGGTTTACTTTAAGAAGGGCAAAATAGCGTTCGCCTTCTTTTGGTGGTCGAATTGTGCCAGTAATGGTGTCACCAGTACGTAGGTTAAAACGACGAATTTGTGAAGGGCTGACATAAATGTCATCAGGACCCGCTAAATATGAGCCAGCCGCTGAGCGTAAAAAGCCGAAGCCATCTGACAGAATTTCCAAAACGCCATCACCAAAGATCTCTTCACCATTCATTGCGTGGCGCTTTAAGATGGCAAAAATAATGTCTTGCTTGCGGTTACGTGCCATTCCTTCTAGGCCCATAAACTCGGCAATCTTGATGAGTTCGCCAATCGGTTTTTTCTTGAGTTCGGTTAAATTCATAGGTGGTCAGATAGAATCTAAAATTCTGGGATACAGGTTAGAAAGGGAGCAACATTAGGCCGCAGGGATACAATAAAACGAAAGCAATTGAATATGTACAATCACAATTCAGAGGTCTGATTCATTGTTAGAAGAGAAATGTGAATAACAAATTCTTAGCCGAGCGGCATCTTATGTGTTGAGTCTCATAAGAAACTGAGAGGATTTAAGATCCTTTATTTCTTGAGCATGCAATATAAGAGAGATTCAATTTTTTGTCAATTTATCAGCAAAAAAAATACGCAACACTTGGTCGCGTATTTTTATTTTTATGCACTTTAATTGAAGATTAGATGTTTTCTTCAATGAATGTAGTTAATTTAGATTTAGGTGCTGCACCTACTTGAGTTGCAACAACTTCGCCATTTTTAAACATTAGCAAAGCAGGAATGTTACGGATGTTGTAGTTCACAGCAGTTGCTTCGCAAGAAGTCACGTCAACTTTAACGATTTTAACTTTGCCTTCAAATTCAGTAGAAAGAACTTCTAATACTGGCGCGATTGCTTTACATGGCGCACACCAGCCAGCCCAGAAATCTACAAGTACAGGTACGTCAGATTGTAAAACGTCTGCTTCGAAGTTTGCATCAGTTGTGTTTACGATATTCGCTGACATGGAATTTGCTCCAAATAAATTTTTTAAAGATGACTCTATAATTATTAGTATTACATAGCCGTCTTTAACAATGTAGGGGGATTGCTGAATTTTCGTTGATAAATTGAATTTTGTCTAATTGATGCTGACGATAGTTGCAATCGTGTCATGCAATTGTCACATTAAAGACTAAAATAAGGCAGTTTTACTCCATGCACATAAATGGCTTTTAAATTGCATGGTTGTGAATTACTCTAAGCACAATTCTGTATAGGTTTATTTGAAATCATGTCTGATTTTTTGATTGATGAAGAACTTCTCGCTGCGATCGATATGGGATCGAATAGCTTCCATCTTGCGATTGCACGTGTAGATCATGGCGAAGTAAAAAAAGTCGCATCAATGTCAGAAAAAGTACAACTGGCAGCAGGTTTGGATGAAAATAAAAATTTAACCGAAGCCGCTCAACAACGGGGTCTGGCATGTTTGGCTCGTTTTGTGGGGCGTTTGGGTTCAGTACAGCCAAAACGTTTGCGTATTGTGGCGACCAATGCACTACGCCAAGCAAAAAATGGACATGAATTTATTCAAAAAGCGGCTGAAATTTTACCTAAGCCGATTGAAATTATTGCGGGTCGTGAAGAAGCGCGCCTAATTTATTTGGGCGTTTCACATACTATGGCCAACAGCGGTCGTCGTTTAGTGATTGATATTGGTGGTGGTTCTACAGAGCTCATTATTGGTGAAGAATTTGAACCGATTCATACCGAATCTGTGCAAATGGGCTGTGTGGCCTTTACCAAAGCCTATTTTAGTGATGGCGAAATTAGCCAAAAGGCATTTGATAAAGCGGTTACTGCAGCACGTAAAGAAATTTCAGGCCTTGCCACCACCTATAAAGCCGCGGGCTGGGATACAGTGGTTGGCTCAAGCGGTACGATTAAAGCTTGCCGTCAAATTACAGTTAATATGGGCTGGAGCAATGAGCAAGAAGAGTTAACTCGTGAAGGCTTAGAAAAACTAAAAGACAAATTACTTAAATATTCAAATGTAACGGATATGGAATTTGATGGTCTAAAAGAAGACCGTCGAGCAGTTTTGCCAGCAGGTATTGCGATTTTATATGCGGTATTTGATGTTTTAAAACTTGAAAAATTAGTGTATTCGGATGGCGCATTACGTGAAGGGGTCATGTACGACCTCTTAGGGCGTTTCCAACACGAAGATATTCGAGACCGTTCGGTACATGCCTTAATGGGGCGTTATAATGCCGATGTAAAACAGGCAGAACGTGTGGTTGCAACAGCACAACAACTGTTTAATGGTGTGGCGGAGCAATTGGAATTAACCAATGATGACAGTGATTTACTGCGTCGCGCAGGCTATTTGCATGAAATTGGTTTAGCAATTAGCCACAGTGGTTACCATCGCCATGGTGCATATTTATTGCAACATTCAGACATTCCTGGTTTCTCACAAATTGATCAAAATCATTTGTCACATTTGGTGGCACATCATCGTCGTAAGCTACGAAGCGACGCTCGTATAGATGTGATGAAAGTGGGCGGAACAAAGCTCGTGAACTTGTGTTTGCTACTTCGCTTAGCTGTTTTACTCAATCATAGTCGTAGCGATGAGATGCTTCCTGCCATTGAATTAGTCGCCCTCAATGCGCAACAATGGCAACTTAGCGTTTCTGGCGATGCCAAACAATGGCCACTGCTTGTTGCAGATTTGCATGATGAACAAGTGCAATTCAAGCATTGGGATATTGAATTGAATATTCAGTCGGAACAATTTATCGATTAACAGATCAGGTTAATTTAGGGATAATGGTCGACCTATGAAAAATAAAGCTGCTCAATCTAAAGCTTGGACAACGGTTAAAATTGCACGTCATCCAGAGCGTCCACAATTTTTGGACTACATAAGTGAAATTTTCACTGAGTTTGATGCGCTACATGGTGACCGTTTATTTGGTGATGATGGCGCTATGCTCGGTGGCTTGGCTCGTTTAGATGGCCAACCTGTAATGGTGGTGGGTCAACATCGTGGTCGTAGCACACGTGAAAAATTGCAACATAACTTTGGCATGAGTAACCCCGAAGGTTACCGTAAAGCACAGCGTTTAATGTCAATGGCAGAGCGTTTTGGTTTACCTGTATTTACCTTTATTGATACGATGGGCGCTTACCCAGGTGTGGGTGCAGAAGAACGTGGACAGGCTGAAGCAATTGCGACCAGCCTTGCGCAAATGTCGAGCTTGAAAGTTCCTGTGATTGCAACAGTATTGGGCGAAGGCGGTTCAGGTGGTGCGCTGGGTATTGGTGTTGCTGACCGTGTAGCGATGCTGTCGCACAGTATTTATTCTGTGATTTCACCTGAAGGTTGTGCCTCAATTTTATGGAAAACTGCAGATAAAGCAGAGCAAGCGAGTGAAGCACTTGCACTGACTGCAGACAAACTCCAAAAAATGGGTATTGTGGAATATGTAGTTGACGAAGGTGAAGGTGCACATGTGCATCCTGAACAAGTCATGCAAAATTTGAAAGTGGTCTTGAAAGAGGCATTGGCTGAACTTCAGCCAATGGATGCAACTGAACGATGCGAAGCACGTTACCAACGTTTAATGAAATTTGGCAGCAGCAATTTAGGACTAGCTTCTTAAGTCGAAGCCAAGTTTTTTCAGCACAGACTCGATTTTTAATTGGATGCAGTGGTGGCATGGATTCCATGTTGCTACTGCATTTAATGTCTGAGCTGTGCCCAAATCAAATACGTGCCATTTATATTGATCACCAGCTTCAGTCGCACAGCGCCAGCTGGGGGGAATTTGTATTTGAGCAATGCCAACAACGTAATATTCCATGTGTTGTGCAAGCTGTTGCGGTAGCAACAGGCAATTTAGAAAACCAAGCACGCCAAGCGCGTTATGATGCTTATTTACAACATTTAGCACCGAATGAAGTGTTGGTGTTGGCCCATCATCAACAAGATCAAGCCGAAACATTGATGCTCAGATTATTATCTGGTGCAGGTATTCATGGTTTAGCTGCCATGCAAGCTGTAGATATGCACGAAGTAATGACCATTTGGCGTCCGTTTTTAGATCTGTCTCGTGAGCAAATTGGCCAATGGGCCCAGCAATTAAACGTCCCTAATATTGAAGATCCTACCAATTTAGACACGCATTATGATCGTGCATGGTGCCGTGAAGTATTGTGGCCTTTGCTTGAGTCGCGTTATCCCAAAATGCAGCAGGCTTTAAGTCGTACCAGTTATTTAATGCAAGATGCGGAAGAAATTTTAGCATCGGTGTTGGTAAGTGATTTAAAAGCTTGTGGTACAGAGCGCGTGCTGTGCTTAGAAGTACTTTTGGCTTTATCTGAAGCACGACAGCGCCAGCTTTTGTCTGCTTGGATGAAAGGCCAAGCGCAGTACCGTCCGGCCTTTGAAATGGTGCAACGCTTGCTGAACGAGGTGATCTTGGCCAAAGCGGATGCACAGGCTGCCTTACATTGGAATGGTTTTTATTATGTGCGCTTTGCGGGTTCGGTTCATCGCTTGCCTAAGAGTGAATATCTTGCATCGGCCCAAGAAAACAGCCCAGCAAGCACATTAAATTTAGCCATGCATCAAGTGTTTCATGTATTGTCAGGTCAGTTTCAAGTACGAGATACTGAGTCAGCACAGGCAATCGGATTGTCGTATGAGTTATTAAACAAGACCTTAACACTCACAGTACGACAGGGTGGCGAAAAAATTCATTTACAGGGCCGTATTGGCTCTTGGCCATTGAAGAAGGCCATTCAACAAGCACAAATATTTCCTTGGCAACGTCATACTATACAAATATTAAGCATAGATAATGTTATGCTAGGTGTCTTTACGCCCAAAGGTTTTTGGTTGGCTGTTTCATCGTATTGTGTAACAGGTGGGTGGCGACCAAACTTAATTTCTACAGTTGAAAATATCACAAGCGGATTGGAATCATGAGCGCAGTATTAAACAGTAATATCACTTTTATTGGTGGTGGTAATATGGCACAGGCCTTAATTGGAGGCTTGATTGCACGTGGCTTACCGCCGACACGTATTACTGTTTCAGATCCTGTAGATAAAGTTCGTGAACATTTGGCAACCAAAGAATTACACGTGACTAGTGACAATATTGCAGCCATTCGTGATGCAGACATTGTGTTATTTGCAGTAAAACCACAAGTTTTAGCCAGTGTTTTACAACCTTTAAAAGGCTTGTTAGAAGGTAAATTGGTCATTTCAATTGTGGCTGGCGCAGACTTAGCAACTATTGGTGCATTATTAGGCACGACGCGTATTGTACGTGTAATGCCAAATACACCAGCACTGGTTCAAATAGGTGCACATGGTTTATATGCTGAAGCAACTGTATCAGCAGAAGATCGTGACTTGGCAAGCCAGGTCTTAGCTTCTACAGGTTTAACCATTTGGGTAAGCACTGAAGCACAGATTGATGCTGTGACTGCGGTTTCTGGTTCTGGTCCTGCATATTTCTTCTATATGATGGAAAGCATGATTCGTGCAGGTAAAAATTTAGGGCTAGATGAAAAAGTTGCTACAGCATTAACTTTGCAAACAGCATTGGGTGCTGCGCAAATGGCCATTACCAGCGCAAGTAGCCCAGCAGAATTGCGTAAAAATGTGACTTCGCCAAATGGGACGACTCAAGCGGCGATTGAGGTATTTGATCATGCGCATATCTCACAAAATATTCAAGCAGCCTTGGCTGCCGCGCAAAAGCGTAGCCAACAGCTGGCGCAAGAACTCAGCGACAGCATTAAGTAATCTAATTTAGGAACGTTCAAGTATGGGTGCAAGTTCTGCGCTAATTTTTGGCATTATCATTAACGTCGCAATTTTGCTCGTATTCTTCCGGTTTTTAATGCAGTTGGCAGCGGTAAGCCCGTACAACCCTGTTGTATTGTCGACTGCAAAAGCGACCAAGATTGTTGATCTGTTCAGTCGAATTTTTCCAACAGTAGGTAAAGGTCGTGTGAATACTGCGGCTTTGGTTTTGCTGATCATTTTGTATATTTTAAAAATGTTTGGTTTGATGCATTTATCAGGAGCTTCACTCAATAGTCCTGTGCATTTGCTGATTATGACTTTTGTTACGATGATTCAGGATTTGATTCGCTTCTGTCGCTATTTGATTTTTGCCACTATTATTTTGAGTTGGGTGGTAATGTTTACTCAATCGCGTTCACCGTATATTGAGGTTATTCAAGAATTGGCAGAGCCTTTACTTGCACCATTTCGTCGTATCTTACCCAACATGGGGATGATTGATTTGTCACCTATTGTGGCTATTTTGGCGTTGTTGGTTGTAGAAACGATTATGAAAGAAGTTGCGATTGCACTGTTAACAGGCCTGTAAGCTGGTTGCTGTATATGCAATAAAAAAAGGACTCCACGGAGTTCTTTTTTTATGTGCTTATTTTTGGTAGAAGCATACTTGCATGCCAGCATTCCTCTTGAAAGGAGGAAGGAGTTAGTGCGCTTCGTCCCAGTTGTTGCCTTTACCAACTTCAACAACTAATGGTACAGAGAGTTGCAATACAGACTGCATTACTTCCGCCAGTTTCACTGCGAGTTCATCCGCAATTGCTTCATCAACTTCAAATACCAATTCATCGTGCACTTGTAAAAGCATTTTGGCTTGGTCTTTTGGAAGCATTTTTTCCACTTCAATCATTGCCATTTTAATAATGTCCGCGGCTGAGCCTTGTAGCGGAGCATTAATTGCAGCACGTTCAGCACCTTGTTTCACCATTTTGTTGCTGGCATTAATGTCTGGTGTATACAGACGACGACCTAAAATGGTTTCAACAAAGCCTTGCTCACGGGCAACTTGGCGAGTGCGTTCCATATAATCCAACACGCCAGGGTAACGTTGGAAATACTTGCCAATATAATTGCGTGATTCTTCACGGCTAAAACCAAGCTGACGCGTTAAACCAAATTCAGACATGCCATACAGTAGACCAAAGTTTACGGCTTTGGCTTGGCGACGTTGATTGCTGGTCACTTCATCTAAAGGAATACCCAAAACCTCAGCGGCTGTACGACGGTGAACGTCTTGGCCATGATTAAATGCATCCACCAAGGCGTGGTCTTGTGAGAAATGCGCCATGAGGCGTAATTCAATTTGTGAGTAATCGGCTGCCAGCAGAACACGGCCTTTCGGTGCAATAAATGCTTTACGGATTTGGCGCCCAATGTCTTCACGTACGGGAATATTTTGTAGGTTCGGATCGGTTGAAGATAAACGACCAGTAGCCGTCAGTGCCTGATGGTAGCTGGTATGCACGCGGTGCGTATCATCATTAACTTGCTTGAGTAAGCCGTCAGTATAGGTACTTTTTAGCTTAGACAAGCCACGGTATTCCAAAATCAATTCGGTAATCGGATGCTCAATTTTTTCCAGTACACTTTCGCTGGTGCTGTACTGACCGGTAGCAGTTTTTTTGCCACCTTTGAGCCCCAATTTATCAAACAGGATTTCGCCAACTTGCTTTGGTGAGCTGACATTGAAGGATTGGCCAGCCAATTCAGTGATCTGATTTTCTAGGTCCTGCATGGTCGTGGCAAATTCAACACCAAGTTGATCCAAAAACTCCATGTTCAGCTCAATGCCATTTTCTTCCATCATCGTCAGTACACGTGCTACTGGCATTTCGACATTGTGCAGAATATTGATCAGTTCAGGATGCTGTTTCAGTTTGGCATCTAAAACTTCATACAGACGATAAGTCACATGCGCATCTTCAGCCGCATAGTGCGCTGCCGTTTCGAGTTCAATTTGATTAAAGGTTTTTTGTTTTGCGCCTTTACCTGCAACTTGCTCGTAGGTGGTGGTTAAGTGGCTTAAATACAAACGTGCAACGTCATCCATACCGTGGCGTGTAGCTACAGAGTTGAGTACATAAGATGCCAGCATCGTATCGAAATACCAGCCTTGTAGCAGAATGCCGTGATTTTCTAAAACATGCGCATCATATTTAAGGTGATGCCCAATTTTTTGAACAGAAGCATCTTCTAAAATCGGTTTGATTTGCGTAAGGGTTGTATCACGGTCTAGTTGTACAGGTGCGCCTTCGTAGTCGTGCGCGAGCGGTACGTAGTAGGCATCTTGTGCATCAAAAGCCACAGAGAATCCGACAATTTGAGCCACGCGATAGTCTAAGCTTGTGGTTTCTGTATCAAAGGCAAAACGCTTTTCTGTACTCAGGCGCTTAAACAGATTATCCCAATCCGCTTGGCTGAGCACAGTGTGATATTGTGCTTCACCCAAAACATCATCTGTACTGGTGATGCTTGCTTGATCTTCTGCTTCAACTTTTACAGTCGCGTGTGTGTTTTGAATAATGGCTTTAGAGTTTTGTTTATAGGTTGCGCTATTCGGGTTGTTCGGATGATCTAAAGATTGCAACTGATTACGGAATTCTAATTCTGTATATAAATTGCGTAGCTCTTCAGTATTTGGATCTGTCAGTTTTAGGTCGTCATAGGTCAAGTCCATATCCAAATCGCAGACAATACTTGCAAGTTGGTGGTCAAGTGCAATACCTTCAACATTATCTTTCAGGTTTTGCCCAACTTTACCTTTAATTTTGTCGACATTTTCTAAAATGCCACCAATAGAGCCGTATTCAGTCAGAAGTTTGGCTGCTGTTTTTGCACCTACACCCGGAACACCTACAATACCATCTGAAGCATCGCCCATCAGGGTGAGGTAATCAATAATCTGGTTTGGCCATACACCGAACTTTTCAAATACACCATTTATATCCATTGGCTTATCTTTGAAGCTATCTTCCAAAGTTACGCGCTCTGTTACCAGCTGCGCCATGTCTTTATCGCCAGTGGAAATGAGCACTTGATGGCCTGCTGCTTCTGCGCGTTTGGCTAAAGTGCCAATAATGTCATCGGCTTCTGCACCCGGTAGCATGTGTAGTGGAATGCCCAATGCGCGAATGAGTGCATGTAGGTAAGGCACTTGCTCAGACAATTCAGACGGCATTGCTGGACGGTCACCCTTATAGATAGGCGAGAGTTCGTGACGGAAGGTTGGTTCTGGTGTATCAAAAATCACGGCCATGTGCGTTGGCTGTGTGCGACGCATGAGTTTTTGAATGGCGGAAATCGCACCGCGGACGGCATTGGTGTGCAACCCAGTTGACGTGGTTAAAGGGGGTAATGCGTGAAAGGCGCGATATAAAAAGTATGACCCATCGACCAAGACAAATGGCGGCATCGAAAATTTCCTAATCCAAAAAACAGTTTTATTGTACGTGATTTTTATCGCCTGCGCTGAAGCTTGATGTTTTATGTGCGTTACCGAATATCTGATAAACATACAAAATATTGCTGTAGAGGTGCGCTATGATCAATTTAAATAATTAGAGCGAAGACAGTATGCTGAAAGGGCAGAATGAAATTCGAATGATGTGGTTGATGGTGCTCATCATTGTGGCCATTGGACTATGGTTTGCTGATTTAAAAGAGGTGAGTGCACTCTGCATTTTAGCTTTTGGAGTGAGTGTCATGCACTATGTGGATGATTTACAACAACCCGCAGATCAACTCAGCCAACAGCTTGGATTAAGATGGCAAAGTACCTCAAGAGCGCCGTTGTATATCGCATCCGTGATTGCTTTAGTTGGTGGCGTTGCTGGATTTCACTTGCTTACTGGACTGGGTTTAAGTGCATGGATTTTCTTTTTTTTGCGATGGTTAAAGCGTTTAGAGCGACAGCTTTTACAAACACAGTATGACCTGCAACAGCAGCAAAAGGCATCAGTAACACAGCCCTTGGAGCTTCAGCCATCAAGTAGCACTCTAGTGCTAGAACAGGCTATACCACGAGCAGAGAACATTGAACCTATAGCAACAGAGAAGGGCTTAAATTTAATTGATCAGCTTCAATTATGGTTATTTAAGGGAAATCCAGTTCTAAAAGTTGCGATTGGCGTTTTGGTCATTGGCATTGTGTTGTTACTTCGCTTTGCCACGGAGCACTGGCAGCTGAGCCTGACTGTCAAATTATTGCTGGTGGCGGGTGTAAGTGCTGCAATTACGGCTTTGGGTTATAGATTAGTTTACAAAAATCGTAGCTTTGCACTGGCTTTAGAAGGCTTGGGGCTTTCCAGTTTATCACTCACATTGTTTTTTGCTTATTACAATCAAGTGATTCCAAGTTTGGCAGTAGCTAGCTGTTGCTTTGCGCTCATTCTTGTAACAGCAGTTTGGTTGAGTCTAAAACAACAAAGTATTGAGCTTGCACTCATGGCCATGATGATGGCTTATATTGCGCCCTTTACCTTACCAGTACGCAGTGCAAGTGCGGTTGAGTTTGTGAGCTATTATTTGGTTATTAACATTGCCGTTGCGGTGTTAAGTACGCTTCGACCATGGAAGTTTCTCAATCAAATTGCATTTTTAATGACTTTGTTCGTGGGGGGGAGCTATGCCATATATCATGCTGTAGATACCGAGCGTCAAAGCTTAAGTATTTTAATTTTTGCACATGCCTCAATTTTTATCTGGTTGGGTTTTCGCTTTAGCCAATTGCTGGCCAAAGAGAATCTGAGTCAATTTGAACTTAAACCAATTTTAGATTTGGTATTAATTTTTGGCACACCCATTGCCAGTTATATCTTTTTATATCTGATGTATTTTGACGACAATGGCTGGCAGGCGACGTTCAGTCTGGCTTTTGCTGCAATTTATGCATTGCTTTATACAATGGCAAAACGCTATCAGGTGATTGAGCAAATCACGCAGAGCTATTTTAGTCTCATGCTGATCTTTTTGGCTTTTGTCCCTCCTATTTTATTGACTGAACATTGGAGCGTCGCGGGTTGGGCGCTTGAAGGTGCTTTCATTTTTATTTATGCGCTGTATCGTCAGTCGCGTATTAGCCATTATGTGGGTATGGGCTTACTGTTCATGGCGGGTTGCTCAGCAGTGTATTATTTCTCTGTGGAAAATGTTTTTCCAAGTCCTGTGTATTGGATTCTGGCTTTTAGTTACCTCAGTACTGTATGCATTGCCAATGCTGTGCCCAAATTTCAACAGCAATTGAGTGGAGGGACGGTCAGCTTTTTTTGTTTACAGATGCTCTCTGCCACCATTTTGTTGTTTGTACTTTTACTTGATGTCATTGACAGCAAAAACCAAGTGACATGGATACTACTCATACTGAGTTTGAGTTATGTGCTGGTCAATGAACTTTTATTGAGACGTGGTGCAATCTGGTCGTGGTTATTGCCTAAATGGATTGGGTTAATTCCGTTGTATGCGGTCGCATATTATATGGTGATTGATGTCAGCCATCAGGGTGCTTTGTTATGGCCTTCTGCTTCCGATCGTGTATTGGTAGCGACCACAGGCTTGTTTTTAACTTTATTGTGGCTTCGTCCTCTGCTTGGGCTAAGAGCAGAAAAAGAGTGGGTGAGTTTAGGCGTATTGTTGAGTTTAGCACTCAGTAGCTTAACGCTTGTCCCGAGTATGCCATTTATTAGTGTCGTCATACTTCCGCTGTGTTTTGCTTTGTGGTGCGCGTGGCGTCAATCTGATTGGCCTATGTTTTGGCAAGCACGCAGTAGTTTAGTTCTTATGTCGTTATGGGTTATTTTATCGCAAATTTTTAGTCAGCAAGCTTTTCAACTTTATTTAATGCCTGTACTGAATCCATTTGATTTGGTGAGCATTGCGATGTTGGCAGGTTTCATTTGGATGTTGAACCAACAAATGAAAGCAGGTTTAGACAACAGCCTTGGAGCGATGATGATGGTGCTTGGTCTGCTTTGGCTGAGTAGTTATGTCGTATTACGTGCTTTACATCATTACTTAGCCACACCCTATAATCAATGGCAAATGTGGCAAGATGCGACCATACAATTAAGTTTCACTCTGTTATGGGTCAGTTTAGCTTTTATTTGTATGTTGCTTGCCAGTCGATGTCAGTTACGTTCTTTATGGTTCTTTGGTGGCAGTATTTTGGTATTGGTCACTTTAAAGTTAGTACTATTTGATTTGTCTCATATTGGTACTTTAACGCGAGTGATTTCATTCTTAGGCGCAGGTTTTGTCATGTTAATCATCTCTTATATTGCCCCCATGCCTGAAATATCAAATCAACCCCGCCCGAGTAAGCATTCATAAACATGAAATTAGAGCGTGACTGAACTTTAGATCAAAAAGGGAGACCATGAAACGTCTCCCTTTTTTTGTGTGCATGAATGTGGCTAAACGAAGTTTATTTTAAGTTTGGCTCACGTTTTAAATCCTCTGCATTGGCATAGCTGTCAATTTCTTCATTATGCAAAGTTTGAGCAGAAGGGCGATCGACGAAGCCCATTTTGGGTACGGGAATTTCAATTTGATTATCAAGAAAACCATTTCGAATCCGTTCATGCATTTCATCACGAACTTTAAGAAAGTTTTCTTGTTGGCACCACACGGCAAATAGAAGTTCAATAGATGATTCTCGAAATGCTGTGACGGTGACTGCAGGTTTCGGATCGGCCAAAACCAAAGGATATTTATTGGCGACATCCAGCAACACTTCACGGACTTTAATAATATCTTCGTGGAAGTTAATGGCTAAGGTAATCGGAATTCGCCGTATAGGAAATTTCGACAGGTTATGCACAGGTGCGCGGATGAGCTGTTCATTCGGTAGGCGGACATACACATTGTCTTGAGTGAGCAATTTGACGGAGAGCAAATCAATCGAAATTACTTCGCCTTCGATGGTATGACCCCGAATTAAGGTGATTTGTATGGTGTCACCAATTTCAAATGAACCTTCACCAATTAAAAATATACCGCTGATGAGGTTGGATGCAGAGGTTTGTGATGCAAAACCCAAGGCCACCGTTAAAATACCAGCTGCACCTAAAAACACACTAAGCTTGAAGCCCGCTTCTTTGAGGCTGGCCATCGCGAAGATCATAAAAATAAAATAGAAAATACCGCGTCGCCAAACTAAGCGTTGGTGTTCGTTAAAACGTGTCCCAATGGTGCGAATAAAGGTATTCGATACAAAGCGTGCAATTAAAAAGCCTAAAATTGCAAGGATAATAGCAACCACAATTTCTGTGAGTCGATCTGTATTAATATTTTTAACAATACCAGTCAGACTGCTGGTCACTTCTGCTGGAATATTGGTATTGGGCATCCATCACTCCTAGAACAGTGAATCGAACATATTAAATAATGCACCCGCAGGTTCGCGTGGAGGGTGCACATACATAACTTCACCTGCATGGGGTGGTGTACGGTTTTCAATTCTTACACGTGGTGGTCGATCAGGGCCTTCATGAATGACCTTAATTTGAGAGGTCCATAATCGACCAGTACTCTCGCTATAAAATAAAGGCAAAGCGGGTACAGGCACATTCATTCGGTCAAAACGCAATTGCTCATGACTGGTGTTGTGAAACTCAATCGGCGTAACAGCGCGAAAGGCACGAATTTTAAGTTGATGTAGCTCTGTACGGCCGTCCACAGCGGTGGCATAACAAATTTCACCTGTACGTTTATTGGGGCCAAACCAAGTGTCTTTGGGTAAGATGACTGGGATATCAAATAAAGGGTCTTTTTGGCCTTCAACAAAGCCTGCAATCCATAAAGGCGTACTGATATAAAGCGTGCCACGTTGACCTGCTGGAATATAGATTGGATCTACAGGACGAATCACCACAGAGCGATTGGCTAAGCGAGGCATAATTTGAATTTTTTCATGCGTGTTTTTAAACATATAGCGTTCAATATGTACGGGTGCAGGAAACGCAAATTCAGGATCATCAATACGGTGCCATTGCTGTTCATAATCAAACTGTACGCTAGGACGGTGATATTCCATTCGCCATTCTTGCAGACCACGGGTCAAGCGAAATAACAAAGAGCCAAACTGCCAAGATCGAGGCCGATTGAGTTCAAAGTGATGTTCACCCCACCATTTTACTTTTGATGTTTCCGTTTCAAGTACGCCACTCAATAAAGACAATGGTATTTTTCCTTATATCATTAAAAGCTACAAAACATGCTTCACGCTGTCATGTGCTTAGAGTACACTCAAATCACTTTTATTCATCATTATAAACTGTGATGCAAGTACTTAAACAATTACAAATACCATATAGTTTTGCCAAGCGTCATGGCGTGTTGCTTCGTTATGAGGGTGACCAAGCAATAATTATTCGTCGTGACAACACGCCACTTTTGGCGCTGCAAGAAGCGCGTCGTTTTCTGGGGCATCCAGCGAGTTATCAACTGTGCACGGAGCAAGAGTTTAATCAACTACTCAGCTCAAGCTTTGCAGGCGATACAGGCGAGTCACAACAAGTGGCCGCTGGGCTGGAAGATCATCCAGATTTGCTCAGTCTTGCAGATTCTGTACCTGAAGCAGAAGACCTGATGGATCAAGAAGATGATGCCCCAATTGTGCGTTTGATCAATGCATTGCTGTCTGAGGCAATTCGTGTGGGTGCATCAGATATTCACATTGAATCTTTTGAAAAAAAATTATCTGTACGTCTACGTGTGGATGGACAACTCCGTGAGATTGTCCAGCCCCGCCGTGAACTGGCGCCTTTGCTGGTATCTCGTATTAAAGTCATGGCCAAGCTGGATATTGCCGAAAAACGTATTCCACAAGATGGTCGTATTTCATTACGCTTAGCTGGCCGTGAAGTCGATGTGCGTGTATCGACCTTGCCATCATCTTATGGCGAACGCGTGGTGATGCGTTTGCTAGATAAGCAGGCAGGTCGTTTAAACATGACGCATTTGGGTCTTATGAACAATGACTACGAGCGCTTAAAAGTTTTAGTGCATCGTCCGCACGGTATTATTTTGGTTACAGGGCCGACAGGTTCGGGTAAAACCACCACCTTATATGCGGCATTGTCAGACTTAAATGATGGTTCTAAAAATATTCTCACTGCGGAAGATCCGATTGAATATCAATTAGAAGGTATTGGTCAGACGCAGGTGAATACCAAAGTAGATATGACCTTTGCTCGCGCTTTAAAAGCCATGTTGCGCCAAGATCCAGATGTGGTAATGGTGGGTGAGATCCGTGATTTGGAAACTGCGGAAATTGCGGTACAAGCGTCGTTAACTGGTCACTTGGTGTTGTCGACGCTGCATACCAATACAGCCATCGGCGCCGTAACCCGTTTAAAAGATATGGGCATTGAGCCATTTTTGTTGTCCAGTTCGCTTATTGGTGTGATTGCACAGCGTTTGGTACGTACTTTATGTTCTCACTGTGCGACGTGGCATGATGCAGATGATTTTGAGAAGAAATTATTTTCAAATATTCAGCATGATACGGTGTTAAAGCTTCCTAAACCGAAAGGTTGTGATCACTGTTCACATACAGGTTTTAATGGGCGTACCGCAATTTATGAAATTGTGCCTGTTGATGAACCGATGCGCCGTTTAATTCACGGCAATGTTGCAGAGTATGAAGTGGAAGCTTATGCACGTCAGCATTCGGGTTCTATTCGTGATGATGGCTTACGTAAAGTACTGGCAGGTAAAACTACCCTGGAAGAAGTGCTTCGCGTGACGAATGAAGCAGAGGAGTGATGATTTTTTATTGGTTTTAAAGAAAGATGCGCTAAATGCGCATCTTTTAAAATTTTAGTTTGGTTTTTGATAAGGCGCTAATGCAGTTCCTGCTTCTCTGACCAACTCCATTAATACCTGATATTCTTTATAGCTATCATTTAAATATTCAAGTTCAGACTCTCTTTTTTCATTACTCAGAATGTTTTGATGAAATTGATAACGCTTTTGAAGATAGTTTTTGTCCAATCCTAAAGCAATAATCATAAATTCTTGTGACCAATGCATTTGCACGAGCACATGATCAAGTACATCCCCATAAGCCCATGCCTGTAGACTTTGCAGATTTCCATCTGAAAAGTGTTTATTAAGGAACTTCACAAATTTATCAAATTCCTGAAGAAACGTTTTAACGCCATAAGCACTTTCCCATTTACAACTAATAAAATCAAAATTTAGATCATATGTACCATGTGATTCTCTTGTTATATCTCTAATATCTGATAAGTCGATTCTAAATTTGAGTTTCTTGCCAAACTTTTCTTTTAACTCGGGTGTTAAAAAGTGATTAGTCAAATCAAACGAAAAGTTTATATTGTGCGAAGTCGTAAAACTGCGCAGTTTAAAATATAATTGATAATAAATATTTTTACATTCATTGAAAAATATAAAGTAGCGTTGTTTGCTAGCTATCGCTGTTTTTGCATCTGGCTCACATAATCTAGGCTCTATAAAATCATACCTATTATAAAAAGTATGTAATTCTACATTTTTTAACACTGATTGATGGGAACACCATAGCTGGAATAACTCTTCTGCCTTTTTTATATTTCTCGGTGCTTCAATACTATCCAGATCAAAATTTTGTTGCTCTGTATTCAAAGGGGCTAAATGAGATTTTAAAACTTGAGCCACTGCATTATCTGGAACCTGTAAAACACTAAATCCCCACACAGCAAAGCGCGGTTCATAAAAACCGACACCGGTTTCCTTAACAGCTTCATAAAAAACCCGATACAAGGCATCACCTTGGGCAATATGGTCAAAATGATCCAGCTCTAGGATCGCACGTGGTTCAGCTAAAAGTTCTTGCTGTAAGTTAATACACCATTGTTTTGTTTCTTCAGGAAAATAATCACTATAGGCATCATCAGTCAGTTTATTGACCATAAATTCAGCCCAGTCTCTAATCTTTTTTCCTTTGGGTGATGTATTTCTATGCTTTTGGTAAAGCTCATAGGCTGTACGTTCAGTTTCATTCAAGTTTGGAAATTTACCTGTAACATCAGGCTCCCATAAATAGACTGCACCTAATGACATATTTTTCCCTAAAAAATGCTGACAATATTTTTGATGTTAAAGCGATATTTTGATATGACGTTTAGTGTTCTGATTTTTATTTAATATAATAGATTTTTTTATTTTAAGTCTATATTTTATAAATTATTTTTATGATCTGTCCCTATCCTAAAGCAACTTTAGGATAGGGCTAATTAATTACACAATCAAATTCAGCGTTACATCAATATTGCCACGCGTTGCGTTTGAATACGGGCAAACAATATGCGCAGCATCCACCAACTTTTGCGCCTCAGCTTGCTCTAAACCTTCCAAATGAACATTTAAAGTCACTTCAATACCAAAACCCGTTGGAATTGGGCCAATGCCGACATCCGCTTCAACATAGGCGTCGGGGGTGATTTTTAAATGATCGCGGTTGGCAACAAATTTCATTGCACCTAAAAAGCATGCCGAGTAGCCAGCAGCGAATAGCTGTTCAGGATTCGTTCCACCACCAGCACCGCCCATTTCTTTAGGTACTTTGAGCTGAATATCTAAAATACCATCGGAAGAGGTTGCTCGGCCATCGCGACCACCAGTTGCTTTTGCGTGTGCTGTATAGACTGCTTTTTCTAAGGTCATTGTTATTCTCTAAATATTTCTAAGGGAAATATTATCCTGTCTGAAAAAAGCGGAGGAATAAGCAGTGATTTTGTAAATATTTGAACAGACTTTATTAAAAAATCGATAAAAGAATCTGAAAAGATGACTCAAATGAAGGTGCTAATAGGCAGGAGCTGTTCACTGATAGCCGTAACTACCAATGAACAATCTAGGAGCTACTTACCAAAGGCCAGCAATTTTTTTCATTAATTGTGCACGGAAAGGGGCAGTTGGGTTGCCTGCATTACGCTGAGTTTCATTTTCATAAAACTTTTGCCATGTTTGAACCATTTCTAAAGTCACATCTTGAGTTTTTAGCTTTTCAACGTCTTGTTTTGTAATGTTATTTAAGCGTTTTTCAGCACCATCTGGGCCAGTACCCCAACCAATAATACCCTGACCAAATGCAGGCAAAGACATATTGTTTGGTGTAGGTGGAATAGCTAAACGGTCAATATTCGGATTAACTAAAGATTTAACTGTAGGGCGAACTTTTTCTGAAATTTGAATATCAGCAAAAGAGGCAACAGAAACGGAAAGCAGTACAGCAAAGAGGAGAGCGGATTTAAACATTGGAGTAAAACCAATTTTAATAAATAAGAATCATTATTATAAATAAGCTGACAGGGATTAACAGTGCAACATTAACTTAAATCGCGTGCTATTTACTAAATTAGATAAGCACACTAGTTGCTATATGAATCAGTAGGATATTGCAGTAAAACACGGTGCTGTAATAGAGGCATAGATGCTCGAACCTTATCTTGTTCATCTAAACTAAACGGAACAGTAATTAAACTAGCCCCTTCAGTTTTTATAATATCAAGCAATTGACCGCGACTGTCGGATGCACCTGCATGTCCCCAAGTTTGGCGTTTTTCACCATGCCAACCTTGTTGTGCAGCGCCTAAAACTGCGCATTGTGTGTCCATAGCACGTGCTTGCAATAACAGTTGCCAATGCATCTGACCTGTAGTGTAGGTAAAGGCGGCTGGGGCAGTTAAAATATTTGCACCTTGTGCTCGTAGTGTGAGTGCAAGCTCTGGAAAGCGTAAGTCATAGCACACCATTAAACCAATGTTGCCAAAAGGTGTTTTAGCAACTACAGGTTGTGTCCCTGGTTCAAAGAACTTAGATTCTTGATATCCACCCACACCATCGCCGACTTGTACATCAAATAAATGAATTTTGTCATAACGTGCTTCTGTGCGTTCTGGGCTAATACATAGACTCACTGTACGCACACGACCGTCTTGAATAGTTGAACCATCTGGACGAAAAGGACAAGGTAAAGTACCCGCCACAATCCAAATACTATAACGATGTGCGAGCTGTTCTAAGCGTTGTTGATAAACTTCGAATTGGGCTGCTGTTTCACGTTGTTTGCCTGCTGCAAAGCAGACAAAATTTTCAGGAAACACAATGAGCTCTGCTCCCTGAGCTTTACTTTGTTGTATCAATGATTCAATGACAGTGAAGTTTTCTTCAATATCATTTTGCGAGTTCATTTGAGCAACAGAAAGAAAAGTCATGGAGTTCTCAATGTAACAAAGGGGAGAGGGAGATTAAGCGTTGTGTTGTACAGCTGTTTGATCGATGGAATCTTGCTCTTTTTGCAGTTGTTTCACCAATGGCTCAAACATATTTTGATTACTTTCATTCAGTTTCATCAATGTTTTATGCGCATCTAATACGGTGCAAAGCATATTGTTATGCGTTACATGTTCTTCCATTAATGTACGAGTGCATACATTAGGATCACCACAATAATTCAAAATCACAAAGACCTGCCCAAGCCCCATACTGTTGGCAAGGGTAGTAATATCTGAATTTGTCGAAAGCATGACTGCTTGAATTTGATGTACTTGTTTGAGCTTTAAGCCCAGCTTAGCCAAAACGCCTAAAACTGTACTATCAATAAATGTGGTTTGGGTTAAATCTACGATTGCACCAACAACATTTTCTTGCTGTTCAATTTTATTTAGCAGTTTGTCTAAACTAATGCAAGATTGGGCACGCACTTCGCCAATAAGCTTAAAAATATGCGTTCCATTCAAGCTTGCATATTCAACATGACCTGTTGACATATAAATGCCATTTGCAGAGGAGGATAGTAAATTATCCCATAGGGACATCGCTTACTCAAGTATCCCAAAGGATGATTGTATGGTGAAAACCGATAAATAGTTGATTTATAGATTAATTGATTCGACGTAAGCTGAGTATGGCAATATCATCAGCTACATGTTCTGGTGCTTGAAATGATTGATTTTGCAAATGATGTACCAATTGGCGTAGCTGTTCATTCAGGCCACCATCGAATGGCTCGAGTGCACCATCTGAACAAATAATAAACCGAGCATTGGGTTTAAGTTGGCATTCAAACTCTTCGACTTCTAAATCTTCAGTTAAGCCTAATGGAAAACTACTGGTGGTTAAAATACGTGGTTCTTGATCTTTTTCAAATAAAATAGCTGGTGGATAGTGACCTGCACTTGACCAACGCAAATGGTGCGTTTCGATATTTAAAATACCAGCAATCATGGTGATGTGCTTTTCGATATTTTCTTGTACCAGCATGCCATTGAGTTTTTTTATCAATTCTCGTGGGTTTTTAGACCGACCATGAAATGCTGCCATCCATGAGGTTAATAAACTACTGGTCACCCCATGGCCAGAAACATCGGCCAAATAAAACATGACTTCTTTATCGCTAATTTTCCAGTAATCATACCAATCACCAGACAAATAGGCAGAGGGTTGAAACAATGTTTCAATTTTATAGTTCAATAATTCGATAGGATTGGGTAGTAATTTTTTTTGTAATTCAGCGGCTGACGGTAGATCACGGCTATCTTGATTGCGCTTATATTTTGCATCAATTCTAATAAGTGCTTCTTGTGGATTTGCTGGAAGCTTGCTCCAGATCCAACCTGCAAGTGCACCTTGTTCCCACGCTGCTGACAGAGCAAGCCCTTCATCTTCTAAGGCAAGTGCAATAGTGGGTAAAGTCCACTGATGGGTGAGATAATCTTGTACGTCAGCAATAGCAATAATAGTCGGATCATACAAATGGAGATCTTCAATGCGAATCATTTGCACACTGGGGAGTGTGTCTAGTACCTGATCTAGATGTGGAATATCACGGGTCGGTTGAATGAAATACATAAAGAAATAAGATGATCCTGAAGTATCATGAGCAATATACTATATCAAGCAATAGCCACGTGGAGGAGAAAATCATTATCCTCCACGTTTAAATAATAAAAACTTATTCTGTTACGTTGTCGTCAGAAGAATCGGTATCTACTGGATCTGAAGACTCATCATCTATGTCGTCGCTTTCATCACTAATAAACATATTTTCGTCAGCAAGGCCTTTTTTCTCAGCAACAATAAAGTGTAGGCGTTGTAAATAAATATCGCGGATTTGAGCGTACTTATCACCCTGTAACACTTTTTCAATATCTAGTAACTGTGCACGGCTATCTACAGCACGTAATGTTTGCTCAGTCCAATAGGCTCCTTTATGGTCTTCTAAAATATAACGCTGAGGACGTGCATAACTATCCGCGGCAAAACCAACCGATTCACGAATTGTACTCGGGCCAAGTACAGGTAAAACTAAATAAGGCCCTGTCGGAATACCATAATAGCCAAGTGTTGTGCCAAAGCCTTCGGTTTCTTCTGTTAAATGTAAGCGACGTGCAGGATCAGCAAAACCTAAAGTAGTAAGGGTGTTAATGGTAAAACGACCTAAGGATTTTGCTGCACGCAAAGGACGACCTTGAGCAAGCTGGTTAACAGCATTCCAAGGCTCATTTAAATTTTTACGAAATTGACGATATGAGCCACGAACAGGTTCGGGTACTTTTTCTGAATATTGCACTGCAATTGGACGTGCAACGTTACGGTCTAATACATCATTAAATTGATAAACCTTACGGTTCCATCCTTCAAAGGGATCTTTTTCTTCATCTGCTTGTGCGGCTGAAGCATTAACAGTGAGTTTTTTAACGACTGCACTGGACTTTGTCGCAAACTTTGAATTGGCTGATGTTGTAGATGAAGATGATTCATCTATTGTCTCAGCTGCAAAAGCAGGTGAAATCGCAAGTGTAAATAGCAAACCTGCAGAGAAAAAAGAAAAATGATGCATACAGAATGATCCCAAAATTTATTATTTGCTTAATAAAGCTGACTCAATAATAAATAAAATCGCTTTAATAATCTTGAATATCGAACTATTAAAGCAAATTTGCTTAAAAAATGAATCAAAAAAATGAAAAATGATTAAAAAATATACGCATGAGTGCTATTTTTTTAAATAA